>NZ_CYGY02000052.1:0-21088 GCF_900007165.1 Paraburkholderia piptadeniae
ACCGGTTGAATCCGCAGTTTCATTTCTGCCATTCGGACGATTGCTGAGCCTCGCAGGTACGCCAGAAAGCAGACCTTGACCATCGCCGACAATACTGTTCTCTGCACTCATAGGCCAACGGTGGTGCTCACCAACTGACGATGACGGGCAAGTGATCTGGCCCCATACCGGATTGTGTGATCAGTCGGTGAAGAACCTGCCTGTCTTGGTCATCGAGCCTGCTTCGGCTGGCAATGCGCGTGCGGAATTCAGAGATCTGTTCGACAGCCAAGTCGAAGTTACTCTTGTCTTTTTGCAGTCCCTCTTGCTGAGAGAAAATTGCATTCAAGCCGACGAGCGACAAGTTTTTAGCCAATGCTTTGCGCACACTTAATTCGTTCTCTGCAATGCTCCTACTAAGACTCGTTACCTTTTCCTGAACGCGTTTCAAGTAGGTGTCTAGTAATACCAAGATGCTGCGAAGATAATATACATCAGGCACAGAAGCAGATAATGACTCGTTTTGCTGCAACGTGCCGAAGACACAGGCGTAGTCCAGTATTTTCGCTTCCTCTGCTGATTGCATGATCTGGTTTGCAGCGATCCTCGGATAACGCGTAGGCTCGTTTGGAGCGGCGATGGTGCCCCCGAAAACGCGTGTCACGTCTCTCGCCTCGCCAGCTTTGAGGTTCCAATCGGCCAATGCGATTACCCCTTTTCTCGGCCACTTCTCGGGACTGGTGTGCATGTTCTCTGGCAATTGTTGGCATATATCTCTCAAACACACGGCGCCGGACATGCCCTGATCCGACTTGATGTGCGTCACGAGCAGCGGTGGTATATCGCCAGAAGCGATGCGGACATGCGCGATTCCTCTTGGTTTGTCCGCGAAGGATGGAAAATATGCAGTCACGTCCGTGCACTCATGCCGGCCTTTCGTGAGAATTGCATATTTGAGCGAGGTGCCTTCGCCGTGAACGCTGTACTGAAGGCTGTGGTTGTATGCGAACTGATCTACAGAGTCTTGCGTAGTAACTTCCAAAAGAATAACGACACTTACGTCGAATCCTTTTATACAGGCTCCGATAACTTCGTTGATAAACGAGTTTTTGGAAGAGAACACATCTTGATAACCGCTGGAGTGTTCGATATTCCACAGCAGAATTGCAGGCATGAAGGCTCCCTTGTGGATATTTGGTGGAAGAAAACTTGGCACTCAAGCGCACGAATTGACCATCGCGCCTGATGGAGTTCTCAGATCAGTTGCTCAACGCTCAACGGCTCTCGCCGACCGTCTCGAAAGCAGATCGTAGCCAATGGCTGCTCCTGGCCGACTGTACGCGCTCGCCCACTTCGCCGGAAGCCGCCGTTCAAAAGCATTCGCCGCGCTTCAGCGGCTGCTTTGTAATGTCGTTGCTCACAGGGTGTAACTGGCCAGCAAGCAATGGACGGTCGACTTCACGTAGCGACTCCTGAGTGTCTCACCCCGGTTGGAACTGCTGGCACTCCGTTTCGAACCAATGGTCGACCAGGCGCTGTGCCGCGTGTAGATCCTCTGGGAAGTTTGGGTCGTCGTTCCATGGTGACGGGTTGTAGCCCGCTTTCCTCAGGGCCGAAAGCTCGCTTTGGTTTTGTGCCTTTGTCGGAGGCGCGTTTCCCCTAAGTGCGGCGAGGTCACGGCACTCTGTTGGGCTCAGATGTGGGCCGCTCTGTGGCACGCCGCCGCCAGCACATCCAGCCAGCAGGAACGCCAACGCAGTAAGCGTCGAGCGGCTTCTCCGGATGTTTTCCATAGCGCATCTTCACTCGTCTGATTGCCGCGATGCAAGCGGTACGATGCCGCCGCTTGCGCGTGGCATCTGCGTTCATGTTAGCTTAGACCAGTCTCCGGAAGAGGTGCACTGTCCAAAGAGAAGAAAGTCCGGAGCCAGCGCCTCGAACGACCGTCGTACTTCGAAGAGAAACGGCCCCACCGATTAATGGCAGGTCATCCGAGCCGAGTTCCATGCGCTGCCTGCGATCCGGCGATCCCCTCGTCGCCGCAGAGATAGTTCACATACGTACCGGCCGTCGCATACGGGCGCAGTGCGGCGAGCAACTGGCGCCTCCACGAAATGTTCGCTTCGTTACCCTTCTTCAACAAGAAATCGGCCATCCGTTGAGTCTCGTTTTCACGGCGTGAGTACCAACTTGTCGACAAGACTCTGACCCTGATTCTCGAGAGATTGTCATGCTTGACAGTACATGACCAGTCGTCTATCGTTCGCTGAACCGTACTAGAGAGCCCCCCAATGCCGAGACCCGCCAACCCCGAAGTCCGCACCCGTCTGCTCACCGCAGGTGGCCGGGTTGTCTACGAAATGGGCTTCAATGCGAGCGGCGTGCAAGACATCGTCGCGGCGGCCGATGTGCCGAAGGGCTCGTTCTACAGCTATTTCGACAGCAAGGAGGCTTTTGCCGGTGAAGTGCTGGAGGCCTATTGGGAGTCCATCGAGCATCGCCACGGCAAGATCATGTACGACGCGCGGATCAAGCCGTTGACGCGCATCGAAAAGTTTTTCGGCCTGCTCGCCGACGACCACAAAGGGCATGAATTCAAGCTTGGATGCCTGATCGGCAACCTGTCGCTGGAACTGTCCAATAGCAGCACCGAAGTGCGAGGCACGCTCAAGCGCATCCTCGCACAATGGGAAGGCGCTATTGCGGCCTGCCTGGAAGAGGCGAAGACGCGTGGCGAACTCCCTGCGGACCGGGATTGCACGCAGATCGCGGCCGTCATCGTCGAGAGTTGGGAAGGCGCCATCCTTCGTTGCAAGGTGGAGCATAGTGGCAGCGCCTGCGAGCGGTTCCTGCACGTGACGCTGAAGCGGTTGCTGTACTGATTTTTTTTTTCAATTATAAATAGCAGACTGGTCGGATATTTATCGGCCGGCGTGGCCGGGACCTTTCCTTTAACCTGACTTGAGAGATCGTTCACATGTGCAATCAACACCCTCATTACGCAGATCCCGTTGAGCCCGCTTTGCCCCGTGCCAATATGAAGCTCGATCTGCCGCGCACGGCTCTTGTCGTCATCGATCCGCAGATTGATTTCATGAGCCCCGAAGGCCGCAGTTGGGCCGTTGTTGGCGAAAGCGTGACCGAGCAGAAGCTGGTGCCCAATCTGGTCCGGCTTTTCGCGGCAGCGAAGCAAGCCGGCATTGCCGTGGCGATTTCGCCGCACTACTACTTCCCGCATGATCACACGTGGAAGGTGCAAGGGCCGGCGGAGATGTTCCAGCACGCCGTCGGCATGTTCGACAGGCCCGGCGCGTTGACGGTGGAGAACTTTCGCGGCTCCGGCGCCGACTTTCTTCCCGAATTCAAGCCATACATCGAGGACGGCAAGACGATCATCTGTTCGACACACAAGCTGTATGGTCCGCAAGCGAACGACCTGACGCTGCAACTGCGGAAACAGCGTGTGGATCAGGTAATCCTCGCCGGGATGGCGGCAAACCTGTGCGTCGAATCGCATCTGCGGGATCTGCTTGAGCAGGGCTTCGAAGTTGCGGTGGTGCGCGACGCGGTCGCCGGTCCGAAGTTGCCCGAAGGCGATGGCTATCACGCGGCGCTGATGAACT
Source organism: Paraburkholderia piptadeniae (assembly GCF_900007165.1). GTDB lineage: Bacteria > Pseudomonadota > Gammaproteobacteria > Burkholderiales > Burkholderiaceae > Paraburkholderia > Paraburkholderia piptadeniae. The sequence continues at coordinate 3,603 of NZ_CYGY02000052.1, forward strand.
TCCGCTATATCGCGAACGCACTCTGGACCACGGAAGATACGATCAGGCGGCTGACGGGCAGCGCCGACTCTTGACTTAATGACGCACCCATCGCGCGCGTGATTGTGTAGTTCAGAGAAACACCCCTCGCGTTGATCAGGGCGGCGCGACCTCAACGACGGAGTCGTGCGCGCCTTGGGATTCAGGAGATCAATTCTTCCCCGGAGTGGTTCACCATGAAAATCAAATTTGTCGCTGCATTTTTCACCGTGCTCTGTGCATCGCTTGCCGTGCCGGCGTTTGCCAGCGGCCATGGACCGACACCTTTCTACCGTGCCTCGGAAGGTGCACCGGCGTCGCAGCGCGGTCAAAGTACTGAAACTCTTGCCACCGAGCGCGGCGACGCAGCCGATGCCGAGCACGGCTATGGAGGCACGAGCGCTCGCGCCTCTCAATCGGGCAGGCTTGTGACCGTGATGCCGCCTGGTGACGTCCACGCACGTCACTGACTGGATTTTCTCCTTATGGAGTCCATGGCATGAGCCCTGGTTACTTTATCAGCAAGGAGAGGCCTAACGAACGGACGGGATAGGGCAACTCCGGCTTTAGGTTCGCCTGTTGTGAGCGCCTGAATCACACTGAGACTTTTGAAATGTTCAGAATACCGCAGCGTTACGGTCACTTTATCTATGGCGTTATCCAGTCGGGCGTCACCTGTTCGATTGCAGCCGCGATAGCAAGCTTCCCTTTCATCGAGGAAGGTGTTTTCTTGCAGCACTGGTTCAGATCGTGGGGCGTCTCCTGGCTAACGATGCTGCCTGTAGTCGTGATCGCCGCGCCATTAATACGACGGCTGGCGGAACGAATGACGAGCCGGCCGTAGACTGCCCTCAGAAGTTCTTGGACACCACGCGACGCAATTTTTGGAATGGGCGGTTCCGTTTGTCGGGTCGACCAGGCAGCCGGACAGTCAACCCGCGTGAAGAGGAGCACACCATTCCGCGGCTTTCATTCTCCGACGGCCGCCTTGCTGTCGAATTGCGCCTGCCGAACGCATTGGTTGGGCGTACCTTGTGGCGGCACCAATTCAGAACCAGCTTTTTGCCACAGGTTAGATCCCGTGCGATTCCGCTCGGGACCCGATGGTTTTGACGGTGCACTCAGTCTGCTGGCAACGCGGGCTGCCATGCCGATTCCCGTGCTGGCCGAACGCGGGCCGACAGTGAACGCACCAAACCGACCCAAAGCGGTCAGTTGGGTTTGCCGAAACCAGCCATTCGCTACGGGGCTGAAAGGATTTGAAGTAGAGCAGCACGACTTATCTCGTTGTGCTGAGAAGAGAAAATCAGTCTGGCGACGCTTTGAATCGAAGTCCAGTTCTGCTCTACTAGCTCAGTGACCTCGCGCCAGAGCTGTTCACGTTCATCCTCGATACCCATGAATGCAAGAGTCGCATCAGCGCGCTTCAGATCATCGTTCGCGCCATCTGGATTAGGGATTAGTCGCTGACCGGTCGATAGTTGCCGACGGAGAAACTCCTCTTCGGCCGCCTTTCCAGCGAGAGCTATATGCACGAACTCACGTGCAGAGGGCAAATGGTGCTCTGGCTCGCGAGTGTCCCGAATACGCGTGACTCCAGAAACTGCCGCGAGTGGTCCATTTAATTTGATCTGCACGGCTGGGTCAAGAAGGCCAAAGTAACTCGAAGCGTGAGTCACGACCAAATGTCCAGCCTCGTGAAAGGACATCACAAGACGCTCTTCGTCCGGGGTTGCACAACGACTCGTATTCAAGATACCTTGCCTAAGAGGACTTAACAAAATGATGTTTGAAGCTGTCGCCAGCATATGATGCAGTAAGTAGAGTAATTACCCCCGGCAGAGCCGGAGTTGTTCCTTGTTCGCGCTTCGTCGACAGTCCGCTCCTAATCGACTGCTGTCTGATGCGGCCGACGGAAGTCGACCCGAGTCGGTCCGTCCGTCGATGCTATTGACGGAACGCCATTGGTCACGATGTTCGCAGGTGATGTGGCAATCCAACACCTGAATTGCCGCTTAACCTTGCATGCCACGCGCTTCAGTCAGAACTGCCTTGCCGTGCTCCGTAAGACCATAGATTTTCTGTTCTCGGAGACTTAGCTCCAACATGCCGAGTCGCTGCATTGTAGCGCTTCGAATACCGGTCCTTCGTCGGACGACATCAGCGGGCGGGTCTTGGGCCACAGCGTGCATTGACCAGGCGTGAAACCGTCGCCCGACCGCTGCCTGTAGTTTTGGCTATTGATTTGCAATACCCGGCTCCCGACGCATATCTCAATGCGTGGGAGCCAGGAGCGGGGCCGGCGTCGCGTACCGGTTTGCTTTTCTCACGCGGCGGTAGTCGGTTCGCCCGGGCATGCATAGCGATGAGAAATCAAGTGATTATCCGGTCGGGCGCTCAAAGTGATGGATCAGGAGTAGTCGTACACTCCACGGCCGGTCTTGCGACCGAGCCGCTCCGCAGCGACCAGTTCGCGCAGCAACGGGCAAGCTCGATATTTCGGATCGCCGAAGTCCTTCACGAACACATCCAGTACCGACAGAACGACGTCGAGACCAACGAGATCGGCCAATGCGAGCGGGCCGACCGGATGATTGGCGCCAAGCTTCATGCCGGCGTCGATTTCTTCCGCGGTGGCGATCCCTTCCGCCAGAACGAAGAAGGCCTCATTGATCATCGGTACGAGAATGCGGTTGACGACGAAGCCGGGCGAGTTCCTGACGCCGATCGGCGATTTGTCGAATCGCACGGTCAACTCGCGGATCGCTTCGGCGACCGTAGCGCTCGTGCCGTTGCCACGGATGATTTCGACGAGCGGCATCATCGGCACGGGATTGAAGAAGTGCATGCCGATGAACCGCGACGGATCAACGAGCGCGGCACCCAGTGCCGTAATCGAAATCGACGACGTATTCGACGCGATGATGGTGTCAGCGCGCGCGACGGACTCAATCTGCCTCAGGATGCGCACCTTCAGTGCGTAGTCTTCGGTTGCCGCTTCGATCACAAGGTCGACGTCGGCAAGCCCCTGGTAGTCGGTCGACGTCTCGATCCGCGCGAGCGCGGCGGCGCGTGCGTCCGGCGCGAGCTTGCCTTTCGTCACCAGTCGCTCGAGGCTGTTGCTGAGGCTCGCCACGCCCCGGGAAAGGGCGGCGTCGCTCACGTCGATCATGACCACCTTCAGCCCGGCGACGGCCGCTGTCTGGGCGATCCCATTGCCCATCGTGCCGGCGCCTACGATACCAACGGATTCAATTTTCATGTGCGGAAACCCTGCTTGTTGGAGGTTTTCGGGAATGGCCTACTTCAAACGGCGGCCCATCGTTTCCGGAACCATCGCCAAACCGGCCAGCGACAGCAAACCGCAGCCGATCACGTAGTACGCGGGGGCGTTGGCGTTGTGGGTCAGGTGAATCAGCAGCGTCGAGAAAAACTGGGCGAAGCTGCCAAAAATGACGGTCGCCACGTAATAACTGACCGAGAGTCCCGTTGCCCGAAGACGCTGCGGCAGCACTTCGCTGACGAGCACGAGCGTGGCAGGCGACGTCATGGCCATCGGTATGCCGAGCAAGGCCGCAACGGTCAGCACCGTGGCGAGCGAAGGATGACTGTTCAGCATCACGAAGGCGGGGTAGATCAACGCCAGCATCGCAAGGCGCGACCACCATACGACCGTGCGGCGTCCGATGCGATCACTGAGCCACCCGGAGAACGGGGAGAGAATCATCAGCAGCAGCGAGCCGACGAATCCGGCCCAGATCGACTGGGACAGCGGAATGTGCAGCTGAATCGCGGCATAGTTCGGCAGGTAAAAGACGACCATATGGACGGCGGAGGCGAGGCCGATCATCAGCAGCACCGTCGCCGTCAGCGCGCGCCAGTGATGCGTTACGAGCTGCCAGTGCGTCTCGGCCGTGCTGTCACCCCATTTCGTGGGTACCAGCGTTTCGTCGAGACGGCTGCGGATCATCACGCTGACCGGGATAACGAGCACGCCGATGACAAAGGCGACGCGCCAGCCCCAGGCCGTCAGCGTGGACGGCGGCAGAACGTTCGCCAGCGAGAGCGCGACGAGCGCGGCGAAGACGGCGGCCAGCCCCTGACTGAAGGGTTGCCAGCTCGTGTAAAAGCCCCGTGACCTCTCGTCCGCATACTCGAGCAGCATCGCGCTGGCGGGTCCCATTTCGCCGCCGATGGCAAAACCCTGGAGCAGCCGCGCGGCCGTCATCAGGATAGGGGCCGCGATACCGATCTGCGCATAGGTGGGTGTGAGCACCAGAAGCGCAGCGCTCAGCGCCATCAGCCAGAGTGTCAGAACGACAGCGGGCTTGCGTCCGACGCGGTCGGCGTAAGCGCCGATGACCAGCCCGCCGACAGGCCGCATCACATAGCCGACACCGAACGCCGCAAACGACAGCAGCAACTGACCAACGCGGTCGGTGACTGGGAAATACAGCGGGCCGATCAGCGTGGCGAAGAAGTTGTAGACGACCGAGTCGTACAGTTCGAGGCCACTGCCGACGGTAATCGCCGTGATGACCATTGGTTTGGACAGGGGTCTGGATGCCGATGCGGATGACGCCATGGGAGAAGGAGCGCTGGGCGCGGCACGGTGATTCGACATGAGTGTCTCCTGATTTGTCTGGTGAAGCCAGTCGTTGCCCGCTCTTCGGCGGATAGCTACCTGTATTGCAGTTTCCGGATGACGACCCCTTTCGAGGCCGCTCGCCGGACTGTTCGTCTTTCGCTCAAGCGAATATGGGGGTTACGGTCAGCGTGCGACACCGTTGCCGATGGCCTGCGCGACCGTGGATGCGGAGGGTTTCGCCCCGCGCCATTGCTGCATGAGACCGGCCCATTTCGTGCGCACCGCATCGAGGTTGCGCGCCTTGACATGGCCGTAGCCCCGGATGCCTTCGGGCAGGCTCGCGATATCCAGTGCGAGCGTCAGGCTGGATGTCGACAGCGTTGGCAGGATTTCCTCGATGCAGGCCCGATATTCGCGGATTAGCGCACGCTCGGTCCGGCGTTCCCCGGTATGGCCGAAGGGATCGAGGACAGTGCCGCGCAGGCCGCGCAGCGCGGCGAGAACGCGAAATGCGCTGCGGACCCACGGGCCAAACGGCCGCTTGACGGGTTCGCCATTCGCATCCCGCCTGGCAAGGAGCGGCGGGGCAAGATGGTGAACCAGCCTGAAGTCGCCTTCGAACATCTGTTCCACCTTGTTCGTGAAGGCTGCATCGGTATGCAGGCGCGCCACCTCATATTCGTCCTTGTACGCCATCAGCTTGAACAGATTTCGTGCGACGGCTTCCGTCAGTCGATGACCGCCCAGGCGCGACTCCGCTTCCTGAACCTTCGCCACGAACGCCGCGTAGCGATCGGCATATGCGCGGTTCTGATAGCTGGCGAGGAACTCGCTGCGCTTGCCGATGATCTCTCGCAGCGACGCCTTCTTCGCAAACTGGATCACCTGTGCATCCGCAGCCTGCACCGGTACTCTCGCGAGATGGTGCGCGCAATGACGGCCCCATTCGAACGCTGCCTTGTTGCTGTCGACCTGCACGCCATTAAGCTCGATTGCACGCATCAGCGTGGCGCGCGACAGCGGCACGCGCCCCTTTTGCCACGCATAGCCGAGCAGCATCAGATTCGAAAAGATCGACTGGCCGAGCAGTTGCGTGGCGACCCGTTCCGCATCGAAGACACCGAGATGGTCGTGTTCGACGCCGGACGAGATCGCCGCCAATGCCTCGTCGTTCGGCGACTGCCAGTCGGGATTGCGCACGAACGCGGCAGTGGGCGTCGCATGGCTGTTCAGCACGACGTAGGTTCGGCCCGGCAGCATTGTCGACAGCGTCGTCTTCTGCGCACCGACTACCGTGTCGCAGGCGATCACCAGATCCGCCATCGCTACGTCGACTCGCGAAGCGTGCAGGGCACGGGTGTCACCGGCAATCTGGATGTGACTCCAGGTGGCGCCGCCCATCTGGGCCATCCCGGTTGCATCCTGCGTGATCACGCTTTTGCCTTCGAGGTGCGCGGCCATGCCGAGCACCTGGCCGATGGTGACGACCCCGGTGCCACCCACGCCGGCCACCACGATCCTCGACGCCACTGAAGCATCGGGCAGTTGCGGCTCGGGTAGCGGGGGCATGTCTGCGAGCCCGGCCCTGCGCGCGGCCTCGGGCTTCCTGAGCTGCCCGCCCTCGACCGTGACGAAACTCGGGCAGAACCCCTTCACGCACGAGAAGTCCTTGTTGCAGGTGTTCTGGTTGATTTCGCGCTTGCGGCCGAAGTCGGTCTCGAGCGGCTGGACCGCAACACAATTGCTTTCGACCGAGCAGTCCCCGCAGCCCTCGCAAACCAGTTCATTGATGATGACCCTTTTCGCAGGATCGGCCATCGTGCCACGCTTGCGTTCGCGGCGCTTCTTGGTCGCGCAGACCTGGTCGTAGACGATCACACTGGCGCCCTCGATTTCGCGCAGTTCGCGTTGCACGGCATCGAGTTCGTCCCGGTGACGCACCGTGACGCCTGCCGCGAGATTGGCGACTCCGGTGTACTTTGCAGGATCATCGGTCACCACGACGATGCGCTTCACACCTTCCGCAGCCAGCTCGCGCGTCATGCCGGGCACGTCGAGCTGGCCATCGACCGGCTGGCCACCTGTCATGGCCACCGCGCTGTTGAAGAGCACCTTGTAGGTGATATTCACGCCCGCATGGATCGACTGCCGGATGGCGAGCAGCCCCGAGTGGTTGTAAGTGCCGTCGCCGATGTTCGCGAACATGTGGGCGCGTTTGGTGAACGGCGCCTGTCCGATCCAGGAAACGCCTTCGCCGCCCATCTGCGACCATGAAGTGGTCGAGCGGTCCATCCAGACCACCATGCCGTGGCATCCGATCCCTGCCGTCGCGAGCGAGCCGTCAGGCACGCGGGTGCTGGTGTTGTGCGGGCAGCCCGGGCAGAACCAGGGCTGCCGCTCAGCGCCGCTGGCTGGATCTGAAATGGCGCGTTCTCGCGCGTCGATTTCCGCGAGGCGGATGTCCATGCGCGCGGCGACATCGGCGGGCACGCCAAGCTTTTTCAGTCGGCTCGCAATGGCCTTTGCGACCAGCGACGGCGAAAGATCGGCCTTCGCGCGCAACAGCCAGTCCTCGCCCGGTTTGCGGTGGCTCCATTCGCCGCCCGCAGGTTCACCCTCGGCGTGGACATACTTGCCGAGCACGACAGGACGCGCTTCGGGCGGGTAATGGTAGAGCTCGTCCTTCAGCTGCTGTTCGACGAGCGGGCGCTTTTCCTCGATCACGAGCACTTCGCGCAGCCCATGCGCGAACTCGCGCACGCCTTGCGGTTCGAGCGGCCATACGACGCTGACCTTGTGCAGCCGGATACCGAGTTCCCGGCACAGTGCGTCGTCCAGCCCGAGGTCGAGCAGCGCCTGGCGCGTGTCGCTGAATGCCTTGCCGCTCGCGATGATGCCGAGCCGGTCGTGCGGTCCTTCGATGACGTTGTGGTTCAGCCGGTTCGCACGGATATAGGCGAGCGCGGCCGGCCACTTGTACTCCATCATCCGCGCTTCCTGGACGAGCGGGGCGTCGGGCCAGCGGATATGCAGGCCTCCTTCGGGCATCGCGAAATCGTCGGGCAGGATGATGCGTACGCGATCCGAATCGGTTTCGACCGACGCGCCTGATTCCACTACTTCCTGCACGGTCTTCATGCCTGCCCACAGGCCGCTGTAGCGGCTCATCGCAAAGGCATGGATGCCGAGATCGAGAATGTCCTGCACGCTGGATGGGAAGAACACGGGCAGACCACACGCGATGAAGGTGTGGTCGCTCTGGTGCGCGAGCGTGCTGCTCTTCGACACATGATCGTCGCCAGCTAGCGCAATGACGCCGCCAAGGGGCGCAGTACCGGCCAGATTCGCATGCTTCAGCGCGTCCGCGCTGCGGTCCACGCCCGGGCCCTTGCCGTACCAGATGCCGAACACGCCGTCGTACTTGCTGTTCGGCCGGTCGAGCTCGACTTGCTGCGAGCCCCAGACCGCCGTCACGCCCAGTTCCTCATTGACGCCCGGCTGAAACACGACGTGATTGTCGGCAAGGTGCTTCTTCGCCTGCCACAACGCCTGATCGTATCCACCAAGCGGCGAACCGCGATACCCGGAAATGAACGCGGCCGTCTGATGACCGGCAAGTGCATCGCGCCGGCGTTGCATCAGCGGAAGGCGCACCAGCGCCTGCACGCCGCTCATGAAGGCGCGCCCCGTTTCCAGTGAATACTTGTCGTCGAGCGTGACGACCTCCATGGCCTTTCGGGTTGCTTCTGTAAGAGGGGCATTCATATGACTGACACTCGCCAATGTATGTGATAAGGATGACTAATCGAATTGTCTGCTACGACAGCCGTATCAGCGTTCGATAAACCTAGGCAGGGAACCCGATGCGCAGCCGTTCGCCGAGCACCCGCAGTTCCTGCATGATCGCAGGGGGCAGGGCGATGCCTTGTTCACGCCCCGCGCGTTCCATCGCATCGCCGCGGTTGCCGGGCAGCCTGGCATCGTCGCCGCCTGCTGCAAGGTAAATCTGCGTCCATTTGCGCATGTAGTTGTCAAAGGCCTGTTGCCCGCCGAAGGAATCGGGCTTCACCAGCCAGAGGAACGCACCCTGCATCGCGTCGCCGCGCTTCTCGTGCGGCATCGGCGCCGCGGCCGTCAGAGCGCCGGCGAGACATTCGACCATCATCGCAATACCGATGCCCTTGTGTCCGCCCATCGGCACGAGGAACCCGTCCAGCGCACGGTTCGCGTCGGTCGTGGGCCGACCTTTTGCGTCGAGTGCCCAGCCTTCGGGAATCGGCTTGTTCTCGCGTGCCGCAAGCAGGATATGGCCACGGGCCGCGACGCTGCACGCGACGTCGAACACGATCGGCGGCTCACCGGGCACCGGGCAGCCGAACGCGATCGGATTGTGTCCGATTGCCGCGCCGCCAAAACCTTCCATCGCCAGCGCCGGCGGCGTGTGCTGTCCCATCATGCTGAAGGCGCCGCCTTCAGCGGCCAGCAGCGTATGGATGCCGAGCGCGCCCAGATGACCGCACGACTGCAGCACGACCAGCACCGATGCGCTCGTTTCCAGCGCTTCAAGCCCGAGGCGCACGGCATGGGGGCCGGCGACGTGCCCCATCGCGCCGTCCGCGTCCAGAACGATGCCGCCCGGGAAGGAACGGCTGGTCATCTGCGGCCGTGGATTGAATGCGTTCGACTGGAGCCGGTCGACGTACGAGGCGAGACGCGTCATGCCATGTGTCTTGTAGCCGCGCAGTTCACTGCGAACGAGCATCGATGCAGCCTCGACGGCCTGCTCCGGCGGCACGTCGCAAGTTTCCAGCACGGCCGCCGTCCATTCGGCGAGCGCATCGGGACGCAGGCGCTGGCTCATTGTCCATTCTCCCGGATGATGACCAGCCGCTCGGAGAAGGGCCCCGAACAGATCGACTGGTAGTAAAGAGGCCGGTTGCGCAGCGTGTAGCCACGCAGCTCCATGATGAATCCGGGCCGGTCGGGCTCAAGGCCCAGTTCGCGCGCGGCGGCAGCAGGCAGTTCGCCGAACCTGATCCACTGGTCCACGCGCAACGTCGGCAGAGAGAGACGCTGGGCGACCAGCTCGCGCAGGTTCTTTTCCAGCGCGGCGCGGTCCACGCCACCAAGCTCGGCGAAATCCTCCTCACGCAGCCAGAACTCGCTGTACAGGTCGAAGCGCCCGCCGACGCTGATCACGCGCTCGATGCGCACGAAACCCTCGCCTTCGAGAAACTCGGACCATGGCCCCTTGCGCTTCAGGCGCTTGACCGAGCGCGCATGGACATAAGAGGGCAACTCGTTGCCGTCGGCGTCGTGAAAGCGCAGGTAACGCACATCGGCCGGCGCGACGCGCGAGCCCGACACGAACGTGCCGCGACCCTGTTCACGCGTGATGATGCCGGAGTGCACGAGCTGCGTGAGTGCCTTCTGGACGGTGCCGATGCTCACGCCGTGGCTTGCGGCGAGTTCGCCTTCGGAGGGCAGGCGATCGCCCTCGCGAAGCGCCCGGGATTCGATGTGCCGGATGATCGCTTCCGACACCATGGATAGCTTGGTCATTTTGTCTCAGAGACTGCGTTCAAAACGGCTGATAGCTGTTTCCCTGACGTCCAGCACTTCACTTGCGAGACGCGTACCCGATGCGACATCCATCGCGTACTGGAACAGCTCGTCGCCGACCTGCGAAATTTTCATGCCCTGTTCAAGGATGCCGCTTGCGTCGAAGTCGATGTTATCGGCCATCGTTTGCAAGGTCTGGATATTGCCACACACCTTGACCGTCGGCGCCACCATGTTGCCGATCGGATTGCCGACCCCGGTGCCGAAGAACGTGAGCTGGCAACCGGCGGCGGCAAGCCCGGTCAGGTTCTCGACGGCCGCGGCCGGTGCGTCCATGAAGTGCAATCCCTTGCGTTGCGGCGCTTCGCCATAGCGGAGCACGCCGACGAGCGGGCTCGAGCCGGCCTTCGCCATCGCACCCAGCGCTTTTTCCTCGACCGTAGTCAGCCCGCCGCGCTTGTTATCGGGCGAAGGCTGGGAGTCGCGCATATCGACGCCACGGGCGAGCGCCAGATTCTCCATGTTATGAACAGCATCGACGAACGCCGCCCTGACCGATTCGTCGATTGCGCGTGCGGCGAACAGGTGCTCCGCTCCGATGAATTCGGAGGTTTCGGAAATGATGACGGTGCCACCCTCGGCGATGATCTGATCGGCCATCCGGCCGATCGTCGGATTGCAACTGAGGCCGGACGTCGTGTCGGACCCGCCACACTCGACCCCCACCACCAGTTCCGACACTGGGCACGTTTCTCGTCGCAGGCGCGAGGCCTCGATCGCGAGTTTCATCGCCTTGCGTGTACCGTCCGCGATGCAGTGAATGGTGCCGTGCGGCTGCAGGTGAACCGTTTCGACGGGTTTGCCGGTGCTCCGGATGCGCGCGGCCACTTCTTCGGTGGAGGATTCTTCGAGTCCCACCAGCAGTACGCTGGCGATATTCGGATTGCGGCCAAGCCCGGCAATCGATTCGTACGCAAAGTCCAGGTCGGCGCCGAACTGCCCGCGCACGAAGAGCGTGGTGACCGGGATGGTGCCGCCCACCGCCTGACTGATGGTGCGCGTGACCGGGTTGCAATTGTCCATGACGGAGACGACGGCCACCCAGTTGCGAACGCCGACGGAGCCGTTTTCGCGCCGATAACCAAGAAACGTTTTCATCATCTGCTTACCTCGTATTCAGGTCGCCGCGAGCGCGGGTGGAATCGATGTTGTGGACATGCGCGTGTTCGCCAACCGTGAGCGACTTGCGCGCAGTGCCGATTACCTGTCCGTACTTGAGCACCTTGTCACCCGCGGAGGTTTGCACGATGCAGATCTTGTGACCGAAGGGCACGTCCTGCCGCAACATGACCTCTCCGGACCCTTCCCCCTGCAGGATGCAGGGCTCTCCCTCCTTGCCGGGATCGAGCAACGTCGCGACGTTATCCGAGGGGTGAAGCACGATGGCACGAGGCATCATCCAACTCCTATATAGTTATTGAGACAAAACCACGGGAATCTGCCGGTGACCGGTCGGATATGAACCGACGCGATCAATCCGTCTTTCGGTGAATGAAGCATAGGAGAGTGCGACCAATTCCTATATAGGTGTTTTCCTGAACTCCTATATAGAAGTATTGACTTGGGTTTTGTCGGCGTCTATCTTTCAAACCATCCGCTGCACTTGCTGGGGCGGACGTGCGAGGAGATAGATCTCGATGAATGTGCAATCCCACCTTGAAAAGATCACCAGGCTGGAGTCGCTACGTGGGCGCCTGGATCCGCTTCAGGATTTCGAACTGTGGTTCTGGGCCGGCATGACGGCGGGTACGCACGCAGTGAATGCGGCGCTCCATCATGGCGGCATCACGGCGAGTGACGACATGTATCCGATGCAGCCGGGTGTCTATCTGATCCCACAACCCGACGGCGGATTGAAACCGGCGTTCCGGTCCGTGGGCGACATATTGCATGTTGGACGGCCGGTGATCGAGGCTCCCGTGCCCGAGGACGTGGCGTCGATGATGCACCTGATGGAAACGATCGAGCAGTATAGGGACCCGTGCGTGCGCGAGGGTGTAATGCCGACAGCGGCGATCATCGAGGAATGCGATGCGGCGCTCAGGCACTGTCTGCGGCTCCTGAGCGATCGCATGAACGGGGACGGACATGGACATTGAAAACCACATGGCCGCCGCAACCCGTATTGAGCGGTCGCTCCAAAAGTGCGCTGCGCAAGACTGTGAGATGAAGATCGAAGGGGCGATGCTGGCGGGAACGCACTGGCTGAACGCCGCATTGCACCGGATGGGTGTCACGCAGCCAACGGGTGATGTATTCCACAGCTATCTGCTGACAGTGAACGAATATCGGCGACTGTGTGTTGCCGCCGAAGAGATGGTTCGCGCGCTCTCGGAGATCGAAGGCCTGCGTCCGCCATTCGTGCGCGGAAATTGGCCAGGGGCCGAGGCCGCCGCGGATCGTGCGCTCGCGCTGTTGTCGGTTATTCGTAGCAGGGTGGGGAAACCCGGTTGATCCCATAGGGCCGGTTTCAAGTAGAGGAGGAAGGAATAGTGAAAGCAGTTCGTGTGACACCGACGCCCGACGGCGGCAAGGTTGAAGTTCTGGATATTCCCGTGCCGGAGGTCGGAGCGGGGCAGGTACTGGTCAGGGTGCGCGCCGCTGGGCTGAATCGCGGCGAAATCAAGCAGGCAGGCGAACTGCGCTCGGGCAACGCGATTACCGCCGGTGTCGAATTCGCCGGCGAGGTGGCTCAGGTCGGAGAGGGCGTGACGGGCTGGCGCGAGGGCGACAGGGTGATGGGTCACGGGCGCAACTGTCAGGCGGAATATGTGCTGGCGGACCCGCTTGCATTGATGCCTGTGCCACGCAACCTGTCGTGGATCGACGCGGCCGCGTTCCCCAACGTGTTCATCACGGCGCACGACGCAGTCGTGACCAATGGCCAGCTCCGCGAAGGCGAATCGATCCTGGTCAACGGGGCGTCGGGCGGAGTTGCCATGGCGGCAATCCAGATCGCCTCCGTGCTCGGGGCGAAGCCGGTGATCGCGATGTCCCGCTCTGCTGCGAAGCTCGACAAACTGAGCCAGTTCGGCGTCGACGTTGGCATCGATTCGTCGAGCGAATCGCAGGTGGAAGCGGTGATGGCCGCAACCGGCAAGCGCGGCGTGGATCTCATCATCGACACCGTGGGTGGTCCGGTATTCGAGGCGAACATGGACAGCCTCGCGGTCCAGGGACGACTCGTTCAAATAGCGCGTATCGGCTCCCCGACAGCCCAGATCGACCTGGCCAAGCTCTGGCTCAAGCGCCTGAAGCTGATTGGCGTGACGTTTCGCACGCGCACCGAGCAGGAGCGGCTCGAATGCATCCAGGCCTGCGCACGCGATCTGCTGCCCGCTCTGGAAGCGGGCCGTATCCGGCTGCCGATTGACCGCACTTTCACAATCGACGCAATTGGCGAAGCACACGCGTATATGCAGCTCGATCAGCACGTCGGCAAGATCGTGCTGACGGTGGCGTGACGAACTCTTACGAATAGCATCAACACACAGGAGACATTGATGAGCATCCGGATTACTCCGCTTACCGGCACGACTGGAGGGCTGGTCGAAGGCGTTAACCTGAATGAACCCGTCAACCGCGATACGTTCGACGTTCTCCATCGTGCATTTCTCGACTATGGCGTTCTCGTCTTCCGTGGACAGCACCTGCAGCCGGCCGCGCATGTCGAATTTGCGAAGCTCTGGGGCAATCCCGCCCAGAACAATCCGCTCGATCCGGCTGTGCCCGGCTACCCCGGCCTGATCCAGGTCACCAAGATTCCGAAGGAGACGGCTTCGACGGAAGCGTGGCATTCGGACTCGATCTACACGCCAGTGCCGCCCAAGATCTCGATCCTTTCGGCCGTCGTCGTGCCGCACGGCGGCGACACGATGTGGTGCAACCAGTATGAGTCGTACGAGCGCCTCTCGCCGACCATGCAGCGCATGCTCGAGGGCCTGCGCGTACGATTCGCCGGCTTGCGTCTGGCCCGCATGCGAGGCATCGAGAAGATCCCTGAAGCGGTTCATCCGATCGTGCGGACTCACCCCGAAACGCACCGCAAGGCGCTTTACGTCGGCCACCCCGAAACGGCGAAGCAGATCGAGGGAATGACCGTCGCCGAAAGCCGGCCGCTGCTCGACTTCCTGTATGAGCATTCGACGACGCCCGACAACGTGTACCGCCACATGTGGCAGGTCGGCGACGTCGTGATGTGGGACAACCGCTGCACGATGCACTACGCGGTACATGACTACGGCGAAGCAGAGCGTGTGCTGAACCGGATCACGCTCGAAGGAGAAGTGCCCGTCTGACCCTGGACACGCCACGCGGCGATACCCGACGCGTGGTGCAACAAAATCATCGTGGGTGATGCTCGATTGATATTTCGGCATCCGAAATGATTAACGAACTGACGCAGGCTGTTGAAAGGGGGAAAGATGAAAAAGACCAATATGGCAATAGCCATGGCAACTGCAATCGCATCGGCGCCTGCGTTTGCGCAAAGTTCGGTCACGCTGTATGGGATCGTCGATACAGGCGTCGAGTTCTTCACGCATGCGACTCCGACAGGAGGCTCGGTTGCGCGAATGCCGGTGATCGGAGGAGGCGACGTGCCGTCGCGCTGGGGCATCAAAGGCGCGGAAGACCTGGGCGGTGGACTGAAGGCGGTCTTTACCCTCGAAAGCGGATTTTCGGCGTCAAATGGAGCGTCGCAGCAAGGGGGGCGGCTGTTTGGACGGCAATCCTACGTTGGCCTGAGTGGCCCTTGGGGGCAGGTCACGTTTGGCCGGCAGTACAGCATGACGAACTGGGGCATGACGGAATCGAACATCATCGGTTCGGGCGGGTTCGGCGGCCTCGCATCGTTCGATCCTTATCTGCTTGCTGCGCGCTTTGACAGCGACGTGGTGTACATGGGTACGTTTTCGGGCCTCACCGTCGGAGCAAGCTATTCGTTCGGCCGGGATTCCAGTACGGCTGCAAACTGCCCGGGGCAGTCTGGCAATGACTTCCTCGCCTGTCGCGCGATTTCAGCGATGCTCAAGTACGAACACAACGGATGGGGCATTGCGGCGACCTACGATGAGCAACGCGGGGGTGCGGGCGCGACGCCCGTCACTGTCGTTCCGGGCGCGCCTGGCATCGCCTTCACGAAGTCCGGTGACACCGACCGGCGCTATCAGCTGGCCGCGCACGTTGACATCAACCGGGTACGTGTGGGCGGAGGCTGGCTGCACCGGGTAGTCGAGGGCGATACACGGTCGGCCAAGACGGACATCGAATATCTCGGTGTGTCGGTGCCATACAGCGTATGGATCTTCGATGCGCAGATCTCGCACGTTGGTACCGATGGATACGATGCCCACGGCACGATGGGCACCCTGCGGGCGAACTACAACTTGAGCAAGCGCACGGCGCTTTATGGCGTATTCGCCTACATGAAGAACAGCGGCAAGCAGGGCATCTATTCCGTTTCAGCATCCAGCACGGTCCCGGCGGCGCCGCATCCCGGGTCGAACCAGCTCGGCGTGGAGCTCGGCATCCGTCATCTTTTCTGATCACGAATGTGCCTGTCCCGACAGTTTGAAAACAGTATCGCGCAGAAATGCGCAATGTGAGGTTGCAAATGCAGATTGGAGTACCCGCAGAGTCGAATAAGCACAGGTCGCTGGTTGCGGCGACGCCCGAGACGATCAAGACACTCGTCTCCCGGGGACATGGGGTGATTGTCGAGGCAGGTGCAGGCGCATGTGCACACTATACGGACGATGCCTACCGAAACGCCGGCGCGCAGATCGGCGATGCGGCAGCGGCGTTCGGCGCGCAGATCGTGCTGAAGGTAGCATCGCCCACAGCCGACGAGTTGCCGCTGATGAAGCGCGGCGCGGTGCTGGCGGGCATGCTCGATCCGTTCGACACGGAAAACGCGCAACGTCTTGCCAAAGCGGGTGTGACCGCGTTTGCGCTGGAAGCAGCGCCCCGCACGACGCGCGCGCAAAGCCTCGATGTACTGTCCTCCCAGGCCAATATCGCAGGCTACAAGGCCGTGCTGCTTGCCGCGCATCATTATCCCCGCTTCATGCCGATGCTCATGACGGCGGCGGGCACCGTGAAGGCCGCGCGTGTGCTGGTGCTTGGCGCGGGCGTCGCGGGCCTGCAGGCTATCGCGACCGCGAAGCGCCTCGGTGCCCTGATTGAAGCGTCGGATGTGCGCCCGGCAGTGAAGGAGCAGATCGAATCGCTCGGCGCGAAGTTCCTCAACGTACCCTTTGAGACCGACGAGGAGCGCGAAGCAGCGCAAGGCGTCGGCGGCTATGCGCGGCCGATGCCGCCTTCGTGGCTCACGCGCCAGGCGGCACTCGTTCACGAGCGCGCGAAACAGGCGGACGTCGTCATTACTACCGCACTGATTCCAGGCCGTCCGGCGCCGACATTGATATCGGTCGAAACCGTGCAGGCGATGAAGCCGGGTTCCGTCATCGTCGATCTGGCCGCCGGGCGAGGTCCCGTCGTCGACGGGCGTCGGGGCGGCAACTGCCCGCTTACCGAGCCGGACGAGGTCGTTGTCACCGAGAACGGCGTGCAGATTGTCGGCTATACGAACCTGGCGTCGATGGTGCCAGCGGATGCGTCATCGCTTTACGCACGCAACCTGCTCGACTTTCTGAAGCTGATCGTCACGAAGGAAGGCGCGCTCAATATCGATCTCACCGACGACATCGTCGCGGCCACGCTGCTGGCACGCGACGGCGAAGTCACACGCAAGGCATAAAGCTTAAGAGGAGACGGCTGATGGAAGTCATCAACCATACCGTGATCAACCTGATCATTTTCGTGCTGGCGATCTACGTCGGCTACCACGTCGTGTGGAACGTGACGCCGGCGCTGCATACGCCGCTGATGGCCGTGACGAACGCGATTTCGGCGATCGTCATCGTCGGTGCGATGCTCGCGGCGGGCCTCACGGTTGGCGGCGCGGGCAAGTTCTTCGGCACGATTGCCGTGGCGCTTGCCGCCGTGAACGTGTTCGGCGGGTTCCTCGTGACACGGCGAATGCTGGAGATGTTCAAGAAGAAGGAGCCGAAGAAGATCGCGGGTTCCGGCAATGCAAAGGAGGGCGCATGATGAGCCTGAACATCGTGAGCGCGAACGTCGTTACGCTCCTTTATCTGATCGCCTCCGTCTGCTTCATCCAGGCGCTCAAGGGGCTGTCGAATCCGAAGAGCGCGCGCGCCGGCAACGTGTTCGGCATGGTCGGCATGGCGATCGC
>NZ_CYGY02000052.1:21098-21496 GCF_900007165.1 Paraburkholderia piptadeniae
GGCAACCGGATCGAACTCTTCATCGGCACGTTCGTCGGCGCGATTACCTTCAGCGGCTCGGTGATCGCGTTCGGCAAGCTGTCGGGCAAGTACAAGTTCCGGCTGTTCCAGGGCGCACCCGTCGTCTATGCGGGCCAGCATCTGATCAACCTGCTGCTCGCGCTCGCGATGATCGGCTTCGGCGTGATCTTCTTCCTCACGCAATCGTGGCTGCCGTTCATCATCATGACGCTGATCGCGTTCGCGCTGGGCGTGCTGATCATCATCCCGATCGGCGGCGCGGACATGCCCGTGGTCGTGTCGATGCTGAACTCGTACTCGGGCTGGGCGGCGGCGGGCATCGGCTTCTCGCTGAACAACGCGATGCTGATCATCGCCGGTTCGCTGGTCGGCTCGTC
>NZ_CYGY02000052.1:21506-26734 GCF_900007165.1 Paraburkholderia piptadeniae
CGCGCGCAGCACGCGCTGAAGGAACTGACCGACAAGCTCGTCGAAAAGGGCATCGACGTGAAGTACGCGATTCATCCTGTCGCGGGCCGCATGCCGGGCCACATGAACGTGCTGCTGGCGGAAGCCGAAGTGCCGTACGAGATCGTCCACGAGATGGAGGACATCAACGGCGAGTTCGGCCAGGTGGATGTGGTGCTGGTGCTCGGCGCGAACGACGTGGTGAACCCGGCCGCGAAGAACGATCCGAAGTCGCCGATCGCGGGCATGCCGATCATCGAGGCGTACAAGGCGCGCACGGTGATCGTCAACAAGCGCTCGATGGCGGCGGGTTACGCCGGTCTCGACAACGATCTCTTCTACATGGACAAGACGATGATGGTCTTCGGCGATGCGAAGAAGGTGATCGAAGAGATGGTGAAGGCAGCGGCGTAAAGACGCGCCCAGTTTGACAGGTTGAGGGAGGATCGAATGACGACTACGGGTACGGCCCATATGGATCTTGGTGCACTCACACCCTATCTTGAACGGTCGATTCAGGGCTTCACTGGGCCCGTGTCAGCGCACAAGTTCGCGGGCGGCCAGTCTAACCCGACGTTTCTGCTCAAGGCGACCAGTGGAGACTATGTATTGCGCCGACAGCCGTCAGGGCCGCTGCTGAAATCGGCTCATGCTGTGGACCGCGAGTTCCGCGTGCTGGACGCGCTGGCCAGAACCGATGTGCCCGTCGCCCGCGCATATCACCTGTGCGAGGACAGGGATGTGATCGGCACGATGTTCTATGTGATGAGTTTCGAGCAGGGGCGCATTTTCTGGAACCCCGCACTGCCCGAAATCGCACACGACCAGCGCGGCGCATACTACGACGCCATCGTGCGCGCGATGGCCGCGCTGCACGATGTGGACATCGTAGCGGCGGGTCTGTCGGACTATGGCCGGGCGGGCAATTACTTCGAGCGGCAGATCAGCCTCTGGACCCGGCAGTACCGGACCGCCGAGACAGAGCACATCGAAGCGATGGAGACGCTGATCAAATGGCTGCCTGTCCGTTGTCCCCCGCAGGAGGTTGCGCCTTCGCTCGTGCACGGCGACTTTCGAATCGACAATTTCATCTTTGACCCGCATGAATGCCGTATCAAGGCACTGCTCGACTGGGAACTGTCGACGTTGGGTCACCCGCTTGCCGACCTTGCCTATTTCTGCATGTGCCTTCGTCTGCCCGCAAACGGTCCGATCATGGGGCTGCAGGGCGAGAACAGGGCTACGCTCGGCTTGCCGGACGAAAAGGAGATCGCGGCCCGATATTGCGAACTGCGCGGCATCCCCGCGATTTATGGCTGGTCATTCTATCTGGCGATGAGTTTCTTTCGGCTCGCTGCAATCGTGCAAGGGGTCAAGAAGCGGGCAATGGACGGCAACGCGTCGCATGCGAATGCGCACGAGGTCGGGGCCATGGTGGGAACGCTGGCACGCATGGCAGTAGACGTCCTCGAGGAACAAGGCTGATTGCGCACATCGACAACGCGCCGTTCATGCACGGATGTTGGCGTAAAGGAATCGATCCGGCCGCGAGTCCGTATCGAACCAACATGCAGGATTTGTTTAGGGAGTATCTGTCCATATGAGCACAAAGCTTTTTGATCTGACCGATAAGGTCGCGCTCGTCACGGGCGCAAGCAGAGGAATCGGTGAAGAGATTGCACGGCTGCTTGCCCAGCAGGGTGCCCATGTCATTGTCACAAGCAGGAAGCTCGAGGACTGCCAGGCCGTTTGCGCGCGGATCCGCGAGGCGGGCGGAAGCGCAGAAGCGTTGGCGTGCCACATCGGCAGGATGGAGGACATTGCGCATGTCTTCGAACACATCCGTGGCGCTCACAAGCGGCTGGACATCCTCGTCAACAATGCGGCGGCAAACCCGTACTTCGGCCACATACTCGATACGGATCTCGTGGCGTTCGAGAAAACCATCGAGGTCAATATTCGCGGCTACTTCTTCATGTCGATAGAGGCTGGGCGGATGATGCGCGAGCAGGGCGGTGGCGCCATTGTCAACACCGCATCGATCAACGCATTGCATCCGGGTGACATGCAGGGCATCTATTCGATCAGCAAGGCGGCTGTCGTCAACATGACGAAGGCGTTTGCCAAGGAGTGCGGGCACTTCCGCATACGCGTGAACGCGTTGCTTCCCGGTTTGACCAGAACGAAATTCGCGGGCGCGCTGTTCGAAACAAAGTCGATCTACGACGACTGGATGGGACGCATACCACTGCGCCGCCACGCCGAGCCCAGTGAAATGGCGGGCACCGTGCTGTACCTCGTGTCCGACGCATCGAGCTACACGAATGGTGAATGCATCGTCGTCGACGGTGGATTGACCATCTGAGGCCGGCAACAAGGAGACATCATGCAATTCGACTACGCACCGAACGTCAAACAGTTGCAGGAAAAGTTGCTGGCGTTCTTTGACGAACACATCTATCCGAATGAATCACGCTATCTGGAGGAGATCAGGACGAACCGGCAGGCAGGCGATCCCTGGGTGCCCACTTGCGTCATCGAGGAGTTGAAGCCGCTTGCGCGCAAGGCGGGGTTGTGGAACCTGTTCCTGCCGCGCTCGACGCGGGCGCCCGAGGGGCTGTCCAATCTGGAGTACGCGCCGCTGTGCGAAATCATGGGGCGTGTGCCGTGGTCACCGGAAGTATTCAACTGTTCGGCACCGGACACCGGCAACATGGAGACGCTCGAACGCTACGCGAGCGAAGCGCTGAAGGATCGCTGGCTCGAGCCGCTTCTGCGCGGCGAGATACGCTCCGCGTTTCTGATGACGGAACCGGCCGTCGCCTCGTCGGATGCAACCAACATTGCGTGCCGCATCGAGCGGGATGGCGACCATTACGTCATCAATGGCACGAAATGGTGGTCGTCTGGAGCAGGCGACCCGAGGTGCAAGGTCTATATCGTGATGGGCAAAACCGACCCGGACGCGCCGCGTCACGCGCAGCAGTCGATGATCGTCGTGCCCGCAGACACCCCAGGCATCACGGTGAAGCGCTTCCTGCCGGTGTTCGGCTACGACGACGCACCGCATGGTCATATGGAGATCGAGCTGCGCGACGTGCGCGTGCCGGCTTCCAACCTGCTGCTGGGCGAAGGGCGCGGCTTCGAGATCGCACAGGGAAGGCTGGGGCCCGGCCGTATCCATCACTGCATGCGCAGCATTGGCGCCGCCGAGCGCGCACTCGAGCTGATGTGTACCCGCAGTCTCGAGCGTGTTGCTTTCGGAAAGCCGCTTGGTGAGCAGGGCGTCACGCAGGAGCGCATCGCAGAGGCACGATGCGAAATCGAAATGGCGCGTCTGCTGACCCTCAAAGCCGCCTACATGATGGATACGGCAGGGAACAAGGCAGCAAGGGCTGAAATCGCGATGATCAAGGTGATTGCGCCAAACGTGGCGTTGAAGGTGATTGATTGGGCAATCCAGCTTCACGGGGCAGCGGGTGTGTCCGATGACTTCCCGCTTGCGTACGCGTGGGCGAGCCAGCGCACGTTGCGGCTTGCGGACGGACCGGACGAAGTGCATCGCAACGCTATCGCCAGACTGGAACTGGCACGCTACCGGCAGAAAGAACCGGCGTGATGCAGGCCTCTGTTCTGTCCGGATGGGCGCGGGCGCGGCGCCTGAAAATGCTACCTCCACAGAGGGCGTCGCTTCGATTAGTGGCCAGATTTGTCCATAGAAGGTCAGGTTTGGACACTCGGTCCGGACGTGATCCGGGCTACGATTTCTTTCATGCGTTGCAGAACTTCCAGTAGAAGCCATGTGCAACATCGCCAGGTGCATCTGATTGAGCTTGATGTATTGAGGTCGCCATGAACATTCTGTTTCCCCCCATCGATACCGTACGCTTTGACGAAGGCCCCATTTGCTTCGATGCGCTTGTAGACGGCGTGCCCGTCAACTGCATATTGACTACGCGTGCGTTGAATGCTGCTGCACCGGTTGGTCACGTGATCTCTCGGCGCGAAGCCTTTGTGCTTGGGCAGCCGGCCATCAAGGAAGTCGTGGCCCGTCGGATCACGGAATCACGAGTCTCGCCAGTCGTCATCACCCAGGCCGCGTTCGATGCTTGACCGATAGCTGGGATAGCCGCAGCTGAGACAGACGTAAACGAACAGATTTGCCAGGAAGGACAAAGTGAAAATCATCGTGCCA
Organism: Paraburkholderia piptadeniae; assembly: GCF_900007165.1. GTDB lineage: Bacteria > Pseudomonadota > Gammaproteobacteria > Burkholderiales > Burkholderiaceae > Paraburkholderia > Paraburkholderia piptadeniae. The sequence goes on from NZ_CYGY02000052.1 coordinate 25,720, forward strand.
GTCAAAAGAGTGGTTGACTACAACGTGAAGGTCCGCGTGAAGTCGGACAACACGGGAGTCGACATTGCGAACGTGAAGATGTCGATGAATCCGTTCGACGAGATTGCCGTCGAAGAGGCCGTGCGCCTGAAGGAAGCGGGTGTCGCGACGGAAGTGATCGCGGTGTCGGCGGGCGTCGCGCAGTGCCAGGAAACGCTGCGCACCGCGCTGGCGATCGGCGCGGATCGCGCGATCCTCATCGAATCGAATGAAGACCTGCAGCCGCTGGCGGTGGCCAAGCTGCTCAAGGCGCTGGTCGACAGGGAACAGCCTTCGCTGGTGATCCTCGGCAAGCAGGCCATCGACGACGACTCGAACCAGACGGGCCAGATGCTCGCCGCGCTGGCGGGCCTGCCGCAGGCGACGTTTGCATCGAAGGTCGTCGTGGCCGATGGCAAGGCGACCGTATCGCGTGAAGTGGATGGCGGCGCGGAAACGCTGTCCCTTACGCTCCCCGCTGTGGTGACGACGGATCTGCGCCTGAATGAGCCGCGCTATGTGACGCTGCCCAACATCATGAAGGCGAAGAAGAAGCCGCTCGAGACCGTGAAGCCCGAAGACCTGGGCGTCGACGTGACGCCGCGTCTGAAGACGCTGAAAGTCAGTGAGCCGCCCAAGCGCTCCGCCGGCGTCAAGGTGCCGGACGTGAAGACGCTGGTCGAGAAGCTCAAGACGGAAGCCAAGGTGCTTTGATCGACGCGAATTTACGGAAAGCGGAGACGAAAGAAATGACGATTCTGGTAATTGCTGAACACGACAACGCGTCGATCAAGGCCGCGACGCTGAACACGGTGGCTGCCGCGCAGAAGATCGGCGCCGACATTCATGTGCTGGTCGCGGGCCACAACGCACAGGCAGCCGTGGAAGCCGCTTCGAAGATTGCAGGCGTCGCCAAGGTGCTGTTGGCCGATGCGCCGCAACTCGAAGCGGGCCTGGCGGAAAACGTCGAGGCGACGATGCTGAACATCGCGAAGGA
>NZ_CYGY02000052.1:26744-45957 GCF_900007165.1 Paraburkholderia piptadeniae
GTGGTCTGGGCAGCGGCGAAAACTACACGAAGGTGCTGGAGCCGCTCGCGGACAAGCTGGGCGCAGCGATGGGCGCCTCGCGCGCAGCCGTCGATGCGGGTTATGTGCCCAACGACTATCAGGTCGGCCAGACGGGCAAGATCGTCGCGCCGCAGCTGTACATCGCGGTGGGCATCTCGGGCGCGATCCAGCACCTGGCGGGCATGAAGGACTCGAAGGTGATCGTCGCGATCAACAAGGACGAAGAGGCGCCGATCTTCAGCGTGGCGGACTATGGCCTCGTCGGAGATCTGTTCACGGCGGTGCCTGAACTCGTGCAAGGACTTGGCTGACGGAAGGCGGTGCCTCGCTCGACGGAATCGGACGAGGGCGAGTCCTAAGGCTAGCGAAAGGCCGCGGTGCGCGCCCGCGTTTTATACCCCCAGCAGCAATGACCTACATTGCGACCGCGCTGCTACGCCGAGCACGTTTTGCCGCAGGCGCCGGCGCTCGAAGCCGCGATTACGAGCGCGAAAGGCACCGGGGGCGTGCTCGTGCTGTCAGAAGACCAGTTCTGGTCCACCCCGAGCGCCTGTCCCCGACGAACAGGAACCACGAGATTCTCAAGCCCGCGTCGCAATGCGATATCCGCAAGGAATGGCACGCTGGTGTTCGACGGACTGCCGTCATGCAAGTATGAAAGGAGCAGAGAGTGAATAAGGAAGTGGTGGTGATCAGTGGTGTCCGTACCGCGATCGGCGAGTTCGGCGGCAGCCTGAAAGACTTCGCGCCGACCGAGCTCGGCACGATTGTCGTGCGCGAAGTGATGGCGCGTGCCGGCGTGGCGGGTGACGAAGTCGGCCATGTCGTGTTCGGCAACGTGATCGCAACGGAGCCGAAGGATTTCTACCTGTCGCGGGTCGCGGCGATCAATGCGGGCATTTCGCAGGCGACGCCGGCGTTCAACGTGAACCGGCTGTGTGGCTCGGGCCTGCAGGCGATCGTGTCCGCTGCGCAAACGATCCTGCTCGGCGATGCCGATATCGCGATCGGCGCAGGCGCAGAAAACATGAGCCGCGCGCCCTACATCTCGATGGATGCGCGCTTTGGCGCGCGAATGGGCGACATGCGGCTCGTCGACATGATGCTCGGCGCGCTGAACGATCCGTTCGATACTGTGCCGATGGGCGTCACCGCGGAAAACGTCGCGCGAAAGTTCGGCATCACGCGCGAGCAGCAGGATGCACTCGCGCTGGAGTCGCATCGTCGCGCGGAGCGCGCCATCGCCGAAAGACGCTTCAAGAGCCAGATCGTGCCGGTGACGCAGATGGTCAAAGGCCGCGAGGTGACGTTCGACACCGACGAACATGTGCGCCACGATGCGAGCCTCGACGATTTCGCGAAGCTCAAGCCGGTCTTCGCGAAGCAGAACGGCAGTGTGACGGCCGGCAACGCATCGGGCATCAACGACGCCGCGGCCGCCGTGCTGATGATGTCGCGCGAAAAGGCGGAACAACGCGCCATTAAGCCGCTTGCCCGGCTAGTCACCTATGCGCACGCGGGCGTCGACCCGATGTACATGGGGATCGGGCCGATACCGGCGACGCGCCTGGCGCTCGAGCGTGCGGGCCTTTCCATCGCCGATCTCGACGTGATCGAAGCAAACGAGGCGTTCGCCGCCCAGGCGTGCGCCGTCACCCAGGAGTTGGGATTCGATCCGGCCTTGGTCAACCCGAATGGTTCGGGCATTTCCCTCGGCCATCCGATCGGCGCGACCGGCGCACTCATTACCGTCAAGGCGCTATACGAGTTGCAGCGCATCGGCGGGCGTTATGCGCTCGTGACGATGTGCATCGGCGGCGGGCAGGGCATCGCCGCTATCTTTGAAAACCTTCAATAGTGGCACGCGTTCGCCCGGACGGACGCTGGCACGGCAGCTCCACTCTGACAGCGGACCCTCGCCCAATAAGTGCGCAAGACTACAAGCGTCCGACTCGCCGCGCAGTAGGGCGTCGCCGCGCGCGGCAAATCGGGTTGGCCGCGTTTCGGACGTATTTCCCCCTCACTTCCCGTCCATCTGTTCTCCGCCCGCCTGTTGCCCGACGACGCTGGCCATGACGCGCCAGCGGTCGCTTTCCAGAACGGTTTGAGCGTCGATACGCCCGAACAGGTCCAGCAGAGGTGCGACGAGACCCGTCCAGCCCGTCTGGTGACTGGCCCCAAGCCCCGCACCGTTGTCTCCATGGAAATACTCATAGAACAGGATCAGGTCGCGCCAATGCGGATCGTCCTGGAACTTGTCCGCCCCGCCGTAGACAGGGCGCCTCCCATCCGCATCGCGCAGAAACGTACCCGTTAGCCGCCGCACGAGCTCTTGCGCCACTTCGAACAGCGTCATGTAATGCCCCGATCCGGTCGGGCATTGAACCTTGAACTCGTCGCCGAAAAAGCCGTAAAGATTCATCAGTGCCCTGACAATCAGCATGTTCACCGGCATCCACACGGGACCGCGCCAGTTGGAGTTTCCGCCGAACATGCCCGTATTCGATTCAGCCGGCAGGTATTGCACCGTGTAATCCGTCCCACCGACATTGAACACGTATGGATGCTCGAGATGGCAGCGAGAGAGCGAACGAATGCCGTGCGGCCCGAGGAACTCGTTCTCGTCGAGCAGGTATTCGAGCACGCGCTCGAGTTTGCGCCTGTTCAGGATCGACAGGAGCCGGCGTCCCCGATGGCCGATGAAGCCCGCATCTGTCGGCGCCACATGGGCGACCAGCTCCGGGTAGCGTTTTCGGAATTGCGCGATCAGCTCCATCAGTTTCGGATAGCGCGTGACCGAATCGGCTTCGAACACCGTCGACGCGCACAGCGGCAGCAGTCCTACCATTGACCTTACCTTCAGGCGCATGGTCCGGCCGTCCGGAAGCCGCAGCAGGTCATAGAAAAAGCCGTCCTGCTCGTCCCACATCTCGTCCGGATGGTCCCCGCGCCGGTCCATCGCGTAGGCGATCCACATGAAGTGCTGGACGAACCTGAAGGCGATCTCCTCGTACATCGGATCGTATTCCGTCAGGATGATTGCCATCTCCAGCATGCACTGGCAATAGAACGCCATCCATGCCGTTCCATCCGCCTGTTCCAGGGTTCCACCCGTCGGAAGCTGCGCGCTGCGATCGAATACGCCGATGTTGTCCAGCCCCAGAAAACCGCCGGCGAAGGCATTACGGCCTGATGGATCCTTTCGGTTCACCCACCAGTTGAAATTGAGCATCAGCCCCTGAAACGAGCGCTCGAGAAAGCGCGGGTCAGCACGGCCCAGCGCTTTCCCATACTTGTAGAGCCAGAGCGTGGCAGCGGCATGCACGGGAGGATTCACGTCACTGAAGTTCCACTCATAGGCTGGGATCTGGCCGCTTGGGTGGACATACAGCGTGCGCAACATCAGCAGCAACTGCTCCTTCGCGAAATCGAAATCGACCAGCGCGAGAGAGATCGTGTGGAAAGCCAGATCCCAAGCCGCGTACCACGGATACTCCCACTTGTCCGGCATGGAGATCACGTCCGCATTCAACATGTGGAACCACCCCGTATTGCGCACATCGGGCCGCTCGCCTTCGAGCAGGGGATGACTCCCATGCTCGCGCAGCCACAGTTCGAGATCGAAGTGGTAGTACTGCTTGCCCCACAGCATGCCCGCCAAAGCCTGACGGTGAACCCGGCGCTGGTCTTCCGTCAGCGATTTGGGCGCAATTCGCGCGTAGAACGCGTCCGCGTCGGCGATGCGCTCGTTGAACGTGTTCTCGAAGCCGTCAAAGGCGTTGTCGCGCTTTACTGCCGTCAGGCGCAGCCGGATCGTCGCGTTGCCGCCGCCGGGTACGTCGCACACGTAATGGGCCGCCGCCTTGGTTCCCGTCCTGGCGGGATTCACAGCCTCGCGCTGCCCTGCGATGACGTAGGCATGGAACGCGTCCTTGACATAGGGTGACACGCCGGGTCGGTTCCACAGACGCTGTGCGTTGCTTTCGTTTTCTGTGAAGAGCAGTTCCGTCGCGCCGTCGCAATAGAGCCAGTACTCACCCAGCTCATGATGCGTCGCACGAATGACGCCTGAGCCCGCTTCGCACAGCGATGGCCTGCCATCGTCGTCGTCCCACGACCACGTATTCCGAAACCATAGGGTTGGCAGAACGCGCAGCCTTGCCCCCTCCCGCGCGCGGTTGTGCACGGAAATGCGCACGAAGATGTCTTCCGGACCTGCCTTCGCGTATTCGACGAACACGTCGAAATACCGGTCGTCGTCAAAGACACCCGTATCGAGCAGTTCGTACTCGAGTTCATCTCGCGATCGTTTCCGGCTGGTCTCGACCAGGTCACGGTACGGATACTCACGCTGCGGATATTTGTACAGATACTTCATGTACGAGTGCGTGGGTGTGCTGTCGACGTAGAAGTAATACTCCTTCACGTCCTCGCCATGATTGCCCTCGCTATTGGTCAGGCCAAAGAGGCGCTCCTTCAGAATCGCGTCGCGCTCGTTCCATAGCGCAAGCGCGAAGCACAGCCGCTGCTGGTCGTCGCACAGTCCGCCGAACCCGTCCTCTCCCCATCGGTAGGCGCGCGAGCGGGAATGATCGTGGGTGAAATAGTTCCAGGCGTCGCCGCCTTCGCTGTAATCCTCGCGGACCGTCCCCCACTGCCGCTCGCTGAGGTACGGCCCCCATTTCTTCCACGGCACTTGCGCGTCACGCGCGTCGTTCAGGCGTTCTTGTTCCGCAACGTCGACGATTACAGGAGACATGCTTTTCCTCCGTTACGGCTGCATGAGTTCAAACTCGACGAAACACACGAGGGCGCATCATCGTGCGCGATACAGGCAACCACGGTATACCGGCAGCGCGTTGCTCCCTTTAACACTTCGGAACGTATGAGTGGTAATTCCGGATCATCCTCGAAGGACGCGGTGGTGCGGAGCGGTCCATTTTCCTCAACATCATGCCTATGTTTTCAGGTATACGGCGGGTCGAGGGCATCCCGTGGATACTTTCACAATGTAGGAGCCGGCACCAGGCAAGGCAACACGGTGTTGGGTTGGGAACCTGGGGAGACAACAAACGACCGCTGTCCTGAAAGTGCTGCCGGATAGGCGCCGCCCGATGCAATGTCGGGAACGGGTCCGTCATCAGGCGCCCGCAGGTAGTCTGCGGCATTCCGAAGTTCGCGACTGCAATGCGCAGGCGGTTAGCGAAGAACGATCGTCCGTTGGCGGCGTACGCGCGTTAGTACGCCATGGTCGCAATGATGTGGCTCTGCCGCCGGGCATCGATTGACGGCAGCGGAAGCGCCGCAATGACACGCGTACTGCTGCGGGATGTTATCGGTGATCTCGCCGTCAACCGTTTGACCGTGATCGATAAACAGTTCCTGGCCGGTCTGGATGACGATGATGGCAAGAATGAACATGCGATCGCCGGTCTTGATTGCCTCGCAGTTGGATGCACACGCCTGGTTCAGGAAGCGGGCACTGTTGCCCCGCGGCTGCCGTCAATCGCGAAGCCGCTAAAGATACGAGGACAATTCAAGACAAACAGAGACATGCTTGCGGCAATGCATGACGTCACCTATAAAACCCGTGAGCGCTCTTTTTTGGCGGCCACTTCCCGGCTTCGGGTTTCCCGGTTCGCCGCTCCCTGGAGACTCGCACCGTGACCGGGCGGTGGATAGTGACTACGTCGCTCAACGGGGGATCTTGATGCGTGCCTACCTCTCTTTTCCCTTGTCTGCCTTGCTGCTGCTGATTGCGGGCTGCAACACGCCGCCGATTCCGCCAGGTAAGCCCGTCGATATTCCGACTGCGCTCGAGCAGGTCCTTGAAGGCCTGTGCAATTTCAGGAAGACAGAAGCGGCGCGAAAACAGGATTGGGGCGTTTCTATCGACTCGATTACCGTCGAACTTGACCTGACCGTCGATGGCGCGAGGAATCCTCCCGTCGCAGTCGCTCCAGATATTCAGTTCATCCCGACGGTCAGCTATGGACAGATCATCACGGCGAACAGAGGAAGCCGACTGGTGCTTTCGCTGAAAAACACCGGCACCACCAACTCGTCCGCTGGTCCCGATTGCACTGCCTCCAGTCCGGCGAAGTAAAGGGCGATCCTGGGACGCCAGGGACGCCGCGGTCCCGCCTCCGCACCCACCTGCGTTCGTCGTCGGCAGATTCCGGCTAGAAACTCATCGCAAACCCGAATGACACGCCGTGTACATTGTGTCCGAACACATATCGCACCATCGCTCGCGTAAGGGTGACGATGACGGGATACCCACTCTTGAGCGGCAAGGCCGGGAATGCACAGTGACGCCACCGTCCCGCTGATGCCGGCCACACACCACCGCCGTCCTGCGCGATTGTCGTCGCTGCGAGATCGCTGAGTGGCCGCAAGTCGCCGACCACGAGGTTCGCAGAGCCGCGCGCACTCAATGCTATTCTCCCTGCATGCCAGGCCCAATCTCTCCGCTACGATCCGGCGACGAACTCGAGAGGAAGAGGCTGGAGTACCTCGGAAGCGGTCGTTGCGCTGCTCTGGGCTCGAACAGCCGTTGAGGGGCCGGAAGCAGTCACTCGACTTCAGCACCCGAATCGTTGACAATTCCGCTCATCTTCCGCGCACCCCGCGCCGGATAATCATGGGCAGAAAGCAGTTTCTGTCGTCTGTCACGGACGTAAATCGCGCTAGGCCGAACTCCAAAAACAAAGAATTAACTATCGTCGGAGCAACGGGGAAATGGACCGTAGACATGCGCTAGTTGGATTCGTACTGACGTTCCTTGCAGGCTTCTGGGTGGGACATCATGGGACAGCCGTTCAGAAGCCGGAAATCCGGAAGCTTAGGGCGATGCCTGCCATCCCCGTCTGGAGAAATCCTCAATGCGTTACGGCGAATATCAAAGAAGACGAGCACTTTGAAATTGCCGCCTCAACTCTGGAGCATGTAGCGCCGAACTCGCCCGACTGGCTCGCCATTGGAGCCGAACGCTCGCTGAGTGAGGACCTGTATCGTGGGAGTCCAGGGAAGCTTGGAGCGAGGGTGTGTACTCCAGCAGCGATTTATGGCCGTGTTGCCGCGGCGTTCGCGGGAAGCGCCCTCAACAAGGGCAGGTTTGACCGCCATGAGCTGAGGCTAGCCTCCCATTTGCAACCTACGCCCGCTAATGTCGTCGATGCCGTGGCGCGAGTAGCGCTTTTTCCGCGGCCGGTAATCGACGACGATAGCGGTGGACAAATCGACGGCGATATTCGGCCATACGCATTGACCGTTTTGGCAGGCTTTGGACACGAATCGGCACGATATGCAGCCGAAGCATTTGAACAGATCTCCAGTGAGAACTCCCTTGGAACCGGCGCGGCGCAAGTCGCAGCGGCCGGTGGACAGCCAGGCGCACTCTCGCGGATAGAGTCTCTTATGAATGAACTTCTTGCCACGGTCCCGGACGACAAACCGATACCACTGGCGACTCGCGATCGACTTTATGAGCTGTCGTGGGCAATCTATTTTTCAGGCGAGTCCGCAAAAGACCACGTAGCACCGGTTATTAGGCTTATGGGAAGGCATGTGCAGAGTGGTGCGCCTCCATTCGGCATAGTCAGTCTTCATCCGAAGAGGATGTGTGAAGTGCTGTCGAAGATCTATGGCGACGACAAGCGGGTGAGCGTCGAATTTCCATACTGCGCCGACGAAAGCCCATTGGAATCGTATCCCCAAGGCGCGTTCGCATTTTCGTCGGCGCAAGCCCAGTGAGACACGTCCGATGGGCACTTTACCCCACCGGATGTGTCCGCTTTCGGGTCTCGATGGGAGACTCTTACGGGTCCGATTTGGTGCGTTCACTGTCCGCCCGGGCTCGGCCGATTGTTGCCGCTCATATCATCCACAAACCCGTCATTCGATCGGTTGAATCCGCATCCGACGGACGCTCTTAAACTATGCGGAATCTAGCTCTAACGTGATCGCTTGTGCTTGCGGCTGCGAGGGTTACGCTGACTATAGCAAGATGGTCCCGCAGGTCTAAAAAAGCGCCAGGAACGCCTGTCGCTTACGCTTGAAGGGCGCGTGTCCGTTTGGGCGGGTTTGAATTGCGTTCCACAGGATTTGGACTTTGAATGCGATGAGGCCCGTCGGAAGCGCGGATGATCAGTTCCGGTGCCCAGACTTCCTGGAGATCATGCGGTGGCTTGCCCGCAAGACGCTCGAGCAGCATTTCCGCCATGCGCTTGCCCGCACGATGCGTCTCAGCCGAAAAGGTCGTCAGCGAAGGCTGGACGTAGCGCCCGATCGGATGATTGTCTCCGCCGATCACGCCGACATCGCGTCCGGGCACTCGCCCGGTTTCCGCGATGCCGCGCATCACGCCCAGTGCGATCAGATCATGGCCGCACACGATGGCAGTGGGCGGGTCCGGCAGCGCGAGCAGCCGGCGTGCGGCGTCTGCCCCACCTTCTTCCGAGATCGCCGCTTCGACGCACAGCGACTTGTCGAACTTGATCCTTGCGGCGCGCAACGCTTCCGCATATCCCTGATGTTCGAGATGGCTGAACATCAGGTACTCAGGCGCATGGACGAGCGCAATCCGGCGATGACCCAGCGCGATGAATCGCGCGCAACCGGCGCGACCCACGACGTGATGATCGATATCGACGTAAGGATAATCGCTGGACGTTTCGCTGCGGCCAAACGCGACGAACGGAATATCGCGCTCGAGCAGGTAAGCGATGCGCTCGTCTTGCCGGCGCGTGCGTCCGAAAAGTAGCGCGTCGACACGCTGGCGCTCGATGAGACGCTTGAAGACATCGATTTCCGCTTCCACGCTGCGAGCGGAAGCGACGATGACCTGATAGCCGCTGTTGTCCATTGCCTCGTTTACGCCCATCAGCATATCGAGAAAGAACGGGTGCGCGAACGACGTTTGCGGAGGCGAGACGACGAACGCGATCGTGTCGGCCGATTGCCGTCGCAAGCGGCGCGCGGCCGGATCCGGAGAAAAGCCGTGTCGCTCGGCGGCCTCGAGTACGCGCTTGCGCGTCTCGGAACTGACGTCCTCCCGGCCGTTCAGTGCCTTCGACACCGTACTGACGGAAAGCTTGAGCGTAGCCGCAAATTCCTGGATGTTCATTCCAGCTTTTCTCCTTCAGGTTCGCTTTGATCGACGCATCGAAAACGATTATCGACATTGTACGCCGGCCATTGCGATATCTCGAATTTGCAGCGTCACGTATATCTAAAAACGATTTCGGTACTTCGACCCTGGCGCGCGCTTCGACGACTGCTGTGGCGTCGGTGTTTACCCCTTGATTCCGCCTCGATATCAGTGGCCATGCGCGGCGTGTGCATGCCAAACGCCTTGCTCGGCGCGGCTCTCTGGAAATCCTGGTCACCGAAGGTTAGCAAAAAACGATTTCGGAGAAATTTTCATCTTGCTTGAATTTCCCGAAATCCACTGCTATCTTGATATCGAAATCGATTTCGTAATCGGGCCAGCGATGCGAGCACCTCGGCGGACGAGGCGAGCATCTCCGGCGCATCTACTAAAGGGTGAGCGTTTTGATCGAACATGTCGTTACTCCGAAGGCGCCTTTACCACGAGGGCACTACGCGCAAGCCACCAAGGCAAACGGCTTCGTTTTCGTTGCGGGTCAGTTGCCGCTGATGAGCGGCGAAGATGTTGTGCTTGCAGAAGGGCTCGAAGCGCAGGTTCGTCAGGCGCTCTCGAACGTGCGCGAAGTACTTCTCGCGGCAGGCAGCGATATCGGCCAGCTTTTAAGCGTGCAGGTCTACGTTTCTGACATCGAAATCTGGCCCCGTGTGAACGACATTTATCGCGAGTTCGTCGGGCATCCGGCGCCGGCTCGCACGGTCGTGCCATGCGGGCAGCTGCACTACGGTGCGCAGGTGGAAATCAGTGCGATTGCCCTTTGCGGCGACGCTTCGCGCACAGGCGATGGGGGCGCGTAACGACACGGTCGAATCGAAACACAGGTTTTGAAAGGTTGCGCTGTCCCGCGGACGCCATCGCCAGAACCGGCGCTGCGACAAGGGGCAGTCCATCTGCGGAGTTCCAATTAGGAGGTCATGGTGCAGGTATTTGATTGGTATCGGGTAGCCGCCCCTGCAGAACGGCGGACGTTCTGGGGGTGCTTTTGCGGTTGGACGCTGGATAGCTTCGACAATCAGGTTCTGGCTTTTCTTCTGCCGACCCTGATGGCCGCATGGCACTTCTCCAAGAGCGAGGCGGGTCTCATCGCAACGTCATCGTTGCTGGCCGCCTCGATCGGCGGATGGGTGTCGGGCATTCTCAGCGATCGCCACGGACGTGTCCGCGTTCTGACGGGATCGATCATCTGGTTCACGGCGTTCAGCGTGATTGCCGGCTTCACCGGTTCGTATCATCAGTTGTTGATCGTGCGTGCGTTGCAGGGTGTGGGGTTCGGCGCCGAATGGGCAGTCGGCGCCGCGCTGATGGCTGAAGTCATCAGCCCGGATCATCGTGGTAAGGCGCTCGGCCTGGTGCAGAGCGGCTTCTCCGTCGGTTGGGCGCTCGCCGCCGTCGTCACGGGCGTGCTGCTGGCGAATCTGCCTGCAGCGATTGCATGGCGGACGGCGTTCTGGGTTGGCGTGGTGCCCGCGCTGGTTGTGCTGCTGATCCGACGATACATCCCGGAGCCGGAAATGTTCCGCGAGATGAAGAAGGCGACGGGCGGCGCGATTGTCGCGACATGGCGCTCAGCGTTTCGAAGCGATGTGCGGCGCGCCAGTCTCCTCGCAGCGCTTCTCGTGACCGGGCTGCAAGCGAGCAGTTACGCGCTGATGATCTGGTTGCCGACGATGCTGGTCCAGGTGCGCCATTTGCACGTATCGTCTGTCGCGCTGATGGCGACGATGATGAGCGCCGGCTCGTTCATCGGGCAAGTCGGCTTCGCTTACCTCAACGACTCGCTTGGCCGACGCTCTAGCGCGATTGCCTTCTGTCTCTTCGCCGTGCTGCTGACGGGGTGTTATCTGTTCGTGCCATTGGACGCGTGGATGTTGGCGGTGTTGGGATTGCCCGTCGGTATGTTTATCAACGGCGCGTTTGCCGGCATAGGGCCGATGTTGTCGGAGCTGTTTCCGACTCAAATCCGGACGACCTGTATGGGCTTTTCATACAACGTCGGCAAGTCGGTTGGGGCGCTGAGCGTTGCCGCGGTCGGCGTCGTGGCGGAGCGCATCGGCATGGTGGGCTCGATCGCCGTGTTCTCGTTCATCGGCTATTTCTGCGCGCTGGTTGCGTTGAGCTTCCTGCCTGAGACCCGCGGCCGCGATCTCACCCGTGTCGCACCCATCGACGACCCGTACGATCAGATCGATTTACTGAAGCAGGCAAGTCCTACGCGGCGATAGATGGTGAGCCGTGAACGTCGTCGCGTCGCTTGCATATACAGACGTTGAATCACTGGAGGCATGCATGAGTAGTGAATCGGAAGTCGAGGCCATCGATTCCGTGCCGGCTGTCGAGTTTTACGATCCCGCCGCGGGCCACGGCCTGCCGCACGATCCGTTCAAGGCAATCGTTGCGCCGCGCCTGATCGGCTGGATATCGACTCGCTCGGCGAGCGGTCAGTTGAATCTCGCGCCGTACAGTTTCTTCGGCGCATTCGCATCGTTCCCGCCCATCATCGGCTTTTGCAGCGAGGGCCGCAAAGACAGTCTGCGCAACATCGAAGAGACGCGCGAATTCGTCTGGAACCTCGCGACGCGGCCGCTCGCCGAGCAGATGAATCGCACGTCGGCGCCTGTCGGACCCGATGTCGACGAGTTCGAACTGGCGGGACTGACGCCCGTTGCGGGGCACAACGTGTCGGTGCCGCGCGTCGGCGAGGCGCCGGCGGCGCTCGAATGCAGGCTCTTGCAGATCACGCAGCTGCGCGATCTGGGCGGCGGCCCAACCGACAACTGGCTCGCGCTCGGGCAGGTGGTGGGCGTGCATATCCAGAAGGCGTATCTGAAGAACGGCCTGTTCGACACGCACGCCGCGCAGCCGATCATGCGAGCGGGCTATCTCGGCGACTACGCGCAGATCGGCGGGATATTCCAGATGTTCCGCCCGACGATCTGACGGTCGTCGCGCGGCGGCGGTATTCGTTTAACTTTGACAGAAAACGATTTAGCTAATATCGACTCGTACTTGTCATTTGTAGCGATACGATGCCAATAAATTTGTCAGAAATCGTTTTCTGTATTACGTGAGAAAACCATGACCCAACTTGACAACGAAGTGTCCATGATCCGGGAAACCGCACGCCGGTTCGTTCGTAACCGGCTCGTACCTCTCGAGCAGCAGATCGAAACCGACGATGACGTCAGCACGGAGCTGCTTGCACAGTTGCGCTCCGAAGTCGCGGCACTGGGCCTCTACGGATTCAATCTTCCCGAGAGCATCGGCGGACCGGGCCTCCCGGCCGCAGCGAAGGTGGCCATACTCGAGGAAGTCACGCATACGTCTGTGCCGCTGAGCGAGGTATTCGGCCATCTGCCGCTGCAACTGACGCAGGCCGACGATCGCCAGCGCGCCGAGCTGCTGCCGGACATTCTGTCGGGCAAGAAGACTGTCACGTATGCGCTGACCGAGCCGAACGCCGGATCGGATCTCAGCGGACTTCGCGCGCGGGCGGAGAAGGTTGCGGGAGGTTGGGTGCTCAACGGAAGCAAGCACTTCATCTCGCACGCCGAGACGGCCGACTACATCATCGTGCTTGCCGTCACGGAGCCGTCGGCGGCGCTGAAGAACAAGCTCACCACGTTCATCGTTCGGCGCGGCAATCCGGGCGTCGTCGGGATGACGCGTTATCGGAAGATGGGCTGGCGCGGATACCACCTGAACGGCTTCACGCTCGAAAACTGCTTCGTGCCCGATGAAGATGTGCTCGGCGCGCGCGACGCCGGCTTTCTGGGCATGATGCAGTCGATCAATCACGACCGGCTTTTGTCCGCGAGCCGCTCACTCGGCCTTTCGGCGCGCGCGCAGTCGATGGCCTGCGAGTACGCGCTCGAGCGCAAGGCATTCGGCGCGAATCTCTCGCAACATCAGGCGATCCAGTTCATGGTCGCCGACAATGATGTCGAAATCGAAGCGGCGCGCATGCTGATTTGCACGGCTGCGGAGATGATCGAGAGCGAAGATCCGCGAGCGCATGTCGCGGCATGCCGCGCGAAGCTCTATGCGAGCGAGATGGGATGCCGTGTCACGGATCGCGTGCTGCAGATTTTTGGCGGCATGGGCTACATGACCGAGCTCCCGATAGAACGCTTTTACCGCGATGCCCGCGCGTTCCGTATCGGAGAAGGCACGTCGGAAATGCAGCGCATCCAGATCGCGCGCGCAGCATTTGCCACGGCGGGAGGTCGTCATGGCCTTTGATCTGCTCGAATCAGGCAACGCGGATCTCATCGCACTGCATCAAGGCGAACGGACGCTGACGCGTGGCGAACTGGCCATCGCATCGCGGCGGGCTGCTTCGTTCCTGCATGAGCTTGGCGTCCGACGAGGCGACACGGTCGCGGTGTGGCTGCCCGACGGAGCCGTGTGGATGCAATTGTTCTTCGCCGCGGCGCAGCTCGGCGCGTTGATCGTTCCCGTCAGTACACGCTTCAGGCTGCAGGAAGCGCTGCACGTCGTGAAGACGGCGAATGCGCGCGTGCTGGTCGCGCCGCAGCGGTTTCTCGACTTCGACTACGCCGGCGCGGCCAACGAAATCAAGGCTTCCTGCGATCAGTTGCAGCGCGTCGTCGAAGTGTCGCAATTCGATGCCCCCGGATGGGCCGGATTCGAGCCGTATCCGGGATGGGAAGGCCGCGACACGGATCTGCTTTGCACGTTCTTGACGTCGGGTACGACGGGGGCGCCGAAGCTCGCCGTCCACACGGCGGGCGGGATTGCACGGCATGCGCGCAACGTCGGTGCGATCAACGAGATGCGCGTGAGCGATGTCGTGCTGTGCGCGCTGCCGCTCTATGGCGTGCTGGGATTCGTGCAGGCGATTGCGGCGCTCGCCGCAGGCGCGGCTTGCGTGCTGTTGCCGGTGTTCAAGGCGGATGCGGCGGCAGCCGCCATCGAGCGGCATCGCGTCACGCATTTCTTCGGCTCCGATGCGATGTTCGACATGGTGCTCAACGCCGGTGACTACTCGCTGGCCAGCTGGCGTCGCGGCGCCTTTCCGGAATATGCGGGCCTCGGCAAGAGCGTCATCGCGAAGGCGTGGGCCGCGTGGGGCGTGCGGTTGACGGGCTTGTACGGCATGTCCGAATGCTTCGCGATGACAGCGATGCGCGATGCCGAAGGCGACGCGGAGCAGCGCGCTGTACCGGGCGGCACCCCGATTTCTCCGGAGATCGCGTTTCGTATCGTCGATCCTGCAAGCGGTGCGCAACTGCCCGACAGACAGCAGGGCGAACTCCAATTGCGCGGCTATAACGTGATGTCGGGCTATCTGAACAACCCCGTGGCGACAGCCAGCGCCTTCACGGCGGACGGCTGGTTCAGGACCGGCGATCTCGCCTACGCCGACGGTCGCGCGTTTTGCTACGTCGGCCGCATCAGGGACAGTCTGCGTCTGCGCGGCTATCTCGTCGACCCTGCCGAGATAGAGAACTTTCTCGCGCAGCATCCGGGCGTGCTCGCGGCACAGGTCGTTGGCGTGCATGTGGACGGCGAAGGGGACGTGGCCGTCGCCTTCGTTCTCGGCTCGACGACTCCCGTCACCGAGGACGAACTGATCGCCTGGTGCAAGCAGGGGATCGCCGGCTTCAAGGTGCCGCGGCGCATCGTGACGATCGATGCGTTTCCCCAGCGCGACGGTCCCAACGGCGTGAAGATTTTGAAGAACGTGTTGCGGGACATGGCATCGCAATGTCTCGGCCTCGCTCAAACCCTGTAACGGAGATCAATCATGAAGCAAGCGGAAATCCGCTCGGACATTGCGTGGGCAACGCCGAAGAAAGTGGTGATTCACGGCCTCGACCTGTGCGAAGAAATTGTCGGCAAGATCGACTTCGGCCAGATGGCGTTTCTGCAACTGTTCGCGCGACTGCCGGAAGAGCGCGAATTGCGCATGTTCAACGCGATGATGGTCATTCTGGTCGAACACGGTATTACGCCGTCGTCGCTGGCGACGCGCATGACGTATGCCGGCGCACCCGAAGCGGTGCAGGCTGCAGTCGCCGCGGGACTGCTGGGATTGGGTTCGGTATTCGTCGGCTCGCTCGACAACGCCGCGCGGCTCTTGCAGGAATCGCTGCCAGACCCGGACAACGTACCGGACATCGACGCGCTTGCGCGCCAGATCGTCGACGACCATCGCGCGCGCAAGGAGATCCTGCCGGGTATCGGGCATCCATTTCACAAGCCGGTCGATCCTCGCGCACCCGCGCTTTTCCGGGTCGCGCGAGATGTGGGATATGACGGACCCTATATTCGCCTCATGACGGCAATCGGCAAAGAAGCGGAGCAAAAGCTCAATCGTTCGTTGCCGGTGAACGTCACGGGCGCGATGGCCGCCGTGGCGTCGGAGATGGGCGTTCCGTGGCAGATCTGCCGTGGGTTGGCAGTGTCCGCGCGCGCGGTGGGCCTCGTGGGTCACATTCTCGAGGAAATGCGTCAGCCGCTTGCGACGACGCTCTATCTGCGCACCGAACATGAAGCGAGTGCGCATCTGATCCCGAAGGCGGATCAGGAAGAGCCATGACTCGTTTCGGAGCGGACGGAATGCGCGTCAACGTGCAGCGTCGCGACTTTCGTTTCTGGACTGAGGAGAAGCTGAGAAACGCGGACACGGATCAGTTCAGGCACGTCAACAACGCCGTGATCGCGACATTCTTCGAGGCGGCTCGTATGGAAATTTTCGCGCCGCCCGCGATTCGTGCGCTGATGGGCGGCGCGAATCTCGCCGTCGTGAGGTTGCTGATCGAGTTCAGTGCCGAGTTGCATTTTCCGGGGCGCGTGCGCGTGGGAAGCACGGTCGTCGAAGTGGGACGCACATCGTTCAGCGTCCGGCAGGGCCTGTTCGGCGGCGCCCGCGTCGACTGCTGTGCGGCAGCGCAAGCCGTGTGCGTCCTCGTGCACGGCGAAACGCGGTGTCCTCACCCCGTCGCGCCCCAGTTGCGCGCATACCTGTTGAGCCGCGACGACGACACGGAGACTTTTGCATGAAGGGGAATAAGGTTCTGTACGAGCGGCACGCAGAGATTGCCGTCGTGACGCTGAATGATCCTGACAGGCGCAATGCGCTGTCGCGTGAGATCGTGCGCGGGCTGACGGGTGCATTGAATACCGCTTCGCGCGAAGGCGTACGCGCTGTCGTGATCGCCGCGGCTGGTTCCGCGTTTTGCGCGGGCGCGAATATCGACGATCTTCGCGACGGCTGGATGGAATGTCCGGACCCGGACGAAGATCCGGCGGTGATGTTCAAGCGCATCGCCGGGTTCGATCGGCCCGTGATCGCGGCCGTTCACGGTGCCGCGCTGGGCGGCGGAATGGAACTCTCGCTTGCGTGCGATCTGGTCGTCGCGGGCGCTTCAGCGTGGTTTTCGATGCCGGAGTTGGGGCATGGCGTGATTCCGAATACGGGCCTCGCATTGCTTGCACGTGTAGTCGGCATTCGCAGGGCATTCGAACTGATATTGACGCGCCGACGCGTGTCCGCGGATGAAGCGCTCGACATCGGCCTCGTCAACCGCGTGCTGCCTGCAGACGAAGTGCTCGATGATGCGTTGTCTCTCGCGGAACAGATCGTGGAAGCAGTGCCGCCAGGCGCACTGAAAGCGGCGAAGTGCAATCTGCACGCTCACGTGGCGACCGACTGGCATCGCGTGCTGCGTTCGCCGCTCGATGTTCCAAAGCAGGAGTGGCAAGAAGGACTTACCGCCTTCACGCAAAAGCGAGCGCCGGATTACGCGCGCTTCTGGGCGGAAGTCAAAGCGAACCCGGATCAACGAGGCCAGCCGTGATAGTCGATCTTCATGCACACGCGCTCGATGAACAATTCATTCACGATCTGTCGAAGACGTCCGTGGCCGGACTGCGCGCAGAACGCGGAGAGGACGGCTATTGGGTCATTCGCCGGCAGGGCGATGACCGCAAGAGTTCGATCGATCCGAATCTGCACGATCTGCCAAAGCGGCTTGAGAGTCTGCGCAGACGCGATGTGGAGCTGCAGCTGTTCGCGCCGCCGCCGTTCATGCTGGCGTGGCCTGGGGGCGCGTCGAGCGTCGAGCTTGTGCGTGCGTTGAACGAAGCGAGTCATCGCGTTTCGCAGCAATCGGGCGGACGGATGGAGATGCTGGCCGTCCTCGCACTCGACGAGCCCGACATGGCCGCTCAGGAGCTGCAGCGCACCGTCGACGAGCATGGCGTGCGCGGTGTGATGATGCCCAGTTCAGCAGGAGGAAAACCACTCGATGGCCTCGAATTCGCGCCTTTGTTTTCGCTGATCGAGAAGCTCGGACTGGTTGTTTTCATGCATCCTGCTTCAGCCGTCACATCGGAGCGGTTCGGCATGTATGGCGTGCACGTGCTGGTCGGCTGGCCATTCGAAACCACGCTGGCCGTGACGCGCATGATCTTCGAAGGGCTGTTCGAGCGTCATCCGCAACTGAAGCTGGTGCTTGCACATGGCGGCGGAAATCTCGTGTTCTTGCGAGGCCGTCTCGATTCGGCCTATCGGGCGACGGGCTGGGAAGCCGATCCGTATTTTCGCAAGAACATCAGCTGCCCGCCGAGCGAGTACCTCGATCGGCTTTACTACGATACCTGCGCGCTGAGCGAAGACAGCAATCGCTTCGTGATCCAGACGATGCGCGCAGAGCGTGTCGTGTTCGGTTCGGATTATCCGTTCGATATCGGCGATCCCGAAGGACGGTGCACGGTGCCCGTCGTGGATGCGCTGCCTGAGGCGCAACGGGAATTGATCTACAACGGGAACGCGCTACGGCTGCTCGAACGCGCGGGACGCTAACGCGTGAATGCGGCATTTGAAGGAGAGCAATGTGAAGGTGTTGGTTTCAGTGAAGCGGTCGGTGGACGCCAATGTGAAGGTCCGCGTGAAGTCGGACAACACCGGTGTCGATCTCGCCAATGTGAAGATGTCGATGAATCCGTTCGACGAAATTGCCGTCGAGGAAGGGGTGCGGCTGAAGGAAGCCGGCGTGGCTAGCGAGGTCATTGCCGTTTCGTGCGGTGTCGCGCAATGCCAGGAAACGCTTCGCACGGCGCTGGCGATCGGCGCGGATCGCGCGATCCTCATCGAATCGAATGAAGACCTGCAGCCGCTGGCTGTTGCCAAGCTGCTGAAGGCGCTGGTCGACGGGGAACAGCCTTCGCTGGTGATCCTCGGCAAGCAGGCCATCGACGACGACTCGAACCAGACGGGCCAGATGCTCGCCGCGCTCGCGGGCCTGCCGCAGGCGACGTTTGCGTCGAAGGTCGTCGTGGCTGATGGCAAGGCGACCGTGTCGCGTGAAGTCGATGGCGGCGCGGAAACGCTGTCGCTGAAGCTCCCAGCTGTCGTGACGACGGATCTGCGCCTGAATGAGCCGCGCTATGTGACGCTGCCGAACATCATGAAGGCAAAGAAGAAGCCGCTCGAAACCGTGAAGCCCGAAGACCTGGGCGTCGACGTGACGCCGCGTCTGAAGACGCTGAAAGTCAGCGAGCCCCCGAAGCGTTCCGCTGGCGTGAAGGTGCCGGACGTGAAGACGCTGGTCGAGAAGCTCAAGACGGAAGCCAAGGTGCTTTGATCGACGGACATGCGGAGACGAAAGAAATGACGATTCTGGTAATTGCTGAACACGACAATGCATCGATCAAGGCGGCGACGCTGAACACGGTGGCCGCCGCGCAGAAGATCGGTGGCGACATTCACGTGCTGGTCGCGGGCCACAACGCACAGGCAGCCGCGGAAGCCGCATCGAAAATTGCAGGCGTCGCCAAGGTGCTGCTTGCCGATGCGCCGCAACTCGAAGCGGGCCTGGCGGAAAACGTCGAGGCGACGGTGCTGAACATCGCGAAGGACTACTCGCACATCCTTGCGCCCGCGACGGCCTACGGCAAGAACATCGCGCCACGTATCGCCGCGAAGCTCGACGTCGCGCAGATCAGCGACATCACGGCCGTCGATAGCGCCGACACGTTCGAGCGCCCGATCTACGC
>NZ_CYGY02000052.1:45967-118510 GCF_900007165.1 Paraburkholderia piptadeniae
TCGGTCGAGAAGATTGAAGCAGCGGCAGACCAAGGTATCTCGCAGTTCGTGAGCCGCGAAGTGACGAAGCTGGACCGTCCGGAACTGACGTCGGCGAACGTCATCGTGTCGGGTGGCCGTGGTCTGGGCAGCGGCGAGAACTACACGAAGGTGCTCGAGCCTTTGGCCGACAAGCTGGGCGCAGCAATGGGCGCCTCGCGCGCAGCCGTCGATGCGGGCTACGTGCCGAACGACTACCAGGTCGGCCAGACGGGCAAGATCGTCGCGCCGCAGCTGTACATCGCGGTCGGCATCTCGGGTGCGATCCAGCACCTGGCGGGCATGAAGGACTCGAAGGTGATCGTCGCGATCAACAAGGACGAAGAGGCGCCCATCTTCAGCGTCGCGGACTACGGTCTGGTCGGTGATCTGTTCGATTGCGTTCCATCGCTAGTTCTTGAATTGAACGCGCATCAATGAACGCACTATGCCGAATTGCCCGGAAACGCTATTGAATCAGATCGATATTGTCCGCCTGCATGGACTCGCGGTTGCCAACTCGGAAGA
Source organism: Paraburkholderia piptadeniae (assembly GCF_900007165.1). GTDB lineage: Bacteria > Pseudomonadota > Gammaproteobacteria > Burkholderiales > Burkholderiaceae > Paraburkholderia > Paraburkholderia piptadeniae. Next base: position 46,514 of record NZ_CYGY02000052.1, read on the forward strand.
CGCGAACCTGTGGCGCTGGTTCTCGCTGATGCTGCAGGATTCGCGCATCAGGTGGCGCCTTGCGCATGGCAACTGGCTGGTTTCCGTCGACCATCGCCATGTGGCAACCGAAGCAACTTTCGATGAAGCGATGCGCGCCGCAAAAGCCCGCTTCGATGAACCCGATAAACGGCGGCGACCTCGAATCACCACCACTGAACGCAATGAAACCCGGCTCGATTCGGGCCGTCATCCCTTGTTCTAAAGGCAAAAAAAAAGGAGTCGATGAGTATGAGCTTCCGCACTGTCAATCCGGCAACGGGCGAAGTAGTCAAGGAATATCCGCTGCAATCGGATGAAGACGTTTTTGCCGCGCTGAGCGCTGCGGACAAGCGGTATCACGAGGACTGGAAGTTGAGATCGGTGGCCGAACGCGCCCGGATCGTCGGGCGGGCCGCGCAGATCCTGCGCGAGAAGCGCGACGAATACGCGCGCTATCCGACCCTGGAGATGGGCAAGGTCACGCGCTTCAGTTACCTGGAAATCGATCTGGTCGCCGATATCCTCGACTACTACGCCACGCACGGCGAGAAGTTCCTCGCGCCGCAGCCCGTGCCCGGCGAGCCAGGCGCCACGGTTGTCGCGGAGCCGATCGGTGCGATTCTCGCCATCGAGCCGTGGAACTTCCCCTACTATCAGCTGGCCCGCGTCGCCGCGCCGCAACTGATCGCGGGCAACGTGGTGCTAATGAAGCATGCCGAAAACGTGCCGCAGTGTGCGCTCGCATTCGCGCGGCTGTTCGAGGAGGCGGGAGCGCCGGACGGTGTCTACACCAATATCTTCTGCAGCGTCGATCAGATCGCGAGACTGATCGACGACTTCCGGGTGCGCGGGGTAGCGTTGACGGGCAGCGAGCGAGCAGGTGCCTCTGTAGGCGAACGCGCGGGGCGCAATCTCAAGAAAGTGATCCTCGAACTGGGCGGCAGCGATCCCGCGTTGATTCTCGAAGGCGCGTCGCTCGACCTCGCGATCGAACAATGCGTGATGGGCCGCACGTTCAACTCGGGGCAGGGCTGTGTCAACATCAAGCGCGTCATCGTGGTGGGCAAGGAGCGCGGGGAGAGGATGCTGGCGGCGTTGAAGGAGCGGTTTGCGGCGCTCAAGGTGGGCGATCCCACGGACGAGACGACGGCACTCGGCCCGCTCGTCAGCGAACGCGCGCTGGAAGGGTTGCTCAGGCAGATCGAGGACGCGAAGGCGGCCGGCGCGCGGATCATCCATGGCGGTAAGCGCGTCGAGCGCCCCGGATTCTATCTGGAGCCGACGATCATCACGGACATCGCTGAAGACAACCCGCTCTATCAGCAGGAAGCGTTCGGCCCGGTGCTGTCCTTCTATATCGTGAACAGCGAGGACGAGGCGATCCGGCTGGCCAACGGCAGCAAGTACGGCCTGGGCGCTTTTGTCTTCGACACCGATGTCGAACACGCGAAACAGATCGCGTCTCGCATCGAAGCCGGCATGGTGTACATCAATTCCTGTTTCGCCGACTCGCCAGGTCTGCCCTTCGGCGGTATCAAGAATTCGGGCTTCGGGCGTGAGTTGTCGGAACTCGGCATCGGCGAATTCCTCAATCGCAAACTGGTGCGGGTTGCCGGCGCTGTCTGAGACCGACCGGCGAGCAAACGCAAGACGTCTATCGGGAGAACGGCCATGCTGAATCGGAAAGGCGGCTGCCTGTGCGGCGCCGTACGTTACGTGTTAAAGGGCGAGCCGCAGGCCGCCGCGATATGTCATTGCACGCACTGTCAGAAGCAAAGTGGAAGCTTGTTCTCGTTCAATCTCTTTGTCAGAGAAGCCGACTACGAGCAACAGGGCGAGACGATGGTCTTCACAGACAGAGGCGATAGCGGACAGCCTTCGTATCGCCATTTTTGCGGGCATTGCGGCTCGCCTGTCATCACGAAAGCGGCGATGATGCCCGGGCAGATCATCGTGAAGGCGGGCACGCTCGACAGCATGGAGGGGTTGCGTCCTCCTCAAACCGAGATCTATACCGACTGTGCCGTGGAATGGCTCGAACCGTTTGCAGGCACCAGGCGTTTTGCGCAGAATCCGTAAACGTTACGAATTAAAGGCTCAGTCGATGCTGCACCTCGATGTGAAGGCTCCGGGGTGCGTGGAATAGCGAGGGGTGGATTCGGTCATGATGCGTACGGGAGCATGAGGACGTCCGGAGAGCCCCATGAACCGCCATTCACTTCCCGGCGGCCTGAGCATCTGCAACGGGTCGGCAAGTACATCGCCCTCGACCAAAGACCGTCATTTCAGCGCGATTTGCGCGCAGTTCGAATGCCATTTGCTCCAGTCTCGTTCATCCGTGTTCCACTATCCGGCTAGTGGCAGCATCCCGGATCTTCCTTCGGGCATTTCGCGCCACAATCCGAATATCCTTCTACACGGACAGACTATGGAACGTCGTGCGCTGCTTCCTCCGCTGAATCCCACACGGGCATTTGAGGCGACGGGACGCTTGTTGAGCATCTCTAAGGCCGCTGACGAGTTGGCCGTCACGCCTGCCGCCGTCAGCCGGCAGGTACGCACGCTCGAAGCCTACCTTGGCGTCGATCTGTTCGAGCGAGTGAAGGGGAGGCTCGAGCTGACGTCGGCGGGAGCGCGGTATCTCGCGGAACTGATGCCGCTTTTCGCATCGCTGCGCGCAGCCACTGACAGCCTGCGCTCGCCCGAGCGACGTAGCCGCGTACTCAAGATCCGCTCTCCTGCGACCTTTGCGGTGCGCTGGCTGATTCCGCGTCTCGCGAGCTTTCATAGACTGCACGAAAATATCGATGTTCAACTGACGACATCCTCGGCTCCGCTGAATTTCGCGCGTGAAGACATCGACGGCGGCATCCAGTTGGGCGACGGCAAATGGCCCGGCCTGCGCGTGCAACGTCTGATCGCGAACGAGCTGGTGCCGGTCGCGGCGCCTTCCAGACAGGTCAAGGCCCGCTCGCAACTGCAGGGCGAAACGCTCCTGCATACGCTCGCGCGCCCAGAAGACTGGACGTTGTGGCTGAAGGCAGCGGGTCTTCCATTGAACGGGCGACGCCGTGAGATGCGCTACGAAACGTCGCTGCTCGCCTACCAGGCGGCCATAGAAGGGCACGGTGTCGCGATCGCGCAGAAGGCGCTGGTGCGCGGCGAGCTCGCAAGCGGCGCGCTGGTCGCACCATTTTCGTTCGAGCTCGATCGCGGGCATCACACTTACTACTTCGCGTGGCCGACGGGGCGTCCGCAATCGGAAGCGCTGGAGATTTTCCGCCGATGGCTGCTCACGCTGCTCAATGACTAGCGATGGTGAGCCGATGCCCTTTTAACAAAAAGTCAACGATTCGTTTCGAAATTGTCGATTGTCCAAGATGCCGACGAATACGTAATCTCGTCGGCATGATTCGCTGCAGTGGCGAGTCACGAGACAGGACAATCACAAATGCCAAGAGACAGCCTCAACGGCGTGCGGGTGATCGATTTCTCGCATGTCCTCGCCGGACCGGTCTGCTCGATGACGCTCGCCGATCTCGGTGCGCACGTCGTCAAGATCGAGCCGCCCGATGGCGAGATCGGACGTCGGATCGGGCCGCCGTGGATAAGCGGCGAAAGCCCGGCCTTTATCAGTGTCAACCGGAACAAATACAGCGTTGCGATCGATCTGAAAACCGACGCCGGGCGCCAGGCCGTTCGCCGCATGCTGCGGGAGGCGGACGTGCTGGTCGAGAATTTCCGGCCGGGCGTGATGGCGTCGATGGGACTCGACTTCGACTCGTTGCGGCAACTGAATCCACGGCTCGTCTACTGCTCGATCTCCGCATTCGGTCAGACGGGCACGAATCGTACGCGGCCGGGCGTCGACGGCGTGATTCAGGCCGTCAGCGGTCTGATGAGCACGCTCGGCACGACGCACGCCGAGCCGCTGAAAGTCCCGATCCCTGTCGCCGACATGATGGGCGGCTATCTCGCGTCGATCGCGATTCTCGGCGCGCTGCATCAGGTCCGCAGCGGCGACGGCGGGCAGCATCTGGACGTGAGTCTTTACAACGCGACGCTGATGCTGCAGCAGATCGGTTTCGCCGCGTTTTTCGCGTCCAGGAGCGAGCCGGAAAAGACCGGCAGTGCCGCACCTTATGCGTGTCCGAACGAAGCGTTCCCGACAGAGGACGGCTGGATGATGGTCGTCGCCTACCATCCGGAGCGGTGGCACGCGCTATGTGAGGTGCTCGCTTGCCCGGCGCTCGAAGCCGATCGGAGGTTCGCCACCAACGACGATCGCGTACGCCATCGCGCGACACTGCATCACATACTCGCCGCGCATTTCATCGAACGGACTACGGCGGAGTGGATGAAGCGGCTCACGGCACGGGACATTCTTTGCGCGCCCGTGGCGACGTACCGCGATGTCGTCGAATCGGCGGAGTACGGTGAATGCGGGCTGGAGCGGACGATCGATCATCCCGTCGCCGGCAGGATGCGCACGCACGGTTTCGCGCTTGGCCCGTCCGACCGCCCGGCCGCGCCGGACCTGCCCGCGCCGCTGACTGGCCAGCACACGATGCAGATGCTCGAGCGATACGGCTTCGCCGAAAGCGAGATAGCCGGACTGCTGAACGCGGGCGTGATCCGCGTGGGCCGCGCACCGCACGAGACCCGCGACGACGACCGCAAGGTGACCGCATGAGCGCCGCGATGATCCGAAGCGAACGCTGCGGGCAGGTCGCGCTCGTGCGTCTGGCGTCGGACAATCCGCTCAATCCGCTGACCGACGCGTTGATGGACCAGCTGATCGACGTCCTGCTGCGCAATGAAACCGACCCTCAGGTTCACGCGACCGTTTTGACAGGATCCGACAAGGCCTTCGCGGCCGGCGCGGACATCGTCGCGATGTCGAAGCTCGACTACGCGAGCGCGTTCTCGGATGACTACATCGGCCGTAGCTGGGACCGCATCCGCACGGCCCGCAAACCGCTGATCGCGGCGGTGGGCGGCTATGCACTCGGCGGCGGCTGCGAGCTGGCGATGATGTGCGACATCGTCATTGCCGCAGACGACGCGGTTTTCGGCCAGCCGGAGATCAAGCTCGGCATCGTGCCGGGCGCGGGCGGCACGCAGCGCCTGCCGCGTGCGGTCGGCAAATCGACCGCGATGCTCGCGTGTCTGACCGGCGAGCCGCTTAGCGCCAGCGAAGCATTGGCTTACGGCCTCGTGTCGAAGGTCGTCGCCCGCAAGCGGTTGATCGAAGAAGCGATACGCGTCGGAGAACAGATTGCGCGTCATTCGCTGCCGGTGATCGTCGCCATCAAGGAAGCGGTCAACCGCGCATTCGAGTCGTCGCTCTCGGAGGGACTGTTGTTCGAGCGAAGGCTATTTCACGCGGGCTTTTCGTTCGCCGATCAGAAAGAAGGCATGGCCGCGTTTCTGGAACGCCGTCAGGCCGCATTCCAGAACCGGTAGTGGCCGGGAAACAATCAGGAGACTTTTTCGTGTCAGCTTATCCAAATGATGCCAGTTCACTGGTCGAGTCGTCCGTCGATGCCGGCGTGCTTACGCTCACGCTGAACAGCCCGGGCGACGGCAATGCGCTGACCGTCGCAATGGCGGAGGCGCTGTCGGGCGTGCTGGAGCAGGTCAATGACCGGCGCGACGTGCACTGCGTGCTGCTGCGTTCGTCGTCGCGGCACTTCTGCACGGGCGGCAACGTGAAGGACATGCAAAGCGGCAGCGATCTGATGAGCGGCAGCGTCGGGGAGGTACGCGATCGCCTGCTTCGCAGCCTGCACAGGATCACGCGCGCACTGATCGCGCTTGACGTGCCGTCGGTGTGCGCGGTCAATGGCGCCGCGGTCGGGGCGGGCTGCGATCTCGCGCTGATGTGCGACATCCGCCTGGCGAGCACGAAAGCCTTGTTCGCAGAAAGTTTCTTGCGGCTTGGGCTGGTGTCGGGCATCGGCGGATCGTGGTTCCTGGCGCGGATCGTGGGCTACGCGAAGGCGCTCGAACTGACGTTGACCAATGAGTTCATCGATGCAGAAGCGGCGCGGGGCCTCGGCATCGTCTCGAAGGTGGTGCCGGAGGAGGCGCTCGACATCGAGGCCCGTTCGCTGGCGAAGCAAATCGCGCAAAACCCGCCGACGGCACTGCGCATGGCGAAGCGGCTCGTGCGCGAAGCGGCCGACGCTTCGCTGTCGACGACGCTCGACATGGCGGCAAGCATGCAGGCCATTCTGTTGTGCGGCCACGAGCACAAAGAGGCCGTCGGCCGGTTTCTCGAGCAACAGGCGGCGAAAAAGCGCACACACATGTGATGCGCCGATACGGCCACCGCATCGATCGCGCGAGGCCTCACAAACTGAATCAGAGGAGACGACCATGTCCACGACTTCCGGAGCCCGCAATCCAAAGCCCGGCATGCTGCGGATCATCGCCACATCGAGCCTCGGAACGATGCTCGAGTATTACGATTTCTTTGTCTATGTCGCGCTGACGTCGACCTTGACGCACTTGTTCCTTCCTTCGACCGACCGGACGGTCGCGGCGATGGCGGGCGTCGCCACGTTCGGCATCGCGTATGTCGCGCGGCCGTTGGGCACGGTCATCTTCAGCCCGATGGCCGATCGGGTCGGACGCAAGAAGACGTTCGTCATCACGCTCGCGATCATGGGTGTCGCCACGGTGGGAATCGGCTGTCTGCCGACCTACGCGGCGGCCGGCGTGCTTGCGCCGATTGGCCTGATCACGCTACGCGTGTTGCAAGGCGTCGCGCTCGGCGGCGAATACGGCTCTGCGGTCGTGTACGTTATGGAGCATGCCCCCGCGGGCCGCAAAGGCATGGCGACCAGCGTGCTGCAGAGCACCGCGAGCGTCGGCCTGCTGCTGGCACTGGCGATCGTGTCCGTACTGAAGTTCGCGCTCAATGCATCGACGTTCGAATCCTGGGGCTGGCGCGTCCCGTTCCTGATCTCGGCGCCGATCGTCGCGGTGGCGACATGGGTTCGGCTCGGCATGACCGAAACGCCCGTATTCGCGGAGATGAAACAGGCTGGCCGTCTGTCGAAATCGCCGCTGCAGGACACCTTGTCGAGCGCGACGTCGTGGAAAGCGATTCTGGTGGCGATGTTCGGCGCCCAGGGCGGAACATCGGTGTCGCTCTACACATCGATCGTCTATATGCTGTATTTCCTGCAGAACGTGTTGAAGGTCGATCCTTCGCGCGCGAATCTGTGCCTCGGTGTCGCGATCGTCGTCGCCGCGCCGCTTTATCCCGTGTTCGGTCGTTTGTCCGACGCGATCGGCCGATCCCGCGTCATGTTGATCGGCATCGTGCTCTGGATTCTTGCAGCGTATCCGGCTTTCGCTGGCATCAGGACGAATGCGCTCGCGGGCGGCTGGGCGGCGGCGACGCTGCTCATCGCGCTGCTGGCCGTGTTGACGGCGATGATCATGGCGCCGTTGCCGGCGTTCATCGCCGAGTGTTTTCAGCCGCAGAGCAGGACAACGGGCTTCGGATTGTCGCAACAGCTCGGCAATGTGCTTTTCGGCGGATTCCTTCCGTTGATCAGTCTTTCGCTCGTCAATCTGACAGGCAACCCGCTTGCGGGCGTCGGGTATTCGATCGTGTCGCTGTTGCCCTGTCTGGCCGTCACGTTCTTCTGGGGACTGCGGCAGGACCAGCTCATCCGGCAGCGCAATCACGAGGTCCAGTGCGCAAGCCCTGCGAACGCGGCCCAGTTACCGGTACGCTGAGCCTGCGATGACACGAGGCGCGGCATCTCGATTTCGCGCCTCGCGCCGTTCAGGCGAGACCGCTCATCAGCGTGTATTTCACGTGCACATATTCCTCGATTCCGTAATGGCTGCCTTCGCGCCCATACCCAGATTGCTTCACGCCGCCGAACGGCACCGAATCCGTGCCGACCGAGCCGGAATTCATAATCACCATGCCCGCCTCGAGGTCACGCGACAGCCGGACTTTGATGTTTCTCCATAGCTGTGACTGTGTGACAGGCGGCGTCGCACCGGGATGCGGCATCCGCAGATCGCGCGTGCTAATCTTGGTCGGTTTCGGTTCCTGACAGGGCAAAACGGACAGTCAGATGAGCGATGCTTCCACCGATCCCGATTCTGTCGCGCGGACGGCATTCGTGCTGGGCGCGCGTCACGGCGCACTTGATCAGCCGTGGCGGACGCAGCGCCGCGCGCAGTTTGTCCATGTTGCGCAAGGCGTGCTGAGCGTGCATACGGAGGGCGGCCTGTGGGTCGCGCCGCCGCATCACGCCGTCTGGATGCTGCCGGGCGTGCTGCACGGGATGTCATCGGCGGCGCCCGTCGTGCTGCGCGTCCTGCACGTCGATGCGGGCGCGCCGTTCGTGCCCGCGCGCTGTTGCGTCGTGGCCGTCGACCGTCTGGTGGACGAATTGCTCGGCGCGGCGTCGGCATTCGATCCGCACGCGCCGGCGGACGACGAAGAGCTGCGCCTGATGGCCGTGATCGCCGACCGTCTGCCGCGCCTCGCGCATGTGCCGCCGCTTTCGCTGATCTATCCGCGCGACCCGCGCGCGCGTCATATCGCCGATACGCTCGCGGCCGATCCCAGCAGGCAGGGTGTGCTCGACGTTTTCGCCGAGGCTGCGGCCATCACCGCGCGCACGGCGGCGCGTCTCTTCACGAAGGAAACAGGGCTCACGTTCGGCCAGTGGCGTCAGCAGTTGCGCCTGTTGACGGCGCTCTCGCGTCTGGGCGCGGGTGCGAGCGTCACGCAGGTCGCGCTCGCGGTCGGCTATAGCGATGTTTCGTCGTTTATCGCGGTGTTTCGGGACTCGCTCGGAGAAACGCCCGCGCGCTTTTTCCGCTGACACGCGAGGGGCGCTTCGCAGGCACGCGCCTTTGCATCCGCGTCCAATGCGCGTTCATCGCCCGGTCAGTGCTCGCTCGTCCAATACACGTTCAATGCGCGCCCGAGGCGTCCCCGCCGCCGCCCCGCGCGGGCCGCGTGATCCAGATGAGGGGGATGATCAGCACGAAGATGATCGCCGACGCATAGAAGATGTCGTTCAGCCCCATCATCGCGGCCTGCGTGTTCACGGTGAAATCGAACATCGCATTCGACGTCGACGGGCTCACGTGCAACAGCGTCTGGGCCGCGTCGATCTGCTGCGCGAACACGGGGTTGTTCGCGTTGGCCTGCTCGGTCAGGCGTTCGTGATGCAGGATCGTGCGGTTGTTCCAGGTCGTGCCCGCGATCGACGTGCCCACTGCGCCGCAAAACACCCGCACGAAATTCGACAGGCCCGCCGCCGCCGGCACTTTCGGCCCCGGCTGGCCCGCGAGAATAATGGCCGTCAGGGGCACGAAGAACATCGCCATCGGGATGCCTTGCAGCAGCGTCGGCAGCACGAGGTGCCACGTGTCGATCTCGATCACGTACTTCGAGCGCATGAAGAACACGATCGCGAAGCCGACGAACGCGAGCGTCGCGATGATGCGCGCGTCCGAGCGCGGCAGCACGCGCCCCATCACGGGCGCGAGGATCACTGCGAAGATGCCGAGCGGCGCCGTCACGAGCCCGGCGTCGACGGAACGGTAGTTCAGATACTCCTGCATCCATTGCGGCAACAGCACGAGATTGCCGAAGAACACCGCGTACGCGACGGAAATCGCGATCGTGCCGCCCAGAAAATTGCGCTGCGTGAAGAGCCGCAGATCGACGACGGGATTCGGCTCTGTCAACTCCCACACGAGAAAGAACGAGAAGCTGATCAGCGCCGTCACCGCGAGCGCGACGATCACGGGCGAGCCGAACCAGTCCAGATCCTTGCCTTTGTCGAGCATGATCTGCAGCGATGCGACCCATGTGATCAGCAGGCCGAGGCCGACGACGTCGATGGGCAGCTTGCGCGTCGGCGTTTCGCGCGTGCGGTAGATCATCCACGTGACGCCCGCCGCGAAGATGCCGACGGGAATGTTGATGTAGAAGATCCACGACCACGAGTAGCTGTCGGTGATCCAGCCGCCGAGCGCCGGGCCCGCGATCGGGCCGACGGTCGCCGTCATCGCCCACAGCGAGAGCGCGCTCGACGATTTCTCCTTGGGCCACGAGTTCAGCAGAATCGCCTGCGACAGCGGAATCAGCGGACCGGCCACCGCCCCCTGGAACACGCGTGCTAGCAGCAGAACGGGCAGCGACGGCGCGACGCCGCACAGCCACGACGCGATCACGAAGCCGAGAATCGCGCCGACGAACAGCCTGATCTGCCCGAAGCGCTGCGTGAACCAGCCCGTCAGCGGAATCGACACGGCGTTCGATGCCGCGAACACCGTGATGACCCACGTGCCTTCGTCGACGGAAACGCCCAGATTGCCGGAGATCGTTGGGATCGCAACGTTGGCGATCGAAGTGTCCAAAACGTTCATGAACGTCGCCAGCGCGACGGCGAAGGTCGCGAGCACGAGTTGCCCGCCATGCAGCGGCGGCGGAGCAGGCGGCCCGGGCGGCGGCGCGGCGGGCTTCGGCGGGGAGGGTGAATCGTTCGATGGGCCCGGTCGGTTCGGATCGTTCGGGTTCGGATCGTTCGGCTCGCTCAAGCGGATCTCCGGCGGTGAACACGCGCAAGCCGTCGGACGGCACGGCCTTGTCGGCGGTGGCTAACGGCCCGTCATGCCGATGATAGTCGCAAGCGCCAATCGGCACCGGCGGATTGCACAGGCGGTGGGATTTGTCGCGCTATCGCGGCGGCGTTGCGCGATTGCGCGGTTGCGTTGGGACCGCGCTTACGAGCGTGTTTAGCCGCGCGTTCGGGTCCGCACTTTGCGTGTGCCGAAGAGCGGAACAGAAATGCGTTGTCCAGTGGTGCGTAGCCCGTCGATGTCAGTTGTTGGGCGCCACACACGCTTTGTGCAAAACGCGCGCAAAATCGCGACACGCGGCGTATGCTCCCGCCTGCGCGTGACACGGCAGCGGAGAGGCCCGCGGTGCACGCCGCGCAAGATGAAAGGATGAAGGCGATGGCCTGGGAACGATTCGACAACGGCTGGCGGCTCGCGCCCGCCGATGGACCGGCGACGGCGCTGGTCGTGCTGCTGCATGGCGTCGGCAGCAATGCTCAGGACCTCGTTCCGCTCGCGGATCTCTGGCGTGCAGCGCTGCCGCAAGCGGCGTTCGCGTCGCTCGACGGCAGCGAGCCGTTCGACGGCGGCTTCGGCGGGCGTCAGTGGTTCAGCCTGCGCGACGTCGACGAAGGCAACCGTCCGGGGCGCGTCGCGGCCGGATGGCCCGCGCTGCAAAAAATGCTCGATGCCGAACTCGCGCATTGGGCTCTCGATTACGGCCGGCTTGCGCTCGTGGGCTTTTCGCAAGGCTCGATGATGTCGCTGCATCACGTGGCGACGAATCCGCAGGGCGCGGCCGCCGTGGTCGCGTTTTCGGGGCGGCTCGCGTCGCCCATCGTGACACGCAGCGCCACGCCCGTGACGCTGATCCACGGCGAAAACGACGCCGTGATTCCCGTGCAGGAAACCGAACGCGCCGCGATCGCGCTGACGGACGCGGGCTTCGACGTCGAAGCATTCGCGCTGCCGGGCGTCGGCCATACGATTTCCGGCGACGGCGTCGAACTCGCACGCGAAGCGCTGATGCGCGCGCTCACGCCGCTCGCGCGGACCTGAAACGCCTTCATCGCAAACGCACACACGAGACTCGTCGACACGGCCGCTCGCGCGGCTGCGCGACATCTTGAATCAATATTCCTAAAGTTCGCCAGGTATCTGCCGATATGCGCTCAAGGGCCGGAAAAACTTTCCGACGCACTGCCGCAACGCTTGCTCGCGGTTTGACATTTTCGCTGCCGACCCGGCAGCTCAACACTTTTAAAAGAGCCTGACTATGGCCAGATCGCATGCGCAATCGGTTTTTGGACGCCTGTTCAGCGACTCCGTGGCGGTCGACCTCGGCACGGCCAACACGCTGATCTACACCGACGACGGTGGCATCGTGCTCAATCAGCCGTCGGTGGTGTGCTTTGACAGGCAAGAGTCTGCGGCGGGGCGCAAGCGCGTCGCGCTGGTCGGCGACGAGGCGAAGCAGATGCTCGGGCGCACGCCCGTCAATCTCGAAGCGGTGCGCCCGATGCGGGCTGGCGTGATCGCCAATTTCTCGGCGGCTGAACACATGATCCGGCAGTTCGTCGGAATGGCGCGTCCGCGGCCGTTCTTCGCGCGCCGCGCGTCGTTCACGATCTGCGTGCCGTCCGGCGCGACGCAGGTCGAGCGTCGCGCGATCCGCGAGGCGGCGGCGGCCGCCGGCGCACGCAAAGTGAGCCTGATCGACGAATCGCTCGCGTCGGCCGTGGGCGCGGGCTTGCCGGTGTCGTCGGCGACGGGATCGATGGTCGTCGATATCGGCGGCGGCACGACGGAGATCGGCGTGATCGCGCTGGGCGGCACCGCGTACACGGGCTCGATCCGCGTCGGCGGCGACCAGTTCGACGCGGCCATCATCAAGCACGTGCGTAACAACTTCCATGTGCTGCTCGGCGAGCAGACGGCCGAGCACGTGAAGAAGACGATCGGCTCGGCGCTCGCGATCGTGCCGCCCGACACGATGCGCGCGACCGGTCGCGGCATCGACGACGGCTTGCCGCGCACGGTCGAGCTGTCGACGCAGGATGTCGTCGAGGCGATCGCGGCACCGCTGCGTCAGGTGCTGGGGGCAGTGAAGGCCGCGCTGGAAAACGCGCCGCCCGAGCTCGTCACCGATATCGCGGACGCGGGCATCGTGCTGACGGGCGGCGGCGCGCTGCTCGGCAATCTCGCGCGCTACTTCAGCAACGAACTGCACATCGACGTGCGCGTCGCTGACGAGCCGCTGACGTGCGCCGTGCGCGGCGCAGGCGCGGCGGCTAGCGCAGGGCTGGTCGAAATGTCGGCGTATGACTGACGCAATCGTTTGACATTCTTCCGGGCGCTTCAAAGGGCGTTTTAAAGGGCGCTGCAAAGGCCGCTGCAAAGGCCGCCTCCCCGCGTTGCTCGCGCCATATCCGCCAGCCGCAAACGCGAGCGAAAGCGCTGTGTGACAATGAGGCTTTGATGGCGCGCGTGTCGTGAACCGCGCGCCTTTTTCATTGGCCTCTTTCAGTGACTCCGATATCCGCTTCATCACCGCGTTTCGTCGACCTGCCCAACGGCTTGCGCATGCCATATGTCGAGCAGGGCGAGGGCGAGCTGCTGCTCTTCGTGCACGGCTCGCTGTGCGATTACCGTTACTGGGACGCGCAGCTCGCGGGCTTGTCGAAGCGCTATCGATGCGTGGCCGTCAGTCTCACGCACTACTGGCCCGCCGCCGATACACCCGCGACGATTCCGTTCAGCTGGAGCAGTCATGCCGATGAAGTCGCGCAGTTCATCGAGCGTTTCGGCGCGGGCGCGGCGCACGTCGTCGGGCATTCGCGCGGCGGCTGTGTCGCGTATCACTTCGCGCGCCGTCACGCGCACCATGTGAAGACGCTGACGCTCGCCGATCCGGGCGGGCCGCTGCAGATCGGCGACCGTGCGCCCGCGAGCCTGCCAGAGACGGTCAATGCATTGCGGGCGCGTGCCGCGCGACTGATCGAAGAAGGGCAGGTCGATGCGGGGCTGCAACTCTTCGTCGATTCCGTCAGCCGTCCGGGCTTCTGGTCAAAGAGCACGCCGAATTTCCGGCGCATGGCGACTGACAATGCGCACACGCTTGTGCGTCAGTTCCGCGATCCGTTGCCTGCCTATACGCTCGACGACGCAGCGGATGTGAAGTGTCCCGTGCTGCTGATCGACGGCGAGAAGAGCCCGCTGATGTTCCGGCGCACAGCCGAAACGCTCGCCTCATGGCTGCGCGACGCGCGCCGCGAAACGGTGCCAGGCGCGTCGCACGGAATGAATCTCGCGCATCCCGCCGCCTTCAACCGTTTCGTCGACGCCTTCATTCAGGCCTCGCGTTGAAGTTCTTCTGACAGGTCAGTCTTTCGCGTGAGCATCGACGTCGAGCGCGCGCTCGGCCGCTTCGCCGACGAAGCCGCGATAGTACAGATGCACGCCGATCGCGAGCGAGTCGTGACGGATCTCGTTGAACGCCTTCCACGCCTTCAGCGGCTCCTTGAACACGAGGTAATGCGCTTCCTGCGAGACGAGACGCGCCACCTGATGCAGGCCATGCCCATGCAGACGGTCGACGAGTTCGTCGAGACTGCGGTGCGTGCGCGCGTCCGTGCGCGGATAGAGCATGTGCAGAACCGCGACCTTTTCCGTGGCGAGCGCCGCCGACAGCGCGAGCACGATGTCCTGATGATTCAGCGCCGTGACGACGATATCGTCCGTTTCTTCTGTCGCGGGAAAGAGCGTGTCGATGTTCATGTTCATTTTGTGCATTCCTGTGTCTGACTTTAAAAGAGACCCGCCGCTCAATGGATCGCGCGGCGGGTCAAAGACAGCGTTGTGTCTTGCAGGGGAAGCTCAACACGAATCCAGTATCTCAGACGCGATTGCGTTTGACGCCACGTGCTGGAGCAAAACATTGTTGCATTGAGCGCTCTCTCTTTCATTAGTCTGTCGTTGGGGAGCCTTTATTCCATGGTCGAGTATTGCTTCGTGCGAGATTGATTGTTGCGCGAGAGCGGTGCAATCAAACGGCATGCGGGCCGTAGAATGCTCACGGCTGCCGGAGGTGCGGATGCGCGTCATCGCCGGCTTCGCAATGTCTCAGGAATGCAAAGTCGAAAGGAATCCCAGATGAACGTATCAACGACCAAAGCCTTGCTGTCGTTTTCGAATAGCGACGAGAAGATCGAACTGCCAGTTTATAAAGGATCGATGGGTCCCGACGTAATCGATATTCGCAAGCTGTACGGACAGACGGGCAAGTTCACTTACGATCCGGGCTTCATGTCGACGGCGTCGTGCAATTCGGCGATTACGTATATCGATGGCGACAAGGGCGAGCTGCTGTATCGCGGCTACCCGATCGACAACCTCGCGCAGAACGCCGACTTCCTCGAAACGTGCTATTTGCTGCTGAAAGGCGAGTTGCCGAATGCGCAGCAAAAGAAGGAATTCGAAGACACCGTCACGAAGCACACGATGGTGCACGAGCAGATGCATTTCTTCTTCCGCGGTTTCCGCCGCGACGCGCACCCGATGGCGATTCTCGTCGCCGCGGTCGGCGCGCTGTCGGCGTTCTATCACGACTCGCTCGACATCAACGACCCGACGCATCGCGATGTGTCCGCGATTCGCATGATCGCGAAGCTGCCGACGCTCGTCGCGATGGTGTACAAGTACTCGATTGGCCAGCCGTTCGTGTATCCGCGCAACGACCTGTCGTACAGCGCGAACTTCATGCAGATGATGTTCTCGAACCCGGCGGAAGAGTACAAGGTCAACGACGTGCTGGTGCGCGCGCTGGACCGCATCCTGATCCTGCATGCAGACCACGAGCAGAACGCGTCGACGTCGACAGTGCGTCTTGCCGGTTCGTCGGGCGCAAATCCGTTCGCGTGCATCGCGGCCGGTATCGCCTGTCTGTGGGGCCCGGCGCACGGCGGCGCGAACGAAGCCGCGCTGAACATGCTGGATGAAATCGGCTCGGTCGACAACATCCCGAAGTTCATCGAGCAGGTGAAGGACAAGAACTCGGGCGTGAAGCTGATGGGCTTCGGCCACCGCGTCTACAAGAACTACGATCCCCGCGCGAAGCTGATGCGCGAAACGTGCCACGAAGTGCTGAACGAACTGGGCCTGCACGACGACCCGCTGTTCAAGCTCGCGATGGCACTCGAAAAGATCGCGCTGGAAGACGAGTACTTCGTATCGCGCAAGCTCTATCCGAACGTCGATTTCTATTCGGGCATCGTGCAGCGCGCGCTCGGCATCCCGACTGCGATGTTCACCTGCATCTTTGCAATGGCGCGTACTGTCGGCTGGATTGCACAGTGGAACGAAATGATCGCCGATCCCGAGCAGAAAATCGGCCGTCCGCGTCAGTTGTTCGTCGGCGAAACGCCGCGTGACGCGAAGCCGGTTGCACGCCGATAAGCGTTTGTCAGTTATCCAGGCTTGCTTTTGAACGCCGCTATCCGCGGCATCGTCTGAAAGCGCAGGCGCCGTTTCCGCAAGAGGGAAACGGCGCCTGTTTTCATTTCAGGCACTGCATTCGATATCGGCAGGATGGCGAATCAATTCCTTTGCGTTTCGACCGTGCGCTGAGAACGCCGCTGGCGCCTGAAGCCCTTTCGCGCATCGACAGCACGACCCGTGCCATGTGCGCCGCTCGACTCCCGCTTCATGCCTTACACGAAAAAATCATGACGATCGGGGCACCCGTCGCGCTATCCTCTGTCCTAATTGCGCGAACCCTCTACAATCGGAACGAAGCCACTAGCACAGGAGCATGCTGATGCAGGATCCAGAAGCACTCGGCGGACTGACCCATCAGGGCGGCGTGGAGTATCACGGCGAGGACCCCGACGGCGCTTTCATCGCACCGGAAAACCTGAACGTCGCCGCCGCGACGCAGCATGTGCTGAAATCGGGCGGCACGTTCATCGTCAACGATCCGCTCGGCGATGTGACGGGGCACGACGACGGCCTGTTCGTCAACGATACACGCGTGCTCTCGCAGCTGCGCCTGACCTTCGGCGGCCGCGCGCCGTCGCTGCTGTCGGGCAGCGTCAGCAGCGACAACACCTCATTCACCGCGCATCTGACCAACCGTCCGCTGCCGCCGCTCGGCGGCGCCAGCACGCCGGAAGGCGTGATTCACGTCGAACGCGTGCGCGTGCTGTCGGGCACGGTGATGAACGAAGCGATCGAGCTCACCAACTACGGCACGACGGATGCCGTCGTGCCGCTGTCTATTTCGTTCGCGGGCGACTTTCGCGACATGTTCGAAGTGCGCGGCCTGAAGCGCGACCGTGGAGGCACGATCGAAACGCCTCGCGTGCACAAGAACGAAGTGTTGCTCGGCTATGTGGGTCTCGACGACGTCGTGCGCCGCGTGCGCGTCGCCTTCTCTCCGATGCCCGACAAGCTGCTCGCGGGCCGCGCCGATTACTCGGTGAATCTGCCGGCGCAGGCATGCGTGTCGATCTATCTGTCGGTGGCCGTGCAGGTCGAGGCGCACAAGGGCGCGCCCGACGTCAACGTGCCGCAATCGACGCATACCGTCACCGAGCTGCACGTCTCGCAGATCGATGCGGCGCGGCCTCGCGTGGGCCGCTCGGCCGTGCGTGCGGCGCTCGTCGACGCGCACCTCGTGATGCGCGAGCGGCGCCGCGCATCGGCGCGCGTGCGCTCGAGCAATCCGCTTTTCAACGCATGGATCGACCGCTCGCAAGCCGACCTCAATTTGCTGACGACGGATCTCGCGACGGGGCCGTATCCGTATGCGGGCATTCCGTGGTTCTCGACGCCGTTCGGGCGCGACGCCGTCATTACGTCGTTGCAGACGCTGTGGCTGCAGCCGGGTCTCGCGCGCGGCGTGCTGCGCTTTCTCGCCGAGCATCAGGCGAAGGAGGACTCCGCATTCCGCGATGCCGCCGTCGGCAAGATCATGCACGAAATGCGCCGCAGCGAAATGGCGGCGACGGGCGAGGTGCCGTTTGCGCTGTATTACGGCGGTGTCGATACGACGCCGCTGTTCATCGTGCTCGCGGGCGCTTACGTTGCGCGCACGGGTGACACGAAGCTCGTCGACGAGTTGTGGCCGGCGCTCGAACGCGCGACGAAGTGGGTGTCGGCCGTGTGCGACCGCAACCGCTACGGCCTGCTCGATTATCAGCGCGCGTCGGACAGCGGCCTGGCGAACCAGGGCTGGAAGGACAGTCACGATTCCGTCTTTCACGCGGACGGACGCTACCCCGACGGGCCTATCGCGCTCGTCGAAGTGCAGGCCTATGCGAGCGCCGCGTTCGACACGATGGCGCACTTCGCGACGCTGCGCGGCCAGACCGAAGAGGCCAAGCGCTACACGCAGCGCGCGACGGCGATACGCGCGTGTGTCGAAGACAAGTACTGGATGGACGACACGAACTTCTACGGCATCGCGCTGGACGGCAAGGGCGATCTGTGCCGCGTGCTCGCGTCGAATGCGGGGCATCTGCTCGCGTTCGGCTTGCCGTCGCGCGAGCGCGGCGAAGCCGTGGCGCGTGCGCTGGAGTCGGCGCTCTTTCATACCGGCTGGGGCGTGCGCACACTGGCGGCGGGCCAGCCGCGCTTCAATCC
This sequence comes from Paraburkholderia piptadeniae, assembly GCF_900007165.1. GTDB lineage: Bacteria > Pseudomonadota > Gammaproteobacteria > Burkholderiales > Burkholderiaceae > Paraburkholderia > Paraburkholderia piptadeniae. Next base: position 64,790 of record NZ_CYGY02000052.1, read on the forward strand.
GATGGCGTATCACAACGGCTCCGTCTGGCCGCACGACAATGCGATCTGCGCGCGCGGCCTCGCGCGCTACGGCGCCAAGGCGGCCGCCGTGCGTCTGTTGCAGGCGCTCTTTCAGGCAGCCGTCAATTTCGACATGCGGCTGCCGGAGCTGTTTTGCGGCTTTCCGCGTCGCCGTGGCGAACCGCCGACGGCGTACCCCGTCGCGTGTCTGCCGCAAGCCTGGGCAGCCGGCTCGCCGTTCATGATGCTCGAAGCGTGCCTCGGCGTGACGATCGACGCGGCACGGCGCGAAGTACTGATCGAGCAGCCGATGCTGCCCGAAGGCATCGACTGGATCGAGATCAGCGATTTGCGCGTCGGCGATTCGTCGGTGTCGATCACGTTCCGGCGTGTCGCGGGTAAGGTCGTGGCGTCGGCAGAGCAGGGGGATGTGCGGGTGATCGCGCTGTTGTAAGCCACCGACTTTCAACCTTCTTCGACGGAGCCCGAACATGCCGCAAAACGTCTACGTCGTGTTCAAGGGCACGCTGAAACTGGGCGTGCCCTTTCTCGACGGCTACAAGGGCGACCCCCACTATGTGATCGTGGTCGACGATACCAAAGGGGGCGACTTCGAGATCGTCACCAACGTGAAGTCCGACAGCTCGCTCGCGGGTGCCGCCGGATACAACGTGCTCTATGCGTGGAACCAGTATTTCGATCATCCGATGATCGCCGATCTCGCGAAGCTGCCGCTCGGCCTCACGCAGACGGGATTTCCGAAGCTGGACTACGTGCACGACACGCGTCTCGTCGATCTCACGACGATGCGCCCCATCACGCTCGATACGCAGACCGAGCACAACGACATCAACGCGCTGGTCAACGGGATGTTGCAGCTCGACATGTCGGCGGCGCCCGTCGACTATGTGTATCGGAGCAAGAGCGGCACCGATAGCCGGCGCGGCTGGAAGCCCACGAAGAATGTCACCGTGTACGGCTTCGGCTTTCTGTTCGAGCCGGAGAAGGACGGCTTGCACGAGACGCACATGAACCAGGGCAATCCGAAGCCGCAGCCCGGCAGCCACGTGAGGGACCATTCATCGGAGAACGGGACCTTTCAGGACGGCGCGGTGCTGGTCGAAGTGGATGGGCGGTTCCAGGCGCTCTTCGTGGCGTTCCAGACCCAGCTCGTGCCGACCGACAACCGGGGCTGGCCGATTCCCGGCACGTCGCATCCGATTCTCGGCTAGCGATACCCTGACGTGCCCATCGCTGCACGGTGCTGACACAGTGCTAAGCTTGCAAACGCGTTCAGCGAATTTTCAGGGGCGGCGTCGCGCTTGCGCCGGATTCATCCGACGAGTGCCGGCAGGCGCAGCAGCCCACGGGAGAAGCTCATGGCGGCACGCTCGATTGCATCGTTGTCCCTCTCGTTCGGCCTCGTGTCGATTCCTGTGCGGCTCTATTCCGCGACCGAAAGCGGGTCGGACGTGCGCTTCAACATGCTCGCGCCCGACGGCTCGCGCGTGAAGCAGCAATACATCTCGGAGACGACGGGCGCCGTCGTCGAGCGCTCGTCGATGAAGAAGGGCTATGAGTTCGAGAAGGACCGCTTCGTCGTCTTCACCGCCGACGAACTGAAGGAGCTCGAAGAAAGCGCGAGTCATGTCGTCGAGATCGTGGCCTTCATTCCGGAGAAGTCGGTCGATCCCGTCTACTACGACAAGGCGTACTACATCGCGCCCGACAAGCGCGGCGGCAAGCCGTATAGCCTGCTGCAACAGGCGCTCGCGGAAAGCGGCCGCTGTGCGCTGGCGAAGTGGGCGTTCAAGGGCAAGACGCGCATCGTTCAGGTGCGGCCGGCCGAAGACGGCCTCGTGTTCCAGCAACTGCTGTTCGCGGACGAAGTGCGCTCGCTGAAGGACCTGAACATCGAGCACGTGAGCGTCACTGCGTCGGAATTGAAGCTCGCGATGCAGATCATCGAGCAGGGCACCGAGGACCATTACGACCCGAGTGCCTACGAGGACGAGGAGAAAAAACGCATCCTCGCGGCCATCGATCGGAAGATCGATGGCCAGCAGGTCATCTCGGCCGAGCGCGCGGATGTGCCCGAGCCGGGCGGCGAAGTGATCGACCTGATGGAAGCATTGCGCGCGAGCCTGAAAGGCGGCGCGAGGGCCAAGCCTGCGGCCGCATCTGCGAGCCCGTCCGCGAGCCCGTCCGCGAGCCCGCAAAAGCGCAAGGCTGCCGAGCCGGTGACAGACATCGCCGCCGCGCCGAAAACGCGTAAGCCCGCCGCGCGCGCGGCAAAAGCACCCGCCGCCGACGTGCCGGCCAAGGTTCGGGCGCGCAAGTGACGGGAGCGGACGCGGCGCATAGCCTGTCGATGCGCGAGCTGGAGTCGATGCTGGGCGTGTCGCGGCGAGTCGTGTCGGGACTCGTCGACGCCGGCTTCGTGACGCCGACGCGTGGCCCGCGCAACGCGCTGCGCTTCACGTTTCAGGATGTCGTGCTGCTGAGGACGGCGCTCCAGTTGCGCGCATCCAATATTCCTCCGCGCAAGATCGTGCAGGCGTTGAAGCGCCTCAGGTCTGAGTTGCCCGATGCATTGCCGCTGTCGGGCATTCGCGTCACGGCTGTCGGCAATGAGATCGTGGTGCGAACGGGCCCATCGCAATGGGACGCGATAACAGGCCAGCATCTGCTCGACTTCGAAGTGGCGCAGATCAGGGGCGACGTGGTGTTTCTCGAATCGTCGCCGCAGCCGAAGGACGCCGCGCGCGAGGCCGACGAGTGGTACGGCCTCGCGGGCCAATTGATCGAGTCGGATGCGAAGGGCGCGGAGCAGGCGTATAGAAAAGCGATAGCGCTTTCGCCCGAGCCGTTTTATGCAGCGTATGTCGATCTCGGCGCGCTGCTATGTGAAAGCGACGCGCGCTGCGAAGACGCGCTGCATGTATTCGACGACGCGCTGTCGTATTTCCCCGAAGACGCGGTGCTTCATTTCAATCGCGCGGTGGCGCTGGAAGGACTGGAGCGGCTTGCGGATGCGGAGCGAAGCTACGAGCGTTGTCTCGAGCTCGATCCGTCGTATGCGGATGCGCATCACAATCTCGCCATTCTTCTCGATGGCCTCGGCGACCAGCAGGGGTTGTTGCGGCATCTGAATGCGTATCGGCGGTTGACGACCTAGCGCGGCCGTCTGCGCCAATCTTTGAGCACGTCCGTTCTGCTGATTCTCGATTGGCGAGCGTCCAAAAAGGCGTAGACTTTTGGCTTGCGCACGCCGAGCCGGTGTGCGAGAAACGCCTGCGCTGGCTCTCTTGTTCGCCATGCGCACGGGTTGATTTCGGTGCAACGGTACGCACGTAGTGAAGACAGGAATAGAGGTCCACAACCCATGCTGAAACCCGAATTCAACGACGCCGACAGTGCGCGTCCGGAACTACTTTGCTTCCTTGTCGCGATTGCGGCGGCTTCGCACGCCCTTACACAGGAATGGCGTGTCGATCATGTCGTCGAATGCTGCCGTCGCTGGCTGAGGAAAAACGACGTGAAGATGCACTGGCTCGATCGGGTCAAGATCGGGCAACTCGCGCTGAAAATCGCGAGCGAGGACCTGCTGGACGCAGGTATCGCCGTGCGTCTTTCCAGCGTGAACGCGCTCTTTACGAGCGAAATGGAATTGAACGAGGCGAGCACGATGGTGCAGCGAATGATGTCGCTGTGCCAGGAAGCGCTTTGATCGACCAGCGTCGATACGGATTTTCAAACACAGCATTGCAATCCCGCTAGCTGATCGCAAGACGTCCACCGTTCATACTGCACACCTTTGCAGCGCCGCATAGGGCGAGCGCGACGGGAGCCTGGTGTAGAGGTTGTTGTGAGCGATATCGGAGTGAATGAGGCGCGACCGCGGCGCGCCAGTCTGACAAGACGCGGGCTGACCATTGCGGCAACGAGGCTGGTCAAATGGGCGGCCCTGTTCGCCATCGCACCACTGATGATGCAGGCCTGCTCCAGTGCGAGTCCCATAACGGAAGCGGCCAACCCGGGACGATATTCCCTTCACGCGACGGCCGCGGGCGGCAGCGTCGCATGGGCGAGATCGCACAAGGCGGTCATGCAAAGCGCGAGCGACTTCTGTCAACAGCGCGGGCAGATGCTCAGCGTCGTTTCCGAGTCTTCGAAGGGTGTGCGGCCACTCGAAGAACATGAGACGGAACTCACGTTCGAATGTCACTCGCGGTTTTGATTTCCACTCGCCAGATCCAGGCTGCCAGCCTATATAAAAGGGTGCGATAGGGAACGTCCTGCTAGCGGGTAAGGCAGCAGTGACGAAGTAGCTATCCGAGCTCCGCCGGTTCGCTGTTCAGCATGCTCTTCGGAATCGACAGAATCAGCACGCAACTGACGAGAAGGCAGGCGCCGAGCGCATACGTGCCGTTGTTGATGTTGCCCGTCAGGTCTTTCGCCACGCTGGTAATCATCGAGCCGGTAAAGCCTGAGAGATTTCCGACGGAGTTGATGAGCGCTATGCCCGCCGCTGCAGCCGTGCCCGAGAGAATCTGCCCGGGGAAGGTCCAGTAAATCGGCATCAGGCCAAGGATGGCGCAGGTCGCGATCGTCAGGAACAGAATCGACAGCGGCACGTTGTTCGCAAAGAGCGCGCTGAGAATCAGGCCGACGCCGCCGATGCATGCGGGAATCGCAGCGTGCATCCGACGCTCGCCCGTCTTGCGCGAGTGCGCCGCGTTCCAGATCATCACCACCACCGCGCTGAGGTACGGAATGGCTGTCAGCAAGCCGATGTTAAAGGTGCTTTTCACGCCCGACGCCTTGATGATCGACGGCAGCCAGAATGCGAGGCCATAGAAGCCGGTGTTGAACGTCAACAGGATGAAGGTCAGCAGCCATACGCGCGGGCTCTTGAGCGCCGCTGCAACGCTATGCGTCTTCTTTGTGCTTTCCTGTTCGATATTTCTTTGCAGCAGGGCCTTTTCGGAAGCCGTCAGCCAATTCGCCGATTGAATGCCGTCGCCCATCCGGAACAGCACGACGAATGCGACGAGGATCGAAGGAATACCTTCCAGCAAAAGCATCCATTGCCAGCCGCCCAAGCCGAGCAGGCCGTGTGTGTTTTCCATCAGCCATCCGGAAACGATGCCGCCCAGCGTCAGGCTCACGGGAATGGCAATCAGGAACCCCGACATCGCGACGCTTTGTCGACGGGCCGGGAACCAGTAGTTCATGTAGAGAATGATGCCCGGGAAGAAGCCAGCCTCGCAGACACCCAGCAGGAAGCGGAGGATGTAGAACATCGTCGAGGTTTCGACGTGGAAGAAGTTGGCTAGCGGCGAGATGAAGGCGAGGGACGACGAGACGATACCCCATGTCACCATGATGCGGGCGATCCAGAAACGCGCTCCGTAGCGGTGAAGAAGCAGGTTGCTCGGCATCTCGAAGAAGAAGTATCCCCAGAAGAAGATACTTGCACCGACGGCATAGACGCCATCGCTCAGGCCGAGTGAGTCGAGCATCTGCAACTTCGCAAAGCCGACGTTGACCCGATCCAGGTAGGCGACGACGTAACACAGAAGCAGCAGCGGCAAGATGCGCTTCAGCACCTTGCGATAAAGCAGTTCTTCAGTCTCATTGACAGCGACGGATGAAGCCGCGGCCTGAGTGATGGTGGGCATAGCGTTGTCTCCTTTTGCATATGTCGTGCGTGGTCTCGTTCGAAGCGAAAGACCGCTCAGCGTACTTCGTCGTGGTTTGCAAGCGCGTCCAATAGCGCCTCGAATGATAGTTACCGGTAACATCGCGGTGCGCAATCGTCGATGCGCAAAAATGTTATCGGTAACGAAGTTAGCACGAGGAGGCATCGCAGGGCAAGCCAGGGGAATCTACCTGGATAGTGGATGGCGTCGGCGTGGGTTGCGATCGTGACGGCCGTCGCACGCGGCATCAGACGACCATTTCTCATGAAAACGCGTAAGCTTGGCGAGGTGCGCAGACCCCGCACAGCGTGATAACATCGATAATGTTACCGATAACAAATTGCTGAATCGGGCGAGACAAGGAGACAGCCGCAGGCACCCGACGGGCGCCGACGCTGCCCATATCACCGGCGATCGTGAAGGGCACATCGCCAGCACATGGAACAACGGAGTACAACGCAATGACCCAGCCCAACACACGGCGCCTGCGCAGCCAGGAGTGGTTCGACGATCCGGCCCATGCCGACATGACCGCGCTCTATGTCGAGCGTTTCATGAACTATGGCCTCACGCGCGAGGAATTGCAGTCGGGCCGTCCCATCATCGGCATTGCGCAGACGGGCAGCGACCTCGCGCCCTGCAACCGGCACCACATCGAACTCGCCGCGCGGACCAAGGCGGGCATTCGCGACGCGGGCGGCATTCCGATGGAATTCCCCGTGCATCCACTCGCCGAGCAGAGCCGCCGGCCCACGGCCGCGCTCGATCGCAATCTTGCGTATCTGGGTCTTGTGGAAATCCTGCATGGATTCCCGCTCGACGGCGTCGTGCTGACGACGGGTTGCGACAAGACAACTCCGGCTTGCCTGATGGCCGCCGCGACCGTCGACATGCCCGCGATCGTATTGTCAGGCGGTCCGATGCTCGACGGCTGGCACCAGGGCAAGCGCGTCGGCTCGGGCACGGTGATCTGGCATGCGCGCAATCTGCTTGCAGCGGGTGAGATCGATTACGAAGGCTTCATGGAGCTCACGACGGCATCGTCGCCTTCCATCGGCCACTGCAATACGATGGGCACGGCGTTGTCGATGAACAGTCTCGCGGAAGCGCTCGGCATGTCGCTGCCCGGCTGCGCGAGCATTCCTGCCGCCTATCGCGAGCGAGGCCAGATGGCGTATGCGACGGGCAAGCGCATCGTCGATCTCGTGCGTGAAGACGTGCGGCCGTCGCAAGTCATGACGAAAGAAGCCTTCGAGAACGCGATCGTCGTCGCGTCGGCGCTGGGTGCGTCCACCAACTGTCCGCCGCACCTGATTGCAATCGCGCGCCACATGGGCGTTGAACTGAGCCTCGACGACTGGCAGCGCGTCGGCGAGCAGGTGCCGCTCATCGTCAACTGCATGCCGGCCGGCGAGTATCTGGGCGAGAGCTTCCATCGCGCGGGCGGCGTGCCTGCCGTGCTGCGCGAACTCGACCGCGCGGGGCTCGTGCGTCGCGACTGCCTGACGGTGTCGGGCCGCACCATCGGCGCGATCGCCGACAGCACGCCCGAGCCGGACCGCGAAGTCATCAAGACGACGGACGAGCCGCTCAAGCACGGAGCGGGATTCATGGTGCTGTCGGGTAACTTCTTCGATAGCGCGATCATGAAGATGTCGGTGGTCGGCGATGCGTTCAGGCAGACCTATTTGAACGAGCCCGGCGCGGAGAATACGTTCGATGCGCGCGCCATCGTGTTCGATGGCCCCGAGGACTATCACGCGCGCATCAACGACCCGTCGCTGCAGATCGACCAGCATTGCATCCTCGTGATTCGCGGTGCGGGCACGGTCGGCTATCCGGGCAGCGCGGAGGTCGTCAACATGGCGCCGCCCGCCGAACTGGTGCGCAAGGGCATCACGTCGCTGCCGACGATGGGCGACGGCCGGCAGAGCGGAACGTCGGCGAGCCCGTCGATCCTCAACATGTCGCCTGAGGCGGCCGTGGGCGGCGGGCTTGCGCTTCTGCAAACGGGCGACCGCATTCGCGTCGATCTGAATGCGCGCAGCGTCGACGTGCTGGTCGACGAAGAAGAGCTTGCGCGGCGCCGCAAGAGCGCGAGCTTCGAAGTTCCGCAGGCGCAGACTCCATGGCAGGAGTTGTACCGGCAGACTGTGGGGCAACTGTCCACGGGCGGCTGTCTCGAGCCCGCGACGCTCTATCTGAAGGTCATCGCCGAGCGCGGCAACCCGCGCCACTCGCATTGAACGCGATCGGGCTGGGCCGATGCGTTCGCGCCCATGCCAGCCTTTTTTTGAATCAACGGCCCATATGAACCGAAACTGGAGACATTCCCCACCATGACCTCTTCATCCCCATCAGCGTATCTTCCCGACGACATTCAGCAGGCGCTGCTCGTCGGCCGCGTATGGCGCAAAGCGGGCGCGCACGAAGGACCTTCCGTCGTGCTCGTTCGCAACGGCGAAGTGCTCGATATCACGGCGAGCGTTCCGACTACCGCGGACCTGTTCGATCTCGAGGACATCGTTCAATTTGCGCGAACCGTGAAGGGCGAGCCGTTAGGTTCCGTCGACAAGCTGATCGAGGCCAATCTTCCGCACGGCAAGGAAGAGCCCGCACTGCGGTTGCTCGCACCCAATGACGTTCAGGCGATCAAGGCATGTGGCGTCACGTTTGCGGTGAGCCTCATCGAGCGCGTCATCGAGGAGCAGGCGGGCGGCGATCCGGCGAAGGCGCAAGACGTTCGCGAAACCATTGCCGCGACGATCGGCACGGATCTGTCGAAGATCAAGCCTGGCTCTGACGCGGCGATGAAGCTCAAGACCGAACTCGAACGGCGCGGCGCGTGGTCCCAGTACATGGAAGTGGGCATCGGTCCCGATGCTGAAGTGTTTTCGAAGTCGCAGCCGATGTCGGCCGTCGGCTTCGGCGCGGACATCGGATTGCTGCCCGCATCGAACTGGAACAACCCCGAGCCCGAGATCGTCCTCGCGGTCAACAGCCGTGGCGAGATCGTTGGCGCGACGCTCGGCAACGACGTCAATCTGCGCGACATCGAAGGCCGTTCGGCCTTGCTGCTCGGCAAGTGCAAGGACAACAACGCGTCGTGTGCGATCGGCCCGTTCGTGCGTCTGTTCGACGAATCGTTCGATCTCGACTCGGTGCGCAAGGCCAGCGTGTCGCTGCGTGTCGAGGGCACGGACGACGGCTTTCTTCTCGATGGCGTCAGCCATATGAGCGAGATCAGCCGTGATCCGGCCGATCTCGTCGCGCAGACATGCGGACGCCATCATCAGTATCCCGACGGCTTCATGCTGTTTCTCGGCACGATGTTCTCGCCGATCAAGGACCGCGACACGCCCGGCGGCGGCTTTACGCACCATCTCGGCGACAAGGTCGCGATCTCGACGCCGCAACTCGGCGCGCTGATCAACACCGTGCAGTTGAGCACGGAGATCGCGCCGTGGACCTTCGGCGTGCGCGCGCTGTATCGCAACCTGGCCTCGCGCGGATTGCTCTGAGCGATCGCGCGTGCCGACTATCGATAACGCTGAATCAGGAAAGACAATATGAACCAGTTCGACAACTACATCGACGGCGAGTGGGTGCGCGGCGCCACCACGTCTGCCAACCTCAACCCCTCCAATCTCGACGACGTCATCGGCGAATTCGCGCAGGCCGACGACGCGCAGACGCGCGACGCGATCGCGGCCGCACGCAGGGCCTTTGCGCGTTGGTCGCTGTCGACGCCGCAGCAACGCTTCGATCTGCTCGACCAGGCCGGCAGCGTCATCCTTGCGCGCAAGGCGGAGCTGGGTCGGCTGCTTGCACGTGAAGAAGGCAAGACGCTGCCCGAAGCAATCGGCGAAGTCGGCCGGGCAGGGCAGATCTTCAAGTTCTTTGCAGGCGAAGCGCTTCGTATCGGCGGTGAGTCGGTGCCTTCCGTGCGGCCCGGAATGACCGTCGAAATGACGCGTGAGCCGCTCGGCGTCATCGGCCTCATTACGCCCTGGAACTTCCCGATCGCCATTCCCGCATGGAAGATTGCGCCCGCGCTCGCGTATGGCAACACGGTCGTCATCAAGCCGGCGGACCTCGTGCCGGCGAGCACGTGGGAACTGGTGAAGATCATCGCCGAAGCGGGCGCGCCCGCAGGCGTCATCAACCTCGTGATGGGCCGCGGCTCGGTGGTCGGCGAAGCGATCGTCAACTCGCCGGACGTCGATGCCGTCAGCTTCACCGGCTCTGTCGCGACGGGCCGCGCGATCGGCGCGAAGTGCTTTGCGACGGGCAAGAAGTTTCAGCTCGAGATGGGCGGCAAGAACCCGATGGTCATCGTCGATGACGCCGACCTCGACGTTGCCGTCGAGGCTTGCATCAACGGCGCGTTCTTCTCGACGGGGCAACGGTGCACGGCATCGAGCCGGCTCATCGTCACGGAAGGCATTCACGACCGCTTCGTCGACGCACTGAAGGCGCGCATGAAGGCGCTGAAAGTCGGCGACGCGCTGGCTGACGGAACACATATCGGGCCGGTCGTCGACGACAGGCAACTCCAGCAGGATGAGCGCTATATCGCGGTTGCGCGCGAAGAGGGTGGAGAGGTATTCGGCGGCGAGCGTGTCGAAGCGTCCACGCGCGGCTATTTTCTCGCTCCCGCACTGGTGACGAATACGACGGCCGCGATGCGCATCAACCGCGAAGAGGTGTTCGGCCCTGTCGCTACCGTCATCAAGGTCAAGGACTATCACGAGGCGCTCGCTGTGGCGAACGACACGGAGTTCGGCTTGTCGGCGGGCATCTGCACGACTTCGCTGAGTCTTGCAAGCCACTTCCGTCGACACGTCCAGGCAGGCATGGTCATGGTGAATACGGCGACGGCTGGCGTCGACTATCACGCGCCGTTCGGCGGCCGCAAAGGGTCGAGCTATGGTCCTCGCGAGCAGGGCAGCTATGCGCGCGAGTTCTATACGACCGTCAAGACTTCGTACATCAATCCGGGCGCGGTCTGACGCAACGGCCGGAGACGGCAGGTCCCAAGCCGGTCAAGGGGAGCGCTACCTGGCGCTCCCCTTCTTCTTGCTACCGGAACCATTTCTTCGTTCCATTGCATGCCGATGCCGATGTCGTGTTGTTCCTGACCGGCGGCATCGAAAGTGGGCGAGCCGTATCAAGCGTGACTCGTTGACACTGAGGTTTGCGAATCGCAGCCCAGGTGCACCATTGCTCCCAAAAGTGCTTCGCATGTTTTTGGTCGCCTATGCATTGAGCCCTCACCGATTTGATACCCGACTTAATCCTTGTACTCGGGTGCATCGACGATGCGTTACTCTTGCCGGGTCTGATCTGCCTGACAATAAGGCTGCTGCCAAAGAAAGTGGTGGACGAGAGCCGGGCACGAGCCGACGCGGGCGGTGCTCATCGTCGCTGTGTGATTCGCGATAGCCTATGCCGCGTGGGCTTACTGAAAGGCTGACCTGGGCCGAGGCCGTAGTGCTTTGCGATATCCGTCCACTGACGGCGTCGTTTCAGGGCGGCGTTGCGGCTTCGCTGACGCAACAGCGCGCTTTCGCTTTCATTGCTGCTTCGCCCCATTGAGCAGCCGCTACACGCCATTCTGAAGAAGTGAGGCCCTTACGATTATTCGCACAATACGAGGTGTCGAATGGATGGTCGACCGGTACGTTCTCCGCAGTCCATGACGTCGCGACTCACATGGTGGATCGTGTCCGTCATCGTGGCGCTAAGCGTTATCGCGGGTGCCGCATCTTTTTCCGCCGCCTATCACGAGGCAAACAAACTGCAGGACGGTCATCTTCGGGAAATCGGCGCGCTGATCGACGCGGGGAAACTTGTCCTCGCAGCGCCCACAGTCGCGTGGCAAGGCAGTCAGGATTCGGACGTGAGGCTCGTCATCTCGCGCCTGGATCGATCGTCAGCGAGCACAGACGCGCTCATTACTATTCCGGAAACGCTTCCAGACGGGCTGCACAACCTTGATGGCGACGACAGGAGTTGGCGCGTCAATGTGCGCACATTACATACTGGCGAGCGAATTGCCGTCGCCGAAGTTTCGGTGGTACGCGACGAAATTGCACGGGACGGCGCAATGAGAACATTGTTTCCGATGCTCGCCCTGACGCCTATATTGGTCGCACTCGTCGTCTTTCTCGTACGTGCGATGTTGTTGCCTGTACGTCGCCTTGCCAACGTTGTTGACCAGCAGGACGATGCGACGCTCGATGCGCTGTCCGAGCAGGACATCCCGAACGAGCTGCTTTCATTCGTCACCTCGATCAACCGGCTGATTGGCCGGCTCAAGGATGCGATGTCCCAGCAGCGCCGGTTTATTGCAGATGCCGCTCACGAACTGCGCTCGCCGCTGGCCGCGCTCTCTTTGCAAGCAGAGCATCTCGGTGCCGCCGACAATGCGCTAGTGGCGCGCGAGCGACTCGTTTCGTTTCATGCAGCGATACGGCGCACGGCGCGACTGGTCGAGCAACTACTCACGCTAGCCCGTTCCCAGCATGGTTCGTCGATGGAACCGTCGGCGGTTTGCCTTCGGCAACTGGCGAATGAAGCAATAGTCAATGCCGTCGATATGGCACAGTGCAAGCAGGTCGATCTCGGGCTAGACAAGGTTGACGACGTCGAGGTGATTGCCGATACGGCCGCGCTCTCCGTCGTATTGCGCAATCTTGTCGATAACGCGGTCCGGTACACGCCGGAGGGCGGCAGGGTCGATGTGTCGGTCACACAGAACGGCGAGCATCTGCTGATGGAAGTGAAGGATTCCGGACCCGGCATCCCGGAGGACCAGCTATCGCGAGTGCTGGAGCCGTTTTATCGCATCCCTGGCACTGCCGCTGCAGGCAGTGGCCTCGGTCTTTCGATCGTGTCGGAAATCGCGCGGCGTAGCGGTGGCGGACTTGTGCTCGAGAACATGGATAGAGGGCTGCGTGCCTGCTACCGGCATCCACTCGCAGCCGGGAAGAGCACTACTCCTTAAGCGACCGTTGAGAATCCATTGCCAGCAGTAGTCGAATGTGCGGATCGCTCTCATACCGGGTGGTAACATTTGTTGTCATCCCATCGCCCGGTACACCGTATGCCCGACAACTTCGATCAGCTCGCCGCCCTGATTCGGGGACGCTTTCAGGAACTCAGTCCGCAGTTCCAGATGGGGGCGGCGTTTCTGCTCGATCATCCCGATGAGGTCGCCGTTTCGTCGATGCGCAAGGTCGCCGAGCGCGCGCAGGTGCAACCCGCGTCGCTCGTGCGGCTGTCGCAGCAACTGGGTTTTCCGGGCTGGAACGAGTTGCGCGACCTGTTCGTCGCACGGGTGCGCACGCGCCCCGAGCCGCTGACCACGCGCGCCCGCTCGCTCGTCAAGGGCCACGCGAAAGACGCGCTCGCGCACGATCTGCTTGTCGCGCATCAGCACAATCTCGAAGTGACGGCGGCGCACAATGCGCGCGTCACCGTCGAAGCCGCGAAGCTGTTGCGGCGCGCATCGCACGTGCATGTCGCCGGCTTCCGTTCGTGTTATCCCGTCGCGTTCGGCCTTGTCTACGGATACCGTCTCTTTCGCTCGTCGGTGTCGCTGCTGACGGGCGAAGCGGGCACGCTCGAAATGCAGCTGCGCGGCATCGAGCGCGATAGTGCAACCGTCGTCGTGAGCTTCGCGCCGTATTCCGTCGAAGCAGCGCGCGTCGCCGAGGCTGCGCTCGAAAAGGGCAGCAAGCTGATCGCGATCACCGACAGCGCCGTGTCGCCCATCGCGCTGAACGCCGACAAGGTGCTGATTTTTTCACACGAAAGCCCGTCGTTTTTTCCCTCCCTCGTGGCGGCGACGGCGATTGCCGAATCGCTGGTCGCGCATCTGCTCGCGCTGGAAGGCACGGACGCCGTCCAGCAGCTCGAACTCGCCGAACAGTCGCTGCACGCGAAGGGCGCCTACGTACCCTGATGTACCCTGATAGCCGCGCAACGGCGCGTTCCGTGGCGCGAACCGCGTGCGTGCGGTCGCGCACGGCGGCGGTTTACACCCTCATTGACAACATATGTTGCCGTGACGTATAAATGCGCATCGCGTGTTGATTGACATTCGAGGTGTCGTGTGTCGAAGCAGGGATGGGAATTGCATCGGATAGCCGGCGAGCCGGCTGAAATCGGCCGTCAGCTCGGCGAGCTGGCCCGGCCTGTGTTCGATGCATACATGCAGCAGAGCGCGGCCTGGCGCAGCGTGCGCGAGTGGCGCGGCCACGCGTTCGTGCGGCACCTGCGCGATATGGCGCTCGCGCGCTTTCCCGACCAGGTGGCGGAACTCGACGGCATCGCGGCCGGCCTCGGCAGGTCGGCGGAAGATATTTTCCTGTGGAATTGCCGCGGCGAGCTGGCTCACAACACGGCCGACGGCTGCACGACGTTCGCCGCTGTCGGCGATGAAACGCTGATCGCGCACAACGAAGACGGCGATCCGTTCCTGCACGGCAAAGGCCTGATCGTCGACGTCCAGCCGACAGGCAAGCCCGGCTTCATCAGCTTCTATTACCCCGGTTCGCTGCCCGGACACACGTTTGCCGCGAATCGCGCCGGGCTCGTGCAGGCGATCAACAACCTGCGCATCCGTCAGCCGTTGATGGGCGTGCCGCGCATGATTCTGTCGCGCGCAGTGCTCGACGCGTCGACGCTCGACGCGGCCGCGCATCTGCTGCAAGACACGCCGCGCGCCAGCGGCTTTCATCACACGCTCGGCGCGGCGGGCGACAGTCGCGTGATGAGCGTCGAGGCGACGGCGATGCGCTGCTCGGTCGTGCCCGTCGCGCGCGTGTCGGGGCACGCGAATCACATGATCCATGACGGCTGCGATCGCGAGGCGCAGATCGTCACCGATTCGTCGCGCGATCGTCAGGCGCGCGTCGCGGCGCTGCTCGAAGAGCGGGGCGCGGCCATCGACGGCGACGCGCTCGTGCAAATGCTGCACGACAAGGCGCCCGTCGGCCTGCCGATCTACCGCGAAGATCCGAACGATCCCGACGACGAAAACACGCTCGCGACGGCGCTGTTCCGCATCCGTGACGACGGTGTCGCGCTGCGGGTGCACGCGCAGGGCACCGTCGTTTTCGACACCTTTATTGAACGTACCCGCACGCACGGCGGCCTGAGCGCCGCCGTTCTCCCTACCTCCAAGGAAAGCGCATGACTACTGTATTCCACCGCATGCCGAAGCAGACGTTGCCCGTCGCCGTGAAAGGCGAGGGCATCGAAATCATCGATTCGACGGGCAAGCGTTACATCGACGCATCGGGCGGCGCGGCCGTTTCGTGCCTGGGCCACAGCAACCAGCGCGTGATCGACGCGATCAAGCGTCAGGCGCAGGCACTGCCGTACGCGCACACGTCGTTCTTCACGACTCAGCCTGCCGAGGAACTCGCGAGCTATCTCGTCGACCGCGCGCCGCAAGGGCTCGGGCACGTGTATTTCGTGTCGGGCGGCTCGGAGGCGATCGAGGCCGCGCTGAAGCTCGCACGCCAGTACTTCGTCGAAACGGGCGAGCCGCAGCGCCGCCATATCATCGCGCGACGCCAGAGCTATCACGGCAACACGCTTGGTGCGCTTGCGATCGGCGGCAATGCGTGGCGCCGCGAGCCTTTCCTGCCGCTGCTGATCGACGCGCATCACGTGAGCCCGTGCTACGCGTATCGCGAGCAACGCGAGGACGAAACGGAAGAGCAGTTTGCGCAGCGTCTTGCCGACGAACTCGAGCAGAAGATTCTCGAACTCGGCTCGCAGACGGTCGCGGCGTTCGTCGCCGAAACGGTGGTCGGTGCGACGGCGGGCGCTGTGCCGCCCGTGCGCGAGTACTTCCGCAAGATTCGCGCGGTGTGCGACCGCTATGGCGTGCTGCTGATTCTCGATGAAATCATGTCGGGCATGGGCCGCACGGGCCATTTGTTCGCATGCGAAGAAGAGGGCGTGGCACCCGATCTGCTGACCATCGCGAAGGGGCTCGGCGCGGGTTATCAGCCGATCGGCGCGACGCTCGTGAGCGACAGGATATACAGCGCGATCACGGGCGGCTCGGGCTTCTTCCAGCACGGCCACACGTATATCGGCCACGCGACGGCCTGCGCCGCCGCGCTCGAAGTGCAGCGCGTGATCGCCGACGAGCATCTGCTCGACAACGTGAAAGCGCGCGGCGAACAGCTGCGTTCGCTGCTGCGCGCGCACTATGCGCAGCATCCGTATGTCGGCGATATTCGCGGCCGGGGTCTGTTCGTCGGCGTCGAGATGGTGAAAGACCGCGCGACGAAAACGCCATTCGATGCGAAACTGAAGCTGCACGCCGCGATCAAACGCGAGGCGTTCCAGCGCGGGCTGATGGTGTATCCGATGGGCGGCACCGTCGACGGCAAGATCGGCGATCATGTGCTGCTCGCGCCGCCGTTCATCTGCACGCAGCGCGATATCGAGCAGATCGTCGGCCGCCTGACGGATGCGATCGAAGGCGCGTTTGCCGCGACGGGCGCTGCCTGATACAACACGAACCCATTCTCGAAGAACTTGCGATGACCAACCGTCTGCCACCTTTCGACGCCAACCAGGCGTCGCCCGAACAGAAAGCCGTGCTCGACGAAATCCTGTCGGGCCCGCGCGGCAATCTGAACGGTCCGTTTCTCGGCTGGATTCATAGCCCCGAACTCGCGCAGCACGCGCAGCGCCTCGGCGCGTTCTGCCGCTACAAGACGGGCCTGTCACTGCGTCTGTCGGAACTGGCGATTCTCATCACGGCGTCGCGCTGGCAGGCGCAGGCCGAGTGGTTCATCCACTATCCGATCGCCATCGACGCAGGCGTGCGCGCCGAAGACGCCGAGGCGATCCGGCAAGGCCGCGTGCCGTCGTTCGCCGATGCCGACGACGCGCTCATCTATGCGTTCACGACGGAGCTGTACGACGCGAAGCGCGTGTCGGACGCAACGTATGCGAAGGCCGTCGAGCGCTTCGGTCACGAGGTGACGATCAATCTCGTCGGGCTGCTCGGCTATTACGCGCTGGTCGCGATGACGCTCAACGTATTCGGCATGCGCGCGCAAGGGCAGGACTCGCTGCCGTTTGCGGAATAAGCGTGACGCCTTGATCGTAACGGGCAGCAACGAACCGAATCGAACGTAGAAAGGCCCCGGCTGACGTTTCAGGTCAGCCGGGGCCTTCGTCCATCTGGCGGCGCATGAATCATCACGCGCCGCAGCGTCACGACGTTGCGCCTGTTTTGCGCTTAGTTGCCGCGGAACGTCGAGAAGATGCGCTGCTCAACGCTCGGACGCGAACCCGATTGCGACGAGCCAGCCGTCACGCCGCCGACTTCCGACGACTGCGACGACGCGCCGAATTGCGGCTTGGCCGTCGGGTACGACACGTCGTTCTGGTCGAGCGTGCCGTTTTGCTGCGCGGCGACCAGCTCGGCTTGAACCTGAGCGCGCGTCACAGGGCCATTGGCTTGCTGCGCGAACGAGACGGCGGGAACGATCAGTGCCGATGCGACGACGACTGCGGAAAGAAGCGATTTCATAATAACCTCCGAGAACATTGTTGATGGGTTCGGCTGGAATGCTGTGTTCCGAACCGTTGAACCCAGTGTATTTCCGCGGTGGTGATGAAAAAAGCGTCCGTTTGGATAAATATTCTTGCTTCGACTGAGATAATCCGCGCGCCGTTGCGCTTTCAAGGCGCACGAGTGCGCTTCACGGCAGCGCCACGGATATCCGCCTATGATGAAGCTTCGGTCGACGCCTAAAGCCCACGCTTTCGGCGTGGCGCGCATGACCGGTGCTGAGGCCGCGGGATTCGGGCGAGACCGTCGCGGCAGGCATCGTGGCTGGAGACGCGCTGCACGAAGCGGGCATGAGATGGGAGAGTCTGATGAAGCGCAAGGCATCAGCAGTCTGGCAGGGCGGTCTGCAGGACGGCAAGGGTTCGATCTCAACCGATAGCGGCGTCCTCAAGGACACGCAGTATTCGTTCTCGACGCGCTTCGAAAACGGCATCGGCACGAACCCCGAGGAGCTGATCGCGGCGGCACATGCGGGATGCTTTTCGATGGCGTTGTCGGCGGAACTCGGCAAGGCGAACATCAAACCCGAGCGCATCGCCACCACGGCGACGGTCACGCTCGACAAGGACGGCGGCGGCTTCGCGGTGACGGCCTCGCATCTCGATGTCGTCGTGAAGATTCCGGGCGGGGACAAGGCAGCGTTCGACAAGGCGGCCGCGGATGCCAAAGCGGGTTGCCCGATCTCGAAGGTATTGAACGCGACGATCACGATGGACGCGAAGCTCGAAACCTGAGCGTTCGCGGCGCGCAACAAAGCGTTCTTTTGCTTGAAAGAGGCTGCGCGCCGCATGCTTGCCAGCTTCGCGCGTGCGCGCCAGTCCTGCTTGCGCGAAGCGGCTCATCCGCGGTTTCACCTCAGCCCTCGACGGAGCGGCCATGACATCACAGGCAGACAAGGCGCGTGCATTTCGTGCGCTGCACGAGGCGAGCGATCCGTTCGTCATTCCCAATCCGTGGGACATCGGTTCCGCGCGTCTGCTCGAAGCGCTCGGCTTCAAGGCGCTCGCGACGACGAGCGCGGGCTACGCGTTTTCACGCGGCCTGCCGGATAACGCGGTAGGCCGCGAGCAGATGATCCGGCATCTCGCCGATCTCGCGCCGGCGACGAATCTGCCCGTCAGCGCGGACCTCGAAAACGGCTTCGGCGACGCGCCGGAAGACGCCGCCGAGACGATTCGCCAGGCGGCAGCGGCGGGCGTGGTAGGCGGCTCGATCGAAGACGCGACGGGGCGCGCCGGCGATCCCATTTACGCACACGGCCTCGCTGTGGAACGCGTACGCGCAGCCGTCGAGGCGGCGCGCGCTCTTCCGTTTCCATTCACGCTGACGGCGCGCGCGGAAAACTATCTCGTGGGCCGCCCCGATCTCGCGGACACGATACGCCGCCTGCAAGCGTTCCAGGAAGCGGGCGCCGACGTGCTCTACGCGCCCGGCCTCAAGACGCGCGAGGACATCGCCGCCGTGGTCAGTTCCGTCGACCGGCCCGTCAACGTGCTGATGGGCATGGCGGGCATGCCGTTTTCCGTCGAGGAGCTCGCGCAGATGGGCGTCAAGCGGATCAGCGTGGGCGGGGCGCTCGCGCGCGCGGCGCTGGGCGCGATGATGCGCGCGGCGAAGGAAATGCTCGAGCGCGGCACGTTCACGTACACCAGCGAAGCGGCGACGATGAAGGAAATTACCGATCTGTTCGCTTCCGTGCGCAAGCCCGATCAAGCCGACTAACAGAATTGAAAGGACTGAAGCCACGCCCGCTGCGTGGTTTTGCCTTGAATTCTTGAATGTCCGGTCATAAACTCGACTGCATGAGCGATAACACTGCATCCCGGCGCGCGTCCGGCGCCACCAGGGACGCGAAGCCCGACGTCGTCGGTGCGCGCGGCCGTCCACGCGAATTCGACACCGACACGGTGCTTGCCGAGGCGAGCAAGGTGTTCTGGCGCCGCGGCTTTCACGCGACGTCCGTCGACGATCTCTGCCACGCGACGGGCGTGCTGCGCGGCAGCCTGTACGGCGTATTCGGCGACAAGCACGGGATCATGATGGCGGCGCTCGACCATTACGCGGAAAAGGCCATTTCCGGTCTCGTCGAGCGTCTGAACGCGAATGTGCCGCCCGAAGCGGCCGTGCGCAACGCGCTGCTGCACCATGCGCGCATCTCGTCGACGCTCACGGGCTGCTTCATCACGAACAGCACGCTCGAATTGCAGCCCGAAGACGAGGCGCTGCACGCGAAAATCCGCGCGATCCAGCGGCGCGTCGTCACGCTGCTCGCGGCGGCCGTCATTCGCGGGCAGGCGGCGGGCGTGTTCAATGGCGATCTCGACGAAAAGGCGGTCGCCGATTTCCTGCTGTGCATCACGCAGGGCTTGCGCGTGCTGGGCAAATGCAAGCGCAAGGAAGACGAGCTGAAAGCAATCGTCGACATTGCGATGCGCGCGCTGACTTGAAATTTTTTTGCCGAATTTTTGAACGATCAGTCATGAATGAGACATGCATGAAGAGAGCCGGTGTGTGCCAGCACGCCGGAAAAGCCGCATCGCATGCCGATGCGCCAGTGCATCAGCGCTTCGAACGGCAGGGGCTCGCGCTGACTGTGCTCTTCGTCGGCGCGTTTCTCGCGCCGCTCGACTATTTCATCGTCAATCTCGCGCTGCCCGCGATCCACACGGGCCTGAACGCGACCGACGCGCAGTTGCAGCTGATCGTGTCCGCCTATGCATCGGCGTATGCGGTGCTGTTGATCACGGGCGGCCGTCTCGGCGATCTGTTCGGCCGGCGGCGCATGTTCATGACGGGGATGGCGGGCTTCGTCGTCGCGTCCGCGCTGTGCGGCTTTGCGCCCAACGGGCATGTGCTCGTGATCGCGCGCATCGTGCAGGGCATGGCCGCGTCCGTGATGGCGCCGCAGGTGCTGGCCACCGTGCGCGCTGTCGTGCCGCTTCATCAGCAAACGCGTGTGATGGGCTTCTACGGCTTTGTATTCGGGCTTGCGTCGATCGTCGGGCAACTGGGCGGCGGGGTGCTGATTACCTATCAGCCGTTCGGCCTCGACTGGCGCGCGATCTTTCTGATCAATATTCCCGTCGGCCTGTTGGCGTTCGTCGGCGCGTGGAAGTTCGTGCCGGAGAATCAGCCCGAAACGCGCGACAGCGTCGACCTGAAGGGCGTGGCGTTGCTGTCGCTGGTGCTGATCCTGCTGATCTATCCGATGACGCATGGCCGCGAAGCCGGCTGGCCGTGGTGGACCTTCGCGATGTTCGCGCTCGCCGTGCCCGCGCTTGCCGCGTTCGTCGCCATCGAGCGGCAGGTCGAGCGCAAGGGCGGCAGCCCGCTGGTCGATCTGCAACTGTTCCGCAATCCCGCGTTCTCGACGGGTCTGGTGATCGCGTTCCTGTTCTATTGCAACAGCGCGTTCTTTCTCACGTATGGCATCTATCTGCAGACGGGCTTGCACTGGACGCCGCTGCAATCCGGTATCGCGATCATGCCGTTCGCGCTCGGTTTCGTCGCCGGACCGCTGACGTCGCCTGCCGTCGTGCGGCGCATCGGCGCGCATGTGCTGACGCTCGGCTTCGCGATGATGGCCCTCGGCTTTTCGCTGACCGGCTGGGCCTCGACGCACGCGGCGCTCGGCACGCTGTTCTACGGCGGGCTCGTGTTCGCGGGAGTCGGCCAGGGGCTCGTGCTGCCGTCGATCATGCGCATCGTGCTCGGCGAAGTCGAACCGGCGAAGGCGGGACTCGCATCGGGTGTCGTCACGTCGACGCTTCAGATAGGCTCTGCGTTCGGCACGGCTGCCATCAGTGGCGCGTTCTTCGGCGCGCTGTCCGCGCAGGCGTCGGCGGCAGGCTATGCGTATGCGTTCCAGCGCAGCCTCGCGATCAACGCGGTGTTGATGGTGGTCTGCATCGTCCTGAGCGTGACGCTCGTCCGGCATCAGCAAGTTGCTCATCGGCGCGCGATAAAGGTCGTTTAAAGACTGCTGTAAGCCGTTTTAGCGGCGCATAAAATTCCGCTTAGGGAAAATCCCGAGCCGCCGGATATTCGCGCATATTTGCATTGGCGCCGAACAAAAGCGCGTTGATATATCAACTGATATCGTTTTCGGCGCGTACAGTCATACCATTTCAATTCATTACATGGCGCATCGCAACCGATTTTCTTGTTCAACGGTGATGCGATTATTCATTGGTGGCGTCGATTTTCTCCGCCGCCAATCTTTTAAATTCGCGTTAACGCTGAGAATGTCATCGTTATGACAGGCGTGGTCGGGCGTATTTACGCATACCTGGTACGATCGGTCTAAACTGCCTGCCGCAATGTGCTGCGTAACAGCATGAGGCCTTCTGCCGCAGTCGATTCGGACGCTAAACAACAATGAACGAACGTTCGGGATATAAGTCGATTTATTGCCGGTTGAATGAAAACGCTTCCAAGAAAAAATACTTGCTGCCGAAATATTCAATTGTTAATCTTCGTCCACACTTATTAATTCGTTGGACTGCGGTGCGTTTATGGCAGTGAATTTTCAGCCAGCCTAATTCTTATATCGGGGACATCCATGCTGACTGCTACTTACGGCGCATTTGATACGACGCAAACAGTGCAATTCAATGTCGGTGACGTGGTGACGCTCAAAACGGGCGGCTCGCGCATGACCGTGACCTATATCGGCCAGGTCGCAGGGGAAGCGGGGGAACGGCTCGTCTGCCAATGGTTCGACGATCAGGGCGAACTGCGTCAGGAAACCTTCGCGCAGGATAACGTGCGGCGCCAGCCGCGCTCGATTCCCGCGGGATCGGTGCTTCAGCACAAGTTCATCAGCGTCGTGATGCGCTGAAAACAAAGGCGCGCTCGAGCGGCGCGCCTTTGCATTCGGTCTCTATTGCGTGCCGGGCCTTCGCGCCCGGCACGTTTCGTTAACGCCATTTGATTGGCGCCATTCGATTAGCGCCGCGCTTGCGTCGCCATTCTCACGGCGAGGCCCGCGAGCACCGTGCCCATCAGCCAGCGCTGAATGACGAGCCATGTCGGCTTGCGCGTGAGAAACCCGGCAATCGATCCCGCCGTGATCGCGACGGTCGAATTCACTGAAATGCTCAACACGATCTGAATGGCGCCGAATATCAGCGACTGTCCGAGCACACTGCCTTGTTGCGGATCGATGAACTGCGGCAGCAGCGACAGATACAGCACCGCGATCTTCGGGTTCAGCAGATTCGTGATGAAGCCCATCGTGAAGAGCTTGCGCGGGCTGTCGGCGGGCAGGTCGCGCACCTGGAAAGGCGAGCGGCCGCCCGGCTTGACGGTCTGCCATGCGAGATACAGCAGATACAGCGCGCCGCCGAAACGCAGCGCGTCGTACGCGAACGGCACCGCGAGCAGCAGCGCCGTGATGCCGAATGCAGCGCAGAACATATAGAACACGAAGCCGAGCGCGACGCCGCCGAGCGAAATCAGACCGGCTGTGCGGCCCTGGCTGATCGAGCGCGAGACCAGATAGATCATGTTGGGCCCCGGCGTGAGCGCCATGCCGAGCGCGACGACGGCGAATGCAAGCAGATGCGTGGTTTGAGGCATTGCGTAGGCTCCGTGTGTGGAAAGAGCAGGAAAGAGCGATCGGCGGATCGTGACAAGAGGCCCGGGCCGTGGTGGAACGCGAGCGTGCTCGTGGTTCGCGTTCCCCGGTGGTGGCCCACCTCGATCGAGCGCCAGTTGCGCGAACGCATCATTGTTCCGCGCGGGGCAAGCGCATGCCAGAGACAGAATCGGCGCGGGTTGTCGATACACTTGAGCGCGTGAGCGCGTCAGTTGCAGCAGCGTGCGGGTGATGCGCTCGCGCTGACGCACCGGGTGCCACGCGAGCGCGAAACGTGAACCGCGCCCAGGCGCAGTCGACCACGGTCAACCGGGGTCAACCACGCAGCGGCCGGAAGAAGCGCCGGATTTCTTCAGCGAGCAGCGCGGGCTGTTCCATTGCGGCGAAATGCCCGCCGCGCGGCATGTCGGCGAACTGCGTGACGTTGAACACGCGCTCGATCCACGAACGCGGCGGCTGGCTGATCTCTTTGGGAAAGCGCGCAAAGCCGAGCGGCGGCGTCACGCGCTGGCCGGGCTCGAAACGCAAGGGCCGCGCGCGCGTCTCCGCATAGAGCCGTACCGACGAGCCGATGGTCTGCGTGTGCCAGTACAGCGAGAGGTCGGTCAGCAACTGATCCTTCGAAAACGCGCGCTCGACATCGCCTTCGCAATCGCTCCACGCGCGGAATTTCTCGACGATCCATGCAGCGAGTCCCGCAGGCGAATCGTTCAGTGAGAACGCGAGCGTCTGCGGTTTCGTGCCGTGCATGTGCGCATACGCGCCTTCCGCATCGGCCCATGCGGCTTTGGCCGCGAGAAAGTCCTGTTCTTCCTGCGTGACGGGCGGATCGCTTGCGTGCACGCCGGGAGCGTACGAACTCGGCAGGAAATTGAGGTG
The DNA here is from genome assembly GCF_900007165.1 of Paraburkholderia piptadeniae. Taxonomy (GTDB): domain Bacteria; phylum Pseudomonadota; class Gammaproteobacteria; order Burkholderiales; family Burkholderiaceae; genus Paraburkholderia; species Paraburkholderia piptadeniae. The sequence goes on from NZ_CYGY02000052.1 coordinate 88,587, forward strand.
AATGCCGTCGACGTGCTGCGCATGGTTCGCGGCCAACGCCATCGATACGGCCGCGCCCAGATCGCCGCCTTGCGCGCCGAAGCGCTCGTAGCCGAGGCCGCGCATCAGTTCGGCCCACAGGTCCGCGATCGCGAATACCGACATGCCGGGCTTCGACGGACGCTCGGAAAAACCATAGCCAGGCATCGACGGCACGACGACATCGAATGCGTCGGCCGGGTCCGCGCCCACCGATGCGGGATCGCACAAATGCGGCAGCAGCTCGATGAACTCGACGAACGAACCGGGCCATCCATGCGTGATGACGAGCGGATAGGGCTTCGGACCGATGCCGCGCCGATGCAGAAAATGCACGCCGAGGCCGTCGACGCGCGCAATGAACTGCGGCTCAAGGTTGAGTTGCGCTTCCGTCGCGCGCCAGTCGTATGTGTTCGCCCAGTAGTCGACGAGTTCGCGCAGATAGCGCGGATCGGTGCCGAGCGCCCACGGCGGCGTGTCGAACGGATCGGGCCAGCGCGTTTGCGCGAGGCGCGCATTGAGCGCCGCAAGCTCTGCATCGGGAATCGCAATCTGGAACGGCGTGAGCTGCATCGGCATGACTCGCTTTTGTGCAAGGGGTTCAAGGTCGAAGCAAGCGTCACTTCGTCGAACGATCGCGCGACTCGCGCATCTGCACACGCTCGCCGAGCATCTTCGTGAAGGTCCGCATGCTGATGACTCGCCGCGAGCGCACCACTTCGCCTTCCAGATTGACAGGCGGATTCGGCTGAAATGCCCAGTAGAGCGCGATCAGCCAGCCAAACACGGTCCAGCCCATGCACGCATTGAACAGCGCAATGGTCAGCAGGTCATGGCGCTTGCGGCGATCGGCGACGATGGACGGCAGGAAGTACAGACCCAGCGCGATCACGGTCGCGACGCCTTGAACCACGATGTTGTAGCTCATCGAGGGCCTCCCAGGCGCGTCGTAGTTATGCGTGCATTGTCGCGCGAATGCGCAACATGCGCACGCGGCGTGGAAAGCCCGTTGCAAGCGTGTGCCAGGCAGCCCATCCGGCGCTGCGCCGAAGCGGCGTCACGGATCGGATGAATTCGGCGATGCGCGCGCCAGGGGCTTATCATGTGCGTTTCGACTGACCCGGATTGCCATCATGATCTCCGACGAAACCCAACAGGCTCACAAGCTGAATCACGACACGCTGCGCGAATTCGTCGATCGCAAATGGAACGATGAGATCGTGCCGGCGCTGACCGACTACATCGCCGTGCCGGCGAAGAGCCCGGCGTTCGATCCCGACTGGCAGAAGCACGGCTACATCGAGCGCGTGATCACGGAGGCCGCGAAGTGGGCCGAGCAGCAGCCCGTGCGCGGACTGAAGCTGGAGATCGTCCGCTTGCCGGGCCGCACGCCTGTGATCTTCTTCGAATCGCCCGCCACGCGTTCGGGCAGCACGGAAACGATCGTGCTTTACGGCCACCTCGACAAGCAGCCTGAATTCGACGGCTGGCGCAAGGACCTCGGTCCGTGGACGCCGAAGCTCGAAGACGGCAAGCTCTACGGCCGCGGCGGCGCCGACGACGGTTACGCGATCTACGCGAGCCTCACGGCATTGGCGGCGCTCGACGCGCAAGGCATCGAGCGGCCGCGTTGCGTCGGCCTGATCGAAACGTGCGAAGAGTCGGGCAGCTATGACCTGCTGCCGTATGTCGACGCATTGCGCGAGCGGCTCGGCAAGGTCGGACTCGTCGTGTGCCTGGACTCGGGCGCGGGCAACTACGATCAGCTGTGGCTCACCACGTCGCTGCGCGGACTCGTCTCCGGCGACCTCGAAGTGCAGGTGCTCGACGAAGGCATTCACTCGGGCAGCTACGGCGGCATCGCATCGTCGAGCTTCCGCATCATGCGCCAACTGTTCGAGCGGCTCGAAGAAGCGGCGGACGGCACGCTGCTGCCGAAGGGCTTCCATTGCACGATTCCGGGCGACCGTCTGAGCGAAGTCGAAGCGACCGCGAAGATTCTCGGCGACGACGTGTGGAAGAAGTTGCCGTGGTCGTGCGGCCAGGACGGCGGCCCCGTGCTGCCGACGACAACCGATCCGAAAGAGGCGCTGCTCAATTCGACGTGGCGTCCGTCGCTGTCGGTGACGGGCGCGGCGGGGCTGCCTTCGCTCGCCGATGCGGGCAACGTGCTGCGTCCGCGCACGGCGTTCAAGCTGTCGCTGCGCCTGCCGCCCCTCGTCGAAGCGGACAAGGCCGTGCAGCAGCTGAAGTCGCTGCTGGAGTTCGATCCGCCGTACAACGCGAAGGTCACGTTCAAGCCGGACGCGGGCGCCGCGACGGGCTGGAACGCGCCGGAGCTTGCGCCGTGGCTGGCCACCGCGCTGAACGACGCATCGCGCCAGCATTACGGCGCGGACGTCGCGTTCATCGGGCAGGGCGGCACGATCCCGCTGATGAACGTGCTGAAGGCGGGCTTTCCGACCTCGCAGTTCATGGTGTGCGGCGTGCTCGGACCGAAGTCGAACGCGCATGGGCCGAACGAGTTCCTGCATGTGCCGTACGGCAAGAAGCTGACGGCGGCCGTGGCGGAAGTGATCGCCGCCGCGCCTTGACGTTGTCCTTGAACTCGTCCTTGTAATCGTCCTTCAAGTTGTTCTCCGAACGTTCGCATCCAGGACGTTCTCGCGCGGGAGGGACCGGCCGGTTCCTCCCGTTGTCCGCCCGCCTCCTTTGAACGAGCCCATCATCGAATGAACGACACGCGCACGGCCCAGACGTCCGCTCCCCGTATTCCGGCCGATCAACTGCACGCCTATGTGCGCGCGATCTGGGAGCACGCGGGCAGCGCGCCGCGCGAAGCCCAGCTCGTCGCCGATCATCTCGTCGCGGCCAATCTGACGGGACACGATTCGCATGGCGTCGGCATGATTCCGCGCTATGTCGATTCGTTGCGCGATCGCGAGCTGAAGCTGAATGGTCACGCGAGTGTCGTCAAGGATGTCGGCGCCGTGCTGACGATCGACGGCGGCAAGGCCTTCGGCCAGGTCGTCGCGCATGAAGCGATGGAACTCGGCATCGAGCGCGCGAACAAGCTCGGTGTGTGCGCCGTCGCGCTGCGCAACGCGCATCACATCGGACGCATCGGGCATTGGGCCGAGCAATGCGCGAAGGCGGGTTTCGTGTCGTTTCACTTTGTCAACGTGGCGGGCGATCCGCTCGTCGCGCCGTTCGGCGGCGCGGACCGCCGCATCGGCACCAATCCGTTTTGCGCGGCGTTTCCGCGCGCAGGCAAGGCGCCGCTCGTGCTCGACTTCGCCACCAGCGCCGTCGCTTATGGCAAGACGCGCGTCGCGTACAACCAGGGCAAGGAGGTGCCGCCCGGTTCGCTGATCGACCACGCAGGCAAGCCGACCGTCGATCCCGCCGTGATGATGCAGGCGCCGTTCGGCGCGCTGATGCCCGTCGGCGGGCAGGCGGGCGGCCACAAGGGCTTCGGGCTCGCGGCGATGTGCGAGATCTTCGGCGGCGCGCTGTCGGGCGGCTACACGACGCACGACGACACGCTGCAACAGACCAACGCGATCATCAACTGCATGTTGTCGGTGATCGTCGATCCCAACGCATTCGATGCGCCGAACGCCGAAGCGGAGGCCGATGCGTTCGTCGAGTGGGTGAAGGCATCGCCGCTTGCCGCGGGCGTCGAGCGTATCTACGCGCCGGGCGAGCCGGAGCGCGCGACGCGTGCGGAGCGCGAGGCCAACGGCATTCCCGTCGATCCCGAAACGTGGCGGCAGATCCGCGATGCGGCGCTTGCGGCAGGTTTATCCCACGAACAGGCCGATGGCTGGTCGGTGCGTCTGCGATAACGCGAGAACAACCAACGCTCGTGATTGCGCAACCTTCGCGTGACGACGACATACGGTTGATACAAACACGGCACGCATAACGTTGCATCGGCATCGGCATCGGCATGTGCGCTTCACGCGCCTGATTTACAGGCAATGCGCGGGCGCCGGTCGCGCCGCGTGAAAACGCCATTCATCGCGCATTCGAAATTCGCAATGCCGCTTTTTCGCCCGCGTTGCCTCGATTTAACAAATGCGCGCAATACGGGTGATTACCGATAGCCTCATCCGCGGGGCAAAAACGCCCGAGATTTAAAGCAAATATTCTAATGGCGACTTTGCGCCCTTTTAAAGGACGCGAAAGCTCGCTGGCCTGGAGCCTTGCTTCGATTCGCAATCGTTTGCGCAAGCGGCGCCAGTCAAGAAGCCCGCCCAGCGGGCATCGCGATACTTATGACGAACTGCTCCCTTCTGTTCGTTAGGCCTCCCCCAACGTATTCCGGTCTGTTTTAGGCTCGCATTGCTTCACCCAGTGTTTAACCTTAAAGGACCGTTCAAAATGAATCTGCAAAACCATCACGCCTGCCGTCCATTCCTCGAAGCGGGCAATTTGTCGCAAATCGCCGCTTATTACGAAGAAGAGCGCAATGTCATGTGGATGATATTGCGCGCGCAGCCGCGTCCATGCTTCAACCTCGAACTCGTCCACGACATTCTCGAACTGGCACAGGCCGCGCGCGATTCGCGCTTGCCAATCGATTTCTGGGTCACGGGCTCGGCCGTTCCGTCGATGTTCAACGTCGGCGGCGACCTCAATTTCTTCGCCGACGCGATCCGCGCGGGCCACCGGCAGGAACTGATGGCGTACGCGCGCGCCTGCGTCGATTGCGTGCACGCGGCGGCGCGCGGGTTCGACACAGGGGCGATCTCGATTGCGATGATCGAGGGCTCGGCGCTGGGCGGCGGCTTCGAAGCCGCGCTCGCGCATCACTTCGTGCTCGCGCAAAACGATGCGCGCATGGGCTTTCCCGAAATCGCGTTCAACCTGTTCCCCGGCATGGGCGGCTATTCGCTCGTCGCGCGCAAGGCGGGCATGCGTCTCGCGGAGGAACTGATCGGCGGCGGCGAATCGCATACGGCCGAGTGGCATGCGAGCCGCGGTCTCGTCGATCAGATCTTCGAGCCGGGCGAGGCGTACGTGGCGACGCGTACCTTCATCGATACGCTGCGGCCCAAGCTCAACGGCATCCGCGCGATGGTGCGGGCACGTCAGCGCGTATTGCAGCTTTCGCGCGCCGAGCTGATGGAGATCACGGAGGACTGGGTGCAGGCCGCGTTCACGATCGAAGAGAAAGACCTTGCGTTCATGGAGCGGCTCGTGATGCTGCAGAATCGCCGCACGGGGAATCTGCGCCAGGCGGCTATGAACGCCGCGTGAACGCGATGAGTCGCGCATTCGGCGCAGACGCAATCGACACAGAAGCAATCGACACAGCAGTCATCGACGCAGCAGTCAGGCAGTACGCAGCATGCATTCTGCAGTAGCCAGCCGCGCGAGCGGCCGACAGGCAGGTGATCCGTCGGGTCGAGCAGACTTTTCGGGGGTTCAGGCGATCAACCGGATCTTCTGCCTGTCATTTAGCCAGCGCTCGAAATCGGCCGCGGGCATCGGCTTGCCGTACAGATAGCCCTGCACGTACTCGACGCCCAGTCCCTTCATGAACAGTTCTTCCGATTCCGTCTCGATTCCTTCGGCGACCACCTTCAGTTGCAGCGCCTGCGCGACGGCCACCATCGAGCGCACGAGCGCCTGAGACTTCCTGTCCGCGTTGATCGAACTCACGAAACTGCGATCGAGCTTGATCACATCGAGCGGAATACGCCCCAGTTGCGACAGCGACGAATAGCCGGTGCCGAAATCGTCCAGATGGACCTGCGCGCCGAGATCGCGGAATTGCGTGATCAGGCCGATCGCGGCCGCTTCGTCTTCGATCAGGCAGCTTTCCGTCAGTTCGATATCGAGCAGGCACGGATCGAGTTTCGCGTTTTGCAAGGCCTCGTTGAAATGCGACACGATGGCCGTATCCACCAGTTGCCGCGCCGACACGTTGATCGCAACACGCAGCGACAGTCCACGCGCCTTCCATTGCGCGGCCTGTTCGGCGGCCGTCTGCATGACCCAGCGGCCGAGCGGCCCGATGAGTCCCGACTCTTCCGCATAACGGATGAACGCGGCGGGCATGATCTGCCCGCGCTCGGGCGAATTCCAGCGCACCAGCGCCTCGACGCCGTACACCTTGCCCGTCGCGAGCGAGAGCTTGGGCTGATAGTGCAGCGTCAGCTGGCCTTCTTCGAGCCCGCGCCGCAGGTTCGTGTCGAGCCACATGTATTCGGCGACCTTGCGGTTCATCTCCGGCGAGAACACGCGATAGGTGCGCTTGCCGTCGTCCTTGGCAACGTACATCGCGGTATCGGCGGCGCGGATCAGCGCTTCGAGGCTGTCGCCGTGCTCGGGGAACATCGCGATGCCGATCGAGCAGCCCGTATAGACCTCGACGAGCCCGAGGCTGAACGGCGTGCGCAGCCGTTCGAGGATGCGTTGCGCGATCGCTTCCATCGACTCGACCGTCGCGAGGGGCGAGAGCACGATGAATTCGTCGCCGCCGAGGCGCGCGAGCACGTCGTCCGCGCCGAGGCATTGACGAATGGCCGATGACACGTCCTGGATCAGCCGGTCGCCGAACACATGGCCGTAGTGATCGTTGACCTTCTTGAAGTTGTCGAGATCGAGAAACAGAATGCCGACGGAGACGCCCGGCGCCGCGCTCGCGATGGCCGTGCGGGTCTTGTCGTGGATCGCGTTGCGGTTGGGCAGGCCCGTCAGCGAATCGGTGTTCGCGAGCTCGGTGAGACGGTCCTGCGCGCGGCGCTCCTCGGTGATGTCGGTGCCGGAGCAGATCAGGAACTGCTCGTCGACGCCGCTGCCGCTCATCACGAACTTGTTGCGAAAGAGAAAGAGCCGTTCGCCGTGCACGGTGCGCACGCGGCGCTCCACTTCATACGCGACACCGCGATTGAAAAAGCCCGAAATGTTCTGGCTCGACGCCGCGCCCGCTTCCGACGACATAAAGAGCGCCCACACGCTGCGCCCGATCACGTCTTCTTCCTTCATGCCTGTGAGTTCCTCGGCGAGACGGTTGAAGCGCTGGATGCGGCCGTTCCTGTCGACGATCACGACGACGGAATTGACTTCCGACACGACCTGTTCGGCGAACGACAGGCCGTGCACCAGATCGCGCGCGACCGACTCCGTGTCCTCGAACGCCGATGCGGTGCCCGCCCAGGTGCTGCCGTTGAGCTTCTTGCCGACGAGATGCAGCCGCAGCGGCTCGCCGTGCAGGCGCACGTCCATCGTCAGGTGCGACGTGACGCCCGTTAGCTCGCGAATCTGCGCGGCCTGGCTGCCGGATAGCGCGATCGCGACAGTGGCTGCACGGTCGTCCGTTTCCGGCGACAGCTCGAGCGCGTTGCTGTCGCTGGACAGGCGCCAGCATGGGCTGCTCGTTCCGAAGCGGGCGAAAAGCACCTGATCGTGTTGGCCGTCGTTCATGAGGGATCCCTGGGCAAACCGTTGCCTTCAGTCGAACTCCGAATGTGAGTACAGCACACGGGCGGTAAAGCGTCGTATGGGCTGCGCTTCATTGTATCGAAGCGGCGGGGCTGCGGCCCCGAATCTATTAACGACCCTTCACAAGCCATTCTTTAATCAGAATGCATGGAATTTATGCCCTTCTAACGAACCGATTCCGCAAGCGTTGACGCTCGATTGCGCGGGCATGTGCTCGTGTGCGATGCTCGCAAGGCGATAAGAAAGCGCGACGGCAGACCAGACCGGTTGTCCACCTTTCCGAGGAGGGAGACATGAGTATGCTGTCGTGTGTGCCATGCAGGTCTGTCCAGAACGACCATTCAACCGCCATTCCGTCGACGACGGTACGTCGCGCGATCGCGTTGTCGGGCTTCGTGCTGTTCGCCGGTTTCGCGCGCGTGGCGAGCGCCGATACGCAGATCGGCGGGCCGCTTCCGCCACCGCCCGACCAGTTGTATGGCGACCTGTTCGTCGCCGTGCAAACCGCGCAGATCTATCCCGACCAGAAGACTTTCGTCGACGCAACCCCGAACGCCGATCCCGCAACGATCGTGCAGTTATATGACGCGCATAAGAACGATGCTGGCTTTTCGCTGGCGGACTTCGTCAACAAGTACTTCACGCCGCCTTCCGAGCCGGTCATCACGCCGCCCGCGAATCAGTCGCTGCGCGATCACATCAACTGGCTGTGGCCCGCGCTCACGCGCACGACGACGAGCGCGCCGCCGTACAGCTCGCTGATTCCGATGCCGAAACCCTATGTCGTGCCGGGCGGGCGTTTTCGCGAAGGCTACTACTGGGACACGTATTTCACGATGCTGGGCTTGCAGGAGTCGGGTCATGAAGATCTCGTCGACAACATGCTCGACAACTTCGCGTACATGATCGACACGTACGGCCACATTCCGAACGGCAACCGCACGTACTATCTGAGCCGCTCGCAGCCGCCGTTCTTTTCGTACATGGTCGAACTCGCGGCGAAGGTCGAAGGCGGGCGCGTCTATCAGAAGTACCTGCCGCAGATGCGCAAGGAGTACACGTACTGGATGCAGGGTGCGTCGACGACGAAGCCCGGCGACGCGACGCGCAACGTCGTCGTGCTGCCGGACCATACGGTGCTGAACCGCTATTGGGACGAACTCGACACGCCGCGCGACGAGTCGTATCTCGAAGACGTGCAGACGGCGCAGCAGGCGACGGGCCGCACGCCGGGCGACGTGTACCGCGATCTGCGCGCGACGGCGGAAAGCGGCTGGGACTTCAGCTCGCGCTGGTTCGGCGACAACATGAACCTGACGACGGTACGCACGACGGCGATCATTCCCGTCGATCTGAACAGCCTGATGTTCCATCTGGAGACGACCATCGCGCGTGGCTGCTCCGAGGCGCGCGACTTCGGATGCGTCGTGCAGTTCATCGGCAAGGCGGCGAAACGTGCCGAGGGCATCAACCGGTATCTGTGGAACAGCAAGGGGTACTACGGCGATTACGACTGGAAGCTGGCGAAGCCGCGCGACAAGCAGACGCCCGCAATGCTGTATCCACTCTTCGCGGGCGCAGCGTGGCCGGATCGCGCGCAGAAGACCGCGAATGTCGTCGCGGCCATCCTGCTCAAGCCAGGCGGCCTGACGACGTCGACCTATGACACGACCCAGCAATGGGACGCGCCGAACGGCTGGGCGCCGCTGCACTGGATCGCGATCGAAGGCCTCACGCGCTATGGGCGCCGCGATCTCGCCACGCGGATCGGCACGCGCTTTCTCGCTGACGTGAAGAACGTGTATGCGAAAGAGCAGAAGCTGGTCGAGAAGTACGTCGTCGAAGGATCGGGGACGGGCGGTGGCGGTGGTGGCGAGTATCCGTTACAGGACGGCTTCGGTTGGACCAATGGCGTGACGCTCAAGCTGCTCGACATGTACAGTCCGGGCGAATAAGCCGAAAACGGAAGCGCCGACGGGCACGGCGAGCGGGTGACGTCGCCGCGCCCACTTCTTTCCTACAAATTTTGACGTTTAGAAATCCATACGAATTTGCCTCTAGTGGTAGCATCTTTGTTCACGCGGAAACGCATCAACGAGACTCGGGAGGCATATGACAAGTGGAGCGACGATCGGTGATGCGCTGATCGAACTGATCGATTTCGCCCGCTCGGAGCCGCTTGTTTTTCTCGAAGTGATGCTGCCGTTGCTGATAGCGGGCCTGTTCGTTTCATTCTTTATTTTCCGGATCATCATCGACCCCGTCGGGCTACAGAAGTCGGAATACGACGGAGTGCGCAAGGTCATGAGCCGACATTTCCGAAGGAGTGCGTCGAAATAATGGAATACTTCGATTTGCTGCGCTTTTGCGCCACAGTGGCCGTTTGCGCCGCCGTCTACCTGCTGCTGGCGAGGCGCCTCGCCGATGCCGTGCATCCCATGCGGCTCGAGCTCGCGCGCGAAGGCGAAGCGCTGCTCGCGGCGGGCAGGTTGCGTGATGCCGACGCCGATTACGTCCGCTTCTGCCTCGACAACGCGTTCAACGGCATGGTCGCGTTCTGGGGCGTGTTGCTGATGCCGTTTCTGAGCGCATGGATAATCGCTGGTCTGTGCTTGCCGCACACGGACACGGCCTTCAGAACTATTCCGCATCCACGCGTCGAGCCGCGCGCGCGTGGCACAAGCCCAGTCGATCCCATCACCGACCTGTTCTGCCGCTCCGCGTTTGCTGCGAATCCTATGTGCGGCGTCATCGTCGTCGCGCAGATGGGAATCGTCGCGGCGATCGTCGTGCTGATGACAGGACAGTTGAGATCAGCGAAGTCGCTGTCGCGTGCTGTCGTCGACGCCGAAAGCGCGGTGCGCGCGCGGCTGCGTTTCGGCGCGCGGGCCACTTGACGTACGCGTTCGCGGCCATCGCCGTTTGAGTGCGGCGCGCGACGTCGCCGCGCTCAATATCGCCGGGCGAGCCGCATGCGCATCAGCTGTTTCGTCTCGCCGTCGGCGTCGGGCGGGAGATTGAACTCGCCGGAAACGAGTGACGCGACGGGCACGCCATCGCGATACAACACGCGGTTGCCCGCCAAGGCCGGCACCTTGTTGCCCGGCAACAGGGTGCCCACAAGGTTCAACGGATCGGTGCCCGCGACGCACACATAGGCGCCATCGTTCGCATGCCGCCGCACTTCGCGCAGCAGCGGAATCGCTTCCGGCAGCGCGAACTGTTCGCCGGCGAGTCCGTTCACGAAGCGCCCGCCACGCACCTGGCCACGCGCTTCGAGCCGTTGATACACGCGCAGCAGGTCGCGCCATGGCGGCAGCCATTCGGCTTCGCGTTCAAGCACCCGCCAGAACACGACACCATATCGCCGCAACAGTGCCATCGCGATATGTTCGAGCACGTCCGGCGCGAGCTGCTGCGGACGGCGCGCTGGCGACGCAGCGGGCGCATCATCTGCCGCGTCTTTGGCCACTGAGGCGGGCCGCCGCAACAACGCCCAGCGTCCCGCGTCGTCCATGCCGCCGATCAGCGCGCCCGCGCCGCGCGGGCGTCGGCTCGGATAGTACGACGCGTTGCGCTTCGCGACCGGCTTGAGCAGCGCGCGCAGACCCGCAAAGCTGTCCGAATTGACGAGTCCCGCCGCGACCAGTTCGCCGAGCGCATTCTCTAGTTCGACGCGCAGCAGATGCACATCCGTCAGCAGCTCGTCGAAGAACATCGCGCCGTGCTGCGTCAACTCGTCGAACACGAGTTGTGCTTTCGACGACAGTTCCGGCTGCTTCGCCGGATCGATCAGCGCGCTCCACACGGGCAACGCGCGGCGCGGCAACAGCACGATGGGCGTGCTGCGCACGGGCGCGCTTGCGCCGCGCGCGCGTTCCGTGAGCCGCGTCCAGACGATCTTGCCCGAGCGGCAGAACTCGTCGAGCGATGTGATCGAATAATCTTTTAGCCGCGCGGGCAGGATGTCTTCCTCCCACGCGCCCGCCGCCGCCTGGAATCCCTCCAGCTGATCGAGCACGGCCGCGAGCGCATCGCGCCCTTCGCCGCGCGTATCGGGCGTGACGCGCTGCCATTCGAACAGAAAGCGCATGAAGTCGTTCCGCTCGACAGGCTCGATCTCCCGTCGCAAGCGCCGAACCGTATAGCGATGAATGCGCGCGAGCAGATGCCGTTCGCACCATTCCTCGTCGGCCGCGCGGGGCGTGAAACGGCCGCGCATCACGTAGCCTTCGGCTTCGAGCCGTGTCAGCGCCTGCGCGACCGCCGATGCGGGCAACGCCAGCGCGCGCGCAATCGCCGACAACGGCAGCGGCCCGAAGCCCGTGAGCCGCGCGCGGATCACGTCGACCAGCGCGTCGTCTTCCGTCCAGGCGTCGTCGAAACCTTTGGGCGCGCGAATGGCCGGTTCGATTTCGGCGTGAGGATAGATCGCGCGCAGGCATGTCAGGCGTTCGGCGGGCAGCCATAGCGCATCGTGCTGCGCGATCTGCATGCGCGTCGCGTGCCCCGTCTTGGCCAGCCCGGACAGCCACGCGCTCCAGTCTTCTTTGCGCTGCGCCTCGGCTTCCGTGATGCACGCAAGACCCGTCAACGCTTCGTGCATTTCGTCGATGTCGCGCGCTTGCGGCCACGCTTCTTCAGCGACGCTCGCAATCGCGTCGGCATCGAGCGCGCCGAGGTCGTCGGCGGATTCGGGGCCGCTCGCGTAGCGGCGATTCAGCACGGCCCGGGTGCGGCGCTCTTCGATGGGCGCATCGTCGAGAAAGGCATAGGGCCTGGCCGTCAGTATCTCGGCTGCAAGCGGCGACGGCGCCGGCAAATCGCGGCTCACGAGCGCGATCTCGCCTTGTTCGATACGCCGCAGCAGCGCGAGCCACGCTTGCGTATCCATCGCATCGTGCAGGCAGTCATCGACGGTCTGATCGACGAGCGGGTGACTCGGCAGCTCTCGCTCGCCGACGATGTTTTCAAGGCACGCGGCCTGATCGGGAAACACGGTCGCGAGCAGATCGTCGCTGCGCATGCGTTGCAGTTGCGGCGCCGTCTTGCGGCCGCCCGTATAGCGCGGCAACGCGAGCGCCGTCGTCGCGTTCCAGCGCCAGCGCACGCCGAAGAGCGGCGCGTCGAGCAGCGCCTGGATCAGCACGTGCTCGGCCGTGGCCGAACGCAGATAGCGCCACACTTCGTCGAGCGCGAAGCTGTGCGCGCCCGTCAGCGACAGCACGATCGCGTCCTCCGTCGCGGCGGCCTGCAATTCGAAGTTGAACGTGCGGCAAAAACGCTTGCGCAGCGCGAGTCCCCACGCGCGATTCACGCGGCTGCCGAACAGCGTATGGATCACGAGTTGCGTGCCGCCCGATTCGTCGAAGAAGCGCTCCATCACGAGCGTGTCCTGCGTCGGCAGCGCGCCGAGCGTCTGACGTGCACGCGCCAGATACTCGACGATCTGCCGCGCGGCCGGCTGGATCAACCCCGTTCGCTCGACGAGCCACGCGATGGCGGGTTCGAGATCGAGCACGGCAGCGGGGCGCTCGGCGACGACGGCCGTCGGTTCGTCGCGAGAATCGGCGTACGCGTCGGCTGACGCTTCTTCGGGCGCGCGCAGCGTGGGCTTCGCATCAGCAACAGCCAATCGCCGCTCGATCTCGACTCGCAGACGCGCGACGCCCGCCGACAATTCGTCGCTGCGCCCGGGCGCTTCGCCGAGCCAGAACGGAATATTCGGCGGCTGACCTTGTGCATCCTCGACGCGCACACGGCCGCTTTCGACGCGCATGATCCGGTACGCCGCGTTGCCGAGCTGAAACACGTCGCCCGCGAGACTCTCGACCGCGAAGTCTTCGTTGACCGTGCCGATATTGAGCCCTTGCGGTTCGAGGATCACCGCGTAATCAGCGTTTTCGGGAATCGTGCCGCCCGATGTGACGGCATACAGCTTCGCGCCGCGCCGTCCGCGCAGCGTGCCGTTGACGGCATCGCGATGCACGTACGCCGCTCGCGGGCCGTGGCGGCTCGTGTAGCCCTCGGCGAGCATGCGCAGCACGGCTTCATATTGGTCGCGCTTCAGTTCGGCATATGGCGCGGCGTGCCGGAACAGATCAAAGAGACCGTCCTCGCTCCATTCGGCATTCGAGACCTCCGCGACGATCTGCTGCGCGAGCACGTCGAGCGGCGCGCGCGGGATATGCAGCAGGTCGAGTTCGCCGCGCCGCACGCAATCGAGCAGCGCCGCGCACTCGATCAGATCGTCGCGCGAAGCCGGGAAGAGTCGCCCCTTCGGCATGCCACCCACATGGTGTCCCGAGCGTCCGACGCGCTGCAAAAACGGCGCGATCGCGCGCGGCGAGCCCATCTGGCAGACGAGATCGACATCACCGATATCGATGCCGAGTTCCAGCGACGCCGTCGCGATCAGCACGCGCAGTTCGCCTCGCTTCAGGCGCTGCTCGGCGTCGAAGCGGTGCTCCTTCGCGAGCGACCCGTGGTGCGCGGCGACGGCATCCTTGCCGAGCCGCTCGGTCAGATGCCGCGCGACGCGCTCGGCCATCCGGCGTGTGTTGACGAACACGAGCGTCGTCCGGTGTTGCGCGACGAGTTCCGCGAGCCGGTTGTAGACCAGTTCCCACGCTTCGTTCGACATCACCGCTTCGAGCGGCACGGGCGGAATTTCGAGCGCAAGATCGCGCTCGCGCACATGGCCGACATCGACGATCGCGCAGTCGGCGGGCGCGCCGCTGTAGGCAGCGTTATCCGTCACGCCATCGAGGCTCGCGCCGCCGACGAGAAAGCGCGCGACGGCTTCGATCGGCTTTTGTGTCGCCGACAGGCCGATGCGCGGCAAGCGCCGGCCGCACAACGCGTCGAGCCGTTCGAGCGTCAGCGCGAGATGGCTGCCGCGCTTGCTGCCCGCCATCGCGTGAATTTCGTCGACGATCACCGTGCGCACCGTCGACAGCATCTTGCGGCCCGACTCCGAGCCGAGCAGCACGTACAGCGATTCGGGTGTCGTGACGAGAATATGCGGCGCGCGCTTCTTCAGCGCGGCGCGCTCCTGCTGCGTCGTATCGCCTGTGCGCACGGCCGTGCGGATGTCGAGCTCGGGCAGCCCGCTCTGCGCGAGCTCGCGCGCGATGCCTTCGAGCGGCGTCTGCAGGTTGATGCGGATGTCGTTCGACAGCGCCTTCAGCGGCGACACGTAGACCACCAGCGTTTCGTCGGGCAGCGTGCCGTCATGCGCAAGCCCGTCGCGCACGAGTTCGTCGAGCGCGGCCAGAAAGGCGGTCAGCGTCTTGCCGGAGCCCGTCGGCGCGGCGACGAGCGTATGCCGGCCGCTGCGGATCAGCGGCCACGCGGCGGCTTGCGCGTCCGTGGGCGCGGCAAAGGTCTTCTCGAACCAGCCCGCGACGGCGGGGTGGAAGTCGGCCAGCACGCGGGCGGCAGGGGAGGCGGAAGTCATGGGATCGAAGATGGGCGCGGCGCGGCATGTATCCACTGGTAGCCGCGCCCCGCAAGCGTTAGACCGCTTCAGTCTCGCAGGTTTCGCGGCTTCGTGCTGACAGCGCAATCGCAGAGGCGGCGCGGGGGCCTCGCTGCGAGCCGACGTGTTCATGGGAGCCTAAACGCAACTACCGGTCAGTCGCCGTCGCGTCCGCCCACTGCGGCGGCGGCGGCGCGACACCGGCAAGCGCCGATAGATGGAAAAGCAACCAGAGGTGGGCGGCCAGCAGCATCCAGAATATGCGATAAGAAACGACACCATCGTGTGCCGAACGAAAGCAAGAATGCATCGTCGATGCCGCATCGCACGAACGGAACCCGATGCCGCCGACCCAATGGCAACCCGCCAGCAGCATCCAGAGGCAACGAGTATCCTCATCGGCTGAGCACCGATTCATCACCCACGATGGAGTCTCGAACCATGCGATACAACCAGCTTGGCCGCACAGGCGTTTTCGTGTCGGAACTATGTCTCGGCACGATGACGTTCGGCGGCACCGGCGGCATCTGGCAGCAAATCGGCGATCTGCAGCAGAGCGACGCCGAACGCCTGATCGGCCGCGCGATCGACGCGGGCATCAATTTCATCGACACGGCCGACGTCTACTCGTCCGGCCTCTCCGAGCAGATCACCGGGCAGGCGCTCAGGAACCTGAAGGTGCCGCGCGACAGCGTCGTCGTCGCGACGAAGGTGTTCGGCCAGACGGGCGACTTTGCGAATGCACGCGGGGCGTCGCGCTATCACGTCATGGACGGCATCAAGGCGAGCCTGCAACGGCTGCAACTCGATCACGTCGACCTGTATCAGATCCACGGCTTCGATCCCGCGACGCCGATCGAAGAAACGCTGCGCGGGCTCGATTCGCTCGTGCAGCAGGGACATGTGCGCTATATCGGCGTGTCGAACTGGGCCGCGTGGCAGATCGTGAAAGCGCTCGGCATTTCCGAGCGGCTCGGGCTCGCGCGGTTCGACACGTTGCAGGCCTATTACACGATCGCGGGCCGCGATCTCGAACGCGAGCTCGTGCCGATGCTGAAGAGCGAAGGCCTCGGCCTGATGGTGTGGAGCCCGCTCGCGGGCGGATTGCTGAGCGGCAAATTTGGCCGCGAGCGGCAGGACGAAGCGGGCAGCCGCCGCGCGACGTTCGACTTTCCGCCCGTCGATCGCGAGCGCGCGTTCGATTGCGTCGACGTGATGCGCGCGATCGCCGAAGCGAAGGGCGTGTCCGTCGCGCAGATCGCGCTCGCGTGGCTGCTGCATCAGCGCGCGGTGATGAGCGTGATCGTCGGCGCGAAGCGGGTCGAGCAGCTCGACGACAACATCAAGGCGACCCAGGTCGAACTGAACGCGGACGATCTCGCGAAGCTCGACGAAGTGAGCCGCCTGCCGTCAGAGTATCCGGGCTGGATGCTGGAGCGTCAGGGCGATCCGCGCCGTCAGCAGATCGCCGAAACGCGCTGGGGCCGAGAACGCAACGGTTGAGTGTTCCGATCAATCCAGTTGCAGGCACATGACGCGGCGTGACGCCTCACGCCGCGTCATCATCGCACCCGTCTCATTGCAGCATGAACGTCTCGTACTCGAGCGAATCGAGCTTGCGGTCGAGCAGATAAAGACTGGCGAGCACCACGACGAGCGACGACGTCGCAAAGCCATAGCTATTTAAAAAGCGACGCTTTTTTCTATCGTTACGCGATCAGATACCGCCAGACCGTTTCATGCATGGGCCGTCACCACGCATGCAGGCAAGCAAGGGCATCGATGCATCGCGTCCCTGCGTCGATTTCATGGCGCGCGGCCGAACGCCTCGCGCAGTTTGCGCTTGGCCTCTTCGAGCGTGCTCTTGCGCGACTTCGGCAGATTGCGGCCTGCGCGGTTGATATAGAAGTTGAGCATCGACATCGCGGACTGGAACGGCGTGCCCTTGCGCCGCTTGCTGCGCGTCGACGAACGCTTGAGCGATTGCGCGATCTCTTCGGCGCTGCCCGTCTTGAAGATGTCCTTTTGAAGGTCCATCGCGTCGCTCGTTTCCATCACGTGATGCGACCAGTACTTCGACGTGCTTTTCGATGAACTCGTCGACGACGTTCGCGCGCGATGATGCGCGGCCTTCGCCTGCGTGTGCCGCTGGCGCGCCGGACGGCCGCCTTTCGTGCGCGTCGACGCGTGCGCGGCCGTCTTCTTCCCGCTCGACGTTTCACCGCGTTTGCTGGTAACCATCATGGTCCCCGATTTATCACAGCTTCACGCCGCCAGCTTCGGGCGCATCGGACGATCCGGCCTCGATATCGCCGACATCGAATTCGCCGTCGCCCGCGTTTTCGCGTTGGCTTCCATGCCAATAAGGCTCGCGTCCATAGTACTGATGCACCGACGTCGCCCATGTTGCGTCTGCCATTGACGGCCAGTGGTCCTTGTCGAAGCCCGGCGCGTTCTTCACTCTTTCGGTCGGCATGTCGAGCAGCAAGCACTTGCGGTCCACGTCGAGCGTGAGCGCGCTCCATGGAATCACGAGCAGCTTGTCGCCGATGCCGAGAAAGCCGCCGCTCGACAGCACCGCATACGCGATTCGTCCCGATCGCACGTCGAGCATGATGTCCTTGATCTTGCCGATATTGTTGCCATCGGCGCTCAGCACCTTGTCGCCATCGAACGTGGCGGCCGCCATCACTTCGGGGCCGGGGCCCGTCGACCGGCTGCGGCCCGCGCCGACGATATTCGCGCCTTGCGTCTGCTTCGCCATCGTCATGATCGTTCTCCGTCGTGGGTGCGCACACAGGCAGATTTGAGCAACAGCTATTCCTCGCGCCGTTGCGTTGGCGCGGCATACGTGAACGGTTCGACGAACGCTTCAGCCGTCCTCGCCGACTTCGACAGGATCGGGCAGTTCGGGCAGTTCCTTCGTGGTGTCGGGCGGCTGTGGCTGGCCGTGAGGCGCGTCGTCGGGACGGGGCGTGGAAGTATCGGCGGAGTCTTCTTCGCGGTTCATGATCTCTCTCCCTGTGTCGACCAGAGTTGGCGCTTGAGCTGTCGGCTGGAGTTGGTGCTTTAGCACTTACTCCAGCCCCATGCAGCGCGCCTTACTCTGGTCCCACGCGACATAATTTCGGTCGCGGAATGACACAAGCGCTGCACACGGCGTGCCACGTGCGCAGCACGCCGTGCAGTGTCGAACACGAAGAGAGCGATAGAGCGAAAGAGCGGCGCGAATCAGGGCCGCGCGGCGATTTCGTCGAGATGCTCGAGCAGATCGGCGGGGTCTTCATAGACGCGCAACGCGCCTGCGCGTTCGAGTTCTTCCTGACCGTAGCCGCCCGACAGCAGGCCCACGCCGAGCGCGCGGCAACGGCGCGCCGCGAGCATGTCCCAGATGCTGTCGCCGACGACGACGGCATGCTCGATCGGCACATTGAGTCGGTGCGCAGCGGCGACGAAGAGATCGGGGTCGGGCTTCGCGTATTTCACATCGTCGCGTGTGACGACGACTGTCTTCGACGGATCGACGCCCAGGGCTTCGAGGTTCACGGCTGCCGTTTCCATCCGGCCGCTCGTCGCGATCGCCCATGGCGTGCCGCTTTCCGTCAGCGCGGCCAGCAACGCCTGCGCGCCCGGCAGAGGCCGCACTTTCGCATGCAGTTGCTTGTACGCGCGCGCATGCGCGCGGCGCAAGCGCTCGACGCGCTCCGTGCTCATGTCGCCGCCCGTTTCGCGTAGCAACTGATGCGTGAAGAGACCGCCGCTCATGCCGATCTTTCGATGAATGCGCCACACCGACAATTCGATGCCTTCTTCGTCGAGTGCTTCCTTCCAGGCGAGCACATGCTGATACACGCTATCGACGAGCGTGCCGTCAAGGTCGAACAGAAATGATGTGGATATGCGCATGGGCTTCTCCTTCGATCGAATGCGATCAGATGCAGTGGATGGAAAACCGGTAATCAAACGGACACGAAAGCCAACACGAAAGCGGGACATGCAATGCGAGCATCTCGATCCCTGGCGGCACAGCGCTCATATTGCGCCATTTATTGCACGAAAGATTTACGTCCGCTTTGTAAATATCAAAGCGCGTATGCGCGCGGCGCGGTTATTCATCGCGTATGGCGGCCCGAAGAACCGTGCCAGGCCTCATCCGGCCGTTTGCGCGCGGCTTCGCAGGGGCACACCGATTGCTGAACTCACGAGTGACGGCGCCAGGTTTTTTGGCGGCAGTCAACCGCATTCATTGATCACGTTTTTCAAGGAGCTAACAGATGAACAACCGTAAAGCATGGATCGTAGCGGCAACGCTCGCACTGTCGGGAGGCGCTTTTGCCCAGACGAGCGGGAGTAACAGCGGCGGTTCGGCGGGCGGTGGCGGCAATGGCGCCGGGATGAGTTCGTCCGATCAGACGGGGGCGGGCATGGCATCGTCGGGCACGCATGCGTCGAAAAAGATGCATCATAAGATGTCGAAGTCGCACAAGAAGTCGGCTACCGACACCACGAACATGCCGGGCGCCGACGCAAGCAGCGATACGAAGGGGCAATGACCCTTGAGTCCGTCCGGCGCGCGCCACTGCTTCGCGATGCGGGTGCGATGTGGCGCGATATGCCGGACCTTTAGCAAAGGCGGGAGGAATCATGACACAGCCAGGATGGAAATACGCGTTGCTCGCGATAGCGGTCGTGTCGATGTCACTAGGCGCGGCCTGCAAGAAGGCCGAGAATGCCAGCAGCGACACGGGCGCGGCAGGCAGCAGCATGGCCCCAGCCGCAGGCGCGATGAGCGCAAGCGGCGCGGCAGGGGCATCGGGCGCGAGCCAGTGACGTTTCGCGGAGTGATGGGGTACCTCGGGCAGCCCCGGGGTAATGAGGGAATCGAATCACGCCGCGTTCTTCATCGAGGACCTGAAGGGCGCGGCACAACGGGGGTACGTGGCGATCCGCGTTGCGGACAACGGGCGAATCAACGCCCGTCCCACTCGCGATCCGGCTTGCGCGGTAGAGCATCCACAACCGCGGCAACGGACACGCGCCCCATGGAGGTGATGTGATGCGTTCGAAAATTCACTATCAGAGCAACATCTGCGGTGGCGACTTCAAACACGTGAAGGACTGCTTCAATACATGGAAAACGCAGCCGCTCGTGTACCGGATGAACGAGCACATGTTCGAAGGCAAGCGCGAAGTCCGTCCGCTCGACGATCGCGTATTCGACAATGCCGAAGTCGCTCAACGCACGCTACTCCAAACATGCGGACCGAACGATCCGTACGCGCTGGCAGCGGAGATTCATGACGGCGAGCGCGATATGTGGCTCGTGATGGCCGCCTACGAGGAGTGACGCGGGCACGCATGCGCTCCACGCAGGGCGCATGCGTGCTTGTGTCGCTGACCTGAGGCCCAAACGAATACGAGTCGACGCTCAGGCCGTCTTTCGAGCACTCGCCTGCTTGTTCGTTCGCTTATTAGCGTGGTTATCGACCTGCTTGTTTGCCAGCTATTGGCCTGATTTTGCAGCGCGCCTGATTTTTTCTGCAGCATTGCGAGTCTCGCCCGCTCGACATCCGTCGATGTGGCTGATTTCGCGTTGCCGCTGTTTTTGCGCGCCCGGCGATTGGCAGCCGGTCGCTTTTTTTCGCCTTGCGCGAGCAGCGCCGCAAATGCCACCTCGTCGACTTTCATATGACGCCTCGCGCGCGGCGACGACAGTTCTTGCAGTTCGCCTGCTTCGAAAGCGGCAATCACTTCGGGATGGATGTAACAGCGCTTGCACACAGCGGGCGTGTTGCGCAACAGCGCGGCCACTTCCTTCACTGTCGCGACGACATGACGGTGTGCCTCTGCTGCGCTTTCGCAGATGACGTGGTTTTCTCGCGCGGCATCCCTTCGCGTGTGAGATCGCGCGCGACGCTCGCGCATATTTTCGGCAGCGCGCGTCCGAAGGCTGCCATGCGTTCGAACTCTATTGCCGCAACACGTGGGCACCGAACTTGCTCGCCTGATCAACGAACGCCCGGCCGCGTGTTCGCGTGCTGGCAGGACGAACAAGGCAGCACCCGGATAGTGAGGGAGGGCGAATACATGGCGAACGCACTCACGGGATGCAAGGTTGCGGTGCTCGCAGTCGACGGCTTCGAGCAGGCCGAGCTGATCGAGCCGCGCCGTGCGCTCACGGAAGCGGGAGCGACAGTACGCGTAATCTGCCAGAGGCGGAAAGATCCAGGGCTTCAGGCATGTCGACAAGGGCGGTTCCGTCGATGTCGATACGACATTCGACAAGGCGGCGCCGAACGACAACGACGCAGTGGTCCTGCCTGGCGGCGGCGTCGTGAACAGCGACGCGATCCGTCTGCTGCCGCAAGCGCAGGCGTTCGTCAAGGCGGCGGATCAGGCGAAGAAGCCAGTCGCCGTGATTTGTCACGGCGCGTGGCTGCCCGTTTCCGCCGGATTGATGAAAGGGCGCACGGTCACGAGCTGGCCGAGCCTGCAAGACGATATTCGCAACGCGGGCGGCACGTGGGTCGACAAGGAAGTCGTCGAGGACGGCAACTTCATCACGAGCCGCAAGCCCGGCGATATTCCCGCGTTCAACAGGACACTGATTGCGCAGCTGTCGAAGAAGAGGGCCGCGTGAGTTTCAGCGCGGCCATGCTGCGAGCGATCAGAGCAAGCGCTAAAGCGGAGAGACGCATGATTCATCGCCCATTCGTTCGAGCCGCCGTATTGCCCGCGCTCGTCGCGCTCGGCGCGGCGACGTGCGTCGTCAGCGCGCAGACGCAGCTGTCGCCGGGCGATCAGCAGTTCGTGCAGGACGCTTCGCAGGCGGGCGCCACGGAGATCGCCGCGAGCAAGCTCGCGCTGAAGAATTCTTCCGATCCGCAGGTGAGGAAGTTCGCGCAGCAGATGATCGCCGATCACATGCGGCTCGCGCGCAGTCTCGATGTCGTCGCCGCGGGCAAGGGTCTCGGCAAGGCGCCGGGCGCCGATTCGGCGCTGGTCGGCAAGCTGCAGGCGCTGAACGGCGCGGACTTCGACAACGCGTATATGGACGAGGTCGCGGTGGGCGGTCATCAGAAAGCAGTCGAACTGTTCCAGAAGGAGAGCGAAAGCGGCCAGGACGCGCAACTGAAGAGCGCGGCGACGCGCGCGCTCCCCGTTATCCGTCACCATCTCCAGTTGGCCCAGCAACTCGCGGATGCGCGAAAGGCATCGTGATGAACGGGATGATCAAGGTGTTCATGCCGCGTGCGGCATACGAGGACTCTCACATGCACATCACATTCACCGATGATGCTCCCGTATTCGATGGGTCGAGCCTGGTCGTGCGCTTTACCGCGTGCGTCGATGGCGAGCCTGTCGTATGCGCGATCACGGCCGAAGCGCTCGAAGATCACTTCGGCGCGGGCTCGCCGCTCGAAGGCGCGTTGATCGGCGCATACGAAAGAGGGCGTACCCGCATCCGTTCCGTCTGCGCCGAGGCGCTCGATGAGAACGGAGGCGAAAGCGTGATCCTGCATAGCGGACTGTTCCGTGTCGAAGGCATGGAACCGGATCGCAGGGCCAAGCCGCGCTAGTCGATACGGCGCGCGCCGCTTGCGCTGTTCTCGCGCGCACGGATGTAAAGCAGCCGGCGATCAGACCCAGCTGTCATTCACGCGCGGACGATGTGTGCGTTCTATTTCACGGTCGTAACCGTCGATGGGGTGTCGATCGCGTCGGGTTTCGCATGCTGCGCGCAACGTGACGCCGCGCGCTTCGTCGCACGTGGGCACTTCGCGAGTGGGCTGCCGTTGCGCTGTTCGCGTCCGCGCGGACGGAGTGGCTTTTACGGATGGCAGCGTATGGATGCGCACCTGCGCGACGACGGCTGAAGTGACGATAGCGACGAGGAGCAGACGCTCCGCGCTCCTGATGTTCATGGTGAGGCTCTCCCTTGTCGATGCTGGCCCTTATGTGTGATCTGAGATCGTGTAGTCGCCTCGCGTTTGCTGTCTGCGAAAGGCGTGAGAATGGGCCAGCGGTCAATGCAGCAACATGCGTGCCTCTATATCGGACCCTTATACGGCGCGGCTTTCAGCGCGATGGGGCACTGCGCGGCGCTTGATGCCTGCATCATTTACTCGCCGCATTGGAAAAGACGCCAGGCGATGCGAACAGCGTCGCCGCTACGTCTCGCTACCGCGCGGGCATGACGAGTGCATGCGTGAGCGTGTTTCATGCGTTAGCTGAAGCGTCACCTGAACGGGAGCGAAGTCATGACGACCAATGTCATTGCCGTGCTGAACGATCTGATCGAAATGTCGAAGGACGGCGAACGCGACTTCATGAAAGCAGCAGAGGAAGCGCAACATGCGAGCGTGAACGACGCGCTGCTCGAAAGCGCCGCGAGTTGCTCGCGCGGCGCGCGCGAACTGCAGGACCTCGTGTTGCAGCTAGGCGGCAGGCCCGAAAGCGGCGGCAGTGTGGCGGGCGCGCTGCATCGCGGCTGGCTCGATGTGAAGTCGGCTGTCGGCAGCCGCTCGGACCACGTGATACTCGCCGATTGCGAAAAGGGCGAAGGCGTCGCGAAGAAGCGGTTTCACGATGCGCTCGAGAAGGACCTGCCTGCCGATGTGCGCTCGGTCGTCGAGAGGCTGTATCAGGGCGTGCTGCAAAATCACGATCGCATTCGCGCGATGCGCGATCAGTACGCTGCAATGAAGAGCTGAAAAAAAATGGCCGCCCATGCAGACGGGCGGCCATGTTTCGCGAGCGCCGCGATCAGGTGACGATCGTCCGGCGGCGCCCCGCGGCGCTTATTCGGCCGCGATTTTCAGATGGTTTTTCACGCCCTTCACGCCGGACACGTTTTGCGCGACGTCCTGCGCGGTCGTCTTGTCCTCGGCGGACGGCACAGTTCCGCTGAGCCACACGATGCCCTTGCGGGTCTTGACGTGAATGTGCGTGGACTTCACGTTCTTCGCGCCGAGCAGTTCCGCCTTGACCTTGGTCGTCACCGTGCCGTCGTCGATGTGCTGGCCGATGCTTTCGGACGTTGCCGGCGGCGCGGACGCCGTGGTCTGCGCGGTAGCGTTCAGTGCGAATGCAACACATGCGATGCTGCTTGCGGCCTTGAGGAACGGGATAGTTTTCATGGTTTCTCCTTCTCGGTTGATGATCAGGGTTGCGGTCCTTTTGTCCATGCGATCGATTGCGGCCCTTGCCGCCGATGACCAGACCCAGGACCACTGCCGCCGCGGTTCCGTCTGGTACATCGCCGACCCGGGAGCGCAGCGCTGAGCCTCGCTCACGCAATGCGCACGGCGCGCCCCTTTGAGGCGCGCAGCAAGCGATGTGCCGCACCGCCGCATGCCTGCTGTCAACCTGCTTTCGAATTCGCGAGAAGCAACGCGAAACGCTTGTGGCAAGCCGCCAGGCGCCTCATCGGAAATGCGCCATGATTGGGTTCGAATTTCAGAGCATTTGTAAATTCGGCGCGCAAAGTGTTTATTGGATCGGCATTCGGAACGGACAAAGGCGAGTCAAAACAGACAGTTGCAAAACTTGGTACGACAGTTGCATGACCGCGTCCAACACACTGTCGACTCGTAGACTCGTACAAGGAAAGGAAGTCTGTATGCCGCCTTCAATTGAACTACGCGCAAAGCAATCGTTTGCGCTTACGCCGCGTCTGCAGCAGTCCGTGCGTCTGCTTCAACTGTCGTCGCTGGAATTCCAGCAGGAACTGCGCAACGCACTCGATACGAATCCCTTCCTCGAATACGACCCGACGGCTGCCGACGACCTCGCGACGAGCAAGACGGCGGACGGCACCACGGCCGATGGCGAAGCATTGCCCGCTGCCGAACGCGATACTGCGCTCGAAGGCTCGGCCCCGGAGTCGCCTGCGGAGACACCCGTTCCGTCCGACGACGGCGGCGGCGATTTCCCGGGCGACGGGTATGGCCGGGGACCGTCGCGCTACAACGGCGATTCGGAAGCCGCCGACCCGACCGAGTGGGCGCGCGCGCAGCCGACGCTGCATGAGCAGCTGCACGACGCGCTGCGCCTGTACCGGCTCGACGATCGCGATCGCGAAGTCGCGCGGCTCGTAATCGAAGCGCTCGATGACGACGGCTATCTGCGCCAGGACCTCGCCGACCTGACGGACGTCGTGGAGTTGGACCCTCCGCTGACGGAAGACGAGCTACTGGTCGCGTTGCGTCTCGTGCAGACGCTCGATAGTCCGGGGCTCGCAGCGCGCTCGCTGTCGGAGTGCCTGTCGCTGCAGCTCGATGCGATGCCCGCGGATACGCCCGCGCGCGATGTCGCTAAGCAGGTCGTGGAGCATCATCTCGACCGGCTTGCGCGGCGCGAGCATGCGGAGTTGCAGAAGCAGATCGGTTGCGATGCGGAGCAGTTGCGGATCGCCTGCGCGCTGGTGCGCAAGCTCGATCCGAAGCCAGGCAATTCGTATGGCCGCGCGGACGACAACTACATCGTCCCCGACGTGATCGTGCGCAACGTTCGCAACAAGTGGGTCGTGACCGTGAATCCCGCCGTGCTGCCGCGCGCGCGCATCCATCGGATGTACGCGGAACTGTTCGCGCAGTCGGCTGGCGCGAGCCGCTCGCCGCTTGCGCAGCAGTTGCAGGAAGCGCGCTGGCTGATCCGCAATGCACAGCAGCGCTTCGAGACGATTCAGCGCGTCGCCGAATGCATCGTCGCGCATCAGAGGCCGTTCTTCCAGTACGGCGAGATCGCGTTGAAGCCGCTCGTGCTGCGCGACGTCGCGGAAGAGCTCGGGCTGCACGAATCGACGATCTCGCGCGCGACGGGCAACAAGTACATGGCGACGCCGCGCGGCATCTTCGAGTTCAAGCATTTCTTCCCGCG
This sequence comes from Paraburkholderia piptadeniae, assembly GCF_900007165.1. Taxonomy (GTDB): domain Bacteria; phylum Pseudomonadota; class Gammaproteobacteria; order Burkholderiales; family Burkholderiaceae; genus Paraburkholderia; species Paraburkholderia piptadeniae. The sequence continues at coordinate 114,421 of NZ_CYGY02000052.1, forward strand.
CGAGCTCGGCACGGAGAGCGGCGGCACGTGCTCGGCAGCGGCCGTGCGCGCACTGCTGAAGGAAATGATCGCCGCGGAAAACACGCGCGATCCGCTGTCGGATGTCGCGCTTGCGAAGATGCTCGCGGACCAGGGTGTGCTCGTCGCGAGACGCACGGTCGCGAAGTACCGTCATCTGATGAAGGTGCCGCCTGCCGAGTTGCGTCGTCAGGTCTGACGTCAGGGTTCGAAAAAAAGACGGCCGCTCGTCGTGCGCGAGCGGCCGTCTTTTTCTTCACTGCTTGAAAAGCGCTACATGCCCGTGGTGGAACCTCCCGTCGAGCCCGTGCCTGTGCTCGATCCCGTGCTCGAGCCGGAGGTCGACGCCGGATTCAGATCGATCCTTCCGTAGACACCATTCGCTTCGGCATTCGGTCCCGCCGCGAAGAACAACGTGGTCGAAGGCTGGTTGCTGAGGTCGTTGCCGAACGCGAGGCCCCACAAGCCGTCCTGGACGATCGGGCTGCCCGTCGGACCATTGAGCGAGCCCATCGGTTGGCCCGTCGATGCGTTGAACGCGTGAATCAGGCCGTCGCCGAAGTTGCCGATCAGTATCGCGCCGCTCAGCGAGCCGAAGTTGGCGGGCGCCTGGGCGATGCCCCACGGCGCGTTCAACGTGCCACCCGTCGCGAAGTGCTGCTTGAGATTGCCTGCCGTATCGAACACATCGACCATGCCGAGTCCCGCGCCGGGGACGTCGTCGTGTTTTGCGGGGTCTTGCATCGCGAAAGTGACGAACAGGTTCGAGCCGATCGCCGCGATGCCGAACGGCGCGAAGCCTGCGGGAATCGCCGGATCGTGGAAGCCGCCTGGCATCGCGACCTTCGCGAAGTTGGTATCGAAGACGTCGATCTTGTTGTTATGGAAGTCGGTGGCATAGAGGAAGTTGGCGCCGTTGTTCGACGCGAGCGCGAGGCCCTTGTACACGGCGCCGCCCGTGCCGTCGTCGAACATGGTGAATGCGTTGGTCGGTCCGACGGCGGGCGCCCACGCGGTGATGGTGCCGCCTTCACCCGAGAAGATGAACGCGGCGATACCCGATTTGCCGTTCTGCGTGACGTTGAAGCTCTGCGTGCCGTTGAACACGATGCCCGTCGGCGATGCCGTACCGTTCTTGCCGTTGGGTATCGTGACCACCAGCGATTGCGGCACGCCGTTGCCGTCATAGAGCGTCGCGACATTGGTGCCGTTGTCAGCGACCCACGCGAAGCCTTTCGGATTGAACGCGACACCCCAAGGGTTCTTCAGATTCGGGTCGGTGTGCGCTGCGGGCACGGCGCCATCCGAGACGAGTGCCTTCACGGCGAACGACGACTGCACAGGCGGGCTGGGATTGTTCGAGCTGGAACCGCCGCCGCATGACACGAGCGTTGCCAGAGTGGCTGCGCACGCCGTGATGCCGAACACCTCGACTAGAGACTTCATGGCCGTACTCCTTGTTCCTGTTTTGTCCACAGGTCGTGACGGTCATTCAACGAGGAGGGCGTCGAGTTTATTCCTGCTCTACGCGGACATATTTCGCGCGTGATTTTCGATCGGTGAGGCAGGAGGATGGAAGGGCGTTGTGCAACGAACAGGAAGCCTGATTATTCCGTTCTTCTGATTGAAAGCGGAGGACACGGTCGCGTGTCCGTTGCGTCAGATTTACCCCTCGCGCTGATGCAGCGGAAAAATGAACATCGCCGCGCACTGGCCGGGCACGCCGCCGATCAGCGTCTCCGATGCGCGCGCTGCGAGCAGTGGCACCGAGTGTACACCGCTCGCCGCAAGCGTGATGATCAGCGTGCAAATGCGAACGCGCCGCATGCGACGTCGTAGTGCTCGGGCAGTGCCATCGCATAGACGATCATCGCCGGCGAGGCCGCACGCCAGATGACGAGCGGCGCGTGCTCCGCGACAGGCAGGCAGAGGATGCCGGGCGGCACGCCGACAAGCGCGCCGATGATACGTCGTCGCACGCGTTGCCGTGACAGGGCGATGCGCAGATGCCGTGTTGCGCCCGGCCGCCGTATTAGGGCCGCCGCCGCGCATTCGCCAGAGCAAACGCACAGGCATGGTCACGCGTCGCGCGATGGCTGGCCGTCTGCCTATGTTCGGAATGGCTACGGAAGTACGGGCAGGATCGGCGGCTGTTATCCGATTGCAATCCTGTCGAAAAGCGCACGCTGCCGTGCGCGAAAGAGTCGACATGTGCAGTCAGCTTAAAAGCTCTTTGCCATGCGTGAAACGGCTCACCGGCAAGAACACGCCCCGAGCAATTGCCTTGCTATTTTCAGGCGCGCGTACCACTCTGCATGAAGAGCACCGCCTGTTCGCATGTCCGCAATGGGCGCGTCCTTCCGGGTGGAGCACGCCATGATGTCCGCCATCGCCGTTCATGATCCTCACCGTCAATTGCTGCCGTTTCGCGAATCGCTGCTCGCGATGCTTGGCATCGCATTCGTTTCGATGCTGGTCGCGCTGGATCAGACGATTGTCGGCACGGCGCTGCCGCGCATCGTCGCCGATCTGAAGGGCTTCGATTTCTACGCCTGGGTCGCGACGTCGTACATGCTCGCATCCGTCATCGCGATCCCGATCTTCGGGCGGCTCGGCGATCTGTACGGGCGCAAGCCGTTCCTGCTCGCGGCGATCCTGTTGTTCACGCTCGCGTCGATGCTGTGCGGGCTCGCGACCAACATGCTGTTTCTCGTGGCCGCGCGCGGCTTGCAAGGCATCGGCGGCGGCATCCTGATCGGCACGGTGTTCGCGACGGTCGCCGATCTGTTTCCGGACCCGAAGCTGCGCCTGCGCTGGCTCGTGTTCGTCACGTCGTCGTTCGGCATCGCGAACATCGTCGGGCCGACACTGGGCGGCGTGCTCACGCAGATGCAGGGCTGGCGGCTCGTGTTCTTCGTCAATGTGCCCATCGGCGTGGTGTCGCTGGTGTTCGTTCAGCTGTTCGTGCCGAGACTGCGTCAGCTGAAGGAACGCGGGCCGATACAGCTCGACTGGCTCGGCGCATTCGTCGTCGCCGTGACGTTCGGCGCGCTGCAGCTGCTGATCGAATTGCTGCCGAAGGAGGGCATCAGCGGCACGACGATCGTGCTGTTCGCGATCACGACCGTCTGCGGCTTGACGCTGTACTTCTGGGAAAAGCGCATGGGCTATCCCGTCGTGCCCGTCGACGTGCTGCTCGACCGCAAGCTCGCGGCGCTGTTCGCGATGGCCGTGCTCGGCGGCTTTGCGCTGTTCTCGATGGTGTTCTATGTGCCGCTGCTGTTCCAGGGCGGCTATGCAATGTCGCCGCACGACTCCGGCATGCTGATCACGCCTTTGCTGCTCGGCACCACGGTCGGCAGCGTGCTGAACAACCGCATCGTCACGCGCATACGGCGCGCGAACGGCCTCATGTATATCGGCTTTGCGCTGTGCGTGATCGGCTGTCTCGCGCTCGTCGCGCTCAAGGGCAACGAGCCGCATATCGTATGGATGTCGTGCATGGGCTTGAGCGGACTCGGGCTCGGCCTGGTCGTGACGAATCTGACGATCTGCTCGCAACAGATCGTCGCACGCGATCATCTCGGCGCCGTGACGGCGCTGCTGCAATCGCTGCGTATCTTCGGCGGGATGCTCGGCACGGCGATCACGGGCGCGCTGCTCGGGCATCTCTATACGCAGGGCGTCAAGCGCTCGCTCGATTCGTATCAGGCGGCGCAATGGCTCAAGTCGTTCTCGAGTCCCGAAGTGCTGGTGGACCGCGCGGAACAGTCGGCGCTGATCGAACGGCTGGTGGCAGCCGGGCATACCGGCGAACCGATGATGCACATGGCGCGAGAAGCGCTCGTCGTGTCGATCCATATCGGGCTTGCCGTCGCGGCGCTGGCGGCGTTGATCGGGCTGTGCCTCGCGTGGTTCGTGCCCGCCGTGCAGGTCACGTATGCGGAGGCCGAAGCGCACGGCGCCTGACCTCGTGGCATTCGGGTTGTGATTCAGGTTGTATCGGGTTGCTTTCGCCGGGACGGGCGGCCGCTTTTGCTATGATGGCTGTATAGATATAAGGGCTATCCAC
>NZ_CYGY02000048.1 GCF_900007165.1 Paraburkholderia piptadeniae
ATGTGTATAAGAGACCGTGCGATGGCTTGGCAAATTGCGGGAACTTACTATGCGCCTTGCAGCTGCAAGGTTGGCTGTCCGTGCGTGCTGGGTGAGTTGGAAGGCGATCAGGTCTGGTGCTCGGGCGGACAGTGGATCCGTATCGACAGCGGGGCTGTCGATGGCGTGGATGTAGGCGGCACCAAGCTGGCCTGGGTTGCGGATTGGCCTAAGGGCTTCCTGGGCGGCGAGGGCGTCGGGCGTGTCTACTTCGATCCCTCGGTTTCGGCTGTGCAGCGGGAAGTGCTCGAGCCGCTGTTCAAAGGTCAGCGAGGCGGCGTCTACCAAGCGGTCGCGCAACTCGTCACGCAATGGCTGCCCACTCAGGACGCGCCGATCGACATTCAGAGCGGTCCGGACGAGACGCGAATCACGGTGGGGAACTTCGGCGTGGCGATCGCCAAACCGCTGCGCGGTGCCACGGGCGAGCCCACGCGCCTGCTGCACGGCGCGGCGGCCTTCCGCGACGACATCGGGCTCGCCAACGGCAAAGGCACGTCCTGGCGCGATCCTGACATGCGGCAATGGGAAAGCCTGGGCCACGCGGAGATTACCGAGTTCGACTGGAGTGCGTGACGGCAATCGCAGGGAGGCGGCTGCTGCGCGGCGCTGTTCTGTAATATACCGGCCGGCCGGGCCGCAGTTGCAAGGATGCGGGCCGCTTCGCAGCCCCCGCTTCGACAATACGTCCAGCACTGGCGTTGCGAAGAGGAGTCCTTCCTGTTCAGGCGCAGTGCCCTCGGAGCGGTGACGCCTGAATTCAGGAAAATGGTTTGCAGGCGCGCATTCATGCTGCCAATGACGAACGCCCGTGCCGCAGGTTGCCGGGTCGCACAGCAGCAAAGTCTCAGTCCGGCCATCTGCGGTCGTTCGACCGCTTCCTCCGGCGGACATTTGAACGTCGGCTCCGTACCAGACAGCGGACCTCTCCACGAGGTCATGCTGATCACGTTGTCGGCATGATGCCGGACGAGCCATTTTCTGTTGTCCATTGAGCACGCAGGGGCTTGCAGCTGACCGAGAGGCAACACGCCCGCATTCACCTGTGTTGCAGGATTCGCCCGACACGATTCCATGACCATCGCGCCCCGGGAATAAGCAGACCAAGGCAAACGTTTAAACGTCACAGCGGCAGCATTTATCTGCCACCAGCGACAGGCAGATCACTACCAGAGCTACCCTTTTTGACGAGGAGCAGCCATGAGTCCCTTTCGCCAAATCGCAGCCTTCGGCAGCCTTGCTTTGCTTGGTTTCGCAGTGAGTGCGAGCGAGGTGCCGCAAATCGTCAAGGCTACTTTGCTATCGAACGCAATTCAACTCGACACCCGAAACGTGAAACCTGGACCTGTAACGTTCGATGTCCATAATTCTTCGGATGACAAAATGACGCACGAACTTGTCGTCCTGAAGACGGAGCTCCCCGACGATGCGCTTCCCGTTCGCAAGGGACGGGTAGCCGAGGAGAAGTTCAGGAAAATCGGGGAGGTCGAGGACGTCGCCCCGGGCAAGAGCAAAAAGTTGGTAGTCAAGCTCGCACCCGGTCACTATGTGCTTCTCTGCAACAAGCCCGATCACTATTCAATGGGTATGCACACATCCCTTGTCGTTGCACCATGATCACCGATATCGCCCGGCGGCTCCGATCGACCAATGACCAATACAGGAAGGCGTCTGCTTCAGACGATCGGCATGAGGCGCCCCCGGCACCCGGCCACGTTGTGTAGCCACGAAGACGTGCCGGACGGCCGCTCGTGTCGCGCGGGCGTGAGCGGCAACATGCAGCTACCGGACATCGGTGTCGGAGGCTTCTCGCCGAGTCACTGCTGCAGACGCTGCACTTCCATCCGGTGCCCTGAAGCGAGCGAGCCTATACGCCGTCCATCAAATCAAAGAACTCAGGACGTGACGTGAGACTCGTGGTCGCCTCAGGACGTCACCACACGTCCTTCGTCACCAACCCGGATCGACACGTCGTCGATGGTCATCGACATCGTTCTTCCGGAGTTGCGCGGGGAGCCACGCGCTGCCGGTTATTGCGCCTGCTCAGCTGACACGTGTTCCTTGGAGGCGCTCACCGGAGCTATGGTACCGAACAGTCCATTGACCTCCTTGCCGGGACCTGCCGAGAAGTACAACGTGTCCGGGCTCGAGTTGCGGCCGCCACCGGGTGTCAGAGTCCACAAGCCGTCGATAGCCAGCGGATTGCCGTTTGCATCCTCCAACTGATCGACGAACGTGCCGTCATCGTTGAAGACATTGATCCGGCCATTGCCGAAGTTGCCAATCAGGATTTTTCCGCTGAAGCGGCCGAATGCAAACGATGCGCGCGTGACTCCCCACGGTGAGTTGAGCGGCCCTCGGCTCGCGAAGCGGCGCAGCAGGTGGCCGTCCGTATCGAATACGTCTACGAATCCGTGACCATCGCCTGCAACGTCGTCGTGCTTCTCCTTGTTCTGCTTTGCGTATGTGACGAAAAGGTCGCCATCGATGTTCGCGATGCCAAACGGCGCGTATCCGGCTGGGATTTTTCGGTCGATGAAGCCGCCGTCCGTCGTCGCGGGCATGAACAAGCCTTTCGTGCCGCCGCTCGGCCCGAATACATCGATCTGCCCCGAGCGAAAGTTCGTCGCAAACAGGAATACTCCTTTCGCGTTGACGCCGACGACGAGACCCTTGTAGACGGCCCCGTTGGCGTCGGAGGGGATGGCCGAGTTATCGACCGCGAGCACGGCGTTGTTCGGCGGATTCAGTCCACCGGCCCAAGCGGAAATCGTCCCATCCTCGGTCGCGAAGATGAATACGGCCGGGTTCGTGGTACCTGGCACGAGAAACGCCGGTGAGGGATTCCACACCATTCCGGTCGGCGCCGCGGGCGCGGTCTTCGGTGGATTGTTGGGAAAGAAGGGACGACAGGCGCTGTCCGGTATCACATTGCCGGGCAGCGGGATGGAGACCTGCAGCGCCACCTTTGTCCCCGCGCCGTCATACAGCGTGGCGCAGCCGGTGGCGTTGTCGTTGATCCAGAATGGACTTGCCGCCGGACTAAACGCGATACCCCACGCGTTCTGGAGCACCCCGTCGACCTTCGGAGCCGCCCCTGCCACGTTGGACACGAGGGGTGTGACGACGTAAGCATCTTCTTGATGGGCATGCCCGTTCGTGAAACCGGCGGCGAGGACAATCACGGCTGCCGCTTTGAGACCCCAAGAGACCTGAGACATGACTTCCCTCCTTACCTTGACTGGCGAGAAATTGCTCCGCGAGTGAGCGCAAGAGGAAGCTAAACGACCGCTGTACCTCAGAAATTCCCGCTGTACTTCAAAAAATTCCACTAACCACCGGGTCGCATGGCGCGATAGGGTCGACCGCGACCCTTCGACTCGATTCATAGACCAGAACGTGCATTAAGCAAGCTGTTTTGGGTGAGTCACGATAATTTCACGACATTGAGTCCGTTACGTCTGATCTCGCGGCAGATGATGGAGGGGGGCGCGTGAACGTCGCATCGCAATTGATCGGATCGAATGGCCAGCCACGGGCGCCGGTGATATCTCTTCGCGCTCAGGCAGCGCGAGCGCCGGTTGTGAGCGTTGTCACTGTGGCGGCCGGATACTACTGGTTTCAACCGGAATCCGTTGTACGGACGAGTGGTCCCGATCAAAAATCTGGGCCGCTGAAAGGATTTGCCCTTCTGCCAGCGCTCCCCCTCAGCGGTATCTGGGTCTCGGTGTAATAGATCCGGCGTCGCTGCTTCATCTGCAACTTCTGCTCGCGCAGTCCGATTGCGTTGCATCCATCGGTTGAATCCGCATCGGCCGTTCGGGCATGCGCTGATCCGGCAGTCATCTGCAGTGGTGTTGAAATCTTTTGCACACTTTGCCGACAGCTAGTGGCAAATTCCGCATTGGTTTTGTCCGCCTTTGCATTGGGGGGACGTCTATAACAAGAGAGGACTCGTCGCGAGCAGTCTGTTTGCTGCGTCGTATCTTTGAGGAGCCTGCCATGCTTACTCCGAGATTTAAGGATCGGCCGGTCTACTTCGCATCAAGGCAGGTACTCGCCGCAGCACTGCTTTTGTTCGCCGCCGTGAGCGGTGCTTATGCGTCGAGCCATCGTGAGGCGCCGCTGATCACGACACTTCCGAAGGTTGATGGCACCGACTTCTACATGTTCAACAGCTATGAACCGAACCGACGTGGCTATGTAACGTTGATCGCCAACTACTCGCCTTTGGAGGATGCCTACGGCGGGCCGAATTATTTCGCCCTCGATCCTGATGCGCGATACGAAATTCACATTGACAATGTCGGCGATGCGAGAGCGCATCTGACGTTTCAGTTTCGTTTCACGAATACAGCGCGCAATGTCGCACTGAACGTCGGCGGCAGGCAGGTGGCGATTCCCCTCGTTCAGGCGGGCCCGGTGTCAGCGGGCGATTCATCGAATCTGAACGTCAACGAAACATACACGCTTAAAGTATTGCGTGGCGCCGACGACGACCATTCCGGGCAAGCAGTCACCGGCCCGGGGGGCATTACGACGTTTACGAAACCAACGGACTTTATAGGGACCAAGACGTTCGGCAGCGTGAGTGAATATGCCCGCTACGCACGGCAATATGTGTACACGATTAACATTCCAGGGTGTAGCGCTCCCGGTCGCGTTTTTGTGGGCCAGCGAAAAGAGTCGTTCGCGGTGGCGCTCGGCAAGACATTTGACTTGCTCAACCTCAATCCGCTGGGGCCCCGAAACGGTAACCCGAACGATTTGGCCGACAAGAACATCACCTCCATCGCACTCGAGGTGCCAGCCCGATGTCTGGTTAGTGAGCATGGCTCCCCGGTCATCGGCGGCTGGACGACGTCAAGTATTCGCCAGGAGAGGCTGTTTGCTTTAAATCCGGATAGCGTAAACAGCACGCCAGAAAGATCAGCCGGGGGCTGGGTGCAGGTTTCCCGGCTCGGGATGCCATTGGTGAACGAACTCGTGATCGGCCTGAAGGACAAGGACAAATTCAACAATTCAAGGCCCGCAAACGATGGCCAGTTTGCCGAATATGTGACGAATCCCACGCTTCCGGCGCTGATCGAGAGCCTTTTCGCTGCCAAAGCGCCAACAAATTTCCCGCGCCTCGATCTCGTTTTCACGTTCCTTACAGGATTTCAGGGACTCAATCAGCTGAGAACGGTAACCCCGTCCGAAATGTTGCGTTTGAATACGTCTATTCCGCCCACACCGAAGGGCAGTCAGAACAATCTCGGTGTCCTTGCTGGCGACAACGCGGGCTTTCCAAACGGACGGCGGCCAGGGGACGACGTCGTCACAGCGTCACTCAGGGTGGTGATGGGCGTGCTATGCACGTTCAACAAGCCCGGAATTTTCGGCTGCTCGCCGTCCGACGCCCCAGCCGGAGCGGCGCCGCTGACAGACGGTGCAGCAATCGACGACAGCGTATTCGACAACTCATTTCCTTATCTGACCACGCCGATCCCCGGTGCGACCAATTGATGACCAAGCACGCGCAATCAGTATGAGTTGCATCGGATCTCGGTGCATCGGGGTTGAACCTTCCGACTCCCTGTTCGTAACAACGGGCATGGCGCGAATAAGATCAAGCGTCCTCAAGGTGCTGCGGGTTTATCGTCCGAACCGGTCCCCGGTCGCCAGAAGGAATACCAGCGTGCAACGCGTTCTGTGCGGAGCGTGTCTCTTCGCCGGGTTGGCGGCTACCTTGGCGAACGCCGCACCCGTGCGGCCGCAACAGGACTCACAGGTGCTGGAAACGCTCCCGCCCCGTGCGCACGATCCACTTAATTTGGCCATCGCGAGCCTGCACGCAGCACTGGCTGCGCACGGCCACAACTTTGAGCTTGCGGCCGAACTCGCGAAGCGCCACCTTGAGCGCTTCCGGCGTGATCAGGACCCGCGCGACCTGGGCCAGGCCGAAGCTGCAATCGAACCGTGGCTGCGACAGGCGAACCCGCCGCCGCGCGCGTTGGTGTTGCGTGCCAGCGTTCGGCAAAGCAATCATTTCTTCGCGAGCGCGCTCGACGATCTGGATCACGCAATTCGCGCCCAGCCCGACAATCCGGATGCCTGGCTGATCCGTGCGAATATCCTGCAAGTTCAAGGCCGCTACCCGGAGGCTAAGCAGAGTTGCGGTCAGCTCATATTGACGAATACCGTCATCGCAGGGATTTGCCTCGCCAATGTAGCGGCGGTCAACGGCATGGCCGAACAGGCTTATCTCATTCTGCAACGTCTTGCGGCACAGATAACATCGACAGATTCGCTCTACCCCTGGCTGCTGATTAGTCAAGCCGAAACGGCGGTCTGGATGGGCAGGCAGGAAGATGCCGAAAGGTTCTTTCGCAACTCGCTGGCTGCCAATCCGCGCGACGCGTACCTCAGAGCGGCCTGGGCTGACTTCCTGCTCGACCAGAATCGGCCGAAGGAAGTCCTCGCCCTGTTAGCAGGCGACATCCGCAACGACAACCTGCTCCTTCGCCTGGCGCTCGCAGAGAAACAGGCAGGGCTGAATGCAGATCTGGCGCGTCATGTCGAAGACCTGGGCAACCGGTTCACGGCGTCCGCCGAGCGGGGGGATCGCGTGCATTTGCGCGAGGAAGCCATTTATGATCTGAAACTTCTTAACGACCCGGAAAAAGCGCTCAGCCTGGCCGAGGCCGATTGGCAGGTGCAAAAGGAGGTGGCGGATTGCCGGATTTTGATGGAAGCGGCAATCGCGGCCCGGCAGCCTGCCCGTGCCGCTCCCGCGATGAGATGGCTGAAGAACGCACGATTGCGCGCGCCGGCCTTGACGAAACTTGAAGCGCAACTGGCAAGCCTTGTCCCTTGGGTCGACCTCGCGATGCAGTCGGCGCGCAGCGGCTCTTCCGCATGAAGCGGTCCGCGTCCGCGTGGCTTGCTCTCCTCATGCTGTGCTGGGCCGCCGCAGTGCACGCACACAAACCCAGTGACAGTTACCTGACGCTTAAAGTCAGCGACAAAACGATTGTGGGCCGATGGGATATCGCGCTTCGCGACCTGGATAACCCGCTCGTTCTCGATGCCGACGGGGACGGCATGTTGACGTGGGGCGAGGTCCGGATCCGCGAGGCGGACATCAAGTCGTACGCTTTCACGCGGATCAAGATTACGGGTGACGGGCGAGCGTGCATGATCCATCCTGGCGACATGCTGATCGACCACCACAGCGACGGCGCCTACGCGGTTCTGGAATTCAAGGCGGACTGTCCAGCTCGACCGACCCGGCTCGGGATTGAATACCGTCTATTTGCCGACGTGGACACGCTGCACAAAGGCCTCGTGCACCTCGTGAGCAACGGCGCGACAACCACCGCTATTCTTGGTCTTGGTCATCCGACTGAGATCCTGGATGCACGCGGGAAAGGGTTAGGGCCCATCTTTATCGACTTCGTTGTGGAGGGCATCTGGCACATCTGGCGCGGCGTCGACCATGCCCTGTTCCTCTTGTCACTGCTGCTGCCGGCAGCTTGCGTATTGCACGGGAGAACATGGCACCCTGCCGGCTCTGCGGGTGCCGTGACGATTGATGTACTAAAGCTCGTCACCGCGTTCACGGCTGCGCATGCAATCACGCTGTCACTTGCCACGCTGCACGTCGTGGCGTTGCCGTCACGGTGGGTGGAAGTCGCTATCGCCGTGACGATTCTGCTTTCCGCTATCAACAATCTTGTTCCACTGGTGCGAATACGCCGCTGGCTGGTCGCGTTTGCTTTTGGCTTGATCCACGGCTTCGGTTTCGCAAGCGTGCTCACCAGCATGGCCCTTCCGACATCCCATCTGGCGGTAGCGCTTGCCGGCTTCAATATTGGTGTGGAACTGGGGCAGATCACGCTGGTTTTGCTGCTATTGCCAATTCTATACATCTATCGCTCAAGTCGTTGGTTTCGCGTGGCTACGCTATACGGCGGATCGACCGCCATCACGGTTTTCGCAACAATATGGATTTATGAACGAACGACCGGGCTGACAGTGCTTGCACTCTAGCGACCGTCGACGGCCATCGAGATAGCGGCTTTAGGACAGCAGCAAAGCCCGTTGACTGATGCCCAGCACGAGAAGACCGATTGCTGCGGCCCAGCTGCCCGCGACGCGCACCGCAATGGCAATCCAGGTGGGCCGTAGACGAAGCAGGAACGATGTTGCTGCAACCGTGTAGGCCATCAGAATGAAACTCGCGAACCCCAGGCCCGCTATGAAAATGCCTGGGCGGATTTGGCCCATGATGACGGACCCGTTTGCGTACCCGTGGGTCAGACCAAAAACGGCGGCCAGGATCAGAATCAGCCATGACGGAAGCATGACTGCAGCCGCCACGAGGGAACCGAGCAGCACGGCCGAGCCAATGTTGAACAGGAATATACCGTGTAAATCCGTAATGGAAAGGGCGATGCACGCGCCGACAGCCGAAGCGGCCGGAAACACCCAAAGCACGAATTCGCATCGCTTCAGACCGTTCTGTCCCGCGAGAGCGCCGAGTGCCAGCATGGGCAACACATGTTCCGGCGACGTCAGCGGATGCAGCATCCCGGCGTAAAAGTCGCCTGCGCCTTGATATACGGCGTGCGCTTCGGCTGACACAACAAACAGCAGCACGATCAGACCGCAAGCCGCTGGCCGGACCACCCGGTGCAACATACGCATGCGTCACGCTCCTCGAATCGCGTACATGAGGAAATACAGCCGCAGCCAGAGATGAAGGCCCCGCCGGTTCTCAGTGCGAAACTGCCGGCTTTCCAGCGATTGACCGTACCAATCAGGATGCCAAGCGCATGAAGTGTACCGGTGGCTGCGACGAAACCGATCGCATAGGTCACCGGATTCGCGGATTCAGGCAATTCCGCGCCGTGCGCGTGTCCATGGCAGATGGCAAAGAGCGCAACCAGCAGACCCGCAAACCAGAGCGGCGGAGTCAAGGCAAGCGCCACGGCCGCACCGAGCAACAGTGCCGATAACGCAATGCCGACCTCTATCCCCGGAATCGAGACTCCCAGGCCGCCAAGCACGCCGCCGAAGGCCATGACGATCGGGAAGGTGACCGGGAGCACCCAGATCGCGGGCCTCCCTAACTGTGCCCCCCACAATCCGACTGCGACCATTGCGACGACATGATCCAGGCCAGAAATCGGATGTCTGAATCCGGCGAGCACGCCACCGGATATGTCGCCTTGCCCAGTATGCGCGAATGCGATGATGGGAACAAAGGTCACGCACCCAAATAACAGTCCTGAATGGAGCGCACGTCGCATGTCGAAAGTCAGCATGATCCTCTCGCGGGCCCACACGTAAAACCGGACTCCGCAGAGATCGGGGGCGGACTTTCCGGCCTCTTGTACACATCCGATGAGGCGATTCCAGTCGCCTGTCTGGCATGCTTCACTATAGATCGCTTGCAGTGAGTCGCCAACGTCTCCCCGAACATGTCTGCGTGGCGCGTCTGGAGCTGTCGCAAGGTACGTTGTACGGGACGTCGTGCGCCTGAAGACCGAGGCGCAGCAGGCAATCGCCGCAGCCGACTCACTTGCGCACGCGCGCGAATCACTCGAATCTCAACGTAGCCCCTGGCGGACACGCCAACGATGACAGGTAATTGGCAGCTTCGGCCAACGAGTGCCACCAGCGCCAGTAGACCGGGACCAGGTGGCCGTTCTATCCTTGAAAGCCGCCGGTGAGTCGGCACTGAGGCGAAAGGCAGTTCAGGGCCGAGTCCCGGCGTTGACTTAACGCAGAACCAGTCATTCACTGCCGATCACGGACAAGGCGCTGCCGATGACCGCTTTGGCCGAACGGGCGCCTCTCAAACCGCGAAGCCGGGGCCATGCATGCAGATGTTCCCTACGGGCGCAGAATGATCTCCCCCTCAACCTGTGGGAGACAATCATTTCCAGCCGGGCCGTGCCGATTTCCCGCTCGCCCAGGCTGGTGAGCGCGAGCCCGAGCTTGTTCTGCGTCATCGCCCATGTCAGCGGGACGCGTTCGCGCGTGTATTCGGCCTGCGCCACAGGACCATGCGGCGCGGGGCCGCGCGCCGGCTTGCCCCGCGTTACGTCACGCTCAATCGTCGTGACGATCCTCATCGATATCGTGTTCAAAGTTGAACAAGGACATCAGATCGCCAATTGCGGGCCGATTGCCGGGTACGTAGGAATGCTTGTCCTCGTCGTCACTCCGCTGCACTGGGTTAGCAAGATTGTCGCGACTGCGTGCTGACAACGGCTGCAAGTGCCAGTTTTTCTCAATGAATTTCAAGATCGAGGCATGATCGGCGTAGGTGTGATCCACGTGCCCCTTCTTCGCCCATGGCGACACCGCCAGCAGCGGAATGCGTGTGCCATCGCCAAAGAAATCCACCGGCTGGATGTAGCCAGAGTCGTAGTAGCCGCCACCTTCGTCCACGGTGATCAGCACAGCAGTCTCCTTCCACAGAGCCGGGTTTGCCTTTACCTTGTCGACGAGATCGGCGACGAAATTCTCATAGTCGATCACCTTTGCGTTGGCCGGGTGGCCCGCTTTGCTTTCGGGCGGGCGCACGAAAGCGACCGCCGGGAATCGGTCGCTGCTACCCGCGAGATCGCTGTCCAACTCTGTCATGCCCTGCAGGTTGTTCTTTAACGCTGTGGTCATGATTGAGGTGAACCCGGTCAACGGATCGCAGATGCCACAGTATTCGCTGGTGGTCTTCGCCCCTTCACGTCCACCGCTGTACCACTTCCACGAGATGTGTGCGGCGGACAGGGAATCGGCGATCGTCGGTATCGTCACACGCACACGCACACGCACATGAAGACGTACACACGCACGAAGCTGAGGTTCAACGCATCTTCGATAGCGCCGGGGTGTTTGCCGTGTCCATCTTTGAGGATGGCGTACCACCGGTGTTCCGGATTACGCCCGGGACAGCGAACTCGAAACTGATCACGGATGCCGTTTCGGTGACGACGATCCGGCCCG
The DNA here is from genome assembly GCF_900007165.1 of Paraburkholderia piptadeniae. Taxonomy (GTDB): domain Bacteria; phylum Pseudomonadota; class Gammaproteobacteria; order Burkholderiales; family Burkholderiaceae; genus Paraburkholderia; species Paraburkholderia piptadeniae. The sequence continues at coordinate 11,038 of NZ_CYGY02000048.1, forward strand.
ACGGTACGCGTCAGACTTTTTCGTTCGCCGACCGGGGCGGCTTCCTTGAATCGAAACAAGAGGTTCCCGAACCGCATGCGTTCAAGGCCGTCGTTCGCCTGGCAGATGGCGAACATCAAATCGAATTCGAAGAACACAGCCACGACCATGACGACGCGCATGCCGCCACGACCCGCGACCACAATATCCGGTCTGCGTACATTCACGTCATGGCAGACGCAGCCGTGTCGGTTCTTGCAATCATCGGCCTCCTGCTCGCACGCGCGTTTGGCTGGCTGTGGATGGACCCGCTCGCGGGGGTTATCGGCGCGCTCGTCATTGCCAACTGGTCGTGGGGCCTGATGCGCGATACAGGAGCCATTCTGCTCGACATGAGTCCGGACCGGCGGATGGCCGAGAACGTCCGTCACGTGATCGAGGATAACGGTGACAAGGTGCTTGATCTGCATGTGTGGCGCCTCGGTCCGGGGCACATGAGTGCCGTCGTCTCGGTTGCGACCAGTGAAGCGCAGCGCAGTCCAAGCTTCTATCATGCGGCTCTCAGGCGTTTCAAGACACTTTCGCACGTGACTGTGGAAGTGAATCCAACGCGCATTGCGGTCTGAGCGATGGCAGTAAAATCGCCGTGCATCGATGTATGCACTCTTGATGGCAGGACAGGCTTCTGTGTTGGCTGTCTTCGCACGCGCGCAGAAATCAGGGACTGGAAGAAGATGACCGACCACAGGCGCCATCAGATTGTCAATGACAGGTCCCGGCGACAGTCTAAGTTGACACGCGGATCTGCCGGGGGCCAGCAGGGGCAGACTAAAAGCGCGAAGACCACGTCACCGCCAGACGGGAATCCGGCGATGTTGCCAATCGGCAATCTACGACACGGAGACGCCCAGCACATGCCCGACACCGAACGTGAACGCAGCAGCCGCCAGCCCGATGATGACCTGGCGAATCGCGGAAAAGCTGGCACTGCGTCCATTGAACAGTGACGTGAACACGCCGATGGCCGCCAGCGCGAGAATGCTGAGCGCGACGCATTGTGCGACAGCCATTACGCCTGACGTCCAAAGAAATGGCATGGCAGGAAAAATGGCGCCAATCGCAAACAGGCAAAACGAAACGCCAGCCGCAGACCATGGATTCCCGCCCAGTTCTGCCGGGTCCAGACCGAGTTCCTCACGGGTGAGTGCCTCCAGTGCCTTGTCCTTGTCGCGCATGATTTGCGACGCCACACGCCTTGCCTCATCGCTATCGAGTCCTTTCGAGCGGTAGATGAGCCGGAGTTCGTGTTCCTCCGCGTCAGGCGTATGTTCAAGCTCGTCGGCTTCCCTGGCAATCTGGGTCCTGGCAAGCTCGCGAGCATTGGTCACAGACAGCCATTCTCCGAGCGCCATGGAACAGGCGCCTGCTATGAGTCCCGCCAGCGCTGTCAGCAGAATGGCCTTGTTGCCGGTACCCGCACCGGCGACGCCCATAATCAGGCAGAAATTGGACACGAGTCCATCGTTGGCACCGAGCACGGCCGCGCGAAGGTCATTCCCGGACGACACGCCTCGATGCCAGGACTCGGCTTCGGCAATCTCGGCTCCCTTTAACGGTTCCGGTTTGCCTGCGTTCGCCAAACTCTGAACCACGCTGGCGTGATGCCGCTCCTCTGCGGACATTTTTGCCGTCTCGGGGTTGCCGGCATATTTGTTTCGGTCCGCAAATTCTGCGGCCGCAAGCGCGGGTAGCACAAACGTTGGGCCGAAGACATGAATGAGACCCCTCATCAAGAAGGTCTTGATGCTCTGCCTGTCCGATACGCGGTGTCCGTTCGCTTTCAGCTTGTCGGCCCAGACCTGTGCATGTGTCCGCTCCGACGCAGCCAGCTCACGGAAAACCAGTTTACGGTCGCCGTCTCTTTCAATGTGCGCGAGCGTCTCATAGAGTGCCGCACTGTGACGTTCGTCGGCAAGGTGTGCGCGATATCGCCTGAGTTCCTGTCTGGATGCCATGATGTCGCCTGGTTGATTTGAGACTTTTGGCAAGCCTATCCATCAGTTGTGACGGCATCTCTAAAACCCTGATTCCGGCTTTTATCGAAAATCGCAACGGTTCTCATGGATATTTGCGCGTCGGGACCAGTTCCGCTGTGGCGCGCTTCCTGACGGTTGGACTAGCCCGGAATGATTCTCTTCCAAGGAGGCAGACGCACCCGGACCGCTGCTACCATGGAGGTTGCGTCCCTTATGGTCAGCGCGTTCGTTTCCCTGGTCGTGGGGCCGGCGGCGTTTACCATGCACGGGGAGTGGTTGATGAAACCTGAGACCAGACTCGCATTGCAGGCGCAGGTTCGTGTCGGCCTGGTTGCCGTACTGCTTGCCGAAGTGCTGGTCCTCCTTTGCGTGCTGGCAAGCCGCATCATGTCCATCCACGTCCCTGCGTCGGCTATCGCCGTGTTTGGTGTCTGCACTATGGCCCTGGCCCCAGGCTGGGTACGTACAGACGCGCGACACGCGTACGAAGACGCAGTCCGCGCAGGCTATCTCGAGCTCGACGATACGGAAGCCGTGGTGCTTTATATCGCGCCGTGGTGCCCCAGACGATGGTTCGTCATACTCCATATCCGGTTGCACCCGGCACTTATCGGCTGCGAGGGTGCGTCTCGCAGGTGACATCGGGCACACTTGTCCCGGATAACCTCATAATCACCAGCGCTCCGGTCCGCAGTCACTCCGGCGCCGTTTCCGTTTCCCTCCCGGACCAGCTGATGCTGGACACGCCCTTTTCCATGCTGATGCGGCTTGCCATCAGCTCCAGCTTTGCCTGGTCTTTCGGATGCATGCGCACGGTCGCGGTCACTTCGATGCGGGGCGGGTCGCCCTCAAAGTCCTGGCTGGTCAGGCTCTGGAACGACAGCGGCTGTGAATACATCGAGTTTGACAGCAGCGTGCGGATATGAATTTCGTCCTGTTCACGACAGACAACGGTCAGCACATATTCGCGCACCAGGTCCGCGCCTGACACCGGCGTCGCGTTGATGGCGCGGCTGACTTCGCGCAGCACGGTGTTGGTTACCAGCACCAGTACGGTCCCGGCAATCGCGGGCCCGAAGTGTCCCGTACCGCACAGCACGCCGACGGCGGCCGCGCACCACAGGGTCGCAGCCGTGTTGATGCCCTGTATCGAGCCCTTGTCGCGCATGATGACGCCGCCACCGAGGAAACCGACGCCCGAGACGACATAGGCCGCTATCTGTGTCGCGCCGGCAGTCCCGTTTCCCGTCAGCATGCCCAGCGTGACGAACAGGCATGCACCGCTTGCCACCAGCGTGATGGTGCGCAATCCGGCGGTGCGCTGGCGCGCCTGGCGCTCGAGTCCAATGGCGACACCGCAGGCAAAGGCGGCAAGCAGCCGCCAGATGAAGTCGGCAGTCATGTTTGTCGGGAATATGGGAGAGTCGTGGTCACGTGCCCGGGAGAGCCTTCGGTATCAGGATATCGAGCACGATACCCCGATACACGCCTGGTGCACCAGTAACGAGTGCAGGGCAGACCGGACCTGCCGGCCGGTCCGTTGTGCGTCTGGCTTAATGCACCATCATCACCTGCACGACCTTGACGATGACGAGGCCAACGGCAATGACCAGGTACCCACGCAGCACGGCCATCCAGATACGTTTGGATAGCGTGAGTTGCGGCGCCGGCAGTTCGTCGAGCGGCGGCATGCGCCAGGTGTCGCGCATCTGGCGGCTTGGCGCCGGCGCTCCGGCGGCAACTGCTGCCGGGGTAGCACGACCCTTGCGCAACAGTGCGGTGACTGCGTACCCCGCCACCGCGAACACGGTCCCGCCGACGAGAATTGCACCGATGGTCTCACCCGCGATATCCGGGTACATCACGGCGGCCGTCAGGATAATCGACAGCATCACGAGCACCCATACCACCGCGCCCGTGAACACGTTCAGTGCCTTCGAGTTCACCCACGGACCGAGCACCGCCTTGTCGTTGCACAGGAGCAGCAGGAAAACCGTGGCGCTCGGCAGCAGCACGCCCGCGAGTGTCTGCACCGCTTCCGTTAGCAGGCCCAGCGGGCTGCCCGGAATGAGCACGAGTGCAGCGGCGAACGCAATAATCCCGAAGTACACGAGATAGAAGCCCTTCGCGTCCGTCACGCCGCGATGCAGCGAGTGGCGAATCCTGAACACGTCGCCGATGGCGTAGGCCGTAGACAGCGACACGGCGGCGGCGCCGATGATGCACGCGTCGAGCAGCGCGATGGCGAAGATGGTCGCGGACGTCCTGCCGACATACTTGTCCAGCCCGGTAATCACACCGCCCGCATCCGTGAACTGGCCGAACTCGGGGCGCCCGGCGAAGAGCGCGGCGCAGAAGGAAATCATGGCAACGGCGCCAATCATCACAAAGGCGATGCCAATCCACAGGTCAGCCTTCTCGTATTTCATGAAGCGCGGCGTGATGCGCTTGTCGACGATGTAGCTCTGCTGGAAGAACAGCTGCCACGGCGCGACGGTCGTACCGACAATGCCGATGACGAGCAGCATCACGTCAGAGAGCTTCGAATGGGCGGGCCAGTTCGGGATGAAGAAGTCGCGCGTCATCTGCACGACGGGCGGATGAATCGACACCAGCACGGGCACCAGCAGCAGGCTCAGCAGGCACAGCACAACGGCAAACCGCTCGAAGCGCCTGAAGTTGCCGGTGCTGACGGCAGCCATGGTGAGTGCCGCCGCGATGCAGACCCCGGCGACCTTGGACACGCCGAGGAAGTCCAGCGCAAACGTGATGCCGATGAACTCTGTGACAATGGTCAGTGCGTTGAGGATGAACAGGTCGATGACGCTGAAGGCGCCCCAGAACTTGCCGAAGCGCTCGAAGATAAGGCGTGCGTGGCCGACACCCGTCACCGCGCCCAGGCGGAGCACCATTTCCTGATTGACGAACAGAACGGGGACCAGCAGCAGCAGGGTCCACAGCAGGGTCGTGCCATAGTTCTGGCCGGCCTGCGTGTAGGTGCCGAACGCACCGGCGTCGTTGTCCCCGACCATCACGATGAGGCCGGGCCCAAGAATGGCGAGCAGTGTACGGACGCGCGCCCACCAGCTCGTGCGTGGCGCGGTGTCGTGATGCGCAATGGTGCCGAAAGCGCCCCTGATGTCGCCCAGGTGGGCGGTATCGAGGACTGCGCTGCGTTCAGGCACGGCGCTGCGTGGTGGTGAGACATGTGATGGCGTGGACATTTTTATTTCTTCCTGCAATTTGAATGAACAGACGGGCGCACCTGCGCCCATACGCAAGGACGTGTGCCGCCGGACGGCCGGCTCTGCACTTGCGTATGGCTGAAGGTGACGCGGAACTTACGAAACGAGGGCCTTGAGGCTGCGCCAGAACGCGGCGGCACGCTTTGGCTTGTGGGCGCCCAGCGAGAGCATCGCGTTGTAATGAGCGCGCGATTCCTGGACGTGAGGCAGTTGCGACAGAAGAAGGGCGAAGTTCATGATGTTTCTCCGTGCGTCTGGCTTGACGCGATTCGCGGAAAGCCAGCAGACACGGAGGCCGGGCGCGTCAAGAGCGCGGCAACAGCGGTCTACCTGCTTTCCTCGGGTAACGATTGAGGTGAGCGATGTAAGGGGTAACTGTCACTGTCCGGCATTTCGGCTCCTTTTTTGCTGAGAACAAACGTGTCCATCCGCGCGCCTGCCGACACGACGGTCAGGCGCGAACGGACGCAGTCGCGAGTGAACGCTCGCGACGCAATGCCAACGGGCGCACGGATACGTTGCCCGAATGGCGCAAATCAAGGTGCACGGGGGGTGTTAAAACGGCGCGCACCGTCTGCCTGCTGGCAGGACGGCGGCGCAATGAAGGGCGCGGGACGTCCTGCCGGTCAGGCAGTCAAACTGTTCGAAGGTCGACTACTGCAGGTGTCCAAGGCGTGAGCCCCATTTGTGAAGACTATGAATTTTAGGCGCGGCCTGAACCGGAAGTCAACACGATTCACTAAGCAGAACCATATAAATTTTTCGGGTACCCCGCGCATCCCACGTTCATCGCCCGGCCTTACAGAATGTCTTGTTGACTCTTTCAATTGCTACACCGGAAATGCCCGTTGGGACAGTCATGCATCACTTCAACTGCGAACGCCTTTCATTTCCCGATTGCAATTGGTTGGTCGTTCGGAGTGCGATGTCTTGTGTGCATTTTTCGCTTGCAGTGTTTCGGAAAGCCCGCATACAATCCGCCCCGTCTCATTCGAGGAGTCCTTCGTGGACACAAGTTCTTGTAGTGGAAGTCCGATGCCGGCCTGCGCCGGCAACACCACCGCGAGTTAGCCCGTCGCAGGACATCTCCTTCGCCGCTAGCTCGCCTTGTTCGGGTTAGCGCGCTTCAACACCGACCGGTTTCCGCCGGTTTGTCAGCAGCACGCTCCTTTTGTTCGACCGCCTGTCGCAGGTTCGCCCGCGATGCGCGGTCGTGTTATTTCACGTCGCCCGGTCAAGCCGGGCCGGACGGGAGTGAGCCTATGCGTCTCAAAATGTTCGTCGTGCCTTTCCCTGGCACGGTGCGCGCGGAAAGCGTGGCCTTGCAGATTGCTGCATGGCCGGCACGCGTGCACTTTCTGCTCGCTCCATCGACCGGACGTACGTCCAACGTATTGTCGGGTCGGTCGGCGCACCGCGACCGTGCTCGCGTGCGCGCAACCAGCCAGCTGTGCCGTACTGCGAGGGTATTCGCGCGCGCTGCATTGCGGACGGCTTACGCCGGCGGTCCACTGACGCCAGCCGGCTACGCGATTCTGGCAGTGACCGTTGTCGCCATCGCGCTGGCCGCGATGCTCTCTGTCTCTCCGGCCAGTGTCGAACTGAACCGGGGGCTGCGGCTGAGCTGGTGGTTTTCCTGAACCGGGACCGCCTTCACGGTCCCGCCACATTTCCTATGTCATATCCCTTAACGAACGGATTTATCCGTCGCCAACCGTTCCACGCGCCGTCATGAACAAAAAACTGAAAACCGGATTCCTGCTGTCCACTCGGCCCGTTGGGCTGGCACTGCTGCTGTCGCTCGGCTTCGCGCCGGCAGCCTTCGCCCAGACGAGCGAAGCGCCCGCACCCGCGCCTTCGGATGAAGTGCCCGCACAGGCTTCGCCAGCAGCCGCAGAAGGCGAGACGGTAAAGACGGCCGAGGCGCCTGCCGCGCCAACCGGCATCTGGGAACGCGCGAACCTGTTCGGCGACATGGGCGGACTGCGCCCTTGGCTCGGCCAGTACGGCGTGACGCTAAACCTGCAGGAAACCAGCGAGTACCTGAACAACCTGTCGGGCGGCACCCAACGCGGTGGCGCCTACGATGGCCTGACGCAGCTGGCCATCGGTGTCGACCTGGAGAAGGCCGTCGGGCTGACGGGGGGCAGCTTCAACGTATCGGCATTGCAGATTCACGGCACGAATCTGACCACACGCAATCTGCAGACCTTGCAAAGCGCGAGCGGCATCGAGGCCGACGCGACCACGCGCCTGTGGGAGCTCTGGTATCAGCAGACGCTGCTGGGCGGCAAGATGGACGTGAAGGTCGGCCAGCAGAGCCTCGACCAGGAGTTTATGGTGAGCCAGAATGCGACGCCGTTCATGAACGCGACGTTTGGCTGGCCGGTGCTGCCGTCCGTGGACATGCCGGCAGGCGGGCCGGCATATCCGTTGTCGTCGCTCGGCGTGCGTGTGCGTGCCAAGCCGTCTGATGCGGTGACCGTGCTCGCAGGGGTGTTCGACGGCAATCCGGCGCCCGGCACAGGCGACCCCCAGAAGCTGAACGCCCACGGGACGAATTTCGGCCTTGGCAACGGCGCACTGTTCATCGGCGAGGTGCAGTATGCGCTCAACCAGCCGTCCGACAATCCCGCCGATCCGAAACCGGCCGGTCTGCCCGGCACCTACAAACTGGGCTTCTGGTACAACACCAATCACTTTGCCGACCAGCGGTTCGACAACACAGGGCTGTCGCTTGCGAATCCGGCAAGCACCGGCATCCCGCAGAATCATAAGGGCAACTACAGCTTTTATGCCGTCGCCGACCAGATGGTCTGGCGGCCATCCGCCGACAGCCCGCGGTCGGTCAACGTGTTCGCCCGCATCATGGGCGCACCCGGCGACCGCAATCTGGTCGACCTGGGGATGAACGCGGGCGTGACATTGAAGGCCCCGTTCAGGGGACGCGATAACGATGTGGCCGGACTGGCGGTCGGCTACGCGAAGATTGGTTCACACGCCCAGGACCTGGCCAGCGATACGGCCGCGTTCACCACGCCAGGCTATCCGTCGCGGAGCGCGGAGACCGTTATCGAGGCGACCTATCAGTATCAGGTCGCCCCCTGGTGGATGCTGCAGGCCGATGCGCAATACTTCTTCCGTCCATCGGGTGGCATTCCGCAACCGGGTAACCCGACGGCCCGCATCGGCAACGAGTTCGTTCTGGGCATACGGACGAACATTGTGTTCTGAACCGCAGTTCGCGCGTGAAGACTGGCAGACATGCAACGCCGACAAATCGGGAATGAGCGGTGCGTGTCTTCTGGCTTTCCGCTTCCGGGAGACACCCGGAGCAAAAAAGCTGGCGCCTTGTCAAGCGTCCGGGGTGGCGGCATCCCGACATCGCCGCAAATTCACGATTTCTTAAGTTAAGCAAATTTTCGGTCACAGAATCCCGTCATCATTGGAAAAGGGGACATGCGCCGTCGTCCGGAACTGAACAATTCCTTTCGTTTCGTCATGACCCGATCTGACAATGCATCACGAATCTGCGTCCACGCTGCCGGTTGGCGTAACTGCATGATTGCGTGTTCCACGCAACCCGCTTTTCCGGGAGACTTCTGATGGAGTTCAGTTTCAGTCTGAACCGCACGGCGAACGCATCTGCATGGCGCCTGCTTCCGAACGGATGGGACTTTGTTGCCTTTCCGTTGATCATCGGTCTGATCGCGATGGCGGCCATCGGCTTTCATCAGACGCTCGCACCGATGTCGACCCTGAAGACCCAGGTGATCTCGCTCGACCCGTCGAACCTGCCCGAGTATGCGATGCGGACCACGCTGCGCATGCTGGCGGCGATGATCGCGTCCCTCATTTTCACGCTGACCTATGGCACGCTGGCGGCCAAGAGCCGCCGCGCCGAGAAGGTGCTGGTCCCGATTCTCGACATCCTGCAGTCGGTGCCCGTGCTTGGCTACATTTCCTTTACGGTCACGTTCTTCCTGTCGCTTTTTCCGGGACGCGTGCTCGGTGCCGAACTTGCGGCGATCTTTGCGATCTGGACGAGCCAGGCGTGGAACATGACGTTCAGCTTCTACCAGTCGCTGCGCACGGTGCCACGCGATCTGGACGAAGTCTCGAAGGGCTTTCACCTGACGCCGTGGCAGCGCTTCTGGAAGCTCGACGTGCCGTTCTCGATGCCAGGCCTCATCTGGAACATGATGATGTCGATGTCGGGCGGCTGGTTCTTTGTTGTCGCGTCGGAGGCGATCACCGTCGGCAACAACACGATCACGCTGCCGGGCATCGGCGCGTATCTTGCGCAGGCCATCGCCGGGAAGAACCTGCATGCGATCGGCTGGGTCATTCTCTCGATGACGGTTGTGATCCTCGCCTACGACCAGTTGCTGTTCCGTCCGCTCGTCGCGTGGGCCGACAAGTTCCGCATGGAAACCACCAGTTCCGGCAACGCGCCCGAGTCGTGGCTGCTCGACATGCTGCGCCGTACGCGCCTGATCCACCAGATGCTCAAGCCGATGGGCGCGCTGCTTGCGAGGACGGCGCGTCTTCCCATGCATACGCCAATGCGCGATACGAAGCGTTTTCCCAACGCGCAGCGTCAGAAGTGGACGCGCGTAGGGGACATCATCTGGGGCATCCTGGTGCTTCTGCTGACCGTGTACGTCGTCTATCGAGTGGTTGCGTATGTAGGTACGGGCGTCACGCTCGACGAGGTCGGTCACGTCTTCGTGCTGGGGTTCATCACGCTGTTGCGCGTGGCCGTGCTGATTGCCATCTCTTCGCTGGTCTGGGTGCCGCTGGGCGTGCTGATCGGGCTGCGCCCGGCGCTTGCCGAAAAGATCCAGCCGCTCGCGCAGTTCCTCGCGGCGTTCCCGGCGAACCTGCTGTTCCCGGTCTTCGTGATCGTGATCGTCAGGTTCCATCTGGACCCGGATATCTGGCTGTCGCCGCTGATCGTGCTGGGTACGCAGTGGTACATCCTCTTTAACGTCATCGCGGGAGCGACCGCCTATCCGAACGACTACAAGGAAGCCGCGACGAACTTCCGCATTCGCGGCTGGCAGTGGTGGCGCCAGGCCATGTTGCCGGGCATCTTTCCGTACTACATCACGGGTGCCATTACCGCGTCGGGTGGCGCGTGGAATGCCAGCATCGTGTCTGAATTCGTCCAGTGGGGCGATACGAAGGTGGCGGCCCACGGGCTCGGCGCTTACATCGCACAGACGACTGCCGCAGGCGATTTTCCGAAGATCATCCTGGGCATCGCCGTCATGTCTCTCTTCGTTACCCTGTTTAACCGCACGTTGTGGCGTCCGCTGTATGCGTATGCCGAGTCCAGGCTGCGACTTGATTGAGAGTGAATCCGATGGACAATCTGAATGCTGTAACGGCCGACGTGCTCCAGTATTCACCGCGCCTCGGTGAAGAAGTGCTGAGTGTCGAAAAAGTACGCCGTGGCTTTGACAAGGCACAGGGCGAACTGCTCGTCCTTGACGACGTCAACCTGTCGCTGCGTGAAGGCGAGATCGTTGGTCTGCTCGGCCGCTCTGGCTCGGGCAAGTCGACGCTCCTGCGCATCATCGCCGGCCTGATCGAGCCGACGGACGGCGAAGTGACCTATATGGGCAAGCCGCTCAAGGGTCCCGCCGAAGGCGTCGCGATGGTGTTCCAGACGTTCGCGCTGTTTCCGTGGCTCACGGTGCTGCAGAACGTGGAGGCGGGTCTCGAAGCGCTGGGCGTCGGCGCGCGCGAGCGCCGCGAGAGCGCGCTGGCCGCGATCGACCTGATCGGTCTCGACGGCTTCGAGAACGCGTATCCGCGCGAGCTGTCGGGCGGCATGCGCCAGCGTGTCGGCTTTGCGCGCGCGCTGGTCGTCGATCCGACGCTGCTGCTGATGGACGAGCCATTCTCTGCACTCGACGTGCTGACGGCCGAAACGCTGCGTACCGACCTGCTCGATCTTTGGACGCAGGGCCGCATGCCGATCAAATCGGTGCTGATCGTCACGCACAACATCGAGGAAGCGGTGTTCATGTGCGACCGCATTCTCGTGCTGTCGTCGAATCCGGGCCGCGTGATCGCCGAGATCAAGGTGCCGTTCAGGCATCCGCGCAACCGTCTGGACCCGGCGTTCCGCCGCCTCGTCGACGACATCTACGCGAAGATGACCGCGCGTCAGAAGGACGAAACGACGAAGAAGGGGCTGGAGCTGCACAGCTGGCTGCCCAATGTGTCGACCAACCTGATGGCCGGTCTGATCGAGACGCTCGCGGCCGCGCCGTATCATGGCCGCGCGGACATGCCGGAAATTGCGCGCACGCTGCACCTGGAAGTGGACGACCTGTTCCCGATTGCCGAAGTGCTGCAGCACCTCGGGTTCGCCGACGTGCGCGAGGGCGACGTGTTCCTCACACCTGCGGCGCGCGTGTTTGCAGATTCGGGCACGCAGGAACGCAAGATGATGTTCGCCGGGCATATGCTGCGCCACGTGCCCCTGGCCGCGCGGATCAGGAAAGTGCTGGACGAGCGCCGGGGACACCGCGCGCCGCGCGTGCGCTTTGAGCAGGAACTCGAAGACTTCCTGTCCGATGGTGCGGCACAGGAGACGCTCGACGCCGTGATCGACTGGGGCCGCTACGCCGAGATCTTCTCGTACAACGACAAGACGGAAGTGTTCAGTCTGGCCGACGTCGAATCATGATCGCGCAGTAGCATTGCCGTCACTGGGCGCGTCGGGATGCGTGCGACGCGCCCAGTGCAGGCGTTCGACCGACACCGCGGCGCCACTGTATCCGCGATGGCGTCGACGCCATCGCGCCGTGTCAGACACGCATCAGAGATTGATCTGGCCGCCCATTTCGACAACCCTGTTAGGCGGCAGACTGTAGTATTCCGCTGCCTGCGCTGCGTTCCTCGCGAAGAATGCAAACAGCCGTTCGCGCCATAGCGACATCGCATGGCTTTGTCCCGTGGCAACAATCGTGTCGCGCCCAAGAAAAAACGAGACCTCGTTCGGCTCGTAATGCCATTCCGGTATCCGCTTTTCGACAAGCCGGAGAACAGCCGGAACATTCGGAATCTCCATGAATCCGTGACGCACGGCTACAGAATAGCAACCGTTCCCAAGGTCCTTAACGGAAACCCTGTCTTTGTCCGAGACGTGGGGCGTGCTGTCGGTCTCGCCGGCCATGAAGATGTTGATACGGTGCATCACACCGTTGTGCTTCAGATTGTGCAGAAACGCAGAGGGCGTCATGTCGGCCACCCCGCCCGGAAAAACGGCTGTTCCCTGTGCGCGCAACACAGGATGTTCCGTCAGCGAACTGATCAGCGGTGCGAGCGGAAGGCTGTCGTTTTTGATCTGTTGGACGACCATTTCCCGACCCTTGTGCCATGTTGTCATGACCGTGAAAAGTGCGGCGCCCGCCAGCAACGGAAACCATCCGCCGTCCATGATCTTGCTGACATTGCTCGACACGAACAGCGTGTCCACAAGTGCCATCGGACCGATGACGGCAAGCGTTGCGACGGGTTTCCACTGCCAGAGGCAATGCGTGACGAAGTACATTAGCAGCGTCGTCAGCAGCATCGTGGACGCAACGGCAATCCCGTACGCGGCTGCGAGATTATCGGAGGATCTGAAAAACAGGACGAGAAAGACGACCGCGACGTACAGCGTGAGATTGATGAAAGGCACATAGACCTGACCGATCTCACGGCTCGATGTATGAACGACAGGTATGCGTGGCAAAAGCCCGAGCTGTACGGCCTGCTTGGTCATTGTAAATGCACCGGAGATCACCGCCTGCGAAGCAATGATGGTGGCCAGAGCTGCGAGCACGACGAGCGGTATCAGAGCCCATGAAGGCGCCGATTCAAAGAATGGCTGGCTGATAATGGAAGGTCTGCTAAGGACCAGCGCGGCCTGGCCGAAATAGTTGAACACGAGGCTGGGAAAAACGAGACATAGCCACGACAGCCGCACGGGCGTCTTGCCGAAATGCCCCATGTCGGCATAGAGGGCCTCGCCACCCGTCAGCGCGAGAAACACCGAGCCAAGCACAATGAAAGCCGTGGCCGGCGCGTGTGCGATGAAAATGAAAGCGTAGGCAGGCGACGCGGCGCGAACGATGGCAGGATGACTGGCGATATTGCCGACACCAAGCACCGCGAGCGTGATGAACCATACGAGCATCACCGGCCCGAAAAGTGTGCCGACGGCGCCCGTGCCGCGTTTCTGCAGCTTGAAAAGCCCCGTAAGAATGACCAGTGCGATGGGTACGATCCACTCTGATAGATGAGGGTCGATGAGTGTCACCCCTTCGACTGCGGAAATGACGGAAATTGCCGGTGTGATCATTGAATCGCCGTAAAACATCGCCGCGCCGAAAACGCCGAGAGTCAGGAGCACCTTGCGAAGCCGGGCGGGAGCGACACCTGAAGCGAGTGCGGTCAGCGCAAGAATGCCTCCCTCGTCATCATTGTCCGCCCGCATGACAAAGCACACGTATTTGAACGTGACGACGGCGATGATCGACCAGAGGATCAGAGACACGATCCCATAGACATTCGTCTGACTGACGCCGCCTGCGGCTTTCAGGCATTCCCTGAGGGTATAGAGCGGACTTGTGCCAATGTCTCCAAAGACTACGCCAATGGCACCGAGTGCAAGCGCGGGCATTGCGCGGGCTCCGTGTGACGCAGTGTGAAGTGCGGACGTGGACATATGGTTGCAAGCCTGTTAAATGGGTCGGACGGATGATCTGTGGCGTGTGGCTGGCCCAGCGATGTCGCACGAAACGCTGATCGTGCAGCGAAGAACACGGCGGCCATTCAGGGCGTTACCACATTTGTTCGCCCTGGCCAGAAGGGGCGCCTCACCTGAGATTCCAGATGCCCCAGATCGCGATGGCCAGGGCAATGGCAATCACGCCGCCGAAAAGCAGGTACGTCTCCATAAAGGCTCCTAAACGGAATTGGATTCGGCCGCCCGGGCGAGCGGATCGTGTGCGATCGTACGTGATGGTGCTTTCATATCCGCTACAGCTCTCGCAGCGTCGGGGAGAATGGCAAAGCGATCACATCAGTGGCGATCGTTCTCTCCCCGGTGGCTTGGGTCGAACTCTGAATGCCGGAGTTGGCCGGGCAGGACATTCGACCGAGGTTTGCGCGGCATCGGGTCTGGATTGAGGATGTGCTGGGGGAGCCGGAGAGATCGAGTCGCACGAGCGAGCCCGCTAATCGAAATCACTATCAATCAGCTCCGGGTGTACCTGGACATACAGCAGAACCAGCCAGCGGCGCGTGCACATGGGCGAGATGCGCTGTTGTGAGGTGGCATGCCGCCAATGCCGACCTGCCGCGTGTGAACGGCCGTAGCGAAGGCTTTCCGAGGGTCATTCCCCACCCAGACGTACGCCATCACAAGGGTAAGGCCTCCGAACCTTGCGTCGCATTTTTTCGCTCGCCTTCATGGTATCGCCCGATAGGAATGTGACCAGCATTATGCGGAGACTTGCTCACCATGGAGGAGACACGTATATAGCTCGCCCTACGCAAGGGAAAGCAAAAAGAGCGACACATGCTGGAACTCAAGACTGCCGGGCGTAACAAACCACCAATGGCAAATACCAATCCTCAAGCAATGACTGCACAAAAAGACATCTCCGACCTGTTTGCAGGTCGCGGTCCGCTGGCATCGCGAATCGATCTGGGCAAGGAAGCGCGCAGAAAGGTTTCGCGAGCAAAGCTTGCAGTCTGCAAGATCGAAAGGCGAGACCCGATCATGCTGCTCGAAGCATCCAACGTGGGCCGCGTGCCGGAGCTTATCCCCATTCGTTACGGGCGCATGCTTGCGAATCCGTTCGCGTTCTATCGCGGCTCGGCGCCGCTGATGGCATTTGATCTGTCCAGATTGCCGCGGACTGACGTCATCGTGCAACTCGGCGGCGACGCGCATCTGGCGAACTTCGGGCTGTTCGCGAGTCCGGAGCGGCGAATTCTTTTCGGCCCCAACGACTTTGACGAAACATTACCGGGACCCTTCGACTGGGATGTGCGCAGACTTGCCGCCTCATTCGTGATCGCTGCTCGTGAACGTGGATTTGCAACAGATGACCAGCGCGACATCGTCGGCCGGTTGTGCGAGACATTCCGGCAACGCATCGGGGAGTTCAGCAGAATGGATACGCTCGACGTCTGGTACTACCAGTTCAGGTCGACCAGCCTGCTGGCCATTGCCGATACAGCCGAGGAAAGGAGAAAGGAGCTCGCGGTCATCGACAAGGCGCGGTTGCAGTCGTCGCGTTCCGTGATGGGCCATTCGACCGAACTGGTCAACGGCAAGCTGCGCATCAGGGAACTGCCGCCGCTCGTCTATCACATCCCGCTGGAAAACAGGCGCGATCGCAAGCAGTACGACGACATGATCCGGCGTTTCTTCGCCGACTACCGGCTGACGCTTCCCGACGACAGGCGCGCACTTTTCGACCGTTATGAACTGGTCGATGTCGCGATTCGCGTCGTCGGCATTGGTTCGGTGGGAACGCGTTGTTATGAGGCGCTCTTCATGGCCGACGGAGAGAGCCCATTGTTCCTGCAACTCAAGGAGGCGAGGGCTTCCGTGCTGGAGGGCTATCTTCCGGCAAGCCAGTACACGAACCATGGCCAGCGCGTGGTGACTGGTCAGCGGCTGTTGCAGTCGGCCAGCGACATCTTTTTGGGCTGGTCCAAGATGCATCACACGGGCAATGATTTCTATGTCAGGCAGTTGCGCGACATGAAAGGCGCATTCGATTTCACCACCTTCGACGTCGAAGATCTCGCCGAATATGCGGTGTCGTGCGGCACCGCATTGGCCCAATCGATGGCGAAGGCGGGCGACCCCGCGCTGATCGGCGGATATGTGGGCAAGTCGGCCGCGTTCGACGAGGCTATCGAGCGGTTCGCACTGGCCTACGCGGAGCAGAACGAGGCGGACTGGACCGTGCTGAAATCAGCCGTCAAGGCGGGGCGAATTCAGGCTATGCGTGAATGATCATTTTGCGAACCGCTCGCGCGAAGGCTCTTTGTCATCCCTTTTGCTGAGCCTCTCGCGCGAACTCGCGAATGCGCGTCGCGAGTGCAGGTACGCCTGAATCCCGGGCGACGAAGTGCGACACCTTGTGCGTGGCCAGGTCGATGGTCACCTGGTCATCGGGCGCTTTCGTATGCGGTCCGTCGACAGCGGCGTGATATTCGATGCGCAGTTGACTCGCGTTGACAATGATTCGCAGGTAGCCGTAGTTCTGGTCATCGTAGTTTTCAAATACAACGGCATCCGTGTCCTTTGATGCGGCCTGTATCAGTTGCGGCGCACGAAGTGGCGGTTGTCCATTCGTGGTGAGCCGCTGCACGTTGTGGCCGCCGTTTCCGCAAACGATATAAGGAATCTGTGTGCCATCAGGGCGGGTTCGCGTGAAGCGCTGGTAGTTGTGCGCGTGTCCGGCGAGGTCGGCATGCGGCCATACGCCAACCTCATCACAGACTGCATCGATCTGCTGTTGCATCTCGACGCTCCAGCCATGACGACCGCGCGCCACATAAGGCGGATGGTGATGCGCGAACAGCAGCGCGCCGCGATAATTTTCCTTCTTCACCCGTAACAGGGCGGCTTTCAGGTATTTCAACTGGCTGTTGCCGATATCGCTATTGGCGATCACGCCTGGGTCTTCGAGCGTGTTGCTGTACAACGCGATGATGCGCGCAAACGGAGCCTCGAACGTGAAGAAGACGCCCGGCTGGATTTGCGCAGTACGTGAAAGGTTGCCCGCATCGGGCGAAACCTGAAAGCAGTCGGAACAGAAGTTCCTCAGAAACGCCTGCAAGCTCTTCTCGTGCTGCAGCGGCGAAATCATGCCGTCGTGGTTGCCTGCTACAGCGAGAATCGGCGCGTGATAGTCCCGATACGGCTCGTAGAACTGATCGTAGTAGTACTGCGCCTCGCCAAAGCTGTAGACGATGTCACCCAATAGAAAGTTGAATTGCGGCACGTCTGCCGGATCCGTTTCATCGAAGTCGCTCACCATCTTGTCCGAGACTTCGTTCTGTGTTTTCGGGCCTTTCGTGCTGCCGCAGTCACCGGTGGCATGAAAGACGATCTGCCCGTTCGCGGTGATCTGGTCGAGCACGGCCTGATTGTTGTCGATCACCTGTGCGAATGTAAGCCGGGGCTCGGTGCCGCCGCGCGGTGCAGGAAAGGGAAGTGCCTTGAGCTTGTGCTCCCGGTTCAGTTCGTCGATGACCTTGTAGGCGGCGACATCCGACGCGTGCCGGACGACGAAGGTTTGCGGGTCCGGGGTGGGCTGAGGCTGCGAGAAGACGGGCGCAGCAAGCACTCTGCCGCTGCTGTTGCCTGATCCATCCGGGTGCTTCTTTTGCATGTCAGATTTTCCTTGATCGTCGACAAAGAGGAGTCCGCGATCGTCCGAATGATGCGTAGTCGTACCGCATTCAACGAACATGCGGCCGTTGCAGGACGCCTGGGTGAGACGACAGTTCGAGGAAGAGGTTCATCTATGGTCACCCCCGTTTTTGCAACGCTGATTTTTGATGGTGTGGTGGCTCGCGCAAATCTATCCGGCGTCGGAGCAGAGTGAGCCGTCGCGCCTCGATGAGAATCGCGCCTGGCGGTCCTTATAACAGAAGCAGCTTCGGAAGCTGGTTAACCTCCCAGGATTTCCCTCAGGCCGGTTTGCCGTTC
>NZ_CYGY02000243.1 GCF_900007165.1 Paraburkholderia piptadeniae
AATCCGCGTCGATCATAGGCAATAGCTTGGTGGCTAGCGCCAATTTCGCGCATCTGGTGGCCCCACATCCTGCGGTCCGCGACCCGCGCGTGCAAAAAGACAATCGGGTCTCCGCTTCCGACGACTTCCGTCGCCAGCGTGGCGCGGCTTGACGTGGTTAGTAAGCTTTTCCTCATGAGCCGTCCCATGTCTGAGAATGTACATAGTACACGCCGCGCCAGACCTGGAGTTTTCGGCACTGAGTGGCCGCTTTGAAGGAAACCGAGAGACCGGAACGGCTCGGCAAGACTCATTCATTAATAGCGATAGCTGGCATTCACCGGCACCTGGTTTGCGAATATCAGCAAAGCGACCTGCCGCCGCCGCACGCTATCCGCTCGGCGACCGTCGGTTTGGGCCGAAATGCATTTGTAGCCTGTCTGGCAGGTTTCGGAACGAGCCACCCGTCCGAATGACCGCTCTGCGGGATGAACAGGTGAGCGCAATTGGCCCGACCTCGGCCGAAGGCCTGACGAGCAGCGGATAGTGATCTGCTGTGGAGCGCCCGACTCGTTGCCTGGATCGGCTTTGGGCCGTTACCCGCTGATGCTATATCGTCTGTCGTTCGGCAATGGGGTTGCGCAGTACGCGGTCTGAATTTCACGCCAAACCTCATGGCGAGGGAACCTGGCGCTCAGCGGGAAAGCTGGCCCGTCAGCGCCGACGGGCAGCCCATCGGCAGCTTTCCCGCCGCGCTTTATGACAGCGGCCGCTAACATTCGAGCCGTTGATTCGCATCGCTATAATAATTCGCCGTTCTTTCGCGGACCTTCGACCGTTCTTCGCCATGACATCCGAGCCCACGAGACTAAGGCGAATCTC
>NZ_CYGY02000056.1 GCF_900007165.1 Paraburkholderia piptadeniae
GCAACTCGACCAACGGTGATGGCGTGATCGTTGACCCGAACGGCTCGATCAATACCTCGGGCAACGGCTCGACCAACATCTCGGGCAACTCGACCGACGGAAACGGCACGGTGATCAACGGTGACATCAACACCAGTGACAACGGCACGACCAACATCAGCGGCAACTCGACCAACGGTGATGGCGTGATCGTCGACCCGAACGGCTCGATCAACACGTCCGACAACGGTACGACAACCATTGCCGGCAATTCGACGAACGCCACTGGCGTGGTCGTGGACCCGAACAGCTCGATCCACACCAGCGGCAA
This sequence comes from Paraburkholderia piptadeniae, assembly GCF_900007165.1. Lineage (GTDB taxonomy): Bacteria > Pseudomonadota > Gammaproteobacteria > Burkholderiales > Burkholderiaceae > Paraburkholderia > Paraburkholderia piptadeniae. Next base: position 311 of record NZ_CYGY02000056.1, read on the forward strand.
TGCGACGACGGTCATCATCGACAACGGCAACATCACGGTCATTACCAGCAACGGTAAGGACAATGGCGGCAACACCGAAAACAACAGTGGCAACGGTGGCGCAACGGGCAGCTCGCACGGCGGCTCCGGCGCAACGGTGGCCGGTGTGCTCGGTGGAATCGGCATCGTTGGCGGAGTGAACTACCTGCTCGCGGCCCACTTCGCTCACTGGTATCTGGAGGAGGCGCAACCGCTGACGCTGGAATCGGGCGATGCCGTGTTCTGGGCCGACGCGACGCTGGACCAGGTGACGATGGACGAAGCCACCAGCTCCGCCGATGCAACGCTGATGACCCGTGCGGGCGAGCTGTTGCGTCACATGCAGTACCGTGATGGCGCCGACGGCGTGAAGCACTTCGCGTTCGAAGACAAGTCGTCGAAGACGAAGGCCGACCTGTCGGTCAACATGCAGACGCACGAGTTCTTCTATACGGAGAGCGGCCTGAAGGACGGCAAGCCGTATGTCGTGAAGGCGCACGGTTGGCTCAAGCATGGACTGGGCGGGACGAAGGCGGCAAAGACGGCGAACGCGGCCGATGCCGGCAAGGCAGCGGCCCCGGCCAAGGCAACCGCCCAGTCGGGCAGCTGATCCCGGAGGGCAAGCCGGTGAACGCATGCATGACGCGTCCACCGTGCGAGCCAGGGCAAGCGTACTGAGCCACTCTCAACCCGGGCGATCGCCCGGAAGATGTTTGGCGTAATGCGCGGCAGCCCGCTTCAGGAGAAGCAAGCCCTAAAGTCCGGCCACGTGCCGGACTTCAACAACATGGTCAGCCACGTCTGACCGGGATGGCCCGCTCGGCTCACGCTGATCGGGCCATTTCTTTTTGCGCGGAACCATTCCCGCAAATAAATTCATTCACCGCAATCCGACCCGCATTAAGCACATTCGCAATCCCAGCGAATTCGAATTTTTTCTAATTCAATCGCTACCCGATTGCGGTCAAATAGTGACCACAAGGCGTGGTTCAACGGCCAGGCGGCAATGCCATCACGGACGATGCCAATCAACACCGATTCATCGGCTGATGCATCGACGCAACCAGCGTCCCCTCTCTACATTCCCCACCGCAATCGCTTCCTTTGTCGCGATCGCTAATTTCCCAAAAGAAACGTTCATGCAGAAGTTCATATTGAATGCGGCACTGTGCCTTCTTCTCGGCATCCTCGCGGCCTGTGGCGGCGGTGGCAGCAGCGCCGACAACTCAACTTCAACCAGCCAGCCATCCGGCAAGAACGGACCAGCGCAAAACCAGATAGCAGTGACGGTCGGCCCCAACGCGTATAACGCAAGGAACATGCTCTACACGTCAGTGATCATCTGCGTGCCGGGCACGTCGAACTGCCAGACCATCGACAACATCCAGGTCGATACGGCATCGAATGGCCTGCGCGTGATGGCGTCCGCGCTGACGCTTCCTCTGCCGCCAAGCACGGCCGCGGCGGGCGGCACGTTAACGGAATGCTCAATATTCGGCCCTGGTGCGGCATGGGGACCTGTCGTCAGCGCGGACATCAAGCTGGCCGGCGAGATCGCCGCGAACGCGCCGATCCAGCTCGTCGCCGATCCGTCCTTCGCCGGTTCCGCCAGCGCTCAATGCGCTTCCAACGGTGTCGCCAACCTCGACACACCCGCCGCCATGCACGCCAATGGCGTCCTGGGCATCGGCATCCACACCAACGACTGCGGCGCGAATTGCGCGTCGTCCACGAGTTCCGGCCAGTATTTCGGGTGCCTCGCCAATGCGAGTTCGTGCGCGCCTTCGACGGTCCCCGAAAGCAGTCAGGTGGCGAACCCCATCAGCCTGTTTGCGACGGACAACAACGGCGCGTCGATCAGCCTTCCCAGCGTCCCCGCAACAGGAAGCAGCACGGTGACGGGCACATTGACATTCGGCATCGACACGCAGGCAAACAACGCTTTGGGGTCAGCGAAAATCTATTCCGTCGACAACTACGGCAATTTCGTCACCGTTTTCAATGGCAAGACGTTGACGGCCTTCCTCGACAGCGGCTCGAACGGGCTCTTCTTTACGGACGATATCCCGCAGTGCTCGGGAAATTCTTTCTATTGCCCGTCTTCGACGCAAAGCTATTCCGCTGTGATTCAAGGGCGCAACGGAAACAGCACCACCGTCGACTTCAACGTCGCCAATGCCGTCACGATGACAGGGAACGGCATGTACGCAATGGACAGTTTCGCTGCCGACGCCGGCATGCCAACGCTTTTCGACTGGGGCTTGCCGTTCTATTACGGCCGCACGGTTTTCATGGCGATAGCGGGAAAGAAAACAGCGGAAGGCGTCGGCCCATTCGCTGCGTTCTAGCGCTTCGGTCTGGTTCGATCCGGTTCAATTCGCCGGCAAATTAGAACTTCTTCTATTCGATCCGCGCGGCCGAAATCCTAGTATTTCTCCCGACGGTTCGACGCAACCCGAACTGCCCCATCCATTCAGGCGGAAGCGGATCACATTGCCAGCTCGCCGCCTCGCCCTTCCTGAGGCACACGACCATGACTTTCAGCATCAACAAGTTTGAGTACCTTTGTTTTCGCCGCGACAAGGAGCCGGCCAGCCGCGAACTGCTGAAGCTGCTGAAACTGCTCGACGACAATTATGGTTATCTCAAGGGAGTCGATGGCTGGGCGCAGTCGGGAGAGGCGCGCGACATTCTCGACGATCATCTGCTGTCACGTCTCGCGGCGGCGATCACGGCCCTTGTCAGCGACCCCTCGTATCGGTTCTCAGAAGAAGGCTTCAAACGGGTCCAGCCATTCCAGCGCTGGCTTGCCGGAATCTTCGCCGCGAGCCCGTTCCGCAACGCCGATCACATTCTGCGTTCGTTCGGGTGCGACGAGGAAGCGCGCAACTCGCTCCAATTGCGCAACGAGGCGCTGCGCAAATTCCAGCTCTTCTATCTGCCCGAGTCGGAGGTTCGCCTCGATTGGGACGCGCTGTGGAATCTCGACAAGACGGCCGCTGCGGGCCTCGCGATGACGATCCTGTCCTCGCGCTTTCTCGCCACCCCGTCCGCGCATCAGAAGCGCGAACTGATCCTGCGCTGGTTGCCCGACAAGCTCGATCAGATCGAAAGCCTCGACTCGCTGCCCACAGGCGTGCTGCACTCGATGTACATGCACTGTAGCTACGCGGACTTGCCCGGCAAGCACGACATCAAAAAGCCGATCAACACGCTGATTCGCCGCAAGCTCGCGAGCCTCGGCCTGCAAGACGTCCAGCGCAAGGCCGTGCCGGTGATGGACGGCAAGCCCGTCGTGCTCGTCGTGCTCGAATGGTTCTCGAAGAATCACTCGATCTACCGCACGCACTCGCAGACGATGGTCGCGATGCGCGACAAGTTTCATCTCGTCGGCATGGGCTTCGAAGACCGCGTCGACGACTCGGGCCGCGAAGTCTTTCACGAGTTCATTCCGTTCAAGGGCAACGCTCTCTGGGAGAACGCGCGCCAGGTGCGCGAAGTCAGCGAAGAACGTCAGGCGCAGATGATGTATATGCCGAGCGTCGGCATGTTCCCGATCACGATGGTGCTCGCATGTCTGCGCGTCGCGCCGATGCAGCTGATGGCATTGGGCCACCCCGCTACCACGCACGGCCATGCGATGGATTATGTCGTGGTCGAAGAAGACTACGTCGGCGACGAAGCGTGCTTCAGCGAAAAGCTGCTGAAGCTGCCCTCCGACGGCATGCCGTACCGTCCGCCCGCAGCCATGCTCGAACTCGATCTGCCCAGCAAGCGCGCGACGAAATCGGGCCCCGTGAAAATCGCCGTCGCCGGTACGACTATCAAGCTCAACCCGCGCTTCCTGCAGACGTGCGCGGACATCGCCAACGAAGCGTCCGTACCCGTCGAGTTTCATTTTCTCGTCGGCCAGGCAACAGGCGTGATCTATCCGCAGGTGTGCAGCCTGGTGCGCCGCATGATGGGCGACAAGGCCGTCGTGCACAAGCACCAGAACTACGCGAACTACATGAAGGTGATCGCGGAGTGCGACCTGTTCCTCAACCCGTTCCCGTTCGGCAACACGAACGGCATCGTCGATACCGTGTGGGCGGGTCTCGTCGGCGTGTGCAAGACGGGGCGCGAAGTGCACGAGCATATCGACGAAGGGATGTTCCGCCGCCTGGGCTTTCCGGAATGGATGATCGCGAAGACAAACGACGAATACAAGGCCGCCGCGCTGCGTCTGATCGACAACCCGGCCGAGCGTCGCGAACTGGCCGGTCAAGTGGCCGGTCCGAAAGCCGTCGAGAAGCTCATTTTCACAGGCCGCCCGGAGATTCTCGGCGAGCGCATGCAGGCGCTGTGGGAAGAACGGGTTCGCGCAACACGTCCAAGCGAACCGTCGACGGAAGAGCCCGCAGAAGCGTTGCCGCTCGCATGACGGTTCCTTGCTGACAGTTCGCGGATCAGCGCATCGCCGACATTCATTCCATTCGATACAAAGCCCGGCCACGTGTCGGGCTTACTGCTTCCGGCCGCAAACATCGCGCGAGGCAACGCCGCAGCATAGCGGCGTATGCGGCACCCTGTCGCAGCAAAGCCGCCCTCACCGCTCGCTCAGATTTTTTCTCCAACGACGCAACTTTAGAACTTCTTCTATTCGATTCCAGAGACCAAAAAATTAACCTTTGCATCGTTGGCCCTGCGCAATCCTGAGTGAGCAAAACACCAGAGCGCAACGTCTGGGCGTTTTGTTCAATGCAAGGATTAGTGGGTAATGTCGGCGCGCAAAAATAATCTTGGTATCACCATCGGACACACGCTCTGCGCGGGCTCGCTGATTCTGGCGGGACTGGTGAATGCAGAGCCTGTTGCAACCGTAAGCGCGAGTCCCGTCGCGCAAGCACCCGTCACGGTGAAAGTGGTGCCCGCAGGTGGCGGAGACGCAATCGTCGTCACGCAGTTGATGAACGCTGAAATAAGCAAGCTCGGCAGCGCTCCGAAAACACTCGACGAAGTCAACCGCTGGTCCGACGTGCTCACGGCCGCGATGCGTCAGGGCGGCTTTCCCATCGCCACCGTGCTGATGACCGACGACGACTGGCGCATCGCGCAGAACGGCGGCGTCGCGAAATTCACGGTCTTTCCCGGTCGCATCCGGCAGATCACGGTCAAGAACAAGTCGCGCGTCGCCGATGCACGCCTTCAACGTCTGATCACACACGCACTGTGCGGCAAGGAAACGATTGAAGGCGTGTGTCTGTTGCGCACCGCCCGGCTCGAACGCACGACGGAATTGCTCCAGGACGTGCCCGGCGTCGCGATCGAAAGCGCGCCGCATTTCGCGCCGGGTGCGGACGTCGGCGACGCGAACGTCGTGTTCAGCATCGCGGAATTGGGCAAGCCTGTGTCGGCTGACCTGATCATGGACAACAAGGGCATTCCGTCGACGGGCTCTTACCGCTTCGGTATGACGGCCTCAGCGAACAACTATTTCCGCGCGGGGGAGAGCTACGCGTTCACGCTGATGGCCACCGACAAGAAGATGTGGACGGGCTCGATCACGGGCAGCATGCCCATACTCGACGACGGTCTGCGCGTGACGGGCGGCTTCACGCGTCAACAGTACTCGATCAACACCGTGGCAGCGATGACGGGCGTCGCGAATGTCGCGCAGGCCGGCGTGCTGTTTCCGTTCACGCGTGGACTCGACCGCAACGTATGGGGCGGCGTTTCGCTTCTGCACAGCCAGACGGGCGTCGACATGGGGCCGGGCTATCCGAGCCAGCACAGCAAGATCGATTCGGTGCAACTGTTGATGCAGGCCGACAACGGCGATCGCGCCAAACAACTGCGCACGAACATCTGGAGCGCGCAAGGCGCGCTCACGCTCGGACACGAGCGCAACGACTCCTTCGCCGACGACGTCACGCATGTCTCCGGCAACTACGCGAAGCTGACGGCCAACACATTCGCGACGTATGGCCTCAACCCGAGCGGCGACCTGTTCCTGTCCGGCCGCGTGAACGGGCAACTGGCAAGCCGCAATCTCGACGCCAGCGAAAAGCTCGGCATCGGCGGGCCGGACGCCGTACGCGCCTACCGCGCAGACGAAGGTTCGCTCGACGACGGCGCCGTGGTCAATCTGGGGCTCTACAAGCGCATTCCCGTCGCTGTCGGTCATCAGCTTCAGGCTGGCGTATTCACCGACTTCGCTTATGGCCGCGTCAATCATTCGCCGTGGCCGAACTGGGAACTGAGCTATCCCGGCGTCCCCGGCGTCACGAATAGCCGCCTGCTTGCAGGCTACGGCCTGAGCCTCGACTGGCTCACGCCGATCGGCGCGACGGTTTCCGCGTCTGTTTCGAAGCCGTTCGGATTCTCTTCGCCTTCATGGGTCGACCCAGGCAAGAAGCCCGTTCAGTACTGGCTGTCGGTCACATGGAATCACTAACCGGTTCACTCGCGCGCCCCTGAAGGCGAGCGGTCCTCATCTCATCGTATTCATCAGGAAGAAGATCATGAAATTCAGCATCAACAAGTTCGAATATCTCTGCTACCGCCGCGACTATGAAGGGGCGAGCCGCGAACTGATCAAACTGCTCGCGAAGATCAATCAGAACTACGGCATTCTGATGGATGTCGATTGCTGGGCGCAGTCGGGCGAAGCGCGCGACATCATGGACGACCATTTGCTGATTCGCGTCACGTCCGCGATTACGACGCTGATGACCGACCCGTCGTTCCGCTTCTCCGACGCGGGCTTCAAGCAAGCCGTCGTCTTTCAGCGCTGGCTGGCGGGTCTGTTTGCCGCGAGCCCGTTCCGCAACGGCGACCACGTGCTGCGCTCGCTGGGGACGAACGAGGAAGCGCGCAACGCCATTCAGCTTCGCAACGAGTACATCCGCAAGTTCCAGCTGTTCTACATGCCGGAATCCGAAGTGCGTCTGGACTGGGACGCGTTGTGGAATTTCGACAAGATCGCGACGGCCAGCCTCGCGACGACGATCCTGTCCTCGCGCTTCCTCGGCACGCCGTCCGCGCACCAGAAGCGCGAACTGATCCTGCGCTGGCTGCCCGAACGTCTCGACCAGATCGAAAGCATCGACGCGTTGCCCATCGGCGTGCTGCACGACATGTACATGCACTGCAGCTACGCGGACTTGCCCGGCAAGCACGACATCAAGAAGCCGATCAACACGCTGATCCGCCGCAAGCTCGCGAGCCTCGGCCTGCATGACGTGCAGCGCGCGGCTGCGCCCGTCGTGGACGGCAAGCCCGTCGTGCTCGTCGTGCTCGAATGGTTCTCGAAGAACCACTCGATCTACCGCACGCACTCGCAGACGATGGTCGCGATGCGCGACAAGTTCCATCTGGTCGGCATGGGCTTCGAAGGACGTGTCGACGATGCGGGCAAGGCCGTGTTCCATGAGTTCATCCCCGTGCAGGGCGCCAATCTGTGGGAGAACGTCCGCCACGTGCGCGAAGTCAGCGAAGCGCGTCAGGCGCAGATGATGTACATGCCGAGCGTCGGCATGTTCCCGATCACGATGGCGCTCGCATGTCTGCGCGTCGCGCCGATGCAGCTGATGGCATTGGGCCACCCCGCCACCACGCACGGCCACGCGATGGATTATGTCGTGGTCGAAGAAGGCTATGTCGGCGACGAAGCGTGCTTCAGCGAAAAACTGCTGAAGCTGCCCTCCGACGGCATGCCGTACCGTCCGCCCGCAGCCATGCTCGAACTCGATCTGCCGCGCAAGCGCGCGACGAAATCGGGTCCGGTGAAAATCGCCGTCGCGGGCACGACGATCAAGATGAATCCCGGCTTCCTGCAAACGTGCGCGGCGATTGCCAACGAAGCATCCGTGCCCGTCGAGTTCCATTTCCTCGTCGGCCAGGCAACGGGTCTCACGTTCCCGCAAGTGCGCAACCTCGTGCGCCGTTTGATGGGCGACAAGGCCGTCGTGCACAAGCACCAGAACTACGCGAACTACATGAAGGTCATCGCCGAATGCGACCTGTTCCTCAATCCGTTCCCGTTCGGCAACACGAACGGCATCGTCGATACGGTGTGGGCAGGTCTCGTCGGCGTGTGCAAGACGGGACGCGAAGTGCACGAGCATATCGACGAGGGCATGTTCCGTCGCCTGGGCTTCCCGGAATGGATGATCGCGAAGACCACCGAAGAGTACAAGGCATCCGCACTGCGCCTGATCGACAACCCGAGCGAGCGTCGCGAACTGGCTCGCTCGCTGGCGGGTCCGAAGGCCATCGAGAAGCTCATTTTCAAGGGCCGCCCGGAGATTCTCGGCGAGCGCATGCAGGCGCTCTGGCAAGAGCAGATCGAAGCCGCGCAAGTTTCGAAGGCAGCGTGAGGCGATCGTGAAAGAGACGAGCAAAGCAGCGCTGCGCCGCTCGCGCGAACCCGTGTTCGTGCAGCGGTATTTCTCCGGCGAGGGTGTCGATATCAGGCCGGGCGCCGATCCTCTGAGCGCTCACATGCGCCTGTTTCCCCGCGTGCGCCGGATCGTTCCGCACGACAATGCAGTGAAGATCACCGGGCTGCAAGACGCGTCGATGGACTTCGTGCATGCGAGCCATTGCCTCGCCGATCAGGAGCATCCTCGTCAGGCATTGGCCCGTTGGCTCGACCTGCTGAAGCCGGGCGGCTATGCGATCGTCACGGTGCCCGACGAAGACCTGTACGGCAAAGGCGAATGGCCGAGCCGCTTCAACCGCAATCACAAGGCGAGCTACACGGTCCACAAGCCGTCGAACGCACTGCCCAGGTCCATCAACGTGATCGATCTCGTGCGCGAGATGTCGCACGTGGCGGAGTGCGAGCGTATCGCGCTCGTGCGCGAACACTACGACGACGAGCGCCGCGAAGTCGATCAGACAGCGCACGGCGTCGCGGAATGCGCGATCGAGATCGTGCTGCGCAAACGTGACGTTCCTTCACTGGGCGCACAACTGGAGGCGGCATCGCGCGCGCGCAGCGTCAGTGAGAGCATTGCCGCATGCAAGGACGCGGTCCGGTTGTATCCGTATCGCTTCGAAGCCTATCACCGCACGATGATCGAAATGCTGCGCTGGAACGTGCCTGAAGAAGCGGACGCGTTTTTGGCTCAGGGTGTCGAGCACCTGCCCGGCGAGCATATGGCGCGCCTTTATCGTGCGTTGCATGCGATTTCGCGCGGCCAGTTGCAGCAAGGTTTCGTTTGGCGCGAGGCCCTGATGGCCCCGATGGGCTGGAAGCGACGCACCACCGTTGAACCGCCGTCGACGGTGCCGGCATGGACAGGCCAATCGCTCGCTGGAAAGAGCATTGCAATCTGGAGCGAGTTCGGTTTGGGCGACGAGATCTTCTTTCTGCGCTTCGCGAAGATCTTCCGCGAACAGTGTGGCGCGCGGCGTGTGACCGTCGTGTGCCAGACGCCGCTGCTCGATCTCTACAAGGCGTCGTGCGAGCCGGATGACGTGCTCAGCGTCGAGCAGATCGGCGCATTGCCGGCGCTCGACTACTGGGTGTTTCCGCATGCGATTCCCGCGCATCTGCCGCTCGACCTGGAGGCGTTGCCCGCGACGGTTCCGTACCTGCACGCGCCGCGAGGCACGCCTTCGAAGCTTCCTCAGGTCGGTGCGGACAAGCTGAAGGTGGGCATCGTGTTCAAGGGCAATCCCACGCACGAGAACGATCATCAGCGGTCGATGCCATCGCTCTCCGCGCTCGACAGTCTGTTCATGCTCGAGGGCGTCGAGTTCTTCAGCCTGCAAAAAGGCGCGGGAGCCGACGAGGTGGCGGACTACGCGAAGAAGCTGCCGAATTTCCACGACGTCGGCGTGAGCCTGAACACGATGGCCGAGACGGCCAGCGCAGTCGAGGCGCTCGATCTGGTGCTGACCGTCGATACGTCCGTCGCGCACGTCGCGGGCGCAATGGGCAAACCCGTGTGGCTGATGCTCCCGTCATATGGCGACTGGCGCTGGCACTACACGCGCGAAGACAGTCCGTGGTATCCGACGATGCGGCTATTCCGCCGGCCCTTCGGATGCGACTGGTCGGAAGTCGTCGCGCGTATCAATGGTCACATGCTGCAGCTGATCGCCGAAAGAACGGAACGCAAGGAGTAAAAACATGTTCGGACACTCTGTCGACAAGATGTTCAGTGGGTTGTTTCTCACTGCAATCGTCACCCTCACGATCCTGATGGTGATCCCTGCGTTGCCGGCTCCCGCATTGAATGGCAGCCTGGGCGCGCGGCAGATATTGATCGGCGTCGGCGCGGCCGCATGCATCGTGTTTCCGCGCCCGCTGCTGCTGCGCACGTTGCTGCGGGATCGCCGCAGCCCCTTCCTGCTCGATCAGGATATCGACAGCATGCTGATCGGGCGCGCGATGGGTCTGGTGCTCGGCGTGACGGCGAGCCTCTGGATCTTCAATCTGCTTCGCTGATTGCGCAGCGAGTGAAATTCGAATGAATTCGATATGCGCCCGCTCGCCTGACAGTTAACGTTCATACGGTCTTGAAAGGAGAGTCAAATGCCTTTTTTCCGCGAGCTGACCGATGAAGAGTGGGAGCGCGTTTCGCGACTGCTGCCGGAGTTGCGTCCCCGGCCGGCTTCGCGTGGCCGGCCATTGGCGAACACGCGCGCCGTGCTCAACGGCGCCTTGTGGGTCATCGTTCACGGCGCGACATGGGCCAGCATGCCGCGTCGATATCCTCCCTACCAGACGTGTCACCGGCGCTTCATGGCATGGCGCGATACGGGCGTGTTTCAGAACGTATTCGAAACGCTATACGGTGAGGACTGTACCGCCTTGCATCGTGAAATGGGTGCGCGGATACGCGCGCCGATACCCGCGCCGTCCGGCGTGGCCAATACAAAGCCCCCCGCGTCAGCGATCTAGCAGGCGCATCGTTGCGCGGGCCCGAGGCATCGGAATTGTTTAAATAAAATCAAAAACTACTCATGCATATAGCGATATTGCAGAGCGATGCCGCTCTTGCAAAGCATCTGGAAGTCAGCCTCGTCGATGCAGGTCATACGTGCACGCGCCAGGAAGATGGCTTGAGCATGTTGCGAATGTTGTCTCGTTCTTCCGTCGACCTGCTGGTGCTCGACTGGCGTGTTGGACGGCTTTCCGGCGCAGACATGTTGAGGAATATCCGCGCGACGGGCGACACGCGTATGCCCGTCATATTCGCTTCCCGGGACAACTCGGACGAAAGCGCAATGCGAGCGCTCACGCTCGGCGCGGACGACTACATCGGACTGCCCGTCAATCTTTCGCTGTTCCGGCTTCGCGTCGATGCGCTGTTGCGCCGTTCCTACCCGCAGACAACCGACGACACCGAGTATCAGCTCGGCCCCTATCGATTCAATCGAAACCGCCTTATGGTCTCGTTCCAGGGAGAGAGCGTGACCTTGTCGGATACGCAATTCCGCGTGGCCGAACTGCTGTTTTCGAACATCGGCCGCTTGCTGTCGAGAGACCATATTTTCGCCACGATATGGGGACGGGAATTCGTCGAAGCGACGCGAACGATCGACAGCCACGTATCGAGGATAAGGAGCCTGCTGAAAATCGACGGCAGTAGCGGATTCGAAATTCAATCGGTCTACAAGATCGGATATCGGCTGACGGACCTGAGAGCCGCCAATGCAGACGTAGTCGTCCCCTAATGGACTCTCGCGATCAGGTTGTCAGGACGGAATACATGCGCGTCGCCATTCTTCAGCGCGACCTCGCTCAAGCGAATCTGCTCGAGCAGGCAATTATCGAAACAGGTCATTGCTGCCTGAAGTTTACTGACGGCCTCAGTCTGTCGGCCGCGCTCGGCAAGTCCAATGTGCATCTGGTGGTGCTCGACTGGCATGCATCGGCGCTCTCGGGCGCGGACCTGCTCAGCTCATTGCGGTACGTGCGAAGCGACCGGCTGCCCGTCATATTCGCGTCGGCGGATGTCTCCGAGCAGAGCGTGGTGCGCGCGCTCGCTTGCGGCGCCGATGACTATGTCGCGCTGCCATTGCGGCGCGCGGAATTCCGCGAACGGCTAAGCGCAGTGCTTCGCCGGGCTTATCCGGAAGAAACGGCGCAGCGCGAGTTTCGCGTCGGGCCATACGAATTCGAATCGTCGCGGCAAATGGTCAAGGTCGACGGTATTCCCGTGCTCCTCTCTCTCACTCAATATCGCCTCGCGTTGATGTTCTTCTTGAACCTCGACAAGGTGTTGTCGCGCGAGCACATCTTCTCTGTAGTGTGGGGCCGGGAACTCAGGGCGCCGACTCGCACGATCGACAGCACCGTATCGAAGCTACGCGTGCTGTTGCAGATAGAAGAGAAACATGGCTTCCGCCTGCAGCCCGTCTACAAGAACGGGTATCGGCTGATGCGGTTGAAGAAGATGCACGGCGAGACCTTGATCCCGATTCTCGCCGCCGCATAGCGTTTCAGCCTCGACGTGGCGCTCCGGACGAGCGGGCGCACTGTACACAAAGGCCTCATCAGCGAGGCAACGTTTTACTGCCCGCACGGCGACGGCACGCTCCGCTTACCTGAACCGGCTCGCACACCCATTCCTCTCGCCCGCTGTAGGCTTTATTCGAAGCTCTGGCATCGTCACTCGTCGATTGCGCCATGGTGAGCTTGCGCAGTTCGGATTCCGGCGTCGGATAGTGAGTCGCACGCGACGCGGCAAACGCTTTGGCCGCGCATGACAGTGCAAGCACAGCGCACGCCGACAGAAAAAGAAAAGTACTGACGCGCATGCGGACCATGCGGCGTCGGCGAAAGATGGGACGGGACATATTGCTTGTGTGGCGTTATCGCGCGGCAGATTCCGCGCGTAATCGCCATTGGGAAATGGAGTGGGTCGAGAGCAGAACTTTAGCGAGACATACGTGCCGCCGATATAGAAATCGGTTGAATTGCCGTGAACCCAATGATTCGTGCCGAACCGCTAATCGTGGAGCGATGCCATATAAAGATCGCGCAGTTCCGTCAGCTCGGCCTGCAAGATCGATACGAATGTCTCGACATCTTCCGACCAGTTCGCAGATTCCCGGATCGCCGCGCGAAGCTCCTGACACTGGTCGTGAAGCATCGACGGCCCCAGCACCGACAGCCCGCCCGACACGCGATGCGCCCAGTGGCGCAACGCCTGCGTGTCGCGGCTCTCCCGAATCGGATGAAGTGCAGCGAGATCCAGGTCGGTCTGCTGCACGATCGTCCGGACGTAAGCGGCGGGCACAGGGGGAAACCTGGGCGGCAGTTCTTCGTCGTTATCGTCGCCCGGACCCTTGTCGTACTGCGTTTCGGGCGCACGTGCCAATACGGCCGCCAGCACCGATAGCGCAACGGGCTTCGTCAGGTAGTCGGTAAAGCCCTGAGCGCGTCCTTGCTCGACGTCCTGCGCACTCGCGCTCGCGCTCACCGCATAGACGGGCAGATCCGGCTCTTTCGCACGAATGGCGGCAAGCAGCTCGGCACCCGTCATCTCAGGCATGTCCATATCCGTCAGCACGATATCGACGTGGTGTTTGCCGAGCAGCGCGAGCGCTTCCTCGCCGTCGGCAGCTTCGATCACTTTCGCGCCTAGCGTCAGAAGCTGATCGCGCAGCAGCCCGCGATTCAGCAGGTTGTCTTCGGCGACGAGAACCGCTGGCATCTCGTTCGTTTGCGGTCTCGCCGCGTGCTCTCTCGCGGCAGGCTCGAACAGTCGCGCCCTCGCGCTCGGTCCTCGCGTCAGCGACTGCACCGCCTGCCTGAAACCGCGCACGCTGAAGATGCTCACTTCGAGCGAGCCGTCGTCACGAATCACGGGGACCAGCGGACCGTCTTGCGTCATCCGGATCACGCGTGACGTGTCTTGCCAGACACGCCCGATATCGGCTGCTGAAAACTCATCGGTCGCAATGAGATATTCGCAGCCGTCGAGCTCCGTCACGCCATTGCCAGGGTCGACATAGGTGAACGAGCTGGCTCGCGGATCATAAAGGCAATCGAACCACTCGCGGTATTCGATTGCACGGCACAAAATGGCCGCGTGGCCCGCAAGCGGTTCGTCGCTCGGCCCCGCCGCCGTCGCCTCGCTACGCAACGGCAGCGAAACCGCGATGCGCGTCCCGACGCCTTCGATGCTTTCGACCGCGATCCGCCCTCGCATCAGCTCGCACAGCCGCGCGCAAATGGAAAGGCCAAGACCTGTTCCGCGCGCCTGCGTGAGACGGTGCCCTTCGCCCTGCGTAAACGGCTGAAAGAGCCTTTGACGCAACTCGTCGGGAATACCCACGCCCGTATCCGCGACGCTCAATTGAAGCGCTCCATCGCGCGAGTCCGCGCGAACCACGATCTTGCCGAAGTGCGTGAACTTGAGCGCATTGCCCAGCAGATTGTTCAATATCTGCGAGACGCGAATCGGATCGAACCACAGACGCTCAGGACACGCGCGATCGATCACGACGAAGAGCTTCAACCCCTGACGGTTCGCAAGCGGCGCGTGCGCGATCATGACGCGAAGAATCAGCTCGCGGATGCAACCCCAGTCTTCCGCGAGACGCATCTCGCCGATATCCATCTTCGAGAAGTCCAGGACGTCGTTCACGACCTGCAACAACGCGCCCGCGGATGCCTGCATGGACTGGACCCGCGCGGCCTGTTCGGCGGCGAGCGGGCCGAGCGCCACCAGTTCGAGATTGCCGACGAGCGACGCGAGCGGCGTGCGGATCTCGTGACTCATCGACGCGAAGAAATTGAGCTTGGCCTTTGCCATGTTGTCGCTCGTTTCCTTCGCCGCGCGCAAGAGCCTTTCTACCTCGTGCTGCTCGGTGATGTCGGCGATTGCGCAGAAGAGCACATCCGTCTTGTTGACGACGGCGGGCGCAAACGCGATCTTCAGGTGCAGATCGTCCGCGCCGGGCCGCGGCTGCGAATATTCGAACTGTTCGATACCTGCATCGCTACGCACCGACGTTGGCGAAACGCCGCGCTTTTCGAAGGCTTCGCACAAGCCGAGCGGCAATCGCGTCGGCGTTTCGCCCAGGTCGAGCACGGTGCGCGCGATCTGATTCGCCGCAATGATCCGGAAGTCGTATTTCAGGACGATGCACAATCCGACGGGCGTCGAATGCACCAGCAGGTGGTTGAGAATCTCGCCTTCCACTGCGAGGCATGCCTGATCATAAGTGCGCGTGAGATAGCGATAATTCCAGTAACGGTACATCGCCAGCAGCAGGCCGACCAACGCCAGAGTCAGGACCAGAATGACCAATGCTTCGGTGCGCCTTGCTGCCAGATCCTTGTAGACAGGCAGCGAAAGCACGATGTGCCCGATGTCGAAGATCAGCGGCTGCGAGCGCGCGCCCCACCCATGCCCCGGAATCCAGCGAAAGACGCCCGCCGCTCCCGGCCGAAGATGTTTTTCCGCGTAGAAGACATTCGCGGCTGCGTCGCCGGCCAGCATCTCGCCTTGCGGGTCGAACAACGCGGCATCGGACTCCATCGAATCCGGTATCGAGTCGGCAACCACACGGTCCAGATCGATTCTTGTCGCGACGAACGCATAGGGCTGGTCGTCCTTTGCGACAATCGAAAACGCGATGAACGTATGAGCGTGAAAGCCAAGCGAAGCCGGTGCCTTGAACCACATCGTGCGCCGCTCGCGCACGGCATCGAGTTCATCGATATCGCGCGCCGCCATGGTTGCCTTTATCCAGTGCGCCAGCACCGTGAGCCGGTCTGCGCCATTCGGGTCGCGCACATTGGCATCTGCCGGGAAGAAGCCGTATCCGTACGACGCGCTTGCATCGAGCAGGCCGAATTGCAGCGTCGGCGTGCGGCTGCCGCGCGAGAGCAGTTGAACGGCTTCGTCACAGGCAAACTGGATACGCGTTTCGTTATGGTCGCGCCGCCAGGCGACGCACCTGTCGTCGCTCTTCCTGACGGGTGCACCGAGCAGACCCTGTCCGCTCAGTTCGAGCAGCAGGCGTCCCGTCGTCAACATGCTTTGCTGGGTGCCGATCGCTGCATTCACGTTGGTCGTCATCAGATGCGCCGCTTCCTGTTCACGCTTCAACGAGGTATTCAGCAGCGTGAGTCCGGTGACAATCGCCGCCGATAGCGCCGCGACAATCAGCAATCCGACGGCAACGGAAAAGATGCGACGCTCGCGCTTCAGATTGCGCTCGAGCATCCGCAGCATCTCGAGGGGCGAATCCTGCCCTGAGGCGAAGAGACGCTCCATCAGGCAAGTCCCATCTCGGTTGCGTATTTGACGAGCTCAGCGTGATTCTCGACGTGCAGCTTGCGCATGGCCGAGCGCTTCTGCGTCGCGACGGTCGGCACCGAGCGGCTCAACGTGCGCGCGATCTCGGTCACGGAGAGACCTTGCGCGAAGAGGCGCACCACTTCGAGTTCACGCGGCGAAAGCTTCTGCTCGCGGCCGAGGTCCTTCGTCCGCGCGCCTTCGCGCGCGAGACGCTGCTGGATCTTCGGCGAAATGACCGTTTCCTTGCTGACCAAAGCCCGCATGCAGATCTGCGCAAGTTCGGAGGTCGGCTCTTCCTTGCTCACGATCGCGGCAACGCCCATCTTGCAGAGTTCGTGAAACATGCCGCCGCTCGTGACCATCGTAAAGACCACGAGCGGAATCTCCGGATGCGCGCGCCGAAGCATGCTGACGAGACGCAGCCCGTCGAGCTCGACCTGCTCGTCGCCCTGCATCACGAGATCGGTGATGATGAGGTCGGCGGGTTCTTTTTCGAGCAGGCGAACCAGTTCCGCGCCCGAGTGGGCCGTTGCAGCTACCGTGTAGCCCGGTATGTCGGCGAACGTGTCGGAGATGGCCAAAAGGACGATCGGGTGGTCGTCAGCCAGCACGACCCGGACGTTACGCGTCGTGCCGCTCATGAGCGCACCGAATGAAGAGCCGTTGGTATTTGCCTCGACAGATCGAACAGACGAACAGCATGGTTCATCACAATCTCCGCGGGTTGGGTATACGGCCCTTTACATTGTAAGACATGCCTGGTTTTATTGAGAAATCCGCGAATCGAACTTGCGCTGTTCATTGTGAACAGAAATGTGAATAAAGCCCTTCTTTGGCGATGTAAATGAGGCATTGCATGCGCTCTCGCCATCGCAACAGCCGCGGTGCTCGCAGGCAAGGCGCAGGCTGCCGCCGCCCATCGCGCACAGCGCGCAATCCGGCGACTCTCCCTGGCATCCCTGAGCTTTCGCGCCCGACATCTGCGCAGCGTGTTGCATCGACGGCTCCAGTCCGCGTATCGGCATGCGCAGCAGATTGGCGAGCTGCGTCCTCCGAAGCTGTTCGCTCGCGGCCAGCAGCATCCCCGTCACGATAACCATCGACGCAGACAATGCGAGCGCGGTCGACACCATCGCGCGAGTCGTCTTGCCATGCAGACTCAAAACGCCGAGCAGCGCAAGCGACAGCAGGAAAAAGGCCGGCAGCAGAAATATCGAAGCGCCACCCACGCCTTCACACCACTTTCGCAATGTTGGGCTGAACTGCCTGGAAGCGAACATACATTGGGCCTGATTGAAGAAAAGTAGCTGAGTGCCGATGGGCGTAAAGATCGCGAGGAATACATCACCCCGCTGCGCGACGCGACAAATGCGTCCGTTTGCTTGTGTCTGCGCGTTATTCAGACTGTAAAGAAACCGTCTTCATCGAAATATAGAAGAATGTCGATTTCGCGCGCTATGAGCGATCGATTTCTACTGCTTTGCATTGCAAACGCTCATTTGCGTCGCTCCACGCTCCGGCCTGCTGCGATGCTGAAATCGCGGAACAAAAAAGCCGCCCCGGACGGGGCGGCAAGGCCGATCGGAGCATACTCGCCAGCCGTATTGCGGTGACGACTGGCTGAGCGTTATTTGAAGCCTTCTGACGGTTCAGTCCTATAGAAGGATTTCGAATTTTTGCGATGGCGGGTGCCTGTATTTGGCTTCGATTAAACCGGCCGCGATTATTCAACCGGTTGACGCACCGTATTTGCGTAATTTCCATTAGATGCTGTCGATAATCGACCCAGCAAATGCGCATGGATACAGCCCTGACGCTCGCCCTGACGCTGGCCCCGAAAATCCCGTCCATCGCATTGACCCATCCCAACCTTCGTGCACTCCGCAATCGACATAGTTCGAAAGAACTATGCATAGGCCCTTCTTCCTAGTTCCAACGGAACGCTCCGACTAACCATCCGGCGGATATTCATCCCGATGCCGGACGAACACAATCGTGCCGAGAGACTTGCAGTCCGGTCGTGCCACGCACGCCGGACGTATCAAAGGAGAAGCACGATGAGTTCAAGACCGTTATCGGCGCGGCGCGGCCGCGTGATCGAAATCTGGACACCCGAGGACAAAGCGTTCTGGGAACGCGAGGGCGAAGCCGTCGCCAAGCTGAACCTGTGGATCTCGGTCCCTGCCCTCTTCCTCGCGTTTGCGATCTGGCAGGTGTGGAGCGTCGTGGCCGTGAGCCTGCCGACGCTCGGGTTCCGCTATTCGACCAACCAGCTCTTCTGGCTCGCCGCCGCGCCCGCGCTCAGCGGCGCGACGCTGCGCATTTTCTATTCGTTCATGGTGCCGCTCGTCGGCGGTCGACGCTGGACGGCCATTTCGACTGCATCGCTGTTGATCCCCGCGGTCGGCATCGGCATCGCGGTGCAGGATACGTCCACGAGCTATCCGACCATGCTCTCGCTTGCGTTGCTCTGCGGCTTCGGCGGCGGCAACTTCAGCTCGAGCATGGCCAACATCAGCTTCTTCTTCCCGCGCGAGCGCAAAGGCTCGGCGCTCGGCGTCAATGCCGGGCTTGGCAACCTGGGCGTGTCGGTGGTGCAGTTCCTCAGCCCGCTCGTCGTGACGGCGGGGATTTTCGGCGTGTTCGCCGGCGATCCGCAAAGCATTGTCAAGGACGGGCACATCTCGAACGTCTGGACGCAGAACGCCGCGTTCATCTGGGTTCCGTGGATCGCGCTTGCGTCAGTGGCGGCGTGGTTCGGCATGAACGACCTCGCGGAGGCCAAGGCGTCGTTTGCCGAGCAGGCCGTCATTTTCCGGCGCAAGCACAACTGGCTGATGTGCGTCCTCTATCTCGGCACGTTCGGCTCGTTCATCGGCTACGCGGCGGGTTTTCCGCTGCTGATCAAGAGCCAGTTCCCGGGCGTGAATCCCCTCGCGTATGCGTGGCTCGGACCGCTGGTCGGCGCCGTCGTCCGGCCGTTCGGCGGCTGGCTCGCAGACAAGCTCGGCGGTGCGCGCGTGACGCTGTGGAACTTCGTCGTGATGGCATGCGCGGTCGGCGGCGTCCTCTGGTTCCTGCCGTCGGGTCCGTCGGGCGGCGCCTTCTCGGGTTTCTTCGTGAGCTTTCTCGTGCTGTTCCTGACGACGGGCATCGGCAACGGCTCGACCTTCCGCATGATCCCGGTGATCTTCCTGTCCTCGAAGCTGAAGGAAGTCGACGCCAACGACCGCGACGCGGTACAGCGCGCAACGAAGGAAGGCAACACGGAAGCGGCCGCCACGCTCGGCTTCGCGGCGGCGATCGCGGCCTATGGCGGCTTCTTCATCCCGAAGAGCTACGGCAGCTCGATCGCCCTCACGGGCGGCCCGCAGTCCGCGCTGTACACCTTCATCGCCTTCTACCTGATCTGCATCGCGCTGACCTGGTGGCACTACGCCCGCCGCAACGCGCCGATGCCCTGTTGAACCCCGGAGCGCAATCATATGAGCCACTTTCTCGACCGACTGAGCCACTTCGCGCTGCCCAAGGAGCGCTTCGCGGACAGCCACGGCCTGACGACAGGTGAAGACCGCACCTGGGAAGACGCGTACCGGAACCGCTGGTCGCACGACAAGATCGTGCGCAGCACGCACGGCGTGAACTGCACGGGCTCGTGCTCGTGGAAGATCTACGTGAAGGGCGGCATCGTCACGTGGGAAACGCAGCAGACCGACTATCCGCGCACGCGCTGGGACATGCCAAACCACGAACCGCGCGGCTGCGCGCGCGGCGCATCGTATTCGTGGTATCTGTACAGCGCAAACCGCATCAAGCACCCGATGGTGCGCGGCCGGCTGCTCAAGCGCTGGCGCGAGGCGCTCAGCGAGCATCGCGATCCTGTCGACGCATGGGCGTCGATCGTCGAGAACACGGATGCCCGGCGCGACTACCAGAAGGTGCGCGGCATGGGCGGCTTCGTGCGCAGCACGTGGGACGAAGTCAATCAGCTCATCGCCGCAGCCAACGTCTACACGATCAAGAAGCATGGCCCCGACCGCGTGATCGGCTTCTCGCCGATTCCGGCGATGTCGATGGTCAGCTACGCAGCGGGGAGCCGCTATCTGAGCCTGATCGGCGGCGTGTGCATGAGCTTCTACGACTGGTATTGCGACCTGCCGCCCGCCAGCCCGCAAGTCTGGGGCGAGCAGACCGACGTGCCCGAGTCGGCTGACTGGTACAACTCCTCTTACATCATCGCGTGGGGCAGCAACGTTCCGCAGACACGCACGCCCGACGCTCACTTCTTCACCGAAGTCCGCTACAAGGGCACGAAGACGGTCGCCGTGACGCCGGACTACAGCGAAGTCGCGAAGCTGTCCGACCTGTGGCTGCATCCGCGGCAAGGCACGGATGCGGCGCTCGCGATGGCGTTCGGCCACGTGGTGCTGAACGAGTTCTACTTCAGGACACGCAGCGCCTATTTCGACGACTACGCGCGACGCTACACCGACCTGCCGATGCTGGTGATGCTCAAGGAGCACACGCTGCCCGACGGGCGCACGACGCTCGTGCCGGATCGCTACCTGCGCGCAAGCGATTTCAACGGCGCGCTCGGACAGCGCAACAACCCCGAATGGAAAACGATCGCGTTCGACACGACGGGGCGCGCGGTGCTGCCGAACGGCTCGATCGGCTTTCGCTGGGGCGCGCAGGATGGCGACGACACCGGTAAATGGAATCTCGAAGACAAGGAAGCGCGTCACGACGCTCAGGTCAAGCTCAAGCTCTCCGTGCTCGAAGACGGCGAGCGGGCGCATGAGATCGTCGATGTCGCGCTGCCCTACTTCGGCGGCGTCGAGTCGCCGCACTTCACGGCCAATCCGCTCAACGGGCAGATCAATCATGTCCGCGTGCCCGCCGTGCGCTTGCCGCTCGGCAAGGAAGGCGAACGCCGCGACGCGCTGGTGGCGACCGTGTTCGACCTCCAGGCCGCACAGTACGGCATCGACCGGGGCCTCGGCAGCGGCGCGTCCGGCTACGACGACAACGCCGCCTATACGCCCGCCTGGGCCGAGTCGATCACAGGCGTGCCGCGCGATCAGATCATCACCGTCGCGCGCGAATTCGCAAGCAATGCGGACAAGACGCAAGGCCGCTCGATGGTGATCATCGGCGCGGCGATGAATCACTGGTATCACGCCGACATGAACTACCGCGGCGTCATCAACCTGCTGATGATGTGCGGCTGCATCGGCAAGAGCGGCGGCGGCTGGGCGCATTACGTCGGCCAGGAGAAGCTGCGTCCGCAGACGGGCTGGACGGCGCTCGCCTTCGCACTCGACTGGGCGCGGCCACCGCGCCAGATGAACAGCACGAGCTTCTTCTATGCCCACACGGACCAGTGGCGCTACGAGAAGCTCGACATGGAGGAAATCGTTTCGCCGCTCGCGGACCGGCAGGTCTACGGCGGCAGCATGATCGACTACAACGTGCGCGCGGAACGCATGGGATGGCTGCCGAGCGCGCCGCAACTGCGGACGAACCCGCTGCATCTCTCGAAGGACGCCGCCGCTGCGGGCATGGAAGCGAAAGACTATGTGGCGAACGGGCTGCGCAACGGCAGTCTGCAGATGAGCTGCGAAGACCCGGATGCGCCGGAGAACTGGCCGCGCAACATGTTCGTGTGGCGCTCGAACCTGCTCGGCTCGTCGGGCAAGGGTCACGAGTATTTCTGCAAGCACCTGCTCGGAACGGAAAACGGCGTGCAGGGCAAGGATCTCGGCGACAGCGACGCCCGGCCCACCGAAGTGAAGTGGCACGGACAAGCGCCTGAAGGCAAGCTCGATCTGCTGGTAACGCTCGACTTTCGCATGAGCACGACGTGCCTGTACTCGGACATCGTACTGCCCACCGCAAGCTGGTACGAGAAGAACGACCTCAATACCAGCGACATGCATCCGTTCATCCATCCGCTTTCGGCCGCCGTCGATCCCGTCTGGCAGTCGCGCTCGGACTGGGAGATCTACAAGGGATTTGCGAAGGCCTTCAGCGAAGTGTGCGTCGGCCATCTCGGCGTCGAACAGGACGTGGTGCTCACGCCGCTGATGCACGACTCGCCCGCCGAACTCGCGCAACCGTTCGACGTGAAGGAGTGGCACAAGGGCGAATGCGAACTGATTCCGGGCAAGACCGCGCCGCAGGTCGCCGTGGTCGAGCGCGACTATCCGAACCTGTACAAGCGCTTCACCGCGCTCGGCCCGCTGATGAACAAGGCGGGCAACGGCGGCAAGGGCATCGCGTGGAAGACGGAAACGGAAGTGACGCAGCTCGGCCAGCTCAACGGCATCACGCAAGCAGAAGGCTCGACGAAGGGCATGCCGCGCATCGTGTCCGACATCGACGCGTGCGAAGTGATCCTGCAACTCGCGCCCGAAACGAACGGACATGTCGCCGTGAAGGCGTGGGAAGCGCTCTCGAAGGCGACCGGACGCGACCATCGTCACCTCGCGCTCTATCGCGAAGACGAAAAGATCCGCTATCGCGACGTGCAGGCGCAACCGCGCAAGATCATCAGCTCGCCGACCTGGAGCGGCATCGAAAGCGAGACCGTCAGCTACAACGCGGGCTACACGAACGTGCATGAACTGATTCCATGGCGCACGCTCACCGGCCGGCAGCAGTTCTATCAGGATCATCCGTGGATGATCGCGTTCGGCGAAGGCTTTTCGAGCTATCGCCCGCCCGTGGACCTGAAGGCCACATCGGGTATCCACGAGATCAAGTCGAACGGTCATCCCGAGGTCGTGCTGAACTTCATCACGCCGCACCAGAAATGGGGCATTCACAGCACGTACAGCGACAACCTGCTGATGCTCACGCTGAATCGCGGCGGCCCCGTCGTCTGGCTGAGCGAAGACGACGCGCGGCGCGCCAGCATCGAGGACAACGACTGGATCGAGCTGTTCAACGTCAACGGCGCGATCGCGGCGCGCGCGGTGGTCAGCCAGCGCGTGAATCCCGGCATGGTGCTGATGTATCACGCGCAGGAAAAGATCATCAACACGCCGGGCTCGGAGATCACGGGCGTACGGGGCGGCATCCACAACTCCGTCACGCGCATCGTCCTGAAGCCCACGCACATGATCGGCGGCTACGCGCAACTGAGCTACGGCTTCAACTACTACGGCACGATCGGCACGAACCGCGACGAGTTCGTGGTGGTGCGCAAGATGAAGAACGTCGACTGGCTGGACACCCCACGCAATGACGAACTCGCGCGGGCATGCCGGACCCGGGGCGAAAACCCCTGACCCGCCGACGAACAGAAGGAGTCAATGATGAAAGTACGCGCACAGATCGGCATGGTGCTGAATCTCGACAAGTGCATCGGATGCCATACCTGCAGCGTGACCTGCAAGAACGTGTGGACCAGCCGGCCGGGCGTCGAGTATGCATGGTTCAACAATGTCGAGACGAAGCCGGGTATCGGCTACCCGAAGGAATGGGAAAACCAGGACAAGTGGAATGGCGGCTGGGAGCGCCGCGCGGACGGTTCGATCGCGCCGCGTCAGGGCGCGAAGTGGAAGCTGCTGATGAAGATCTTCGCGAACCCGAATCTGCCGCAGATCGACGACTACTACGAGCCCTTCACGTTCGACTACGACCATCTGCATCGCGCGCCCGACATGAAGGCGGCGCCCACTGCGCGACCGCGTAGCCTGATCACCGGGCAGCGCATGGAGAAGATCGTCTGGGGGCCCAACTGGGAAGAGATTCTGGGCGGCGAATTCAGCAAGCGCAGCAAGGACCGCAATTTCGACGATATCCAGAAGGACATCTACGGCCAGTTCGAAAACACCTTCATGATGTATCTGCCGCGCCTGTGCGAGCACTGCCTGAACCCGGCGTGCGTCGCGTCGTGCCCGTCGGGCTCGATCTACAAGCGCGAAGAGGACGGCATCGTGCTGATCGATCAGGACAAGTGCCGGGGCTGGCGCATGTGCGTGAGCGGTTGCCCGTACAAGAAGATCTACTACAACTGGAAGAGCGGCAAGGCGGAGAAATGCATCTTCTGCTATCCGCGCATCGAGGCCGGCCAGCCGACCGTCTGCTCGGAAACCTGCGTCGGGCGCATCCGCTATCTGGGCGTGCTGCTGTATGACGCCGATCGCATCGAACAGGCGGCGAGCGTCGAGCACGACAAGGACCTGTATCAGGCGCAGCTCGGCGTCTTTCTCGATCCGCATGATCCCGCCGTGATCGCACAGGCGCTCAAGGACGGCGTGCCGCAGAACTGGCTCGACGCGGCGCGCGCGAGCCCTGTCTACAAGATGGCCGTCGAGTGGCAGGTCGCGCTGCCGCTGCACCCCGAGTACCGCACGCTGCCGATGGTCTGGTATGTGCCGCCCCTCTCGCCCATCACGGCCGCCGCGAACGCCGGGCACGTGAGCGCGAACGGCGAAATCCCGGACGTGAGCCAGTTGCGCGTTCCCGTCCGATATCTCGCGAACCTGCTCACAGCCGGCGACACGGAGCCCGTCGTGCGCGCGCTCGAACGCATGCTGGCGATGCGCGCGTGGCAGCGGGGCCGCCACGTCGATGGACGCGAAAACCATGCGGTGCTCCAGCAGGTCGGGCTCAGCGTCACGGAAGTCGACGAGATGTATCGCGTGATGGCCATCGCGAACTACGAAGACCGCTTCGTGATTCCGACATCGCACCGCGAATATGCGGAGAACGCGTTCAATGTGCGCGGTGGTTGCGGGTTCAGCTTCGGCAATGGCTGTTCGGAGGGCGTGACGGAAACGAGCCTGTTCGGAAGCGATAAGAAGCGCACGATTCCGATTCGCGTGGAGGTCTGAGCGATGTCCACTATCTATACCGGTCAGCCTTCGCTCGAGACGACGCTGCGCGTGCTCGCGCATCTGCTCGACTATCCGGATGCGGCGTTGCGAGCGGCCCTGCCCGAAATGCGCGACGCGCTGCATGCGCAAGACACGCTCTGCGAGCAACGGCTTGGCGAGATCGACTCGCTCATCGACACGCTGCTGCGCGACGACGGCTTCGACACCGAGGCCGCTTACGTCGATTTGTTCGATCGCGGCCGCGGCACCGCGCTGCATCTGTTCGAGCACGTGCATGGCGACTCGCGCGAGCGCGGCCCGGCGATGATCGATCTGATCCAGACCTACGAGCAGGCGGGGCTTTATCTCGCGTCGGATGAACTGCCCGATCACCTGACCGTGCTGCTCGAATACGCATCGACGCAGCCGCCAGAATCCGCGAAGGGCCTGCTCGGCGAAGTCGCGCATATCCTGCGCAACCTGTACAGCGCATTGATCCGTCGGCAAAGCGCTTATGCGGGCGTGCTGGCCGCGCTGCTCGATCTCGCGGGAGAACCGGCGCGCGCGGTCGAGTTGCCGCAAGAGCCGGGCCTCGACGAAACATGGAGCGAGCCCGCCGCCTTCGACGGCTGCTCGTCCCAGGGCCAGCGACGCCCCGGCGAGCCACAACCCGTGCGCATCGTCAGAAACGCGCACTCGCCTCTTCAAACGCAGTCTCGCATGCAACCTCATACGCAACTTCATACGCAACCTCATGCGCAACCTGAGCAAGGAGCATCGGCATGAACCCCGTGCACAACTTCTTCTTCGGCGTCTATCCGTACCTGTGCCTCGCCGTGTTCCTGTTGGGCAGTCTTATCCGCTTCGATCGCGACCAGTACACGTGGAAGAGCGATTCGTCGCAGCTCTTGCGGGCCGGGCAGCTACGCTGGGGCAGCAATCTGTTTCACATCGGCATTCTGTTCCTGCTGTTCGGGCACACCGTCGGCCTGCTGACGCCGCATGCGCTCTATGAGCCGTTCATCAGCGCGCAGCACAAGCAATTGCTCGCGATCGTTTCGGGCGGAACGGCGGGACTCATCTGCTTCGTCGGACTGACACTGCTCCTTCACCGGCGCCTGTCCGATCCGCGCATCCGGCTCACCAGTCGCCGCACGGATATCGCGATCCTCGTGATCCTGTGGCTGCAACTGTGCCTCGGCCTGATCACGCTGCCCTTTTCGTTCGCCGACCGCGCGGACGCGCACACGATGCTCGTGCTCGCCGACTGGGCCCAGCGGATCGTGACGTTCCGCCCGGATGCGAGCGGGCTGCTCGGCGTCGAGTGGCCGTTCAGGCTGCACATCGTGCTCGGCATGACGATCTTCCTGCTGTTCCCGTTCAGCCGGCTCGTGCACGTGTGGAGCGGGTTCGCATCGGTGGCCTACGTGTTCCGGCCTTACCAGCTCGTGCGTTCGCGTCGGCTTAACCTGCCCTCGCATGGTCAGTCGGCCCGCAAGCTCTGAACTCAGGGAGTCGAACATGCAGAACGATCTGCCGGACGTCGCAACGATCAATGGCGTCGCGCTTCATCGTCCGGACGAAGAACTCGACAGCGGAACGCTGCGCCAACGCGCCTGCACCGAACTGTTGCGGCAGGCGGCCATCACGCAAGGACTGCTCGATGCGGACGACCCCGCATCCGCGGACGGCGCGACCAGCGCCGCGGCGACGGCCGCCATCGACGCGCTGCTCGAACGAATGCTGCACGTGCCGGAACCGGCCGACGACGCGTGCCGCCGGTACTACGCCGCGCATCCCGCCCGCTATGCGGTGGGCGAACGCGTGCACGCCCGGCACGTGCTGTTCGCCGTGACGCAAGGCGTGGACGTCAACGCGCTTCGTCAGCGGGCGGAAGCGTGTCTGCTCGACGTGCGATGCAGCGATGCAGGCAAAGATGACCGTTTCGCCCGCGCGGCGGCCGAGTTGTCGAATTGCCCAAGCGGCGCTACGGGCGGCGATCTGGGGTGGCTCGCCGCCGACGAATGCGCGCCCGAATTTGCCGCACAACTTTTTGGCCAGACGGAGATCGGCGTGTTGCCTCGGCTCGTGCATAGCCGCTTTGGTCTGCACGTGGTGGAGGTTCTCGCGCGCAAGCCCGGCGCGCTGCAAGACTTCGAGACGGTGCGCGCAGCCGTCGCGCGGACGCTGCGACAGTTGGCGTTTTCGACAGCCGTGCGTCAGTATGTCGGCCTCGAGGCCGCGCATGCGGATATCATCGGCGTCGATATCGAAGCGGCTGCAACGCCGCTCGTCCAGTAACCCTGCTCTATCGAAGCCCTTGCCCATGCCATGCCGCTGATCGAACTTTATCCGTATGTGAAGCTCGCTCATGTGTCGTTCGTCACCGGCAGCGGCCTGCTGTTCGCGACGCGCGGCGCGGCTGTACTGATCGGGCAAGCCTGGCCGACGCGTCCCGGCTGGCGCCGGCTCAGCTATGTGATCGACACGTCACTGCTGGCAGCCGGCGTCACGTTGTGGCTCATGCTGCATCTGAGTCCCGTACGGGACACATGGCTCGGCGCCAAGCTGCTCATGCTCGTCGCTTATATCGTGGCTGGATCGTTTGCGCTGAAACACGGCCGCACGCGGTTCGTCCAATGCGTGAGTTTCGGATGCGCGCTCGCGCTATATCTGCTGATCGTGTCGGTTGCCGTCACGCATCGTCCGCTCGGACTGTTCGCGCACGCGTAGTGACTACTTCCGTCCCGGGTTACGCGCGCTCGACACGCCAGGTCACGCCCAACCGCTTTGCCGCCTGATCTCACCAGCGCAACCAGTCTGACGACACAACCAGCAAACGCTTGATCTGGATCAAACTTCTCTCGACCAGGCGAAGGCACATTGTCGGAAGGCTATGGATGTCGACCGTCAGCCACATTCCCGTCCCGACGGTTCCGGACAACCCACCGACATCGATGAAAAAATTCCAGACTCTCGCGGCGAAGCTAGGCATCATCGGCGGTTTGCTGCTGCTTGCAGCGTCCGTTTCGATCGGCTACACGCTATGGGCAAGCTGGCAGCTCGAAGGCGGCGCGGCCGCCGTCAACGAAGCGGGCCGCATGCGCATGCAAACCTGGCGGCTCGCGCAAACGCTGGCGCTCGGCGATCCCGCGCACATCAAGGCACAAGCCGATCGGTTCGAGCAAAGCGTCGCGCTGTTGCGCAACGGCGATCCGGCACGGCCACTGTTCGTGCCGCACGACGCAGGCTCGACGGCCGCCTTCGCTGACGTGCAGCGCGCATGGACCGTGGTGCGCAGCCACTGGACCGCTTCCCCCGCGCCCGACTCGGCGCAGGCGGCCACCGAGGCCGAGGATTTCGTCAAGCATATCGATCGGCTCGTGTCGGCCATCGAAGGGCGCGTGTCCTATCTGACCGCGATCCTGAACATGCTGCAGGTTTTCATGATCGGCTTGACGATTGCAAGTGCGGTCACGCTGCTCTATTCCGCCTATATCTTCGTGTTCAATCCG
This sequence comes from Paraburkholderia piptadeniae, assembly GCF_900007165.1. Classification (GTDB taxonomy): domain Bacteria; phylum Pseudomonadota; class Gammaproteobacteria; order Burkholderiales; family Burkholderiaceae; genus Paraburkholderia; species Paraburkholderia piptadeniae. Next base: position 28,925 of record NZ_CYGY02000056.1, read on the forward strand.
CTCGAACGGCTCAAGACGGGACTCGCGCGCGTGCGGGAAGGCGATCTGACGGCGCGCGTCAAAGTCGACTCGAACGACGAATTCGGCACGCTGTCCGAAGGCTTTAACCGGATGGCCGAAACGCTCCAGGAGCTTTACCAGAACCTGGAGGTGAAAGTCGAGGAAAAGACCGAACGGCTCGCCGCGCAAAATGCCCGGCTCAGCACGCTCTACGAGGCAAGCGCGTTCGCCGCGCACGCGGCGACGTTCGACGAACTCGCAAGCGGCTTTGCGAGACTGGCGCGGCTGGCGGTGAAAGCCGATGCGACGGCCGTGCGATGGACCGACGAAGCCAATCAGCGCTACCTGCTCGTGGCGTCCGACGGCCTGCCGACGGAGATTTCCGAAAGCGAAAAGTGCATTCCGACGGGCGGCTGCCATTGCGGCCAGCAGCACAGGCAGGCGAGCACACGTGTGATTCCTATCCGCCCCGACCATCCGGGCTCGCTCGGGCACTGCTCGAAAGCCGGTTTCAGCACCGTGATCGGCGTGCCTGTCAAATTGCAGGACCGGATGGTCGGCGAGCTGGATCTGTTCTTCAACGCCCCCGCGACGCTGACCGACGAGGACCGCGTGCTGATCGAAACGATGGGAAGTCATCTTGCCGTCGCGCTCGAAGGCCTGCGCGCGGGTGCGCTGGAACGCGAGGCGGCCGTCGCCGCCGAGCGCAATCTGCTTGCGCGCGAAATGCACGACTCGATCGCGCAAAGCCTTGCCTTCATGAAGATCCAGATCGGCCTGTTGCGCGGCGCGATCAAACATGCGGACGAGCCGCATGTCGAGCGGACGGTGTGCGAACTCGATGCCGGCATTCACGAGAGCCTGTCCGACGTGCGCGAGCTGTTGTTGAACTTCCGCACGCGCACGAGCGGCGAAGACATCATTCCCGCGCTGCGCACGACGTTGCAAAAGTTCGGGCATCAGACGGGGCTCGCGACGCATCTGTCCGTCGAAGGACACGGCGTGCCGCTGCCGGCCGACGTTCAGGTGCAGGTGCTGCACGTCGTTCAGGAAGCGCTGTCGAACATACGCAAGCACGCTCACGCAACCGAAGTGTGGCTCGACGTGCAGCAGGAACCGCAATGGCGCGTGACGGTCCGCGACAACGGCTGCGGCTTCGTCAGCGGCGCTGTGCAAAACGATCGCCATATCGGCTTGAGGATCATGCACGAACGGGCCGAGCGCATCGGCGCGGCCGTTTCAATCGACTCGATGCCCGGATCGGGAACGCGCATCGTACTCACCTTGCCCGAACGCAGGAGGCTGGCAGCATGACAGACCCGACATTGATCCGCGTACTCGTGGTCGACGATCACACGCTGTTCCGGCGCGGCGTCATCGCGCTGTTGAGAGCCGACTCGCGCTTCGAAGTGGTCGCCGAGGCGGGCGATGCCGGCGAGGCCTATCGGCGCGCCGCCGAAACGCAACCGGACATCATCCTGCTCGACAATCATCTGCCCGGCGTCAACGGCGTGGATGCGCTGCCGGGGCTTCTCGAAGCGGCGCCGCGGGCGCGCGCGCTGATGCTGACCGTGAGCGAGGACGAAAGCGATCTGGCTGCCGCGCTGCGCGGCGGCGCGCGCGGCTATTTGCTGAAGACCGTCGACAGCGATGTGATGGCCACGGCGATCGTGCGAACGATGGCAGGCGAATCGACGGTCAGCCCGGAGATGACCAGCAAGCTCGTCACCGCGTTTCAGTCGTTGCAAGGCAAGGACGAAAAAGCATCGTCCGATGAAGACCCGATCCGCAATCTGTCGCCGCGCGAAGAGCAAATCCTCGCGCAAGTCGCACAGGGACGCACGAACAAGGAGATCGCGCGCGCGATGAACATTGCGGAAACAACCGTCAAGATTCACGTGCAGCACATTCTGCGTAAGCTGAAGCTCAGCTCGCGCGTGCAGGCGGCCACTTATGCCGTCGCGCGCGCTACGCAGGATTCCCCAGTGCCGTATCACTGACGCGCGAGATGATCGGCAATCTCCCGCAACTCGTGCAGCATCCGTTCGCCCGCCGAGACGTACTGCGCCGGATCGCCCGTCCGGACGCTGGCGCGGAACGTTTGCAGCGCGCGCTTCAGCGGTTCGTACCGGAGCACCGACGCGCCGCCGTCGACGCGATGAATCCACTGCCGCAGCGCGGCCGGCTCGGTGTCGGGTTCGCCCAGCAGACGTTGCAGTTCGTGCGCGTCCGAGACCATCGTCTGGACGATGACTGCAATTAGCGCCTCGTCGCGCCCGCTGCTGCCGAAACTCTGGTTGATGGCGGACCAGTCGAGATCCGGCAGAGCGCTTGCCTCGGTCGTCACGGCTGCGAAACCTGAGTCCATCTCGACGGCAACCGCTCCGGAACCTGGGCCTGCATCGGCTTCGGACACGCCGGCATTCGGCGAGGGCCCGTCGCGGCTCGCCGATGCCTCGGAACCCGGCAGGCACTGAGGCGCGAACCGGGCAATGCAAGCGACCAGATCGCTGAGCTTTGCCGGCTTGTAAAGGCATTCGTCCATCCCGGCGGCAACGCATTCGCCGCGCTCTTCACGCCCGACGCTCGCCGTCAGTCCGACAATGGGCATCCGGCGCGCGCCATGTTCCCGGGCGCGTATGCGCGTCGCGAGCGTGTAGCCATCCATCTTCGGCATATGGCAGTCGGTGATCAACAACGCGTAGTCCGCCGACTCCAATGCGTCCAGCGCTTGTGCGCCGTCTTCGACGGCATCGCACGTGCAACCGAGGAGTTCAAGCTGCTGGCGGAGCAGATGACGGTTGATCGGGTTGTCTTCGGCAACCAGAATCAGAACGTGCTGGCGCAACGCTTCTTCGCGACTGCGCGGCGCAATCGGCGTGAATGCCGATGCAGGCGACTCCAGGCCGAATTCCGCATCGCCGTGCAGCGCGGCGTTGCAGACGGCGGAAACGCCCTGCAACGTGACGGGATAAACGCCCAGATAACAGACGTCCCCCACCCGCAGATATCCGCTCGATTTGGGCGCGGCCGTCGTGGGAATGACGGGCACGCCCCCCGTCTGCTCGTGAACGGCCGCCTCGCGTCGACCGTGCGCGAGAAGTTCGTCCGAAGGCAGTCCTTCTGCCGTCAGATAGTCGTCGATGATCAGCTGACACTGCGCTGGCAACATGCCGGCGGCGCCGAGGGGCTCGTTCGGCTCCAGCGTCACCACGGCGCCTCCGAGCGTGCGCACGGCTTCCGTCAGGCTGCGCAGCACATAGGCGTCGCGGACATGCAGACCAACCGTTACGCCGCCAAGTGGACAGCACTGAAACTCCCGCTGACAGACTTCGAGCGGCACACGAAACTCCACCCGCGTGCCACGGCCGACCTCGCCTTCCATGCCGATGGTGCCGCCCAGCATATCCACGAGGCGCCGGCAGATCGACAGCCCGAGGCCCGTGCCGCCGAAGCGCCGCGTCGTCGACGCTTCCGCTTGCACGAATGGCTGGAACAACTGCGCCTGCTGGCCCGCACTGACGCCGATGCCCGTATCGGTGACGCGCCACACGACGGTTTGCACGCCATCGGCTTCGTTCGTCAGTTCGACGTCGAGCCGGACGCTGCCCTCGGCGGTGAACTTGATCGCGTTGCTGAGCAGATTGAAGAGAATCTGCCGCAGCCGTACGCCGTCGCTCCACACCACGGGCGCCACGGCCGCGTCGATGCGCAGCCCGAGCCTCAGGCCTTTTTCCTGCGCACGCCAGAAAAGCAGGCCAAGGCTGCTCGTGCAGAGTTCGCGAATATCGACGGGCGCACGCTCGAGAACGATCTTGCCCGCTTCGATCTTCGAGTAGTCCAGAATGTCGTTCAGTATCTGCAACAACGATTCGGCGGCCTGCGAGATCAGCTTAACCTTGTCGGTCTGATCGGGGCGTAGATTGCTGTGAGCCAGCAATTCGATGAGGCCCAGCACGGCGCTCATCGGCGTGCGTATTTCGTGGCTCATCGTCGCGAGAAAGTCGCTCTTCGCGCGAGACGCCTGCTCGGCCGCATCGCGGGCTGCCGCAAGCGCGGCTGCGTATTCGTGCTCCTGCTCCGCATCGCTCCAATAACCGTTCCAGACGACATCTCCATTGCCGGCTCTCTGCGGCACCGCGTGCAGCCGCGTCCATCTGAACGCGTCATGGCGCTGCACGCGGACCTCGCGGCTGACGCCCATCGAGGTCTCGCTGGCGTCCTGAAGATCCGCTAAAAGCGGGTCCCGGTCATCAGGGTGGATGGACGACAAAATGGTCCCGGCGCCTTGCAGTTCGGCGCTGGTCTTGCCGAACAGTTCAACGGTATTTCCGCTCATCCACGTGTAACCTGGATCTCGATTCTTCTCGCGTCGAAACTGGAAGGCCGTCGCCGGCAACTGGCTCGTCACGTCGAGCAACCGGAGTTCGGCTTCGCGGCGCACCTGCGCCTCTTTACGCAGCAGTCGCCGCGAGCGCCACAACACGGCCATGACCACCAGCATCGCGATCGCGAAGGGCGCAATCCGCGCGGCGATGTCTCGCCACGACGGACCGAGCACGTAGTTCGCGGCGAAGTAGCGGTTCTGGATCGCCAGCCGCTCGGTGTCGGGCATCGAAGCCAGCGCGCGATTGACAAGCGGCATGAGCCGGGCGGCCAGCGCCGGCGTCATCGCGATTCCCGTCTGTAGTGGAGCGCCATTGGAGCCGATGACGCGAAGATTGCCGCCATGCATGCGATGCAGCATGTAGTCAGCGGCCGCCAGATCGTCCACGTAGACATCGGCCGTTCCCTGGGCGACGGCATTCATGCCGGTTTCGATATCCGGAACGCCAATGATGCGCGCCTGCGGAGCCGCCGATACCACCAGCGAGCGCAGACCGCCGCCCTCGGTGACGGCCACGCGCTTGCTGTTGAGTTCGCGCATCTGGCCGATGGCGGGCGTATCTCTCGCGCCTACGACGACGACGGGGAACGTCGCATACGGACGCGACACGGGAATGCCATGCAGCGCGGAATCGCCCGGCACCGCGACGGCGATGAGATCCAGCCTGCCTGATTGCAGCGCATCCACCGTGGCGGCGAAGTCGGGCGGGCGCTGGCGCACGAAGGCGATCCCCAGTTTGTCCGCCAGATAACGGAGATAGTCCAGCGCCATGCCGTGCGGCTCGCCGCTGTCGTCGACATACGCGTAGGGCGCCAGACCCGTATCGACCGCTACGCGCAGCGGGGGCAGCGAGCGCAGATAGGCGCGCTCGTCACCGGTCAGAAAGAAAGGCGCCGCGATCTCCCGCTGGATGGGCCCCGTGCTCATCCAGCGGCTCACGATACGCTCGCGGGTATCGGCAGGCAGCGCGTTCAGCCGCTCGTTGAGCGTGTCGCGCAGCGTTTGCCTCTCGCGAGGAAAGCCGAAATGGATGCCGCTTTCGGTTTCCCGGTAGCGATTGATTTCCGCCAGTCCGGCAAACTCGGGCTGCGACAGCGCGTATTCGACAACGGGCGCCAGCGTGATATAGACGTCGGCATCGTTGTGCAGCACCGCGTGCAGGCCGGCTTGCGGATTGGACACGTGCACGAAGACGGAATCCGGGTAGCGTTCGTGCGATACCCGCTCGATGTAAGAGCCTGCTTCCGTGGCGATGCGCTTGCCGGCGAGACGTGGGAGCATGCTGCCTGCCGCCGCATCCGACGCGCGCCCGACCACCAGCACATCGGAATCGAAATACGCATCGGAAAGAATCAGGCAGGGTCTGGCTCTGCCTGGCCCCTGGAGGCCGAGAACGATATCCACAGAGCCCGCGCATACGGCCGTGTTCAGTGATTCGAAGTCCGGAAAGATTTGCGCCCGCACCTGCGTCGACGGGTCCAGTACGGCCTTCAGGAAATCGAATGCGGCGCCGGACAGCTGACCGTTGTTCACGATCAAAATCGGGGGCCAGCCTCCTTCGACCACCCCGACGGCGAGGCTGTCCGGCGTAGTCGTTCGCGGTGGTGTCTGTGGTGATCCCTGTCCAACGGCCCCGCTCGACAGTGCAGCCAGCGTCACCAGCAAAAGCAGGAGCAGTCTGACGCGAAAGATCGAAGTCTTGTACATGGCACTCCGGAAAACGCGAACAGCATGAACAACCGCGATGTCGACGCGCGGGCGAGCCGGCCGCCCATGTGGAATGAAGTTTGCGACGCAGACTGCACACGCTGATGCACCGACAGATAATTAGCTTGTCGTCTATTGTCAAATGCATTTGAAAAGCGGGCCGCTTCTGGCGTGCCCCGTTCGGACGGAAACGGGGTCGGCGCGGGCAGCGAGATGCTTGACGTGTCTTGCGGAGACGCGAAGCGAGAGCATCAAGGGTTTCTGTCGAGGCATGTCACGTGTTCACGACCTGTCCAACAGGAGATGCGATGCCATATCAGACAAACGAGGAGCTTCCGGCTTCCGTCCGGGACCACCTTCCCTCTCATGCCCAGGATATCTATCGCGCCGCGTTCAATCACGCGTTCGAAGCGCATGCCGCCGATCCGCGCCGCGAAGAGGCGGCTCACAGGATCGCGTGGGCGGCCGTCAAACGTTCATATGACAAGGAAGGCGAGACGTGGGTCCGCAAATCCTAGTGTCGTTGTGAAAACACGCCGCTTCGCATCGGAGCTTGTGCGTATCGGCGACGCGATTGCGCACGCCGACATGCTCGCCTGGCCATTCGGCATTTGCGACGTCGACATCATGCGCATGGCGCGCGAATTCGGCTATATCGCGGGGTTCACGCTCAGCGCCCGTCGCGTCGAAAAGTCTTCGACGTTGCTGGCTTTGCCACGGTTCCCGATGGTCGACGATGTGACGCCGCGCATCCTCGGCCGCCTGCCCGGCGAGCCCTACCCGCCGTCCGTCCACGCGCCCCGCGCGCGCTCATGGCACCCGCGCGCCGCGCACGGACACGCGAGCGCGTGCGCAGCAGTCGCGGCGTCGCGCTCGTCCAGACGCTGCACGCGATGTATGCTCAAGCTTTGAGCCGTATGCAACGCTACCTGCGCTATCGACGGATGCACAGAGCCGATCATGTGGTACGCCCTCATCGATGCACAACGACGCCTGACCCGGGCGATGGCCGAAAGGCTGCCGGAAGAATCCGCGTGTGCGCCCATCGTGCAAGCGCCTTGGGTGATGCCCACCGAAGCGGCGAGTGCGTTCCGCCACTGGATGCTCAGATCCACATGCGCGTTCGAGCAGGCGCCGCCGTTCGCGATCGATGCTGTCACGAGCGACGGTCGCCGGATTCCCGTCGATGAATCCGGCGCCGACACGCTGCCCGTCGGCACGCTGCGCAAATTCACGCGTAACCGCATCGGGCCGGAGCCGGCCGGAAAGTGGCCCGTCATGCTCTGCTCGCCGCTCGCCGGTCATCACGCCGTGATGATGCGGGAAACGATCGAAACGCTTCTCGAACACCGCGACGTCTATATCACCGACTGGGCCGACGCCCGCGACGTGCCGCCCGAAGCCGGCCCTCTGCCGCTCGACGATTACGTGCTCGCGCTCGAACGCTTCATGCGCGCCGCTCGCGCGCACGGAACGCCCGTGCACGTCATGGCCGTCTGCCAGGCGACGGTGCCGGCGCTCGCGGCGGCCGCCTTGCTCGCAAGCTCGCAGGACGCTCCATTCGCCAGCGTCGCGCTGCTGGGAGGGCCGATCGATACGCGTCTGCATCCGACGCTCATCGACCGCTTCGCCCGTTCGCACACGCTCGACTGGTTTCGCACCAACGCGATCGACGCCGTGCCGGCGCCGTATCGCGGAGCCGGACGGCGCGTGTATCCGGGCTTCGTGCAGCAGGCGGCCATCAACGCCGCGCACCCGGAACGGCATCTGCGCCTCGAGGGCCGTTACTGGGCGAGCTGGCTCGCAGGCGACATGCCCGGCGCGCTGAACGCGTTACGTTCGCTGAACGAGTACGCCGCCGTGCTGGACATGGCGGAATGCTATTTCCTCGACATTATTCGCGTCGTGTTTCATGAACATCTGCTGCCGCGCCAGACGTGGTCGGTCGCGGGACGGCACGTGACGACGGACGCGCTTCGCGATACACCCCTGTGCACGATAGAAGGCGATCACGACGACATCGCGGGCGAAGGGCAAACGCATTGCGCGCACGACCTGTGCAACACGTCGCGAGCGCGGGCGGGCGGGAAGATCACCGTTCCACGCTGCAATCACTACGATCTCTTTACGGGCGAGCGCTGGCGCGACGCCGTGCATCCCGGCCTGTGCGACTTCTGGAGCGAAATCGAAAACGCCGCGCCCGCAGTCCCGCACAGGCGACACGAGACAAGACCCGTCGGAAGGAGACAGGCATGACGCGCCGGCGAATGCGCAAGCGCCAGTGCGGCCAGTGCGCTCCATGATGCCTCGATCAGCGCGTTGAGCGCATGCGTGTTTTGCAGCAAGGTTCTACGGCCATGCCGTCGTCGCGTCGCTGCGCGCGGATCCAACTTGCAAGCTCGCGCCTTCCGCGTCGCATGCTTCGAATCAGCTTCTGCTGCACTGCCGTACGTCGAAGCGCTACCGCAGTTGCTGCTGCGCGTCGGACGCGGCCCGCAGGTCGGGCATGCGCCCAGACATACGCTGTCCGACGCGGTGTTTTGACACGCTCGCGATCACCAGCCATCGCGCTGCTCTCACGGTATCCATTGACCTGCCTCAAGGGCCCCGATGCGTCGCGCGATAGATTGAAGCTGTCAGCCAACCAGGCGGGCTTCGATGTGATCCGTGCCAGCCCGCTTTCCGCGCAAGACGCACATACGCTAATCGAATGGGTCATGTCCCGATGATGCGAGCGTTGCAAGAGTCCTGAATCCTGCCCGTGAAGGAGCCATCGATGAGAATCACCATCCACCTCGATACATTCGAATGCGCCGATCCCGCCGTCTATGCGATCCTCTGGCTCGACCGCGAAACGCGTAAATGGTCGCGCGAGGGACATGCCGTGATCGATGTTCCACGATGGGGGACGCTGATCTCTTCGAAGAGCGGCACGCGAGTCTATGACGCCGCGGGCGTGCATCCATTTTGCGAGCTGTCGGCGCTAGATCTGACTTCGGCGGAAGGTCCGTTCGAAGGCGAATCGGGCCACGCGCTCTGGTATCGGCATGCGCATCGTGCGCCCATCGTCGGGCAATGGCATGTGCAGTGCGTCGACGAAACCGATGCGGAACCCGAGAACGGCGTGTTCGCAGATGACGAGGTTTGAACAAGTGGTTTCAGCATTGACCGGATACGTATGACCGGCCGATATGATCCGCTCGCGACGAGCGTTCCGGTTCCAGCATCGCAGGCGCGCTCACCTCGTCGCCTTGCTTCAACGCGCTCGCATAGCCGACGAGCGCGGGCCCGGATCACCCGCTGATCTTCACCCGCGCATCGCATCCGTCCATCTGCGAAGGTTCGGCCGGAACCGCTTCGAGAAAGCCACGGCCCATTTCGCGCTCGAAGCGTGACGGCGTGCCTTCCCAGACGATGCGCGCGTGCTCGAGCACATACACGCGGTCCGCGTGAGGGAGCGCGAACGTGACGTTCTGCTCGCCGAGCAGCACCGTGATGGGCGTCGTCTTCTGTAGCTTCTCCATCGCACGCGACAACTGCTCCAGAATCACAGGGGCGAGGCCGAGCGTCGGCTCGTCGAGAATCAGCAACTTCGGCTGCATCATCAGCGCACGCGCGATGGCAAGCATCTGCTGCTCGCCGCCCGACAGCGTGCGGGCCGTTTGTCCCTGGCGCGACTTGAGGATCGGAAACAGATCGAAGAGCCACGCGAGCTGTTCCGCGCGTACCGCGTCGGCGAGATGGTAGCCGCCCAGGTCGAGGTTCTCGCGCACCGTCATGTCGCCGAACAGCTCGCGCGTCTCCGGGCATTGCACGACGCCCGCGCGCGCGATCGCCGCGCCGCTCATCCCTTTCAGCTCCTGTCCGCCGAAACGGATCGTCCCCTGATAAGGCACGAGCCCCGAGATCGCGTTGAAGAGCGTGGTCTTGCCCGCGCCGTTGAGCCCCACGACCGACACGAACTCGCCCTCGTGCACATGAAGGCTCACGCTGTCGAGCGCGCGCGCCTTGCCGTACAGCACGCCGACGTTCTCGACCTGAAGCACCTGCGGCCTCGCGCTCATGTCGCCGGGCGGCCTCTCGCGCGTCTCGATCTTGCCGCCCAGATAGACGCGGCGCACGGTTTCGTTCTGCATGACCTCGTCGGCCGTGCCCTCGGCGACGTGCTCGCCGAGGTACATCGCGAGCACACGGTCGGCAAGCGCAGAGAGGCTCTTCACGTTGTGATCGACGAGCAGCACCGCGCGCCCTTCGGCGCGAAAGCCTCGAATCAGCTCGGAGAACGCCACCGATTCCGCTGCCGTCAGACCCGCGAACGGCTCGTCGACGAGCACGACTTTCGGATCGCGCGCGATCGCCTTCGCCATCTCCATGCGACGCAGGTCGGCGAAAGGCAGCGTCGCCGGGTGACGCTGCATCACGGCCCCGAGGCCAACGCGCTCGGCGATCTCCCGCGCGCGCCGGTTGACGTGTGGATCGGCGGCGAGCTTCATCAGCGAATCGGGCAAGAGCGCGAGCTTGATGTGCTCGAGCACGGTTTGCCGGTGCAGCGGCCGCGAGTGCTGGAACACGATGCCCACGCCCGCGCGCGCGATCCGGTGCGGCGCCCAGCCCGCCATCTCGACCCCGTCGACCTTCACCGATCCCGCATTGGGCCGCTCGATGCCCATGATCAGTTTCATCACGGTCGACTTGCCCGAGCCGTTCGGGCCGATCAGGCCGAGAATTTCGCCGGGCCGGATGTCGAAGCCGATATCCTTCACCGCGACGAGCCCGCCAAAGCGCTTGGTGAGCCCGCGTACGGCGAGACGGGGTGAATCGCTCATTCTCGCTCCCTCACGCGCAGCACGTTGCCGAGCAGCCCGTCCGGGAAGAACAGAATCACGGCGAGCGCGACGGCGGCGACCACGAAAGTGTTGATCTGCCCGAGCGGACGCAGAAATTCGCCCGCAACGATCAGGAAGATCGAGCCGAGCACGGCGCCGAGTATCGTGCGGCGGCCGCCCAGCACGGCTGCGATGATGATCTGCACGCCGATGCCGATATCCACCACCGTGCTGACGGACGCGGTGCCCTGGTAGAACACGAGCATCGCGCCCGCGACGCCGGAGAACACCGCGCTGATGCAGAACGCCGCGAGCTTGTGCTTGGTCACGTTGAAGCCGAGCGCCTGCGCGCCGATCGTGTCCTGACCGCTCGCCTGCAGGATCAGGCCGATCGCGGAACGCGACAGCCCGAACAGCATGATCGCGCAGACGATCAGGAAGACGACCGCGATCCAGTAGTTATGCGACGCATCCACCGACATCACGTCGGGCACCATCATGCCGATCTCGCCGCCCGTGACGCCCGCGAAAATCACGATCGAGTTTTGCAGCAGAAGCACCGCGACCAGCGTGACGAGGCCGAAGTACGGTCCGCGCAAACGCAGCGCGGGCACCGCGAGCAGCAGCCCGCCGATCAGCGCTACGAGCCCGCCTGCCGCAACGCAAACTGCAATGGGCGCGCCCCAGTTCGCGTCGAGTATCGCAGCCGTGTAGGCGCCGAGGCCGATCAGGAACGTGGGACCGAAGTTGACCTCGCCCGCGAATCCGAACAGCAGGTCCCACGACATCGCGAACACACCGAAATAGAACCCGACGGTGAGCACGCCGAGTATGTAGCCCGACAGCCACCAGGGCAGCGTCGCCGCGATGGCGACGAGCACGATGGCCCACACTGCGCGCGAACGGAAAGGAGCGGTCATGATGATCTGTGCGGTTAGCGCCGTCCGAGAAAGCCTTGCGGTCTGACGTACACGACGAGCACCAGCAGAATCAGCGCGGGCAACGGCCGCAGCGTGGGCGCGACGAGATAGGCGGTGATCGTCTCCAGATAGCCGACGACGTACGCTGCCATCAGCGAGCCCGACACGCTGCCGAGTCCGCCGAGCACGACGATCGAGAAAGCGCTCGCCGTCAGCTGTCCCACGTTGTTCGTGCTCACGCCGAGGAACGACGCGAGCAGCACGCCCGCGATGCCCGCCAGCACGCCGTAGATGGTCCATGCGAGCAGGTAGATGCGCGAAAGCTCGAAGCCGAGCAGCGTCAGGCCGCGCGGGTTCATCGACGCCGCGAGCAGTGCCTTGCCCACCCGCGTGCGGTTCACGAACAGCCAGAGCAAACCGATCACGACCCAGCACACGACGGCGATCATGATCTCGTTGAACGGCGTGCGCACGCCCGCGATGTTCGCCACGCCCCTGATGAGCGGACGCATCGTCACGGGGTTGTCGGTGAAGAGCCACGCCATGCCCTGCTGGATCATGATGCCCCACAGCAGCGTGCCCGTCAGCACGAAGATCTCCTTCTCCTCGCGCGGAATCGCCTCCGACCGCTGGATGGGTCGCACGACCATCAGATACGTGATGTACGCGGCCACCATTCCCGACAGCACGCCGAGCAGCGTACCAAGGTACGTGCCGAGGCCCGCTTCGCCCGCGAGCACCCAGCCCATCAGCGCTGCCACCAGCATCACGCCGCCATGCGCGAGATTGAGCACGCCGGACACGCCGAAGATCAGCGTGAAGCCGATTGCGCCCAACGCATAGAGCGAACTGATTGCAAAGCCGTCGATAAGAATCTGCAGTGGCAGCATGCCCGGCCTTTGATTGTCGATGAGGTACGGATGCAATACCTTTCGTGACGGATCGCGCTTGCGTCGCCGAACGCGTGAACCGTCGCTGCGGCGCCGAAGCACCGCAGCTTGCATCACCGTCGCGCGGCTAGTTCGCGGACGCCTGCTGCACCTTGACGAAGGCCGGGAACTTGACCGTGCCGTTCGCCACCGACTTCGGCCAGATCGCCACCTGCTTGCCGTCCTGCCATTGCAGGTTGATGCCCGTGATGTAGCCCGGCCCGTACTTCAGCGCGTGAGTGAACTGATCGTTCTTGCCGTAGAACTGCCAGCGGCCGATCGTGCCCACGTAGTCCGTTTTCTCGAGCGCATCGACCATCTTGTCGGGATCGGTCGAGCCTTTGTTGCGCCTGATCGCATCCGCGAGGATGTAGACGAGGTCATAGCTCGTGAAGCCGCAATACGCAGGCGACACGCCGAATTTCTTCTGATACGCATCGACGAACGGCACCGTCTTCGGCGTCATCGCGACGCCGGGCGCCGCTGCCGATGCCGTGATAACCCCTTCCGTCGCGCCGTTGGTGTCCTTCCAGAAGCTCGTGGTCGTGGCCTGCGAGCTTTGTCCCGTCATCGGAATGGGCACCTGCTGGTCGTGCCATTGCACCGTGGGCTGCACGCCGACGTGGCTGATGCCCGTCGTGATGGTGTCCGGATGCTTGCTCTCGATCTGGTTGAAGATCGGCGTGAAGTCTGACGTGTCAGGATTGAAGCGGATGTGATCGAGCACCTGAAGCCCCGCCTTCGGCAGGCATTCGAGGTAACGATCGTCGAGCGGCTTGGTCCACGCGGCGTCCTCGCTCATCACGACCGTCGTCTTCATCTTGAACTGGCCGACCAGTACGTCGTGCGAGAAATCGCAGATCGACTGCGCGATGAACGCCGACGTCATCCAGCCGTGGAAGGTGTACTTGTAGTGATCGTAGTCGTTGTGGACCTGCTTCGAGATGTCGTTGCTCGCCGCGCCCGGCGTGATGAACGGCATCTTCAGACGCGCGGACCAGGGCTCCATCGCGAGCGCCACCTCGCTGATGTAGCTGCCGATCACGGCCACCACCTTGTCCTGATTCGCGGCGCGCTGGAATGCGCGCACGCCGTCGGAGGCCGACGAGTGATCGTCGTAGGCGATGATCTGGATGGGTCTGCCGTCGACGCCGCCGTGGGCGTTGATCTCGTCCGCCGCGAGTTGCGCGGACTTGCTGATCGAAGCGCCCGCCACCGCGGACTCCTCGCTGATGACCCCGATCTTGATCGGGTCCGCTGCTGCATACGCCGTGGCCGCGAGGCCAAGTCCTGCTACCGCCGTACCCGTCGCGATGACGCGATACAGGTCCCGCCACATCTTGTTCTTGGACATGTTCTGTTCTCCAATTCTTTACGATCGGGGAGCGACATCTGCCAGACACGTTGCAGCTATTAAGGGTGCGCGCACAACAGTACCATCGGCATTCGACGTACTACATCGGTAGTTACGATTAGGGCGGCGCTGCGGCCACGATGGTGCAAAGCGAAAAAAGCGCGGTCCGCATTCACGTCAGCACTGTCAAGATTCCCGCCGGAACGCCAGAACATATGCGCATGTCCCTAACAACGGGACAAGTGCCGCCGCGCATGCTGCACTGCTTTGCGACGGCTTCGCATCGCGCGCAGCGGCTGCGTAATGGGCGGTCTACAATCTGATCGTGCGCGACGCGCAGCGATGGGTGGTCGTCAACGGCGAGCAACTGTCCGATCGAGCGGGTCGCGCACTGGTCGTACATATAAGCCGGCAAAGGAGGGACGATGCCCTCGCAAGTGAGCTCCCGCGTGCGCATCCGACGCGCCGCGATCACCGTTGCCGCTGTCATCGTCGGCCTGATCGTCATCGGGCGCCTCACGCGTGTTCTGGTCGACTGGATGTGGTTTGCTTCGATCGGCTACGCCCGCGTCTTCTGGACGGTCCTCGACGCCAGAGTGCTCCTGTTCGCCGCCGTGTTCGTCGTCTCGTCAGCAGCGATCGGACTATCCGGGCTGCTCGCGCATCGTTATGCAAGGCGGTTCGATCCCTCGTCGGCGACGCTGGAGATCGTCGACGAACGTACCGGCCGCGTCATGCCGCGCATCGGCTGGCACTGGGCTATCATCGGCGCCGCCGCGCTGCTCGGGCTGCTGCTCGCAGCCTTCGAAGCCTCGAACTGGGACCTCGTGCTTCGCTATCTTCGTCAGGTGCCGTTTGGCGAACGCGATCCCATCTTCGGCAACGACATCGGCTTCTATGTCTTCTCGCTGCCCGTCTATGTGGCGTTCAAGAACTGGCTGCTGCGCGTGCTCTTTTGCAGCGCCATCGTTGCGGGAGTGATCTATGGCGTGCGCGGCGACATCGCGGTAGAACAGCCGCCACGCGGCCTCTCGCGAGCCGCCGCGATGCATGGCTCAGCGCTGCTCGCGCTGTTCTTTGCGGCAAAGGCCGGGTCTTATTGGCTCGACCGGTTTCTGCTGCTCTATGACGACAACGGCGTCGTCGTCGGCGCGGGCTATACCGACATCCACGTCGGGTTGCCGGTGCTGTGGCTGCTCATGGGTCTTGCCGCCGCCGCATCCATCGCTTCATGGGCCAACATGCGAAGGCGCAGCTATCGTATTGCCGTGGCATCGGCGCTGCTGGTGTTCGGCGGCTCGTTCGTATTCGCCGTGATCTATCCGGCGCTTTATCAACGGTTCTATGTCAAGCCGAGCGAACTCACGCTGGAGACGCCCTATATCAAGCACAATATCGCGCTGACCCGGCAGGCCTACGGTCTCACGCAAATCACGGCGAGGCCTTTTGCCGCTGAACAGGGATTGAATCCGGCCGAACTGCAGGCCAATCGCCCAACCATCGATAACATCCGCCTGTGGGATGTGCAGCCGTTGATGGATACCTATGCGCAGTTGCAGGAGATCAGGACGTACTACCGGTTTCTTTCCGTGGACATCGACCGCTACCGGCTCGACGCCGGCTACAGACAGGTGATGCTCTCCGCGCGCGAACTCGAAACGTCGATGCTTTCAACCAATGCGCAGACCTGGGTGAACCTGCATCTGCTGTTCACGCATGGCAATGGCGTTGTGATGTCGCCCGTCACCGAGAAATCGGCCGAAGGATTGCCGTCGTTCTATCTGCAGGACATTCCGCCCGTTGCCAATGGCGGCCTGGCGGTTCGCGAGCCGCGCCTCTATTTCGGTCAAGGCGAGCAGGACTATGTGATCGTGAAAGGCAGCGTGCCGGAATTCGACTTCCCCCACGGGAAGGAAAACGTGTACGCGGCTTATAGCGGTCGCGACGGAGTCGGCATCGGCAGCAACGCGCGACGCTTCCTCTTTGCGTGGCAGTTCGCCGATCCCAACATTCTGCTGACCAGCTACATCACGGACACGAGCCGGATTCTTTTCCACCGCAACATTCTGGACCGGGTGCGCACGATCGCGCCGTTCCTGAGCCTGGATCACGATCCGTATATCGTCGTGAGCGGCGGGCGGCTCTTCTGGATACTGGATGCGTACACGGTCAGCCGCTGGTATCCGTACTCGCAGCCTGCCACCGGCGATGGCACCAACTACATCCGCAATGCGGTCAAGGTGGTCGTGGATGCCTATAACGGCACGGTCGATTTCTATGTCAGCGATCCTGCCGATCCCATCTTGCGGACCTGGCAGCGCATCTTTCCCGGACTCTTCAAGCCACTCGATGCGATGCCGCAAGACCTGCGGCAGCATATCCGCTACCCGGAAGATCTCTTTCTGATTCAGGCGCAGCTTTATCGCACCTACCATATGGAAGCGCCGGAGGTCTTTTACAACCGCGAGGACCTGTGGCAATTTCCGCGCGAGCCTGGCGGTATCGATGCGGGCAACGCCCAGGGCGCGCGGATGGCGCCGTACTACATGATCATGCGGCTGCCCGGCGAGGCACGCGCCGAGTTCGTCCTGCTGCTGCCGATGGTGCCCAGTCAGCGCGAAAACATGATTGCCTGGCTTGCGGCGCGTTGCGATCCGCCCGAGTACGGCAAGCTGATCGTCTACACGTTCCCGAAAGACAAGCTGGTGTACGGGCCGTTCCAGATCGAGGCGCGCATCCAGCAGAACACCGAGATCTCGCAGCAGATTTCGCTGTGGAACCAGATGGGCTCGCGCGTCATTCGCGGGCATCTCGTCGTCGTGCCGATCGAGAATTCGATACTCTATGTGTCGCCGCTCTATCTGCGCGCAGCGTCGGGGCAGTTGCCCGAACTGAAGCGGATCATCGCCGCGTACGGGGACCGTGTCGTGATGCAGGAGACCCTCGCGCAAGCCCTCGCAGCGCTCTTCGAGCAAACCTCGCCAACGGCAGCGCAGCCTCCGGGCACGGCGGACGAGCGCGCCCGCGAAGCGCTCGCGCACTATAACCACGCGCTCGAACGGCTAAAAGCAGGAGACTGGAGCGGCTTCGGCTCGGAACTCGATGCGCTCAGGCCGCTTCTCGAATCACTTGGCGCCGGGCGTCCAGAGCATCGTTGACGAGTCGGGAGTGTGGGTCCTGCTTCTGACATCGAATGATGCGTGCGTGAAATGCAAAGCGCCGCAAGCGCGGCGCTCCGTACTACTTTGCTTGTGCTGCTTCGAATGCGACGAGCGGCATCAGAACCGATGCACGATACCCACGCCCACGCCGACCATGCTGCGCGATGACGAAGGCGTCGAGTTGAAGCCGTCGCCGAGCGTCGCCGTCGCGTTGATGATGTTGCCTGCGCCGTTATTGCCGAGCGTCTGGCCGTTCGCGCGCTGATACGCCTCCAGTGCATACAGGCCCGTGCGCTTCGACAGTGAGTAGTACTCGGACAGGTTGAACTGCTGGTACTGCGCGCTGCTGGTGATGCCGTTGGCCTTCGTCGCGCGCGTGTAGCTGTAGCCCGTCGCGAAGTCCCATGCGGCCGTCGGCTTCCAGTGCAGCACGATGCCGCCCGTGTTCCAGATCGCCTCGTCGCGGAACGACGAGCCGGCGCCCGGGATGTACTGCACGTTCGTGTACGTCGCCGTGATGTCGAACTGGCTGTTGAACGTATAACCCGCGCCGACTGCGAAGCGCTGTTGCGCCTGCGCCGTGCGATAGCCGTTCGTCACAGCCGAGACGCCCGTCTGCGCGCCTGCGTTCGACGTCGTCGAGTCCGTGCCGAATGCGCCGCCGCCGACCGTCGAGTTGTTGATGCGCGAGAAGCCGACTGCAATACCGACAGGACCCTGCGCATACTGGATCGCCGTGCTCCACGTCGAGCCCTGGTTCACGCTGCCCGGCACGCCCGCCAGCGAATACGAGCCGCTGAACTTGAAGCCATAGAGTTGCGGCGACATGTACAGCAGCGTGTTGTTCGCGCGATAGATCGTGTCGAGGCCATCCACGTCGCCCGGGTGCGCGCCGTAGAAGCCCGTGAGCCACGTCGTCGGGCTATACGGCGACAGCAGCTGGTAGTACGACGCATATTGACGGCCCGCCGTCAGCGTGCCATACGTGCCGTTCGTCACGCCGACAAACGCCTGGCGGCTGAACATCAGGTTGGTCGTCGACATCGCGCCGCTGTTCGCGCTGAAGCCCTCTTCCAGCGTGAAGATGGCCTTCGTGCCGCCGCCCAGGTCCTCCGCGCCCTTCAGGCCGAAGCGGCTGCCTGCCCACACGCCCGTGATCATCTTGAACGCCGAGTGGCCGCCCGATGTCGAACCGAGCGTCGTCGAGCTCGACTGATAACCGATGCCGTTATCGACGATGCCGTACAGCGTCACGCTGCTTTGCGCGAACGCGGGTGCATGCGCTGCCGTAGCAACGGAAGCAACTGCCGCCAGACCTGCGAGGCGCCGTTGACGGTTCTTTTTCATTGCGTTTTTCTCCAGATGCCTCATCGAGGCTGTTATTGATTCGTTGTTCTGTGCCTGCCAGTCGATCAGGCTTTCAAACCGATGTAATTTCGCGCCGCTGCGTCGCTGCGTCGCGCGGCTCAACCCGCCGGCGTCGACGTTTTCGTCGCGGTGCGGCCCGTCGCTTCGTCGGTATCGTCCGGTTCGGGAATCGCTTCGATGCGCCCCATCACGAACACGAACGACACGATGCCGACGGCCAGGATGACGCCCGCCACGAGGAACGCGTTGGCGAAGGAGTTCGTCGCGCCGACGATGAAGCCCGTGACGATGGGCGCGGCCACGCCCATCAGGTTGTTGGCGAAGTTCATGATGCCGCCAACGGTGCCGACGCCGCCCTTCGGCGCAATCAGCGACGGAAGCGACCAGCCGACGGGCGCAGCCGCCGCAAGACCGCCGAGCGCAATCGAGATCCACAAGATCGCCCATCCGGGATTCGTCGTCTGCGTCGCGCCGAAGACAGCGAGGCCGAACAGCATGCCCGTCACCAGCACCGCCTTGCGCACGCGCGTTTCGTCCTTGCCGCGCGCGATCAGATGGTCGATCAGCCAGCCGCCGACGACCAGGTCCGTCACCGTCGCCACGGCCCACGGAATCGCCGCGAAGCCCGCCGACTTGAGGATGCTCATGTGCATGGTCTGGACGAGATAACCCGGCAGCCAGGTCAGGAACAGATAGAACGAGTAGCCGTAGGCGGCAAAGCCGATCGTCAGGCCCCAGACCTTGGTCTTCGTCAGCAGGTAGCCGAGCATGCCGAACACGCTTGCGCCCGAGGTGCCTTCGGGCGTCGCGCCACCCTTCTGGATGTAGTCGAGTTCAGCGGGAGAGAGCTTGCTGTCCTTGCTCGGATCGCGATAGATGACGAGGAACGCGATGAAATACGCAAAGCTCAGCAGCGCCGTCACGCCGAATCCCCATCGCCACCCCGCATTCACGACGACGACGGCGACGAGCGGCACGCCGATCACATTCGAGAACTTGGCGGCTGCATCGAAAATCGCCGTCGCGAGCGCGCGCTCCTTGCGCGGAAACCAGTAGCCCGTGGCCTTCGAGCTGACGGGAAAGCCAGGCGCTTCCGCGATGCCCAGCACCGCGCGCGCCGCGAACACGCCGCCGAATCCGCTCGCGAAAACGGTGATGGCCGACGCGAGGCCCCACAGGAACGCGCCCCAACGGCCGACGCGCGTCACGCCGAAGCGGTCGAGAAAGAGTCCAGCGGGCACTTGCAGCAACGCATACGGCCAGAAGAACGCGCTGAACAGCAGGCCCATATCGGCCGGCGACAGATTGAACGCCTCTTTCATCTGCGGCGCCGCCACCGACAGATTGATCCGGTCGAAGTAATTGATGAGCACGCCGATGCCCAGCAGCAGGCCGATGACCCAGCGCCGGTTGGGAACGCGTTGCCCTGATGCGATTGCCATCATGGTCTCCTTGAAAAGTTATCGTTGTGGCCCTGTCGGCCGGGCCACGAAGCAGAAGTTTGGGACAGCGCTATCTCACGCAGGCTGCATAATGGCAGGGTGCAACCGCGAGCTGCCGCACCACGCGGCCGCCTCCGTGACGAGGCTGGGAAGCGAACGGGTCCCGTCGAGCGTCAACGTCAACGGCTCGGCAACCGGGCGCTCGAGCGTGGCGAACTGGCTTTCGACGAGCGACGCGGGCATGAAGTGGCTGTCACGCTGCGCCACGCGCCGCAAGGCCTCGCGTTGCGGCAGGTCGAGAAACACGAAGCCAAGCGACGATGTCGCGTTGCGCAGCCGGTTGCGATAGCGCTCTTTAAGCGCCGAGCACGCGAGCACGGCACGCTCTCCACGGCTCGCGACGCGTTCGAGTTCTTCCGCGAGGCGGTCGAGCCAGCCCGCGCGATCCTCGTCGGTGAGCGGAATGCCGCGTTTCATCTTGTCGACGTTCGCTTGCGGATGAAACGCGTCGCCTTCGATCAGCACCCCGCCGAGACGGGCCGCGAGCGCCTGCGCGACGCTGCTTTTGCCGCATCCGGCGACACCCATGACAACGAGCGATGAAACGTGTCCGATCATATGCGACTCCTTTCAGCTATTGAGATAGCGCTATCTCATACGCACAAAAATTATGTCCCGTGACCCTTGGCGCTCGCGTTGCACGGCGGCTCGAAGCCGTCGAAGGAACGCTGTTGCGCGGGACGCAAGACAGCGCTATCCTAAATCGATTATGGCGACATCGACACTCAGGAAAACCCGAAGCACGGGCCGGCCGACCCTCGAAGCGGTCGCCCGGCTTGCTGGCGTCAGCACGATTACGGCGTCGCGCGCACTGCGCGGCCTGGGCTCGGTCGGACCCGATTATGTGCAACGGGTCAAAGCCGCCGCGGCGGAACTGAACTACGTCACCAACCCCGCCGCCCGCGCGCTCGCGTCGTCCCGCAGCGATGCCGTGGCCGTCGTGATTCCGTCGCTGTCGAACGCGGTCTTTGTCGACGTGCTCGAATCGATCCACACGGCGTTGCGTCCGCGCGGCTACGAAATCCTGATCGGCAATTCGCACTACTCGCGCAACGCCGAGGAAGACCTGATCCGCCACTACCTCGCGTCGCCGCCAAGCGGCCTGATCGTCACCGGCTTCGACCGGACCGAGAGCGCGCGCCGCCTGATCGACGCGAGCGGCGTGCCTTGCGTGCACATCATGGAACTCGAAGAGGCCGAGGGCGTGCATTGCGTCGGCTTTTCGCAGGCCCGCGCCGGCGAAGCGGTCGCGGAGCATCTGATTGCGCGCGGCTGTCGCCACAATGCGTTTGTCGCCGCGCAGCTCGACTCGCGGATGATGCAGCGCGGAGAGGGCTTTCGCGAGACGCTGCAGCGCAAGGGCCTGTACGACCCCGACCTCGAAGTGCTCACGCCGTCGCCGTCGTCGATCGGGCTCGGATGCGATCTGTTCCGCCAGTTGCTGCAACGGCGCCCGGACGTGGACGGCATCTTCTTCGGCAATGACGACCTCGCGCAAGGCGCGCTGTTCGAAGCCCGACGGCAAGGCATCGCGATTCCGGAGCGCGTGGCGATAGTCGGCTTCAACGATCTGGCGGGCGCCGCGGATTGCGTGCCGCGCCTGACCACCGTACGCACGCCGCGAGCGGAAGTCGGACGCATCGCGTCCAGCCTGCTGCTGTCGATGATCGGCAACGAGCCGGTCGCGTCGCCCGTCGTCGATCTCGGCTTCGAACTGGTCGTGCGCGAAAGCGCGTGATGCCCGTGGTCATCGCGACCGTTCAGCCCCCGCCTAGCAATCCGAACACTGCCACGCTGTTTTGCGTGCCCACATACACCTTGCCGTTCGCGATCATCGGCGTGATGAACTTGTTGCCCGCGCCGAACTGATCGCGCGCGCCCGCGGCCTGGTTGCTGTTGTACAGCTCGACCGCGAGATTCGTCGCGTCGTACGCATGCAGCACGGCGATATCACCGTTCTCGAGCGCCCACACGATTCCGTTTGCATTGCCGTTCGCGGAAATGCTCGGCGTCGCGCCGGGCATGCTGAAGCTCGTCGGCGTGCGGCTGGTCGGAGTCGCCGTCAGCCCTGTGCCGCTCACGCCGAAGGCCTTGATGCTGTCGCCGACCGAGCCGAAGTAAACCGTATTGTTGAAATACGCGGGCATGCCGAACTCAGGTCCCGTCAGTTGTCCGCTGATCTGCTGAAAAAGATTGTTGGCGCTCGGGTTGAACTTGCCCATCGAATCGCGATTGACCACATAGATGATCGCGTCCTTGCCGGCCCCGAGCGCGAGGTGACGGACAGCACCGCTCGCGTCGGTCAGATCCGGCAACACGAGCGCGCCGCCCGAGCCCAGGTCCTCGTCGGCTTGCGATTCCGTCAAGGTGTTCGACATGACGAAATAGTCCATGACCTTCGGGGGATTGGCCGCGCCCAGCTTGATGAACGCGTTGCCGAAGTTGCCGTTCACCGGGAAACCATTCGCGTCGAGCGTCGTATCGAACGTGCCGTTGCCGTCGAGGAAATAGATCGACTGCCCGTCCGACGCCATGCCCGCGCCGCTCATCCAGATCGCGCCTCCCGCGCCGTTCGGCGTGAGGTTCAGCACGCCCGTTTGCTGCAGCGTGTCCGCGCTATAGGAGATCACCCAGCCGTTATACGGCGGGATATCGCAGTGGGACGTCCAGCCCGTGTAGACATTGCCGTTCAGCAGCAGCAATGACTGGCGCTCCGCGTACTGCTTCGGATCGAACGTGAGCGTGCTGCCCGAACTGTTCGGGCCGCTGCCGGGGGACGACGCACTGATCGTCGCCGGACCGCCGAACAGCTCGGCGCCCGTCGTGAGGTCGAGCGCGTGAATGCGCTGGTGATAGTTGCCCGACGCATCCTTCGACATCGCCACCAGATACATCGCGCCATTCGGCCCGCGCCCGCGATCGATCACGGGTGTCGAAGTGATGCCGATGATCGGCGAAATCTGGAAGCAGTTAAGGGCATCGCTCGGCGTTTCGCCGTTGCTGAGCGCCGAGACTTTCCAAAGCTGCGCGCCCGTATCGGCGTCGAACGCATAGACGCTGTCGTTCTCTGTCGCGACATACAGCACGTTGCGCGTGCCGCCCGCAATCGTTACGTTCGCCAGATAGAGCGGCTCGGCGTCGACCTTGCCATCGACGGGCAAGTTGTTGATCTTACCGAAAGTGGACGAATTCACGTTCGCGGGTGTCAGCTTCGTTTCGTGCAATTGCGTGCCCGTGCGCGCGATGTCGTTGTGATAGGTGACGACATCCACCGTTGGAGCCGCGGTCGCCGGCGGATTTCCCGCGGTGCCCGATCCCGAACCGCTGCCAGAGCTGGTGCTGTCTCCACCCCCGCCGCCGCTGCAACCAACATACAGTACGGCGATCAGCACCGCGCAAATCAGGCTTTTGCGACCGTGAGCTTTCATGTGTCCACCCCACAATCAAGCAAGCCCCGCTGTCCACCATCCGGGGCTGTCCGACGATTATCCGCTCGCGTCGCGGCAATCGCCATATAAGGCCACTAATGAAAACCGGCTGCGCGGCGTTCGACACACGGTCGATCCGGCACGGCTCATGTCCGGGTTCTGCACGGACCTTTTTTGTCACGCATCCGCCGACGTTGCTGAGCAATGCGCGTGCCCAGTCCGTCATTCACGGATACCGCGCCTGTGCATCGACACTGTGATGCGGTGAAAAGAAGCTGAACGGCGATGGCATTGTGCGGGCGGGCAAAACCATTGCGCGAGCAAGACGCGCGTAGATGGCCGCGCGGACGATACGAAGGTGAAGGTCGCTCGCGGCAACGGTGACTATGCAGGCGGGCCCTGGTCCGCTCGCGACAGCGCCAACGCCAGCCTCGCTCCCACTTCCGCGTTGTGCTTCACGAGCGCGATGTTCGTCGCGAGGCTGCGCCCGCCCGTCAGCGCCTTGATGCGAGCCAGCAGAAAAGGCGTCACGGCCTTGCCGCTAATGCCCTGTGTGGCGGCATCCGCAAGCGCCTGGCGTGTGATTGCGTCGATCTCTTCGGACGGCATCGCCGCCGCTTCCGGCACGGGCGTGCTCAACACGACGCCGCCCGCCAGCCCCAGGTCCCATTTCGTGCGGATGAAGCGTGCCTGCTCATGCGCATCGTCGAGCCTGTAGTCCGCGCGAAAGCCGCTGTCGCGCGTGTAGAACGCCGCGAAATTGTCCTGCTCGCAACTGAGCACGGGCACGCCGTGCGTTTCCAGATATTCGAGCGTGAGTCCGATGTCGAGGATCGACTTCGCACCCGCGCATACCACCGCCACCGAGGTCTTCGCCAGTTCTTGCAGATCGGCGGAAATGTCGAAGGTCTCGGAGGCGCCGCGATGCACGCCGCCGATGCCGCCCGTGACGAATACTTCGATGCCCGCGAGCGCCGCGCAGATCATCGTGCCCGCAACCGTCGTCGCGCCCGTTTCGCCGCTCGCGAGCACGGCGGGCAGATCGCGGCGGCTGACCTTGTGCACGCCGTCCGAGCGGCCGAGCCGTTCCAGCTCGTCGTCTGAAAGGCCGATGCGGATTCGTCCGTCCATCACGGCAATCGTCGCGGGCTCGGCGCCCAGTTCGCGGATCAGGGCCTCGACTTCGCGCGCAGTGCGCACGTTCTCTGGGTACGGCATGCCGTGCGCGATGATCGTCGATTCCAGCGCCACGAGCGGACGGCGAGCCGCTCGGGCTGCTGCGACGGGCGCGCTGAAGGTCAACCAGGAGTGTGCGAGGTCTGCAGCCATATCGACGTTCTCCGAACACGATCATTACCACCCAACTTACCCATCGTAAACCAAAGCGCCTGTCCGAACGCATTTCTCATTTGCGGACTTGCCGGATTCGCCGGTGTTTCGTAGCCGGTTAGCTGGTTGCATTTACACGGCTTCGTTGCGTCGGCGCTCGCGCTCCCTCGTACTTGTCTCTGAGCCGGTGAGTTTCACCTTTAATGCGTGTGTTTCGATCAGCTTCGTTTCGAATGCGGTCTGTGACAGAGCACGGAAATCGCTTTTCCCCGGGAATCCGCCCTCCGGCTCGGTAAGCTTCCTGAACACTATGCATGGACGTCCTGCCTTGACGATGATTTGCAAACAGGCTGTGACACTGTGCTAGGTATACCCGCTCTGTCCTGTCGCATGGAGGAAAGGTGGGTAATGAAATCAGGCTGGCCGATCGCTCGTTGACATTGCGCCTCCGTCGCGATGCGTTTTTGCGAGACACCGACAAGCGGCGCGCCGCCGATTCCGCGAAAGCGTTCCTGTCCGACGCGTTCAAGTGGACGCGTGACGATAGGTTGATGCAGCAGCTTTGTAACCTTCTCGGAATTGCTGATGCATCGTCGTCCGATGTCGTGTTCAAGGTCAAGCGCGCAATCGAGACGGGCGATATCGTGGCGATACCCGACCCGCCGCGTTATACGGGCGCGGGCAGCGGCGGAAACGGAAACCCGAAGCCGCGTTCGGTCACATTCACGCCGTCCCAGCTTTTCAAGGGCACAGCTCGAATCGCGCGTGCGGGCTCATATGTCTCACGTACACTGCCGCGCCTTCTCGCCGAAGATGGGCCCGCTATCTGGGCGGCCAATCCCGGCGATGTTCTACCGGATGGCAGCATTGCGACACCGCTTGCTGGGTTCACCGACACGGCCACAATCGATCTCGCTGATGCGCAGCCATTCGTGTACGTCCCAGACGAAGTGAGCGGGAACATTGATGATTTGGCAGCGCGGGGCGTTGGCATGACGGGCAACGAGCCAGGGGGCTATCTCGTCAATCCGAATGGATTGGACGTGGACTACTTCGATTCGGAAGGCAACCTTTGTGCGCAGTTCCACGCCAGCCACGGCGAGCCGCATGGCCATAACTTCTTCAATGGGAAGCGGGACAATACACACCCTCCGATGTCACCAATCAACTGTGAGTGAGTAGAACGCGATGAACAGCCCGGAAAAGACTTGGGGGTGGGACCTGGCAACCAACGGCGAGACCTTGGCAATGGTCCTTGGCGGCTATTCATCCTTTCACGATTCGGCGGTGCGCTCTTTCTGTATGCGAAGGACGCGCGAGAGTCGCGAAGGCGTGGACGGTCACCAGCTACCCGGTATGCAAACGCGCGATGTAGTGGATGTGTGCCTCGAAGTACTCCACAACCGATATGGACCGCCGCCTGTTGACGGTCGCCCCGATCGCATCGTCGTGATTGATTGCCTGGACGTTCGCACGTCAGAGATTGACGTGAATGCGATGCTCGAAGAGGCGACGATCATGGAAATGTCGCTGGCGCTGGTTCCAGGCGGCTTGCTCAAGCTGGATTTGTTGCCGAATGTCGGCCTCGACGTTCGGCTTACGTGCGCTGAAGTCGTCATTAGCGACATGCTCCCATACGTGCGGCCCGCGTGACAGCGAGCGATAGCCCGCCATCTCACCGCCCACCATTGGGCGTCGCTCTTTAGGCGTGCCCGCTGTCGACGTTCTCCGCTCGGTGAAATTCGCTCAAGTATGCCGTACAAGGCCGACCGTTGGGTCGCCATGCAGGCGCGGGACGCCTATCATCAAGGTTGCCGTCCGGCGGCGGTCCGTTGCGCGCCTCTGAAGATGCCTGCCACACACGCCGCTCGCGATGGAAAAGCACAGACGTTCACGCACCGATCTATCCGCAGGGTCGATTTCGGGCCGGGAGGTTCCATGCCACCGCTACGCGCAATCAATCTGCTGCAATCGAAGGAAGGCTCGCGTCTACACGGTCCGGACCTCGACGGGTGGCGCCGCTGGGGACCGTATCTGAGCGAGCGTCAATGGGGTACGGTCCGCGAAGACTACAGCGAATACGGCACCGCGTGGGACTACTTTCCGCACGATCACGCGCGCAGCCGCATGTACCGCTGGGGCGAGGATGGCATCGCGGGATTCGGCAACGACCCGCTCGACTGGTGCATCTCGCTCGCGCTGTGGAACGGGCACGATCCCATCATCAAGGAACGCCTGTTCGGATTGACGAACGCGCAAGGCAATCACGGCGAAGACGTGAAGGAGCTTTACTTCTATCTCGACGGCACGCCGACGCATTCGTACATGAAGATGCTGTACAAGTATCCTCACGACGCGTACCCGTACCAGGATCTGATCGACGAAAACGCGCGGCGCGGCGCCGATCAGCCCGAATACGAAATCCTCGATACGGGCGTGTTCGACGATAACCGCTACTTCGACGTATTCGTCGAGTACGCGAAGCACACGCCCGACGATATCGTGATGCGCGTGACCGTCGAGAATCGCGCATCGCGGCACGCGACGCTTCATGTGCTGCCGCAGTTCTGGGCTCGGAACAGATGGGCGTGGTCCAGCAAATCCGGCAAGCCGTCGCTCGCGCTGCAACCGGATAAGGACGCAGGCGCGCGCGTCGTCGCGCACAACCCATCGATCGGCACGATGATCGTCACGGCTTCGGCGCAGCAGCCCGTCGAATGGCTCTTCTGCGAGAACGAAACGAATGTGCGGCGCATCTTCGGCATCGATGGCGCGGGACCGTACAAGGACGGCTTCAACGACTATCTCGTCGCGGGCGACGAACAGGCCATCCGACGCGACAAGGGCACGCGCGCCGCGGCACACGTGTATCTGCAATTCGAGCCTTTCGAGCGCTCGGTGCTGTACCTGCGCTGGCGTCCCGAAGCGGTGCGCGACACCGTGCCGCTCGACATGGACGCCCTCTTCGCGCGCCGGCAAGCAGAGGCCGACGAGTTCTATGCGGCGCTTCAGCACGACATCGACGACGCCGATGCGCGGCTCGTGCAGCGTCAGGCATTGGCGGGCATGTTGTGGACCAAGCAGTACTATCAGTTCGACGTGACGCGCTGGCACGACGGCGACCCCGGCCAGCCGACGCCGCCGAAACCGCGCAGGCATGGCCGCAATGCGGACTGGCGGCACATGTGCAATGGCGACATCGTGTCGATGCCCGACAAGTGGGAGTATCCGTGGTACGCATCGTGGGATCTCGCGTTTCATGCCGCCGCGTTCGCGATGATCGACCCCGACTTCGCGAAGAAACAATTGCTGCTGCTCGTGAAAGAGCGCTACATGCATCCGAACGGCCAGTTGCCCGCGTACGAGTGGGCGTTCGGCGATGCGAATCCGCCCGTCCATGCGTGGGCGACGTGGCGCGTGTATGAACTCGACCGCGAGTTGACGGGCGTCGGCGATCACGCGTTTCTCGAAGTGATGTTCCACAAGTTGCTGTTGAATTTCTCGTGGTGGGTCAACCGCAAGGACGCCGACGACCGCAACATCTTTCAGGGCGGTTTTCTCGGGCTCGACAACATCGGCATCTTCGACCGCTCTTCGCCGCTGCCGACGGGCGGCCGCATCGATCAGGCCGACGGCACCGCATGGATGGCCTCGTATGCGCTCGACCTGATGCAGATCGGACTCGAACTCGCGATGACGAACGATGCATACGTCGAGATCGCGGTGAAGTTTTTCGAGCACTTTCTGTATATCTCGGAAGCCGTCAGTTGCGACGAAGGATGCAACACGGGGCTATGGGACAACGAGGACGAATTCTTCTACGACGTGCTGCACCTCACGGACGGAACCCGCGTGCCGATGCGCATCCGTTCGATCGTCGGGTTGATTCCCCTCTTTGCCGTTCACGTGCTCGAGGAACGCGTGTACGGTCATTTGCCCGGACTGCGCGAACGGCTCGCATGGTTTCTCGATCACCGGCCGAATCTCGCGAAGCTCGTGTCGCGCTGGACGGAGCCCGGCAAGGGCAACACGACGCTGCTGTCGCTGTTGCGCGGACATCGAATGAAGGCGCTGCTGCGCCGCGCACTCGACGAAGCCGAGTTTCTCTCCGATCACGGCGTGCGGGCGCTGTCCCGCTTTCATCTCGACGAGCCGTATCTGTTCGATCGCGACGGTGTGAGCGTCTGCATCCAGTATCAGCCAGGCGAATCGGATTCGCGTGTATTCGGCGGCAATTCGAACTGGCGCGGCCCTGTCTGGATGCCCGTCAACTATCTGTTGATCGAATCGCTGTACGAGTTTCATCGCTACTACGGCGACGAGTTTCGAATCGAATATCCGACGGGCTCGGGCCGCCACCTTTCGCTGAGCGAGATCGCCGACGATCTCGCGCGGCGCATCGCCACGCTCTTCATGAAGGATGCACAAGGCGTGCGGCCCGTGATGGCGGCCTATCCGATGCTGCAAGCCGACCCGCATTCGCGCGATCTCATCCTGTTCCATGAATACTTTCACGGCGACAACGGACGCGGCGTCGGCGCTTCGCATCAGACCGGCTGGAGCGGACTCGTCGCGCTGCTGCTGCAACCGCGCCTCATGAAGCTCTCGCACGTGGCACCCGATGAAGAACCTGTGGCCGCCAGCGTCGTCGAAGATATAGCGGCCGCGATCGCGCGTTAGCGTTTCGACTGCCCGTTTCGACTGCCGCACGCCGATTCGAAGAATGCACGAACATGTGTTGGACCTCATCATTCAAGGAGTGACCGATGGCTACCGAATCTCCCGCAGGCGAACTCGGCGTCGCCGCGCCCGCGTTCTCGCTGCCCGCAACGGACGGCAAGACCCGCACGCTCGACGACGTGCGCGGTCCGAAGGGACTCGTCGTGGTTTTCATGTGCAACCATTGTCCGTACGTGAAGGCCGTCTTGCCACGCATCGTGAGCGAAGCGCGCGAACTGGCGGCACTGGGTATCGGCATGGTCGGTATCAACTCGAACGACGGCATCGCCTATCCGGAAGATTCGTTCGAGCGCATGGCCGAACTCGCGTCCCGGTTGCAGTTGCCTTTCCCGTATCTGTACGACGAGACGCAGCAGATCGCGCGCGCCTACGACGCCGTCTGCACGCCGGAGTTCTATGGCTTCGACGCCAATCTGGTATTGCGCTATCGCGGCAGGCTCGATGCTTCGCGCAAGGAGCCCGTTGCGGGCGCGCGCCGCGAACTGTTCGAAGCAATGCAGCAGATCGCGCAGACAGGCGTCGGCCCCGACACGCAGAATCCGGCGTTCGGATGCTCGATCAAGTGGAAGATCAAGTAGCGCGATTGCATTAGCGGCGCGCATGGAAGGCAAGATGGCTCTCACGGTCAGCGGCATCGAGAGCATACGCAGTACAACGTGCTTATCCATGCCCGCCGTGATGACTTCGTTGCCTGGACGTGCTCCTGTCTGTATCGTGAAACCATGAATGGCCGCCGACACGCATGAGGAGCACGTATGACATCGCAGACAGACGCACCCTTGAGCACCGATGTACTGATCGTCGGCGCGGGACCTGTGGGCCTCTTCGCTGCATTCGAGGCCGGCGTGATCGGCCTCTCGTGCCGGATCGTGGACACCATCGAACGCATAGGCGGACAGTGCATCGAACTGTATCCCGACAAGCCGATCTACGACATCCCGGCCATACCGATCTGCACTGCACGCGACCTCGTCGATCGGCTCATCGAGCAATGCCGCCCGTTCGATCCGCCAATGCATCTCGGCCAATGCATCGAGTCGGTCGAGCGCCTCGATAACGGGCACTGGCGGGCCCGCACGGACAAAGGACTGACCTTCGACGCAGCCGCTATTCTGATTGCAGCCGGCAATGGCTCATTCGTGCCGCAGCGCCTGACGCTCGACGAAGCGGTGCCGCTCGAAGAGCGTCACGTGCACTACAGCGTTCGCAAGCAGAACGATTTTGCGGGCAAGAAAGTGGTCGTTGCAGGCGGAGGCGACTCGGCGCTCGACTGGGCGCTCGCGCTGCGTTCCGTCGCGAAGCGCGTGACGCTCGTGCACCGTCGCAATGGCTTCAGCGCGACGGATTCGAGCGTGACCAAAATGCGCCAGTCGGTCGAGGCGGGCGAAATGGACTTCATAGTCGGATCGATTGCGGCGTTGAAGGCGCCCGACGGGACGCTCGAATCGATCGAGATTCGCCAGGTCGGCAACTCGATGCAACTCGAAGCGGATCAATTGCTCGTGCTATACGGTCTCGTCGCCGATCTCGGCCCGATTGCGAAGTGGGGGATCGACATACAGGCGGGGCGCATCGTCGTCGATACGTCGAACTATGAAAGCTCGTGCCCCGGCATCTTCGCGGCGGGCGATATCGCTGGCTATCCGAACAAACAGAAGCTGATCCTCTCCGGATTCCACGAGGCGTCGCTCGCGCTTCGCAAGGCGTACAACTACGCGTTTCCGGACAAGAAGCGCGTGCACGTTCATTCGAGCTACGACGCCAAGCTCGCCGAGCGTGTGCAGGCAAGCCACGTGTAGACGCGGCTACGTACGTTACGGCTACGTACGTTACGCCTGCCGATAATAAAGATTCTGCGGATGCCGCGCTTCCGCGAAGAAGAACCAGCGCTCGGCCACGAGCCCCGCGTACTGGATCACCGACGCCGCACACAGCAGCACGAACGAAAGCCCGATCGAACGCACGCTTCCGCCCGACACGATCAGGCAGAACGGCACGACGAACGCAGCGATCAGAAACGTCCACTTGATGCGCTTCAACGTCTGCGGCGTCTTGCCATGAAAGAACTCGCGCAGATTGAACGCGCCCGCCGTGAAGCCCCGCGATTTCTGCTCGACGCGCGCGCCGCGAATGCCCGTCGCGCTTTGCACCGTCGATTTCGGCCTGAGCCGCGCATTTCGCATCAACGATGCGACGCGCGACGCGCAACCCGCAACCGTCAACCCGCATGCGCCCACCGCGAGCGGCCCGATCAGCGCAGGCGCGAACCACGCGGCACACGCCGTCGCGAGCGTAAAGCCCGATGCACAACCTAACAGCACGAAATTGACGAGCGTCAGCGGCGTCGCCCATTCCTGCAGGAAGCGCAGGCACGCGTAGATCATCGCCGTGCAGATGAACAGCAACCCGCTCGCGGCAACCGCAACGAAGCCGATCTCAAGCGTATAAGGCGATGCGAACGCATGCGCGACGCCATAAGCGAACGTGCACGCAAGGAACGCGGGCAGGCACAGACATTCTCTCGACAGCCACGACGTGCGCCACATTGCGATCGCGCGCCATGCGCGCTCGGGATGGCCCAGATGAAAGAACGACGCAAGCAGCCCCAGCGCGCCAAGCACGCATGACAGCAGAGCACCGACGACATAGAACAGTTGCGGCACCGCTGCCACATCGGCGAAGCCGAGCCGCGACGCCGCCTCGACGCCCACGAGCGCGATCAGCAGCCCCTGTCCCGCGCCGCTCAGCGTCGTGAGGAACACCACTGAAAATGCCGGATTCATTCCGTTCTCCCGTTTTCGATCTGTTCACTCACACGCGCGTCGCAATCGACGCGAGATGAAGCTCGCCGCGTTCCGCCTGCGTTTCGACGGACGCAGCTTCGTCGCCATCGGACGTCTTGCACGAACACGCGCCGCTGCCGCACGACGTCACTTTCTGACGCGGCAGATAGTGATTTGACGGCCGCGTGCCCCATTCGGGCATCAGCTGATAGCCGCCGCGCTCGCGAATCGCCTTTGATACGACCGACTCGGGATCATGAATGTCGCCGAAGAGCCGCGCCGATGTCGGGCACGCGAGCACGCATGCAGGCTTGCGGTCGCGCTCGGGCAGTGCTTCGTTGTAGATGCGGTCCGCGCACAGCGTGCACTTCGTCATCTCCTTGCGCTCTTCGTCGATTTCGCGCGCGCCGTACGGACAGGCCCACGAGCAGTACTTGCAGCCGATGCAGCGGTCGTAATCGACCAGCACGAGGCCGTCTTCCTTGCGCTTGTAGCTCGCCCCCGTCGGACAGACGGGCACGCACGGCGGGTCCTCGCAGTGCAGGCACGACTTCGGGAAATGAATGGTGTCGGCGAGCGGAAACTCACCCGCTTCGAACGTCTGCACGCGGTTGAAGAACGTGCCCGACGGATCGGCGTCGTACGGACGATGATCGGCCAGGCTGCCCGCCTCGCCCGACGTGTTCCACTCCTTGCAGCTCGTCACGCATGCGTGGCAGCCCACGCAGACGTTCAGATCGATCACGAGCGCCATCTGTGTCATCGATGCTCTCCGTTTCAGTTGCACTCAGTTACGCTCGGCAGCCTTACGCAGACGCGCGGCGAACTCGCCACGTCCCGCGAAATACGTCTGCACGATGCGATGAATCATGCCGCCCGCTGCCCCGCCGACGACACCCGGCAGCGCAGGCATCGGCGCGAACTGCGGCAGCGTATGATCGGCGTCCGCTTCGGCCGGATAGATGCGCACGCGCACGTCGTACCACGCGGCCTGGCCCGTGATGGGATCGGAGTTCGATGTGCGCGGGTGATTCGCGCTGTTGACGGGAATCTCATCCGCGATCAGGTGATTCAGCAGAAAGCCGCGCTGCGATTCGTTCGCGTCGGGCCCGAGATTCCACGCGCCCGCCGACTTGCCGATCGCATTCCATGTCCACACGGTGCCCGGCTCGACGGCTTCGCTATAGCGCGCAAGGCAGCGCACCTTGCCCCATTGCGATTCGACGTAGATCCAGCCGCCGTCTTCGATGCCTTGTGTCACTGCCGTGCGCGGATTCATGTACAGATAGTTCTCGCCATGTATCTGACGCAGCCACGCGTTCTGCGAGTCCCACGAGTGATACATCGCCATCGGCCGCTGCGTGACGGCCGCGAGCGGATACTCCGCGTGATCGGTCGTATCGTGTTCGAGCGGTGGATACCAGAACGGCAGCGGATCGAAATACTGCTCGATGCGCGCGCGCAGATGATCCGGCGGCTGGCGTCCCTTCGTCTTGCCCTGCGCGGCGAGCCGGAACTTCTGCATCACGTCCGAGTAGAGCGCGATCACAATGGGCTCGTTGAACTTGCGAAAGCCCTTCTCGACCGCGAACTCCAGATACGGCCCGTTGCAGTTGCGCATGTACTGCATCGATTCGGGCAGCGTGTAGTGATAGACGCAATTGTGCTTCGCGTACTCTTCCCACTGCCGCGGATTCGGTTCGCCGACGAGCGCCTTGTCACCATCCTTGCCGCGCCAGCCGATCAGGAAGCCCACGCCCGAGCCCGGCGCCGTCTGGTGATTGACGATGAAGTCCGGGTAGTCGCGATACTTGCGCTCGCCTTCCGGCGTCGTGAATGCGGGGAACTTCAGGCGGCTCGCCAGTTCGACGAGCACTTCCTGGAACGGCTTGCATTCGCCCGTCGGCGGCACGACGGGCACGCGCACGGAATCGACGGGGCCGTCGAATTCGGAGATCGGCCGGTCGAGCATCGACATCGCGTCGTAGCGTTCGAGGTATGTCGTATCGGGCAGGATCAGATCGGCGAATGCGGTCATCTCCGACTGGAACGCGTCGCACACGATGATGAACGGAATCTTGTACTCGCCGTTATCGTGCCTGTCCGCGAGCATCTTGCGGACTTCGACGGTATTCATCGACGAGTTCCATGCCATGTTGGCCATGAAGATCAACAACGTGTCGATCGGATACGGATCGCCGCGCCACGCGTTCGTGATCACGCTGTGCATCAGGCCATGCACGGCGAGCGGATATTCCCACGAGAACGCCTTGTCGATACGCACGGGTTCGCCGCTGTCGTCGATGAACAGGTCGTTGGGCGCGGCGGGCCAGCCGAGCGGACCGTTTGCGAGCGGCGTATTGGGCTTCACGTCGTCGGGGCTGTTCGGCGGTTTCGCCGACGGCGGCACGGCGCGCGGATACGGCGACTTGTGCCGGAAGCCGCCCGGCCGGTCGATCGTGCCGAGCAGCGACATCAGCACGGCCAATGCACGGATCGACTGAAAGCCGTTCGAGTGCGCGGCGAGCCCGCGCATCGCATGAAAGGCGATCGGCGCGCCCGTCACGGTCTCGTGCGTTTCGCCCCACGCGTCCGTCCATTGGATCGGCAGCGTGATCTTGTGATCGCGCGCGACATCGGCCATTTCGCGTGCAAGACGGCGAATCGTATCGGCGGGAATGCCCGTGATCTGCGACGCCCATTCCGGCGTGCAGTCCGCCACCTGCTCGCGCAGCAGTTCGAACGACGGCGCGACGGGCGTGCCGTCCGCAAGCGTATAGCGTCCTTCGAGCGCGGGCCGCGCGCCCGGCGTGTGATGCAGCACGGCGCGCTGGCTCGCGGGGTCCCACCACATATGATTCTGCGGAAAGAGAGGATTGCTCACGTCGGCCGCTTCGTCGGCCACGAAAAGGCCATACGTGTCGCTATCGGGGCGCATGTCCAGCAGTTCACCCGCATTCGTATAGCGCTCGACGAACTCGCGATCGTATGCATTGCTTTCGATCAGCTCGCGCATCAGCGCCATGAAGAGCGCACCATCAGTGCCGGGGCGGATCGGCACCCATTCGTCGGCAATCGCCGCATAGCCGGTGCGAATCGGATTGATCGCGATGAAGCGGCCGCCCGCGCGCTTGAACTTCGAGATCGCGATCTTCAGCGGATTCGAGTGATGGTCCTCGGCCGTGCCGATCATGAAGAACAGCTTCGCGCGATCGAGGTCGGGGCCGCCGAACTCCCAGAACGAGCCGCCCATCGTATAGATCATGCCCGCGGCCATGTTCGCCGAGCAGAAGCCGCCGTGCGCCGCATAGTTCGGCGTGCCGAACTGCTTCGCGAACAGGCCCGTCAGCGCCTGCATCTGATCGCGTCCGGTGAAGAGCGCGAATTTTTTGGGGTCCGTCGCGCGCAGATGGGCGAGACGCTTTTCGAGCATGTCGAATGCCACGTCCCACGAGACGGGCTCGAACTGCGCGCTGCCGCGCGGCGCGTCCTGTTTGCGCAGCAGCGGTTGCGTGAGGCGCGCGGGCGAGTACTGCTTCATGATGCCCGACGAGCCCTTCGCGCAAATCACGCCCTGGTTGAGCGGATGCTCCGGGTTGCCGTCGATATAGCGCACCTCGCCATCGCGCAGATGCACGCGGATGCCGCATCGGCACGCGCACATGTAGCAGGTCGTCGTCTTGACTTCGAGCTTTTCGTTCTGGGTGCGAGCTTTGTGCTCCATCGATGCCTCCCTGTGATTGCCCGGTGGCAACGGCGCGAACACGAAGACGAACGCGCAATGACAGCCGCTGTACCCGTTGCCGGATTCACTACCCTGTCAATGCTAAGAGCGCCTGGTGCAAAATAAAAATCGCGATTTCGAATTCAAACCATCGTGGCAGCCGATAGTCGTGCGCGTGCAGGCGCTGGGAGCGCTGGTCATCTCCCGCTTGATCTGGCCGTTGCCGACGATACTCGAACAACCCGACCGCGCCTCTTTCGAGGTTGTACATCGCGCCGTAGGCCTTGAGGACGCTGCTCGTTTCCAGTTATGCAAACAGGGAGCTATTGCGGTCAATATCGGCGATTGAGAGAAAGGAAGCCAAGAAAAAGCCCGCGACGGATATCGCGGGCTTCGCTTCACATTCAACTGCCGCTGCTGCTTATTTGACGGGAAACTCCTTGTGCCCGCCAAAGCCGAATCGCATCGCGGACAGCATGCGTTCGGGGAACGATTCGGCGTCGCGCGAACGGAAGCGCGTATAGAGCGCCGCCGACAACACCTGCGCGGGCACCGCTTCCTCGATCGCGGCCTCGATGGTCCAGCGCCCTTCTCCGCTGTCCGCGACTTCCGTCGAGAATTTGTCCAGCTCGCCGTCCTGCGCGAGCGCGCCCGCCGTGAGATCGAGCAGCCACGACGACACCACGCTGCCGCGCCGCCACACTTCGGCGACATCGGCGAGATCGAGCGTGTAGCGCTCGCTGTCC
The DNA here is from genome assembly GCF_900007165.1 of Paraburkholderia piptadeniae. Lineage (GTDB taxonomy): Bacteria > Pseudomonadota > Gammaproteobacteria > Burkholderiales > Burkholderiaceae > Paraburkholderia > Paraburkholderia piptadeniae. Next base: position 65,829 of record NZ_CYGY02000056.1, read on the forward strand.
GGAAGCTCGGGCAGATCCTTGTGCTTCAGGATGTGAAACCCTTCGGCGTACGCCTGCATCAGCCCGTACTCGATGCCGTTGTGCACCATCTTCACGAAGTGTCCGGAGCCGACGGGGCCCGTGTGCATATAGCCGTTCTCGACGCGCGGATCGCGTCCGTCGCGATGGGGCGTGACGGGAATCTCGCCGCGCCCCGGCGCGAGCACCGAGAGGATCGGATCGATGCGCCGCACGATCGCGTCGTCGCCGCCGATCATCATGCAATAGCCGCGCTCCAGTCCCCAGACGCCGCCCGACGTGCCCACATCCACGTAATGCACCCCCGTCTCGCGAAGCCGCGCGGCGCGGCGGATATCGTCCTTGTAGAAGCTGTTGCCGCCGTCGATCACGACATCGTCGGCCGTGAGGACGCGCTGCAATTCTGTGAGCGTGTCCTCGGTGATCTTGCCCGCTGGCAGCATCAGCCACACGACACGCGGCGCATCGAGCTTCGCGACGAGATCGCCCAGATCGCTTGCGCCTGTTGCGCCCTCCTTCGAGAGTGCTTCCGTCGCTTGCGGATTGTGATCGTAGACGACGCACTGATGACCGCCGCGCATCAGCCGCCTGCCGATGTTGCCGCCCATGCGGCCCAGTCCCACGATGCCGATCTGCATGATGTGTCACTCCTTGACGTTGCCGGACTTGCAGCGCGCGATCTGCTTCTTCGCTTCGTCCACGACACGCTCGGGCGTGAAGCCGAACTTCGTCTTCAGCGCCTTGAGGGGTGCCGACGCGCCGAACGTATGCATCACGATCTGCGAGCCGAGCCGGCCGACGTAGCGATCCCAGCCGATCGTCGCGGCCTGCTCGACGGCCACGCGCGGGTGCACGTCGGGCGGCAGCACCGAGTCCTTGTACGCGTGGTCCTGCTGCTCGAACACGTCCCATGACGGCATCGACACGACGCGCGCGTTGATGCCCTCGGCCTTCAGCGCCTCGTATGCATCCACGCACAGCGACACTTCGCTGCCCGTCGCGAGCAGAAGCACGTCGGGCTTCTTGCCAGCGGGCACGTCGGCGAGCACATAGGCGCCACGGCGCACACCTTCAGCGGACGCGTACTTCTTGCGGTCGAAGGTGGGCAGCGGCTGGCGCGTGACGACGATGCACGCGGGCACGTGCGGATGCGAGAGCGCGACGCGCCAGGCCTCGGCGACTTCGTTCGCGTCGGCGGGACGCAGCGTCGTCAAGCCGGGAATGCCGCGCAACGACGCAAGCTGTTCGATCGGCTGGTGCGTGGGGCCGTCTTCGCCGACGCCGATCGAATCGTGCGTGAACACATAGATCACGGGCACTTCCATGATCGCCGAGAGGCGGATCGGCGGCTTCATGTAATCGCTGAAGATCAGGAACGTCGACGCGTAAGGCCTCAAGCCCGACAGCGCGAGACCGTTCGCCACGGCACCCATGCCGTGCTCGCGGATGCCGAAGTGCAAATTGCGCCCGCCGTAATTGTCATGCTCGAAGCTGCCCGCGCCTTCGAACTTCAGGTTCGTCTTGGTCGACGGCGCGAGGTCCGCCGCGCCGCCGATCATCCACGGTACGCGCTGCGCGATCGCGTTGAGCACCTTGCCCGACGACTCGCGCGTGGCGATGCCCTTCGCGTCCGCATCGAACTTGGGGATGTCCTCGTCCCAGTCTTCCGGCAACCCGGACGCCTGCATCTGGTCGAACTCCTTCGCAAGCTGCGGATACTTTCTCGCGTACTCGTCGAAGCGCTGGTTCCACACGTCGTGCGCCGCCTTGCCGCGCACGCCCAGGCCTTGCGCGAAGTGTTCGCGCACGCCATTGGGCACGAGAAATTGCGCATCCTCGGGCCAGCCGTACGCGCGCTTCGCCAGTTTGATTTCCTCTTCGCCGAGCGGCTCGCCGTGTGCCGACGCCGTGTCCTGCTTGTTCGGCGCGCCCCAGCCGATGATGCTCTTCACGACGATCAGCGTCGGCTTGTCGGTCACGGCCTTTGCTTCGTTGATCGCGGCTTCGAGCGCGTTCGCATCGTTGGCGTCGTCGACGTGCAGCGTGTGCCAGCGATAGCCGCGAAAACGCGACTCGACGTCGTCGCTGTACGCGAGATCGGTGTGGCCTTCGATCGTCACGCGGTTGCTGTCGTATATCCAGATCAGGTTCGAGAGTTGCAGATGCCCCGCCAGCGAAGCGGCTTCATGCGAGACGCCTTCCATCATGTCGCCGTCGCCGCACAGCGCGTAGACACGGTAATCGAAGAGCGACGCGTCCGGCTTGTTGAAGTGCGCCTCGTGCCAGCGCGCGGCCATCGCCATGCCGACGCTGTTGCCGAGCCCCTGGCCGAGCGGGCCCGTGGTCGTCTCGACGCCCGTCGTCATCCGGTACTCCGGGTGGCCCGGCGTCACGCTGTCGAGCTGGCGGAACTGCCTGATGTCGTCGAGCGAGACGGCGGGCTTGTCCAGCGGCTTGCCGTCTTCATCGATGGCTTTCACGCCCGCAAGATGCAGCAGCGAATACAGCAGCATCGACGCATGCCCCACCGACAGCACGAAGCGGTCGCGGTTCGGCCACAACGGCGCATCGGGGTCGTAGCGCAGATGGTTCTGCCAGAGATGGAATGCGACGGGTGCCAGCGCCATCGGCGTGCCGGGGTGGCCGGAGTTGGCCTTCTGCACGGCGTCCATCGATAGCGTGCGGATCGTGTCGATCGCAAGTTGGTCGAGATCGGACGGGGACTTCGGTGTGACTTGTGACATGAGCGACGACTCCTTTGCAGAGTGTGCTGTGGCACGACAGGTGCCGCAGCGGGCAACCAGGTCAATTGAGCAAGTGTAGTGCCTCCGGCGCGGCGCTGCAGATGAGCGGCGCTGTCGACGGAGCTTGATGGCGGGAGGCGCGGCGCGAAGCGTTTCGATCCGCTTTCGCCGCCGATGCGCGGGCCGGGGAAGGGCCTCGGACCGATGCCCACGAGACGTTGCAACCAGCTTACGCCGGGTGCCGTTGCAACTATCCGACGTGCTTGAAGACGCGCGATTTCCAGGTGCAATCGCGCATCCTTAGCATGAATCGGGCCGCAGCTTTGGTGGCTTTAATGGCTTCAGTGGCGTCACATTTGCCGGAACAGGTGCGCGTATTGTTTGCTCACCGCCACTGCGCGAGCGTAGCCGCGCAGCTTCAGTGACATTTTTCCCAATGTGCCGACGGTGGCGCTTTCCACCTGATCGACGTTCACGACCGTGCTTCGATGCACCTGCCAGAAACGCGCCGGGTCGAGCTGCGCGCACAGTTCCTTGAGGCTCGTGCGAATCAGCAGTTCGCCCGTGCGCGTCGTGACGACGACGTATTTGTCGGCGGCTTCGAAGTACAACACTTCCTCCACCGGCACGATCCTGATGTCGCTCCCGCTCGATGCGCGCAGATAGCGCAGCGGCGCGCTTTGCGCGCTTCGCGCGACGTCCTGCGAGCGGCTGTCGAGCTGGACGCTGCGCGTGATCTGCTCCAGTTGGCCGAGCACGCGTTGCAGATCCGCGTGCACGTCGCTGGCGGGCGCCGCGTCCATTGGCGCGCGCAGACGCTCGACCGTGCGCGCGAGACGCGACGCATCGACGGGTTTCAGCAGATAGTCGATGGCGGCGGCATCGAACGCGTCCAACGCGTACTGGTCGTATGCCGTCACGAACACGATCTGCGGAGGCGACGCGAGGTCCGCACATGCACGCGCGACGTCGAGGCCCGTCGCGCCCGGCATCGAAATGTCGAGAAACGCGATGTCCGGTTGCAATGCGCCGATACGCTCGATTGCATCGCGGCCGTTATCGACGGTCGCGACGATCTGCAACGCGGGCCATGCCGCCGCCAGTTCCCGTTGCAGCGCAGCGGCAATGGGCGGCTCGTCTTCGGCGATTAGCGCGGTGGGCGCGCTACACATCTCCGGCGCATGGCGCATGTCTGCGTTCGATACGGCTGTGCGTGGCTGGCGCGTCTTCATCGATTCAACCCCTCTCGCGTCGTTCGGCATCGTCAAGCGGAAGCAGCACTCTCGCAACGATGCCGTGCGGCACGTTTTCGATGAGCGTCAGCGAAGCGCGTTCGCCATACAGCGCCGCAAGCCGGTCGCGCACGTTCGCAAGTCCGATGCCCGTGCCCTGCGTAGCAGGAGTCGCGCCGAAGCCCGGCCCCGTATCGGTCACGGCGAGTTCGACGTGCGGTTCGACGCGCCTCGCCCGCACTTCGACCCGGCCGCCCTCGACCGCAACCTGAATGCCATGCTTCAACGCGTTTTCGACGAGCGGTTGCAGGAGCATCGGCGGCACGGAGAGGGTCGAGCAATCGTCGGGCAGATCGAGCGAATACGCAAGCCGCGGACCGAGGCGCATCGCGTGCACGGCAAGCATCGACTCGAGTACCGCAAACTGATCGGAAAGCGTCTCGCTTTCGGTGCGCGATGCTTCCAGCGTTGCCCGCAAGAACCGGTTGAGGCTGCCGAGCAGCTCGCGTGCGCGCGGCGGATTGGACACGATCAGACTGTCGAGCGTCGCGAGCGTGTTGAAGAGGAAATGCGGCTCGATCTGCGCCTGCAACGCCTGCAAGCGGGCGCGCAGCGCAGTCTTTTCAGCGGCCTCCTGAAGCCACGCGGTCCGCGCGACCTGCTCGCTCAGTCCCGCGATGCGGGCACGCGACCAGCCATACCAGGTGACGAGCAGCGTCGCGACGAGCGCGATCCAGCCCGTCGTCGCGATGTCTTTGGTCGCAAATGCCTTGCCGATGTCGTGCCCCAGCAGCGCGCTCGCGATCACCCGGCCGATTGCGGCGCCCGCCACGATGGAGACCACCATCGCCACCGCGAGCTTCGGCGCGGTGAGCGCGTTCCTGCGTTGGAGACGAAAGCGCGCGACATGGAGCAGCAGCATGATCGACAGACCGATCGACTCGCTGAAGACGAGGTTTTCCGCCAGGCCTTTCCCCATGCCGACGACGGTCAGGCCGGCCGCGATCATCGCATTGCCGATTACGACGATCACGGATTCGCGCGCATATTCGGCCAGCAGCTGTTTCGCGGGTGCAGGCGCGTCGGCACACGCAGCGGGGAATTTGACGTTACTGCCTGGAATCATGCGAACCATCCCGTCACGATGATATTCAGCAGACGATGCGGCGTCGCCACCGCGGCGAGTCCCGCCGCGACGAGACCGATGAACGACCCGCGCATCGCGAGTCGATGGCCGCGAACGTTGCCTTGCCGTATCGCCCAGATCGCGCGCCCGACACTGACGAACGTCAGCAGCGACAGCCCGTGCACCCACGAAAAATGTCCGGGGTTCAGTTCGCGGATGTCGAACGAACTGAGCGCGGCCGCGAACATCGCCGTCGCCCACAGGCGGCCGAGCCACTTGTGGCGTGCAGTCCCCTTTTCGGCGAAAAGCACGGTTGTTCCGAGTATGACAGAAAGGATTGCAGTGGCGACATGCACGGCAATGATGGCAGGCATTCTGGCTCTCCCCGGCAGGATCAGCGAACTCGATGACGGCAGTCTGCGCGGCGCACGGAGGGCTTTCGACAGGCATGCGACGAACCGTGCGGATTGCGTCGCGAATGGCGGTGTGGACGGCGCGAGGGATCAGCGTTGGGTCGTGAAGTGGGTCGCTGCACCCGCTGTTCGCGGATGCAGCGATCGAGCGCTGGTTAGTCAGCTATCGGAAGCGCTTGTGACTTGATCGACAGACTCTTCGCTGCTCACAGAGGCGGCGTCGGATTCGATGCTGGCGCGAAAGGACGCCTCGCTTCTGGCGTGACGTTCGAGCAAGGCAAGCAGTTCCGGGCGCAGTCCATCACCACGTTGAGCCGCGAGAGCATGAAGCGCGAGAAATGGCAGCATGGTTCAACTCCTGTCAGGAAGGCATGCCAAATTTCCCGCAGCGGACGGACAGACACACTCCGCTTCTTGCTGTCTCATCGAAGCAGCTAACGCGCCGCGGCGACGCACTGCGTGGCCTCTATTGCGGCGCTATCGGTCCGCACCGACGACGCCCGGCCACGCGCGTTCAAACGGTCTTGATGAGCCCCAGTTGCGTGAGCGCCGTCACGCCGTCATCGAGGCCGACTTCTTCGACGATCCTGCCGTCCTTCAGACGCAGCACCGTGGTGCCCGTGAAGTGCATCTTGCGGCCCGATGCCTGCGGCAACGTTCCCGCGAGAAAGTCGCTGAATGCGGGGCCTGTATGCGTGCCGCCCCCTTCCCAACGACCGACGACGAAGTCGCCCTCAGCGATGAGATCCGCGGCGCCCCAGAAATTGAGGTCCGGGAACGCGTTGCGGAAACCGGTCATGAAGGCCTTGATGTCTTCGCGGCCACGACGCGGCTCGTGCAGCGAATACTTGAGCAGCATGTCCGGCGCGGCGATCTCGTCGACGACGCTCAGATCGCACTCTTCGCCCCAGAAGCGGGTGAACCAGCGGCCTACGATCGCCTTGTTGTCATCTTCCTTCGACATGTTCGACTCCTTGCTGTGCTTGATTACGGAGAAGCAGGATTGCTTCACCTGGATACGAACATATCGAGCGCCCTAACCCGCTGCCATCCGATTCTTGCTGCAACATTCGGTTGCGTTCTTTTGCGGTTCTTGTTCGAATGCGGGTCCGATGGTGCTTCAGAAAACGAAGCGTTGACGTCGCAGCGAGATGGTTTGGGCCCAAAGTAAAAAGCCAAAGGACGTATGTGTCCTTTGGCCTGACAGTGGTTCGATGATCCGCGTGAGATGACCGGTCATGCGCGCAGCCCGCCCGGATCGCGATCGATCCGGGCCGTGCCATGCACGGCAATCGCGCTCAGCGCATGCCGCCGCTTGCTATCAGATGTTCGCCCGTCAACCAGCGTGCGTCGTCGGAGGCAAGGAACACGGCGATCGATGCGATGTCGTCCGGCTGGCCCGCACGGCCAAGTGGAGTCTGGCTGAGCGCCATCGCTTCGAAATCCGAGCCGACGATGCCGGCGTCGTGTGTCCCTTCCGTGACGACGAAGCCCGGATTGATCGCATTGACGCGAATCTTCCTCGGACCCAACTCGCGCGCGAGCACGCCCGTGATCGCGTCGACGGCGCCTTTCGTGCCGCTATACACAGCCGTTTCGGGAGGCGTGATGCTGCTGGCCACCGAACTCACGTTGATGATGCTCGCGCCTTCGCCGAGATGCTTCACCGCTGCCTGCGTCGTGAGCAGCACGCCGAGCACGTTCGTATTGAACTGCTTGTGGAAATGCTCTTCCGTGATCTCTTCGATCGGCGCGAACTCGTAAATGCCTGAATTGTTGACGACGATATCGAGTCGCCCATACGTTTCGATGGCGGCATCGACGATGCCTTGCGCGTCCGCTGCTTTCGACACATCGCCGCGAACCGCGATCGCCTTGCCGTTTGCGGCGGTGATGCCGGCGACGACGGCATCGGCGGCCGCCTTGCTGCTTGCGTAATTCACGACCACGGAAGCGCCCTCTGCCGCCAGCGCTTTCGCGATACCCGCTCCGATACCCTTCGATGCGCCCGTGACCACCGCGACCTTACCTGCGAGCCTGCTCATATCGTCCTCCTTCAAGTTGTGCGATACCTGGCGACAGGACAGACGGTTTCCATAACCGTCCGCCCCGGCGATGGAGCAAATCTAAACACCCCATCTCCCGCGATAAAGCGGCTCGAGACGAATTGACTGGCAGGAATCGCCGAACAATCGGCACAGCGTTGATCAAACCGGCAACGCTGATCGGTAGCACAATCGGCCTGTATTGCGTTTGCCATCGTGGAGAGCGCCATGATCGACCCGGTTGCTTCGAACTCGATGCCGGGCCGTGCGCTTCAGCGTACGCTGCGGCTCGCCGATACGCCCGTTCCGCTCGCGCCCCAGGTGGAACAGGCGCCATGAGTCGAACACGCGCAGGCTTACGAATCTTCAGTGATCAGTCGCGCGCGATCACATCCGTCGCGAGAGCTTTCACGCTTCGGCTTCAGTTTCTTCCTCGCTGCCGCGAACGAGCAGCACGGGACACTGCGAGAACCGCACGAAGCGTTCGGCGACGCTGCCCAGCACGATCCGCTTGACGCCTCTGCGGCCGTGCGTTCCGAGCACGACGACATCGGCGCCGATACGCTCGGCGCAATGTTGCAGCGTCTGTGCGACGTCGTCGCTCAGGCGTTCCGTCTCGACGAGTTCGACAGCGCATTCGACATCCGACTGCTTGCACGCCGTCCTGGCACCTTCGAGCGCAGTGGCGCCGTCCTTGCGCAACGCCTCCGTCAACGAGACGGGATCGTAATAGCCGGCGTAACTGAAGAGCGGCGTCGTATCGACGACATAGACGGCATGCACGGTGCCATGCGTCAGCGCAGCCATTTTCACCGCCTCCTGCATCGCCTGTTTCGATGTGTGGCTGCCGTCTACGGCAACCAGAATCTTCTTGTACATCGTGCACCTCCTTGATGTGCTCGTGGACGTTGAAAACGTGACTGCCTGTTGATCAAACTGAAGCGACGTGACGCACCGCTCCGACCACTCATTCGGCGCGTTCAAATGCGCGACCTACATCATCCATTCGGCCTCGTGCAGTTTCGCCAGCTTGTGCCTGATCTTGAGCCCGAATCCTTGCCGCTTCGTGCCATCGACGCGCCGCTGCAAATCGCGAGCCGTGATCGCGCACGTGGCCAGTGGTGATTTGCCCGCTGCCTTCGCCATCTGCTCCAGCGCGGACTCACTGCCACTCCCGCCCTGCGAGCAGAACAGCGCGAGATGCCGGATCGTCGCGCCATGTTGCTTCAGCCACGCGAGCGCGGGCGCGCAAGCATGGCTCGCCCACACGGGAGAGCCGACGGCGACGGCATCGTAGACGGACAGATCGTGTATGGGCGGCATCACCTCGACTTGCCGGCGGCACAGCACATCGATCAGCGAACGCACGTAGCCGCGCGCCCCCGCACGCGCCGCATGCGCGCCCGGCTCGCGTATCGCTTCGATGTCGGCGCCGAGCTCGAATGCAAGCAACTCCGCGATGCGCCGCGTCGTGCCGCTGCGCGAGTAATACACCACGAGGGTCCTGCATTGCGCGGACATGGCGGGTTCTCCATTCAGGCGCCCTCGACGGCGCCATCTGCATTCAGCTTAGGCGCCTTGCCCGATGCCTTCGTGATCCAGATCAATCGCGTACGCGCAATGCGCTCACGGCCCGCCAACCCGCCCGCTTCAGGCCGGCGACGGCGAATGCTCGGAGGAATCGTGGCGCACGATCAGCACAGGTATGTCCGTCGCCCGGACCAGCGATTCCGCCACGCTGCCGAGCAGAAAACGCTGCACGCCGCGCCGCCCGTGCGTGCCCATCACGATGAGATCGGCTTCGTATTCGTCAGCGACCCGCGCGAGCACGGCGGACACGTTTTCCGCATACGCATCGATGGCCCGCACGCTCCCGCGCACGCCCGCTTCCGCGAACATCTGCTCCGCTACGCCGAGCGCAGCGGTAGCCGCGTCGTTCGCGAGTCCGGCGGGTCCAGGCTCGGCATTGAGCGGATTCGCTTCAGCGGGCCATTTGCCGCGATCCAGCACGCACAGCGCCTCGATCGTGCCGCCCGACAGTTGCGCGAGCTTGACGGCTTCGCCGAGCGCGCGTTGTGCGCTCGGACTGCCGTCGATCGCAACCAGTATCCGTTGATACATGATGAACTCCCCGAAACGCGCACGCCTTGCCCGACATGAGCAATGTCGCCCACGTGCGACGACAGTGTCCCTTCGGCGACGGAACTCCCGATTGATACAGGCCAACGCCATCCAGACCAGCATACGCTTATCGCGACGGCATGGACTCGCGGGCTGGAGGCGCGAGCGCGTCATCCGGCCTGGAGGGCCTGTCGAACCTCCTCTACGCATGTCGTCGTGATGGACGTGCGCCTCGCCGGGGGAAGCAGCCTCGCGCTCATCGAAGCGCTCGCCCGCGCTCCGTCCTTCCTTACGCGCCTGGCGCCGCGCAATGCGGCGCACCTGCCGTATTTCCCGCTCACGTCCGCCTCGCTTTCGACATCCGATTATCTGAAGCGCTATGTGTGCTAAAGCGCATCTTGCGCGGGCGAATGCTGGCAACTTCAATCGCATCATGCTGACGTCTGGATGAAGCCAGGCCCCATGCGACGCCTGGTGGAAGCCCTGATAGTGCAACTACGAGGGCGCAGCATGAAGCGTTTCGGGATGTTTCCGCAGGGAGGCGGAATGCGATCGGGGAGCATAACGGGACATTGGCATTGACTTGCGTTTGCCGTGTACGACCACAGGCGAGGTAACAACCATGAGAATCAGGACATTGCTGGGGTCCGCGGCCTTGACCGCGACCCTGGTCCCGGCGCTGCTGTCCGCTACCGCGTGGGCCGATGGACCGAAGTCGGCCTATGACAATGGAGGCGTCAGCAATGCATCGCTCGATCCGGGCGAAGAGCAGATGACCGCCGATGACGAAAACAAGGCGCGCATGAAGGATCTGAGCGATGCCTATCACAACGGCTACAACGCCCGTGCCAAGGAGGACGCCGAGACGTATGCGTCGCTGAAGGAACAGCTGAAGCAATCGTCGAAAGCCTCGGTGCAGCAGCCTCCGCCGTTGCCGCCCGGCGCGCCCGGTAACGACGCCGCCCAGGTGAGGCGCGTCAGTCAGCCGCGCGTGGCACAGCAGGCGCTGCAAACCCAGCCAGCGTATGAGGACGAAGCAGCGCCCGTGCAGTACGCGCCCGCGCCACGGCCGCGCTATCGGCCCGCGCCCATGTATGCCCAGGCGCCCGCCTACGACGAACCCGCCGAAGATCCGGGCACGGTCGTCTTTCAGCCTTATCAGCCGCCTCCGCCTGTGCAGTACGTACCCGTCTATCAGCCCGTCTATGTAAGTCCGCCTGTCGTGCAGCAGGTCGTGCCCGCCCAGTACGCGGCTACGTGGCCCGTTTATCGGCCGCGCTATTACGGGTATGGCTGGCGATGAAAAGATAGACGCCGAACGCGGCTGGCCGCATCGCCAGCCGCGTTCGGCGGACGGACATCAGCCCCGAGGGGCTCGCGCTCACACGGTCATCCCGTGCATCCGGCGTCCGAAATGCGCGCGCTCCGCGCTGTCCATCAGCGCGAGGAACTGCTCGCTGTCCATGTGCACCAGTTCCTCATGATTGCCCGCCTCGAAGTAGACGTCCGGCTGATGGGCCAGGCTTTCGTCGAGATAGGTTTTCATGCCATAGGCGGCGCATATGGGCGGCAGCGCGCCGTATTCGCAGTCCTTGAACAGCTCACGCAGATCGATTTCTTTGGCGAGCGAAAGGCGGCGTCCCGTTTTCGACCAAAGCTCGGATAGCCTCACCGCATAGGTCGACGGCAGCACGGCGGCGATATAGCCTTGCTCGTCTTCGAACAGCACGGTCTTCGCGAGACGATCGCCCGGAATGTGAGCGGCCGCCGCCGTTTCCATGCTGGAATGGCTGTACGGATGGCGCAGGATTTCGTACTGGGAGCCCTTGTTGCGCAGGCAGTCCTCGAGCGTTGCAGACATTGACATGGCGCACCTCCTTTCGAACAAACGGAGAGAGGAAATAGTTCGGCTGCATCCTTCAGGATAGTTCGCTCGCGGGTGAAAAGCAGGTTGGCTTCATCAGCATGATGCGGGGCTGCATGCCCGGCGCCAGCCGACGCCCGAAACACATTGCGTCGCATCGCGTCGCATCGCACCGCACCGCGTCGTGGTGCGTTTTGTCCTCTCGTAGCGCCGAGGCGCTCATCAACCCGGCGTCAGCCCCTTTTCCTTCAACCATTCGAGATTGAACAGCCGGCTGCGATACAGCTCGCCGCGGTCGCATATCAGCGTCACGATCGTATGACCCGGCCCCATCTGCCGCGCGAGCGACACGGCCGCCGCAACGTTGATGCCCGTCGATCCGCCGACATACAGCCCTTCCTCGCGCAGCAACCGGTACACCATCGTCACGCACGACTGATCGTCGATGCGGCACGCGTCGTCGATTGCCGTGCCTTCGAGGTTTGCCGTGACGCGCGACGAGCCGATGCCCTCGGTGATCGAGTTGCCTTCCACCTTGATTTCCCCCGTCTTCACGAAGCTGTAGAGCCCGCTGCCGTGCGGATCGGCGAGCACGATTCGCACGCCGGGGCTCTTTTCCTTCAGGAAGCGGCTCACACCGGCGAGCGTGCCGCCCGTGCCCGTCGAGCATACGAACGCATCGACCTTGCCCGCCGTATCGCGCCAGATTTCCGGCCCCGTCGTCTCGTAGTGCGCCTGCCGGTTCACCACATTGTCAAACTGGTTGGCCCAGATCGCGTTGTCCATTTCCTGCGCGAGACGTCCGGCGATCTTCTGATAGTTGTTCGGGTCTTTGTACGGCGCAGCGGGCACGGGCCGCACTTCCGCGCCGAGAACGCGCAAAAGCTCCATTTTCGCGGGCGATTGCGTATCGGGAATCACAATCACGCTGCGATAGCCCCGCGCCGCGCAAATGTGCGCGAGGCCGATGCCCGTGTTGCCCGCCGTCCCTTCGACGACCGTGCCGCCGGGCTTGAGCGCGCCGCGCCGCTCGGCGTCCTGAATGATGTAGAGCGCAGCGCGGTCTTTCACGGAACCGCCCGGATTCAGAAATTCGGCCTTGCCGAGAATTTCGCAGCCGGTCTCCTCGCTGAGCGCCGCGAGCCTGATGAGCGGCGTATTGCCGATGCATCCGACGAAACCTTGCAGTACAGCCATGAGCGTCCCCTTTCGAATCGTCGGCAGCGTGACCTGCCATACGGAAAGAATAGGCGAAGCGCTCGCGAGGTCGTTTCGCCGCAAGCGGCTAGATCGTCACCGCATCGCGCAGGAAGTCCACCAACGCGGACTGCGTAGCATTCATCGTGCCGCCCGCGCTGATCAACGCAAGCTCCGTCGGCGGCAGACGCGGCAAGTCGAAGCACACGCTGTGCTCGGAAAGAACGGCTGTCGTCGGCAGCACGGTAATGCCCAGACCGGACGCCACCGCAGCCTGAATGCCCGTCAGGCTGTGACTGCCGAACGCCACGCGCCAGCTGCGCTGCGCCTGATCGAGGCAGCGGATTGCGCGCAGCCGATAGACGCAGCCTTGCGGAAAGAGCGCGAGCGGAATCGGCTCGCCGCCCTCGTCGGGCACTTCGACCTCGCGGCCGCGCACCCACACCAGCGACTCGGGCCATGACGCAAGACACTGGCCGCTTCCCGGCTCGCGCTTGACGAGCGCGATTTCGATCTCGCCGCTCGACAGCTTGCGGTGCAGATCGGCGCTCATGCCCGCGACGGTTTCGAGCCGCGCTTCCGGCCTTTCCCTGACGAAGCCGGAAAGAATCGACGCCATACGCTTCGCGTCGAAATCTTCCGGCACGCCGATGCGGATCGGCGTGCGCCACGCGTCGCTCGCGAGCGCGTCCTGTGCTTCCTGCGACAGCGCGATCAGCCGCCGCGCGTATTGCGCGAGCAGTTCGCCGTGTTCCGTTGCCGTGACCTGGTTGCCCGTGCGGTCTCTCAGAAGCAGCGTGCGGCCCACCATCTCTTCGAGACGCCGCACCTGCTGGCTGACGGTCGATTGCGTGCGATGCACGCGGTCGCCGGCCCGCGTGAAACTGCCCTCGTCGACGACGCAAACGAGCGTGTTCAACAGATCGAGATCGAGCATGGCTGGCGCCTCATATTTACATTTCCACTAACTGTGGCATTTTAATTTAATTTCCCAATAACGGTCGCGGGACTTAGCCTGTTGTTCATCTCGACGCCTCAGCAAAGGAACGAATCATGTCGCTCGACAACACACCTCGCCCCGCGTGGCTGACCTTCGACTGCTACGGCACGCTGATTCAATGGGACGAAGGCTTGCAAAGCGCCGTCGCGGAAATACTCGACAGCAAGGGTGCGTCGGCGATCGATCCGCGCGAACTGATCGCCGTCTATGACAGGCACGAGCATGCGCTCGAACAGACGCCGCCTCATCGCAGCTTTCGCGAAGTCGCGGGAGAAGCACTGCGTATCGCGCTCGGCGAATTCAGGCTGCGCGTGGACGATAACGATATCCGCACGCTCACCGACCACATCTCCGCGATGCCGCCGTTTCCCGAAGTGGTCGAGTCGTTGCGCGCGTTGAAGGAAAAGGGCTATCGTCTATGCATCGTATCGAACACCGACGATGACGTGATCGCAGGCAACGTCGCGCAACTCGGTGGCCATATCGATCGTGTGATCACTGCGCAGCAAGCGGGTGCGTACAAGCCGGACCGCCGGCTTTTCGACTATGCTCACGAACAGCTCGGCGTATCGCGCGACGACGTGGTGCATATCTGCGCAAGCCCGCATCTGGATCATGCGGCCGCGCGCGATATCGGCTTTCGATGTGTGTGGATCGATCGCGGCACGGGGCGCAAGCTCTTGTCCGACTACACGCCCGACGCAACCGTGCCGACGCTCGACCGCGTGCCGCCGCTCTTCGCATCGCCTGGCTGGTGAATATCGGCTGGTGAACATCAAACGGCAAGAGGATCGCCCTTCATGGCTCATACGCTCAACGTCAGGACCACGGCTGTCTCGCGCCGCGCGACGCTCGACTCGGACGCCGTGCGCGCCGCTCGCGTCGAACTCGCGGCCTGCTTTCAGCTGGCTGCGCAATACGGCTTCGAAGAAGGGGTGTGCAATCACTTTTCGGCAGTCGTGCCGGGGCACGACGATCTCTTCTTCGTCAATCCATACGGCTTTGCGTTTTCGGAGATCACGGCGTCAAGGCTTTTGATCTGCGATTTCGACGGCAACGTGATCGACGGCGACGGCCAGCCCGAAGCGACCGCCTTTTATATCCACGCGCGCCTGCATCGCGCGATGCCGCGCGTGAAGGCCGCGTTTCACACGCATATGCCGAACGCGACCACGCTGTGCCTGATCGAAGGTCCGCCGCTGTTATGGCTTGGACAGACGGCGCTGAAGTTCTATGGCCGCACCGCCGTCGACGAGCAGTACAACGGCCTCGCGCTCGACAATTCGGAAGGCGATCGCATCGCTAAGGCAATGGGCGAAGCGGACATCCTGTTCCTGAAGAATCACGGCGTGATGGTCGCGGGCGCGAGCATCGCCGAAGCGTGGGACGATCTGTACTATCTGGAACGAGCCGCCGAAGTGCAGCTCAAGGCGATGCAGAGCAATCGTCCGCTCAAGGCCGTGCCGCACGACGTCGCGCAACGCCCATACGAGCAGATGAGGCTGGGCGACAAGGAAAGCGCGCGTGCGCATCTGGACAGCGGAATGCGTCGCTTGCGCGACGCGGGGAATCCGTTCGACAGGTAACGGCTGATGTCCGCAACGGCTTTGTTCACGCCAGTGACGCCCGTCGCGGGCATCCCTTTCACGCGACTTCTACCGTCACTTCGGGCAGCGCGCGAAACGGCGCCAACAGTTCCTCGGTCGCCGTCGCAGAAGTAATGAGCCGCCAGTCGCGCTGAATGGGCGTCCAATGCTGCTGACGCGCGCGCCCTAGCTTGGCCGAATCCGCGAGCACGATGATCTCGGCCGCGCGGGCCACGATGCATTCTTTCAGATATGCCTGCTGAGCCGTCGTCTCGCACAGGCCGAAACCCGCGACGACACCGTCCGCGCCGAGAAACGCGCGATCGACGGTCAAGCGGCTCAGGATCAGTTCGGCAAGCGGCCCGAGCGTACTCATGCTCGACCCGCGCAACTCGCCGCCGATCAGCGTGAGCCGCACGCCCGGCGCATTCGCGAGCGACGTCACCGCGAGCAGGTTGTTCGTCACCACATGCAGGTTTTCTCGCGCGCACAGATGGCGCGCGAGCGCGGCACACGTCGTTCCGCCGTCGAGCAGCACCGTGTCGCCCTCGCGGACATGCGCGGCAGCCGCCTGCGCAATCGCTTCCTTTTGCTCGCTCTGTGCGGCCTTGCGTTCTTCGAGCGACGCTTCCGGTTCATGCACGCCGACCAGCGCCGTCGCGCCGCCATACGTGCGCACGAGCCTCCGCTGTTTTGCGAGCGCGGTCAGGTCGCGCCGGATCGTCGCTTCCGATACACCAAGCGCGGCGCACAACTCCTCGACGTTGGCATCGCGCGTACGAACAAGCTCAAGAATCGCCTGATGACGGTCAGTCGTTTTTTTCACATCGGCAGCAGCGTGAGAAAGGGTCTCGATCTTACACCAGCGATGCGCGCGCACGGCATCGAGGCCATGCGTAGCGCGCCTCGATTCGATTAACGGCGCGTCGCCAGTTCCGCACCCTGACGCAGCGCTTCGAGCATGCTGCCTTCATCGACGATGCCCTTGCCCGCGATATCGAACGCCGTGCCGTGATCGACCGATGTGCGGATCACTTCGAGCCCCACCGTCACGTTCACGCCCGCTTCGAGGCCGAGCACCTTCACGGGGCCGTGGCCCTGGTCGTGATACATCGCGACCACCAGATCGAAGTCGCCGCGGCCCGCGCGGAAGAACAGCGTGTCGGCGGGCAGCGGGCCCGTCACGTCGAGGCCGCGCTCCTGCAGCACCTTGATGGCGGGAATGATCTTCTCTTCCTCTTCGCCGTAGCCGAACAGGCCGTTCTCGCCCGCATGCGGATTGATCCCGCACACGCCGATGCGCGGCTTCTCGATGCCCGCCTTCACGAGCGTCGCGTGGCCGCGTTCGATGGTCCGCTGCACGAGACCCGGCTCGATCTTGCGGATCGCGTCAATGATGCCGATATGCGTCGTCACGTGAATCACGCGCAGTTGCGGCGCGACGAGCATCATCGACACTTCTTCGACACCCGTCAGGTGCGCGAGCATTTCCGTGTGGCCCGGGTACTTGTGGCCGCCCGCATGCAGCGCTTCCTTGTTGAGCGGCGCGGTGCAGATCGCGTCGATCTTGCCCGCCTGCGCGAGTTCGACGGCGCGCTTGATGTATTGGTAAGCGGCATCGCCGGCCAGCGCAGACAGCTTGCCGAACGGCAGGTCGTCGGGAATCAGGCCGAGGTCGATGCAGTCGATCGTGCCCTGCTCGTAGCGCGCTTCCGCTGCATCGCCGATGCGGCGAATCTTCATCTCGCCGCCGACGATCCGATTCGCGCGCTCGAGGCGCTTTGCATCGCCGATCACGAGCGGACGGCATTGCGCGTAGACGGACGAATGCGCAAGGCTCTTGACGACGACTTCCGCGCCAACGCCGGCTGCATCGCCCATCGTGATGCCGATTACAGGAAGGTAGTTGCTCATGATGTGATCTCGTCAGGCTTCAAGGTTTGATTCTGTTCATGCACGGACGTCAATGCGGGACGACGTCCGGTTCTGTTTCCGGTTCGATTTCGTTACGCAGCGTCAGCCACGCAGCGTACAACGCGTGATCGGTGCCGAATGCACCCGCCTTCGTCACGACGCCGGGGCAATGCGTGCGCGCTGCGCCAAGCGGCCGGCCGACGGCGACGCCCGCTTCGACTTCGGCCAGCAATTGCAGACTGCCGATATGTGCGGCCGCGAGCATCGCGCGCGCCGTCTCGCCGCCCGTCGCGATCAGCCCGCCCGTCTTCGTGAAGTGCGGCTCGACGAGCGCGGCGAGCGCCGTCGAAAGTTGCGCGCCTTCGGCGGGATCGAATGCATCGTCGCGGCCGATTCGCAGCAGCAGATCGACACCCGCCTGCAACGACACGCCGATCTGCTCCTGCAATGCGCGCCAGTCGCGATGGCTTTTGCCTTCCCGCAACACGGCAGGCGGCACCACCAGTTCTTCGACGCCGCCACGTTCGCGCAGCATTGCGCACTGCCGCTCGCTGACAGCCGACAGGCTGCCGACGAGAATCAGGATCGGACCGCCGGGAAACGGCGCAACGTCCGGCTTGCGGCCGGTTGCGCCGTTGCGCGGGTTCAGCGCGGCGATCTCGCGCGCAAGTCCGCCCGAGCCGACCCAGAAGAACGGCGCGTCGCCGTGCAGTGTCGCTTGAGCGAGCGCGCGCAGCGACTGCTCGCTCTGCGTATCGACGATCAGCGCCTGCACGCCATTCGCGGCCATCGCGCCGATGCACACAGCGAGCGTCTCAGGTTCGTCGCGCAACGCTTCGGCGTCGAGCCGGTCCGTTTTCAGACCGGCCGACTCGAGTTGCGTGGCGATATCGGCAGGCAGTCCCGCGTGTTCCAGCTTCCACGTGGCCGTCTCTTCGAGCGGCTCGCCGTACACGTAGACACAGCCGCCGCGCACCGTGCGGCCCGTCGCGGGGAACGCGGGCGCGACGATCGCCATGCCCGCGAGCGCTTGCAGGCCCGCGACTTCGGCGGCCCAGTTGCCGCGCAATGTCGAGTCGATTTTCTTGTAGAGGCGCTGGTCGCGCGCGCTCATTTCCGCATAGGCGGCCGACGTGCGCGCCGCCGCATCGTGAGGCGCGAGACGGCGCGTGTCCGTATCGATGGCGATCGTGTCGGCGCCGTCATGCGCCTGCGTGCGCTGCGCATCGAGCGTGACGACCGTCCGATGGCCGGCGCTCGCGAATCCGATCGCGCAGTCCGCGGCACCCGACAGGTCGTCCGCAATGATCAGAATCTTCATCGTGCCAGCCCTTGGCGATTCTCCGTGCGAGCGCGTTCATTGCGCTGCTGATAGCGCTTCGCGATCGCCGAGGTCAGGATCGGCGACAGGATGGCCGTCACGACGACGCACGCGGCAACCAGCAAGGTCGCGCTTTTCGCCGCTTCGTTGTACACGGGGTTCGCCGCGGCGACGAGCGCCGGCACGGCGGCTGCATTACCCGCCGTATTGGCCGCCGCCACGCCGGCGACGCCCGTGCCGCCCGTCAGGCGGTCGGCGAAATACAGCGGAATGCCCGTCACGATCACGACGGCGATACCGAGGCCGATGCCCAGCAGTCCAGCTTGCCACACCTTGTGCAGATCGAGACCGGCGCCGAGCGCAAGCGCGAAGAATGGAATCATCACGGGGACGGCCTTCGCGAGGAAGTCGCGCATGTCGCGGTCCAGGTTGCCGAGCAGCATGCCGAGCGCAAGCGGCAGAATGCTGCCGACCAGCGTCTGCCACGGGAACGCCGACAGACCCGCGACGCCCAGCGTCACCATCGTCAGGAACGGGCCCGATTCGAGCGACATCAGCGTATAGGCGCCGACGTCTTCCGAGCGGCCATATTGGCCCATCAGCGCCATGTAGAGGCCGCCGTTCGTGTCGTTCATCGCGGCGACGACGGCCAGCGTCGAGATGCCCGCGAAGAGCCCCGACGAAACCGGCTGCTCGCCGATCATGTGCCCGAGAATCACGCCGATGATCACAGCCGCGCCCACCTTCGTGACCAGCAGCGCGCCGCCCTTTTTCATCAGATACGGCGTCGCCTTGACGTCGATGCTCGCGCCCATGCAGACGTAGAACACAGCGAGGATCGGCAGCGCACCTGTAAAGAGCGCGCTGGTGAACGAACCGAAGAATTTCGGCATGCCCGGCATGAACGTCGCCACTAGCGCGCCGATGAGCAACGGCACGATCATCATGCCGCCTGGAACGCGCTCGATCGAGCGCTTGATGGGAATCTGAACCATGCGAGTCTCCTTCCTGGTTTTGTTCGTCAGTCGCGTCCAAGCCGCGATTTTTGATTGAAACACTCACCATTAGATCGAAACGATCAGTCCGCAGTGTAGTTGCTTTCAAATAATTGCGCAAATCAGTCAATCAATTTGATCGAAACGATCATTTTGGACGGTGAGCGGAAGAAGGCGCGAGCGCGCGACGCAGCGGAATAAAAAAAGACAGGCGGCCCCGTCATCGGGGCCGCCTGTCTTCATGTAGAAGAACGGCTTGCGGCCTTTCAGTTCAGACGGAATCGCAATCTGAAAACGCGCCCCCGTGCTCCTTCACACCACTAGCGCTTACGCCGCTGCGATGACGTCGATACGCAGCGCTTCGCCACCCGCCGCGATTTCCAGCAGACGATCGACGTTCGGGTGCGCGCCCGGCCGATTGCGCGCATCGGCCGTATGCTCGGCGAACACGGCGAGGCCATGTTCCGCGGCCTTCGCATCGAGCGAACCAAACGCCTGCCGCAGATAGTGATAGACCGCCAACGAGCCCTGCTTGCCCGGCTTGTTCTCGATGCTTGCCACGATGGCGCCCTTGCCGTCGACCAGTTCGATGCGCTCGATGCCGTCGATGCCCGGCAGTTGCGCGAGGTTGTCCTTGAATACGTTGCTCGGTTGAATCACTGAATACGCTCCGTCGGTTCGGGATATAACGTGTGGGCCCGCATTTTATCCGATCGCTTTTATTCGATCGCTTCGACACGCGAGTCGTCTGCGGGAAAAGTCATGACATAGCGCACGCGTCGTCTTTCTCATCTGCTGCTATCGATTTCGCGTCATCTGCGTCTTGCCGGCCAATGCATCGACCAGTAGATTTGAAAGCACATTTCACATTGGGATAGAAGTGTTCGGCATCGCCGGACACTGCGCGTGAAGCGCATGCCCTCGACATCAGCCATGTACCAGTACAACGAGTTTGATAAAGCCTTCCTGCTGAATCGCGCCGCGCAGTTCCGCGACCAGATCGAACGCTGGCAGGACGGCCGATTGAGTGAAGACGCATTCCGTCCATTGCGCCTGCAAAACGGCTGGTACGTGCAGCGGCACGCGCCGATGTTGCGCGTGGCCGTTCCTTATGGCGAGCTGTCGAGCGCGCAGCTTCGCGTGCTCGCCCGTGTCGCGCGCGAATTCGACGCGCCGGAAGAAGACGTCTACCGACGCGCGCTCGACACGCAGCGCAAGCTCGGCACCGTTCGTCTTCCAACGCATCATGCGCACTTCACGACGCGCACCAACGTACAGTTCAACTGGATTCCGCTCGCGAAAGCGGCCGACGTGATGGACCTGCTCGCAACCGTCAACATGCACGGCATTCAGACGAGCGGCAACTGCATCCGCAACATCTCCTGCGATGAACGCGCGGGCGTCGCGCCCGATGAAATCGCAGACCCGCGCCCTTTCGCGGAGATCATGCGTCAGTGGACGACGCTGCACCCCGAGTTCGCTTTTCTGCCTCGCAAGTTCAAGATTGCGATTACGGGCGCAAGCGACGATCGCGCGGCGACGGACTGGCATGACGTCGGGCTTCGCCTTCGCTACGACGAACACGGCGACCTGGGCTTTCGCGTGACGGTGGGCGGCGGCATGGGACGCACGCCCGTCATCGGCACGGTGCTGCGCGAGTTCTTGCCGTGGCAGCACATCATGAATTACATCGAGGCCGTCGTGCGCGTCTATAACCAGTACGGACGGCGCGACAACAAGTACAAGGCGCGCATCAAGATTCTCGTGAAGGCGGAAGGCCAGAAGTACATCGACGAAGTGGAAGAAGAGTTCCGCCAGATCGTCGAGCATGACGGCGGACCGCATACGATTCCGCAAGAAGAACTGGCGCGCGTCAGTGCGTATTTCGTGCCGCCTTCCGTTTCTGCGCCCCATGAGACGTCGGACGCAAATGCGCGCGAGCAACTGCACGATACTGCCCAGCAGAATCCGCAATTCGCGCGCTGGCTGGAGCGCAACGTCGCGCTTCACAAAGATCCGTCGCTGCGGATCGTCACGTTGTCGTTCAAGCGTCTGCTTCAGGCACCGGGCGACGCATCGGCTGATCAGCTCGATCGCGTCGCGGACCTCGTGGACCAGTATTCGGCAGGTGAGGCGCGCGTGACGCATACGCAGAACATCGTGCTTCCGTGGGTTCATGAAAACGATCTGCTCGCGTTGTGGAAAGCCGCACTCAGCGTGGGTCTCGCGAGCGCGAACGTGCATCTGCTGACGGACATGATCGCGTGCCCCGGCGGCGACTTCTGCGCACTCGCCAACGCACGCTCGCTGCCCATCGCACAGGCGATCACGGAGCGCTATCAAGACCTCGACGAACTCGAAGACATCGGCGAAGTCGATCTGCACATCAGCGGCTGCATCAATTCGTGCGGGCATCACCATAGCGGACATATCGGCATTCTCGGAGTGGATAAGGACGGCGCCGAGTGGTATCAGGTCACGCTGGGCGGGTCCGATGGATCGTACGCAAGCGGCGATGCGCAGCCGGGCAAGGTGATCGGCCCGTCGTTCTCGGCGCACGAAGTGCCCGACGTGATCGAAGCGGTGCTGCGAACCTATGTCGAACGCAGACACGCAAATGGCCTGCACGGTGAGACCTTCATCGAAACCGTGCGGCGCGTGGGCCTCGATCCGTTCAAGGCCGCCGCAAATGCGGCGCGCACACCGATGGAGGTTCCGGCATGAACGGCAACGCACGCATCCGGCTTCTCGACCCGGCCGCGCATCTCACGGATGTCGTCGATCCCATCGTCGCGCTCGATAACGACGCCGATCCGCTCGATCACCGCGACGCGATTGCGCAAGCGCAGCGCGTCGAACTTCACTTTCCGAGCTTCACGGACGGCAGAGCCTTTAGCCAGGCGTATCTGATACGGCGGCGGCTCGGCTTCACGGGCGATTTGCGCGCAACGGGCGATGTACTCGCAGATCAGCTGATCCAGATGGAGCGAACGGGCTTCTCGAGCGCTGTGCTCAAAGAAGGCGTCGATTCAGGCGACGCGCAACGGCAACTCGATCGCTTCGCGTCCTTTTATCAAGGAGATGTGGTTCGCGATGCGCCGTTTCGGCGTCACGAGCAGGAAGTGAAAGCGAACGCCTGAAGATCCCGCGCGCAATGACAGGTGCGCACACAGCACAGTCTGCAAATAGATATTGCCGCGATGCGCATCGACGCATCGCGGCAATTTTTATTTCCTTCGGCTTCGCATGCCGGGCCGATACAACTCACCGGCCCGGCATGTTTCGCCACACGTCAGTCACGCGCAAGCGCACGCTCGATCGTGATCTGCGTCGGCATCATATTGATGTTCGCGTTGTGAATGACCCAAAGCGAACCCGCGACGATGATGACGATCGCCAACGCGGTACAGACGAATATCGCCGTATTCGCGCGCTGATCGTCGGCTGAACCGAGGTGCAGGAAGTACTTCAGCTGCACGACGAGTTGCACGACACACAGCACGACCACAGCCGTCAGCCCCATCGACTTTGGAACGGCATGCGTCATGACGACGCCAAACGAAGCAAAGGTCAGCACGAGCGACAACAGCATGCCGACGACATAGCTCTTCACGCTGCCGTGCGACGCATGATGAACGCGCGCATGCGCAACGTTCGAATGAGATGATTTGCTCATAGAAACTCACGCAGATAGACAAGGCTGAACACGCAGATCCATACGAGATCGAGGAAGTGCCAAAAGAGACTCAGACACGCAATGCGCCGCCGCGTCACCGGCGTGAGCCCGAATCGGCTGATCTGATGCATCATCACGACGATCCACAGCAGACCGCTCGTCACGTGCAAT
The DNA here is from genome assembly GCF_900007165.1 of Paraburkholderia piptadeniae. Taxonomy (GTDB): domain Bacteria; phylum Pseudomonadota; class Gammaproteobacteria; order Burkholderiales; family Burkholderiaceae; genus Paraburkholderia; species Paraburkholderia piptadeniae. The sequence continues at coordinate 89,252 of NZ_CYGY02000056.1, forward strand.
CCATGCGTGCCGACGAGCACGAAGTAGCTCGACAGGAACGCACTCGTCGAAGGGCCTGCGCCGTCGCTCACCAGCTTGGCGAACTCATAAACCTCCATGCCGATGAATGCCGCGCCCAGAACGAAAGTCACGGCGAGCCAGCGAATTACCTTTCCGCGCTGGTTCGCGTGCGCGCTCAACATGCCCATGCCGAACGTGAAGCTGCTCGCGAGCAGCAGCAAGGTCTCGCCCAGCACGTAGGGCAATTCGAACAGTTGCCTGCCCGAAGGCCCGCCCGCCGTTGCATTGGCGAGCACGCCGAAGGTCGCGAACAGCGTCGCGAAGATGAGGCAGTCGCTCATCAGGTAGATCCAGAACCCGAGCGTGGTGCGGGTTCCGTCGTCGTGGCCGTGACTGTCGTGATGATCGCGGGCCCGGTAGGTTGAAACACTGGTCATGGTCAGGCAGCCTCGGCAAGTTTCTCGAAACGCTCGCTCTCGATCCGCGCCACTTCCGCAGCGGGAACGTAGTAGTCGACGTCCTGATCGTAGGTGCGCGCGATGAAGGTCGCGATCATGCCGATCAGCCCGACGATCGCGAAGACCCACATGTGCCACACCATCGCAAAGCAGAACAGCATGCTGAACGCGGAGATGATGACGCCCGCCCCCGTGTTGCGTGGCATATGGATGTCCTCGTATTTGGCGGGCCTTGCATGGGCGCGTCCCGACTTCTTGTTGTCCCAGTGCTGTTCGAGCGACGTAATGACGGGAACGATCGCGAAGTTATAGAACGGCGCGGGCGATGAAGTCGACCATTCGAGGCTGCGGCCGTCCCACGGATCACCCGTGAGATCGCGGTTCTGCTCGCGATTGCGGATGCTCACGGCGAACTGGATCAGCAAGGCCAGAATGCCCATGCCGACGATCATAGCGCCGACGAGCGCGACGATCAGCCAGGGGTGCCACTCGGGAACCGAGTAGTGATTCATCCGGCGCGTCATGCCTTCGAAGCCAAGGATATACAGCGGCGTAAACGCGAGCCAGTAGCCGACGAGCCAGCACCAGAAAGCGACCTTGCCCCAGAACTCGTCGAGCGTGAAGCCGAATACTTTCGGGAACCAGTAGCTGATGCCCGCGAGACAACCGAACACGACGCCGCCGATGATCACGTTGTGAAAGTGCGCGACGAGGAACAGGCTGTTGTGCAGCACGAAGTCCGCGCCAGGCACGGCAAGCAGCACGCCCGTCATGCCGCCCACCGCGAAGGTGACCATGAAGCCGATCGTCCACAGCGTCGACGAGTGATAGCGAATGCGGCCGCGATACATCGTGAAGAGCCAGTTGAACAGCTTCACGCCCGTCGGGATCGAAATGATCGACGTCATGATGCCAAAGAACGCATTGACGTTCGCGCCCGATCCCATCGTGAAGAAGTGGTGCAGCCACACGAAGAACGACAGGATGCCAATCGACGACGTTGCGTACACCATCGACTTGTAGCCGAACAGCGGCTTGCCCGAGAACGTCGCGATGATTTCCGAGAACGCGCCGAATGCCGGCAGGATCAGGATGTACACCTCGGGGTGGCCCCATACCCAGATGAGGTTGATGTACATCATCGCGTTGCCGCCGAGCTCGTTCGTGAAGAAGTGCATGTCGAGATAGCGGTCCGCCGTGAGCAGCGCGAGTGTGCCCGTGAGCACGGGGAACACGGCGACGATCAGGATGTTCGTGATCAACGCGGTCCAGCAGAAGACGGGCATCTTCATCAGGTTCAGACCCGGCGCGCGCATGCGCAGAATCGTCACGATGAAGTTGATGCCGCTCAGCGTCGTGCCTAAGCCGGAGACCTGTAGCGACCATATGTAATAGTCGACGCCCGCTGTTGGACTATAGCCAAGCTCCGACAACGGCGGATAGGCGACCCAGCCCGTCGCCGCAAAATCGCCGACGAACATCGAGATCATCACGAGCAGCGCGCCGACCACGGACAGCCAGAAGCTCAGCGAATTGACGAACGGATACGCGACGTCGCGCGCGCCGAGCTGCAGCGGCACGACGACATTCATCAAGCCGAGAATGAGCGGCGTCGCCACGAAGAAGATCATGATCACGCCGTGCGCGGTGAAGATCTGATCGTAGTGATGCGGCGGCAGATAACCCGCGGCATCGTTGAATGCAATCGCCTGCTGCGCGCGCATCATGATCGCGTCGGCGAAACCGCGCAGCAGCATCACGAGCGCGAGAATGATGTACATCACGCCGATCCGCTTGTGATCGACCGACGTGATCCATTCCTTCCACAGGTATGTCCACTTGCCGGCGTAAGTGACGGCGCCGAGCAGCGCGAGTCCCAACACTATCACGACACCGAGCGTGCCCATGATGATGGGCTCGTGATACGGAATCGCATCGAGCGTAAGTTTTCCAAACATATGAACTACTCCGATACCAAAGCTGCGTGTGAAGGCAAGCCGGCAGGCTTCACGGACATGCCCGTCATGCCCGTCGCGCCTGTCGTGCAGATGGGGTTGCCCGACGCATCTCGCATGTACTGGTTGACGATGCCGTCGAAGAGGCCCGGCGCCACGCTGCTATAAAGCGTGGCGGCAACTTTTCGGCTGGGCTGTTGCAGGACATCGTAGGCAGGCACATCGAGCACTTGCCGCGAGGCTCGCGCGCGCGCGATCCATGCATCGAAGTCGCCGCGATTCGTGACGACCGCATTGAAGTTCATGTCGGAGAAGCCCGGTCCGCTAAACGCGGACGACCGGCCCGCATACGTACCGACGCTATTCGCGATCAGATGAAGCTGTGTCTGCATGCCCGACATCGCATACACCTGGCTGCCCAATTGCGGAATGAAGAACGAATTCATCAACGATTCCGCCGTCAATTTGAAATCGACGGGCGTATTGACGGGCAGTGCCAGCTGGTTGACGGAAGCGACGCCATAGTCCGGGTAGATGAACAGCCACTTCCAGTTCAGTGCGACCACTTCCACGCGAACCGGCTTCACGTCGGATTCGAGCGGCTTGTAGGGATCGAGGCTGTGCGTTGTCTTCCAGATCAGGACGGCAAGCGTCGCGACAATGAGGCAGGGAATCGTCCACACGACGACTTCGATCGCGTTCGAATGCGCCCACGTCGGCGCATACGTCGCCTTCGTGTTCGATGCGCGGTAACGCCATGCGAAATACAGCGTGAGCAGGATCACGGGTATCACGACGAGCAGCATCAATCCGAGCGCGATCAGGATCAGATTCTTTTCCTGCACGCCGATCGAACCCTTCGGGTCGAAGAGGACCATGCTGCATCCGCCGAGCAGGCTGAGCGCGCCCGCGGCGGCGATCCGGCCGGCCCGGACGAGATGCCTTCGAAATGGATGGAAGCGGGGCCATCGTCCCGCTGTATGGGGAGGGCCCCCGTGTGTAGGTGGGTTGCGCATGCTTTCAGGTTGGTTGCGTGGTTGCATAGCCCCATACATGTATCCACCAACCATCACTCGCGCGCGGCGTCCCACTACGGCGATCCGCACCAATACTGGCCAATCGGCCATGACCGGGCGGATACATACATAGGCTATGCCGGCGCATGCTAGAGTAAGACATATGCCATACATGCGCGACACGATGCCACACATGACCTCACGAAAGCGCGCCGCTCAGCGGCCGGACTGGATCACCGATTTCGCCGACAACGGCAAGGCGCGCTATCTGCAGATCGTCGATCTGATCGAGCGCGCTGTCGCGGACGGCAAGCTGGCCCCCGGCGACCGGCTGCCGCCGCAGCGCAAGCTGGCCGAGTTGATCGGCGTGGACCTGACCACCGTCACGCGCGGCTTCTCCGAGGCGCACCGGCGCAACCTGATCGAATCGCGTGGTCCGCTGGGCACGTTCATCGCGCCGCCCAAGGTTGCGTTCATGCAACGCGTCGATCTGAGCATGAACATCCCCCCTCCTCCAGCCGACATGGATCTCGCCGTGCTTCTCAGGCGCGGGCTTTCGCAGGTGCTGGTGCGCAGCGATGTCGATCTGCTGATGACCTATCAGCTTGGTGGCGGCAGCGACTCCGATCGACAGGCGGGCGCCGCATGGCTCGAGCCGATACTCGGGCGCGTGGACCCGTCACGCGTCGTCGTGACGCCGGGCGCGCACTCGACGCTTGCCGCACTGATGCTCGCGCTCACGCACGCGGGCGAACCCATCTTCACCGAGCAACTGATCTATCCGGGCCTTCCGCTGATCGCGCGTCAACTCGGGCGTCATCTGAAGCCTGTTGCGTGCGACTCGCACGGAATGCGGCTGGACGCACTCGACGAAGCCTGCGACGGCGCGAACGGCGGCGTGATCTATCTGAATCCAACCTTGCGCAACCCGACCGCGCAGACGATGCCGCTGAAACGCCGCAAAGAAATCCTCGCAGTGGCCGCGCGTCGGAACATCAAGGTGATCGAGGACGATCCGTATTGGCTGCTGGCCGACGAACCGCCCGCGCCGCTGTCCGCGCTCATGCCGCAACAGGTGTACTACCTGTCCACGCTTTCGAAGTGCATTTCGCCGGGTTTGCGTGCCGCCTTTCTCGTGTTGCCGTCCGCCGAGGGACAGGATGCGTTTCTCAACGCATTGAGATCCCTTTCGTTGATGTCGCCGCCGCTTGCCACGTCGCTGGTCACGCAATGGATTCTGGACGGCACGGCGTCGGAAGTACTGGGAGGCATCGTGAAAGAGTCGCGTGAACGCCTGCTCGCGGCCAGTCAGATCCTTTCGCCCGTAAGCGGTTCAAAGACGAGCGGCGGCATTCACCTGTGGCAAGCGTTGCCCGGGCACTGGGCCGCGCAAGGTCTCGCCGATGCGGCCCGTGCGGAAGGACTCGTCGTTGCCCCCGCTTCCGCGTTTTGCCAGGGCGGCGATGTGCCGAATGCAATCCGTATCTCGCTTGGCGGCTGCACGCGGCGCAGCGAGTTGACTTCGGCATTGAGAAAGCTCGCTGCGCTGCTGGAACGCAAGCCAACGGCCGATGATCGGCTGCTGATATAGCGTCGACAACATCTGCTGCGATCGATTTGAAGCGATCTGCTTCTGTACGAAGCCTCGGCGCACGCGAATAATGGGGTCAACGCTGCTCCGAACACTTCCTTACTCCTTTTATCGTTCGAAGCGCGCCGGGATAACTGCGCGAGTGCCCGAGGCCCACGGCCTTCAACCCGCAGAGCTTGCAGCTATGTAACATATCGAGCGTGGCAGGCACTAAGCCTCGGCACCTTATGGCGCCGGGGTTTTTTTATCGTCCGCCGTTCGTCGCCTGGGCTCTGCGCCGTTGTCGTCTCACGTGAACCCGCTCACGCATGCTGTCGCCGGCGTTGCAATCGCGCGATCAACTCGAACACGGCCATTCCGCCCAGCATCGCAGCGACGAAACCCCAGGCTTTCGGATATCCGGCGCCGAGCGCGACCAGTGCGGGCCCCGGACAGAATCCCGCGATGCCCCAGCCCACCCCAAAGACCGCGCTTCCGAGAATAAGCCTTGCCGTTACGGCAGAGCCAGCGGGTATTTGCATCGGCAGCCCGAGCAGCGATTTTGCGCGGCGTTTTGCGAGCAGAAAAGCAACCGACGCGATACCGATTGCACTGACCATCACGAATGCAAGCGACGGGTCCCATCGTCCCGCGATGTCCAGAAAGCCGAGTACTTTTGCGGGATTGGCCATGCCGGACACCATCAGGCCGACACCGAACAGCAGCCCCGCCACTAACGCAGTCAGCACGTTCAACTCAGCCTCCCACCAGATGCCGCAGCACGAACACCGTCACGAAGCCCGTCGCCATGAACGTCGCCGTCGCGGCCAGCGAACGGATCGATCCACGCGAAATGCCGCATACGCCGTGGCCGCTCGTGCAGCCGCTCGCGTAGCGCGTGCCGACGCCGACGAGAAAACCAGCGGCGATGATTTCACCCCATCCCGCCTGGATGTCGGGCGATATCGGCTTGCCCAACGCGCTCGCCAGAATGGGCGCGCCGATGAGTCCCGCTATGAACGCCGCACGCCAGCCCGATTCGTCGCGTGACGTGCCCAGCAGGCCGCCGAGAATGCCGCTGATACCGGCGATTCGGCCGTTGAAAAGCACCAGCACGGCGGCAGCGACGCCGATGACAATACCGCCGGCAAGAGAAAAGAATGGAGTGAAGCTCCCCACATCAATCGACACGACACCTCCTGAGTTGCATTCGCATAGAACCGTTATAGAGCACGGTTATCGAGTGCAATTGTTTCCTGGGTCGGCGGCAAATGGAAGGTGCTTGCGGCGTCGCGACGCGTCGTGTTTTTGCTGTGTCGTTATCGAATTGAAGATCCGGCCGTCGATCAGGTCAGTTGATTTGACGAAGTTCGCGGCGAAGAATCTTTCCTACCGCCGATTTGGGCAATGCATCGACGAAGTGGACGATCTTCGGCACCTTGTAGGCGGCCATCGCCGCGCGGCAGTGCGCGATGAGTGCTTCGGCGCTCACGTCCGCCCCTTGCGCCTTGATGACGAACAGCTTGACCGCTTCGCCCGTCTTCTCGTCGGGCACGCCGATGCACGCACATTCCGCGACGCCGGCGAATGCGGTCGCAACGGCTTCCACTTCGTTCGGGTAAACGTTGAAGCCGGAGACGATCACCATGTCCTTCTTGCGATCGACGATCTTCAGAAAGCCCTTGTCGTCGAATACGCCCACGTCGCCCGTGCGAAAGTAGCCGTCCGCCGTGAACGCCCTCGCGTTTGCCTCGGGCTTTTGCCAATAGCCGCCCATCACTTGCGGCCCCTTCACGCAGATCTCGCCCGGCTCGCCGATGCCGGCTTCCCTGTCGTTTTCGTCGAGCAGCTTGACGTCGGTGGATGGCACAGGAAGACCCGTATCACCCGTAAAGCGGCTAATGAACTGCGGGTTGAACGACACGACGGGCGAAGTCTCCGACAGCCCATAGCCTTCGCGGATGAAGCTGCGCGTCGCCGACTTCCACCGCTCCGACACGATGTCGATCATTGCCGCCCCGCCGCCCGCGGAGAGCTTCAATCGCGACCAGTCCACCTCAGTCACGCGCGGATGCGAGGCCAGCGCTGCGTAGAGCGTATTCACGCCGACGAAGATCGTCGGCCGCGCGGCCTTGAGTACATCGATAAACGACTCGATGTCGCGCGGGTTGGCGACGAGCCAGTTCTCCGCGCCGACGGAAAAGTAGGTGAGGAAGTTCACCGTCAGCGCAAAGATGTGATACAGCGGAATCGCCGTGACGATAACCTCGTTGCCGGGACTCAGCGTGTCGGGCATGAAGGCCTTGAACTGCTCGATGTTGGCGACCAGATTGCGGTGCGACAACGCCGCCCCCTTCGAAAGCCCTGTCGTGCCGCCCGTGTATTGGAGAAAAAGCAGATCGTCGCCGCTCACGGCAACGGGTTCCAATTCGAGCTTCGCGCCCTGTTCGATTGCTTCTGACAACGTTGTCGCGCCGGGCAACGACTCGTCGACAGCGGGCGCTGCAATCCCAGCACCGCAGCCGTCGCCAGGGCCGGCCGTGATCACCGTCCTGACGCGCGTCTTGTCGATCACCCGCGCAAGCGCCGATGTCGAACCGTTGTACGCGACGATCACTTCAACACCGGCGTCGTTGAGTTGATGCTCGAGTTCTCGCGCGGTATAGAGCGGATTCACGTTGACCTGCACGCCGCCGATCTTCGCGATAGCAATAAACGCAATCGGGAACGACACGACATTCGGCAGCATCACGGCCACCCGATCGCCTTTGCGAACGCCGACCTCTTTCTGCAAATACGCAGCGAATGCGGACGAGAGACGATCGACGTCCGCATACGTCAATGACCGGCCGAATGCGCGGAAGGCCGGCTTTGCCGCGAACTGGCGCATTGCGCTCTCCATCAGCGCATTCACGCACGGGTAGCGATCCGCGTCGATCTCGGCAGGAATCGAATCGTATGACTGAATCCAGTGTCTGTTGCTCATTTGGGCCTCAATACTCCGTTGACGACTAGTGCGAAGGCCCCATGCAGGACGAAACCGCGTGATTCGATATGGCCGAAGTCGCATCGGGTTGAACTATCGCGCGAAGGCTGCGCATTGCAAATGATCGACACGGCCGAATTGGTGATCGCAACGGACAAAGGAAGGGCACTGCCAGGGTGAACCCTATGGCAGGTGATTGCATTAGGGCGCAGAATCTCGTGCACACAATGGATATCGTTTCGGACACAGGACCTGGCCATGCAGAGCAGCGCGCCTGCGCACGCGACGGCAACGCGCCCTCATATCGACCGGCTGGCGCACGCTTCGTCGGCCATCGCGTTGCGCGAAAAGCGCTTCGCGCCATCCAAGCTCGTCGCGCTGATCGAGGTGACGTCGGAACTCGGTCTTGACGCCAGTGCGGTATTGGCGGGAACCGATCTCGATCTCGATGCAATCGCCAATCCGTTCACGCTGACGTCGTCGCTGCAATTTCTGACCGCCGCGCGAAATGCGATTCGACAGTATGCAAAGTCGGACCTCGGCGTACGCGTCGGGTGCAGGCTGCACGCGTCGAGCTATGGCATGTATGGCTATGCGCTGCTGTGCTCGGAGGCCATGGCGCACACATTCGATACGGCTGTCAAATACCATCAGCTCGCCAACGGCGCGCTCGATATCCGCTGGGTCGAAGACGACGATGCCGCAACGTGGATCTTTCCGAACCACAACGAAGTACTCGTGCCCGATGTCGACGAGCCGCTTTATCGCTTTCTGATTGACCTGCAATTCGCGGTTCACGTGACCGTTATCAAAGATGTGATGGGCGCCTGGTGCGTACCGGCTCGCGCAATGTTCACGCAGGCAGAGCCATCGCACGCGGCGCTGCTGTCGGATGTGCTGGAATGTCCGCTCGCATTCGAGCAGCCGCAGAACCTGTTGAGCTACCCCGCTGCGTGGTTGTCGCGCGCGCCTCAACTCGCCAATCCGATTACTGCGGCGCAAGTGTCCACGCAATGCGCTCGCCTGCTCGAACAATTGCGCTGGCAGGCGGGCGTGACGCGGCGCGTCTATCAGGAACTTACTCGCACGCCCGGGAAATTCCCCGATATCGAGCAGATCGCCGAAAGCCTGTGCATGACCTCGCGCACGCTTCGGCGCAAGCTCGAAGCCGAGGGGGCGTCATACAGCGAACTGTTGACGGGCGTACGCAAAGCACTCGCGATCGACTATCTGAGCACGACCTCACTCAGCATCGAAGACATTGCGCTCACACTCGGTTTCAGCGATGCGGTGGGCTTTCGCCACGCGTTCAAGCGCTGGACGGGAAAAACGCCGAACGAGGTCCGGCGCGACAGGGCCATTTCGGCAAGCAGTTCAATGATGGACCAGTGATAGCCGCGGCTACGCAGCTTTGTGCATAAACGAAAGCCTATAGCCAGCCAAAGTTTGTTTTATTGTTTCGCTCGACAGACGCGACCTTACACTTAGCGAACCATAAGGAGCCCGCGAGACTCGAAACGCCAGCTCTGTCCACGCGAAAACGCCAATCACAAGGAGACGATGCCCGTCCTGCCGAGCATCAGCACCCCATGCCTTCGACCCTTGTCTACACGCATTCCGCCTGCCTGAACCATCAACCGGGCCCGCATCATCCGGAGTCGCCAGAACGTCTGAAGACGGTCCTGAACACGCTGCGCGCGCCCGAGTTCGCCGCACTTGAATGGCGCGACGCGCCGATGGGTACGCTCGAACAGGTGCAACTCATCCACGAGCAGAACTTCATCGACGAAGTTGCGGACATCGCGCCAACACACGGCTACATGCCGCTGGATGGCGGCGACACCGTGATGTCGCCGGGCTCGTGGGAAGCTGTGATGCGCTGTGTGGGCGCGGCATGCGCGGGTGTCGATGCCGTACTGGGCGGAGAAGCGCGCAACGTGTTCTGCGCGACGCGTCCTTGCGGGCATCACGCTGAACCGTCACGGGCCATGGGCTTTTGCATCTTCAATCAGGCTGCAATTGCGGCTGCATACGCTTATGACGTGCACAAGCTCGAGCGCGTCGCGGTTGTCGATTTCGACGTTCATCACGGCAATGGCACGCAGACCGCGTTCTACAACCGGCCAGAACTCTTCTATGCATCGAGCCATCAATCACCGCTCTATCCGGGCACGGGCGCGGCTGCCGAAACGGGCGTGAGCCACAACATCGTCAATGTGCCGCTGCCGCCCGGATGCGATTCGGCATTGTTTCGCACGCGCATCGAAGCCGAGATGTTGCCTGCGATACGCCACTTCGAGCCCGAGCTGATCATCATCTCCGCCGGTTTCGACGCGCATCGGCTCGATCCGCTTGCCGCATTGCGCCTCGACGACAGCGACTTTCACTGGATCACCCGCGAGCTGACGCGCATTGCCGACGAAACATGCGACGGGCGCATCGTGTCGATACTCGAAGGCGGATACAGCGCGGAGGGGCTTTCGGGCGGCACGCGCGCGCATGTGCGAGCGCTGATGGGTCTTTGACGCGCATCGACGAATCGGCTCATACCGAATGACGCGGAATGTGCTGTCCGTGCCCGCTCGCGCGTTGCGAGCGCAGCAGCCGTTGAAAGACCAGAATATGCAGGTGCGCGAGCAACGGTACGTTGAAGCACGGAATAAGAATCCATGGCAACGTCGTCATCAGATCGCTGCTCGCGCTCCCGTTGGCGAAGCCAAAAGGAATGCCTGACGACGAAGCCGCGCCCAGAAAGATGGCGTCCGCCAGGTCGAACAGTCCGAGCGCACTCCAGATCAGCGTTGCGACACGCCACGCCGGTGCCCGCGTCGCGGCCATGTAAGCGACAGGCAACGCCAACGCACCGATCGCCACGTCTCCCCAGCCCGCAGCAGGCGCGAACGGCGCGGGCAACCTGCCTTCCCAAAAGAGCAAGACAAACAACACGCCCAGCAATCGCATTGCATGCACGCCGATCAGCACAGGCAACGGAATGGCGCCGAATGCATCGCGCAAGGCGCCGGGCCGCGTGCCCAGATATGAAAGCACCGCGAATGGCACGATGACTGCAATGCCCAATCCGGCCGGCCCTATGCCGCGCACGGCACTCAGCAAGCCCGTCGCGCCGCATGCCACGACCAATGCGAACCATGCGCCGAACGCGCCGCCCGCGATCGCGCGTTGCCTCGCGGTCCACGCAGAAAAATGCAGGTAGACGAATACCACGAGTGCTGACACCGTCCCCAGCACGACCGCACCGATCACGTCGATCATCGCAACCCCCTACAATATGACGATCATCATATTGACAAAATATGTCGATCATCATATTTTGTCAACCTGAAAGACGGGGAGGCATTCATGCCGTGGAGTGAAGACCACAAACAGGCGACGCGAGGCCGGATCGTCGAAGCCGCCGCGCGCGCAATTCGCGAACACGGACCGGACGGTGTCAGCGTGGCCGCCATCATGAAGAGCGTCGGCTTGACGCATGGCGGCTTTTACGCGCATTTCGAATCGAAGGAGGCGCTCATCGCCGAGGCCCTTTCCCACGCGACGGTAGAAACACTCGCCTGGCTCGACAGGACGGCAACCACCGCGAAGAATGGGCAAACACCCGCATTGGCCGACATTGCGGATGCTTATCTCAGCAACATCCATTGCGAGCATCCCGACCGGGGCTGCGTGCTTGCCGCGTGCGGCACGGAGCTCGCGCGCGCCGACGACCTTGCGCGTATCGCGTGTAGCGACAACGTGAGAGCCTATCTGCGCTGGCTCGGGCAGCGCAGCCGCGCGGAACAGCGCGGCGAGCGATCGCGTGAGGCGACGGGCGCGCTAGCGGCGATGATCGGCGGGATGGTTCTTGCGCGCGCCACTGAAGATCCCGCTGAAGCGCGAAAGATTCTGGCCGCGGTGCGCGGCTTCGTGCGAAGCGCGTTGAAAGCGGATAAGGGCGCTGGTTAGCAACTGTCGAGCGCCATTGCCGGCACGACGACTACACGACGGCTAGTGCACGGACAACAAGCCCGCGACCTGATTCGACTTCGTCTGCGCGGCAATGTCCATCGCCGTCATTCCGCGATTGTCCTTTAGCGATGCGTTCGCGCCGCGCGCGAGCAACAGTTTCACGGTATCGGCGCGGTCGTAGCCTGCCGCCCACATCAACGCAGTGAGTTCGTTCTTGTACTGCCGGTTCACGTCGACGCCGGCGTCGAGCAACTGCTTCACTACCTGTGTCTGCCCCTGGCCGGCTGCGTACTCCATCGCGGTCTTGCCGACGCGGTCCGTCGCCATCGGATCGGCGCCGCGCGCGAGCAGCAACGCGACGATCTCGTCATAACCGCCATACGCGGCCGCCATCAAAGCCGTGATGCCCGGCGCGTCGGCATGCTTCACGTTCGCGCCATGCTCGATCAATGTACGCGCGATGGCGACGTCGCCCTTCTTGCTCGCAGTGATCAGAGCCGTGTCGCCGATCCGGTTTTCCGCATCCACGGATGCGCCACGTCCGAGCGCCGCATCGACGCTCGCGCGGTCGCCGTCTTTCGCGGCAGCAAGCAACTGGCGATTCGTTTCGCCCTGGTCCTGAGCGAGCGCTAGCAACGGCAGCGCCGATGCCAACGCGCACGACACCAGCAATGCACGCGCAACATGTCCGACCGTCTGTTTCATTTCGCCTCCCTGGCGCTACTGGAGATTCGCAATGTAACTGGCGAGGTTGCGGATATCGTCGTCGGTCAGATTGCGCGTGACGCTCGCCATATTGCCCGCGTCATTGGTGCGGGTGTGAGAGCGAAAGTCCTGCAACTGCTTGACGATGTACTGATACTGCTGACCCGCGACGCGCGGTATCTCGTTCTGTCCGGAGAACCCGCCAAGATGGCACGTCGTGCACAGCACCTCGGCCGACTTCTTCTGCCCTGCCGCAACGGCCGCGCCGTCCGCCTTGAACGCGATCGACGCGGGCTTTTGCGCGGCGAAATAGTCGGCGAGATCCTGCATATCGTCGCGCGACAGGTTCGCGGCCATCGGCGACATGCGCGGGTCCTTGCGGCGTCCTTCCTTGAAGTCCTTCAGCTGGAGATACATGTATCGCGCAGTCTGCCCCGCGAGAACCGGATACTGCGGGTCGGTCGAATTGCCCATCGGCCCATGACACGCCACGCACGTTTGCGCCTTTGTCTTGCCCGCTTCGGCATCCGCATGCGCATAGGTGAGCGGCCACAGCATGCCGCTCGCGCACAACAGGGCCGTGTATGCGCGACGTGCAAAGCGCCCGCCGCGCTGCGCGAATGGAACCTCTCGCGCACCCCTCATCACGGCAGCGCAAAGACAAGCACGGTGTTGCCGCGCTTGAAGTCGAGTTGCGTATTGCCGCCCGCCGCGACGGCGATGTACTGCTTGCCGTGCACGCTATACGACACGGCTGGCGCATTCACGCCCGCTCCGCACTGGAACTCCCAGAGCTTCTTGCCCGTCGATGCGTCGAACGCGCGGAACAGGCCATTGCCCTCGCCGTTGAACACGAGGCCGCCCGCCGTCGCGAGCACGCCGCCGATCAGCGGTTGCGCCGTCTTGAAGTCCCACACGACCTTGCCCGTGTCGACGTTGACGGCCGACAGCTTGCCCCATTGCTCTTCGGACGGAATCACCTTGAACGCGCCGCCGAGCCACAACTTGCTGCCGCCCGGATAGGGCGTTTCCTCGACCTGATACGTCATCGGCTGATGCAGGTTGGCCGCGTACGCCAGACGCGTCTGCGGATCGAACGCCATCGGCGACCATTCGACACCGCCGTTCGCGCCCGGCAGCATCCGCGCGCCTTGCGGCGTAGGCAGCGTCCACATGTTCTCCTGCGGAATCATGGCCTGCGAATAACGGATCAGGCGCCCCGTCGCGCGATCGTGCACATACACGTGCCCCGTTTTGCCCCCGTGGATCACGCCTGGAATCATCTTGCCGTTGGTATCGCGCACGTCGATCAGGATCGCCGCACTCGCGGCGTCGAGGTCCCACACGTCGTGCGGCACGTACTGGAAGTGCCATTTGTACTTGCCCGTTTCCAGATCGATCGCGACGAGCGAATCCGTGTACAGGTTGTCTCCCGGCCGGATCGCGCCATACAGGTCAGGCGACGGATTGCCGACGACGAAGAACACCGTATGTGTCTTGCGGTCGACCGCGGGTGCCATCCAGACACCGCCGCCCAGCGTCTTGTAGAAGTCGCCGCCCTTTTCCGCAAGTTGCTTCTTCTCGGCGTCGATATTGCGATGCTCGTCGCGCCCCGTTGCGTCCTTCGTCGCCCACACGCCTTCCTGGCCCTTATCGGGAATCGTGTAGAACGTCCACAGCAGTTGACCGGAGTTCGCATCGAACGCCTTCACGAAACCACGAATGCCGTATTCGCCGCCGTTCGTGCCGATCAGCACCTTGCCGTCGACGACGACGGGCGCCATTGTTTCCGAATAGCCCTGATCGGGATCGGCGATCTGGCTTTGCCACAGCACGTTGCCCGTCTTCGCGTCGAGCGCGACCAGCTTGGAATCGAGCGTGCCCATGTAGAGCCTGTCACCGGAAATCGCCACGCCGCGATTGTTGGGCCCGCAACAGAATGTCGTCACGGGTCCCATCTTGTGCTTGTAGTGCCAGAATTCCTTGCCCGTTACGGCATCCACCGCGTACACGTGATTGAACGATGTCGTGATGAACATGACGCCGTTCTTCACGATCGGCGCTGTTTCCATCGACTCGTTGACCGCCGTCTGGAAGATGAAGACGGGCCTCAGCTTCGACACATTCGACTTGTTGATCTGCGTGCCGGGATAGAAGCGTGTCTGCGCATACGATCCGTTCGAATGCAGCCAGTCGGATGAATTGCTGGCCGCGCCGTCGAGCTGCGCCTGGCTGACAGGCTGGAACGTCGAAGGCACGGGCGCCGATGTCGTGGTCGCGGCATTCTTCACTTCGTCGGCGCCATGCGAGGCAGGCGACGCAAGTGCTGCAACGAGCAATGGAACGAAGACGGCGAAGTACCGGGGGGATGTGGGCATGAGCGTCTCCTCCGCTTCTTATTGCTTGAGAATCGCGCGCACTGGAATACGGCGTTCTTCCACGCCTGAAACGGCGTGGACAGGCACAATCGCGCAACCCCTCTCAAACAACAAAAGCTTAAAAATTAAAAGCATTGATTGCTTCGTCGGTACGGTCGGCTGCGCAAAATCGGGGAGAAGCGTGACGCCTTTTCTCGCCCCCTGGGGCCGGCTCTATTAAGCCTATGCCAAGCGATGCGGATTTACCAGGCGCGTATGAAATTTGCGTTTCGTTGCGCCGCAATAGAACTTCGATTCACATATGAGGATTCCGACTGAATGTGCGCACAGCGAATTGCCGCGGCACAGGTAATAGTGCTTTGGTAGACCGTTGTGAGCTGTGTGGACAAAAGACTACAGCTCGCTCGTAAACGTTTACTGCTGGCTAACAAGCCAATATATTCGCCTCGCTATAGCCATACGGGCAGATCCCCGAATCGGTTCGGCGCTCTATTCATCCCTCCGCTCCACGAAAGCCGGAAAACCTCTTCCGGGCTGCGTCGATGGAGCAATGCGTCGTCATCGTCTGCGCTTCGGCATCCAAACGACGTGCAGCACCGGCAACACAAGCGGCTGTCTCGCGGCGCGCCGCTCCAGCAGGAACACACACAGGCATCGGGACGAACCATCGTGCGCGCGCACGAGGCCCTCGCACGGGCCGACGTTTCGATCCGGTGGATGCGGTTCAAGGCGGATAACGCAATCAAAGCCACAACCAAAAGCGGCAGCACATTTTCATCACCGACGTCGCGCGTGTTTCGTCAGTCGAGACGCGTGCGCCCACAACAAAAAGGGAAGAAGAATGAGGAAGACTATCCTGGCCGTCGCGGCCCTCGGGAGTTTCGCCACGGCGGCGCACGCGCAAAGCAGCGTCACGCTGTACGGCCTGATCGATGCCGGTATCACGTACGCGAACAAGGTCGCGACCTCGACGGGACACGACAGCGTCGTCAAATACGGCGACGGTGTCGCTTCGGGCAGCCGCTGGGGCCTGCGCGGCGCGGAAGATCTGGGCGGCGGAATGAAGGCGCTGTTCGTGCTCGAAAGCGGCTTCAGCACCGGCGACGGCACGTCGGGCCAGGGCGGCGCGCTGTTCGGCCGGCAAGCGTTCGTTGGGGTTTCGAAGGACGGCATCGGCGCGCTGTCGTTCGGCCGCCAGTACACGTTCTCGACGGAATACGTCGGCGGCAACTACACGATGGGCAGCCAGACGCCCGCCGGCAACTACGCGTATCACATCAACGATCTCGATCAGCTGGTGTCGAGCCGCATCAACAACTCGGTCAAGTTCAGCAGCGCGAACTTTGCCGGTCTGACGTTCGGCGCAATGTACGGCTTCTCGAACTCGACGCTGTTCGCCGGCACGCCGACCACGACCGTGGGCACGACGACCACGCAAGGCTCGTCGAGCGCGTACAGCTTCGGCGCCAACTACGCGCAGGGACCGTTCGGCATCGGCGCGGCGTACACGAACATCCGCTATCCGAACGGCGCAACGCCTGCGTTCAGCGTGAGCATCGCGAACGTCAACACGGGTGGACTGCGCGATCTCGAGACGTTCGGCATCGGCGCGCGCTACACGATCGCCGCGGCCCTCGTGTGGGCGAACTGGACGCATACGAAGTTCGAGCCGCTCACGGGCGCATCGTCGAAGCTGAACAACTATGAAATCGGCGGCCGGTACACATTCACGCCGGCGCTCTCGGCGGGCCTCGGCTATACCTTCTCGAAGCTCGACGACCGCTTCGAAGGCAAGTGGCATCAGATCAACAGCGCGGTCGACTACGCACTGTCCAAGCGCACCGATGTCTACGTGCTCGCGATCTATCAGAAGGCGTCGGGCAGCAACACCGTTGCGGGCCGCAACGTGCCTGTGCAGGCCGAGATCGGCTCGTCGTCGTCGTTCATCGGCAATGCGGGCGCGAACACGCAGTTCGTGACGCGCATCGGCCTGCGCCACAAGTTCTGATCGTTCGATGCGGCCGCTGCGCCTGCACGGCGCGCGGCCGCTTTTGGAGCAGACTGTCCCGACTCGCGGTACGCTTGCGGGTTTTGATCGACCCACAAGGGACAACGATGCCTGCTTTTCCGTTTGATGCCGTGCTATTCGACTGCGACGGCGTGCTCGTCGACTCGGAGACGATTACCACCGCCGTGCTCGCGACGATGCTCGGCGAACTCGGCTGGCATCTGAGCCTCGACGAAGCGATGGCGATCTTCATCGGCAAGACGGTCATGGACGAAGCGCCGCTGATCGAAGAGAAAACGGGCGTCAGGATCACGGCCGCCTGGATCGAATCCTTCCGCGCACGGCGCAATGCCGCGCTCGAGCGCGACGTCACGGCAATCGACGGCATCGCCGCGACGGTCGGTGCGCTGCACGCGCGGCTCGACGGACGCGTCGCCGTC
Organism: Paraburkholderia piptadeniae; assembly: GCF_900007165.1. GTDB lineage: Bacteria > Pseudomonadota > Gammaproteobacteria > Burkholderiales > Burkholderiaceae > Paraburkholderia > Paraburkholderia piptadeniae. The sequence goes on from NZ_CYGY02000056.1 coordinate 106,734, forward strand.
GCATCGGGCGCCGACCGCCACAAAGTGCGCCTTCAGCTGGCGAAAATCGGCGTGCTCGATCACTTCGAAGGGCGCATCTTCAGCGGCCACGAAACGCCGCGCAACAAGCCGCACCCGGATGTGTATCTCGCGGCAGCGGCGGGTCTGGGTGTCGATCCGTCGCGCTGCGCGGTGATCGAAGACACCGTGACGGGCGCCACGGCAGGCCGCGCGGCGGGCGCGACCGTGTTCGGCTACAGCCCGGGCGAGAAAGGCCATAGCTCGAAGGAAGCGCTGCGCGCAGCCGGTGTCGCCGACGTATTCGAAGACATGGCCCAATTGCCGGCGCTGCTCGCAGGCTGGGCCCGCTGACTTGCGCTAGCGGTTCATTGCACGCAGCGTGCGTGCATCGGCAAACGGATGTGAGGCCTCTGGATTCGCGGCCAGCGCGATCAAAGCATTTCGACTGCTTCGAGGTTCGCGCCGGAAAAAAACCGGCTCAACTCGCGGGTCAGCTCGTTGAGAATGGCCATCTCGGGTTGCGTGATCTTGTGCAAGGGCTGCGTCTGGGTCCAGTCGCCGTAAAGAAGCGCGACCGTCGTGTCCTTCGCCTTCACGGGCAGCAGCACGAACGCCCGGGCATCGGCGAGATGCGCCTTGAACCAGTCCGGCAAGCGTGCCTCCATCCGCGGTTCGCGCGCGTTTTCGATGAAGATGCCCACCGGATTCGCGATCGCAAGATGGAACACGTCGGGCTGGAACCCTGCGCCGAAGTTCAGCGTCGGCAGCATGCGCTCCATGTCGTGCCCGAAGCCGATGCGCGCGTGATACCGTGCGTCGGCCTGGCGCACGAACACGAGCGTGCGCGACAGCGAGAGTCCCGCCAGAACCGCTTCGGAAGCGAGCGTCAGCACGGGCGCGAGCGTCTTGCTGGACGGCAGCGCGCGCAGGTCTTCGAGACCCGCGCTCAGGCGCGCATGCGCGGACTTGCCGGTGCTCACGATCGCATCGGCGTGCGCGCGCAACTCGGCGATTTCCTGCATCAGGCCTTCGCTGCTCTCTTCGTCGATCAACGCGGCGCTGAGCGCTTCGAGCCTCGACGCATCGACCTTCAGCTCGTCGCTATAGCGGACGGCAAGCTCGGTGAGCAAGGCTTCCAGGCCGTCGCCCGCCTCGTGGGCCGCAAGCGCGTTGGCCGCTTCCGTCGAATAGCTGTTGATGGCCCGCAGCCAGCGCACATGGTCCGACGCAGGCTCGTCGGACGGCGCGCCGAGCGACTGCATGCCAGCGAAAATCGTTTCCGGCAGCCGCCAGCGGCGCGCGGCCTCGGCGCCGATGTCCTCGAAGCTCACGCCCAGTTGGCGCACGCACGCTTCGCTGTCGTCGATCCGTTCGCTCTCGGCCGTGCGGCGCAGTTGCTCCCACTTGCCCTCCAGATAGAACGCGACCAGCAGCCTGCCGATCTGCCGCATCAGCGTGCAGACGACGGCCTCTTCGGCGATGCGCAGATCGACGCCCTCCGTGATGCACCGCGCGACCGTTCCGCACAGCAGCGCGCGGTTGAGTTCGAGCTTCGCGTCGATCCGGTGCGGCACGCTCTGGTGAAAGTGATCGACGATCTTCATCCCGACGACGAGATGCCCGACGGTATCCATGCCGAGCACCATCAGCGCGCGGGTCACGGTCGTGATGTTGCCGCCGAACGCCACATACATCGCCGAATTGGCGAGCCGCAGCACCTTTTGCGTGAGACCGACGTCCGAGAGCACGACTTGCACGAGCGACGTGAAGTCGAGGTCGTCGTCGCTCATCGCCGAAACGGTCGAGCGCAGCGCCTGCGAGAGCAGCGGGAAATCGCCGCGCTCGCTCATGCGGACCCACAATTTTTCGAGCAATTCGGATTTGACGACAGCGGACATCGGATGGAAGCTGGAAATCGGATACGTTGAAGACGGCAGCGGCAGGCGTGATTAAAACACAACCCGCCGTCCGTCATCGCGCCGCGTGGACGCGAAACGCCGCAAGTTGCCGATTTGTGATGCGATTTCGCATCATTTGACAGTTGCTCGCACGCTCTTCCCGAGCGTGGCAACGGAATCAGGCGATAGGCTCGACGTGCCAGTCGGGTGGCCGATGCGCCCGCATGATGAGCGGTGACGCGCTCGTGCCGCCTCGTGGCGACGCGGCGAAACGAGGCGTGATGAGATTGAAAGGTGCCGGCGCGCCGGGGCGGCAACCGCTGCGGTTCATGTGGCGCGGTAGATCGCGCGCAGCGAAGAAGATGCGCTCAGGCGGCCGTCTGGCGCGACCGGTACAGCATTTCGCGCTCCAGCAGATCCAGCAAGCCGATGATCCGCTGCCGTTGCGTCGCCACCAGATCGTGCGTCTGCGGCAGCGCGCGCAGGCGCTTGCCCCAGTATTCGTAGTCGAGCCGGGACGTGTCATCCTCTGCCGTGCGGCGAACGACGTACTGCACCATCCGTTCGAGATGATCCAGTTCCGCGTCCGCCAGGCTGGCCGACTTTCGTGTCGCGACATCTGTCGCGGCTTGCGCTTTCGTGACCGTCATAGAGCCCCCGCTCATCACCCTGTATGCCGTCAGACGGGCCGCGCTCGGCTGTCCTCGGCGACAGCGGGGCTGCGCAGCCGCGCCCACGATGCCTCGTTAGAACACAAGGCAACGCCGCACGACCCGTCCGGCCTTTTTTTCTTTCAACGATAGCGCGACTTTTAAGAATGGCTTTACCATGCGTCTCAGTTCTCCGCAGCATCCACAGAAATTCCGGCGGCTCGTCGCAAGCACCGGATTGCAACGCAGCATCCGACGCACCGAACCATGACCCAGCGCCCCGATCCGCACCGGCCGCCGCCCGAGGCCGAACCGCATGCTTCGCTGCTGATCGACCGCTTCAGCACGCGCGCGCTCGCGCCCGACCAGCAGGTGCTGGCCTGGCGCACGCGGGTCGGACACGTGGTCGACGTGCCGCCTTCGCGGCAACAGATGATGCAAGGGTTCGGCGCGCACATCGACCGCTACAGAGTCGGCGGCGCCCTCTTCACCGATTCGCAAACCGACGCGATGGTGCTCGAACGCTCGATCGCGCGCGTCTCCACGGACACGCGCCGCGATTACGCGTTTCATCTGTACCTGGAAGGCGAGACGGGCCGCATCTCGGGCATGCACCGCAAACGAAGCGAGGCCGAGTCGGTGCATGGCATCGTGGCGATGGACCTGAATCAGCCGTTTCGCGTCGAACGCCCCGCGTGCCGCGTGCTGACGCTGTTCGTGCCACAGCACGCGATCGGCGCGGGCCTGTCGGACGGCGAGTCGATCCACGGCCGGACCTTGCCGTTCGGCGCGCCGCTTGCCCGCGCGGCGCGCGATCATCTCGCCTGCGTCGCGGCGACGATTCGTGACGCGGAGCCCGAAGAAGCAGCGCACGCGCTCGAAACGGGCGCCCAGTTGCTGATCGCCGCGTTCCGCCAGCAGGCGACGCTGACGGGCGCTGGACGCGCCGCGCTGCAGGCCGCCGTGCTCGCGCGTGTGCGGCGCTTCGTCGACGCGAATCTTCATCGCCCCGACCTGTCGCCTGCGAACGTCGTGCAGACGCTGCAACTCAAGCGCGCGACGATCTATCGCTGGTTCGAGCACGAAGGCGGGCTGGGCGCGTACATACGCAACCAGAGGCTGCGCGAAGCCGCCAACGAGCTCGTGCGCTTCCCGCAGCTTCAGGTGATCGACATCGCGTATGGGCTCGGCTTCAACAGCGCGTCCGACTTCACGCGCGCGTTTCGCCGCGCATTCGACATGAGCCCGCAGGACTTGCGCGCCCGCGCGCGATCGCTGCAACGTGCGCGCGAGTGAGCGGCGCGCGTGGCGGGGCTGCCGTCATCGCCGTATCGGAGCAGCTTGCGCGTGCTCGGGAAAGCGCGTCAGCCCGGCTAGCGAGAGCGTCATCGCCGCGATCAGATACCACGCGGGCACCATCGGGTTGCCCGTCGCGTCGATGAGCCACGTGACGATCAACGGCGAGAAGCCGCCGAACACCACCACGCCCATGCTGTAGATCACAGCCAGTCCCGCTGCGCGGCGATGGCGCGGAAAGGCCTCCATCATCAGAACGGAGCCGGCGCCCGCGTTGTTCAGCGCGAACGCGACGAAGGCCGTGATGATGAGCAACGCGGCGATATCGCTTGCACCGTCGAGCAGCGCCCGAAACACGGGCCATGCCGCCGCGATCGACACCGCGAGCGTCACGTATTGCAGCGTCTTGCGGCTCGCGAGCCGGTCGGCCATGCGCGCGACGAGCGGCGTGACGACGAGAATCACGAGTCCGGAGATGCAGCCCGTCAGCAGGCTGATCGCGGCGGGCCGATGCAGCGTGCGCACGAGATACGACGGCATGTAGAACACGGTCACGTAGATGCTGACCGTGGGCGCGGCCATCATCAGGACGCCCCAGAAGAGCGGCCGCGCGTGCTCGGTGAAGAGGCGCGCCGACAGTCGCTCGCGCGCGGCCGGCGTCTCGACGGCAGCCATCCGGCGGCGCAGATACCAGCCGACGGGCCCGATGAAGCCGCCCAGCACGAACGGGATGCGCCATCCCCAGGCCTGCATCGCCTCGTGCGACAGCAGCGCCGTGGTGCTCGCGCCGATCAGCGCCGCCGCGAATGCCGCCGCGCCCTGGCTCGCGCCGCGCCAGCTCACCATGAAGCAGCGATGCCGATAGGCCACCGACTCCATCAGCGACGCCGATGCCGGTCCGATTTCGCCGCCCGCGGCGAGCCCCTGCATCAGCCGCGCGGCGACAATCAGCACAGTCGATACAGGGCCGATGGTTGCGTATGTCGGCAGACAGGCGATCATCCACGTGCCGACGGTCATCAACGTCAGCGACACGATCATGCCGGCGCGGCGGCCGCGGTTATCGGCGATATGGCCGATCATCAGCGCGCCGAGCGGACGCATGACGAAGCCCGCGCCGAACGTCGCGAGCGACAACAGAAAGGATGACGCGGGGTTCGCCGATGGAAAGAACAGACTGCCGATCAACGCGGCCGAGAAGCTGTAGACCGTGAAGTCGTAGGCGACGAAGCCGTTGCCGATCACGATGGCGGCGATGGTCCGTGGGTCGATGCGAGCGGCCTGGCGAGCCGGCTGTTCTTCGGGGCGAGGCATGGGTGGAGTCGCAGATGCTGGGAACGCGTGACTGCGTTAACGGCTGCAATGCGCAGGACTTTAGCAGCCGCGGTGATGTCTGCGATGGATTGCCCACTTGATGCCTGCGCGCCGATTGTTATGCGTGCGGTGGGGAAGGCAGCGGGTTTGTGGACAGGAGTCGAAAAAGCCCGCCTGCAGTTCTGAAGGCGGGCTAAATCAAACTGCGGCGGTACTCAATTCACCGATACATCCGTCACGTCACCTCGACTCAATCGACCCCTGACTCGGCGGCGAGGTCACAATACCCCACGCCAGCGGCAAATCGCCGATCTGGCTGAGCGTCTGATAATTGTTCTTCGCATCGAGCACATAAACGGCATTCGAGCGCCCGCACGCCATCAGCACCTTGGAGCCATCCGGCGTGAACGTGAAGTGCCAGCAGCGCTGGCCAACGGGCGCGTCCGTCACGTGCTCGTAGGTCTTCGCATCGAACACCTGCAAGGTCTTGTCGCGCGCGGCGGCGATCAGCAGATGCTTGCCGGAAGGATCGAATGCGACGCCGTAGGGTCCGAGCTTCGTATCGACTGTTTTCACGGTCTTCAGAGTCGCTGCATCGAGCACGACGAACTTGCTGGTGTTCTCCAGCGTGACGACGTAGTGCTTGCCATCCGGCGTCGACTTGATGCCGCGCGGCCGCGAGCCCTTGTCCAGCTTCGCGGTGCGCACGGGCGCGCCGCTGCCCGTCCGGTACACCGACACCGTATCGTCGCCCTCGTTGGTGACGAGCAGTTCGCGCCCGTCCGGCGAGAACTCGACACCTTCCGTTTCGTGCCCGCTCTTCACCGAGCGGATCACCTTCATCATCTTCAGATCGACGATCGCGACTTCGGCGGGCGGGCTGTTCGCGTCGTCATCGTCGTCGTGGCCTTTGCCCGCCTGGCCTTCAGGTTTGCCCTCAGGCTTACCTTCGGGTTTGCCCTCTGGCTTGCCGGCGCCCTGCGCCTGCGGCGGCGCTCCACTATCTCCTGGCTCGTACGTCACGTAGGCGTACCCGCGACGCACGCGCACGAACTCAGGGTTCTTGCCGATCTTCACTCGCGCGACGATCTTGTCCGTCGACGTATCGATCACCGACAGGTCACCCGTCTTGTTTGCCACCAGCAGCCGGCGGCCATCCGCCGTGAGGCTCAGCCCGCGCGGACCGTCGCTGCCCAGGCCGATCGTTTTGGTCAGCGTCATCTGATCGAGGTCGATCACGCCGACGCCGTTGGTCTCGCTCGTCACATACGCGGTAGCCGCGAACGCATGACCGGCACTCACGCCGAACAATACGGCGAGCGCGACGGATGCCGCCATGCGTGTACGTCTTGTGCAATGCATCGATGTCTCCTGCGGTTGGTTGTTCGACTGGCCCGGCCGGATCATCCAGACCATCTGCGTTTTGCCGCAAGGGCGAATTCACCCACGCTCAAATTAGCGCATCGCGCGGCCGGATGACAGCGCGAGCGCCCGGGAGTTTTTCCCGAAATCGATGTGCGTGCGATGTTCAATGCGCCGCGTCCGGATCGGCGGCGAGCAGACCGACGAGGGCATCCGCGCCGCGCCGCCAGGACTGATCGGTATTGCCGCGCATGTCGACCGAGCGTTGAAACAGGACCTGTCCGCTCGCCGTGTCTTCGATGCGCAAGTTGATGTTGAGAATCAGATTGCTGACCTTCTGCACCCAGCACACGCCGACGCGCTGAACGCCCAGCCGCCGGCCGATCTCCAGTTCGCAGCCGTTGCACGCATTGAGATCCTGCGCCGCCTTGAATCCGTCGATCAGCGATGCAGCAGGCCGATTGTCGGCGACCTTATAGAGCCCGCGCCCGTCCACCTGCGAGCGCAACCGTTCGCTGATCATCGCGGCGCGCGCCTGTTCCGCTTGCGCGGCGGCCGACTCGCTGTATTGCGCGTTGTCGTCGATCACCGCGCAGTCGAGCAATGCGGCTGTGCGGGGCGCGGCGAACACTGTCACCGAAACGGTACACAGTGCGGCGCCGGCAGCGAGCGCGTGGAGCACGGCGCGCAATATCCGTCGCCAGCCGATGCGTGAAAAGAGGGAGTCGCGAACGGTCAACGCAGAGAATCCTCCACGATAGGGGCGTCATGTGGAAGCGCGCGAGAACGTGCGCGCGGCAGTGCCCGCCTGGGCCGAGCGACGAGGGTGAAGCAGATAACGGGCCTGAATGCGGGGCCCGGATGCGGGACTTGTGATTACCGCGGTGCCTACTGCGCGAGATGCGCCGCCCGCGCCTACGCTTCCACGGCAGAATGCAACGCGGCCTGCGCGGCCGCTTCGGCGGCGAGCGCCTTGCCGACCTCGTCGGCGAATCGCTGCAAGGAGGAAAGCGGCCCGCACACGCTGTGATAAGACTGGCTGCCGATCTGCGCGTCGAGCAGCACCTGCATGCCGGACTTCTTTGCCATTTCGATCAGATCCACACTGCCCCCTTGCCGATTACAAACTGGACGCGATGATCCAGCGTAACCGGTCAATTCGACCGTCATTCGGTCGAACAGAGGCCAATGACGAGATCAATTTACCTGTTCAGCGCGGCACATCTCACGGCGACTTGAGCGGCGCGGAGGCGGACGCGATGGTCCGCGAAGGCACCGGCGCTTCCTTCTCGACGACATCGGTTTTCGGAGAACGCGCCCTGTCGACGCTCCTGATCGAAAAGCCAAACGTGTTCACGCCGTCGAGGCAATGCGCGAAGACGAACCCGCCATGCATTTCGGCGACAGCCTTGACGATCGCAAGCCCCAGCCCGTGATTCTCGCGGCTGTTCGTGCGCGAAAGCTCTGCGCGATAAAAACGGTCGAATACGTGATCGAGCACGTCGGGCGAAATCGGCTCGCCCGGATTGGCGACGGCGATCCACACGCGGCCCGCTTCGCGCGAAATCGTGACCGCGATCGACGATCCCGGCGTGGAATGATGAATCGCGTTGATCAGCAGATTCGCGCAAGCCCGCCCGAACAGCGAGCGGTTCACGCGTGCAACGGCATCGCCGTGCAGTTCGGCCTGCACCTGCGCCTCCTCCATCGGCATTTCGAGGAACTCGACGGTGCGCGCAATTTCCGCCGCGAGCGACACCTCGACCAGTTCCGTGGCCCGCTCGCCCTGATCGGCGCGCGCGAGAAACAGCATGTCGTTGATGATGCCGCGCATCCGCTCGAACTCTTCGAGATTCGATTGCAGCGTGCGGCGCAGATCGTCGACGGAACGGTTGCGCGTCAACGCGACCTGCGTCTGTCCGATCAGGATCGTCACCGGCGTGCGCAGTTCGTGCGCGACGTCCGCGTTGAACGATTCGAGCCGCACGTATGCCTCATCGAGCCGTTCGAGCGCGCCATTGAACGAATGCGCGAGATCGTTCAGCTCGTACGGCAACTCGGCCGTGCGCAGACGTTGCGAGCGATTATCGGCGCTCACCTCCGACGCATCGACGGTCAGCCGGCGCAACGGCGCGAGGCCGATCCGCGTGACCCAATAGCTCAACAGCGAAGCGCCGATCGCGCCCAATGCGGACAGCGCCGCGAGCGCCAGCCCGAACTCGCGCAACGCCTGCTCGGTGGGCGCGTAGCTGGTCGCCACCTGCAACTGCACCTGCGGACGCTCGCCGTTTGGCACGAGCGTCAGCGTGCGGGTCAGCAGGTCGTGGCCGGTGCCGTTGTCGGCGACGCGCGCATAGCCGCCCGGCCATTGCGCGACGACCCTGCCCCTCACGGGATGTCCATAATTGAAAAGCGGCGCGGCGCTCGATATCGAATAGACGCTCGTGCCGTCGCGCGGCGTCATGTCCGTGAGCTTTTCCTGCGCGAAGCGCCACTTGTCGCGATTGATCGCGTGATGCACGATGATCCGCGCGACCTCGGTGCGGCCGTCGAGCGACTCGCGCAGCCGCTGCTCCAGTTGCGAGCGGAGCACGAGAAAGAGCCCCGTGTCGACCAGCGTGAAAACGGTCAGAGCGACGAGCGCGAACAGCAACGCAAGACGCCGCCCAATCGAGCGATTCGGGCCAATCATGATGCCTCTGCTTCCTCGCGTACTTCGAGCACATAGCCCATGCCGCGCATCGTGTGCAGCAGCTTGGTGGGAAACGGGCCGTCGAGTTTCGCGCGCAGCCGCTTGATGGCCGTCTCGACGACGTTCGTGTGACTGTCGAAATTCACGTCCCAGACCAGTTCGGTGATCATCGCTTTCGACAGGATATCGCCTTGCCGCCGCGCGAGCACGCTAAGCAACTGGAACTCTTTCGCGGTCAGATCGAGCCGCACGCCGCCGCGCGTCGCGCGCCGGCCGATCAAATCGACATACAGATCGCCGACGCAGATCAGCGTCGACTCCTGCACGCGCGTGCGCCGCGCGAGCGCATGCAGACGTTCGACCAGTTCGAGAAACGAAAAGGGCTTCGTCAGATAGTCGTCGGCGCCTTCGCGCAAACCGCGCACGCGGTCGTTCACGTGATCGCGCGCGGTCAGCATGATGACGGGCGTGGACTTGCGCATGCGCAACGCTTTCAGCACGCTGATGCCGTCGCGCTTGGGCAGCATCACGTCGAGCACGATGATGTCGTAGTCGAACTCGGATGCGAGATGCAGGCCCTCTTCGCCGTCGAGCGCGACGTCGACCACCCAGCCCTGTTCGGTGAGGCCGCGACGCAGATAATCGACGACCTTGAATTCATCCTCCACGATGAGCAGCTTCATGGGCGCTCCCCTCTCTTCTCCCGATCATTATAAGTAGGCTTTCCAAACGTGTTCAGCCCGGTCTCCACCCTTCATACGGCATGGACTCTGCCAATGCGCATCACCTTCGCGTCAGTTCGGCGCATGCGTGCCTGTTGGCGCGAGATTGTTCGCGGCATCGGCGGGCGCAGGCTGCGCACCCGTCTCCTGCACGTCCCATCCGCCGCCCAGCGCCTTCACGAGCGCGACGGAAGTTGTCATTTGCTGCCCGTGGATCTGCACGTCCTGGCGCTGGCTCGTCAGCAGCGATTGCTGCGCGGTGATCACGTCGAGATAGGCGACGAGGCCGCCCGAATAGCGATCGTTGGCGAGCGAAAGCAGGCGCTGCGCATCGGCGACGGCATCGCGCGACTGCGCGGCGGCGCTGTCGAGCACCGAGAGTCCCGTGATGCCGTCCTGCACCTGCTGGAACGCTGTGAGCACGGACTGCCGGTAATTCGCCTGCGCGGCCTGATAGCCGGCGCTCGCAAAGTCCACGTTGGCCGCGCGCCGGCCGCCGTCGAACACGACCTGGCTGAGCGCCGCTCCGAGCGCCCACATCAGGCTCGGCGCGCTGATCAGATTCGCGAACTCCGTGCTCTGCCAGCCGATGCCGGGCGTCAGCGTCAGGCTCGGAAAGAACGCGGCTTTCGCGACGCCGATCTGCGCGTTGGCAGCGGCCATCGCGCGTTCCGCCGATGCGATATCGGGACGCCGCTGAAGCACATCGCTAGGCAGCCCGAGCGGAATCGCCGGCACGTGATAGTCGACCACCTTGGGCTCGATCGAAAACTGCGGCGCGGGCACCGCGACGAGCGCCGCGATCGCATGCTCGAACTGATCGCGCTGCGTGACGAGCAGTTGCGCCTGCACGCGTGTCTGATCGAGCAGCGACTTCTGCTGCAACACGTCGAGCCCCGAAACGGAACCGAGATCGTGCTCCGTCTTCACATAGTCGAGCGCCTTCTGTTGCAGTTGCACCGAGCGGTTCAACACATCGATTTCCGAGTCGAGTTCGCGCAGCGAGAAATAGTCGGTGGCGAGGTCGGTGGAAAGCACGAGCCGCGCGTTCGCGAGGTCGTCACGCGACTGTTCCGCCGATGCCTGCGCGCCTTCGACTTCGCGGCGTATGCGGCCGAACAGGTCGACGTCGTAATTGATTGTCGTGCCGAGTTGCAGATTGTTCTGCACCGTCGACTGTTTCGGCGCCGCGTAATTCGTCAGAGGCCGGTTCCTCGATGTTCGCTCGCGCGCCGCCGACGCCGACAGATCGATTTCGGGAACCTGCTGCGCGCGCGTGTTGGCGAGCGTCGCGCGGGCCTGCGCGTAATGCGCGCTGGCTGCGGCGAGCGTCTGGTTCTGCGCGAGCGCCTGCGTCTCGAGACCATCGAGCGTCGCATCGCCGAACGACTTCCACCAGTCCGGCGCGAGCGGCGCATGCGAGGGCTGCGCGAGACGCCAGTACGAATCCGTGTGCCACGTGGGCGGCGCGTCCGTCAGCGGCGTCTTGTAGTCGGGGCCGACCGTGCACGCGCACAGTGCGAGCGCGAGTGTCATCGTGCCGATCCGCGCAGCGTGTGCGAGCGTGTTCACGATGCCGCCTTGCCCCTCGACTGCGACGAAGTCTGTGGGTGCATCACCTCCACATGGTCGCCGTCGTTGATCGAATCGCTCGGGTTGATGATCACGCGGTCGGTCGGCTCGATGCCGCTTTCGATTTCGAGCGTTTGCCCAAGGTCCTGCGCGATCACGACCTTGCGCAGATGCACGACGCAGTCGCTGTCGACGACCGCGAGCCGCGGACCTTCCGCGCGAAACAGCAGCGCATTGCCCGGCACCGTCAGTTGCGCGCGTGCGCCCGACGGCAACGCCACCTGCACATAGGCGCCCGGCCGCAGCTTGCCGTCCGGATTGCGCAACGTCACTTCGATTTGCAGCGAACGCGTGGGCACGTCGATCGCGCCGGAGATGTTCGTGATACGGCCATCGAACTGCTGCCCCGGCAGCTCGGCCTGCGTCACGACAACGTCCTCGCCGACCTTGATATTCTGCGCGTAGGCCTGCGGCAATTGCACATACACGCGCAACGGATCGGACTGCGCGAGCGCGAAGAGCGCGCGGCTCGTGCCACTGCCCGCGTCGATCAGATCGCCGACATCGACGTTGCGCTGCGTGACCACGCCCGAGAATGGCGCGACGATCCGCTTGAAGCCTTCGAGCTGGCGCAAGCGCTTCACGTTGGCCTCGGCGGCGGCGAGATTGGCGACATCCTGCAGATACGTGCTTTGCCTCTCGTCGAGTTCCTGTTGCGAGACGGCATCGCGCTGACGCAATTGCTGCCAGCGCTCAAACGAACTCTTCGCGAGCCCGAGGCTCGACTGGATCTGATCGCGTTGCGCAACGGCCTGCGCGAGTTCCTGATCGATCTCCGGCGTATCGAGTTCGGCGAGCAGTTGTCCTTCCTTCACGCGCGCGCCGATGTCGGCATACCAGTGCAGAAGATAGCCTGTTGCCCGCGCATAGATCGGCGACTCGACATAGCCGCGTAGCGTCCCCGGCAACACCGTCATGTTGCTGCCGTCGTTGTCCTTCGGCGTGACGACATCGACATACTGTTTCGCGTTCTGCTGCATCATCTGCGTGACCGAGCGGTTTTGCATGATGTTCGCCACCACCGTGCGCAACGCGCCGATGGCAAGCAGCATCAGCACGACCAGGACGGCGATTTTCGCGCGCCGCCATTCGAGATGGCGCGGCGGCAGCGCGTGGCCGTCTTCCGTTTCCCGTGCGGGAATCGCCAGCGAAGAATGCGTCTTCTCAGTCATCTCGGCCGTCCGTCGTCGAGCTGTGTCCGTTTCCGTTACGGTCGTGTCGCTGATCTCGTTCATGAGCGTCGCGGTCCTCTGATTGATTGTCCTGCTCGCGCCTTGCCTTGCGATGCGCGAGCCGGCTGTGGACGCCCGCGAACAGCAGCGGCACGAAGAAAAGCGTCGAAACCGTTGCGAACAGCAGCCCGCCGATCACCGCGCGCCCGAGCGGCGCGTTCTGTTCCGCGCCTTCGCCGAGTCCGAGCGCCATCGGGATCATGCCGATGATCATCGCGAATGCCGTCATCAGCACGGGCCTGATCCGGCTCGCGCCCGCTTCGAGCGCGGCCGTCAACGGCGGCGTACCCGCCGACAGACGCTGGCGCGCGAACGCGACCATCAGAATGCTGTTCGCCGTCGCGACGCCCATCGTCATGATCGCGCCCGTCAACGCGGGCACGCTCAGATGCGTGCCTGTGAGGAACAGCATCCACACGATGCCCGCCAGCGCCGCCGGCAATGCGCTGACGATGATGAGGGGATCGATCCACGACTGGAAGTTCACGACGATCAGCAGATAGACGAGCACGATCGCCGTTGCGACGCCGATGCCGAGCCCGAAATACGACGTGCGCATGGTCTGGACCTGGCCGCGTATCGTGATGCCGCTGCCGCGCGGCAGCGTTGCGCGTGTCTGATCGACGAGCTTCTGGACCTGCGCGTCGACGCCGCCGAGATCGCGCCCTTCCACGCTCACATACACGTCGATCACGGGACGGATGTTGTAATGCGTGACCATCGCGAACTGGCTTTTCGGCGAGACCTGCACGAGATTGCCGAGCAGTTGCGTCGGTGCCGTCGAGGTCGCCGATACGGGCGTGCGCAGCAGTTGATCGACGGACGAAATCTGATACTGCGGCGTCTGCACGGCAACGTTGTACTCGACGCCATTGCGCGGATTGAACCAGAATCCCGGCGACGTCTGCGAGCTGCCCGACAGCGAGACCAGCACGTTCTGCGCGACGTTGTTCGCATTGAGATTGAGCTGCTGCATGCGCGTGCGGTCCATCTGCAGATTGATGACGGGCTCGTCGAGCTTTTGCTGGATGTGCGCATCGACGGCACCCGGAATCATGCGGATCTGCTTCAACAGCTTTCGCGCCGTCTCGAGATTGCCTTCCTGATTCGAGCCGACGATCTGCACGTCGATCGCGGCGGGCAAACCGAAGTTGAGAATCTGCGTGACGATGTCGGCGGGTTGAAAGAAGAACTCCGTGCCCGGGAAACGTTGCGGCAACAGCGCGCGCAAACGGTCGATATAGCCGAGGCTCGGCTTGTGGTCCGCGTTCAGCGCGAGCAGGATTTCGCCGTCGAGCGTGCCGATGGTGCCCGCATTGCTGTACGAAAGATTGATGCCGCTATACGGCAGGCCCAGATTGTCGAGCACGGTGCCCAGCTCCTTCGCGGGTATCACTTCTCGCACCACCTTCTCGACCTCGTCGGCGAGCCGCGCCGTTTCTTCGATCCGCGTGCCCGTCGGCGCGCGCATGTGCAAACGTATCTCGCCCGCGTCGACGCGCGGAAAGAAGTCCTCGCCGAGCGCAAGCGCGAGGCCCAGCGACAGCACGCAGAACGCAAGAAACATCGAGCCGAACAGCCGACGGCGCACGAGCAGACTGCTGAGGACTATGATGTACGCCGCGCGCATCGTCTCGAAGCCGCTGTCGAAGCGGCGGTACAGGCGCATGAACAGATTCGGCCTCGCATGCGCGTCGCGCTTGTGCGCGTGGCCCATCAGCAGCATCGCGAGCGTCGGCACCAGCGTTCTCGATAGCACATACGATGCGAGCATCGCGAACACGACAGCTTCCGCGAGCGGCACGAACAGATAGCGCGCCACGCCCGTCAGGAAGAACATCGGCACGAACACGATGCAGATGCACAGCGTCGACACGAGCGCGGGAATCGCGATCTCGCCCGCGCCGTCGAGAATCGCGTCGTGCAGATTCGTGCCCATGTGCAGATGGCGCTCGATGTTCTCGATCGTGACGGTCGCGTCGTCGACCAGAATGCCGACCGCGAGCGCGAGACCGCCCAGCGTCATGATGTTGATCGTCTGCCCGAGCGCATGCAGCGCGATCAGCGAAGTCAGGATCGAAAGCGGAATCGAAATGGCGATGATGCAGGTGCTGCGCCAGTTGCCGAGGAAAAGCAGAATCATCGCGGCCGTCAGCGCGGCGGCGATCACCGCCTCGCGCACCACGCCGCGAATCGCGGCCTTCACGAACACCGACTGATCGAACAATGGCGTGACCTTGAGATCGGGCGGCAGCGCCGCCGTCGCATTCGGCAGAAGCGCATGCAATGCGTTGACGATCGAAAGCGTCGATGCACTGCCCGTCTTCAGGATCGAAATGAGCACGCCACGCCGGCCGTCTTCGCGCACAACGTTCGTCTGCGGAGAAAAGCCGTCGCGCACGTGCGCGACTTCGCGCAGATAAGTCGTCGCGCCGTTCACCGTGCGCACGGGGATTTCGTTCAGGCCCGCGACTGTCGTCGGCGAGCCGTTCATGTTGATCGTGTATTCCTTCGGTCCGATCTTCGCGGTGCCCGTCGGCAGAATCAGGTTTTGCGCGTTGACCGCGTTGACGACATCGAGCGGTGTCAGCCCTTTCGCGAGCATCGCACGCGTGTCGAGATCGACGGAGATCAGACGCGTCTTGCCGCCGTACGGATACGGCACGGCGGCGCCCGGAATCGTGACGAGCTGCGGACGCAGGAAGTTGAGCGCCGTGTCGTTGAGGTCCTGCTCGGAGAGCCGCGTGCTCGACAGGCCCAGTTGAACCACGGGAATGCTCGACGCCGAATAGCTGATCACGAGCGGCGGCGTCGCGCCCGGCGGCATCTGCTTCAGCTGCGCCTGCTCGACGGCGACCGTTTGCGCGATCGCCGTCTGGATGTTCGCGTTCGGCTGCAGGAACAGCTTGATGATCGCAATGCCCGCGAGCGATTGCGACTCGATGTGCTCGATGTCGTTGACCGTCGTCGTCAGGCTGCGCTCGTTGACGGACGTGATGCGATTGGCCACGTCCTCGGCGGACAGGCCGGTGTAGTTCCAGATGATGCTGACGACGGGGATGTTGATTTCGGGCAGCACGTCGACTGGCGTCGTGAACAGCACGAAGGGTGTCGCCAGCACGATCAGGATGGCCATCACGATGAACGTGTACGGCCGCTTCAATGCGAGATTGACGATCCACATACAGGCTTGGGTATCCGTTATGAACGCGCGATGGTGACGTCCGGCAGCGGCGTCACTTTTCTCTGCGCGTCCGCGGCAACCTAGGTGTTCATGCTAGTGGGTAAGGCCCAACAAACCGATGACGCGAAAATGGCGGTTCTGCCATGTTCGCGGGATGGGATCTTTCGGGTGCAAACGTACCCACAAGTACGATTCGATGGACACGCATTTTATGCCGGAAAAACAAAGCCTTAAGTTTTTTTGCTCGTGTCCATCCGTTGCTAAAGAAAATGGACTGAAGATCGGCCCTGTCGCATAAAAAGTCGTGGAGCGGGAGAACTCGCTGTCGTCGCTGACGGCCGAGGAAGCGGTGGCCTACCGGGCACTCTTGCGACGACGATTCGGGCAGGCGTCGAAGAATTCTCAACGGCCCTCACGCGACGCTTACAACAATGCTCCACCGAGCGACGTCGCTGAAATGGGGCGCGGGCTTGCTCAGTATTTGCTCCCATGAATTCGATGCCCAATGAACGGCCTCAGCAGCCGCGCATTGCGCCTCTTCGAAACACTTCCGTGTTCGATCGCTTGCTCCCCCCGCTTCAGGGCGTCGCGAACAACGTCTTCTTTCACTTCGTCAGCGAGCGACAGTTTGTCGAATTCGAATCCAAAAAAAACCTTGGCCATGCCTCAGAAAGTCACTTACATACGCTACCAATCGGCGAGATGCCGTAATTCCAGGCGCTAGACCATAGCGTTTGAACGCTACGCGGGCCTTGTTTAGTTCAAGTATTTTGGCCTTAAAGGGGATCTTCATATGATCACTCTTTGCAGCCCTGTCAATCGCGTCCAAGAGTGTTGTGAAACCATCCTGATCCCGAACAGCGATGTCGTGTTCTTTAAACTACGGATCGTAGGAACAGTTCCACAGCATCCTGGGCAGTGCATATAGCCAAACCGACCATTGCTACAGATGAGCGATCAATTAGTCTCTCAGACTCCTGATATATTTGTTTCGCAAGAAACACCGGGCGTTTGTCATTCATAGAACACTATTGCAGTTGATGTTAGTTTGACAACGTCAAGTCCCGGATACGCGCCGGACCACCTCGTTCATCGAGTAGTGCACAAATTGCTTTCCCAGCTCAGTAAGCATGTATTGCTTGCTGCCCTCGAACGCAGACTCAACAATACTGTTGGTTGGGCCTGAGGGCCGTCGTACCGCCTGCTTACGCAGGAATTGCCCATCGGCATTGGTGTCGCGTACTTGTCTGATGACGCCACCCGTACTAAGGTCGCGGATCAGTAGCTTGTACAAGTCCGCTTCCGCCGAATCCTCGCGGACCGGATCGCCATAGATCGCGGTCCAAATATCAAACCGCGTGGAGCCAGGGTTGCTGAAAATTTCGCGGATTACCGCCAGGTGGGATTCGTGATAGGTGTCTAGCCAATCAATGAAGAGGCGAACTACGTCGTCTGAGCACAGGCGGGTCCCGGCGGCGTTCGTAACGAGGTTCGCGACATAACGACGCTTTTCTTCAGTATCAGCCTTGTCCCAAGCGCGAATTGCTTTTCGAACGATGTCTAGGTATTCCTCGCTAGCCAACCGATCGTTGATCTCATCGCCAATCGCCTCGAATCATCGACCAATTTCTTGCATGGCTGCACTGAGCGTCTCCATCTTGGCTTGGTGCTCTTCCAGCCATCGCGTCCGCAAATTATCCGTCTCCAGACCAGCTTGTTGCCGCAAAAAATCGTCGACAAGACGACATTGCCATCGAGAACTTTGAAAACAACGGGGTACCTGCGCCGTAGAAGACCGAATACGGAATTGAGCTGGACGACCTTGCAGCAGCCATAGCCCGGGACCAGATTTAGCAGAAGTCCGCAAAATATCGCAGTGCCGCAGGAGAGACGTGGTCAGGCGACGGCGAGACGCCTCACTGGCTCAAACAGGCCGTCAGCGCGGGCCAGTCAATCGAGCATTTCGCCGTAAACGGCGCAGCACAATCTGCAGCCCGTCCAAGGTTCGATTGGAGTCAAGACCCGCTTGCGGGCGGCCGGTTGGCGACAGTGCGTCTGTCAGCTAGCGATACGCTTTGACGCTCCTCGAATAACACGGGTAAAAAATGTCGGCTTAGCCCTTCCAGCCGAATCCCTTCCCCGGCAAACCGGCTCAATGTTTCCGGGGCAGCGTCCTCGGTCCGATCAACCCGCGACTTACCCAGTGCAGACCTCCCCAACTCCTGGAAATCCTCACCTTTTGCCGGCCTGACATTCCCGGATCAGCGTTCAGCAGGTGCCAGCAAAAAAGCGCCGTTTCGGCACGGACCCGTTTACCCGGTGAAAAACGCTGGTTCGACGCGAAGCCTGCAACCGTTCGCATCAAGGAGCGCGCGCTGAAGAAGCTGAAGACGCGGCGGCTTAAGTAGTGCTCGTGCCTGTTGCCTGAAGCGTGGCAGGCGCCAAGCGGGCTCCGGAGAGCGTGCCTGCAGGCTTCGTTTTGCACTTCGCGACGTACGTCGCACGCGCGTCTGCCCTTGTCCTACTCTCCCCAAAACTTCGGGGCGTCCCCCGTTCTCGCCAATCCGCCGCGCTCACAGCGGCGTACTCCAGACCAGAGCCAACCAATTGACGTTGAATAACCTGTAACCTTACCCCGGCTTCGACGGCAATATCCGAGCCGCTCTTGCCGATCACCGCGACCAGTTCCGCTTCATAGTGGTAGTTCTGCGTCTGCGACGGATACGCGAGTTCGAGCGTTTCGCCATAGGCGACGGGCACGACGGCATCGGCTGGTTTGCAGAAGAAGAACGGCGGCTCGCGATCGGGATCGAAGCCCATTTCGCGCGCGTGCGCCGCGTAGTTGCGGCCCACGCAGTAGACGCGGCGCACCGCGAATTGAGCGTCGCTACCGGCGACGGGAACAGCGACGGGCGCTTCGGGCGTGAAAACAAAAGCCATGATGAATTCGACTCGGCAGATAAAAGGATGGAGCACGCGCCACCGATGCGGCGCGCGACGACAAAAGATGCCGACCGATGCGGACGTCTAGCTGCGTTCTTCGCGCAGCAGATTCAGCGCGGCGAGCACAGGGCGATCCGAATAGCTGAACAGCACGCTTTCCACCGACGCCGACAGTTGCACGGGCGCCCACGATGGCGCGACGAACACGTCGTGCGGCTCGAACACGAATTCGTCGTCGCCGATCTTCACCGTGCCCTTGCCTTCGACGACGCAGTAGATCGTCGCGTCAGTGCTGCGATACGTGCGGCCCTTGAAGCCCTTCGGCAGGTATTGCATGAAGGTCGCGATGGTCGGCATCGGCCAGCCGCCCGTCGCCGGGTTCACGTAGCGCAGCTTCACGCCGTCCCATTCGTCGAGTTCGCCGTTGCGGTACAGCGCGTCGAGCGCCTCGCGGCTGCGCTCGTACGGGTAGCTGAAAATCGGCGACGTCGGATCGGACACGCGATGCCGCACGGGCACCATGTTGTGGCCGAAGCGCGCGAAGCTGTCGCCCTCGGGGCGCGAGACGGGCTGCGTCGCTTCGGGGTAGTTCTCGGCAAAGCCCGCATCCATCTGCGCGACGAGCGGGATGTCGAGTCCGTCGAGCCACACGACGGGCTCGCCGCCTTCTTCGACGGACGGATTGCCGTGGTCGTGCCACGTCCACGACGGCGTGATGATGAAGTCGCCGGGGTGCATCGTCGTGCGCTCGCCGTTGACGGCCGTCCACGCGCCCTTGCCCTCGACGATGAAGCGCAGCGCCGATTGCGTATGCCGATGGCTCGGCGCGATCTCGCCGGGCAGGATCAGTTGCAGTCCGGCGTACAGGTTCGGCGTCATGCTCGACTTGCCGGGCAAGCCGGGATTTTCGAGCACCAGCACGCGGCGCACGGCTTCTTCCGCGCTGATCACGGAGCCCGCCTCCATCACGAGGTCGCGCACCTGCGCATACTTCCAGATCGCGGGCTGCGCTTTCGGCTGCGGCGATTTCGGCACGATGTTGTGCAGCGACTCCCACAGCGGCGCCATGCGCTGACGGGCAATCTGCTCGTAGTAGCTGACGCGGGATGTGTTTAGATCAGTCGTCTTCATTGTATTTCCCTACGATATCCGGGATGTTTGACTGGACGAGCATCTGGACCGAAGATCACGACGCCGACAATGGCTCAGATAGCCTGGCGCGGCATGCCGAGACTACTGAGCCCGCTCCGCGCACCGTGTCAAACAGCTCTGAGATGTCGTCGGGAAGGTCGTCTCCGCGCCAGGCTACATGTCCATCCGGCCGAATGAGCACGAGTTTCCTTTCATAAAGGACCGCCGCATCCGTGTCATCGATCCGATAAACCGACAGGGGCAGTCGTATTCGCTTTGCCGCCTCGATCGCGGGCCCCGGGTCAAATTCAGCAAAGCTCAGCAGCGCAAAACCGTCTCCGAACAGATCAAGAACGGACTTACCGTCACGCAGCCAGAAGTGCGGCGCACGGTTACCAGGGCATGCCGACGGCACATATGTTCCTGGGTCGTCGCAACGCGACGAGGCGCTATCATCGATCACGATCGGCGAAGGCAAATACGAATATCCGAGATGTACTCCGATCGCGTGCCACGCTTTTTCGTTTTCCTCGACTAGCCGTTCGCCGAGTTTTCTTCGTAATTCGTCTCCTGCACGAGTTGAATCGAGCAGTCCCGGATGTCCCGTGTTATCGGTGAGGCGACCATAATTTCGAAGTGACTCCTGGGCTGCTCGTGCGGACGCGGGTCTGCGTTCAATGTCATACGACGCCAAAAGATTCCGCCCACCCCAGCCATCGAGCATGGCAGCCAGTTTCCAGCCGAGGTCAAAGCCGTCCTGAATGCCGGTATTCATACCCAGCCCGCCGTTCGGCGGATGTGCATGCGCTGCATCGCCTGCAAGGAAGATTCGCCCGTCGCTGAAGCGGTCAGCCACCACCATCTTCCGAATCCACCGGCTCACATCATCGATTTCGTATTCGAAATCGCACCCAACGCACGCTTGCAGAGCGGCATGGATAGCCTCCCGAGTCATACCGCGCTCGTCAACTCCAATGAGTTGCAAGCGCCACAGGTCGCGCCCGTCCATTGTCGTCAATACCGCCCATGTGCCCTGCTCTCCGACAAATACGTAGCGGTAGGCGTCCCCTTTTTCGTGCAGGCGACTGAGGTCTTAGATGCGCACGTACACGCTGACGGAAACGTCCAGATGTGGATGTCCGCGCATCGAAATGCCCAACAGGCTTCGCACAGTGCTGGAATAGCCGTCACAGCCGATCACATACCGGGTACGTAACGAGTATTGCCGCCCGGTAGAGATGTCGGTCACGCCGACAGTGACACCATCGTCGTCCTGTTCCAACCACTCTACCCTGTTCTGGTAACGGAGCTCGACGCCAGGCAGGGATGCAGCATGCCGCTTGAGGATCGGATCGAACCACGTCTGCGGACACGGCAACTCACGCTCAGGGCTGAACCGGGAGCTGAATCCCTCACGCAGCCTGGGCGTCTTGACCCGCCCAAGCTCATATCCGTCCAGACTCGTGACGAATACACTATCGAGCCCGTGATCGTGAGGAAATCCCCAGTTGTGGATCTCTTCCGCCAGCGCGAGCTGTCGGCAGAACTCCATGGTTCGCACGCCGACAACAACCACCTTTGCTGATTCTGTGCAATCTTCCCTTTGCTCGAGTAGCAGGACGGGCACCTTGCGTCGTCCAAGGTCACATGCAAGCGCAAGGCCGACCGGGCCACCGCCTACGATAACGACTGGCGCCGAAGGAGTAGGTATCGAGATATTTTTCATGAGCAGTTAGCCGACCTGGGGAAGCTCTTTTGGCACACCGATCAGGCATTCGGCCCGCTTCGGCCGAACCACCATGAAGTCGGACAGCATGCAGCCCACATCGAGCTTCCAGTTGGAGTCGTGGAGATCAATGTTGTTGCCGAAGGTCATTCCTTCCTCGAGTACCATGTCTCCGATTCGGGCTCCGTTCATCGTATTCGATCCGTAGCCTTCCTGATATACGACTGTCGGAAACTCTGGCGACGCAGTACCCATGGCGTGAAAGCCCAGCTCGACCCAATCGAGTCCCGCATCCCGGGCAGGCTTGCGGATCATTTCGATTGCTTCCCCGATGGTGCGACCTGCTACGAGTGCTTCTTTGCTCGCTTCCAGGCAGTCGTGTGAGACAGCCCAGATATTCAGCAGCTCCCGCGGCGCCTTCTTGCCGACATAGACGGTGAACTCCGTATGGCAGCGATAGCCGCCATATTTGGTGTGCCATTCCGAGACAATAATGTCACCGTCTTGAAGCGGTCTCATCGTCGGCGTACGAGGCTGCTCACAGCCATGCAGCAAATGCCATAGTTCGTTGGTCGGATGCTCAACCGGGCCTGCAGCAAACAGGTTGAAGATATTCGGTTCAGCGCCATTGGCGATTTGCGTCCGGATCATTTCAGCGTACACGGCTGCATCAGGTACGCCAGGGCGCGCCGTCTCGACCATCGCATCGATGACCTTGCGCGCGATCCTGCCCGCCCCTCGCAGCATGTTGATTTCTTCTTCGCTTTTTACCATCCGCATTTCCTGAAGCAGCGCGCTGGCATCCTGGAACTCTGCATCAGGCAACAAGTGCTTCAACGCTTGCACATCCTGATGAAGTAGCGTGGGCGTCGTCTGAATCGTCGAAGAAAATCCCACGAGACCGATGCGCGCCTGACAGAGGCCACGCTGACGAATTTCATCCGCGACTGCAGCCATTCCTCCTCGGGTACGGAAATCAGTGACCCATTTCTGAACCGACAAGTACATATTTGTGGGTCTGTTCATATGAGCCACTGCATTCCAGACCACCGGTGCGCCGACGAGTGGAAATAGTGCGTCCGCCCCGATTTGAGAATCCACCTGAAGCATGTAGCGCATATTGGCCATGCCCATGCCCCAGTAAATGTCGTTACCAAGGAAGACTAGTGCGTCAAGACCCGCAATCAGCATCTTCTTTCGCACCCGATCCCAACGAGCGTCTCGCTCGGCAAGCGAGAGCTGCGGGACAAAGGCAGTCAGATCAGCGGCGTGTGCGTCTTCGGCAATCGGCCCCGCGAGCGGTTGAGGGAAATCGAGGTTTTTCACGGATACTGTCTCCTACTTAAAATTTATGAATATCAGCCGAAATGGCACACGCAAGAAACGGGATCTAAAGAAACCGATACCGTCATGAAACTTTTGCCATCCGTGTAGCGCGAGGCAAATACGGGTTAAGTGGAAACACGCCCCAAGCGCCCTCCTCGTGATAAAAGAAGGCAATGGTCACAGGACCGTCGAAGCGCGCGACTTCGATGCAGACATAGCGCGCACCGCGGGCCGTGCGTCCAAATCGGGTGACACGCAATGGTCGAGTTGGGGTCGGGGCAAGCCATTTATCAACCAGCGAACGCAATGAACTTTTCTGCGGATACATGTTCGTCACCTGTTGCCACGTAGATACGTAAAGCTCGTGAGAGCGTACGTCTCACAAGAGCTATCGCTCGATTGGTCGGTCGGCAAATCGCGCTTGCACGCCTGATAGCCGGAGTCACGTCGCATCGGTAAGCCTCGTCGTCAACTTTTCAGCGACCGGAACCGATGCGCGATCGCCGTGGAGAGCTGCTTCCAACATGCGACGCGTAGCCGGAAGCAGGTAGATCAGAATCATTGCAAGTGCGGCAATGACGCATGGGACCGCTGCGACATAAAGAATCTGAACGGTGCCCCACTTCCAGGCTACGAGCACGCCGCCCATCAACGACCCCAGCATGGAGCCTAGACGACCGATACCCGTGGCCCAACCAACCCCGGTCGACCGGATAAGCGCTGGATATACGGCCACGTTAAGGGCATGGGTTACGCCTTGTGTACCGCTGCCGACGCCGGCAAGAAAGACCACGGCCACAAGCAGCAAAAAGTCATGCGTCATCCAACCCATCGCGGTCAGTGCGACTGCATAAAGTGCACAGACGCCTGACAACGCGAGCGTTGCCCAACGGCGCCTGAGGAGACGCGCAAGCGCGAGAGAAGACAGTGCGGAACCTACGGGAAATGCGCTCGATGCAAGCACAGAACTACCGATGGACATACCGGCTTCGGCAAATAGAGTCGGTAACCAGCTGAAGACGAAATAGGTTGCGACGAGGAGCATGAACACCGTCGTCCAGATCAGCGACGTATAAACGGCCCGACCGTCGCCGAAAAGGCGGCGCACCGGAAAGCCGCGCTCGTTCTGCTCGATCCCTACGATAAATTCCGCTCCGCGCGGCAGCCCGAGATCCGGCGCGACGCGACTCAAAATTCGCCGCACCCGCTCTGTCGACTGACCGAAAGCAACCAGTTGTCGCGACGACTCCGGAACTGTCATCAGCGCAACAAGTGCAACGGCAAGTGGAATGGCGCCACCTACCACAAACACGCTACGCCATCCAAAGGTTGGCAGAAGGGCTGCCGCGAGAAAACCGCCCAACGTGGTGCCAGCCAGATAACCCATGGCACACAACGTCACCAGTGAACTGCGCCGATTTGCGGGCACGTATTCCGATGTCAGTGCAATCGCATTGGGGTAGGCGCCACCGATACCTGCGCCTGCCGCGAACTGCAGAAAAATGAGCATTTCCGGCGACGAGGTCTTACTTTTCATCAGGCTGAGCAGACCAAAAGCGATCAGGCTGGCAACAAGGACAGGTTTCCGCCCCATCTTGTCGGAAACGAGACCCAAAAGCAGATTGCCAATACCCATACCGAGCACGCCGGCCGTAAAAATCGGCCCCAGCATCGCCCGGCTGAAGCCGAGATCTTTGATCAGCGCGGGCGCCACGTAACCGATTGCCTGCGCGTCGAAACCATCTACCGCCATTGCCAGGGTACATGTAGCGACAATTCCCCACTGAAATGCGGACATTGATCGGGAATCGATCACGGCCGCCACATCGAAAGTGCGCTGCATTGCTTCGTCTCCTGAATGTTCGAAGGGGTCTCGCACCGTTTGACGTTTCTTCTGAACCGGATAGTGTCGGTACTGGTCGATGCGGGATCGCCGCAATTCCGCTCGCTAGGCCTCAGTATTCCTGCGGCGCGTGCGCTGATTGCACTGTACGAGGGTGGTTCGAAAATGACGGTCGGGAACCTTGCGGAAACGACATCGACCGATCTCTCGACGATGTCGCACATACTGAGACGCCTCGAATCCCAATCGTTGTTGACCCGGACGCGGCTCGCACGGGATAACCGTGTGGTCTATGCGACCCTCACGAAACAGGGGCGCTCCATCGCAAAAGAGTGTCACGACGCCAGTCTCCAGCACGAGGCCGTCTTATTGGGCGATATGTCTGCAGAGGAAGCAGGTCTGCTGAAACGGATGCTGGTTTGCGTCTATGGGAACGCGAAGTCAGGGTTCGGAATTGATTGATCAAACAGACAAGTCGACGCGTCCTCGAAGCAAGCGTGCGGGCTTCCCGGGCGCCCTGAGCTAATGATGTGAGTCTGCATCGGGAACCCGGCAGATTCCTGTGTGAACCAGCCTTTCGAATGACGGTTTGATGGATTGGTCGAGCGGCAACAGTCGTGCAACTTTCGCCGGATGCGGTGTGCAGCAGACGCGTGGGCGCCGGACTCACGTTCCGCAGTTGGTGCCTGCTGACCTGCTTCCAAACTTCGTTCACTGATTAGCTTTCGCCGCGCGCCGCAACAAACGTCCCGTGCGATGCCCTCATCGAGCGGTCTGATCCCCGGTCACAGCCAACAGAACCGTTGCAACACGCGGTCCTATCGAACCGCTCCTCGCGCCGCCATTCCCACGAAGACCCCCGAGGTTTCCAGGAAAACGTGCAACCAAACCGAGCTATTTAGATAACTATTCTTGTATTAAGGCGTACTTTTCTTAATATGCATATCTAATCTACTGGGCGATCCAAATTAAGATGGATGTTGTCAAGCCATGACAACCGCCTTTATCACGGTAACGGGCACATTCGAGCACCGATAGACCGGTATCGACCCAACTCCGCCGTTGCAGGCCTCAACCGGCGAGCGGCAGATCTTGAGGTACAACGGCCATCCCTGGTTCGGTCACAGCCAGCCACCGTTCAGCCGTTGGGGAAGTGAAGGGAAATACTCAAAGCCACCGCTTTCAAGTACTTCTTTTTAAGCAAGCGCGCTGCGCCGGCTACGCCCTGTTGACGCGAGAACGTCCGAAGCTCTCCACCAATACCTTGACGAACGCGTTGCTCGCCGCCGTACGGTAGGCGTCCTTGCGCTGCAGGAGCGCTGCCGTGCGGGCGGGCAGCGGGGGATCGAGCGACACGGGATGCAGTTCGCCGTGCTCTCGCGCGATCCCGTCGGGCAATACGGTGGCGAGCTGCCCGCGGCGCACAAGCTCGACTATTGAGCTGATTGAACTCGCCTCGATGGCAACCTGCGGACGAATACGATGTCGCGCGCAGTATTCGTCGATATAGCGACGCGTCGCGAATGCCTTGTTCAGCAGGACCAGCGGTTCCTTCGCAAAGTCCTTCACGGCCAGCGGCTTGCGGCGCGTCGCGCGTGCATGGCCTCGGCTGACCACGAGGCTCAGCGTCTCCCGAAACAAAGGCTGGCTCTCTATTTCCAGGGCATGAACGGGTTCGAAGGCGATGCCTGCGTCGAGCTCGCCGTCAGCAAGCTGGGCTTCGATCTGATCCTGCGGGATCTCCTGAATGTCGATCGCGATGCCCGGGTGCGCGCCATGGAAGCGGTCGATGACGGGGCCGACCAGATACGCGGTGAACGTCGGCGTCACGGCCAGACGCAGATTGCCGCGGCTCAGTTCGCCGACATCGTGGATCGCCCTCATGCCCGCATCGAGATCCTGTAGCGCGAGCTTTGCGTAACGTGCCCATGCCGCGCCCGCATCCGTCAGTTGCACGGTTCTGCCGGAGCGGTCAAGCAACTGCGTGCGCAACGTGTCTTCCAGTTGCCTGATCTGCTGGGAAAGCGTCGGCTGCGAAACGTGCAGCGCTTCGGCGGCGCGCGTGAAGTTCCGGTGCTCAGCGACGGCCAGAAAATAGCGGATATGACGTAGCAGCATGCGGGCCTCGTAACTATTGGTGTTGCCTATCGTTATCATCATAAACCGGTCTTGGACACTATCGCTGATCGCGTCCATTCTTTGTTCAACGCCGCGCACTGCGAGACTGAACGGAGCAGATCATGCAAGAGATCATCGATGGTTTTCTGAAGTTTCAACGGGACGTATTCCCCGCGCGCAAGGACCTGTTCCGGAAGCTGGCGACGAGCCAGACGCCGCGCACGCTGTTCATCTCATGTTCGGACAGCCGCATGGTGCCCGAGCTGGTCACACAGCGCGAACCGGGCGACCTGTTCGTGATCCGCAATGCCGGCAACATCGTGCCTTCGTTCGGCCCTGAACCGGGCGGCGTTTCCGCCACCGTCGAGTACGCGGTTGCCGCGCTGGGCGTGACCGACGTCGTGGTGTGCGGCCACTCGGACTGTGGCGCGATGACGGCCATCGCGACCTGCAAGTGTCTCGATCACATGCCCGCAGTCTCGAACTGGCTGCGCTACGCCGATTCGGCGAAGCTCGTTAACGATGCGCGCGCGCATGCCACCGAACGGGAACGCGTCGACTCGATGGTGCGCGAGAACGTCATCGCTCAACTCAACAATCTCAAGACTCATCCTTCCGTCGCGCTGGCGCTCGCACAGGGTCGCCTGAAGCTGCATGGCTGGGTCTATGACATCGAATCCGGTTCCATCGACGCTCTCGACAGCGCGACACGTCAGTTCGTTTCGCTGTCGGAGCATCCGGATGTTTCCGCGACGCCTGCCGAGTGTGTCGCGGCGCACTGACCATCGGCGCATTCCTTCCACCGGCTTCATTTACTTCACCGATTCAAGGAGCAACATCATGCCCCAATCGCAAACCAGCCAGCACGCACGCGAGGTACTGACCGATGCGATCATCGACGCGAAAACCCGCAAGAACCTGACATTCGAAGTCATCAACGAAGGCACGGGCCTGAGCGTTGCCTATACGACGGCTGCGCTGCTCGGCCAGCATGCGCTGCCTGAGCAGGCGGCGAAACTGGTAGCCGGGCGTCTCGGACTCGACGACGACGCGGTTCGCCTGCTGCAGACCATACCCGTTCGCGGCAGCATTCCCGGCGGCGTGCCGACCGATCCGACCATCTATCGCTTCTACGAGATGGTGCAGGTGTATGGCTCGACGTTGAAAGCGCTCGTTCACGAGAAGTTCGGCGACGGCATTATCAGCGCGATCAACTTCAAGCTCGATATTCAAAAGGTGCAAGACCCCGAAGGCGGCGAGCGCGCGATCATCACGCTCAACGGCAAGTACCTGCCGACCAAACCGTTCTGAATTATCCAGTGTTACCTGGAAAACCCAGGCACCCAACAACCTTGTAAAGGAGAGTTGCAATGTCATCGCAACAACAGCAAATCCGTCCGCCGCTTCCCCCGTTCACACTGGAAACGGCCAAAGAAAAAGTACGACTCGCGGAAGACGGCTGGAACACCCGCGATGCGGCAAAGGTCGCGCTCGCCTATTCGCTCGATACGAAATGGCGTAACCGCACGGAGTTCGCGAACAACCGGGAAGAAGCGCAGGCGTTTCTCGAGCGCAAGTGGCGCAAGGAACTCGACTACCGTCTGATCAAGGAGCTGTGGGCGTTCGATGGCAACCGGATTGCGGTGCGTTATGCGTACGAATGGCGCGACGACGCGGGCAACTGGTTCCGTTCGTATGGCAACGAGAACTGGGAGTTCGGCGTTGACGGACTGATGCAACGTCGCTTTGCGTGTATCAACGACATGCCGATCAAGGAATCGGAGCGCAAGTTTCATTGGCCCCTGGGCCGTCGTCCCGACAATCATCCGGGGTTGAGCGACCTGGGTCTTTGAGCGCCAACATGGCGGCGGCGTGTGTCGTGTCGTCGCCATGTGGCAATGTGGCGAATGCGAATCGGACGCGTCCCACACTTCGTTTCACTTTCACCGCAAACGTAGGAGCTGATCACAGCAGTTCAAGCGCGTCTTGTTCATCACGGGCGCATCGCGCGGTCTCGGCGCACTGATCGTGCAGGCTGCGCTGGCCGATGGCAATGCCGTCGTCGCAGCGGGGCGCAAGGTCGCCGCGATCGACGAGCGGCTCGGCAAGTCGCCCGCGCTCTTGCGCGTCGCGCTCGACGTGACTGACGAGGCGCAAGCCAAAGCTGCCGTCGTGGCTGCCGTCGAGAAGTTCGGCCGGATCGACGTGCTGGTCAACAACGCCGCGTTCGGCCTGCTGGCGGCCCTCGAGGAATCGGGCGACGCCAACGTGCGCCGAGCAATAGACGCCGAATCCCGCGGCCGCGCGATAGCCGCCGATCGACGACATGTTCGACGCATCCAGGAAGTCAGTCCGGAAGTACCCAGGCTCGACGTGGCTCGTCGTCGGCAAAGAGATCATCGACGACTATGACGAGACCTCGGGCAACGTACGCCGGTTCGCCATCCGGATGAACCACAGCCAGCCTGACGATCCCGAGAAGCTGGCGACGCGGCCCTGGTCACGCTGGCCGATGCGTAAATGCCGCCGCTACGCCTTCCGCTCGGCACGGATACGCTGAAGGCCAACGCGGAAAAGAACAATGACGTCGGAAACGCAGACATGGAAGGCCTTGTCGGAATCGACCGACTTTCCGCTGTGATGCATATTTGACCGGACGAAAGTGAAGCGAAATGCGAATTCTACCCACGCTCGCCGTGCTCGCAGCAGCGGGCACGTGTTCGGCCACCGCTCATGCTGCTTCACCGCGCGAATGCTCGCTGCCCGACGTACGTCTGTGACCAAAGATTGTTATTGGCCGGTAGCACGCATTTGCGCAAACCGCCAGTAGCCGCCTCTCCAATGCCAATTCCTGAACGTCGGCAACATGGCCGAATTGTGCGCGTAGCTCGTCCGGCAGGTTCCGAGTAATGCAGCCGTTCCAACGGCAGGTTTCGCCGCTCGCTGAACGGCACGTTGTGGCCGCACTGCATCTCACGACCGAGCGCCACGATCGTCTCGGGGGCGACCAGCCAATTGCGTGAGCGAAACATTGTTGTTTATTTCGATGATGAGTTAGTTGCGTCATGCGCGAGGTATCTCAGCGCAAGCTTTCCGGGTTTTTCGGCAAAGTGACGAGGCTTAAAGTAACCTGATCCCGACGTGTCACCTGCAAAAGGATCGAGCGTGACAATCCCCTGAAGCCGCCAAGTACGCACCGTACACCCCTCGGCAGCAGACACGCCCGGGGAAGCACGTGGCGAGTTCGTCCATACCGGAGCAAGGGCTATCGTAATCGGAGAGTTTCCCATGAAGAAGACCGGACAACTCCTGTTGGCTTTCGGCATCTTCTCCTTATCGCTGTTCGTTCATGCAGATCCAGTCAAACTGGAGTTTGTTGTGAACATCAAAACCGGCGAACGAGGTATGCCCAATCAATACGAGAAGCTCGAACTCGGCGAGGGCAGCGGGCGCTACGTCGCTGCTCTTAAGCAAAGCGGAAAGGTGACAAGCAAAGGCCTGCTTGAGGGTGCAACCGTTCTCGATTGGGGGTTTCATGAGGTTCCGACCGAAGAAGCAGCCGCAGCTGGCTGGAACGAAGCAGAACCGAACGGTGGAGGTCCTGGCTATCTCGTATTCACCCTTCCGTCGGGTGACAAGCTCACCATGCGGCTTCAAATGCATCTCCAGTATGTTCCTCAGGTGCAAGGAGATCCTCGGCCCTTCATCTTCGGCCTTTGGCAGATTGTCGGCGCCAGCGGGAGTTTGAGCCACTTACAAGGAACAGGGGTGATTCGCGTAGAGCGACCGTCAGCAGAAGAACGTTTGTGGGTCCTCGAGGGGGAAGTCGGCCGCTCGAAGAGTGCCTCACAGTAGTTGCCCCAAGACTCCCGACCATCTCAGGACTTGCGCAGCTGCTACCGGAACGTCGTCAAGCGTTCGAACGGCAATGCCAGACTTCTTCGTTGAACGGCTGTTATCTGGTGCGGAGACGACGCCCGAACGTCCGGACAGCCCGGCGAGCGAATGACGATTGATGGCCGATAGTGTTGAAAAACTCTTTGATCGGATGCTCTGCCTGGTTAGAGGGTCCTCTTACCCCTAACCGATGCTCACGAGCGGCTTGTAGAGCGATCTGAGAGGTCGATTTTTCGCGACACGGTCACGCCGCGGCGATGAGCGAGTTTTTCAACAGAATCGGCCGACTGCTGCCCGATGTGGGTCGGGTTCCGCCGACCACATCGGGCAGCAGTCGACCCACTCCGGTCATACGCGACTGCGCTGGCACGATGGCCGCTTTCAAGCACACAGCAGCCATCTTTACTGTGACATAGGCTGCGTTTCACTCGGCGGCCGCTGCGGTGAGCCTGACCCGGTATCGTCCTGTTCAGAACCGGAGATTTCCGGCGATACCCAAGAACGTAGTCGACTCGTTTCATCTTGTAATGCCGCCTCCATTGGCAGTTTGTGAACCGACAGTGAAGCAATTCACACAACGCACTGATCTGGAAAAAACTACTTAAGCTGATCTGTTTGCGGCGGACCGAGTTCGACCTAATCCCCTCGGAATAAGGCAGCGCGAATGATGAAATTGTTGGAGTCGACCAGGATGCTTGCGCCAATAGTGTCACGCGCGTTGACATAACCGCTGAATCTCCTAGGAGGGACGGTCAAGCCCCCGTCTTTGAAGTACGCGAACCCGGTAACGCCGCAGGTGGCATCGCAGCGGGTTCCGTAAACCCGACCGCCGTCCTGGATTGCGGTGGTGATAAATGAGGTAAATCCAGTTGGCAGCGCGATCTGGTGGTCGAATGAGACATAGCGATAGCGAGCCTCCTGCGCATGGCCCTCAACTAATGCCTAGCCCTAGGATTCTAATCCGCATCTGTGTCATTTTCATTACTTCACGCCTTATAACCTAGACGCTCAGACCGTTGCAAACGGGGGTTTCTAATCACCCACTGACGATGACGTTCAGAGCGTAACCGCGATCCGCTGGCGCGACAGGTAGCTCTGAGTGACGAAGAGGAGCAGGATCCTTCAATAAGAGTGAAGTGCTTCTGTGCGATGACGTCAACCATTTCTGCAGGCGGTCCAACTAGCGTTCAAGCAACCGTCCATGCGTCATATGTGCATAGCGACTTCCGAATGCCTAAGCGGTTGCTAGCGGTAGTGGTTAACCGCCAGCCCGTTCTCACGCTTCGTACTCTATTTACTCTGCAAATAGAACATTGCAGTTTTCTTTTTATTCGCTGCGATCCGCCAGGTCATCCCCTTTTCGCCGTAACCACGCCATCCAGGAAACGGCGCCGACTTTTGATTCAGATCGGTAACCAATCGCACTGGCGACACTCAATTGAAGCAGTTACGGATCTGTTGCATCCTGCCGCGTTTGCGAAGAGTGCTGTCATTACCATTGCCGCGACGGAGAACAACGCAACCAAACTGCGCAACGACTCGTCGTGCGTATTCCAGAACCTCAGGGTTATCGTATCAACGAGTACGGCAACGCGACATTCAACTGGAAAAGATCTGAGCGCATTTCACGAATGGTCGGACAGTTGCTAGCCACTGTTGGCGGCCAATGCGACACATTCGCAAAGTGCGCTCACTGATTCGGTCTCTCTTACCTGTTAATGTGTTCCAGCGCACATTCCTACTGGGTTCCCTATTCCGCTTTTCCAATCCCGTCATATGCTAAACGAAAAAATGACCGGCAACTTTCGACAACGGCACTAACTACGTGGTAACTACGTGGCCTCACAGTCCGTGCCTATCGTCGTCTCCTTCTTTCTAACCCTCTACGGCCACCCAATGTGCGGTGGCGGGCCCACCTTTTGTCGGTGGCAGCGCAATTCCTTCCGAGGGTGCATCACCTGTTCACGGTTTCGCAGTGGTGTCGATAACGACGGCAAAACGAACTTAACGACGGGGGCCATAAAATTCGGATGAGGTGACCTGCTGGAGCCATGCTGCGCAACCGTTTTGGCAAGGCCGATACCCGCTAGCGACACATTCATGAACGCTGCGCGTTAGCGAGCACGTATCACGGTGTTGTTGAGCGACAGCAGCGAGTAGACGGTGGTGTAAATCACCTGCGAGATGATTCACAAACAGTAGACGGATCTGGCACTTATCATTACGGAGTACTACATGTAATAGCATTTTGTTTAATAAGGATTGCTATGCATCAAGAATTATTTCGCTAGCGCGCAAGTATCGCGTTGAGCGTCTTCACATTTTTTGCCGGCCAGCCCGGCAGCGGAAAACTCTCATGATCAAAAGACGTCAATTTCTCGGCTGCCTGACGGCGCTCGGCGGCAGCTATGTCCTCAGCGGATGCGGGGGCAGCGGGTCCGACTCGGGCGCTGACGGCACCGCCCTTGCCAAGGCAGCGAACAAGGCGGCAACTGCGTCTGCGAACGGCACAACGATTCCACCGACCGGAAAGATTATCGATAACCAGAGCTCCGTCTGGACGCTGAGAGGAGGCTCGGTCTATTTGAATGGTGTGAAAGCCGGCAACAACTACAACGTCACGCTGGTGCTATGGTATGGCGGTGACGTTTACCATCAGGGAACAGGCGGCCAGTTTTACGGATGGAATGGCTCGACATGGATCGCATGCAACGATCCTCGGGTCGGCACCTCTGCGGACGGCACGACGATTCCACCGGCCACCTCGATTATCGATAAACAGAGCTCCGTCTGGACGCTGAGTGGTGGCTCGGTCTATTTGAATGGTGTGAAAGCCGGCAATAACTACAACGTCACGCTGGTGCTATGGTATGGCGGCGTTATCTACCATCAGGGGACAGGTGGCCAGTTTTACGGATGGAATGGCTCGACATGGATCGCATCCAACGATCCCCGTGGCACCTCCGCGGACGGCACGACGATTCCTTCTGCGGACTACATCATCGACAAGGTCGGTGCGGTATGGACGGTTGTCAACGGGGTCATCTATCGCAACAACCAGACTGTCGGCAATACGTACAACGTTTCGCTGCTGCTATGGTACGGAGGCAAGATCTGGCATTGCGGAACAGGCGGCCAGTTCTATGTGTGCAACGACGTCGACATCTGGCTGCCGTGCAATGATCCGCGTATCGTCACCGCTGCGACTGCGGGTACGTTTTACGGGATCAACGGACACTACGACTATCGTTACACGCCTGCCCAGATCGTATCGATCATGAAGAACATGGGCTCCTCGACGTATCGGGTCGGCTGTATAGACGACCCGACATCACTCAACGCAGTCGTGAATCTCGCTCAGGCGTTCCGGTCGGCGGGACTGACCTTGTTCGTGCTCATCGATCTCGGCATTTACGATAGCAACCGCGCAATATTCTCGAGCGAATCGATTGCGTACGAGCGCGGGCGGTCCTGTGCGGCAACGGTCGCCAACGCGCTTGCCCCGTATGGTGTGACGATGTACGAGTGCGGCAATGAGTTGACGCGGGAAAGCGACATCATTCTCGATTCCACCAATGCCGGCACGAAGGCCGTGGATTTCAACAACACCAACTGGCCGATCATGCGCGGTGTGATGCGCGGCATGATCGACGGCGTCAAGTCTGTGCAGCCTGCCGCGAAATGCGGCGTCAATTTCTGCGTGGCTGACATCGGCGCATCCGATGCGCTGTGGGACGGCATGCAGCCGGATGGAACGGGCGGCTATCCCACGGTACGGTGGGACATGACGACGTGGCACAACTACGAAGTCTACGGCGACATCTTCAACATCGGGATCGACGGTGCAGGTCCGGGCTTCGATCTGCCGGCGTACTGCAAGGCCCGCTACGGTGCGCCGTTCCTGCTCACCGAATGGAACACGGGGCCAGAAAAAACAGAGGCCTATCGGGCGACCTACATCAGTTCGCAATATGCCAACTATTTCCAGGCCAGAAAGACAAAAAACATCCAGTCGGTGATGTACTACGAACTTGACAGCGGAGACGCGACCTACGGCCTGATGATCGATGGTGCCATCTTGAGTCAGCCTTATGGCGCATTCACCGGCTTTATCGCGGGGAATCCCGACACCTGACGGTGTCGCCCGGTAAGCCTACGCGAGCGGTCTGTTTGGCGGGCACACCATAACTTGCAAAAAGGGCGACGCGAACTTGTGATATGTCGAGAACGCGTCGCGCGAAGTAACGTAGACGCACCCGTTATAGGGCGCATCGTCCCTTTCGTGCATGTTTGGCCCACAACTGCGCTTTGCTGGCAATCGCGGCTGGAGTTCTCGTTTGGTTTTTTGCGATCGTGCTGACATTCGGACGGTCCAGTCGCAGTCCCGGACCGGAATGCAGCCTCGTCAAAGCGCAGCAGATGTCCGATAGGACAGCGTGCGGTAACCCGACAGGTTGATCAGATATCGCGTGTGATCAACAGTCAGGCCGCGCGCCTCGAATCAGGTGGCCAGCCATTCCATGACCCGTTCGATCGCGGGTTTGTTCGTCTGATACATCCGGCGCAGCGTGTGATATTTTCCAGGGCTGCGTCACGCCCCGAGTTGGCCGGAAAGAAAATGGCGACGCGATGCGAGCCCGCTGCCAC
This sequence comes from Paraburkholderia piptadeniae, assembly GCF_900007165.1. Lineage (GTDB taxonomy): Bacteria > Pseudomonadota > Gammaproteobacteria > Burkholderiales > Burkholderiaceae > Paraburkholderia > Paraburkholderia piptadeniae. Next base: position 142,347 of record NZ_CYGY02000056.1, read on the forward strand.
GTCAACGCGAACAGTTCTGCCAATTCGCTGGCGGGACCTGATTCTTCCTTTTTTGCGATACCCGTCGCCCCCCACCAGCCTTTGGGGGCGACGACGCGAATTCCGGATCGAGTCGCACGCCTATCGCATCGAGCACTGGCTGGTTCTCTGCGTGCCACGATTCCAGCGCTTCGGTTTCGGCCCGGACGCGCGAGCGCACGCTCTCGTCGAGTGATGTACGGCAATGCTGCTGGTCACCCGCGAAAAGTCCGCGAGGAACAACGGCGCCCAGTTATCGCGGCCGACGGCATAGTTGCAGAAGGCGCCATTGCAATATGAATAGCACAGGATATCGACACTCGCCCTGTCGAAAGCAGATTCAATGCGGCGATGCGGCGCGGTCACTGGCGCAACAACCGGGGAAGCTGCGTCAGCCGCCAGACAGTTGAGCGTTGAGACAGGCACACAGCCAAGCCTCCGGAACAAGCAATCCAGCATAGCCACGCACGCCAACTGGATGGAACTTGCGCAGGAAGCGCGTGGTTTGCTCCCCGATGTCCGACTGGTCCCTCACGCCATTCGAGACGAGGAAGTCGAAGTGATCCATCACCTTGTCGAACTTCAGCATCAGCAACAGCAAGTGCGCGAGGTGTACTGCCCAGTTGTGTTGATCGGGGCCGCACCAGCCATGTTTTGCCTGACATCGCGAACCGCATTGACAGAGTAGTGGCCATCGGCGCCTGCATGCTGACCGACCTCGCTGGCCTGCGCAGGCATTCGCTACGCAGCGAGAGCGCATTATTCGCACTGCGCGATTCTGGATACGGCTGCCTTTTGTCCGAAATTCACTGGTAGCCTCGTACATCGTGGATTACAGTATTTTTGCTATGCGACCTTAAAGCGTGGCTGACTCACGAAGTCACAACTGCGCGGACTTTTGTGCAACCCGCTTCTGCACGTGTCCGCCGACACCGAGCGAAAAATGGCTGCTCGGTGAAGGGCGTCGCCATTCATTGTTCTGGCCCACGCCACACTCCTCTACACACGGCCGTGCCGACGACCTCGCGTTCTCTCGTCGCTTGCTCAGCAAACGAGGGCTGCGAGGAATTACTGCAGCCATTTTTGTTTCATCTATTTGAATCGTGCGCCTGAACCCGCCTGACCATAGGCCCCTGTGCGTCGTGATGTTAAGCGTCTGATTCGGTGATAAGGAGACGACCATGAAGGTCAGGTATTTAAGCATTTTGTCGGCGACAGCCGTTGCACTTCTCTCGCTCAGTGGTGTTGCGCAGGCCGGTGGCCTTTGCTCGAAGGCAACGCTAAACGGACCGTTTAGTTTTATCGGTCACGGAGTGATACTTGGATTGAAAACTGCCGATGGTACGTTGCATCCGTACACCGCCCCGTCGATCCTCGATGACGTCGCCCTGGTGACGTTCGACGGTATGGGCGGATTTCGCCGCACCGACTTCGGCATGATCGGCGGGTTGCCGAAAGGGGGGAAGACGACATTCAATCCGGTCCAGCACGGCTTTTACTCGGTGAACTCCGATTGCACCGGCATCATGAAAATCATTTATGACGCCGGCGGAGCCGTGCCGGCCGGGGTCGAGACTGATCTGAACATCGTCGTCGCTGCCGATGGGACGCTCATCGAATCCGTTGTCTACAGGGCGGTCACCGTGTCAGGTGCTGCCATGGACGGCACGAAGTGTCCAACGGATTGCGAGCAAGGTGTGCAAGAATTCTTTGAGGGGAAAAAGGTCAAAGCGATGGACGATGCAGAGGCCACCGTGCGAGACGCGGATGTCATCGTGACCGCCACCACTGCCCTTGAACCAGTCCTGAAGGGGGCGTGGCTCAAGCCCGACGCCCATGTCAACGCGATAGGCGCGCCTCGCCCGACCTGGCGGGAGCTGGATGATGACGCCATGACCGCGGGCGCGCTGCTTGTCGACTCTAGCGAGGCCGTGCTCAAGGAGTCAGGCGACGTGATCCTCTCGAAGGCGCCGATCTATGCGGAAGTGGGTGAGATCTTCGCAGACACGACGCAAAGACCCGCGTCTGAGATTACAGTGTTCAAGTCCGTCGGGATCGCGATCGAAGATATCGCCGCGGCGCGGCTCGTATACGCCGCCGCGTCCGGTTCTGCGGGACAGGTCACGTGAAATAACCAAGGGAGACGCCAGCCAGCGCCTCTTCATAGTGCACGTTACTGCAAGGAATAACGTCCAGCCGTGCGACCGGTAGCAGCTCGTTGACGTGACCCACATGGTTGGCACGCAATGGTCCGTTGTCCAGGTGCGGAGCTGACGTTTGAACGTCTGGACAGAGTCGTGGGTGAATGTCCGGAGATGGCCGGTGGACTAAACCGCTCGCGC
>NZ_CYGY02000032.1 GCF_900007165.1 Paraburkholderia piptadeniae
ATTTCCGGAGCCACCTCTGGATCAGCTTCGGGTTCAGGCAACGGCACATCCGGCTCAGGCAACACCACGACGGGCAGCACGACATCATCGCCGTCCACCGCCGCGTTCGCCGCCGACGCACTGACGCATCACAACGATCTCGCGCGCACCGGGCAAATGCTCGCTGAAACGACGCTCACGCTGTCCAACGTCAATTCGGCGTTGTTCGGCAATATCGCGTTTCTCGCAGCCGATGGCAAGGTCGATGGTCAACCGTTGTCGGTGATGAGCCTGTCGATCAACGGAACGACTCACAACGTGATCTATGTCGTCAGTGAACACAACAGCGTCTACGCGTATGACGCGGACAACCACGCACTGCTGTAGCAAGTGTCGCTGACAGGCGCGAACGAAACACCCAGCGACGATCGCGGCTGCGGCGACATCACGCCCAAAATCGGCATTACGTCGACGCCCGTCATCGATCGCAATCGCGGACCGCACGGCGCGCTGTATGCCGTCGCGATGACGAAGGATGCGAGCGGCGGCATTCATCATCGCCTGGATGCGCTCGACCTGGCGAATAGCGCCGAACTGTTCGGCGGCCCGAGCGAAATCGCCGCGACCTATCCCGGCACGGGCGGCAACAGTGTCAACGGCGTGCTCACGTTCGATCCGTCGCTGCATACCGAGCGCGCGGCCCTCACACTCGTCAACGGGAACATCTATATGGGGCGGACGGCGCATTGCATGGCCGGCCCTTACACCGGCTGGATCATGAGCTACAGCGCCGACACCCTGAAGCAGACGGGTGTCGTCAACATCGCGCCGAACGGCCTTCAGGGCTCGGTCTGGATGGCCGGTTCCGGCATGGCATCGGATGGCGCATCGATCTATGTGGTCGACGGCAACGGCACGTTCGGCACGACGCTCGACGCGAACGGGTTCCCCGTCGACAGCAACTTCGGCGACTCGTTCATGAAGCTCTCGACGAGCCCGCTCAAAGTCACCGACTACTTCGCGCCGCTCGATGTCGTGCAGCTCGCGAACACCGACAACGACTTCGGCTCCGGTGGCGCGATGCTGCTGCCCGACCAGAAGACAGCGGACGGCACCGTCAAGCATCTCGCCGTGGCGGCAGGCAAGGACAACAAGATCTATGTCGTCGATCGCGACTCGATGGGCAAGTTCAGTCCCACGTCGAATAACGTCTGGCAGGTGCTCACGGGCACGCTGGCGGGCGGCATATGGGGCTCGCCCGCCTATTTCAACGGCACCGTGTACTACGGCGGATTGAACGACAACATCAAGGCGCTGCCCATCACGAATGCGATGCTCGCGGCGACGGCCGCGTCGAAGAGCCCGACGATCTTCGCCTATCCGGGCACCGTCCCGGCGATCTCGGCAAACGGAACATCGAACGCGATCCTGTGGGCCGCCGAAAACGGCACCACGGGCGCGCTGCATGCATATGACGCAACCAATCTCGCCCGCGAGATCTATAACAGTAATCAGGCCGGCACGCGCGATCAGTGGGGGCAGGCAACAAGTTCATCACGCCGATGATCTCGCGCGGCAAGGTCTATGTCGGCGCGACGAACGGCGTCGCCGTGTTCGGGCTGCGGCAATGATCACACTGTGACGTATACCGCGCTGCAGCACGGAAATTGGCGACGAATGGCGTGCTTCTGGCGTGCCTCGCCGCTGCAACGCGATATGCTGGAATAGCAACCTTTCGGCTTGCGATGGCCTGACGGCCGCACTTGCCATGGCTCACAACGTGGCTTCACGCGCGTTTCGCGCCGCGAATCCGCGCCGACAAGATCAATACTTCGCCAGGGAGTCCGCTCGCCCATGAGACGCTTCACCCATGCAGCAATCTCGCTGCTCTTCATCAGTGGCGCATCCGTCGCTCAGCAACCGATGACCGTTCCCGGACGCAGTCAGAGCCCGGGACAGCAGACCATCGATTCGGCTCTGTGCTACGCAGACGCAAACAAGACGACGCATGTGAACATGGCGCACGAGTCGCAACGTCCGCCGCCGCGCGAACAGGCCGCGCAGACAGCGCCGCGTCCCATCGTTGCGCCTGCGCCCGTCAACCCGCCTCTGCCTGCAGCCATGGGGGCATCGGGTGCATCCGCCGCGTTGGCCGCTTCGGCCGCGTCCGCACCCGTCGTTGCGAGCGGCGCGACAGCCGCAAGCGGCGCCCACGTCGCGAGCGCGGCGAACGCGGCGAGCGGCGCGCCGCCCACGACAGTCGCGGCAGCGTCGGGCGCATCGGGCGCCGAAGCCGCATCGGGCGCCAGCACGCCAATGCCCGCGTCGCCGTCGCTGGCCGAAATGCCGCCACCGCCGCCGCCTGAACCGCCGATGGTCCGCTATTGGGCCGCTTACGCGAAGTGCATGCAGCAGCGCGGCTATTACACGCGCTAGCGCGCTGACATAGACAACGCGGCCTCATCGATTCGACGAAACGCAGACGGCACGCATGCGCGCAGAACGCATGCGTGCCGTTCGCATTTCCCCATCGGCGGGGCCTCGCATTTCATCTCTCTGCGACGGTAGTTGTACGCATCGTTGAGCCATGCGACGCGCACGTCGTATTGTGGCGTCCGGTTAAAAAACGGGCATTGGCCTAGACTTATACGCACCCGATAACACGCGAACTCAACGGACGGAATCATGAAAGGGATACTGATCGAGAAGCAGGACAGCGGCAGCCGCGCGTCCGTCACGACAATCGACGAAGCGAATCTGCCTTCTGGCGACGTGACCGTGCGCGTCGAATGGTCGACGCTCAACTACAAGGACGCGCTTGCGATCACGGGACGCTCGCCCGTCGTGCGCAGCTTTCCGATGGTGCCGGGCATCGACTTCGCGGGTGTCGTCGAATCGAGCGGGCATGCGTACTGGAAAGCCGGTGACCAGGTGATCCTGAACGGCTACGGTGTCGGCGAAAAGCATTGGGGCGGTCTCGCGCAATGCGCGCGCGTGAACGGCGACTGGCTCGTGCGCACGCCCACTCCACTGACCTCGCGCGATGCGATGGCCGTCGGCACGGCAGGCTACACCGCGATGCTGTGCGTACTCGCGCTCGAACGTCACGGCGTGACGCCCGAACAGGGCAAGGTGCTCGTCACAGGCGCGGCGGGCGGCGTCGGCAGCGTCGGGATCACGCTGCTCGCGAAGCGCGGCTATCAGGTGATCGCGTCGACGGGCCGCCCCAGCGAGTCTGCCTATCTGCATGAACTGGGCGCACAGGAGATCATTGATCGCGCGGAACTGTCCTCGCCCGGCAAACCGCTCGCTAAGGAACGCTGGGTCGCGGCGATCGATGCCGTCGGCAGTCACACGCTCGCAAATGCCTGCGCCGGCACCGCGTATGGCGGCATCGTCGCGGCATGCGGGCTCGCGCAAGGCATGGACTTCCCCGCGTCCGTCGCGCCCTTCATTCTGCGCGGCGTGACGCTGGCGGGCATCGACAGCGTGATGGCACCACGCGCGCGCCGCGTCGACGCATGGCAACGCATCGCACAGGACCTGAACACCGAACGCCTTGCATCGATGGTCAACGAGATCGGACTCGACGAAGCGCTTGCGGCCGCGCCCGATGTGCTCGACGGCAAGGTGCGCGGTCGACTCGTGGTCGACGTCAACCGATAATCCACGAAACATGCGCGAGTCATGCGCGCATGAAGGCGTGCTGTAACCCGGCGTTACCTTTCTCGCAGCGCTGTAGCACCTGTGTCGCCCATGCGCCCCTAGACTGAAGCCGTACTCAGTCACGCGCAACGATGCGCAGGGAGCAAACAATGAAGAAGATGATGCTTGGTGCAGCTATCGGTCTGACGATGCTGGCGGCTTCGGCGGCCGCTTCCGCGCATGTCGATGTGGCCGTCGGCCTGGGCGTTCCGGGCGTGGTCGTGCCGGCTCAACCCGTGTACGCTGCGCCCGCCCCCGTCGCAGTCGGCTATGTCGACGACGACTGGCGCGCGCGTCGTGAATGGCGCGAGCATGAGTGGCGCGAACATGAATGGCGTCGCCATCAAGCGTGGCGCGAGCACGAATGGCGCGAGCGTCAACGCGAGCGCTGGGGCTACTACTGATCGCGCACGCTGAACACGTAATACGCTGCCGCCTCGCTCGCAGTCGACACACGATCTGCTGCAGCGAGGCGGTGTCTTTGAGGCGCCTAGTGTTCTTTCCGATGCAAAAGCGCGTGCAGGGCCCGCGTCACACACCCGGCTTCCACGGCCATGACGGATACAAACGCCCGTTGCTCTCGACGCTCTCGCGCTGCGGCTCACCGGGCTCTTCCGCGCGCTCGACATCGGCTGCATCGGCGGCATCGGCCGAGGGCACGTCCGCGTCTGCGGACTCGAATGTCTGCGCGGCCGGCAGCGATTGTGCAGGCAACGCATCGCCGAACCATTCGACTTCGCGCTTCATCGCGTCGACATAAGCACGCCAGCCCGCCGCATTGTCCGCAAACAGATTGTCGCGGACGGCGAGCGCGAGCTGCGCGTAGTCGACCTGCTCCTCGAGCAATTGCGCGGGCCACGCGGCAAACGATGCACTTGCCTGCTTCGCGAAGTCCGCTGCCTTCGTCGCGGGAGATATGGCCGCGAGCCATGCGTGTGCCGCAAGGTCCGCGTGAGCGTTCAACAGATCACCCAACGTGTGGCGCGTCGCATCGGCGGCCAGCGCCGCATCGATTGCATGCAGCGCGTCGCCGAGATGCAGCAGCAGCGCGCGTCGTTCAAAAGCGTCTTTCATCGAAACATATCCGTGCGTAAGTCCATCACACCATTCTAAGGGGTGCGGGACGCAAAACCAGTACGGCGCGCAAGCGGCACGTCATGAGCGAACGCCGAAAAAGCCGTGCCACAGCGAATCGAAAAGACTCGCCGCGCGCGCGTCGTGCGAAGGCTTATCGTGCTTCGCCGCAGCCGCTTGAGCTTGCGCTTGAGATGACGTGCGTGCCGCGCGTTCGGCAGGCTCGGGTGAAATATCGGCGGCATCGGACACGCTCGACGTGTGGTCCGCATCGGCGGTCTGGTCCGCATTCGCGCTTTGATCGTCATGCTCCGCGCGCCGCGACTCCTGCAGCGCCCACACGCTGTCGGCGATACGCTGCGCTACGTCGGTATTGCAATTGCGGCCGAGCAGCACGCCGAACAGCACGTCACGGTTGTGGCCTTCGTCGGCAAAGCGCATCGCAACGCCAACCATCCGCGCATACTCCGCTTGCGCGGCGGCCTGCGCCTTGCGCGCCCGCTCCGCCTCCTTCTCCTGCTGACGCTTGTGCAGCGCCTCCCAGCGCCGCATTTCCTGCTCATAGACAGAGTCGTAGACCTTGCGCTGGTTCTGGTCGGAGAGAATCGCGTACGCGTCCCTGATCTCCTGGAACGCCGCGCGCGCGACGTCTTCGTGGCCGACGTTACGGTCGGGATGCCATTTCATCGCGGCCTTCCGGTACGCCCGTTTGATCTCTTCCAAGGTGGCGTCTTGAGACACGCCAAGCTTCGCGTAAAGGGTTGCCATGTCGCGTTGGATTCACGGTTTGCAGTAGACGGTCGCGTTCATCCTAGCACGCAACGATCGAGCCCGAGATCGGCGAGCGGCATCGCGGCGCGTCGTGCTTTCATGCACCGGCATACTGATTGCGTGCGCATCGATGAAGGATGCTCGCGCGAATGTGCGCCAACGCACATTGCGCGCGGCTCGCGAGCGCGCGCCGTCATATGTTCGACACACGCGTCACGCACCATCGGCCCTCGGTAATGAACAAGTAATAAACCTTGCGTCCGGGTTGCCCCCCGCTTTCACCGTTCGCATTCCCGGCGCTGTCCTCGTCACGTTGCTCCTTTCAAGGAACATTTCCGTGCTGCGCTCACGACTCTTCGCCCGCACCATGCTCAGTGCCATCGCATCGCTCGCGGCGCTCGCCGCTGCCCCCGCCGCTCACGCCACCGTCGATCTGATCGCGATCGGCAAGCTGGACGGCAATCTCCTCGACAAGTCGAAAGACACGGCAGGCGAGCTCGAAAACGGCGCGCCCGGCAATCTGCTCGGCGGCATGGGCTCGGGCATCGGCTATGCAGGCTGTCACACGTTCGTCGCCGTGCCGGATCGCGGGCCGAACGCGATTTCGTATAACGCGGCCATCGACGACACTGCGTCGTACATCAATCGCTTCCAGACGCTGCGCCTGCATCTGAAGGAAGCCCCCAAGGGTTCGTCGCTGCCTTTCACGCTGACGCCGAAGCTCCTCGACACGACGCTGCTGCACACGTCCGATCATCTCGTCTATGGCACGGGCGCCGCGTACGGCGTGCCGAACGGCGCGCCGAAACTCAACAGCCAGAACCATACGAACTACTTCACGGGACGCTCGGACAACTTCGATCCGGCGCACCTGTCGACGTATCCGCTCGACGCCCGCTTCGATCCCGAAAGCATCCGCGTCGCGAACGATGGCGACAGCGTGTTCATCTCCGACGAGTACGGCCCCTACGTGTACCGCTTCGAGCGAAAGAGCGGCCGCCGCATCGCGACGTACAAGTTGCCTGACACGTTCGCCGTATCGACACTCTCGCCCGTTGGCAACGACGAGATCAGCATGAACACGTCGGGCCGCGTGGCGAACAAGGGCATGGAAGGCCTCGCGATTTCGCCGGACGGCACGACGCTCTTCGGCGCGATGCAAAGCCCGCTGATCCAGGACGGCGGCACGGACGGCGCGTACACGCGCATCGTGAAGATCGATATCCGCACGGGCAGCACGACCCAGTATGCGTACCCGCTTACGAACATCGGCACGACAGCCAAGCCGAAGTATCCGACGATCAGCGACGTGCTCGCCATCAACGATCATGAATTGCTGATGGACGAGCGCGACGGCAAGGGCCTCGGCGACGATTCGACGGCCGCGTTCAAGCAGGTCTTCCGCGTCGACCTGACGGGCGCGCAGGACGTGAGCCAGGCTAGCAGCCAGAGCGGCCTCGCGCCCTATGCGCTGAAGAAGACGCTGTTCCTCGATGTCGTCGCGGCACTGACGTCGCATGGCTACAAGCCGACCGACATTCCGGCGAAGCTCGAAGGCCTCGCGTTCGGCCCGGACGTGACGGTGGGCGGCGTGAAGAAGCACACGCTCTTCATCGCGAACGACAACGACTTTCTCGCGACCGTCACCGATACGAACCACCCGTCGGGCATCGCGAATCCGAACCAGTTCTTCGTGTTCGCCATCGATCGCGCCGATCTGCCCCACTATGTCGCGCAGCGTTTGCCGGGCGTGTCGAACGATGGTCACCGTGACGCGTGCGGCCGCGATGACGACGACGACCAGGGCCACGATCACTAATCAAGGTCACCAACACTGGCATCACGATCCGGGTTCCTGCGTCCCCTGACGGACGTTGAGACGGGCCGGCCGCGACGATCCGCGTGCCGGCTCTCTTTTTGCCCTCGACACATCGAGCCTCTGCACACGCCGCTTCACGCGTATAGAATCGACGCATGAAGAAGCCCGCGTCCCCAGGCTCGCCGTCCGCCATTGTTGCAGCGGCAGGGCCCGAACTGCCGCTCTCTGCGCCGAGCGTCGCCTCCGTTGCGCTCGCCGCGTCGATCGCGCTGATCGCATGGTGCGCGTTCGCCGCGCAAACGGACATCACCGTGCACCGGATGCTCACGCGCGGCTTTGGCGTGATCGGCGGTATCGAGCGGCTCACAAGCTACCTCACCAATCTGACAATCTTCGCGTGCGCGCTCTGCTTCACGTGCGTCGGATTCTTCAACCAGCGCAGCCGCGTACCCTCGGTCCGCTTCTTCCACAAGCCGACTGTCGTGACGGCGGTGACCGTGTATATCGTGTTCGTCGGCATCGCGTACAACCTGTTGTTGCGCCATACCTGGACGCCGTCGGGCTGGCGCGTCCTCCTCAACGAAAGCCTGCATACGATCGTGCCCGTGCTCGCCGCGCTGTACTGGCTGCTGTTCGTGCCGCGCTTTCATCTGACGCCGCGCCATCTGCTGTGGTGGCTCGTGTATCCGCTCGGCTATCTCGCGCTGACGATGCTGCGCGGCGCGTTCTCCGACTTCTATCCGTATCCGTTCATCGACGTCGGCGAGCTCGGCTACGAACGCGTGATGATCAATGCGTGCCTGCTCGTGCTTGCATTCCTGATGCTGATGGCCGTGTTCGTCGCCATCAATCATCGGCGGCCGATGCCGTCGATATCGCCTGCACCCGTTCCTCACCCAGCGGAGAACCATCATGACAACGACCCGGCGTGAGTTCATCGTAGCGGCCGGCGGCGTCGCGGCCAGCCTGTGCGCAACGCTCGTCACAAGCCGCGACGCCCGCGCGGACGAGAAGCTGAGCGAATCCGATCCGGCTGCGAAGGCGGTCGGCTACGTCACCGTCGCCGCGAAAGTGGACAAGGCGCGCTTCCCGAACTACAAGGCAGGACAGACCTGCAGCAACTGCTCGCTCTTTCAGGGCAACCCGACGGACGCATGGGGCGGCTGTACCCTCTTCGGCACGAAACAGGTGGCAGGCGGCGGCTGGTGCAGTTCGTACACGAACATGTAGCGCGGCTTCGTCGCGTGAGGCTGCACGCGTCGCGCGCATCCCGTTCGCTTAGCATTCGGTTAGTGTTCGCCCGTACCTGCTGTTGTACGCGTAAGCGGCCTGTTCGCAGACGGCGTTCCGCCCGATATCGGCGGCACGATAGCGTTGCAACCTCATAACAAGACCCGCCGATGCCTACGTCTGTCACGTCATGTCGTCCATCGCGCCGTTTTAGGGCTCGCGTATCGCATGGGCTGTTTTCGTTCGGCACGAGCGTGCTCACCCTCGCGCTCTTCGTTGCGCCCGGTCTCGCGACACCTGCCCACGCACAAGGCTCCGTCACGCTGTACGGTCTGATCGACACCAGCATCGAAGTGACGAATCCCGGCAGCGGCTACGTTGCGCGCATGGACTCCGGCGCCTATCGCGGCACGCGTGTCGGGCTGCACGGCAGCGAGCCGCTCGGCGACGGCAACAACCTGATTTTCACGCTCGAGAACGGCTTCGATTCATCGAGCGGCGAGTTCTCCGTGCCGGGCAGTATCTTCAACCGGCAGGCATGGATCGGCGCGCACGGCGCGTGGGGCGAGTTGCGCGTCGGGCGCCAGTACTCGCCGATCTATATCCCGTTCAAAGGTCAACTCGATGCGTTCGGCGCGGGCACGATCGCGTCCGGGCTGAACAATCTGTCGAAGATCACGCCGTACACCGACAACGCGCTCGCCTACCTGTCGCCGACCATCTGGGGACTCAGCGCGACGGGCATGTATGCGCTGCGCGATCCCGGCGACGGCAATGGCATCGGCGGGTATTACGTGACAGCCGACTGGGCGCTCGGCCCCATGAAGCTCCTTTACGCGCATCAGCAGACGCATGGCAGCGGCGCGCTGCGCGCAAACTTCGCGGGCGCTTCTTACCAGTGGGGCACACTGACAGGCTTTGTCGCGTACTTCAACGGCGATGGCGGCACGCCTCGCTATCACGACGATGGCCTGTCGCTGTCCGCGTTGTGGCAGATCACGCCGCAGGCCAGCGCGTCGCTCGGCTATGCGCATGCGCGCGACCGCAGCGGCGGCAACAACGATGCCGACCAGTTCAGCATCATGTTCGACTATCAGCTGTCGAAGGCACTGTTGCTTTATCTGAGCGCCGCGAACCTGGAGAATCGCGGCGAGGCCACATTCACGCTGCGCGGCGTCAATGTGGTGGGCCTGCCCGTCGCCTACCCGGGCGCGCCTGTACGTGGGGTGCAGGTTGGGATGATCGAGCGGTTCTAGCGCGGTGCATTATCTTGCATTGAACTATCGTGCCTTCTGTCGATGCTCGCGGTAGATGGCACATGCATTGCGGATTTCGTCGGTGTATCGAACTGCACTCGCGAGAACCGCATAATGAACCTGCGCCAGACTGCTTTTCCTTTTTTCGTCTATCCGGTCTGCCAGCGGCTGCACACGCCGACGCCGCCCGACGTCGATCCCGATCCGGCGCCGGACGACGACCCCGATCCGGGCCCCGACTCGCCGCCCATCCCCGAGCGCGAGCCCGACCGCATGCCGCCTGCCGAGGAGCCGCCCGCGGGAGATCCGCCCAAGCGCGATCCGCCGATGCACGCCGGCTGGGCAACGCCCCACCGAGCCACCCGTGCCGCCCCAGCCGCCCGAGCGCCGCGCGTCAAAGCTGCGGATCGAGCAGCGACATGACGCGGTCGACGACTTTCTCCATCCATGGCCGCCGCTTCCAGTCGTCGAGCGTCACGCGCTTCGACTTCGCGAGATCGTCGCCGAAGATCTGCGTCTGACGGCGCGCGAAGGCTTCATCGTAGAGGTTGATGTTCGCCTCGTCGTTGAGCTTGAACGAGCGCGAATCGAAATTCGTCGAGCCGACCGACACCAGATAATCGTCGACGACCAGCAGCTTGTCGTGAAACATGGTCGGCAGATACTCGAGCATCTGCACGCCCGCTTCGAGCAACGGTACCCAGCATGCGCGCGAGGATTCGCGCACGGTATGCGTGTCGATGCACTTGCCGGGCGCCAGGATCTGCACGGCGACGCCGCGTTTTGCCGCATCGACGATCGCGTTGACGGTCAGCCTGTCGGGCACGAAATAGGCGCTCGCAAGATGAATCGAGCGCGTCGCCGCCGTGATGGCCATCAGGTACATCAACTGCATGTCGTCGCTGCCGCCCGACGGCGAACTGCTGAACATGTCGCGAGACCCTCGCCTTCGTCGTTGGGCTCGGGAAAATAGTCGGGCCCATGCAGTACATTGCCGGCCGCCTTGATCCAGTTGTTCATGAGCAGACGCCTGCATATGACCGACAACAGGACCCGTGACGCGGAAGTGCGTGTCGCGCCAGTGCATCTTGTCCTGTGCATGTCCCCTCCATTCCTGCGCGATGCCGACACCGCCCGTAAAGCCGATGCGTCCGTCGATGACGAGCAGCTTGCGGTGCGTGCGGTCGTTCATGCGGCCAAGCCCGGTCCAGTGCGGCTTGTGGAACTGGACCACTTCCGCACCTGCCTCCTCGAGCATGCGCGGATAGCGCTTATCCATCTTCTGCGTGCCGACCCAGTCGAGCAACACATGCACCGAAATGCCTGCACGCGCCTTCTCCGAAAGCGCGACCGCGATCCGCACGCCGATTGCGCCGGACCAGTAGATGAAAGTTTCGAACGTGATGGACTTCCGGGCGCTCGCGATGCCTTCGAGCATCGACGGAAAAATCCCGTCGCCGTTGAGCAGCACCTCGAAGCGGTTGCCGGATACGACGGGCGGCCCGAGCAACAGGCCCATCGAGCGGATGAACTGAGGATCGTGGCTACCGTACAGACGCTCGATCTTGTGCTCGATCTTCTTTCACCTGTCGACAGATTGGCGATCACGAGCACGACGACGAGCGTGACGACGGCCGTGAGCAGTATCGTCACATGCGCCGCGTTCAGCGGTGTTCAGCTTGGGAAACGCGCGCCGAAGAGCAAAGCTGCATCGGCGCGCAAGAGGAGATGCACGGGAGGTGCACTACCAGTCCGGGTTGTTCACTTCCTGGCGATAGCCATAGAGGTTGTTCAGCAGGCGATATGGGCGTCCACCCTCCTGCATTGCTTCGCGCCAGCCGCATAGCGTCGCGAGCGAATCGGTATGCAGCACCGCGTAGGGCTTGCTGGCCGCGCCGCCGGCAGTTGTCGCGCCGGGAAAAAGTTCGATGGCGTCCTCGTCGACCGTGAGCAGCATGCGTATGTCCGCTTGCAGGATCTGCATTTCATACTGGGAAGCAGGTGTCATGGCGCGTCTCCTTGATGCATCGGAATCGTTCTGGACCGTGGATACCGACCTGCGGATCGACCGGCTGGCGAAGACGGTTTTCGAAGAATTGGGCTTCACGTCGCTTACGACGCACGAAGCCCAATTGCTACTTGCAAGCAAATGACATTCCCGATGCAGGTTCGAGACGGCGTGCGAGTGATGCGGGATGGCCGGTTGGCGCTTTGAAAAAAGCGCCAACGGAGGGGGTGAAAATTACGCGCCGCTGCTCGCTGGCCTGGGCTGAGAGGCGCGCCAGCGTAAAGCGTGAATCAGCGTCGAGAAGTCAGTCGAGGGGAAGCTGATCGCAGGCGTTAGTCGTCGGCGATGCGCAGATGAACGAGTAGTCGCCGCTCCAGCGCACGGCAGCGGCACTGGCGTGCACGGCGTCCTGGAAACCCGGCGACGTTTCCCACGCGATATAGCCGGAACACAGCACGGCGGACATCACGACCAGCCAGAAGGCGATTTTTTCAAAGATCTGAAAACGGGGCGGCATGGCATCTTTTCCTTTGACGCCGCATTTTACCTCAACACTAGGGTTTTTACCTAGATCAAATGCGGCTCCGCAACATGCCCTTGTTCGTCCGCGCGCGGACGCGCCCCGCCGTCGCCCGAAATGGGGCAAACAGAAGTGCGGCAACGCGCATGATTCTGACGCTTGATGCCTCGATGCACTCCGGCTAACTGGTTGTCGGCAGAGCAGCGCATGACAGTGAGTGCATGCGCCAACGAGCGAGGCAATCTTCTATGACTGGGACGAATGGATCGGCCGGATTTTCTATTTGGCGCGTGCGGACAAAATGCCGCTCCCGGCGGACGATCACGATGAAATCGCCTGCATGCGCATCGCAATGCAGCATGTCATAGCGGCCACGACAGCGTCGTGGTGCGAGATGCACTAAAGGCCATGTCTGTGCGGCGGCGTGCATCACGCGTAAGGCGCTGCCGATTCATGCATGTGCCCATGCTGGCCCGCGCTTCGTGGCTGGCTGCTGCGCGACCTTGAAGCCCGCTTCTTCGAGCACGGCCCGCGACCGTTCGCGGAAATCGTCTGCAGCCAGTTGCGCATCGGCTCCGCTCACCCACACGGCAATGCGCAGAGCCGCGTCGCCGCCGTGCGGATAGTCCGACGCCGTGACCATCGGCGCGAGCGTCGTGCCGCCCAGGACACGGGGGTCGTCGGCGATCAACTTCTTCAGCGCATCGATTGCGCCCGCCACGTCCTGGCGCTGCGCAATCCCGACTTCAACCTCGATGCGCTGCGTCCCGCCACTGGTGTAATTGATGACGGGATTGCTCCAGATCTGGCTGTTCGGCACGAAGACGGCATTGCCGTCGCTGCGTTCGATACGCGTCGTGAATAGACCCACTTCGCGCACGATGCCCGCCGTCGCGCCCGTGCCTTCGATCAAATCGCCGGCACGAAACGGACGCAGCAAAAGCAACATAATGCCGGCTGCAATATTTTGCAGCGTGCCCTGCAGAGCGAGGCCGATGGCGAGGCCGGCGGCGCCGAGCACGGCCAGCACGCTCGCTGTCGCAACGCCGACTTCGCTCAGCGCCGCGAACAGCACAAGCACGCGCACGGACCAGGTGCCGATCGCATTGATCATCGGCGCGAGCGTCGGGTCCGCACGCGTGCGAGACAGCCCTTTCGACAGCAGCGCGCCAATTCGGTTGGACACCCACCAGCCGACGATCAGGATCAGGATCGCCACGGCCGCATGCATCAGATCTTGCGTAAGCGTGACGACCAGCGAGGGTTGCAGGTGAAATACGCGAGTGAGCAAATCATCCATGGTTGTATTTGCAGTTCGATGGGGATTGAACGTGATGCCGACGCGGCGCAAGAAGGCAACGTCGAAACAATGCCGGAACAAGGCTGAGGCCCAGGCCATCCGGCGCGAAACGGCAAGCGCGAGCGAGTTGCTCTACACTGGCGGCCCGACGATGCCTTGGCTCGACGCATCGTTGCGTCGAGCTTCTTTCAACTGCGTGTGCAAATGCGGTGCCTGACGGGCGACGCACACGCGACGGCCCGTTATATGGGACGCCAATTCATTCATCGATGAAAACACCACCCGCCGGCAACAACGACCAGGAGACCTTCGACACGCTCGTCGGCGAGGCCAACCGTGAACCCGAAATCAGCCTGCCGCGTCAGACGCCGTTCCAGCGTTTCTGGTGCACGCGCGTGCTGTCGTCGCTGTCGTTTCAGATGCTGGCCGTCGCGATGGGCTGGCATATCTATGCGCTCACGCATAGCGCGTTCGCGCTCGGCCTCGTCGGGCTCGCGCAGTTTCTGCCGATGTTCGTGCTGACGCTCGTCGTCGGCCAGGTCGCCGATCGCTACGACCGGCGGCGCATCGCGTCCATCTGCCAGGGGCTCGAATGCGCAGCCGCCGCCCTGTTCGCGTGGAGCACGTTCGGCGGCTGGATCAGCGCGCCCGTGATTTATGTGCTCGCCGCATGCGTCGGCGCGGCGCGCGCGTTCGAATCCCCTGCCGTCGCGTCGCTGTTGCCGGGCGTCGTGCCGCGCACGCAGCTGTCGCAGGCGACGGCCTGGGCCACGTCCGCGAACCAGGCTGCGCAGATCGGCGGCCCGGCGCTTGGCGGGCTGCTCTACGGTATCGGTCCGGGCGCGGCGTATCTCGCGTGCACGTTGTCGTTCGCGCTCGCGTCCGCTGCCGTCAGCACGATCCCGCTGCGCACGAAGCCGATGCCGCGCGCGCCCGTCACGCTCGAATCGGTGTTCTCCGGCGTGCGCTTCATCCGCAGCCAGCCGGTGATACTCGGTGCGCTGTCGCTCGATCTCTTCGCCGTGCTGTTCGGCGGCGCGACTGCGCTGCTGCCGATCTTCGCGCGCGACGTGCTGCATGCCGGGCCGCTCGGGCTCGGCCTGCTGCGCTCCGCGTCGGCCGTCGGCGCGCTCGGCGGCACGATCTGGCTCGCGCATTTTCCGCTGCGCAAGCGGCCGGGCGCGGCCATGTTCGGCGGCGTGATCGTGTTCGGCATCGCGACGCTCGTGTTCGGGCTGTCGCATTCGTTTGTCGTGTCACTGCTTGCGTTGATGGCGCTCGGCGCATCGGATGTGATCAGCGTGGTCGTGCGCCTGTCGCTCGTGCAACTGCGCACGCCCGATGACATGCTCGGCCGCGTGAGCGCCGTCAATTCGCTGTTCATCGGCACGTCGAATCAGCTCGGCGAGTTCGAGTCCGGTGTGACTGCGGGCTGGTGGGGAGCTCAGGCTGCTGTACTCGTCGGCGGTTGCGCGACCATTGCGATCGCGCTGCTGTGGATGCGGCTCTTCCCCGATTTGCGCCGCACGCGCACGCTTGAACGCGAAGAACATGGCGGGGCTTCGGGCGCATGAGGCGCATGTGTACCGACCGGTGCAGATAATGCGGAACACCAGGCGCGTTGATTGCGTGCTCGCTGGACAGATCGGCTGCGAAAAATCGGTGCGGCCATCCATCCCGACGCCAAGGAGACGCAGATGCCCCACACACAACGCGCCCATCGAATGCCCTCTCTCCGTCGAATCAGCGCGATCGCAGTCGTCGCGACAACCGCGCTGAGTCCACTAGCCGCTCGCGCCGACGATGCGCCCAACCCATGCGCCGCGCTCAAGCGCATCGTCGCAGCGGCGCCGACGGGATTCTCGCAACTGACGCCCGACGACGGCAAGGGCGTCGCGCAGCCGTACGGCAATGATGCGCAATGCGGCGCGACGAAAGGCGGCTACGAATGCATGTGGACGCCGAACGAAGGCGCGGCATCGAGCACGACGGCATTGCAGGCCGTCGCCGCGGACATCGCGTCGTGTCTGCCCGACGCGACGCACGACGTGAACTCGCCGGTACGCCAGCACTTCTACATCGGCCCACGCGATGCGCGCACGCAGATCACCGCGATGCGCGCCGGCGCGAGCAGGCTGAAGCTGATCGTGTCGGGCAAGTAGCGCGGCATCTGCGCGGCGCAATCACGTGGCCGCGCTAATCGCGCACTATTGCGTTCGATACCAGACGCGAATCCCCGAATACCAGTGGCTCACGCTCGTATCGTCGCCGGAGCCGAAAGTCGACAGGCTTTCGACGTTGATCACATCGATGTTGTGCTCGGCAATCCATGCATTCGCGCGATCGACGAGCGCGGCTGCGTTTTCGTACACGTGCCCTCGAATCACGTGGCGTTGCATGACTTGCCGTTCGAAATCCTGGAACGCGATCTTGCTCATGTGTCGTCTCCGCTGGTCAGGCTGTTCTTGATGTGGCGCCCTCGCGAAAGAGTCTAGCAATGGCGGGACGGGAGCGGCAATTGCTCGCTTAAAGGCGGCTATTGGCAAAGGGAGCGTCTCATGAGCAGCGAAAAGCAACGCACGGGCACCACGAGTCCGGGCAGCGACGTCCAACATCCGAAGCACCCTGTCCACAGCGATAACGAAAAGAGCAAGATGCCTGAGCGCGACGACGCCGGCCGCAAGCAGTCGCCAGCCGATCGTCCGGGCAAAAAGCCGGGCGAAGGCGAGCCCTCCGTCGGCTGAAGCAAAAGCGCGCGGCGAAAAATCATTCGCCGCAAAAAATACGGCGGCCGCATGGGTACGGTCGCGATGCCAGGCTCTACTACCATCTGTCGCTGATCGCGCGCGTTCATCACGATGAAGTGGCGCAGTCTGCCGCCTGCTGCGCCGAAGTTTCCGTAAAAGCGCAGCCACGAAGAACGACGCGGCCATAAGAAAACGGCTCTGTTCATCGAACAGAGCCGTTTGTTGCGTCACAACGGGTCAGGCCGGGCGCATCACGGTTCGTTGCGCAGGTATCCTACCTTCGACGGATCGCGCATGCGGAACGACACGAGACCCGCAATCGCGCACATCGCCGTGACGTACCAGTAGAACGACGATTCGCTGCCCGCCTGCTTGAGCCACAGCGCGACGTATTCCGCCGAGCCGCCGAAGATCGCGTTCGCGACCGCGTACGACAGGCCGACGCCGAGCGCGCGCACTTCCGGCGGGAACATCTCGGCCTTGATCAGGCCGCTGATCGACGTATAGAAGCTGACGATGGCGAGCGCGGTCACGACGAGCGCGAATGCCGCGACGGGGCTCGTCACATCCTTCAGCGCATGCAGCAGCGGCACCGTGCCGATCGTCGCGAAGAAGCCGAACAGCAGCATCGAGTTGCGGCGGCCAATGCGATCCGACAATGCGCCGAACAGCGGCTGCATCACCATGTACACGAAGAGAGCAGCCGTCATCACGTTGCTCGCAGTCTTCGCATGCATGCCCGCGGTGTTGACCAGGTACTTCTGCATGTACGTCGTGAACGTGTAGAAGATCAGCGAGCCGCCTGCCGTGAAGCCGAGCACGGTGAAGAACGCGCCCTTGTGCTGCCACATCCCGCGCAGCGTGCCCGCTTCCTTGCGCTGACGCATTTCGGCCGTCGTCGTTTCGTCGAGCGAGCGGCGCAGATACAGCGCGACCAGCGCCGACAATGCGCCGACCACGAACGGAATCCGCCAGCCCCATGCCTTCAGTTCTTCCGTCGTCAGCACCTGTTGCAGGATCACGAGCACGAGCAACGCGAACAGCTGGCCGCCGATCAGCGTCACGTACTGGAACGACGCGAAAAAGCCGCGGCGTCCCTGGAGCGCGACTTCACTCATATACGTTGCACTCGTGCCGTACTCGCCGCCCACGGACAGGCCCTGGAACAGACGCGCAACCAGCAGCAGCAAGGGCGCGAGCGCGCCGATCTGCGCATAGGTGGGCACGACGGCGATCACGAGCGAGCCGCCGCACATCATGAACACCGACACCATCATCGCGAAGCGCCGGCCGCGCTTGTCGGCGAGACGCCCGAAGAACCAGCCGCCGATCGGGCGCATCAGGAAGCCCGCCGCGAACACGCCCGCCGTGTTCAGCAGTTGCGCCGTCGTGTCGCCCTTCGGAAAGAACGCCGGCGCAAAGTACAGCGCGCAAAACGAGTAGACGTAGAAATCGAACCACTCGACGAGGTTGCCCGATGAGGCGCCGACGATTGCGAAGATGCGTCGCCGGGTGTCGCTGGGAGTGAATACGGTCGTGGTGTCGGTCATGCTGGTGTCGGTCCCTTCTAATAGGTTTTAGCGGTCGTGACGCCGCCTTGTATTGCGCTGAAGCCGGTTTGCGGCGGGGTTTCGGTCCCGTTGCAATCGGGTTTCAGCACGCGCGCGAGATTGTAGAGAAACGTAAGCTTTGACGCGGTCGGTATCTTAACGGATATCCATGGATAACGGCGCGTGGACGCGCATCTGAAGCGTTTCGTGCCAGGCGCGGTCTGCGAACGCAAGCGCGCTGCGCGTGTTGCGCGCACAAAAAAGCCAGCCCGAAAGCTGGCTTTTCATCACGATCGTTGTGCGCGGGCCGGCAAACGCGCGTCAAAGGTTCGTCAGACGCCGATCAAACGCCCAATCAATCAAACGCGAATGGCGGGCGCCGTATAGCGGCACTCGTAGCGCTTTCTGACGGTCCCGTTTTCATCGACGCTTTCCAGGAACACATCGAACTGCCACAAGCGCGCCATATGCTTGAGCACTTCGTCGCTGTCGCTCGACAGATGCCGGTTGTCGCTCATGAAGTGCCGCAGCGTAAGGCTGCGGTCGCCGCGCGTATTCACGGAATACACCTGGATGTTCGGCTCGCGATGATGCATGTCGTACTGCCGCGACAGCGCCTGGCGCACATATTGATAGCCGCTGTCGTCGTGAATCGCGGAGACTTCGAGCGCATCGCGCATATCGTCGTCGAGCACCGAGAAGAGCCGCATCTCGCGGATCAGATGCGGCGACAGGTACTGCGCCACAAAACTCTCGTCCTTGAAGTTGCGCATCGCGTAGTGCATCGCCTGCAGCCACGGACTGCCCGCGAGTTCGGGGAACCACTTGCGGTCCTCTTCCGTCGGGTTTTCGCAGATGCGGCGAATGTCGCTCATCATCGAAAAGCCGAGCGCGTACGGATTGATGCCGCTGTAGTACGGCTTCGTGACGGGCGGCTGATAGACGACGTTGCTGTGCGAATGGAGGAACTCCATCATGAAGCCGTCTTCGAGCTTGCCTTCGTTGTACAGCGTATTGAGCAGCGTGTAATGCCAGAACGTGGCCCAGCCTTCGTTCATCACCTGCGTCTGACGCTGCGGATAGAAGTACTGCCCGATCTTGCGCACGATGCGAATGACTTCGCGCTCCCATGGCTCCAGCAGAGGCGCGTTCTTTTCCGCGAAATACAGCAGGTTTTCCTGCGGCTCCGGCGGATAGCGCTCTTCCACTTCTTCGGGCATCGGTGTGTGACGCGTCGGCAGCGTGCGCCACAACTCGTTGACCTGCGATTGCAGATACGCTTCGCGTTCGCGGCGCGCCGCGAGTTCCCTCTGCAGCGACAGTTTCTGCGGACGCTTGTAGCGGTCCACGCCATAGTTCATCAGCGCATGGCACGAGTCGAGCAGTTCCTCGACGCGGTCGAGCCCATAACGCTCCTCGCACTCCGCGATGTAGTTCTTCGCGTACACGAGGTAGTCGATGATCGCGTGCGCATCCGTCCACAAGCGGAACAGATAATTGCCCTTGAAGAAAGAGTTGTGGCCATAGGCCGCGTGCGCGATGACGAGAGCCTGCATCGTCATCGTGTTCTCTTCCATCAGATACGCGATGCACGGATTCGAGTTGATGACGATCTCATACGCGAGTCCCATTTGCCCGCGTCGATAGCTCTTTTCGGTAGCGAGGAAATGCTTGCCGAATGACCAGTGCCGGTAGTTGACCGGCATGCCGACGGACGCGTATGCATCCATCATCTGTTCGGCGCTGATCAGTTCGAGCTGGATCGGATAGACGTCGAGTTCATATTGCTCCGCAACATGCGCGATATGAGTGTCGTACTCTTCGATCAGTTCGAAGGTCCAGTCGGACGGACACGGCAACGGCCTTCTGTCGGCAACGTTCATACGGACTTCCCTTTGCCCTTCGGTGGGCGCCCCGGTGGGTCCTCGTGCTGCAGCTGCGTCAGGCGCTACGCCTGCCCCGGCATCGGGCGCACGCGTATCCTTCACGTGCGCCGTGTTCGCCTCGGCATGCCCGGCCTCGCTTCGCTTCGGCACGCCTTTACGACGCTCGGGCTGATACCCGCGCGCCTCGTTGTGCAGGTGGCGAGTCGTCATGCCGCTTCCACCTGCTTTTCAAACAGCTCACGGAACACTGGATAGATATCCGCAGCCGTCTCGACTTTCTTCATGGCCAGATGCGGCACCATTTGCGCTAGCTGTGCATATTCGAGCCACAGGTTCTGCTCTTCAGGCGTCACCTGAATGTACGCAAAATACCGCACCTTATCGAGAATGTCATCCGAGAGGATCTTGCGACATTTCGGCGAGTCGTCGGTCCAGTTGTCGCCATCCGAAGCCTGCGCGCCATAAATGTTCCATTCAGTCGGCGAGTAGCGTTCGTCGAGAATCTTCTGCATCAGTTCCAGCGCGCTCGATACGACCGTGCCGCCGCTTTCCGTCGAATGGAAGAACGTGTCCTCGTCGACTTCTTCGGCGCGCGTGTGGTGTCGGATGAACACCACTTCGATCTTCTCGTAGTTCCGCTTGAGGAACAGATATAGCAGGATGAAGAAGCGCTTTGCGAGATCCTTGCGCTGCTCGTCCATCGAACCCGACACATCCATCAGACAAAACATCACGGCCTGACTCGACGGCTGCGGCTGCTTCACGCGGTTCACGTAACGCAGATCGAACGGGTCGATAAACGGAATGCGCCAGATGCGGCCGCGCAAATGGTGGATGTCTTCTTCGAGCAGCTTGATCTCTTCGCGACGATCGGCGGGGTCCGCCTTCATCTCTTCGAGCTGCTTCTCGAGATCGTGCAATTCGTTGACGAGCGGCGCGCCGAGCGCGATGCGCCGGCCTAGCGCGCTGCGCAACGAACGCACGACGTCGATGTTGTTCGGCGTGCCCTCCGCCGCCCAGCCCGCGCGGATGCTCTTCCACGTCGGCACGGCGAGCAGATGCGTTTTGACGAGACGCGGCAATTCGAGGTCGTCGAAGAAGTACTGCATGAATTCTTCGCGGCTCAGTTCGAAGACGAAATCGTCCTGCCCCTCGCCTTCGTTGCTTGCGCTGCCGCCTCCACCACCACCGCCGCCGCCTTGCGGGCGGGGTATCTTGTCGCCGCGTATGTAGTCGGCGTTACCCGGGTGCACCATTTCGCGCCTGCCGCCCGGACCGTGCCGGAACGACGGCTCGGCGATGTCCTTGCGCGGAATCGTGATGCTCTGGGTATTCTGAATGTCCTTGATACTCCGGTCGCGCACCGCTTCGGACACTGCGCGACGAATATATCCCTTCACGCGACGCAGAAAGCGCTCGCGGTTTGCAATGCTCTTGTTCTTGCCTGCCAGCCTGCGGTCGATGATTTGATGAAGCACATCCGGTCTCCCGCTCCGATTTGGAATACGCGGGGCGCAAGTTGCGCATGCAATCTTATGCCCATGCGACTTGCGCCTCGCAGGAGGCCCGCGCCAACCGGGTGAAGCGAACCCGTTTGCGCGGGCTTTGCGCTACGCGCTTCATGACGACTTGCGCACACGCAGATACCAGTCGCACAAGAGCCGCACCTGCTTCGGCGTATAGCCCTTGGTGACCATCCGGTTGACGAAGTCCTCGTGCTTGCGCTGTTCCTCCGCCGACCCTTTCGCGTTGAACGAGATGACGGGGAGAAGTTCTTCCGTATTCGAGAACATTTTCTTTTCGATCACGACGCGCAGCTTTTCATAGCTGATCCACGCGGGGTTCTTGCCCCCGTTCGCGGCACGCGCGCGCAACACGAAATTCACGATCTCGTTGCGGAAGTCCTTCGGGTTGCTGATGCCGGCAGGCTTCTCGATCTTCTCCAGCTCGGCATTCAGCGCCGCGCGGTCGAAGCTCTCGCCCGTGTCGTGGTCGCGAAACTCCTGGTCCTGAATCCAGAAGTCGGCGTACGTCACATAGCGATCGAAAATGTTCTGCCCGTACTCGGAATACGACTCCAGATACGCGGTCTGAATCTCCTTGCCAATGAATTCCGCATAACGCGACGCGAGCACGTCCTTGATGAACGACAGGAACTTCTGTTCGGTTTCCGGCGGAAACTGCTCGCGCTCGATCTGCTGTTCGAGCACGTACATCAGATGCACCGGATTCGCCGCGACTTCCGTCGTATCGAAGTTGAACACGCGCGACATGATCTTGAACGCGAAGCGCGTGGACACACCCGTCATCCCTTCGTCGACGCCGGCAAAGTCGCGATACTCCTGATACGACTTAGCCTTCGGATCGGTGTCTTTCAGATTCTCGCCGTCGTACACCTGCATCTTCGAAAAGAGGCTCGAATTCTCCGGCTCCTGCAAGCGCGTGAGCACCGAGAACTGCGCCATCATCTTCAGCGTGCCGGGCGCGCACACGGCATTGGCCAGCGACGAATTGCGCAGCAGCTTCTCGTAGATCTTCATCTCTTCCGAGTAGCGTAGGCAGTACGGCACCTTCACGACGAAGATACGGTCGAGCAGTGCTTCGTTGTTGCGGTTGTTGCGGAACGCTTTCCACTCCGACTCGTTCGAGTGCGCGAGGATAATGCCGTCGAACGGAATCGCGCCGAAGCCTTCCGTGCCCTTGAAGTTGCCTTCCTGCGTTGCTGTGAGCAACGGGTGCAGCACCTTGATCGGCGCCTTGAACATTTCGACGAACTCGAGCAGGCCCTGGTTCGCGAGACACAGGCCGCCGGAGTAGCTATAGGCGTCCGCATCGTCTTGCGCATATTGCTCGAGCTTGCGGATATCGACCTTGCCGACGAGGGACGAAATATCCTGATTGTTTTCGTCGCCTGGCTCGGTCTTCGCGATCGCGATCTGCCGCAGCACCGACGGATAGCGCCGCACCACGCGGAACTTGCGGATGTCGCCGTTGTATTCGTGCAGGCGCTTGACCGCCCACGGACTCAGAATGCTCTTCAGGTAGCGGCGCGGTATGCCGTATTGCTCTTCGAGGATGGGACCGTCCTCGTCATAATCGAACAGGCCCAAAGGCGATTCGTTGACGGGCGAGCCCTTGATCGCGTAGAACGGCACGCGTTCCATCAGCTGCTTGAGCCGCTCGGCAATCGACGACTTGCCGCCGCCGACGGGACCCAGCAGATAGAGAATCTGCTTCTTTTCTTCGAGCCCCTGGGCGGCATGCCTGAAGTAGGCGACCACCTGCTCGATCACGTCTTCCATTCCGTAGAACTCACGGAATGCGGGGTATACCTTGATGACCTTGTTCGCGAAGATCCGCGAAAGACGCGGATCGTTGCGTGTGTCTATCTGCTCGGGTTCTCCTATTGCCGACAGCATGCGTTCGCCAGCGGTGGCGTACGCGGCGGGATTGTCTTTGCAGAGCGCGAGATACTCCTCGAGCGAGAATTCCTCCTCCCGTGTTTTCTCGAAGCGGGTCGCGAAACTGCTGTAGATATCCATGCTACCTCCTCGCCGAAGTCTGGGACGATGTCGTGCGCGGCGCGCTATCAGGAAACGACATCGCTCGAATTCATCCTAAACCCTTTTAAATTTTTTTTCACGAACTACGTTGTGAAAATCGCGCCATAGCTAGCGCTCAGCCCGACTCGCTTGATGACGCAAATTCGCTCACCTACAATCATTGCCCACACCTCGCGAGAATCTTCACCAGCGCTGCTGCATTGCATCCTGCGTTCCCTCCCCACGCTGTCTTCCACATGCATCTTTCACACGCGGCATCGCGTTGCGTCCTGCACTTTTCCGCACCTTTGCAAACACTCGTGTAGCACGCTGTCTGCCTGACCACACTACTGCGACACCTTACTTCGTCTCGCGCGTGCCCGCAGTGCATGCGACCCAGTGCATGTGCCCAGCGCCATCGACTTCGATAACCGCTGCGCAGGGCCACGTTGCCGCCCTTTCTGCCATAACGCACGCATGGATGCTCGCGACGACAGTTCAGCCGCTGTGTTACATGTTTTGCATGTGCGCAAGCGCGCATTCCTGCCGTTCGTCATCGCGTGCGCCAAATCGTTCAACGCAAGCGGCCTCGATGTACAAGCGCGCGTGGATCGGCGCGACACGTGTCGTTTGTCCTTTGACGCCATGTCCATAGGACGGCGTGCGCGATGCGCATCTGAATAGGTAGATGTAGCCAGGTGTTTGCCCGGTTCGCTCTTGAGCGACGCGTTTGGACGGTACGCTGTCGCAAATCGCAGAGAGAAAGGCAGCGGGGACGAATGAACGCGTGCGGATGCGACGGCAACGCAGGCCGCCGCATCCGCACGCAGTGTGACGACGCCGAAGCGAGCTCGACGCCTCGCGGGACGCCTGGTCGGCTTGATTGGGCTTAGTGGTTTACGTCAGTTCGACTTCGACTTCGCCGAGTCCGTCGATATGACCATACACGCGCCCCGGTCCGTCGACGCGATGCGCGCCGATATACGAGCCTGTCGTGATGGTCCATTCGGGCTCGATCGTGATACCCATGGCGGCGCAGTGGTTGACGAACCACACGAGCAGTTCGCGCGGGTCGCCGGCGGGATTGCCCGTCGATTCGGGCACGAGCGACTGGCCATCGAACGTCAGCTCGAGTTCGGGCGACACGAAGTCGAACGAGCGCGCGAGCGACGCGTACGGCTGCGCATGCCCCGTCACCAGTGCGCCATTGTTCTGCGCATCGGCGAGCTGCGCGAGGAGCGCGATGTTCGGCCATTCGGCGAAGCGGCTGTCGACGATTTCGATCGCGGGCAGCACCGAGCCGACGCGCGCCAGCACTTCATCGCGCGCATAGGTCTCGCCGTGCGGCTCGATGGGGTCGGCGAAGCGGAACGCGATTTCCAGTTCGAGCAGCACGCGGAAAAACGAACCATGTTCGAGTCGCGCGGGCGAGACCACCGTCAGCGCAGCCGGAATCGGGGCGCCCGAGGCCGGACCGCCCGGAGCTTTGGCACCGATTTTCCAGGCGCCCGTCGAGCCGCCCAGCCCCGCGATGACCGCCTGCTGGATCGAATAGGCCGTCGCGGCGTCGGGCGGGAGGGCGTCGAGCGGGAGCGTGTCGATTGCGCGGTGCTGGCGGCGCGCATCGACGAGGCGTTGCGCGAGGTCGTGATCCGTCATGTCGTTTCCCTTTTGGCTTCCTGGACTGTCCTGGTCCGACGTGGGCCGATGCAACGGCAAAGCGATTGCAGCAAGCGATGGCGTCGCGCGGCGAACACGCGCGTGAAGCCGTCCCTGCATACGGCTCGCACGTGCTGTGATGCGGCATGCGTACAACGGCACATTCGCCGCCGCGTTCGTCAATGTACCGGAACATTGGCGCGCTGAGTCGGCTCAGGCGGTCAGAAAGGAGAGCATGGCAACTGGGGCATTATTTGAGCCGGCGCTACGGCCGTGCGCGCATACGGTTTTGCTCGAACAGGCGGCGGACTTATTGGCGCATTCGTTACTGTCGCTCGCGCAACACAACAGAGGCTGTGCTTCAAACCGGCATCTTCAAGCCCGCTTTTGGTGCGTCGGCACGTATCTGGAGCAGGCTGCAATGCGCCTTGCCAATGTCTTTTTAATGCGAGGAAGCACTGAAGCGCCCGTCGTCTGACGAACCCCGCGCCCGCCGTCCACCTGTAATTGTTACAAGCGCCGGGGAAGAACGGCAGTGGCGGCAGGCCCTCGCCACGTGGCCCGCCAGAGAACAAGAGGCGTTCGGGAAGGAAAGAAAACGCTTCACGCCCCGCCGATTTCCGCGCGGGTCGGAATCGACGGCTGCGCGCCGGCGCGCGTGACGGAAATCGACGCGGCGCGCTGCGCGAAGCGGATCGCGTCCGCCACGCTCGCCCCTTGCGCCAGTTGCGCGGCAAAGCCGCCGATGAAGGTATCGCCGGCCGCGGTCGTATCGACGGCCCGCACGCGCGGCGCGTCGAAATGCCGGGGCGGCTCGCCGCCCGTCGCGGCCACCACGCCCTGTGCGCCGATCGTCACGATCACGTTGCGCGCGCCCGCGTTGCGCAACGCATCGGCGGCCAGCATCGCCTCTTCCGGCGACGAAACGGATAGCCCCGTCAGCGTCGCCGCTTCGAGCTCGTTTGGAATCAGGTAGTCGACGAGCGGCAGCCAGTCGGCGGGCAACGGCCCCACGGCGGGAGCCGGATTCAGGATGACGGTCTTGCCGAGCCGGCGCGCCGCCGTGAGCGCGGCGTGGACGGACGCGGGCGGCGTCTCCAGCTGGCAGATCACGACCTGCGCGCGCGCAAGCGCCGCTTCGTGGCGCGCGACGGTGTCGGGTGTCACTTCGCCGTTGCTGCCCGCAATGATGACGATCGCGTTCTGGCTGCCATCGTCGACGATGATGAGCGCGACACCCGTCGGTGCCGTCGCGCTCGTTTCGAGCGCGGCGCAGTCGATACCCTCCGCTTCGAGCCCCGTGCGCAGCTGCGCGCCGTTCGCGTCCGCGCCGACGCAGCCGAGCATCGCGACCTGCGCACCGAGACGCGCGGCCGCCACCGCCTGGTTGCCGCCCTTGCCGCCCGGGACCTGCGCGAACGCGTGGCCGGCGAGCGTCTCGCCCGGCTGCGGCATGCGCGGCGCGCGCGCGACGAGATCCATGTTCAGACTGCCGACCACGGTCACGTGCCCGCGCGCGTCATTCGTTGCCACGACTGCCTCCATCGTCTTGCCTGCCGGCGCACATCGCCCGCGCCGTCCTCTTGTCCAGCAGCCTCACGCCGCCTTGATATTGCGCCGCGCCCCCGCAAACGCAGCCGTCGACTCGCGCAGGATCAGGCGCGGCGCAATCACGCGGCGGCGGAAGGTCATATCCGCCGCCGAGCCATTGATCCGCTCGATCAGCGTCTGTGCCGCCATTTCGCCGAGCGCGCGCACCGACTGGCCGACCGTCGACAGCGCCGGATAGGTGAAGCGCCCCAGCTCGATGTCGTCGAAACCGATGATCGAGCAGTCTTGCGGCACGCGCAGGCCGCGTTCGGCCGCCGCGCGCAGCGCGCCGATGCCCATCATGTCGTTGCCCGCGAAGATCGCCGTCGGCTGGACGGTGTCGAACAGCTGGCCTGCCGCGCGGTATCCGCCGCTGCCCGAGAAATCGCTTTCGACGATGCCGTTCGGAGCGATCTCGATGCCGCGCTCGGCCATCGCACGAATGAAGCCGTGCACGCGCATCGCGCTGACGGCCGTCTCGATCGGGCCCGTGATGCAGCCGATCTTCGAATGCCCTAGTTGCAGCAGATGCCGCGTGGCGAGATAGGCGCCCTTCTCGTGGTCGATCTGCACGAGATCGGCGGACACCCCTTCGATGTTCCGGTCGACGATCACGAGCGGCTCGCGGGAATCGGCGAGCGTCTGCGCCAGCGTCGCATCGTCGCCCGCCGACGCGACGATCAGCCCGTCGATGCGCTTTTCCTGCAGCACGCGCAGATAGTTGCGCTGCTTCGCCGGATCGTCGTCCGAGTTGCAGAAGAACACGCAGTAGCCATTGCGCGCGCAACCGTCCTCGATGCCGCGCGCCAGCTCCGCGAAGTACGGATTGGTGCTGTTGGGCACCACGAGCCCGATCGTCGCCGTCGAGCGCGCCTTCAGCGACCGCGCGACCGCGGACGGTACATAGTTGAGCTGGCGGATCGCCAGTTCGACCTTCGAGCGCACATCCGCGGACACCGGCCGCGTATTGTTCACGACATGCGACACCGTAGTGAATGACACGCCGGCGATGGCCGCCACATCCTTGATCGTCGCCATATGCTAAAACCCCCTGCCTGTTCTTACTGCTGGCCAATGCAGCTCATGCTGCATCCGCGGTGCTCTCGTTAAGTTATTCCCAGGCGACTGCCGTCCCGCGCCACGGCGGCCGCCCCGCTTTCAATTGCGCTTGCGCCGGCTGCGGTACGTATCCAGCACGACCGCGATCACGATCACAGCCCCCGTAATGATGCGCTTGGTCGGTTCGTTCGCGCCGATCTGCGCGAGGCCCGCCGCGAGCACCGATATGATCAACACGCCAAAGAACGTGCTGATGACGGACCCGCGCCCGCCCATCAGACTCGTTCCACCGATCACGACGGCCGCGATCACCTGCAGCTCCAGCCCCACGCCCGCGTTCGGGTCGGCCGCTTCCAGACGCGAGATCTGGAACAGCGCCGCCAGCCCCGACAGCGCGCCCATCAGCGCGAACACGATCACCTTGTATGGCTTCGGGTTCACGCCCGCTAGCCGCACGGCTTCCTCGTTCGTGCCGATGCCGACCAGATAGCGGCCGAACACCGTGCGCGTGAGCACCAGCTGCGCGACGATCATCACGGCCACCGCGATCAGGAACGCCGGCGAGATGCCGACGGCGATCGGGTTCGACAGGAAATCGAACGCGTCGCCGATATACGCGGTGCGCGAGTTCGTCATCTGATACGCGAGGCCGCGCGCCGCTTCGAGCACCCCGAGCGACACGATGAACGACGGAATCCGCCAGCCCACCGTCACGGCGCCCGTGATCGTGCCCGTCAGTGCCGCCGCGGCGAGGCCGAGCGCCGCCGCCACGATCGGCCCGAGCTGCCACTTCAGCGACGCGACGCTCACGATCGATGCACCGAGCGCCAGCACCGAGCCGACGGACAGGTCGATGCCCGCGATGATCAGCACGAACGTCATCCCGACCGACATCACGACGAGATCGGGGATCTGGTTCGCGATCGTCACGAACGTCTCGAACGTCAAAAAGTGCGAGCTCAGCACCGAGAACAGCGCGATCATCGCGACCAGCGCGCCGACGAGCCCGAGGTAGTTCGAAAAGCCCAGGCGCGTGCCCGCCGGCTTGCCGCTCGCGAGCGGGGCCGACGGATCGGCTGCCTGAGCGGCCGTCGCCGTCACGCCGGCGGGCGCGGCCGCCGGCTCCTTGCCCGCGCCTCCCGTGACCCGTTGATCCGTCATGACTGAGTCTCTCCTTCGTGCGCCTCATGCGGGTGCAGCAGGGCTTCGCGATTGCGATAGCCGGCGAATGCCGCGGCGAGCAGCGCGTCCTGCGTCCACTCGTCCCGCCTGAAGACACCCGTCATGCGCCCCGCCGACATCACGCCGATCCGGTCGCAGATCAGCATCAGCTCGCGCAGGTCGCTCGACACGACCACCAGCGCACGGCCTTCGCGGGCCAGCGCGCCCATCAATCCATAAATATCGAACTTCGCGCCGACATCGATGCCGCGCGTCGGTTCGTCGAATAGCAGCACCTTGCAATCGCGCGCGAGCCACCGGCCGATCACGACCTTCTGCTGATTGCCACCCGACAGCTCGCCGACCGGCTGCGCCGGCCCCGACGTGCGGATGCGCATCGCGTCGATCTGCCGCTTCGCGAGCGCGTTCTCGCGCCTCGCGTCGACGATGCCATGCTTCGCGACGCTGCGCAGATTGCCGAGCGACACGTTCGCCGCAATCGGCTGCGGCAGCAGCAGACCTTCGCCCTTGCGGTCTTCCGTGATCAGCGCGATGCCGTGCCTCACGGCGTCCGATGGCGTGCCGATCGGCACGGGCGTTGGCGCCGCGCCCGGCGTCGCGGCCAGCGACACCGTGCCGGCATCCTTCTGGTCCGCGCCGTAGATGAGCCGCATCAGTTCCGTGCGGCCCGCGCCGATCAGACCGCTCACGCCGAAAATCTCGCCTGCCTTCACCTCGAACGACACGTCGCGCACGACGGGCGCGCGGGTCATCCCGTCGACCTTCAACAGCGTCGCGCCGATGTTGCGCGCGCCCAGATCGATGCGCTCGCCGAGCTCCCGGCCGACCATCAGCGTGACGATCTGGTCGCTCGTCAGGTTCGCCATCGCGTCGACGCGCACCAGCCTGCCGTCGCGCAGCACGGCCACACGCTCGGCGACACGCGCCAGCTCTTCGAGCCGGTGCGAGATGTAGACCAGCGCGACGCCGCGCGCCTTCAGCCGGTCGATCTGCTCGAACAGCAGGTCGACTTCGCGCGCCGTCAGCATCGCCGTCGGCTCGTCGAGGATCAGCACGCGGCAGTCGCCGATCAGATTGCGCGCGATCTCGACCATCTGCTGATGGCCAATGCCCAGTTCGCCGACGAGCGTATCGGGGTCGATCGCCTCGAGGCCGACCTGGGCCATCGCCTCGCGCGCGTCCTCGCGCAGCTTGCGACGGTCGATCCAGCCGAAGCCCAGCTTGCCCGCGCGCGGCAGTCGGTTCAGGAACAGGTTCTCGGCAACCGACAGCGTCGGCAGCAGATTCAGCTCCTGCATCACCATGCGGATGCCGAGCGCTTCCGCTTCCGTCCGGCTCGCGGGGGCGTACGGCTCGCCCGCGAGCTGCATCGAGCCCGTCGTCGGATCGACGAGCCCGCCGATGATCTTCGACAGCGTGCTCTTGCCCGCGCCGTTCTCGCCCGTCAGCGCGAGCGCCTCCCCGGCGTGCAACGCCAGCGACACGTCCGCCAGCACGGGCTCGGCATAGGTCTTCCCTATCCCCGTGACGGACAGTTCGGCAGGCAATGCGTCTTGGTCGGTTGATGCCATCGTGATCCAGATCTCGTAGCCGCCGCGCAGCGCTGCAGCGGACTGCGCCTCGTGCGCCCGTCCGTCGTGCAGCGCCGCCGCACGGCTGCACCCGTCATGCGGACAGCGGGCCCGAAGCCGTGCGCATCCCGAAGAAGCGGCTTTTCGGGCTGCACCCGTCCGTCTGCTCGCGCGGCCGGCTTGCCTTCATTACGCTTACCTCTGGCATAACGGCGGCGCGGCGGATTTCTTGAGCACTCGTTTACCTCGACGCGCGGACCGTGGCCGCCGTGCACGCTGCATGTTCGCGCGCGGCCCGCGCGGGCTCCTTACTTCGTGACCAGATCGACTGGCGTTTCGACGACGCCCGACAGGTCCGCCTGCTTCTTGTGCCCGGCGATCGCCTTCAACGCCACGTCGATGCCGAACACGGCCTGCTTCGCCGCGTACTGGTCGGCCGTGGCGAGCACGCGGCCATCCTTCAGCATCGGCTTGATCGCGTTGATGTTGTCGTAGCCGACCACGTAGACCTTGCCCTGCTTGCCCGCCGCGCGCACGGCCGACACCGCGCCGATCGCCATGTTGTCGTTGCCGCACAGCAGCGCCTTGATGTTCGGATAGGCGTTGAGCATCGACGATGCGATCGCGTTGCCCTTGTCGATTTCCCATTCGCCCGACTGCACCGTGTCGACCTTCGCGCCGACCTTCTGCATCGCCGCCTTGAAGCCGGCCGTGCGCTGCTGCGCGTTGGTCGTCGTCGACACGCCTTCGACGATGCCCACCTCGTCGCCCGACTTCAGCTTCTTCGCCAGATAGTCGCCGACCTTTTCGGCGCCCTTCGCGTTGTCCGGACCGACGAACGGAATGTTCAGGTCCTTCGATTTGAGCACGTCGGTGTCGAGCCGGTTGTCGATGTTCACGACGATGATGCCGGCGTCCACCGCCTTCTTGACCACGGGCACCAGCGCCTTCGAATCCGCCGGCGCGAGCACGATCGCATCGACCTTCGAGACGATCATCTGCTCGACGATGCGAATCTGGTTCGCCGTATCCGTCTCGTCCTTGATGCCGTTCGTGATCAGGTCGAAGGTGCTGGCGTTGTGCTTCTGATAGTCCTTCGCGCCCGTTTCCATCGTGAGGAAGAACTCGTTGGCGAGCGACTTCATCACGAGCGCGACTTTCGGTTTTTTGGCGGCCTGAGCCCACGCCGACGAGAACGGCACGGCAGCGGCCGTGAATGCGACAGCGGCCATCAGGACACGGCGACGAATGCGGTGGTTCATGTGGTATCTCCAGTTGTTGGACTCGGGGCGAGTCCGTTTTTGTTTGTGCGCAAACGTTTGCGAGCGATATTCTCGACGGTGCCTGTTCGCGATGTCAACGATGGGCGGTGCTGCGCTGCACATCGCGCCCGCGACGCATGCCGTGCGCAAGGCCTGGCGCCTTTGGACGTAAGTGTTGCCGCGAAGCTTCGGCGGTGCTTCGAATGACGTCGTGGCACGGATCGCTCGCTTGGTTCTGCCCGTTGATCGGCCTGCGCGATGGGAGCCGCCTGTTGCCAGAACGCGTCCCACGCGCAGCGGCGCTCGTGATGCCCGGCGTTGCAACGCGCCGGTACTGCCTTGCTGTTTTCCATCCCCGCAAGCCGCAAGTTCCGCGGCAGGCAGGACGCCTATGCTGGCTCGTTCTCTCGCGCGCGGCAAGGGAAAAGAGGGAAAAAGCCTTGGCCGTCGTGATCGGCGCAACAGGTGCGATATGCGTATCATGGGCCGATGGTTCGTATGGCCTGTCTTTGGCTCGCGCGTTGCGATCGTCACGACGGCCATGCCGGCGTGCGAGCCGTCCAACATGGAGTCGTCATGCTCGGTATCAGCCAGTTCCCGCTCTTTCTCGCCGCCGTCACGGTGCTCAATCTCACGCCCGGACCGGACATCGCGTATGTTGCCGGTCAAAGCATCGCACAGGGACGGCGAGCGGGGCTGCTGTCGGCCGTCGGGGTTGCGTTCGGCGGCTGCATGCATACAGTTGCGTGCGCGCTCGGCATCACGGCGCTGCTGGCGGCCTCGCCGGGCGCGTTCAACGCAGTCAAATGGATCGGCGCCGCGTACCTGATGTATCTCGGCCTCAGAATGCTGTGGCCGACGGCTACGGCCGTGGCGAAGGGCGAAGCGCCGCCCGACGCGCCGCGGCTCTCGCGCGGCACGCTGCTCTTTCGCGGCTTCGTGACGAACGCGTCGAACCCGAAAGTGCTGCTCTTCTATATAGCGTTTTTCCCGCAGTTCGTCAGCGCCGACAGCACGCACAAGACGTTGGCCTTTCTCGTGCTGGGCGCGGTGTTCGTGACGCTCGGGCTCATCAACGATTGCGTGGTCGCGTGGCTCGCCGCGACGGCCGCGCGTGCCGTGCGCTCGCAACCGGCCGTACGGCGCTGGATCGACCGCGTGGTGGGCGCGGGGTTCATCGGCCTGGGCGTGCGGCTCGCGCTGACGAAGCGCTAAGGACTTCGACGACGCGGCCCGCGCGCTACAGCCAGTTCGCCTTCCTGAAGCCCCGGTACAGCGCGAGGTCGATCAGCAGCATCACCAGCAGGCAGATGGGATAGCCGAACTTGAAGTGCAGTTCGGGAATCTCCTGGAAGTTCATCCCGTAGATGCCGGCGATCATGGTCGGCACGGCGAACAGCGCGGCGAACGAGCCGAGGCGCTTGGTCACTTCGTTCTCGGCGAGCGAGATCATGCCGAGATTGACCTGAATGGCCGTGACGATCATTTCGCGGCGCCCCTCGATGGTCCGCACGATGCGGTCGAGGTGATCGTAGACATCGCGGAAGTACGCCTGCATGCCGACGCAGATCGACGGAATGCGTCCGCCCGTGAGCTTGCTAATGCCTTCGAGCAGCGGCGCGATGTGATGCTGGAGCATGACGAGGCGGCGCTTCAACGAGTACAGATCTTCGATGATCGCGCGCGACGCGGCGAGGTCGTGCTTGTCGAAGATGCGGTCTTCGATTTCCTCGATCTCGGTGCCGATGGCTTCGAGAATCGGAAAGTAGCGGTCGACGACGTTGTCGGCGAGCGCATACAGCACGAACGCCGCGCCCTCCTTCAGCAACTGCGGCTCGCGCTCGCAGCGCGCGCGGACTTCCTGGAAGCCGTGGCGCGTGCCGCGCCGCACCGACAGCACGTAATTCGCGCCGACGAACACATCGACCTCGCCGATTACGAACTCGCCGTCGTCGTCGGTCTCGATGGTGTGCATCACGGCGAACAGCGAATTGCCGTACTCCTCCATCTTCGGACGCTGATGACCGTGACGCACGTCCTCGACGGCCAGTTCGTGCAGCCCGAATTCGTGCTTCATCACTTCGAGCTCGTCGGGGCTCGGGTCTTTCAACGCGACCCAAACGAAGCACTCGGATTTGGCGACATAAACGCTGATGTCGTCGATCTCGATGTCGGCCAGCTTGCGGCCATCCTGATACGCGGCGCAGTTGATCAGCATGATTGAATACCTTGAAAACGATTCGGCTTCGCGGATTGAAAGCGGTTAGTCGCGATGGGCGGTTGTCCTGTTCGTGTGCCGCCCGTTCGCGACGCAAAGCCGGCATGAGCGCGGCGTGCGATACGAGTCCCCGATGTTACGTCGGCTCGAACCGGCGCGGTGTGTCGAATTGTGAATGATGCGTCGAGCCTGCCCGTCAATTGGCGACGCGCCGCAGCATGATGCGGTGATCGTCGTTGAACGAAACACTGGCGCGATTCGAATAGCGCGTGTCCGGCGTCACGATGAAGCCGATCTCCACGACAGGGTCGAACTGCGTCGACACCGCGATGCGGTGCGTGCCGGGCGTGAGCCAGAAGACGATGTGCTCGCCGTTCATGATGTCCGCGACGCGTTCGCCGTCGACATACACGAGGGCATCGCGAAAGCGGACGATAACGTTGTCGGTCCGCTCGCGCCGCAGGTCGACGGCCACCTTGCCCGTGCCTGGCTGCGTGACCTCCGGCTTGACGATGCGCTCGGCGGGCACGTCCTTGAACGGCACCTTGTCGGCGGGCGTGGATGCGCAACCGGCGACGAGCGCCACGGCAATCAACAGCGTGACCGACAGCGCCGCGCGTGCCGCTGCGGCGGCGCGCGTCGCCAGGCTTTGCTTGCGTCTCATCCTTCGTCTCCCTGTCGACCGGAGTTAGTGCTTCAGCACTTACCCCGGTCCCACGCAAGGCGGTCGACCGGAGTTGGCGCTTTAGCTGTCGGCTGGAGTTAGTGCTTCAGCACTTACCCCGGTCCCATCCTCTCCCGTTCCACACAGCGCGCTTGCTGTTGTTCGCATCGTTGTACGGACATCGTGCCCGTCTGCACCGGCTGTATTGCCGCCCCCGCTATTCTTCCGCCGGCTGGAACGGGTTCAGCACCCGCGCGCCCGTTCCGTCGAAGTCTGCCACGTTGCGCGTCACGACGGTCAGGTTGTAGATCAGAGCCGTCGCCGCGATCATCTTGTCGAGCGAGTGCTCGGGATGAGGCACGCGCAGATGGCCCCAAGTTTGCGCGACGTCGGTGCCGACATTCAGGATGTGGCTGCTGAACGAATCGATGATCGTATCGAGCCATCCTTCCAGCCGCAGCGCCTGAAACTTATCGCCGCGATGCCGGATCAGATCGACGCCGCGCCGCAACTCTCCGACGGTCACGACCGACAGATACAAGCGATGCCCCTCATCTCTCGCTGCTTCGAAAAATGCCTGAACGCCAGGATTGGCGCGGCTGCTCTTGCGCATTTCGCTGATTACATTGGTATCAATCAAATACACCCGGTCCCTCGCTTTCGTCAGTTGCGTCATGCAGGCGCTCGAAGTCGACGTCTTCGCCGACGTCCGGCATGCTCATCAGCAACTCGGCAAAGCTGAGCTTCTTAGGCTGAAAGAGCGCCTGCGCCAGGATTTCCCGATGTTCTGCTTCGACGCTGCGCCCGTGAGCCGCGGCCTGCTCACGCAGGCTCTGCACCAACGCATCGTCCAGACCTCGGACCAACAGATTTGCCATTTCGATTCCCCGGTACACGTGTGATAGCAATGATATCACCTACAATCGCGCAGTCAACCTGGCCGGATGGCATAGGGGTTGCGGCATGCCGCCTTCGCGTTCAAGATCGGTTCAGGGGGCGCCGCATCGACCGCGGCGCGGGCAAGCGGCGCAGCGCTTCAGGGAGGCTTCGATGTGGTATTTCAGCTGGATTCTGGGCATTGGCGTGGCGCTGGGCTTTGGGATCATCAACGCGATGTGGCTCGAGGCGAACGGCACGTTCACCCGCGACGACGCACCCGCTCCCACACCTTCCAGTACCGAGGACTCATCCACGTGACGCAACTGGTTTTTATCTGTGGCCACGCGGGCACCGGCAAGACGACGCTCGCCAAACGGCTGATCGGCCCATTGATGAAAGCGACGGGCCATGCCTTCTGTCTGCTGGACAAGGACACGCTCTACGGCGCCTATAGCGCGGCCGCGATCGGCGCGCTGACGGGCGATCCGAACGATCGCGACAGCCCGCTTTTTCTCCAGCATTTTCGCGATCCCGAATATCGCGGCCTGTTCGATACGGCCGCCGAGAATCTGCGGCTCGGCATCGGCGTGATTGCCGTCGGGCCGCTGTCGCGAGAAGTGCGCGAGCGCAAGCTCTTCGATCACGCGTGGCTCGGCGTGCCGAACGACGTGAAGATCAGCGTCGTGTGGGTCGCGACGTCGGAAGAGACGGCGCGCGAGCGCATTCTCGCGCGCGGCAATCCGAACGACGCGTACAAGCTCGCGCACTGGGACGAGTACCGGCAACGCCGCTTCGTGCCCACAGGCGGCCAGTGCGAAGGCCTGCTGATGTTCGACAACACCGCGCCCGTACCCGCCGATTACGACGCGCTGCTCGCGCAGATCGTGCAGGCGCCGCAACATGCCGGCGTGATGCTGCCGCCGATGCCCGTCTGACGCACGCTCCGTCGCGCGGCTTCAGCACAACCCTTTAGCACATGCCTTCTGCACGCGCCGGACAACAAAAACGGGCGTTCGACCTTTTTGGTCGAACGCCCGCTTCGCTATTGCCTCTCAGGCGACCCTCTGTGGAGCCTCATCCGTTCGCGATGCCCCTCGGTCCCGCTTCGTCTTTCGTGCGCCGGTCAGATGCTCAGACGGTCGCCACCGCGTCCAGCGCGCGGCCTTCGTACAGCTGCCCGAAACGGTTCGCGAGGAACTCGCGCAGCGACACCTGCTCCTGACGCACGAACCCGCTTTGCGGCAGCTTCTTTTCGCGAAACAGGTCGAGCACTGCGCACATCGCGCCCGCCGTGGTGATCTGGATCGCGCTCATCGGCACGCCGCAGACGGTCTTCGCGAAGATCTTGCGCGTGAACACTTCCTGCACCAGCTGGCCGTCGCGCACGCCCGTCACCGTGATGAAGACGAGCACGACATCCTGGGCCGTCGATGGCACCGAGCGGCGCATGATCGTCTTCAGCGTGTCGCGGTCGGTCGCAAGACGCAGGTCTTCGAGCAGGAACTGCATCAGGTCGCGATGGCCCGGATAGCGGACCGACTTGTAGTCGAGCGTCTCGACGCGGCCCGCCAGCGTCTCGCACAGCGTCCCCAGACCGCCCGACGTGTTGAACGCCTCGTACTCGGTGCCGTCGAGCGAAAAATGCTCGAGCCCTTCGAGCGGCTGCACCCACTGTTGGCGGCTGTCGCGGATCGCCTCGCACGGCTGGCAGTATTCGTTGATGAGGCCGTCGACGCTCCACGTCAGGTTGTATTTCAGCGCATTGGTCGGAAACTCGGGCAGCGCGCCGACGCGCATCTTCACGTCGCGGATTTCGCTGAAGCGGTTCGCCAGTTCGTGCGCGGCGATGCCGATGAAGCCCGGCGCGAGACCGCACTGGGGCATGAACGCGTGCTCGGCGCTGTCGGCGATCGCACGGATCGCGTGCGTCGCGCGCACGTCTTCCGTCAGGTCGAAATAGTGCACGCCCGCGCCCTTCGCCGCCGTCGCGACGCTCACCGCGAGGTAATACGGCAGCGCGTTGACGAGCGCGTCGAAGCCCTGGATGGCGGCGCGCAGCGCGGCGGCATCGGCGGAATCGACACGGCGGGTCGGGATGCCTTGCGCGGCCAGCTTGTCGAGCGCGTGCTGATCGCGGTCCATCGCGACCACTTCGTAGTCGCCTGTCTCACGCAACATGTGCGCGATGGTGTGACCGATCAGACCTGCGCCAACGATGGCAACTTTCATGCGCTTCTCCTTTGTTCTCTGTTCGATGGATGCTGTCTCCAGCGTGAACGGCGCGCCGCAGCGAACCTCTGTAAAGAAGTTTAGGGAGAAGGCCAGTCGGTTTATAGGCGCAAAGTGCTGCGCAATGACCATGAACTTCGACGATTCGACGAGCCATCCCGACGATTTGTCGAAGTCATATCAAAACCGCGTAAACGCGGGGCGTATGCGGCGCTTAACAAGCGCGCATGGAGCGAGCCCGCGTGCACTCATCCGCCGATCATTCCGCGATCGATCTTGCGCGACAGGATGATCGAGGTCGTCGTGCGCTCGACGCCCGCGAGTCCGCCGATCTGGTCGAGCAGATCGTTCAGGCGCTCGGGCGAATCGGCGCGCAGCCACGCGACGTAATCGAACTCGCCGCTCACCGCGCACAGCAACTGCACCTCGGGCATCCGGTTCAGCTTCTTCTGCACGTCGGGTCCGTACTTCGGCGCGATGATGATGCCGACGTACGCATAGATGCTCGCGTCGAGCACGTCCTGCCCGAGCCGCACGCTATAGCCCGCGATCACGTTGGTCTTTTCGAGCCGCGCAATGCGCGCGATCACGGTCGTGCGCGCGACGCCCAGCTGTCGCGCGAGATTCGCGACGCTTTCGCGCGCGTTGGCTTGCAGCAGTGCAACGAGGTTGCGGTCGAGT
Organism: Paraburkholderia piptadeniae; assembly: GCF_900007165.1. Taxonomy (GTDB): domain Bacteria; phylum Pseudomonadota; class Gammaproteobacteria; order Burkholderiales; family Burkholderiaceae; genus Paraburkholderia; species Paraburkholderia piptadeniae. The sequence continues at coordinate 38,382 of NZ_CYGY02000032.1, forward strand.
TCGTCGAGTTGATCGAGGCGCGGTGGTCTCATCGATTCAAGGTCAGCGTTGAGGTGGAAGCTCGCCGCACGGCGAGCCGCAAACGTGGATTACGGGACTACGCGGATTATGCACCCCGCGCCCCGCAGCGCGAATACATGCGGACTGCACATATTGCGCTTTCACGTCGGGAGATGCGTCACGCGCCGAAGCGCTCGATCACGAAGTCGATGAACGTCGTGAGCTTCGGCGTCGGGCGGCCGTCACGCGGATAGATCAGATGCACGGGCGCGCCATCGGGCAGCCAGTCCTCGAGCACGCAGACGAGCTCGCCGCGTTCGATCTCGCGCGCGAGCAGCGCTTCCGGCTGAAGCACCAGCCCGAAGCCGCGCAGCGCCGCCACCTTGAGCGCCTGGCCATTGTTCGCGCGAAAACGCCCCGGACGCAGCTGACAGTCGGTTGCGGCAACGCCGTCGAAACGCCACAGACCTTCGCGGCCCCAATGCAGAAAGCCGAGGCACTCGTGATTCACGAGATCGGCGGGCGTCTTCGGCGTGCCCATGCGCGCGAGATACGCGGGCGATGCGCACGCGCGCATCCGGTACGGCTTCAACGGCCTGGCGACAAGACTCGAATCCGGCAGGCGGCCGATGCGCACAGCGGCGTCGAAGCCCTCTTCGACGAGATCGACGATACGGTTCGACAGATCGAGTTCGAGGCTGACGTCGGGCCATGCGCTCAGATAGTCGGTCATCGCAGGCGAGAACACTTCGACGCCATACGTGAGCGGCACCGTCACTTTCAGCGTGCCGCGCGGCGCGGACGTCATCGATTCCGCGAGCGACTCCGCGGCCTTCACGTCGGCGAGAATGCGCCGGCATTGCTCGTAATACTGGCGGCCGATCTCGGTGAGGCTTTGACGGCGCGTCGTGCGCGTCAGAAGCCGCGCGCAGAGCTGCGTTTCGAGCGAGCGGATGTGCTTGCCGACCATTGCCGACGACAGCTGAAAGCGCTCGGCGGCCGCCGTCAGGCTGCCCGCTTCGACCACGGCAACGAAGATTTCCATGCTGACGAATTTATCCACCGGCTATTTTTCCCGATCGTTTCGGTTGTAAGCAGTTGTCGCAATGCAGTCGCAATGGGGCGATAACGTGATACTAATAGCACCCTGATGTGCGCCGCACGCATATGCATAACGCTTCGTCAAGCTTCACCCATACGAACCGACAACAGGAGTCTCAATGAAAAAAACGCTCGCCATTCTCGCTTCCGCATTGTCGATGAGCGCCGCATTCGCACAGACGGCAGCGCCCGCAGGCGCATCGTCGGCGGCCGCCTCGCAGACGCAGGTCAAGGCACGCCACGAGCAGCGCGTCGAAGATCGGATCAACTATCTGCATTCGCAACTGAAAATCACGTCGGCGCAGGAGTCGCAATGGAACAACTTCGCCGACGTCATGCGCAGCAACAGTGAAACGATGGGCCATCTGTTCGAGCAGCGCAGGGCGAATCCGAACGTGTCCGCGCTCGACGACATGAAGGGCTACGCCGAGATCACGCAGGCTCACGCCGACGGCACGAAGAAACTCGTCGATGCCTTCGACCCGCTTTACACCAGCTTCTCGCCGGAACAGAAGAAGCTCGCCGACGAAACCTTCCGCCGTCAGCCGGCTGAAGGCGGTGCGCACCACCGCCGGTCGGGCAAGCCGGCCGCGCCTGCTTCCGACGCGACCGTCAAGCCTTAAGCCGCAGCGCAAGTTGCCGCTTGTGTTTCGCAAGACGCCTGCCCTCACGGGCAGGCGTTTTTCATTGCATCCGTGCGAATCTGGCATCATGCGCGCCTGCACCGCGTTTGCACTTCGTCGCCCTTCGTCGCGTATCGTTGCGCCGACGTTGGCTTACGCGGCCCTGTCATCTGAATAGGCTTCAAAGCTCATGCTCGAACTGAAGAACATCGACCTGCTCGCCGATCCGGCCGCGCAACGCGTCGTCAAGGACGAAACCGTCACCGTGCAATTCGCCCAGGCCGACGGCGAACTGATGAGCCTCGAAGGACCGAATCGCTACGCGCACGGCGACGCGTTGATCACGGGCTCGACGGGCGACCGCTGGGTCGTGTCGCGCGAACGCTTCGACGCGAAGTACCTGCCTGCCGACGCCGGGATCGCGCACGGCGACGCCGGTTCGTATCGCAATCGCCCTGCCGTCGTGCTCGCGAAGCAGATGAGCGAACCGTTCTCGCTCGCGCGCTCGGCTCAAGGCGGCGACGTGCTCAAGGGCACGGCGGGCGACTGGATCATGCAATATGCGCCCGGCGACTATGGCGTCGTGCACGCCGCGCGCTTCGCGAAGGTCTATCGGCTCGCGGATTGAGCGAAGCTTTGTGCGACGCGCCTCGGCTCTTGCATGGCACTCGCCTCGGCCCTTCACTCGTCGGGCTCGCCGCGTTCAGGCGAATTCGTCGCCGAGTTCGACAGTCACTTCGCGCGGCACGCTCTTGCCCGCCGCGTATTCCTCTTCCAGCGATCCCAGCGTCGCCTCGACATAGGCGCGCAGCACGGCGAAGCTGCGGCCCCGCAGACGCATCGGCGTCGCGCGATAACGCGCGAGCGCGGCCGGCGCGATCGCGACGATCAACACCATGCGGCGCGCCGTCGAGCCGAAGCGCATCGCGACCCAATGCACGACGATCTGCGGCACGCCGTTGTCATCGGGGCGTTCGATGAACTGTGTCTGCTCCGGAAAAAGATCGCTGATCACGCGCGCCAGTTCTTCGATCTCGGCGTTCGCGCACTCGTACTGATAGGCTTCCATGTCGATTGGCCTCGGGCCTGTGGGTCTGGATGGACGATAGATTCTGTTCGATCTGTTGATGGCTCAAGCCGCGCGCGCGTGCATCCTGAGCAGCACCACGGCCACGGCAAGCGCCGCGACGGCATAGATGGCGTCGACGGTCACGAGCGGCAACAGCCGCGCCTGCGACATCGCCGCGGGCACGTCGATCAGCGCGTGCGCGGCAATCGCGACGGGCAGGATGGCGCGCCAGCCCGCGCGCACGCCACGCCACATCAGCACGGAGAGGCCGATCTGGAACACCAGCGCGGCTACGCGTTCGAGCACGAAGAGACCTGCCATCGCAGGCGACAGGCTCGCGAGTATCAGATGAAGCCGCATCAGCGATGCGGGCGGGATGTGACCGAGATACGCATCGAGCAGGCCACGATTTTCCAGCACGCCGAACGCGATCCACTGCGCCTGCACGATCACGCCGACGAGCCACGCTTCCGCGCCGCCGTGCCCGAGCCCGTACGCAAGCGCCGTACCGTCAGCCTTAGCAGGGTTCGCTGTGCGCCGCGCCAGCCAGCGCATCGCGACGAAACGGCCCACTTCCTCGCAGATGCCCGCCGCGAGCGCGCCGTAGACGACGAACGCGAGCGGGTTCGACAGCCATTCGCTCGTGGCCGCGTTCTGACGCAGCAGATAGTCGTTGAGCGCGCGTTCGATCAACATCGCCGACAACGCGAACACCGCGACGCCCGCAATCGCGTCGCGCCGGATCAGCGCGAACGGCGCGCGCCAGCGGCGGTACAGGCCGATCGGAAGCCATGCAATGAAGAGCGTCGCGACAGCGAGAATCGCAAGCGTAATGGGTGAAACGGGCAAAGCTGGCATCGAGCAGCGCGGATCAGGTGACGAAAGAAAGACTCCGCCGCGCATTGTAAGCGCGTCGCCGCCCGAATGCCGAACGCCCGAAAAATCAGCGCGCCGTCGACGCGCGTTCGATCAGCTCGCCGGGCAGCAGACAGTCGCGCGCGCTCGCCTGCGCGCCGTCGATGCGCTCGTGCAAAAATTCGACGGCCCGATAGCCGATGTCGTACGTCGGCTGGCGAATCGTCGTGATGCCGGCGAGTTCGGCCCATTCGGGATCGTCGATCGACAGCAGCGCAACGCGCCTTTGCCAGTTCGCGCCATGCCGCTGGTTCAGATGCCGCGCAAGCGCCAGCGCGACGGGGCCGTTTGCCGCAAAGAGCGCGACGCGCGGCACGGAGGGCTCGCCTTCGCCTTGTTGGCCGCTTGCTTCCCGTTCTTCGATCGCGGCATCGATCCCGGCGTCGAGCGCGGCGAGCGTCTGCGCAAGCTCATCGGCATCGCCGAGCTCGACCACGACCGTGCGGCCGCTCACTTGCGGATACTGCGCCAGCGCCCGATGAAACGCTGCTTCGCGCAGACGCCGCGAACTGACGCGCTCGAACGGCTGCACGACGAACCACACGCGATCGAAGCCGCGTTCGACGAGATGCCGCGTCGCAACCGTCACGGCCGCCTCGTTGTCGAGCCCGACCATATCGGCGACGAGCCCTTCCACCGACCGGTCGACCAGCACGGCGGGAATCCCGCCGCCGCCCACGGGCCGCAGCGTCTCCTCGCTCACGCCGAGCGCGTTGACGATCACCCCTTCCACGCGATACGTCGTCAGCAATTGCAGGAAGCGCCGCTCCATGTCGACTTCGTTCGCCGCGTGGCAGATGAGCGGCATATAGCCGAGCGCGTGGCAAGCCGCCTCGACGCCTTGCAGCACCTCGACGGAATACGGGTTCGTCAGATCGGCGACCAGCATGCCGATCAGGCGATTGCGTCCGCGCTTCAAGCCGCGCGCCATCTGGTTCGGCTGATAGTCGAGCCGCTCGATCGCGGCTTCGATGCGCGCGCGAAGCTGCGGCGACAGCACGCTCAACTCGCCGTTCAGATAGCGCGAGATGCTCGTCTTGCCCGTGCCGGCCTCGCGGGCGACGTCGCTGATGGTGGCGCGGCGCGGTGCGCCTGATGGCGGCGTGTTCATCGCGAGAGAACGTCGCGGTTGACGATGTTGCTCCTCAGCGTGCCGTCGAGCGCGCCGACCAGGTTTTCCGCCGCGCAGCGCGCCATCGCGTGACGCGTCTCGTGCGTCGCCGAGCCGATATGCGGCAGCGCGACCACGTTGCTCATCTTCAGTAGTGGCGAGTTCGCGTCGAGCGGCTCCTTGTCGAACACGTCGAGCCCCGCGCCGTGGATCGTGCCTGTCTGCAGCGCTTCGATCAGCGCGTTTTCATCGACGATCTGTCCGCGCGACGCGTTGATCAGAATCGCGCTCTTCTTCATCTTGCGCAGCTCGTTCGCGCCGATCAGGTGACGCGTTTGCGGCGTCAGCGGCACCTGCAGGCAAACGAAGTCGGATGTGGCGAGCAGTTCGTCGAGCTCGACGCGGCGCGCGCCGTAACGCTGTTCCGCCTCGGCGTTCGCACTGCGGTTCGTGTACAGCACCTTCATGTTGAAGCCGAGCGCCGCGCGCCGCGCAACGGCCCCGCCGATGCGCCCCAGCCCGACGATGCCGAGCGTCTTGCCCTGCACGTCGACGCCATACAGCGCGGGCCCGATGCTCGCCTTCCACTCGCCCGCCCTGACCCAGTCGGCCAGCTCGACGACGCGCCGCGCGCTCGCCAGAATCACCGAGAACACGGTATCCGCCGTCGACTCCGTCAGCACATCGGGCGTATGCGCGAGCACGATGCCGCGCTGCGTCAGATCGTCGACATCGAAGTTGTCGTAGCCGACCGAGATCGTCGAGAGCGCCTTGAGCTTCGTCGCGCCGTCGAGCATCGCGGGCGTGATCTTCACGCTCGCGCCGATCGCGCCGTCGGCGTCCTTGAGCGCGGCGACGAACGCATCGTGCTGCGAAGCATCCACCTGCGCCACTTCGGCGTGCTGCTGCAGATACGACAGCACATCGTCCGGCAGCGGCTTGTATGCGACGATCTTTCGCTTCATCGAATCACTTTCCTTGCAACGGAGTAGCGAGAGCCGCGCTCTGCATGCGCGGCGGCTTGACGGCGAGCGTCAGCACGACGGCGGCGATGAGCGCGACGCTCATGAACACATACGACGCAGCAGGCGAGCCCGTCGCGCCGTTCAGATAGCCGACCACATACGAGCCCACGAACGAGCCGAGCGCGCCCATGCTGTTGATCAGCGCCATCGCGCCGCCCGCGACGTTCTTCGGCAAGAGCTCCGGCACGATCGCGAAGAACGGGCCGTACGGCGCATACATCGCGGCACCCGCAATGACGAGCAGCGCGTACGACATCCAGAAGTGCGTCGAGCCGAGCGCATACGAAGCCGCGAACGCCGCCGCGCCGATCAGCAGGAACGGCCACACGAACGCACGCCGGTTGTTGAGTTTATCCGACGCCCATGACGCCGCGAGCATCGCGATCGTCGCGCCCAGATACGGCAGCGCCGACAGCCAGCCCGTTTCGACCATGCCGAGCGACGAGCCGTTCTTCAGGATCGACGGCAGCCACAGCACGAAGCCGTACACGCCGATGCTCCAGCAGAAGTACTGCGCGCACAGCTTGATGACGGCGGGCTCGCGGAACGCTTCGCCGTAGTTGCGCACCGGCTTGATCGCGGCCTGCTCGGCACGCAGCGTATCGGCGAGCTGCTTCTTGTCCGCCTCCGACAGCCACTTCACCTGCTCGGGCTTGTCCTTCACGATGAACCACCAGCAGACGGCCCACACGATGGCGGGCACGCCTTCCGCAATGAACATCTGGCGCCAGCCGAACGAATGCACGAGGTAGCCGGACACAACGGACATCCACAGCACCGTCACCGGATTGCCGAGAATCAGGAAGGTGTTGGCGCGCGAGCGTTCGCGCTTCGTGAACCAGTTGCTGATGAAGATCAGCATCGCGGGCATCACGGCCGCCTCGACGACGCCGAGCGCGAAGCGGATCGCCATCAGCGACGGAATATCGCTGACGATGCCCGTCAGCGCCGCGCAGCCGCCCCACAGCACGAGGCTCCAGAACACGAGCTTCTTGACGCTGCGGCGCTCCGCGTAGATCGCGCCCGGAATCTGAAAGAAGAAGTAGCCGAGAAAGAACAGCGCGCCGATCAGCGACGACAGCCCTTTGCTGATGCCGAGATCCTGGTTGATGCCGGCGGCGGCCGCGAAGCCGTAGTTCGCGCGGTCGAGATAGGCGAGGCTGTACGTGATGAACACGATCGGCATGATCGTCCACCAGCGGCGGATCGCGAGTGATGAGGGCATCGATGTCTCCTTTGTCGAACAGAGTTGGGGCTTGAGCCTCTTACTCTGGTCCCACGCAAACTATTTCGCGTGAGCCGGTTTCCTGAGTCGGTCTGTCGGTTTGCTGCCGTGTGCCCACTGCCGTGCGCCGCCTGTCGGATGGGGCGCGGCTGGCACCTTCTTGTTGTTGTCTTGCTGATTTGCTGAACGCTGAAACGTCACGCGGCCAGCGCGGGCTGCGCCGGATCGCTGCGCTCCAGCGCATCGAGTTCGGCGCGTGTCGGCAGGCCTTCTGAATCGCCGATCACCTGGATCGCCAGCGCGCCGATGCGGTTGCCGCGCGCCACCGCCTCCGGCAGCGTGCGCCCTTCGAGCAGCGCGCTCACCACGCCGACCGCGAAGCCATCGCCCGCGCCGACGGTATCGACGACGTTCTCGACGCGCTGCGCCGCGACGATGCCCGAACCCGCCGCCGTGCGGTAATACGCGCCTTGCGCGCCGAGCTTGACGATCACGCCCTTCGCGCCGCGGTCCAGGTAAAACTGCGCGATGTCGTCGGCTTTCGTGTAGCCCGTCAGGATCTCGCCTTCGCCGATGCCGGGCAGCACCCAGTCGGCGTACGTCGCCAGTTCGTTCAGCGCCGCCGCCATCGCTTCGCGCGACGGCCACAGCGTCGGGCGCAGGTTCGGGTCGAACGAGATCGTCTTGCCTGCGTTGCGCATTTCGCGCGCGAGATGGAACGCCAGTTCGCGGGAAGTCGCCGAAATCGCGGGCGCCACGCCCGTCAGATGCAGATGGCGCGCGCCCAGCACGTAGTCCGCCACATAGTCGTCGAGCGACAGATGACTCGCCGCCGAGCCCTTGCGGAAATACTCGACGGCGGGGTCGCTGCCGTCGTCGTTCTTCGACTTGAGCTGAAAGCCCGTCGGATAGCGTTCGTCCGTCGTCACGCAGCCCTGATCGATGCCTTCCTTCGCCAGCGTGTCGCGCACGTACTGGCCGAACGAATCGCCGCCGACGCGGCTCATCCAGCCCACCTTGAAGCCAAGGCGCGACAGGCCGATCGCGACGTTCAGATCGGCGCCCGCGATGCGTTTCGTGAACTGGCCAACGCCCGCGAGCGGGCCCGTTTCGGCCGCGACGAACATCGCCATCGCTTCGCCGTAGGTGATGACATCGAGTGTCGGATGCATGGCTTCTCCTGTTGATGCCGTCCGCGCTCGCCGCTTCATGCGGACGCGAGCCGCGCGACGTGATGCGATGCGTCCTGCGCGATCCGCGCCGCGTCGAACGGGAATTCGATGCCGCGCGCCACGTCGCGCGGCAAAAGCGCCAGCACGGCCGCGAAGACGGGATCGTCGGCGGCGGGCGCGACGGCGAAACGGCGCGCGCCTTCGCCCGCGACCGCCTTGCAGTGGATGTATTCGACGTAATGCGCGAGCTTGCGGGCCGCTTCGACAGGATCGACGCCGGGCCACTGCCAGTTGCCAATGTCGAACGTCATGCCGAGCACCGGCTTGCGGCCTTCATTGCGCGCGTCTTTGGCGAGCGCATTGAAAAGCGTTTCGAACTGTGCGAGCGAGCCGCCTCGCTCCATCTGCCCGTTCTCGACGACGAGCCGCGCGGCGACGCCCTTCGTGCATTTCGCGATCGCCTCGCCGTACGCGCGCCCCGCGAAACCGCCCAGTTGCAGCTTGACGAAGCGCGCGCCGAGCGCCGTCGCTTCGATCAGCGCCTCACGCAGCGCGGTTTCGTCGAGCGCGCCGTCCGGCGCGTACAGTTCGGCGGGCGTCGAATACACGGACCACAGGTTCTGCGCGGCGATCGACTTGCCGAGCGCGGAAAGCGCCTCGGGCGACGCTTGCGCTTCGAGCGCGAACAGCTCCCGACGCACTTCGAAGCCGGCCGCGCCCGCTTTCGCAGCCGTATGCAGCCACGCGTGATGACCGTCCTTGCGGATCGCGTCGACCCCAAATGTACTCGCGACGATGACGACTTCCGGCATGTGAAACACCCTGCTCTATCGCTCGAAACAGTCTTTGGAATCGGTTCCAAAGACGGGAATTAAAAAAGCGCGGTAGCGCTGGTTGCGAATACTGCGCTGCCCGGCGCGCGTGCACCATAGTGGAAATCCCTAAATCGGAGAATCGGCCGCCGGCGGGCGGGTGTCGCCGTTCAGGCACAGTTCGAGAAAGCGGCCGACGATGCGCGACGGCGCGCTCGCGTGCGGCACGAGGATCGAGAAACGGCGCGTGAGCGGCTCGGGACCGAGCGGCAGGCGGAACAGCACCTCGTCCTCGTGGCGCATCGACATCGCCGACACAAAGCCGACGCCCATTCCCGCGCGCACGGCCTCTTTCACGCCCTCGACGCCCGCGATCGCCAGCGCGATGCGCATCGGCACGCCGGCCCGCGCAAACGCGCGCTCGATCAGTTGCCGAACGCCGGAGCCTTCTTCGCGCAGCACGACGGGATGGGGGCTCAGATCAGCGAGCGTGACGGCCTGCAAGTTGGCGGTAGCGAGAGGATGCGAGCGCGGCATGATCGCGACGATCTCGTCCTCGTGCCACGGATGCACGGCCGTATCGGGCGGCAACTCCGCGCCGACATGCCCTTCGACAAGCGCGATATCGAACGAGCCGAGCGCGCCGACGATATCGGCCGTATTGCCGTCGTCCGTGTGCACCGTGACGTCGGGGTGGCGGCGCTGAAACGCGGCGATCAGATACGGCAGCAGATAGCTCGCGGGCGTGGTGCTCGCGCCGATACGCAGCGTGCCCTGCTCCATTCCGCGCAGCGCGTCGCGATACGCGTACGCCTGGCGGTACGTGTCCCGCAGGCGCGCCGCGTAGCTCGCCAGTTGCTCGCCGGCGGGCGTCAGCCGCACGCCGCGGCCGTCGCGCAGGTACAGCGGCTCGCCGAATTCGTCCTGTAACTGGCGCAACTGACCGGACACGGCGGGCTGTGACAGATGCAGCGCGAGTGCCGCGCGGCTGATGTTGCGATGCTCGGCGACGGCGGCGAACGTTATAAGCTGATCAGGGGTCATGGCGAAAAAAATATCAGACTGGCCGATACCACACATTCTAAATCACGATTTCTCATATCGATATATGTATTTTAGGATTAGGCCATCGAATCAAGCAGTCTCAGAAAAGGTCGTAACCCATGTCCACCGTATCCACCCGTGTCGTTCCCGCGTCGTCGTCGACGCGCGGCCAGATCAACGGCATCCTGTTCGTCGCTTTGTTCGCCGCGGCCGTCACCCGCATCGCCGCGATTCCGTCGATCGCCGAGCTGGGCATCAGCCCGTTGATCGTCGGCATCGTCGGCGGGATGCTGTATGGCAATGCACTGAAAGACGGCATGCCCGAGAGCTGGGCGGCCGGCGTCAACTTTTCGGCGCGCAAGCTGTTGCGCATCGCCGTCGCGTTCTTCGGGCTGCGCGTGAGCATTCAGGAGATCGCGCAGGTCGGCCTGCCGGGCCTCGCCGAGTCTTTGCTGATCGTCGTCAGCACGCTCGCGATCGGTACGTGGGCGGGCATGAAGCTGATGAAGCTCGACCGCGACAGCGCGCTGCTGACGGCAGCGGGCAGCGCGATCTGCGGCGCGGCCGCCGTGCTCGCCTTCGAGTCGACGCTGCAATCGAAGCCGCACAAGAGCGCGATGGCCGTCGGCAGCGTCGTGCTGTTCGGCACGCTGTCGATGTTCCTCTACCCCGCTTTGCTGCGCGCCGGCATCCTGCATCTGGATACGACGGGCGTCGGCCTCTTCTTCGGCGGCACGATCCATGAAGTCGCGCAAGTGGTGGGCGCAGCCAGCAACGTGAGCCCCGAAGCCACGCATATCGCGACCATCGTCAAGATGACCCGCGTGATGCTGCTCGTGCCCGTGCTGCTCGTCGTCGGCATGTGGGTAAGCCGCTCAGCGCGTAGTGCAAGCGGCGCGCACGGCGAAGCCGGTCATGCGCCGCGCAAGCTGGCCGTGCCCTGGTTCGCTCTTGGCTTTCTCGGCTGCGTCGCGGTGAGTTCGCTGCACGTGCTGCCGGAGGCCGCGACCAGCACGCTCAACATGCTCGACACCTTCGCGCTCACGATGGCCATGACAGCGCTCGGCATCGAAACGCGCCTCTCGCAGATCCGCCAAGCCGGTCCCCGCGCGCTGACGACAGGCCTGATCCTTTACGTGTGGCTGTTCGCCGGCGGTCTGGGTATCACATGGCTCGTCCAGCATCTGCTCGGCTAAGCCAGCAATCCAATCACATCAGCCTCGCCGCGTGCGGGGCTTTTGTGCTTTCAGCGCGGCAGATAGGCGGACGCCGCGCTTCTCTCACGCACGCAACGGTTCGTTCCCACACTGCACCCGACACGCAAACTGCAAGCATCGCGCGGCATACTTCTAGCTCCCGACCGTGTGCATGGATGGCGTTCAACGACGCCACCGACAACCGAGTGAGGACCGATCGATGACTTATCAACTCTATTACTGGGATGGACTGCAGGGCCGCGGCGAATTCGTGCGGCTCGCACTGGAAGAAGCGCGCGCGGACTACGTCGAAGTGGCGCGCGGCGACGAACAGGACGAGCTCGGCACGGGCGCGATGATCGACGCGATGAACAGCCGGACGGAACCTTACCCGCCATTCGCGCCGCCGTTTCTGCGCGACGGCGACCTGATCGTTTCGCAGACCGCGAACATCCTGTTCTATCTCGGGCCGAAGCTGAATCTCGCGCCGCAGGTCGAGAGCCTGCGCTACGTCGCGAACGGACTGCAACTGACGATCGCCGACATGGTCACGGAAGCCCACGACACCCATCACCCGCTCGCCTCGGGCATGTACTACGAGGAGCAGAAAGAGGCCGCTAGAATCCGCGCGACGGATTTCATCGACCATCGCATCCCGAAGTTCATGCGCTATTTCGAGCGCGTGCTGAAGCAGAACCCCGCCGGCGACAGGCACATGGTCGGCGACACGCTCACGTATGTCGATCTGTCGATGTTCCAGCTGATCGACGCTTTGCACTACGCCTTTCCGCGCGCGACGAAGCATTTCGGCGAGCACTACCCGCTCCTCGCCGCGCTGCACGACGCGGTGCTCAAGCGTCCGAACATCGCGGCGTATCTCGCTTCCGAGCGACGCCTGCCGTACAACGAAACCTGTGTGTTCCGGCACTACCCCGAACTCGACAAGGACGTCCGCTGATGAGCTGACATCGCCTTTTCACGACGCGGCGGCGCGCATGCGAGCGAGGCGCGCCGCCCTTAAAGCTTTCGTCGCGCGCTGTCGATATCATGCTGCGCGCCATACCAACCTTCAGACGCCCGTTTCTTCCGTGCTTTCATTTCTGCTGAGACTGCGCACCCGCGCGGCCAATCTGTTCCGTCTGTCCGATGCGCACACGATGCTGGTGTGGTCGGTGATCGTCGGCATCGCGGGCGCTTTCGCAACGATGGCGTTTCGCGAAGGCATCGCGCTGTTGCAGCGCGTGTTCACCGGGCAGGACGGCAGCCTCGTCGAAATGGCACGGCGTCTGCCCATCGCGATGCGCATTGCGCTGCCCGCGTTCGGCGGCCTGATCGCGGGCGGGCTGTTGCTGCTCGCGCAACGCGGCGCCGACAAGAAGCTGCATACCGACTACATGGAAGCCGTCGTGATCGGCGACGGCGTCGTGCCCGTGCGCGTGAGCCTGTGGCGCAGCGTGTCGTCGCTGTTCACGATTTCGAGCGGCGGCTCGATCGGCCGCGAAGGCCCGATGGTGCAACTCGCGGCGCTCGGCGCATCGCTGATCGGCCGCCTCGTGCATTTCGATCCGCCGCGCCTGCGCCTGCTCGTCGCGTGCGGCGCGGCGGCGGGTATCACGTCGGCGTATAGCGCGCCCATCGCGGGCGCGTTCTTCGTCACCGAGATCGTGCTCGGCTCGATCGCGATGGAAAGCTTCGGGCCGGTTGTCGTGTCGTCGGTGGTCGCGAACATCATGATGCGCGAGTTCGCCGGCTACAAGCCGCCTTACGAGATGCCCGTGTTCCCGCCCGTCGCGGGCCTCGAAGTGCTGCTCTTCGTCGCGCTCGGTTTGCTGTGCGGCGCGGCCGCGCCGCAGTTTCTGCGGCTCATCGACACCAGCAAGTCCGCCTTCCGGCGCCTACCCGTGCCATTGCCCATCCGGCTCGCGCTCGGCGGGCTGATCGTCGGCATTCTGTCGACGTGGACGCCCGAAGTGTGGGGCAACGGCTATAGCGTCGTGAACTCGATCCTGCATTCGCCGTGGACGTGGACGGCGCTCGTCGTCGTGCTCGCGTTCAAGCTGATCGCGACGGCGGCGACCGTCGGCTCGGGTGCCGTCGGCGGCGTGTTCACGCCGACGCTCTTCGTCGGCGCGGCGCTCGGCTCGCTGTTCGGGCTCGGCATGAACGCGCTCTGGCCGCACGCGACGTCCGCGCCGTTCGCGTACGCGATGGTCGGCATGGGCGCATTCCTCGCGGGCGCGACACAGGCGCCGCTGATGGCGATCCTGATGATCTTCGAAATGACGTTGAGCTATCAGGTCGTGCTGCCGCTGATGGTGTCGTGCGTGGTCGCGTACTTCGCGGCGCGCGCGATCGGCAAGACGTCGATGTACGAGATCACGCTGCACCGGAACCGCGAGGAACAGGAACGCATGCGCCTGCGCGCGACGCAGATGCGCGAGCTGATCCGTCCGCCGCAAACCGTCGTGCTGCCCAATGCGACCGTGCACGACATGACGCGCGTGTTCCTCGAGTACCCCGTCAAGTATCTGTACGTGACGGACGAAAGCGGCTGCTTTCTGGGCGTCGTCGCGCTGAAGGACATCACCTCCGATCTGCTCGACAGGACCGACACGTCCGCCAGGACGGCCGCCGACTATCTGCAGCCGCACTTCGACGTGCTCACGCCAGACATGCCGCTCGGCGTCGCGCTTCAGCACTTCATGGCGTTCCAGGGCGAACGACTGCCCGTCGTCGAAAGCACCTCGCGGCCGACGCTCGCGGGCGTCGTCTACAAGACGTCGCTGCTCGATGCGTACTTCCGCATGAATCCCACGCGCTAGGCGTCTGTCCGCCTGCGCTCGCCTATGTTTGCCTGCGCTTGCCCGCCTGCGCATCACCCGTTCGGCGCATGGCAAAGCCCGGCAATTTCTCTACAATGAATTGACTAGACGAGCCGCAGGCCGCATCCCGCGATACACGGCGCTGAGCAACGCCGGCGGCGATGCCGCGCACTACGAACGGGAGCGAAGATGAGCGAACCGTCCATCGATGCCGTGCGCCGCGATCATGCGGGCTGGATCTTCGTGCACATAGAAGGCGAGCCGTACGACCGCGGCGAGCAGCACGGCCAGCTGCTCGCCACCGAAATCCAGAATGCGATCCGCACTGCGCGCTATCTCGCGAAATGGGACACAGGCGAAGATTTCGACACGTTCGTCAACGCCGCCGTCGAGCAGTTCGCGCCGCGCATCGATCATGAATTCGCCGATGAGATCCAGGGCATCGCCGACGGCGCGAAGCTGCCGTTCGCCGAAGTGCTCGCGTGGAACGGCTATATGGATCTGCTGCAAAGCTGGTGGCCGCAGCACGCCGCGCAGCAGAAACCGCAACTCGGCATCAAGCCGTGGCGCGGCCGGCGCGGGCATCATTGCAGCGCGTTCATCGCGACGGGTAGCGCGACACGCGACGGCCGCATCGTGATGGCGCACAACTCGTGGGACCGCTACGCGGCGGGCGACGCGTTCAACGTCGTGTTCGACATCGTCCCCGAATCGGGCAACCGCATCCTGATGCAGGGTCTGCCGGGCTGCATTTCGAGCCTGACCGATTTCTGGGTCACGTCGGCGGGCCTGATGGTGACGGAGACCACGATCTCGAACTTCGCGGGCTACAACGCGGCGGGCGCGCCGGAGTTCTATCGCTCGCGGCACGCGACGCAGTATGCGAACAGCATCGGCGAATGGTGCGAGATGTTCGCGCTCGCGAACAACGGCGGCTATGCGAACAGCTGGCTGCTCGGCGACATCAAGACGGGCGAGATCGCCCGCTATGAACTCGGCCTGCACTATTCGGGTTTCGAAAGCACCAAGGACGGCTTCTACAGCGGCTACAACACGGCGACCGATCTGAAGATCCGCAATCAGGAATGCATAGGCGAAGGCGAGGACTACACCGACGTGCGCAGAAACGGCGCGCGGCGGCTGCGCTTCATGCAGCTCGAAGAGATGCATCGCGGGCGGATCGACGTGGAACTGGCGAAGGCCATGATCGCCGATCATCACGACGTCTACCTCGACCGCCCCGACAACCCATGCTCGCGGACGATCTGCGGCCACCTCGAACTCGACGATCAGCGCTTCGGCGGCTCGGATCACGGTCCGTTCAATCCGTGGGGCGCCAACGACGGCAAGGTCGTCGACAGCGAGATGGCGCGTGAGATGGCGTTCGACGCACGCTGGGGTCATCCGTGCGGGCGCCCGTTCGACGCGCAGGCGTTCATGAAACGCCATCCGCAATGGAACTGGCTGAACGGCTACATGCGCGACCGCCCGTCGTGGCCATGGACGCGCTTCGACGTGCTGCGCTGAAGCCCTGCACGCCTACTGTCTCGCGGCGCGAGGCTACGGGGTTAACGCCACCCGCTTTCTACATACCTAATGCGCGACGCGACGCGCGGCCCTGCGCCCGCGGAATCGACGGCACCCCGGTTCGCGACGAAATCTTCCAAAAAATCAATGCCAGGCCCGCGACTGGCGCGCTGCCGTGACGCGTCATCAGCGCTTGTAAAAATAACTGGCGTAATATGGGAAAAATGCGCGGCGCTTGCAGACGGCAGCCGCGCCAGGCGGGCGCCAATCCGTCGCCATCGGAATGGCATAACGCTTGCGTGATGTTCCTGCGCTGCCTGGAAAAGGAGGTCGAGCGATGAAAACCTCGACGCTGTTGACCATGGTGACGTTGTCGGCCTCGTGTTTCGCCGCGCCGGTGCATACGGCGACGGACGGCACGTTCGACATAGCCGCCGCCCGCGCCAATGCCGCCCCCGTCGCGCCCGCCGCGCCGGACGTCGCGGCCCAGACCGATATCCGGCCGGAGCGATGGGAACATATCGCGCTGCCGAAATCGCGGCATCTGGAGCGCGGCTTCAAGGCGCAGGACGAGCATCTGCAGACGTGACCGTGCGTACGGGATCGACGGATCGTCCCGTTCGTGTCGACAACTTTGAGAACAATGGAGCGCGAGCATGACGGCATCAGCCATCCCCCGCGAATCGATCGACCTGCAGATCGCCGACGTTCTGCACGGTGTCAGCTATCCGCTGAACAAGGACGCGCTCGTCGACGCCGCGCGCGAAGCGGGCGCAAGCAACGAAGTGCTCGCGATGCTCGACGGCCTGCCCGAGCAGGACTACGCGGATATCGACGCCGTGACGAAGCTGATCGGCAGCAATTTCGGCCCCGGTCTTGGCATCTGACGGACTGAAGATGCGGCACGGGCGAGGCGCGCACAAGGCGTCCGCGATTCAGCCATGGTCGCGGCCGGCCGAGCAACAGCCTGCGCCGGATGCTCACGGCAAGCGCGACTGGATTCGCCGCGCGCCCGCGCAGGGCGGCGTCGAGCGCATCGAGGCCTTCTTTCAGCACAACGGCTACGCGCTGCATCGGCACGATACCTATGCGATCGGCCGCACGCTCGCGGGCGTGCAAAGCTTTCACTACCGGCGCAGCGAGCGCAACAGCCTGCCGGGCGGCACGATCGTGCTGCACCCCGACGAGCCTCACGACGGCCAGGCCGGCACCGACGAAGGTTTCCGCTACCGGATGATCTACGTCGAGCCAGCCCTATTTCAGGCGGCGCTCGGTGGCAAGCCGCTGCCGTTCATCGAAGGCGGGCTGTCGGACGATCCGCGTCTTGCCGCCGCGACGCAGGCGCTGCTGCAAGGCATCGACGCCGCGATGGACCCGCTCGAACAGGACGACGCCCTCTACGATCTCGCGCATGCGCTCGATGCCGTGTCGGGCGCGCGGCCGCTGCGCGCCTCCGCCGATTTCCGCGCGGCGCTGCTCGCGCGCGACTACCTGCACACGGCGCTCGAGCGCGCCGTCACACTCGACGAACTGGCTTCCGCAAGCGGCCGGGACCGCTGGAGTCTGTCGCGCGATTTCCGCGCGTTCTTCGGCACGAGCCCGCATCGCTATCTGACGATGCGCCGCCTCGACGCCGTGCGAGAAGCGCTGCTGCGCGGCCACCCTCGCGGACGCGGCGGCCGCCGCAGGTTTCGCGGACCAGAGTCATATGACGCGGCATTTCATGGCGGCCTACGGCGTGACGCCGTCGCGCTGGCTGAAGATGCTCAGGAGCCAGTCCCGCTGAAAACGGGTTCTGCGCGGGGGCCAGCACTCCGGCCGTGCACAAACGTTCAAGACGCCCGTGAGAGCGCCCACCTACACTCCGTCGCGTGGACTTCAACGAAGGAGACGCCATGCCCGCTACCGATCAGCCAACCCGATTCGTGCCCATCAATTTCGCCGACAAACTCAGCCGCATCCACGAGCAGTGGCGGCCGCGCGTCGTCGCCGAAATGAACGACTACCAGTTCAAGATCGTCAAGATCGAAGGCGATTTCATCTGGCACGACCACCCGGAGACGGATGAAACATTCATCGTGCTGGAAGGCGATCTGCGGATCGACTTTCGTGACGGCGCCGTGCACCTGTCTGCGGGAGAAATGTTCGTCGTGCCGAAGGGCAAGGAGCACAAGCCCTACGCGGAAAAAGAAGTGAAGCTGCTGCTGATCGAACCGCGCGGCGTGAAGAACACGGGCGACGAGACCAGCGACCGGACGGCCGCCAACGACGTGTGGATCTGAGTGCGTTGCACTGTGCACGATAAAGCGCGGCGCACCCGGCCGCGCTCCAGCGGCCGCGCATCAATGGCCGCGCCTGACCCGCCGCGCCCTGCCCGCCGCGCCCTACCCCATCGTCCTGCCGAACACGACACGCGCAAAGAAGTTGCCCAGCACCTCTTCCGTTCGCTCGACCGAGACGTTCTGTGGATCGATGGTAAAGAAAAACTGCATGCCGTCGCACAGGCCCATCAGCCCGAGCGCCAGCGTTTCCGCGGACAGCGGCAGCGGCGTGCCGACGCGCACCGAAAACTCGTTGATGTATTCGGTCAACTGCTCGACCTTCTCGTGCTGGAACGCGTTGTAGCGCACACGAAAACGCGCATCGCGCGCAGCGAGCAGCTTCGCTTCGACCCATAGCAGGAAGCACTTGTTGTCGCGCGGCAGACGGCTGTAGTAGCGCAGCACGTTCGCTTCCATTTCCTCGCGCGTCGCATTCTCTTCGAAGATGCCATGCAGTTCCGCCTGCATCGACTCATGGTCGCGCCGCAGCAGTTCCAGAAAGAGTTCGGGCTTGCTGCGGAAGTTCGAATAGAAAGCGCCCCGCGTGTAGCCTGCGGCCTCGGCGATGTCTTCGACGCTCGCCGCCGCAAACCCCTTCTTCATGAAAATGGCCTGCGCGGCATCCAGCAGACGCAGGCGCGTCTGGTCTTTGCTCTGCTCTCGCGTGAGTCGTTTGCGTTTCATATTTAACAGTCTAGCATCGATCCGTCCCGAGATTCGGTTTTGCATTCAGATACAGGTGTGTATTAAAATTCACTGCACCATCCGAATCAATGGGTGAAATAACGGGCCGCGATGCGAGTTGCATTGCAGCGCTCGCAGGCCGCTTTGCAGCACATTCAGCAGCACGTCGTCGGTAGCCTCTGGCTTGCCGTATTCGTTTGCTTCTCCAGCCCGGAGGCATCGTGAATCGTTCCCGTCGTGGCGCGTCGTCTCGCGCGCGTAAGCCGCTCCGCCTCAGTTCATCTTCCCTGTCTTTGCCATTGCCTCGCCGTATGAAGATCGGTGCGCTCGTCATCGCGGGCGCGCTGACGCTCGCTGCGTGCCACAACAAGGAAGCCGCCGCGCCCGCGCCGCGGCCCGTGGTGGCCGTCGTCGTGCATGCGGACGGACTGCCGCTTGCGGCGTCGCTACCCGGTGAAGTGCAGGCGCGCTATTCGACGCCGCTGTCGTTCCGTATCGCCGGCAAGATCATCGAGCGCCGCGTGCGCCTTGGCGACGTCGTGCAGAACGGCCAGGTCGTCGCGCGGCTCGATCCCGCCGATGCGCAGAAGAACGCCGCGAGCGCCGCCGCGCAACTCGAAGCCGCGCAGCACCGGCTCGTCTATGCAAAGCAGCAGCTCGACCGCGACCGCGCGCAGGCGCATGAGAACCTGATCGCGCAGACGCAACTGGAACAGACGGAAGACGCGTATGCGTCGGCGGCCGCGCAGCGCGATCAGGCCGCGCAGCAGGCCGCGCTCGCGAAGGACCAGTTGCAATACGCGACGCTCGCCGCCGATCACGCGGGCGTCATCACAGCCGAACAGGCGGACACGGGGCAGAACGTATCGGCGGGACAGGCCGTGTACAGCCTCGCATGGTCCGGCGACGTCGACGTGGTCTGCGACGTGCCCGAAGGCGCGCTCGCGTCGCTGCGTGTCGGACAGGCGGCGACCGTCAAGCTGGGCGCGCTGCCCGGCCGCACGTTCAATGCGCGTGTGCGCGAACTGTCGCCTGCCGCCGATCCGCAGAGCCGCACGTATCGCGCGAAGCTCACGCTCGATCATCCGGGCCCGGACGTGCGTCTCGGCATGACGGCCGACATCGACTTCGCCCGCGACCACGCCAGCAGCCAGCCCGCGTCGTTCACGCTGCCCTCCACCGCGCTCTTTCATGACGGCACGACGCCCGCCGTATGGGTCGTGCGCGCAGGCAGCGATCAGCTCGAACTGCGTCGCGTGCAGGTCGCGCATTACACCGAGCGGACCATCGCGGTCACGCAAGGCCTGAACGAGGGCGAGCGTGTCGTGTGGCAAGGCGTGCATACGGTGACGGCGGGAGAAAAAGTCCGCGTCGTGCCGCCGCTGCACCCCGAGGATTTCGCGTCATGAGCACAGCGCAGAATGAGGAAGGACGCTTCAACCTGTCCGCATGGGCGCTGCGCCACCAGGCGCTCGTCGTCTTTCTGATCACGCTCGCGACGGCGTTCGGCATCCTCGCCTATACGAAGCTCGCGCAATCGGAAGACCCGCCGTTCACGTTCCGCGTGATGGTGATCCGCACCTTCTGGCCGGGCGCGACCGCGCGCCAGGTCCAGGAACAGGTCACTGACCGCATCGGCCGCAAGCTGCAGGAAACACCCGCGATCGACTTTCTGCGCAGCTATTCGCGCCCCGGCGAATCGCTGATCTTCTTCACGATGAAGGACTCCGCGCCCGTCAAGGATGTGCCGCAGACCTGGTATCAGGTGCGCAAGAAGGTCGGCGACATCGCGCAGACATTGCCGCCAGGCATTCAGGGCCCGTTCTTCAACGACGAATTCGGCGACGTCTACACGAACATCTACACGCTCGAAGGCGATGGCTTCTCGGCGGCGCAACTGCACGACTATGCGGACGAGCTGCGCACCGTGCTGTTGCGCGTGCCGGGCGTCGCCAAGGTCGACTATTTCGGCGATCCCGATCAGCACATCTACGTCGAAATCGCGAACACGCAGCTCACGCGCCTCGGCATCACGCCGCAACAGCTCGCGCAGGCGATCAACTCGCAGAACAGCGTGTCGCCGTCCGGCACGCTGACGACCCACGACGACCGCGTCTTCGTGCGGCCGACGGGGCAATTCAACGATCTGAACGCGCTTGCCGACACGCTGATCCGCATCAACGGCCGCTCGTTCCGGCTCGGCGATATCGCGACGATCAGGCGCGGCTACGACGATCCGCCCGTCACGCAGATGCGCTTCCAGGGCAAGCCGGTGCTCGGCATAGGCGTGACGATGCAGCCGGGCGGCGACGTGATCCAGCTCGGCAAGGCGCTCGACGCGAAGATGACGGAGCTGCAGGCGCATCTGCCCGCGGGACTGAAGCTCGTCGAAGTGTCGAGCATGCCGCACGCGGTCTCGCGCTCCGTCGACGATTTTCTCGAAGCCGTCGCCGAGGCGGTGCTGATCGTCCTGATCGTGAGCCTCGTGTCGTTGGGCGTGCGCACGGGGATGGTCGTCGTGATCTCGATTCCCGTCGTGCTCGCCGTCACCGCGCTGTGCATGTACCTGTTCGATATCGGCTTGCACAAGGTTTCGCTGGGCACGCTCGTGCTGGCACTCGGCCTGCTCGTCGACGATGCGATCATCGCCGTCGAGATGATGGCCGTGAAGCTCGAACAGGGCTGGAACCGCACGCGCGCCGCGGCGTTCGCGTACACGAGCACGGCGTTTCCGATGCTGACGGGCACGCTCGTCACCGTGTCTGGCTTTCTGCCGATCGCGCTCGCGAAGTCGAGCACGGGCGAATATACGCGGTCGATTTTCGAAGTGTCGGCGATTGCGCTGATCGCATCGTGGCTCGCCGCCGTCGTGCTGATTCCGATGCTCGGCTATCACATGCTGCCCGAGCGCAAGCGTCAGGCGCACGAGCCCGACGATCACGAGCACGACATCTACGGAACGCGCTTCTATCGGCGCCTGACGGGCTGGATCAGCTGGTGCATCGAGCGGCGCTTCGTCGTGCTCGCGATCACGGTCATTCTGTTCGTCGTGTCGCTGGCGGGCTTCACGCTCGTGCCGCAGCAGTTCTTTCCGAGTTCGGACCGGCCGGAGCTGCTCGTCGATGTGCGCCTGCCCGAAGGCGCATCGTTCGACGCGACGTTGCGCCAGGCGCAGCGGATCGAAAAAGCCCTGGAAGGCAGGCCCGAAATCGATCACTCGGTGGACTTCGTCGGCTCGGGCGCGCCGCGCTTCTATCTGCCGCTTGACCAGCAGTTGCAGACGCCGAACTTCGCGCAGTTCGTGATCACCGCAAAGACCGTCGAGGATCGCGAGAAGCTCGCGCGCTGGCTCGAACCGAAACTGCGCAACGACTTCCCCGCGATCCGCACGCGCCTGTCGCGCCTCGAGAACGGCCCGCCCGTCGGCTATCCCGTGCAGTTCCGCGTGAGCGGCGACGATATCGCGACGGTGCGCTCGATCGCCGAGAAGGTAGCCGCGACGATGCGAGCCAATTCCGGCACGGCAAACGTGCAGTTCGACTGGGACGAACCGGCCGAGCGCTCGGTGCGCTTCGACGTCGACCAGAAGAAGGTGCGCGAACTGGGCATCACGTCGGCGGACGTATCGAGCTTTCTCGCGATGACGCTCTCGGGCTACACCGTCACGCAGTACCGCGAGCGCGACAAGCTGATCAGCGTCGATCTGCGCGCGCCGAAGAACGAACGCGTCGACCCGTCGCAACTGCTGACGCTCGCGATGCCGACGCCCAACGGCTCGGTGCCGCTCGGCACGCTCGGCCGGCTGCGCAGCGATCTCGAATACGGCGTGATCTGGGAACGCGACCGTCAACCGACGATCACCGTGCAGTCGGATGTGCGCGGCAACGCGCAAGGCATCGACGTCACGCATGCCGTCGACAAACAGCTCGCGCAGATTCGCGCGGCGCTGCCCGTCGGCTACCGGATCGAGATCGGCGGATCGGTCGAGGAAAGCGCGAAGGGACAAACGTCGATCAACGCGCAGATGCCCATCATGATCATCGCGGTGCTGACGCTGCTGATGATCCAGCTGCAGAGCTTCGCGCGCGTGCTGATGGTCGTGCTGACGGCGCCGCTCGGCCTGATCGGCGTGGTCGCGACGCTGCTGCTGTTCGGCAAGCCGTTCGGCTTTGTCGCGATGCTCGGCGTGATCGCGATGTTCGGCATCATCATGCGCAACTCGGTGATTCTTGTCGATCAGATCGAGCAGGACATCGCGCAGGGACACAAGCGTTTCGATGCGATCGTCGGCGCGACGGTGCGGCGCTTCCGCCCGATCACGCTAACGGCGGCGGCCGCCGTGCTCGCGCTGATCCCGCTGTTGCGCTCGAACTTCTTCGGCCCGATGGCGACGGCGCTGATGGGCGGCATCACGAGCGCGACGGTGCTCACGCTGTTCTATCTGCCCGCGCTGTACGCCGCGTGGTTCCGCGTGCGCGACGACGAACGCGATCCGCGGCCCGAGCCGTCCGAACATTCGGGGAATTGATCATGAGCCTCCCTTCGATGACCCGTAGCTCCATCTCTCTGGCCGCGGCTTCCCTGCTCGCCGCCGCGTGCTCGTTCGGCCCGAACGGGAATCCTCCTGCAATGCCCGAGCCCGCGCACTACGGCGCCGATCCGCTGCCGACCCAAACGGTGC
Organism: Paraburkholderia piptadeniae; assembly: GCF_900007165.1. Classification (GTDB taxonomy): domain Bacteria; phylum Pseudomonadota; class Gammaproteobacteria; order Burkholderiales; family Burkholderiaceae; genus Paraburkholderia; species Paraburkholderia piptadeniae. The sequence continues at coordinate 61,710 of NZ_CYGY02000032.1, forward strand.
CCGCGCAAGGCGTCACGCAGCAGTTCGTCGTCGGAGCGAAAGCGGTGCCGCAATGGTGGCGCACGTTCCAGTCGGACGACCTGAATGCGCTCGTCGACGAAGGCTTGCGCAACAGCCCGACGCTCGCCGCCGCCGACAAGAACCTGACGGCCGCGCGCGAGCAGTTGCGCGCGCAGATCGGCAGCAACATGCTGCCGAGCATCGACGCGGGCGGCCAGGTCACGCGGCAACGCGCGCTCGGGATTCCCCAAGCCGGGCCGAACACGTTTCTGTACAACGTGTTCGTCGGCCAGTTGCAGGCGCAGTACACGTTCGACATCTTCGGTGCGGCGCGGCTTGCGAATGCGGCGCTCGCATCGCGCGTGAACGTGCAGGCGTATCAGTTCGACGCGGCGCGGCGCGCGCTGGCCGCGAACATTGTGACGGCGGCGATTTCGGCGGCGATGCTCGATGCGCAGGTGCAGACGACCGAGCGCCTCGTCGCGCTCGCGAATGACCAGGCGCGCGACACGCAGCGCCGCTACGAACTCGGCGCGGTGCCGCACAGCGATCTGCTCAATGCTCAGCAAAGCGCGGCGTCGCTTGCTGCGAGCCTGCCCGCCGCGCGCCAGCAGTTGCTGACGACGCGTCACGCGCTCGCGGTGCTGCTCGGCCGCACGCCGGACCAGGCGCCGCCGCCGCTCGATCTCGCGCTGCTGCATGTGCCGGAACAGGTGCCCGTGTCCGTGCCCTCCGATCTGCTCCAGGCGCGTCCCGACATCGAGGCCGCCGACGCGACGCTGAAGGCAGCCGCCGCCGAAGTCGGCGTTGCGACGGCGCAGATGTTTCCGAGCCTGACGTTGAACGCGTCGATGGGACAAGGCGGGTTCAGTTGGCCCGTCGCAGTGTCGGGCGCGGGAGCGATCTGGAGCCTCGGCGCATCGCTGACGCAGCCGATCTTCCGCGGCGGCGCATTGTTCGCGCAACGGCGCGCGGCCGTCGCATCGTACGAAGCCTCGGTGTCGCAATACAAGCAAACCGTGCTCGCCGCGTTCCAGAACGTCGCCGATACGCTCGCCGCGCTCGAGCACGACACGCAGTCTCTCGATGCGTCCAATATCGCGGCGCAAACGGCGCAGCGTTCGTTCGACGAGACGTCGGCGCGCTATCGTCTGGGCGCCGTGCCCGTGACGGCAGCGAGAGCAAGCGAGCAGCAGTATCGCAATGCGCGGCTCGACGAGATTCGCTACACAGGCGCGCGATTGAACGACACGGCCGCGCTCTTTCAGGCGATGGGCAATCCCCCCGTCGACGATGCGCATGCGGCGTCGGCATCGACGGGCGCCGCGACGGCTGCGCAGTGACTGAAACTCATGAGGTTATCCCCAGTTTCTGGGGATGATCTTGTTGAGAACGCCGGGACAAGCGGGATAAGACATTGAGGCGGCAGCGGTTTTGTCCCGCGATGCAGATTGCGCAGCGCGTGCCCGAAAAGCGCTCAACGGTGCGCACGCGTTTGTTATCAACAGATTCCGTGCACAGGCTTGTTGATAACACCTGGACAATCGTGCTAACCCGTTGAGCGCGCACCTTAATCCCCGGCTGACGCACGCACAAAAAAAACGCGCCCGTGATTTTCACCACGGGCGCGTCTTCTATTCAGGCTCAAGCGGTCAAGGCTTGTTCGACTCGAACAGATCCATGATCTGCTTCTTCTCCGACGACGTGACGCTCGGAGGCGGCGGCGCAGGCGGCGTCATGCCCGCCGGACCCACGGTGCCAACGGCATCGCCGCCGCTTGCCAGCGGATTCGCCGAATCCATGCCGATGCTCGCGATAAAGCCGTTGCCCGGCGTCATGTCCGCATAGAACAGCTCGCCATCGACGCTCGTCACGCCCGTGGGCATTTCCGGCTCGGCCTGCGGCACGCCGCGCAGCGCGCGCTGCATGTAGTCGACCCAGATCGGCAGCGCCAGCTGCGCGCCGAATTCGCGGCTGCCGAGCGACTTCGGCTGGTCGTAGCCCATCCACGCGACGGCCACGAGCGATTGCTGATAACCGGCGAACCAGCCGTCCTTCGCATCGTTCGTCGTACCCGTCTTGCCCTGCAGATCGCTACGGTGCAGCACGTTCGTCCCCGCGCCCGTGCCCCCTGTCGCGACCGAGTGCAGCAGGCTGTTCATGATGTACGCGTTGCGCGGGTCGAGCGTACGCGGCGCGTCGCGGCCCGCCGTCAGCGGCTGCGCGCGCGAGATCGGCTGGCCGTGCGCATCGTCGACTTCGCCGATCAGATACGGATTGATCCGGTAACCGCCGTTCGCGAACACGCTATACGCGCCCGCCGACTGTAGCGGCGTGACGAGCCCCGCGCCGAGCGCCATCGGCAGATACGGCGGCGTCTTGTCGGCGTCGAAGCCGAAGCGCTGCGTCACATAGTCCTGCGCGTACTTCGTGCCGATATACGACAGGATGCGGATCGACACGAGGTTCTTCGACTTCTGAAGCGCGACACGCATCGGCATCGGACCGTCGGGCTGATCGTCGTCCTTCGGCTCCCATGCGTCGCCGCCCGGCGCGCTCGGCGGGAAGTACAGCGGCGCATCGTTGATGATCGTCGCCGGTCCGAGTCCCTTGTCGAGCGCCGCCGAATAGATGAACGGCTTGAAGCTCGAACCCGGCTGGCGCCACGCCTGCGTGATGTGATTGAACTTGTTCTTGTTGAAGTCGAAGCCGCCGACGAGCGCACGGATCGCGCCGTCCTGCGGCGTCATCGACACGAGTGCGCCCTCCACTTGCGGCAACTGCGTGATCTGCCAGTTGCCGTCCGCATCCGCGATCAGGCGGATGATCGAGCCCGGACGCATGCGCTGCGCCTGCGCCGCGCGCGGGGACAGGGAAGCCGCCGCAAAGCGCAGCCCGTCGCCCTTGATGCTCACCTGCGTGCCGTCGAGCAGTTGCACCTTCACTTCCTTCGGCGTCGCCGACGTGACGACGGCGGCCACGATCTCGCCGTTGTCGGGATGATCGTTGAGCGCGTCTTCGATCGCCTCGTCGCGCTCGTCGCCGGCTGCCGGCAACTCGACGAAGCCTTCCGGACCGCGATAGCCGTGACGGCGCTCGTAATCCATCACGCCCTTGCGCACCGCGTGGTAGGCGGCTTCCTGATCGGCGGAATCGATCGTCGTCGTGACGCTGAGCCCGCGCGTATAGGTTTCGTCCTTGTACTGCGCGTACATCATCTGGCGCACCATTTCAGCGATGTACTCGGCGTGCACGCTGTACTCGTTGCCCGCCGTCTTCGTGTGGATCTCCTGCTTGACGGCCTGGTCGTACTGTTCCGGCGTGATGTAGCGCAGATCGAGCATCCGCTTCAGGATGTACTCCTGGCGGATCTTCGCGCGCTTCGGATTGACGACCGGGTTGTACGCCGACGGCGCCTTCGGCAGGCCCGCGAGCATCGCTGCCTCGGCGAGCGAGATGTCCTTTAGATCCTTGCCGAAGTACACGCGCGCAGCGGCCGCAAAGCCGTACGCGCGCTCGCCCAGATAGATCTGGTTCATGTACAGCTCGAGAATCTGGTCCTTCGTCAGCGCGCGCTCGATCTTGTACGCGAGCAGCATTTCATAGATCTTTCGCGTGTACGTTTTCTCGCTCGACAGGAAGAAGTTGCGCGCGACCTGCATCGTGATCGTGCTCGCGCCCTGCGACGAGCCGCCGTGCATGATGTCCGCGAAGCCCGCGCGCAGGATGCCGATGAAGTCGACGCCGCCATGCTCGTAGAAGCGATAGTCTTCGATCGCGAGCACGGCTTTCTTCTGCACGTCGGGGATGTCCTGGAAGCGCACGAGACTGCGCCGCTCTTCGCCGAACTCGCCGATCAGCACGTGATCCGCCGTATAGATGCGCAGCGGCACCTTGGGCCGGTAATCGGTCAGCGCGTCGAGCGACGGAAGCTGCGGCCCCATCACGACGAGCGCGTAGCCGACGATCAGCGCGCCGACCACCGCCAGCGTCGCGAACAGCCCGACGAACCACAGCGCGATCGTGCCGAAGAACGAGCGGCCACCGCGTCGGCCGCGGTCGTCGCTGTCGTCTTCTTCGCGCTGAACGTGGCGATAGTCGCGGCTCGGGTTGTCGTTGTTGCCGAAAGATGGCTCGCGGCCAGGGTGGGAAGAATGCGGTCGTTTGATGATTGGCATGACTGGAATGATTGGCGCTTTCCTACACGCCGGCTATGCACGCGCGGTGCGCTCGAATCGTGGTCGTGGCGTCCGTCGCGCGCCCGAACGGGCGGCAGCGGAACCGTTGCGCACCGGAGCGACGGCCATCCGCCGATGCGGCGACATTCGCGCAGATTCGCGGCGCCACCGCGTGCGGCGCTGCCGGCGGCCCTGCAATGATACTGCGCGCGACGCTCGTTTCCGCCCTGGCGACTGCCACCGCGCGACGCCGTATGTTTACCCCGTCCCGGCCGGTCGCACGGCACGCCCAGACAGGTTCTGGCGCAACGTAACAGCGCATTTTAAAGAAATCAAGCCGCGTGGATCGTGATTTTTTTGTAAGAATTCCCTCATGATCGTGCCCTGAAGTGCAAAAACGCTGCGCGAGCCCCGCCGTTGCGTGCTTGTGCGGTTATCAACAGAAATTGTGCAAAGCCCTGTGGACAATATCCCTGCAACTCGGGCAACCCGTTGATGTGACAGCCATTTTGCAAGCCGCCCGATTTGCAGCGGCACGCCACCGCGCGCCACGGTTTAGTCTTATGATGGTTCGACGCGCGCCAAGCAGGCCTCGCACCCTGCCCGGATTCCTCCGCAGTTCGACACCAACAAAGAACGCGAGCCGATCTATGAACAAGCCCAGCGAACGCATCGTCGTCTTCGTGACGCCCGCCCAGAAACGCGCCATCTCCGCGACGGCGGACAACCTCGGCATCAGCGTCAGCGAGCTGATGCGCCGCGCGGTGCTGAGCTTCGGCGCGACCAGCGAGCAGGTCAAGGCGGCGAGCATCGTCGACCGGCTGCGCGCGCCGCGCGAACCGGACGCGCTGAACGAAGCGCTGCAACGCGTCGCGCGCTCGAGCAATCGCATGCGGCAGGCGGCGCTCAAGCCTCGCGCCGCGTCGTCTGCTGCGTCGTCGGCCGGGGCGCGCGCCGATGCCTCCGCCGAGTCTTCCGCCGCGCATGAGCCGGCCGCATCGCCGGGAAACGATGCCGCGTTCGCCGCATCCCGCAAGCCGCGCGAGACGCTCGCGCCGATCGATCTCTCGCGTCCCGCCGATTCCGCTGCCGTGCTCGCGCCCGTCGGCACGCTCGAAAGCGCGGATGACGACAACGCCGCGCAGGTTGCCGCGCGCGTGGCGGCCGCGAAAGCCGCCGCCATTGCCCACGATAAGAACGAGGCACCGGCAACGGGAAGCGACACGCGTACGCCATCCCGGACTGCCACACTGCTATCGTCGAAACGCAGCGCCGCCAGCAAGCGACAACGCGAGCATGAAGAGGACGAACCCAACATCGATCCCACCGAAGGCAACGGCCGCTTCGCGTGAGCGTCGCGTGTCGATACTTGCCTATGTGGCGTGCGAGCAGGACCACGCATCGTCGGCGATCCGAAAGAATTCCTTCATCTGTATTTCGACAAATCCGCGCATTCATTCGTTCTTCGATTGCGCTCACTACGCACGTTGCAAGACACTGCGAACGGCCCGCTGAAACGTGCACGAAATCGCGCTTTAAGACGGTTTTAAGGGTACGCGTGGTGTAATATCCGCGAGCTGTTGAATACCCATCGCGTCGATCTTCGGACCGGTTCGAAGCGTCGGACATGGCGCTGCGTCAAGGTTAAATTTTCCCGGCGCTATTGCAATCCGTGCACGCGCCCCGACGTCACCGTGAGCATGCGCATGAACGCGAACTGCGATGGCATGCAGCATGATCCGCAGTCTCGCGCATGGCGGCGTAAACTACGTGCTGTCGACGTGATTACGCACCCCATGCAGCGCGCCGGGTATTCAGCGTCGATTTCATCCAATGGAGGTATTCATGTCGCTTTTTGACAGCATCACGCGAACGGTCAAAGGTCTCTTGAACGACGCAGCCGATTCCGTGCAGGACCCGTCGCGTGATGCGCGCCAGATCGTGCGCGAACTCGACGATAGCATCGCGAAAGCGGAGAACTCGCTGATCGAGATCCAGGCGCAGGTCGCCACGCAGCAGAGCAAGCGCGACGTCGCCGCCGACAAGGCGAAGAAGTACGAGGACGGCGCAAGGCGCGCGCTGCAAGCCGGCGACGAAGCACTCGCGCGCGAGGCGCTCGGCGCCCAGGCGACGGCCGAAGCGGAGCGCGACGCACTCGCGAAGGAACTCGCGACGCTAGAGCCCTCGGTCGAGCAACTGAAGAAGCAGATCGACGACATGCGCGAGCGCCGCAACGATCTGAACGCGCGCTCGAACATCCTGCAGGCGAAGCAGCAGATCGCGCAGGCCAAGGACACGGCGGCGACGGCGCTGGGCGGCATCGGCGGCAAGAATCTTGCTGAAGACTTCCAGAAGCTGGAAGACAAGGTGTCGCTGTCGAACGCACGCTCGGACGCGCGCCTGAATTCCGCCGACGAGAAAAGCGGCAAGGCGCTCGACGACAAGCTCGCGGATCTGAATCGCGGTCCGTCTGTCGAAGACCGCCTCGCAGCGCTGAAGAAGCAGTTGGACACGCCTGCGCAGTAACGGCATTGCAGGCGATGTGCCGCGCGGCGTCCGATGAGCGCATTGGCCCGCGCGGTACGGCAACTCGATAGTCATGGAGACGGGCGTCAATCCGCCCGGCCCGCATCATGAAAAAATTCCTCGCAGCAGCCTGTGTTTCGCTGACGCTCGTATCGGGCGCCGCTTTCGCGCTGCCGACGGCGACGCAGATCGAAACGTCGATTCAACAAGGCAACTGGCAGCAAGCGGATTCGCAGTTGAACGAAGTGCTGAAGGCGCATCCGAACAACGCCCGCGCGCACTATCTGTACGCGCAGGTGCTCGATCGCGAAGGCCGCTCGGCCGACGCGCTCGCGCAGCTTCAGCAGGCGAAGACGCTCGACCCGCAGGTCCGCTTCACCGATCCCGCCCGTTTCGCGCAAACGGAAGCGCGCCTGCGCGCCGACGCCGCGCGCGTCAGCGGCGGCACCGCGGGCAGCCTCGCGGGCAACGGCGCGCATCGCACTGCCAATCCGTTCGCGCAGCAGCAAGCCGCGCCCGTCTCGCCGTCCGCGCTCGAGCAGGCGCCGCAACGCCATGGCCCGTCGATGGGCATGTGGATCGGCATCGCCGTGCTGCTCGCCGCGATCGCGCTGATTCTGCGCTGGACGTTGCGCCGCGCGCGCTCACAGGAAGATACGCGGGCCAACGACGATCGGCGCGTGCAGCTCAAGCGCGTCACCGATCTGCTCAACGACGTGCGCTCGCTGAAGCTGGACGTGAAGCTGTCGACGGCGCCCGGACACGAAGCGCTCGAACGCGAAGTCGAAGGCATGGAGACGCAACTGCGTGAACTGGTCGAAGCGCTGTCGAACAGCAAGAACCCCGTGCCGCCGTATCAGGTGGAAGATCTCGAACGGCAGGTGGCGAGCCTGAAGGCGCGCGCCGAAGGCCGGCCCGATCCGAACGCGGCGCCCGCGGCATCGCCGGGCGCGGGCGAGTCCCCGTATGCGCGCGAAGCGAACGAGGCATTCGGGCGCGGCCAGCAACAGGGGTATCCGCCGGGTTATCCTCCGCAAGCGCCCTACCCGTATCCGCCGCAGCAACAGCCGCCCGTCGTCGTGCAGCAAGGCGGCGGTTTCGGCGGCGGCATGGGCGGTCTGCTGACGGGCGTGCTGCTCGGCGAAGCGATGAGTTCCGGGCGTGACCGCGTGATAGAGCGCGATGTGATCGTCGACGACGAAGCACGCAAGCGCGCCGGCAACGATGCCGGCTCCGTCGACTTCGGACAGGGCTCCAACGACTGGAGCGATGGCGGCGGCGACGGCGGCGTCGACATGGGCAGCGACGATTCGGGAGGCTGGAACGACACCTGATACGGACTTGCTTCGCTATCGGCGCAAGCCGTTCGACGAACCACCTGAAAGTGCAAAGGGCTCCTCCCGGAGCCCTTTTTCATTGCAATCACATCGATCCCTGCGCGTCGTGCCGCGCGAGAACGATGGCGCCCGCAAACAGCCTGACGATGAAACGCTCCGCGTAGTCGATCAGCGCCTCACGCTGCGCGGCGTTTCCGATGTACTCATGCGACAGATGGAAAAGCTGCAGCACGATCTGCGTGCAGATTTCCTCGACCATTTCGCGCGACAGCGCGGGAATCAGATTTAACTGCACGACGTCATCGGCCATCTCCGCCGATACCTCGTGCAGGTTCACCCTCACCGCCTCGCGCAACGCGGCCGACGTGCCGTGATATTCGGCCAGCGCGCTCAGAAACGCCTCGCGGTTTTCGAGCGCGAACGCGAAGAACGCCGCAGATGCGCGACGCGGCACACTGTGCGGCTCGTCGTGCGCAGCCAGCCAGCGCTCACGCCGCAACATCGGACGCAAACGACGGCTGACCCATCCGACGGCCTCGCATGCGAGATCGTCGAGCGTATCGAAGTGCCGATAAAACGTGTTGGGATTGAGGCCCGCTTCGCGCGCGAGTTCACGCAAGCCGAGCGTCGCGAAGCTGCGGCCGCCCGCCGTCAGTCGCAACGCTGCCTCGATCAGCTTGCGCTTGCCCGGTGCGAGTTCCAGTTCCGTTGTCGATTGCATGAGCTTCTTGTTCGAATGCGTTGAGGACGACGGGCGCCGTGATCCCGGAGTCAGCACTTTACAACGATCTTGACTGGCCGTGTACAGTTGTCTACCCTGCGCTTTAACCGTCACAGACGGACATAGACAATTCTTCTTCCCTCTCATTCACTGTCGGAGCTTTGCTGACTCCGCGGACTCATTGGAGCACTGCACGTATGCCCTCATCCCGTCGGGCAGAATTGCGCATCGCGATTGTCGGAAGCGGCTTTGCGGGCATCGGCATGGCGATCCGTCTGAAGCGCCTGGGCTATACGTCGTTCACGATCTACGAGGCGGCGTGCGATCTGGGCGGCACCTGGCGCGACAACACGTATCCGGGCGCCGCCTGCGATGTGCCGTCCCATCTGTATTCGTTCTCGTTCGAAGCAAACCCGTCGTGGTCACGCGCATTCAGTCACCAGCACGAAATACTCGCGTACCTGAAGCATTGTGCAGTCAAGTACGGAATCAATAGTGCAATGCGCTTCGACGCACGTGTGACAGCAGCGCGCTTCGACGAAACGCAACTCGTGTGGCGACTCGATATCGAATGCAATGGCGTGCATGAGTCGGTCGAGGCAGATATCGTGATCGCGGCGAGCGGCCCGTTGTCGCGTCCCGCGATGCCGGGAATCGACGGACTCGATACGTTCAGCGGCAAGATATTTCATTCGGCACGCTGGGATCATGACTATGCACTCGAAGGCAAACGCGTCGCCGTAGTCGGCACCGGCGCAAGTGCAATCCAGTTCGTGCCGCAAATCCAGCCGCGCGTCGAGAAACTGCTTCTGTTCCAGCGCACCGCGCCGTGGGTTCTGCCGAAGTCGGACAAGCCGGTCAGCGAACGCGCGCGCTGGTTCTTCAGGCATCTGCCCTTTACGCAGCGGTGCGTGCGCAGCGCGATCTACTGGCAGATGGAGTCGCGCGGCATCGCGTTCTTCGTCAACCCAAAGCTCACCGAACCCGCGATGAAATTCGCGCGTGCTTACCTCGAGCGGCGCGTGAAAGATCCTGCACTGCGCGTCAAGCTCACGCCCAACTACCGGCTGGGATGCAAACGCGTGCTGCTGTCGAGCGACTACTATCCGGCGCTCGGCAAGCCGAACGTCGAAGTCGTGACCGCGCCGATCCGCGCGATCGTGCGCGACGGCATCGTGATGTCGGACGGTACGCATCATGCCGTCGACGCGATCATTTGCGGCACGGGATTCCAGGTGAACGACGCGGGCGCGCCTTTCGATGTGACGGGCATCGGCGGCGCCGACCTCGGTGCACTGTGGCTGAGCGACGGCCCCGAAGCGTACCTCGGCACGAGCATCGCTGACTTCCCGAATTTTTTCATGATGGCGGGGCCGAACACCGCCCTTGGCCACAACTCGATGATCTACATGATCGAGTCGCAGATGAACTACATTGCCGACTGCTTGCGCGAGCTGCGCCGACGTGGCGCACGCACGATGAATCTGCGCCCGGAAGTGCAACGTACGTTCAATGCACGTCTGCAACGCAACATGCGGCGATCGGTATGGACGAGCGGCTGCCACAGCTACTACCAGACGAAGAGCGGCAAGGTCACGGCGATCTGGCCTGGCTTCACGTTCAGCTTCCGCCGGCTCACGCGACGCGCGCGCGCAGCCGAGTACATTTTTTCGCGCTAGGAGTGTGCATGGAAAGCAGTTGAACCGACGCAGTACAACCTCTCGTGCTATGGGGCGCAAAGGACAGCTGGATTCCGCCAGCGCATGCAGCGGAGTTCACGCACCGCATACCGGGTGCACACTCGATCATGTACGAGCGACTCGGACATATTCCGATGGAAGAAGCACCGCAACGCGTTTTGCACGACCTGCGGATGTTCTTCGCGAAGTCCGCGACTAGCAGCGGTCCGTTGCAGGTCTAGCGTTATCTCTGTGCAGATCCGGCATAGACGCGCGTCTCGTAGACGAATTCCACCGTGCCATCCTGCTCGGTACGGTCGAACAGTTCGCGCAACGCCGCGAGCATCGGTTCGTGATTCGGATGCCCCGCCTTCGGTGCATACGACGACGACATCAAACGCCCTTTCAATCCTTCGAAGTCGAGCCGCTGTGCATTCGGGAAACGAGCGTTGTGACTCAAGCCGTCGCCGAACCATTCGGCCATCGATTCGTCGTCGGCATAGCGTTCAGCGACCGACTGATAGTCTTCGCTGAAGCGGCGCAGCAGCGCTTCATAACCCGCGAGAAACGCAGAGCCTTCGAGCAGCCGGCTGTTCCACAACAAGGCGACCAGACCGCGTGGCTTCAGAATGCGCGCGAACTCCTTGCGCGCCGCGACGGGATCGAACCAGTGAAAGGCCTGCGCGGCGATCACGAGATCGACACTGGCTGTTCCCAATGTCGTTGCTTCGGCCGTGCCCGCGACGCTCGCGTAGCCGGCGTAGTGCGAGAGCCATGCATCGGCGGCCGCGCGCATCGCCTGATTCGGCTCCACGGCAACGACGGAATGCCCTGCCTCGAGAAAGAGCTGAGCCGAGATGCCCGTACCCGCGCCGATGTCGGCAACGTGCGCGCCTTCTGCAAGCCCACATGTATCGTGCAGGAACCTGACAACGTCGCGCGGATAGCCGGGCCGATACTTCACGTAGTCGGTCACACGGTCAGTGAAACGCTGAGTGGAATCGTGTGTCATGTGATTGGCGAGCCGCGGAAGAAGATCGTTTCATGAGGTCACTGCGGGCAGTGCAATCGGTTTCAGCTTACGTTACCGTGATTCATCTACTATTGCATGACAATGCACTGCATCGCGCTTCAGCCGCCGCCTAGCAAGCGCAGCAGATTCCACAGGAACTTGCAGACCAGCACGATCAACTCCCACAGATACACCAGTTGGTCCCAGCCCGATAGGCGCGCGAAGTATTCAACAATCATCGGTCATTGGTAGATTCGACAGACGCGAACTACGACTCGCGCACGCACTCGATCCTACCCGAATCGAGTGCGGGATAGTCCCTATCAAGCGTCTCCGTGAGGCGCCGTAGAAAAATAAAAGTGCGTCAGACGCGCAATTCGTGTGCCGCAGTTCATCCGTTGCAGCGACAGACGCACCGCATTCAGCACACGTACGCGACACATGCACGAACGTGCACGTTCAATGGACATTGAGACGACGACGCGAACACAATCGCCGCGCCGTCCGGGAGCTTTCGCGATGACGGGTTTCTTCGCTCGGCGCACGCGCCGCAAAGGCAGCGCTTCATCGGTCGTCGGCGACATCGCCGCGCAGGCGGGCAAGCTCGGCATCGAAATCTGCGATGTGTCCGGCCATATCGAAGAAGTCGCGGCGCGCGTGAATCGACAGGCCGACGTATGCCAGACGCTTCGCCAGTCGGCTGCCGCAACGCTCGCCGGCAATCACCGGATCGCCGCCGCGGCGCGCGAAATGCACACCGTCACCGCTCAGGCTGCCGACGAAGTCGGGCACTCGCAGCAAACGCTCGAAGCGTCGCTGTCCGATATTCATGGGCTCGTCGAGGGCGTGACCGTGATCGAGAGCCAGATCAGCGCGTTGCGCGCGGCCCTGTCGCACGTGAGCCGCGTGTCGGAGGAAATCTCGCTGATCGCCCGGCAGACCCATCTGCTCGCACTGAATGCGGCCATCGAAGCGGCACGTGCAGGCGAATTTGGCAAGAGCTTCGCAGTCGTCGCGGCCGAGGTGAAGACGCTGTCGGCGAAGACGGCACAAGCCACCGGCCAGATCGAGACGACGCTTGCGGAACTCACGGGGCAAACAGAGAGGCTGATCGCCGAGGGTGCCGAAAACACCGCACGAGCGCAGCGTGTACGCGAAGGCACGCGGATGATCGGCGACGTCGTGCACTCGACGGGCCACGCGATCATGCAATTGAATGCAGAGGCGAACCAGATTGCATCGCTCTCCGGTGAAATCGAAGATCAATGCAATGCATTCGAGTCGCAGGTGTTGGAGATCGCGACTGACGTCGAGCATTCGAGCGAGAACTTCCTGCAGGCGAAGGACCGGCTCGGCCATCTGCTGGGCGTATCGGCAAGCCTGATCGAACTGACGGCGGCCGCGGGTGTCGAGACGGCCGATACGCCGTTCATCGACGCCGTCGAGCAGGCTGCGTCGAAAGTCGGCAAGCTATTCGAGGCTGCCGTGGCGCGCGGCGAGCTTTCGATGAACGATCTGTTCGACGACCGCTACGTGCCCGTGCCCGGCACGAACCCGACGCAATTCATGACGCGCTTCACCGGGTTCACCGATCGCGTGCTGCCTTCGATCCAGGAGCCGATGCTCGGCCTCGATCCACGCGCTGCCTTCTGTGCGGCCGTCGACGTGCGCGGCTATCTGCCGACGCACAATCTCAAGTTCTCGCAACCGCAGCGCGACGATCCCGTCTGGAATGCAGCAAACTGCCGGAATCGCCGGCTGTTCAACGACCGCACCGGGCTCGCGGCCGGAACGAACACAAAGCGCTTCCTGCTGCAGACTTACCGGCGCGACATGGGCGGCGGCGAATACGCGCTGATGAAGGACGCGTCAGCGCCCATCTTCGTCAACGGCAGGCATTGGGGCGGACTCAGAATCGGATACCGGATCTGACAACGGGTCGTCCGCATAACGGTCGGTAACGTTCGATTAGCAAGACCACGTGGCAGCATAAAAAGAACGGCCGGTGCTCATCGGAAGCACCGGCCGTTCTCTTTTGCGCGTTACGCATTGCAGCGCCGGATTCAAAACGTGCTCGCCCCGGCTATTGCGCTCCTAGACCGCCATCGCCAGGCGCCGCTTTTCGGCGCGCTGCATGAAGTGATTGGCGACCACCACGCCGACCGTGACGACTGCGATGAACAGCGTCGCCAGTGCATTCATCTCCGGATTCAGGCCGAGTCGCACGCGCGAGAACACCACCAGCGGCAGCGTTGTCGACCCCGGGCCCGACAGGAACGCGGACAGCACCAGATCGTCGATAGACAGCGTGAACGACAGCAGCCACCCCGCCACCAGTGCCTGCGAGATCAGCGGCAACGTGATGAAGAAAAATACGCGCAGAGGCGTTGCGCCCAGGTCCAGTGCAGCTTCTTCTAACGACGGATGCAGGTCACGCACGCGCGACTGCACGATAATCGCGACGTAGGAAATACACAGCATCACGTGGCCGATCCAGATCGTGAAGATGCCGCGTCCCGCCGGCCAGCCCAGCCACTTTCCCATTTCGATGAAGAGCAGCAGCAGCGAAATGCCCTGGATCACCTCGGGGATCACGAGCGGCGCATTGATCATCCCCGTATACAGCGTGAATCCGCGAAAACGGCCCATGCGCGCGAGCACGAAACCTGCCCACGTGCCGATAAACACCGATGCGAACGCCGTCAGCAGCGCGACGCGCAGCGACAGCCACGCGGCGTTGATCAGTTCGTCGTCCTGCAGCAGTGCGGCGTACCAGCGCGTCGAGAAGCGCGTCCATACGGTGACGAGTTGCGACTCGTTGAACGAATACACGACGAGGCTGATGATCGGCACATACAGAAACGCGAAGCCGATGGCGAGTGCAATAAATTGCAGAATGCGATTCGGCTTCATCGCGTCTCCTCCAGTTCCTTCGCCTGCGAGTACTGGAAGAGTGCCATCGGCACGAGCAGCAGCAGCACCATTGCGCATGTGACCGCGGATGCCATCGGCCAGTCCGCGTTATCGAAGAACTCATTCCACATCACGCGGCCGATCATCAGCGTGTTCGCGCCGCCGAGCAGTTCAGGAATCACGTACTCCCCGACGGCCGGAATGAACACCAGCAGGCAGCCCGCGATGATGCCGTTCTTCGACAGCGGCAGCGTGATCTGCCAGAACGCCTTCCACGGCTTCGCGCCGAGGTCGTAGGCGGCTTCGAGCAGTGTCAGGTCCATCTTCACGAGGTGCGCGTAGAGCGGCATCACGAGAAACGGCAGGTACGAATACACCATGCCGATGTAGACAGCCGTGTTCGTGTGATACAGCTCGATGGGCGTGTGGATCAGCCCGATCGACATCAGGAAGTTGTTCAGCAGGCCATTGTTCTTCAGGATGCCGATCCACGCGTACACGCGGATCAGGAACGACGTCCAGAACGGCAGCATCACCGCCATCATCAGGATGTTGCGCGTGGCGGGGTTCGAGCGCGCGATGTAGTACGCCATCGGATAGCCGAGCAGCAGGCAAAGCAACGTCGAGATCGCCGCGACGACCACCGAGTTCACATAGGTCGCGAAGTACAGGCTGTCGGTCAGCAGAAACGCGTAGTGCGACAGGTCGAGCGCGACGTGAACGATGCCATCCTTGAAGGTCGTCAGTTCCGTGTATGGCGGGATGCCCAGTTGCAGGTCCGCGAAGCTGATCTTCACGACCAGCAGGAACGGCACGAGGAAAAACAGCAGCAGCCACACGAACGGGCCCGCGACGACGGCCGTGCGCCCCGTCAGATTGAAGCGCCGCACCGGCCATATCATGAGGGATTGCAGCGCGCTCTTCATGACGTCAGCACCACGCCTGCCGATGCGCTCCAGCGCACATAGACTTCGTCGCCCCATGTCGGCGTTTCGATTTCCGACAGCGCGAGGCTCGACACGTTCGCGATCACCGTCTTGCCCGCGTCGAGCTTCACGTGATACAGCGAGTAGCCGCCCATGTACGCGATGTTCGTCACGACACCCTTGCCCCAGTTGAACGCGCCTTCGGGCGGCTTGCGCGTGAGCGCGATGCGCTCGGGCCGCACCGAGATCGTCACGGGCATGCCGAGCGGCCCCGTGATGCCGTGGTTCACGTACATGCGCACGGGCAGATCGGACGTTTCGATATACACGTGATCCGGCTCGTCCTCGATCACATTGCCGTCGAACAGATTCGTCGAGCCGATGAACTCCGCCGAGAAGCGGGTATTCGGATACTCGTAGACTTCGCTCGGCGTGCCGAGCTGCACGATCTCGCCTTCGCTCATCACGGCGAGGCGGCTCGCCATCGTCATCGCTTCTTCCTGATCGTGCGTGACCATGATGCAGGTGACGCCGACCTTATCGAGAATGTTGACGAGCTCGATCTGGGTGCGCTGGCGGATCTGCTTGTCGAGCGCGGACATCGGCTCGTCGAGCAGCAGCAGCTTCGGACGCTTGACCAGCGAGCGCGCCAGCGCGACGCGCTGCTGCTGGCCGCCCGACAGCTGATGCGGCTTGCGCTTCGCGAAACGGCCCATCTGCACGAGATCGAGCGCAGTCTGCACGCGCTCCTTCAGCTCGGCTTTCGGCACGCCTTCCTGCTTGAGACCGAACGCGACATTCGCTTCGACCGTCATGTGCGGAAAGAGCGCGTACGACTGGAACATCATGTTGACGGGCCGCCGGTACGGCGGCATCTGCGCAAGGTCTTCGCCGTCGATCAGAATCCTGCCCGACGTGACCGTCTCGAGGCCCGCGAGCATGCGCAAGAGCGTCGACTTGCCGCAACCGGAACTGCCGAGCAACGCGAACAGTTCGCCCTTCTTCACCGACAGGTTCACACCCTTGACGGCAACCGTCTCGCCGAATTTCTTCACGACGTCGACGATCTGCACGAAGTTATCCGCTGCCCCCTGTGCAGCGGCGGAATTGCCCGAGGACGACACGCCGGCCCCTGCCAGTGCATTCGACTGGTCACTCATGATCTGCTGCTTCTCTCCCTGCATTTGACGAACAAAGCCCCCGGCTGGATGCCGAGGGCTTCATGATGATGCATTCCTGCACAGCCGTCCGTTTCGGACTGGCTTAGCGGCCGGACTTGAACTCGGTCCACAGCCGCGTCTGCAGACGCTGGATTTCAGGCGGCAGCGGCTTCAGCAGGAACAGCGTCTTGACGACGTCCGCCGGCGGATACACGGCGGGATCGTTCGCGACATCCTTGTCCACGTACTTGCGCGCTTCGAGGTTCGCGCTCGGATAGTAGACGGCGTTCGTGATGGCCGCGTGGACCTGCGGCGTCTCGATGTAGTTGATCCACTCGAGCGCGGCTTCCTTGTTCTTCGCGTCCTTCGGAATCGCCATCACGTCGAACCACACGGGCGCGCCGCCCTTCGGAATGTAGTAGTCGATCTTGTACGGCTTCTTCGCTTCGAGCGCGCGGTGCTTGGCGATCACGACGTCGCCCGACCAGCCGTACGCGAAGCAGACGTCGCCGCCGACCATGTCGTTGATGTAGCCCGACGAGTTGAACTGCGTGATGTACGGACGGATCTTCTTCAGCATCGCAAGCGCGGCGCGATAGTCTTCCGGGTTCGTGCTCATCGGGTCCTTGCCGATGTAGTGCAGCGCAGCCGCGAACATCTGGTCGGGCGCGTCGAGCACCGAGACGCCGCACGCCTTCAGCTTAGAAATGTTTTCCGGCTTGAAGAGGATGTCCCAGTTGTCGAGCGCGACGCCCTTGCCGAGAATCTGCTGCGCCTTCGTCACGTTGTAGCCGAGGCCCGTCGTGCCGTACGCCCAGGGCACCGCGTACTTGTTGCCCGGATCGGCGCCCGCGACGAGCGTCATCAGCGATGGATCGAGATACTTGAGGTTCGGGAGCTTCGACTTGTCGAGCGGCGCGAAGATGCCCGCCGCGATCTGCTTGCCCGCATAGTTGCTGGTCGGCACGACGATGTCATAGCCGGAGTTGCCCGTCAGCAGCTTGGCCTGCAGCGTGTCGTCGCTGTCGTAGTTGTCGTACTTGACCTGGATGCCCGTCTGTTTCGTGAAGTTCGGAATCGTGTCCTTGGCGATGTAGTCCGACCAGTTGTACACATTCAATTGCGTATCTTTTGCCGCCGCCGACATGAAAGGCGTAGCGCACAACACCAGCGCAGCCAGTTGGCCCACCACCAGTTTTTTCATTCCGTTCTCCGTTCTGACCGGCGCGAAAACCGGTCGCTTACCCCGCCTCAAGCCGCTCCGTACAACAGGCGGCTACCCTTGAAAAACCCGAAAGCTACCATCAAACGATGCCCGATTCAAAAAAAACCGCCGGATGTCGCACAAAGGGTACAGCGCGCGGCCTTCGTTCAGGTTTCCTGTGCGCTCATGCGCATCGATGCGGGCATGCCCCGATTGCCGCCGATGACTTGCCGATGGCTGCCGATCGCCGCTGCGCCCCGCCTGATTCGCGATGAAGCGCGCCGGGACGGCCGCCATGCGGCTGCAAAATTGGCCGCAATTTTATCGGGTTATCGCGTCCTGTCCAGCCGAAAAAAACCTCCTTCCCGATGCGGCGAAAACATCGCGCATCGCATGGCCGCCAACGGCGCTCGCATCCTGCTGCATCCGGCTCGATACGCGTCTTTCAACATCACTATAGACTGTCAAATCAGCCCAGATAGTGGTAGGTACGCGACGTATCGCGAATGCATGGCAGGCATGCTTGCTGCACCGAAAGCTTTACGCGCGTCAGCCCGTCGCACTGCGATGAACACGAACCCGTTCGCACTCGATCCCTCCCGCCGCCGACGCCGCGGCGACCCGGGACGGCCGCGCCCCGAAAACTGGCTGGGGTTTGTGGGCGCGGGGGCGCTCGTCGCGGTCGGCTACATGGACCCCGGCAACTGGGCGACGGCACTCGCGGGCGGTGCAGGCTATGGCTACCGACTGCTCAATGTCGTGCTCATCTCGAGTCTGATGGCGATGCTGCTGCAGTGGGCCTCGTCACGGCTCGGCGTCGTGACGGGGCGCGACCTCGCGCAGCTCTGCCGCGAACACACCGGCCGCCGCACGACACTCTTTCTGTGGATCACGAGCGAGATCGCGATCATCGCGTGCGACGTCGCCGAAGTGGTCGGCAGCGCCGTTGCGTTGGAGCTGCTGTTGGGCGTATCGCTGACGGTAGGCGTGCTGATGTCGGCCGTCGGCACCTTCGCGATGCTTGCGCTGCAGCGGCACGGCCGGCGCACGCTGGAAACGGCCGTGGTCGCGCTGATCATCTTCGTCGGGATGTGCTTCGTGGTCGAACTCGCGCTCGCCCGGCCCGACTGGCGCGCGGCGCTGGCGGGCGCGGCGCCCAGCCCGGGGCTGTTGCGCGACGCGGGCATGGTGTGGCTCGCGGCGGGCATCCTCGGCGCGACCGTGATGCCGCACAACCTCTATCTGCACTCGGCGCTCGTCAAGACGCATGCGCGCTCCTCCAGCAGCGCCGACATCGCCCGCGCACTGCGCGGCGTCAACTTCGGCACCTTCAGCTCGCTTTCACTGGCTTTCGTGATCAATGCAGCGCTTCTGATCGTGTCGGCGGCCGTGTTCCATGCGAGCGGCCACCACAACGTCACCGATCTCGCCGACGCGCACCGGTTCATCGCTCCGATCGTCGGGTCGCGCTGGGCGGCGGTTCTGTTCGCGTCTGCGTTGCTCGCATGCGGACTCAGCGCGACCGTGACGGGCACGCTCGCCGGCCAGGCGGTGATGGAAGGCTTCCTGCGGATTCGCCTGCCGCGCTGGCAGCGCGCGCTGCTGACGCGCTCGCTGGCGATCGGTCCGGCGCTCGTGGCCGTTGCCCTGTTCGGGCCGCACGGTTCGGCGCAACTGCTGGTGGCAAGCCAGGTCGTGCTGAGCCTGCAATTGCCGCTCGCGGTGGTGCCGTTGATCCGCTTTGCGTCGGACGCGCGGCTGATGCGTGGCTGGCGCGTGCACGGGGCACCGCTCGCGCTCGCGTGGGCTTGCGCGGCAGGGATCATCGCGCTGAATGGCGCGCTGATCTGGGAGACGGCGATGGAATGAACGGAAGTGCTTGCGAGCGCACAGGCTCATGGCGCGATGCATCGGTGATGCCGTCGGCGCGGACGATGCATAGAAGCACTCGAGTGCAGTCGTCTCCAGCACCGAAGCGGCGCCGGAAGACGATTGCGCTTTTGGTTTACCATAGCGGACCGCTCGCATTTCGGATCCAAGGTAACTCGATGTCTTCGAATCTGCACGACCTCCCCGATAGTCCCTGCATCGGCGTTTGCTCGACGCTTTTCGACGAGGTCTGCAAGGGCTGTGGCCGTACGGCGGCGGAAGTGTCGAACTGGGTGTTCCTCACCGACGAGGAAAAGCGCGTCGTGTGGGAACGCATCGAACGCGAAGGCACGGCGATGCGATTCAAGTACGACAAACTGTGACTCGCATGGACCTCGATGCAGTTTTTTGCACGAGGCCCCGACGAAGGCGACAAAACAAAACGCCGGCTCGCATGTGAGAGCCGGCGTTTTTCAAATGCTTGGGCGTCTGCGTCGCGCTTAGAACTTCATGCCGACACCCACGCCGACGATCAACGGATCGATATGCAGCGTGCCGAGAGGCGTGCCGTTGAGCGATGCATCCGTTTTCATCCAGACCTTCTTGACATCGACGTTGGCGAATACCGATTTCGTCACTTGCACGTCGACGCCCATCTGCAGTGCCGGACCGAAACTGCTGCGCTTGATCGAAACGTCCCGACCAGCCGCGTGCAGTCCGTTGTTGTAGAAGTACGTATAGTTCACGCCCGCGCCGACGTACGGCCGAACCTGCCCCTGATGGTTGAAGTGATATTGCAGCAGCAACGTCGGCGGCAGCACGTTGACGCCGCCCAGTCCGCCGAGGCTCGATGTCAGTTGATGCCGCGACGTGCCGAGAATCAGTTCGACGCCGATGTTGTCGCGAATCATGTACGTGAAATCGAGTTCAGGCACGGTTGCGTTGTTGACGTCGACGTTGAGCGTCGACAATGTATCGCTGGTGCGAACCTGCGGCACGATCGTGATTGCGCGCAGGCGCACGAGTGTGTCGCCCGCATGAATGCCTGAAGTCGAATCGCTGTCTGCTGCGAAGGCGTGTGGAGTCGTCAGCGCTATCCCTGCTGCGCAGAGAGCGGCTGCGATGAATCGAGTGTTTCCGGTCATAAGCTACCCTGATTTTTTTGTGTGTTGCGTGACCAATGCAGTAACGCGCGGTCGATTGTCGAAGCTCGTCAGGGTGCGCTCATTGACCGCCGTCAACCCAGGGAAAATGCCAAGCGCCCTGCGACAGCCGGTCGCGTAACACCTGTCAGCAGCAGTTCCAGAAGATCGCGCACGCTGCGAATTGCATTGCCAAATGGCAGTGCTTCACGTCCGCGGAAGAACAGGCCGTTGGCTACATCGCCGCGCAGTGCAGCAGCCAGCCGCGTATCGATGCAGAAGTGACCGAACTTTTCGATGCCGTCGCGCAAACCACATGCACTCAGACACTCGAGTGCAGTCGGACACACGCGCTTGAGTGCGCCGATCTTCGTGCGAATGCGGGTCTCGTTGCGCAGATAGCGATCGAGCCACGGCGTCTTCACGGCGCGCGCCGGAAGGCCCGTCACGCTGACGAACTCCACGATGTCGTCAGGCTTCGCATCGGCCAGCACGCGCTTGAAATTCGGATGAGCATCGCCCTCCTCCGTGACGGCGAACGGCGTGCCGATCTGCACGCCGTTTGCGCCAGCTTCCAGACAGGTGCGCACAGCGGCGTGACTGTTGATGCCGCCAGCAACGATCACAGGCACTTCAGTTCGGCTGATCTGCAACGAAGTGAACAGTTCGTCGATCTCCTGCAGCACTCGCGCGAACTCGAAGCGCGCATCGTGCATGTCGTCGAGATTCGTCACGCCGAGATGGCCGCCCGCGTGAGCGGGATGCTCAATAACAATCGCATCGGGCAAGCGGCCTTTCTTGATCCACTTCTTCAACACGACGCCGACGCCGCGGCTATCGGACAGAATCGGGATCAATGCAATATCGTGCCCCTGCGTCATATCCGGCAGATCGAGCGGCAGACCAGCGCCCATGACGATTGCATCGGCGCCCTTTTCACAGGCAATCCGCACGTAATCCGCGTGCGCGTTGACCGCCTTCATCACGTTAACAGCGATCATTCCGCGCCCTTCGCTCAGCGTGCGCGCGGCTTCGATTTCGCGCGCAAGCGCGGTGCGATTCGCGTCTTCCAGCGTCGCGCGATCGGATGTCGCGCGGCAACGTTCGAGCAGATCGGGATGATGGTGGCGCAGATCGATACTCGCGATCGTGCCGAACGCACCTTCGCGCGCAACACTGCCCGCAAGGCGGTGCGCAGACACGCCGACGCCCATGCCGCCCTGCACGACGGGCAACAGCGACCGCCCGCGAATCACGAGCGGCGCAAACGGATGAGAGGGAAACATGAGAGGCCTCCGTCGTCGATGGGATTCGACGCAAAGCCTCGATGGTCGCAACTGGCGAATGCAGTATGTTGAGTGAAGTCAAACAAAAGTGCGCGCCCGTCGAGGACACGCACTTGGGTTGCGCTTCGTCATCTGCAGTGCGCGCGGTGACGAGATAAATCGCAGCGCATCGCGCACATGCAGATGGGTGCAGGTCTACACAGGCTTGTTCACCTTTAACTGCATCGACTTGTACTCGAGATACTCTTCGAGTCCGTACGTGCCGTTCTCGCGGCCGTGCCCGGACTGCTTGAAGCCGCCGAACGGAGCGGCCATGTTCCATGCACCACCGTTGATGTCCACCTGCCCCGTGCGGATGCGCCGCGCGACACCGATCGCGCGCTCGTCGCTGCCGGCCCATACGGCACCGCCGAGTCCGTATGGCGAGTCATTGGCGATGCGCACGGCTTCATCTTCGTCCTTGTATGTGAGGATCGACAGGACGGGCCCGAAGATTTCCTCCTGCGCGATCGTCGCTTTCGGATGCACACGGCCGAACACCGTCGGCTTGACGAAGAAGCCTTTGGACACACCGTCCGGCATGCCCGGGCCACCTGTCACGAGATCCGCGCCTTCCTCGATGCCGCGCGCAATGTAGTGCTGCACACGAGCTTGCTGTGCAGCCGAAGCGAGCGGACCAAGACGCGTCGTCTCGGCACGCGGATCGCCCGCGACGAAAACATCGGCCGCCTTCTTCGCAAGTTCGCGTACTTCGTCATAGCGCGATTCCGGCACGATCATGCGTGTATGCGCGGAACAGGTCTGCCCCGAATTCAGGAAACACGCGTTCACCGTCCCCTTGATCGCCGCTGCAAAATCCGCATCGTCGAGTATCACCGACGCCGACTTGCCGCCCAGTTCCAGCGCGACACGCTTCACCGACGCCGCCGCCAGTTCCGATACGCGCTTGCCCGCGCGCGTGGAACCCGTGAACGACACCATGTCGACGGACGGGTGGCTGGCGAGCACTTCGCCGACCACCGGTCCATACCCACAGACGAGATTGAATACACCAGCGGGTAGTCCTGCATCATGAATCGCTTCGGCGAGCACGAACGCATTCAGCGGCGCGACTTCCGACGGCTTGAGCACGATAGTGCAGCCTGCGGCAAGCGCCGCTGCAACCTTCAGCGTGATCTGGTTCAGCGGATAGTTCCACGGCGTGATCGCGGCCACCACACCGACCGGTTCTCGCACCACGAGCGAGTTGCCGACCTGCTCTTCGAACCGGAATTCACCTGCCAGCTTCGCGTAGGCATTCCAGTTGTACACGGGACCACCGACCTGAATCGCACGCGCAAGCTTGATCGGCATGCCGACTTCGCCGCAAATATAGCCGGCGAGTTCATCGGTGCGCGCCTTCAGGTTGTCGGCGATCTTTTGCAGGTACCTGGCGCGCTCCTTGGGTGGCGTCGCCGCCCAACTATCGAATGCAGCACGCGCAGCGTTGATCGCCTCTTCGGCATCCGCTTCGATGCCTTCGGGAATGCGGCCTAAAATCTCTTCGGTGCCCGAGTCGATCACGTCGATCGTGCCCGTGCCACATGGCTTGATCCATTTGCCGTCGATGTAGAAGTGCTCGAAGGTCTTCATGTCTTCTGTCCTGTCGCGCGGATAGTAGGTTTATTTTACTCGCCGACATAGGACGCATTCAGACGCACGCAAGACTAATCGGTCCGGGCGACACCATAGCGTTAGCGCACGAAATAAAAAACCCGCTTCAGACGAAGCGGGTTTTCGCAAGAAACCAGGCAGTAACGCTTGCTTACTGCACGCCCTGGCTCGCCAGGAAGTCTTCGTAATTGCCGCCGAAGTCGTTCAGCGTGCCGTCCGTCTTCACTTCGATGATGCGGTCGGCGAGGCCGCTGACGAATTCACGGTCGTGCGAAACGAAAATCAGCGTGCCGTCGTACTTTTCCAGTGCGATCTGCAGCGATTCGATCGATTCCATGTCCATGTGGTTGGTCGGCTCGTCCATCAGCAGCACGTTGTGGCGGCCCAGCATGAGCTTGCCCCAGATCATGCGTCCCTTCTCGCCACCGGAGAGCACCTTCACCGACTTCTTGATGTCGTCTGCATTAAAGAGCAGACGGCCGAGCGTGCCGCGCACCATCTGCTCGTCGTCACCTTCCTTGCGGTAATGGTCGATCCAGTCCATCAGCGTGACGTCGTCCGGAAATTCTTCGTACGTGTCTTGCGGCATATAGCCGACGTTCGCGTTTTCGGCCCATTTGATCGTGCCGTGGTCGACCGTGAGATTGCCATACAGCGAACGCAGCAGCGTCGTCTTGCCCGCGCCGTTTTCGCCGATGATCGCAATGCGCTCACCCGGCTGCACGCTGAAGTTGAAGTTCTGAAAAATCGAGCGGTCGTACTTCTTCGTGATCTCTTCCGCGACCACTGCAATATTGTGCAGTTTCTTCTCGTACTCGAAGCGGATGAACGGGTTCTGACGCGACGACGGCTTGAACTCCTCGATCTTGATCTTATCGATCATCTTCAGGCGGCTCGTTGCCTGACGCGCCTTCGACTTGTTGGCCGAGAAGCGGCGCACGAAGTCCTGCAGGTCGGCCACGCGCTCCTTCGCCTTCGCATTCGCGGCCTGCTGGCGCTCGCGCGCCTGCGTGCTCGCGAGCATGTAGTCGTCATAGTTGCCCGGGTAGACCTTCAGCGTACCGTAGTCCATGTCCGCCATGTGCGTGCAGACCTGGTTCAGAAAGTGACGATCGTGCGAGATGATGATCATCGTCGAGTCGTACTCGTTCAGCACGTCCTCGAGCCACCGGATGGAATTGATGTCGAGGTTGTTGGTCGGCTCGTCCAGCAGCAGCACGTCGGGCTTCGAGAACAGAGCCTGCGCCAGCAGCACGCGCAGTTTCCAGCCAGGCGCGACATTACTCATCGGACCATTGTGCAGGTCGATCGCGATGCCAATGCCGAGCAGCAGTTCACCTGCGCGCGCTTCCGCCGTGTAGCCGTCGTATTCGGCAAACTTCGCTTCCAGTTCCGCCGCGTGCATGTAGTCGTCGTCGGTGGCTTCCGGGTTCGCGTAGATCGCATCGCGCTCGGTCATCGCCGCCCACATTTCCGCGTGGCCCATCATCACGACGTCGAGCACGCGCACGTCTTCGTGCGCGAACTGATCCTGACGCAGTTTGCCGAGGCGAATGTTCGGCTCGAGCATCACGTTGCCGGAACTCGACTCAAGGTCGCCGCCCAGGATTTTCATAAACGTCGACTTGCCGCAACCGTTCGCACCGATCAGGCCGTAGCGGTTGCCTTCGCCGAATTTGACCGAGATGTTCTCGAACAGGGGCTTCGGCCCGAATTGCATGGTGATGTTGGCAGTAGACAGCACGGCGCGTCCCTTTGAATGTAGATCGGCGAAAAACCAAATATTTTAGCAGGTTATCGCATCTGGCGCGCCGCGCCTCGGGCCGCCACGACGCCCCGCTACGCTTTTTTACGCGGCGTGTGCAACACGTCGATGAAACCGGACAGATCGGCGTCCGCCAGTCCCATGGCTGCACCCAGGCGCAATAGCTGCTGCACTGTGCCTGAAACCGGCATTGGAGTGCCTGTTTCGTATGCAGCGGCTGCAATCGTATCGACGTCCTTCTGGAACGTGCTCAACGCGCCGATGGGCGGCTGGCCCGCTTGCGTCATGCGCGGCACAAAGGTCTGCAGCAGCACCGAATCCGCCCAGCCCCCGGCGAGCGCCTGCGTCAAGCGCGCGGCGTCGATGCCGCTGCGTTGCGCGAGGCTGACGGCCTCGGCGATCGCCGCCACCGTCGACGTGACGATCGCCTGATTGCACAGCTTGGTCGTCTGTCCCGCGCCCGCCGCGCCCATATGCGTGACGCGCGCCGCATAGGCTCCGATGACGGGCGTCACCGCCTCGACGTCGGCGGCGTCTCCGCCCGCCATCACGGCGAGTGCGCCCGCGATTGCGCCTGCAACGCCGCCCGACACGGGTGCGTCGATCCAGCCGATATCCGCTTCGGCGGCTCGCCTCGCGAAGACACGCGTCGCCGACGGCGGAATACTGCCGTGATCGACGATCCAGCGAACAGGACTCGCTCCGTTCGCCTCGTTGACACCCTGAACGATGCCGTTCGTGCCGAACGCGACTTCCTCGACGGCCGCCGCATCCAGCACGCACAGGAAAATGGCTTCAGACCGAGTGGCCAGTTCCGCAGGTGTCGACGCGACGGTCGCGCCGTCAGCCACTAGCGCATCCGCCTTGGCGCGCGTGCGGTTCCACACCTGCACTGCATGTCCTGCACTCAGCAAATGCCGAATCATCGGCGCACCCATCAGTCCCGGTCCGCAAAAACCGATCTTCACTTGTTTCCCCTCTGTTCGATGCATCAAACGCACCGGATTGCGGCCGCTGTTGTGCGGCACATGAACCGTCCATCATACCGGTGGCATCGCAATGCATCATGCCGGGCACGCGACGTGCGGCACGAATTCTGGTTCGTTCACGCGACAGGCATTGCCTATACTTTTTCGACCACCAGGAGGTGAATCATGAACGACCACGTGTACAAGCAGATCGAGCTAACCGGTTCGTCGACGAAGTCCAGCGACGACGCCATCCGTTGCGCGATCGAAAAGGCCAGCAAAACACTGCGCAATCTGCACTGGTTCGAAGTCGTCGAAACGCGCGGTCAGATCGAGGACAACAAGGTTTCGCACTGGCAGGTGACGCTCAAGGTCGGCTTGCGCATCGAGGATTGATGCCGGCGTCGGCCTGCATGCGGCGACCGTGAAAACGCGGCCGCTCGATTCGCGTACCTCATGAAAAAAGCTGCATAGGGCCCGGAGCCCTATGCAGCTTCAGAGTTCGCACGCGCTGCGCGAAACCACGTGCGTGGAAATTCACGCGATGCATCGAATCCCGCATGCAGCGCGCGATTCACATCGACACGTCACGGCACGTCACTTTGTCACGTCACTTCGGCAACGAGCCGTCCACGCCCTCGACGTACCAGTTCAGGCGCTGCAGTTCCGGATCGGTCAGCGTCTTGCCGGCCGGCACCTTCACTGCACCCGTCTGATCCTTGATGGGACCCGTGAAGACGTCCCACTTGCCACCCGACAGTTGCGTGCGCTTCGCTTCGACTTCCTTCAGCGCATTGGCCGGGATTGCCGATGTGTTCAGGTCTTCCAGATTGACAGCCTTCTGCGGAATGCCCCACCACACGGGGTCGTTCTTCCACTTGCCGTCCAGCACCTGCTGAATGGCGGCCGAATAATACACGCCCCAGTGCGCGACCACCGAGCCGAGATGTGCATCGGGGCCGAACTTCTTCATGTCCGAATCCCAGCCGAATGCATGTACATGCTTTTCGGAGGCCGTTGCGAGCGTCGCGCTGGAGTCGGTGTTCTGCAACAGCACGTCGGCGCCCTGGCCGATCAGCGTTTCTGCCGCCTGCTTTTCCTTGCCCGGATCGAACCAGCTGTTGATCCAGATAACTTTCGTGTGCACCTTCGGATTCACCGAGCGCGCGCCAAGCGTGTACGCATTGATGTTGCGCACCACTTCAGGAATCGGCACCGACGCGACGAAGCCGAGTGTATTCGTCTTCGTCACATAGCCGGCGGCGACGCCTGCGAGGTATGCACCCTGATACATGCGCACGTCATACGTGCCGAAGTTCGCTGCCTTCTTGTAGCCGGTTGCATGCAGGAAAACGGTGTCCGGGAAGTCCTTCGCCACCTTCAACTCGAAGTCCTGATAGCCGAAGCTCGAACCGAAGATGATCTTGTTGCCCTTGTTCGCCAGATCACGGAACACGCGTTCCGAGTCCGCGGATTCCGGCACGTTTTCGATGCGCGTGATCTTGACCTTGTTGCCGAACTTCGCTTCCGCTTCCTTCGATCCCTGGTCGTGCGCAAACGTCCAGCCCGCGTCGCCCGGATTCCCGAGGTACACGAATGCGACGCCGGGTACATCGGCGGCCTGCGCCGTCTGCGTCAGCGCGCCGCTGGCAGCCAGCGATCCAGCCGCCAGCGCAAGTACGCCCAGCATGGTTCTTTTTTTCATGTTTTCTCCTGTCGTTGGGTTTTGATTGATGAACCGGGATAGATGGCCCCGCGTACAGATTCGTTCAGGCGTTCAGCCCGCCGCGAAAAACGGCTTGCCGAGAGACGCAGGCGCATTCAGACGGATCGTGTTCGGATTGCGCGAAATCAGCACGAGTACGACGACGGTCGCAAGGTAAGGCAGCATCGCGAGAAACTGCGTCGGCACTGGAACGCCGATCGCCTGTGCATAAAACTGCAGGCCCGTCACTGCACCGAACAATAGTGCACCGATCAACAATCGTCCCGGACGCCACGTCGCGAACACGACGAGTGCAAGCGCGATCCAGCCACGACCTGAAGTCAACTGCTCTTGCCACAAGTGCAGATTGACGATCGAGTAGTAGCCGCCAGCGAGCCCCGCCATCGCGCCGCCAAAGAGCGTCGCGCCATAACGCACGCCGACCACCGGAAAACCGACGGAATGCGCGACCTGTGGCGACTCGCCGACCGAGCGC
Organism: Paraburkholderia piptadeniae; assembly: GCF_900007165.1. Lineage (GTDB taxonomy): Bacteria > Pseudomonadota > Gammaproteobacteria > Burkholderiales > Burkholderiaceae > Paraburkholderia > Paraburkholderia piptadeniae. Next base: position 90,250 of record NZ_CYGY02000032.1, read on the forward strand.
AGCACGAGCCCGGCGCGCGTGCGGTACAGAAACCAGCCGACGACAGCGAACATTACGAACGCAAGATAGTCGAGCGGCGTGAGGCTGAACAATGCAGGGCCGAGCACGGGGATCTTCGAGAGGCCGGGAATGATCCACGTGCCGATCGACTCGCGCACGGCCGCCGACGTGTACGGCTTGCCGACATACGCAGAAAGGCCGATCCCGAAGATCGTCAGCGACAGGCCCGTGGCGACCTGGTTCGCGAGCATCGACAGCACGAGGAACGCGAACAGCAGTGACATCGCGATGCCCGCGCCGATCGCGGCGAGCACGCCGAGCCACGGGTTGCCCGTGATCGACGTCACCGCGTAGCCCGTCACGGCGCCCATCAGCATCATCCCTTCGACGCCGAGGTTGAGCACGCCGGACTTCTCGGTCACGAGTTCGCCGATGCCCGCGAACATCAGCGGAATCGCCGCGACGACCGCACTCGACGTCAGCGAGCTGGCTTGTTGAATATCCATGTTGATCCGGTTTCCAGCGTTGTTACGATGCCGCGATGCCGCGACGGCGCACGCGATAATTGACGAACAGATCGGCGCCCAGCAGGCAGAACAGCAGCAGCCCCTGGAACACGCCGGACAAGGCCTGCGGCAGTTGCATCGACGTCTGCACGGCTTCGCCGCCGAGGTACAGCAGCGCCATCAGCAGACTCGCGAGCACGATGCCGACGGGATGCAGCCGCCCGACGAACACGACAATGATCGCGGTGAAGCCATAGCCCGGCGACCACGTCGCCTGCAACTGGCCGATCGGGCCCGCGATCTCGCCCATGCCCGCGAGGCCCGCCAGCGCGCCGCTGATGAGCAGCGACGTCCAGATCGTCTTCTTGTCGGAGAAGCCCGCATAGCGCGCGGCAAGCGGCGCCAGACCGCCGACGTTCATCCGGAAGCCGGCAAAACTCTTGCGCATGAAGAGCCACACGAGCGGGATCGCCACGATCGTCACGAAGATCGATGCGTTCAGCCGCGTGCCGCGCATGAATTTCCAGTGCCAGTCGCCGTAGAGCGTCGGGTACAGCGCGTCGCCCGTGAACATTTCGGAGAGCGGGAAGTTCATGCCCTGCGGGTCGCGCCACGGGCCGCTCACCAGATAGATCAGCAATTGCGTGGCGACGTAGGTGAGCATCAGGCTCGTGAGGATTTCGTTCGTGTTGAAGCGGCTCTTGAGCAGCGCGGGAATCGCCGCCCACGCCATGCCGCCGAGCATGCCTGCGATCATCATCGTCGGCAGGATCCACCAGCCCGTCGCCTGATCGAAGTAGATCGCGACGCCGCTCGCCGCGATGCCGCCCAGCACCATCTGCCCTTCGGCGCCGATGTTCCACACATTCGCGCGATAGCCGATCGCAAGACCCAGGCCGATCAGGCACAGCGGCGACGCCTTCAGCAACAGCTCGGACCAGCCGTTGACGCTCGAAAGCGGCTCGATGAAAAACGCGACCATCGCCTGCACCGGATCACGGCCGACGAGACTGAAGATCAGAAAGCCGATCACGAGCGTGAGAAGCGCGGCGATCAGCGGCACGGCGAGCTGCATCGTTCGCGAGGGCGTCGTGCGGGCTTCGAGTCGGTACGGAAGAATCATTGTGTGTTTGGTCGATGGGGTATCTGCGGTTTGATGCAGGCTCGCGTGACGCGCGTCGAGTCGTGCATGTGCCGGTTGCATGCACCGTTATGCACGCGCCGCGTTACGAATGCACGGTCATGCATGCGCCGGCTGGCCGGCCGACGGCGGCGCACCTTCGCGGTCGCCGAAGAGACCGGCCATCCAGCGGCCGATTTCCTCCGCGTTCGTGTCGCCCGTCTTGCGCGACGGCGACAGACGCCCGCGCGCCAGCACGGCCAGGCGATCGCAAATGTCGAACAGTTCTTCGAGCTCCTCGGAGATCACCAGAATCGCGACGCCGCGCGCCGACAGATCGAGCAACTGCTGCCGGATGAACGCGGCCGCGCCGACGTCGACGCCCCATGTCGGCTGCGCGACGACAAGCACCTTCGGCGCCTGCAGGATCTCGCGTCCGACGATGAACTTCTGCAGATTGCCCCCCGACAGGCTCTGCGCGAGCGCGCCCTCGCCGCCGCAGCGCACGTCGAAGGCTTCGATGCAGCGCTTCGCGAACGCCCGCATCGCGCCCGCGTTGATCCAGCCCGAGCGCACCATCTGCTGCCGGTGCGCCGTCAACAGCGCGTTCTCCGCGAGCGACATCGCGGGGACGGCGCCGCGACCCAGACGCTCTTCCGGCACGAACGCGAAGCCCAGCTTGCGGCGCGCCGCGGCGCCCAGCTTGCCGGCGGGCTTGCCGCAGATGGTCACGGCATCCGCGCGATGGTCCTTGTTGTTGCCCTTGTGCTCACCTGAGAGCGCGGCGAGCAGCTCGGCCTGCCCGTTGCCCGACACGCCCGCGATACCGAAGATCTCGCCCGCATGCACGCTGAAGGACACATCGTCGAGCGACGTGCCGAACGGATCGTCGCTCGACGACGACAGATGCTTCACGTCGAGCAGCACGTCCCCCGGCATGTGCGCGCGGCGCTCGTAATCAGGCAGCGAATGGCCGACCATCAGTTGCGCCAGCGACGCGTGCGTTTCTTCGCGCGGCTTCACGTGGCCCGTCACCTTGCCGCCGCGCATCACGGTCGCCGTGTCGCACAGCTCCTGGATTTCGTCGAGCTTGTGGCTGATGTAGAGAATGCTGCAGCCTTCCGACGCGAGACGGCGCAGCGTCTCGAACAGCTTGCGCACGGCCTGCGGCGTGAGCACGGAAGTCGGCTCGTCCATGATCAGCAGGCGCGGGTTCTGCAGCAGGCAGCGCACGATCTCGACGCGTTGCCGCTCGCCAACCGTGAGGCTGTGCACGTGACGCTGCGGATCGATGTCGAGCCCATAGTCCGCCGATACCTCGCGGATGCGTTTGCCGAGCGCCTTCAGATCGAACGGCTCGTCGAGCGCGAGCGCGATGTTCTCGCCGACCGTCAGCGTCTCGAACAGCGAGAAGTGCTGAAACACCATGCCGATTCCGAGCTTGCGCGCGGCAGCGGGACTCGCGATCTCGACGGGCTGCCCTTCCCAGCGGATTTCGCCCGCATCCGGCCGCACCGCGCCGTAGATGATCTTCATCAGCGTGCTCTTGCCCGCGCCGTTTTCGCCGAGCACTGCGTGGATTTCGCCGGGCGCGACGATCAGCGTGACGTCGTCGTTGGCGCGCACGGCAGGATACTGCTTGCTGATGCCCGCGAGCGCGAGGCGCGGTGTGGCGCCGCCGCTACGGTTTGCGCCGTTTGCGTGTGCGCTGCCGCCCGTCGGGCCGACTGAAGATGTGTCGCTCATGTTGTTCCGTATTACGCGTGATGCCGCCAGCACGCGGCCTCACGCGTTTCCCCGATTGAATTGCCCGCTGGACGCGCGTGTCGTGGTGCCGCAGCCGATCGACGATACCGAAATCGACCCCATCAGTCGAGCCGCCAAAATTCCCGCAGAGCCGCGCCACTGCACGGTTTGCGGGTATCCCTCCCTTGACGCCTCCTTATCTCTATATTAAAACGCATATAGCCCCATGCCAGATCGATCAGCCTGAACATATATTTCGGAGAAGTCATGAGCCAACAACGCGAGGCGATCGACACTTACCTACTGCGCGTCTTGCACACTCTTCTGATGGAGCGCAGCGTCACGCGCGCCGCCGTCAAACTGAACCAGTCCCAACCCGCCATCAGCGCCGCGCTGCGACGGCTGCGCGACATCACCGGCGATCCGCTGCTCGTGCGCGGCAAATCCGGCATGGTGCCCACCGAGTACGGGTTGCGCCTGCTCGAACCCGTCCAGAATGCACTGCGCGAGATCGAACGCATTAAATTTCAGCAGCACAACTTCGACCCCGCGACGTCGATCCGCTGCTACCGGATCGGCTGCCCCGACTACCTGAACGTGCTGTTCGTGCCGACCGTCGTCGAGCGCTTCCGCCAGGCCGCGCCGAACGCGACACTCGAGTTCCACTCGCTCGGCCCCGCGTTCGACTATGAACTGGCGCTCGAGGATGGCAAGCTCGATATCGTCGTCGGCAACTGGCCGGAACCGCCCGAGCAGCTGCACCTGTCGAACCTGTTCGTCGACCAGATCGTGTGCCTGATGAGCAACACGCACCCGTTCGCCCGGCGCGGCGGCCTGACGCTCGACCAGTACCTGAACGCGCCGCATCTCGCGCCGACGCCCTATTCAGTCGGCCAGCGCGGCGCGATCGATGTGCATCTGGCCCGCGAGCGCCTGAAGCGCCATGTCGTCGTCACGCTGCCGTACTTCAACCTCGCGCCTTACGTGCTGATCAAGTCCGACCTGATCTTCACGACGACGCGCCTCTTCGCCGACTACTACGCGAAGTTCCTGCCGCTGACCGTCGTGCCCGCGCCGCTCGACTTCCCGCCGATGCAGTATTACCAGTTGTGGCACGAGCGCGTGCACTACTCCGATGAAGTGCGCTGGTTGCGCAGCCTCGTCGCGGAGGCGACCAAAACCCTCGTCGACAAATAAAGCGCGACAAAGACGGCACTATGTTGCAGGCGGCGGTTGTGAAACCGCCGCTTTGCTTTTGCAACTGCCGCTTCGCTTTTAAGCGGCACTTTCGTACAGCGACTTCGCAAGGCTGTTGTGCCGTTCGATCACGGGGCCGAGATCCACCGTCGTTAGCACGCCGTCCTTCACCACGACCTTTCCGCCGATCACGCTCGTCGATACCTGCGACGGCGCGCAGAACACGAGCGCCGCGACGGGATCGTGCTGTGCGCCCGCAAAAAGCGGCTGGCGCAGATCGAACGACACGAAATCCGCTGCCATGCCCGGAGCCAGCGCGCCGATATCGTCGCGGTTCAGCACTTTTGCGCCGCCGAGCGTCGCGATTTCGAGCGCTTCGCGCGCGGTCATCGCGTCGGGCCCGAAACCGACCCGCTGCAGCAGCAACGCCTGACGCACTTCGGCGACCATCTGCGCGCCATCGTTCGACGCCGACCCGTCGACGCCCAGCCCGACGGGCACGCCCGCCAGCCGCATCTTCTTTACCGGCGCGATGCCCGACGCCAGCCGCATGTTCGAACACGGACAGTGCGCGACGCCCGTGCCCGTGCGCGCGAACAGGCCGATGCCGGCATCGTCGAGTTGCACACAGTGCGCATGCCATACGTCGCGGCCGACCCAGCCGAGATTCTCGGCATACTCCGCCGGCGTCATGCCGAACTTCTCGCGGCTGTATGCAATATCGTTCACGTTCTCGGCGAGGTGCGTATGCAGCGACACGCCGTAGTGCCGCGCCAGCGCAGCCGATTCGCGCATCAGGTCGTGGCTCACCGAAAATGGCGAGCACGGCGCGACGACGACGCGCAGCATCGCGTATCGCCCTTCGTCGTGATACGTCTCGATCAGCCGTTGCGTGTCCTTCAGGATGTCCGCTTCGCTTTCGACGACGGAATCGGGCGGCAGGCCACCGTCCTTCTGTCCGACGCTCATGCTGCCGCGGCTTGCATGAAAACGCATGCCGATGCGGCGCGCGGCGGCGATGCTGTCGTCGAGACGGCTGCCGTTCGGATAGATGTACAGGTGATCGCTCGACGTCGTGCAGCCTGAGAGCAGCAGTTCCGCCATCGCCGTCAGCGTCGAAATCCCGATCATCTCCGGCGTGAGATTCGCCCACACCTTGTACAGGTTCGTCAGCCAGCCGAACAGCTCGGCGTTCTGCGCCTCGGGAATTGCGCGCGTCAGGCTCTGATACATGTGATGGTGCGTGTTGACGAGACCGGGAATGACGAGATGCCCCGTCATGTCGAGAATCTCGTCGGCCGTGTCCGGCAGTTCCGCGGTCCTGCCGACGGCGACGATCCGGTTGTCTTCGATATAGAGGCCGCCGTCGCGCAGTTCGCGCCGCTCGCCGTCCATCGTCACGAGCACGTCGGCATGTCGGACCAGCATCGTCTTGCCGCGCTGGCCGGTTGCTCGCGCCGTGCCCGTTGCGTGGGTTTGCATCGTCATTCGTTTCTCCAGTGCCGCCCTGTTCGCCGCCGCGCGATGCCGCCGCATTCGACTGCATAGGGTTGCATGCCGTCAGTTCCTGCTGCATCGATCTGCGCGTGATCACGGTCCGCGGCAGTCGGGGCGAGTGCAAAAGTCATTCGAACGCGATGTCGCCGGCACGCCACCGCGCCGCCGCGTCCCGTTCGAACGCAGTTGGCCCGGTTACCCGGCGTGCTCCGCCGTCTTCGGGATGCACGGCCGCGCCGTGCATGGGCGTAACCTTCGGGCGACAAAATTGCGCTGGCAACCCGGGACGTTGCGATACCCGGATTCACGCAGCGCATATAGTCGGTATTTTTGGTGCCGGTACGATCGGACAAGCGCAGCCATGCCGTTCCGGACTGCACTGGCGTACCCATGCGGAGGCTGTCAGTGGGCAGTCATGCGGCAGCGATTATCTTTCCTATCGCTCGCCCGCGCAGATGAACAATGTTTCTACAATGGATGTCACGGCGCTCGCTTCAATCCGCCGACGGGTATGTAGCCACTGACGTGGAGCCTCGATCCGCCGCAAACTGTGATGGATCGGGCCGCCGCTGAAACCTCGCATCTACACAAGGACAATCGCGAATGGGCAAGCTCACTACCCACGTGCTCGACACGGCAAACGGCCGTCCCGGCGCCGATATCAAGGTTGAACTCTTTGCGCTTTCCGGCGACACGCGCCGTGCGCTCAAGACCACTACCACCAATCACGATGGCCGCTGCAACGAGCCGCTGCTCGAAGGCGATGCACTGACCGTCGGCGAATATGAACTCGTATTCCATGCAGGCGACTACTTCGCGTCGATCGGCACCAAAGTGCCGGAGCCGCGCTTCGTCGATCGTGTGGTACTGCGTTTCGGCATCGCCGACGCCGGCGCGCATTATCACGTGCCGCTGCTGGTATCGCCGTGGTCGTACAGCACCTATCGCGGCAGCTGACGCGAAACGCAGTCGCGCCACGTGCGACAGCGGGTGCATTTCGCCGATGACATGGAGACATTCGCGAAGCGCAAGCCGGACAGGCGCGATCCATCAGCACCCGAGTTCATCTTATTGTCGTTGCATGCACTGAATCCTTGGCCGACATGCAGCGGCGCAACAGCACCGCATTGCGCGCAGTACACGAGATGCCGCGCGAACAACGAATCAGAAGTGGAGGAGTTTCATGGAAGGCTTTATTACCGACTGGCTGAATCTCGCGATTCGCTGGTTTCACGTGATCGCCGCAATTGCCTGGATCGGCGAGTCGTTCTATTTCGTCGCACTCGATAACAGCCTGAAGCCGCCTGTGGACCCGAACCAGCGCCGGCGCGGCGTGTTCGGCGAACTGTGGCACGTGCACGGCGGCGGCTTCTACAACATGCAGAAGTACACTGTCGCGCCGCCCGAGATGCCCGATGACCTGCACTGGTCGAAGTGGCCGTCGTACACGACGTGGCTTTCCGGTTTCGGTCTCTTCACGGTGCTGTACCTGTTCGCGCCGAACACGTACCTGATCGACAAGAACGTGCTCGACATGGGCCCCGTCGTCGCGATCTTCTCGGCCCTCGGCTTCCTCGCGGCAGGCTGGATCGTGTATGACTCGCTGTGCCGCATCCTCGGCAACAAGGACAAGCTGCTTGGCATCTGCGTCGGCATTTACGTGTTGATCGCGGCCTTCCTCGCCTGTCATATCTTCGCGGGCCGCGCAGCGTATCTGATCATGGGCGCGATGCTCGCGACGATCATGTCGGCGAACGTGTTCTTCGTGATCATTCCCGGCCAGCGCAAGATGGTCGACGCGATGCTCAAGGGCGACACGCCGAACCCGATCTACGGCAAGCGCGGCAAGCAGCGCTCCGTGCACAACACGTACTTCACGCTGCCCGTCGTGTTCGCGATGCTGTCGAACCACTATGCGATGACGTACACGCATCCGTACAACTGGGCGGTGCTCGTCGTGATCATGCTGGCGGGCGCGCTGATCCGACAGTTCTTCGTGATGCGTCACCGCGGTCAGGTGCTGTGGTATCTGCCCCTCGCCGGCGTCGCGCTGATGTTCGGCGCGCTGTTCTGGACGATGCCGAAGCCAGTCGTGCCCGTCGCGGAAGCCGCAAATGCGCCCGTCGTGAAGATGGCCGATATCGTGCCCGTGCTGCAGCAACGCTGCGTGGCGTGCCACTCCGCGCATCCGACGCTGATGGGCAGCGCCCCCGCCGGCGTGCTGCTCGATACGCCCGACGAGATTTCGATGAACGCGCAGCGCATCTATCAACAGGCCGTGACGCTTAAGGCAATGCCGCTTGGCAACGTCACGCACATGACCGATGGCGAACGGCAAAAAATCGCCGCATGGTTCCAGGGCGGTGCAGTGAAATAACAGACGAGGTGTCGATGACGGGCGCAAGCCCGTTTCTTCGAGGTTGGCGGGCTGTTCGCGCAAGCGGCAGCCCGTTTTTTTTTGCGCCTGGCGACGGCACCGGGCTACACGTTTGCGTGCGAAGGAATAGATGCCGGTGCGTTCGTAGCCCGAGGCTACCGCATGCGCATTTAGCAGGTGTTTTGCAGGCTTGGATCTACAAGCTGGATACTGCGGATTGTGTCCCTCGCGACTTCAACAATCGGCGAATCTCGTCGGGCAACAACCTGCTCGACGGCTTCGAGCTCAATCTGATCCGCGCAGAGTTTTCATCGCGCCCAAGCCATACGCAGCGCGACACATCGTCAGCCGCTGCATAGCCCGAAGAAGAGCATATCGTTAAAAGCTCATCAAGGTCGAAGGCAATCGACGCGGCGGGTTTCTCTCCAATCCAAAACCTGCCTGCCAACAAAAAGCCCATCGCGGACATTCATCCGCGATGGGCTTTGCCTTCATCATCGAAGCGCCGCGCGCGACGCGATGCGCTTCACGTCACCCCATTCAAACCGCGACAGCGCTCAACGCCTCTTCAGTGAGCCACAGCGAAGCCTTGAGATCCTGCTCGTTGAGATTGAGCCCTTCGCCACCGCGATCGACGACGATGAAATCGCTCACTTCGCCCAATGCGATCAGCGGATGGTGCCACGCGCCTTTCGCGTAGTTCACGCCCTGCCAGCCGCTCGTGACGAACGCGCGAACCTTCGACTCGTCGAGTGCGCCGGCCGGCGCGACTACGACCAGATACGGCTTGTCGTTCAACGGAATGAACGCCTGGCTGCCGAGCGGATGCCGTTCGAGCATCTTCACTTCGAACGGCAGTTCGCGCGGCTGCCCGCGAAACAGATTGACGAGCGTGCGGCCGTCCTGATCGGCGACATCGACTTTCGCGAGATCGTGATAACGGATCGTCGTGCCGAGATTGATCGGGATCTGCTTCGCGCCTTCCAGTTCGATCACGTCGCCGAACGGCGCGAACGCTTCGCGTGTCAGCGGTTCGATGGCGAGTGTCTTCATGATGCGAGCGTGCCCCACAGACGCAGACGCGACACGCCGCCGTCCGGAATGATGTTGAAGCGGACATGCGTGACAGGGCCGAGCGCCGCGATCTCGCTTTCGAAGAAATGCCGCTTGTCCATCTGCAGCTTCTGTTCGCCGAGCAGCACCGGCCAGAACATCGCCTGCGTGATCAGCGAACTATCGGTGCCGCCCGTCACGTATGCGGCCTGCAACGAGCAGCGATCGGGAAAGTTGCCCTTGAAGTGCGCTGTATCCACTTCGATCTTCTTGATGACGCCGGGCTGCGCGAGCGCGACGATCGCCCAGTCGTTGCCCGGCTCGCGGCGTCGGCGCGTTTCCCAGCCGTCGCCCATGTTCACGCCGCGGCCCGGCATCAGGAGCGTCGACGCGGCGCCGAAGTGCTGGTTGTTCGCGGCAACCAGATACGCGCCGTTTTCCATCGCGGCCAGATCGACCAGATCGGTGCGGCTCGCGCCCGCCCAGTCGACTTGCGGCTGACCGTACACGCGCAGGCGCGCGATGCCGCCGTCCGGATAGATATTCACGCGCAGGTGCGTATACGCGTTCGTGTCGCCCACGTCGACGTAGTGATGGCTATTGCCTTGCAGCGTCGTCGACGGAACGATCTCGGTCCATTGCGTCGACTGGTTCGGCGCGCCATCCGTCACGCGCGCAGCTTCCACCGACGCCGCCGGCGGGAAGTTGCCCGTGAAGTGGCTCGTATCGATATCGAGTCCCTTGATGACGCCCGGACGCGCGAGCTTCACGATGCACCAGTCGTAGCCCGTCGTGCGCTTGCGGCGCGTCTCCCAGCCGTCCATCCACTTGCCGTGCTCGTCGTACTTGCCGGGGATGAAGACGGCGGCCTCCGGATTCAGCATGCGCTCCTTCGGCGCGAAGAAATCGTCGCTGGATTCGAGCGCTTGTGCGCCAAGACGCGGGTCCGCGAGGTTCACGAAACGGCGGGTGAATTCGGGTGCGTTGGGGTCGAGAATCGGGAGTGCCATCTTTGTCTTCCTTGCTGTCGGGATGTTGCTTTGTGTAAGTACATCGAGCGCGCGATGTGTCGCGACGCAATGCCGATCATGCTGCGAGCGCGACGTTCACGCGCTGATCAGATCGTCGAGACGGAAACGCGCGATGCGATAGATCTGGTCGAGGCTCGCGCGCAGCTCGTCGGCGCGGCTGTTGCTCACACGCGATTCGAAGTTCGCGATGATCCCGTGCCGGTCATAGCCGCGCACGGCGAGAATGAACGGAAAGCCGAATTTCTCACGATACGCCGCGTTCAGCCGCAGCAGCTTGTCGAACTCTTCCCGCGTGCATTGATCAAGACCGGCGCCGCTCTGCTCGCGCGTCGATTCGGCCGTCAGCTCGCCGCGCACGGCCGCCTTGCCCGCGAGTTCCGGGTGAGCGTTGATCAGCGCGAGCTGCTTCGCTTCGCCCGCTGTTTCGACGGCGTTCGACATCGTCTTGTGCAGCGTGTCGACGCTCGCAAAGGGACGCTGCGCGGACGCCACTTCTGCGACCCACGGCGAGTGCTCGAAGATGCCCGACAGCGCCGCGACGAACGCGTCGGTCGAGATCCTGTTCAATTGATCGAGTGTGTATTGCATCGCCTTCATGCCGCAGCCCCGCGGTTGTCCTGTGGTTGATAAGGGTGATGCTCGCGCCAGTGACGCGCGATATCGACGCGCCGCGAGACCCAGACGCGCTCGTGCTTTTCGATGTGGTCGAGAAAGCGCTGCAGCGCGCGAAAGCGCCCGGGACGGCCGAGCAGACGGCAATGCATGCCGATCGACATCATCTTCGGCGCTTCGTCGCCCTCTTCGTACAGCACGTCGAATGCGTCGCGCAGATACGTGAAGAAATGGTCCGCCGTGTTGAAGCCTTGCTGTGTCGCGAAGCGCATGTCGTTGGTGTCGAGCGTGTACGGCACGATCAGGTGTGGCACTTTCGCGCCACCCGTCACCTCGACGTCCATCCAGAACGGCAGGTCGTCGCCGTAGTAGTCGGAGTCATACAGAAAGCCGCCGTATTCGGCCACGAGGCGGTGCGTATTGGGGCTGTCGCGGCCCGTGTACCAGCCGAGCGGCCGCTCGCCCGTCACGCGCTCGATCGCTTCCATGCCGAGGCGCATATGCTCGGCTTCGCGTTCGGGCGACATGTCCTGATAGTGAATCCAGCGATAGCCGTGACACGCGATCTCATGACCCAGCTCGACAAACGCGCGCGCGACTTCCGGATGCCGTTCGATCGCCATGCCGACGCCGAACACCGTCAACGGCAGGCCGCGCTTCTCGAATTCGCGCAGGATGCGCCAGACGCCGGCACGCGAGCCGTATTCGTAGATCGACTCCATGCTCATGTGACGCGACGGATACGCCGCCGCGCCGACGATCTCCGACAGAAACTGCTCCGAGCCCGGGTCGCCGTGCAGCACGCAGTTCTCGCCGCCCTCTTCGTAGTTGAGGACGAACTGCACCGCGACGCGCGCGCGTCCTGGCCAGTCAGCCTGCACGGGATAACGGCCGTAGCCGATCAGATCGCGTGGATAGTTCGAATCGAGTGACATGATGTGAGTGACGCAGCGGTTGACGTGAGCGATTGCAAGTCTGCGCCGGCGGACGTCGTGAAAGCGGGGAAACGCGCTACGGCAGGGCCGGCAGGGTTGAACCAGTGTAGCGAAAACACCCGGGTGCGCCCATACACCCGGGCAGATAGTGCGTGTCAGACGGAATGTATGTGCGGCGCAATATCGGCGGCGGGGTCGGCGCGCAGCGCGCTCGCGTTGACGCGCAGCAGCGCGCCGTTCGTGCCAGTCACACCATTCACGCCGGGCGCGGCTTGTTGCCCGCATGGCGCGTCAGCGGACGCTTCGCCCATCGGACTGAAACGCGCGAATTCGCCGTCGTAGCGCTTCGCGAGCGGTCGCGCATAGTCGCCGCGCTTGGCCGTCGCGAGGCGCAACGCGACGAGCGCCTCGACCCATTTGACGGCGGCCGTCACGCCTTCGATCACGGGCGCGCCCAGCGCGTCTTCGATCTCCGCGCACAATTCAGCCATCCCCGCGCAGCCGAGCACGATCGCATCCGATCCATCCTCGTCCAGCGCCCGGCGGCATTCGTCGAGAATGATGCGCCGCGCCGCCGAGCCGGGCTGATCGAGCTCGAGCACGGCGACGTCGGTGGCGCGAACGTTGCGACAGAAGCGCTTCATGCCGTAACGCTCGGCCAGATGCCAGGCCATCCCGCAGGTGCGCGAGAGCGTCGTCACCACCGAGAAGCCCGGCGCCAGCACGCTCGCCGCATGCATCGCCGCTTCCGCGATGCCGATCACCGGGCCACGCGCCAGCTCGCGCGCCGCATAGAGGCCGGGATCGCCGAAACATGCAATCACGTAGCCGTCGAAGCCTTCACGCTCGCCCGCTTCGATTTCCGCCAGCAGCCCCGGCGTGGCGAGCGCTTCGTCGTAATAGCCTTCGATCGACGGCGGGCCCATCGTCGGACTCGTCGCCACCAGCTCCGTCCCCGGCGCCACGACGCTGCGCGCACAACGGCCCATGGCCTCCGTCATCCGTTGCGTCGTGTTCGGGTTGATCAGTTTGATACGCATGTCAAGAACTCCTGTTGCACCCTTTGATGAACTGTCATGCGCGTTCATGCACTGCGTTGCAGCTTACGGGCGAGCACACTGTAAAAGACCGCACCGAGTCCCGCGCCGATGAACCACGAGAAGTTCGCCAATCCGTCCAGCGACGGCACCATCACGCAGATCACCGCGATCAGTGCAGCCGGCAGCAGCGCGGCCACTGCACGATAGTTCACGCCCTTGTGATACCAGTACGAACCCTTCTCCGACACCGTGTACAGATCGTCGAGCACGATCTTCTGGCGCTTCACGAGGAAGAAGTCGACGATCAGGATGCCGTACAACGGTCCGATGAAGCTGCCGAGCACGTCGAGCGTGTAGTGGATCACAGCCGGGTTGTTGAACAGGTTCCACGGCGTGATGAAGATCGACGCGACGGCAGCGAGCATGCCGCCTGCGCGCCAGCTGATGAGTTTCGGTGCGACGTTCGAGAAGTCGAATGCAGGCGACACGAAGTTGGCGACGATGTTGATGCCGATGGTCGCGATGGTGAACGTCAGTGCACCGAGAATCACAGCCGTCGGATAGTCGATGCGGCCCACCGTTTCGACGGGATCGGTGATGAGCTCGCCGAACACGGGCAGCGTCGCGGCCGTCGTGATGACCGTCACCAGCGAGAACGCGAGGAAGTTGACGGGCAGGCCCCAGAAATTGCCGCGCTTCACGCTGCGAAAGCTCTTGCCGTAGCGCGAGAAGTCGCCGAAGTTCAACATCGGGCCCGAGAAGTACGACACCACCAGCGACACCGCCGTGATCATCACCGGGATCACTTCCGCACCGTGATACTTCACGCCGCCCAGATTGATGCCGATGTTCTGCCAGCCCGCACGCCACACCATGTAGCCGGCCAGGATGAACATCACGACATACACGGCCGGACCCGCGAAGTCGATGAACTTCTTGATCGTCTCCATGCCGTTCCAGAACACGAATGCCTGAAGCACCCACAGCAACATGAAGCCGGCCCAGCCGATCGTCGACAGGCCCATGAAGCCGTGATGATGCACGTCCGCGTACGGCACGAGCTGCGGGAAGAACTTGAGCACGACGATGACGAGCGCGCTCGATGCAAGATACGTCTGGATGCCATACCACGCGACGGCGATAAGGCCGCGGATCACGGCCGGAACGTTCGCACCCAGCACGCCGAACGTCGCGCGACACGCGACGGGATACGGCACGCCGTTCAGCTGGCTCGGCTTCGCGATCATGTTGCACAGCAGGTTCACGATCGTGATGCCGACGAGCAGCGCGATCAGCACCTGCCAGCTCGTGAGGCCCAGCGCGAACAGGCTGCCCGCGAACACATAGCCGCCGACGCTATGCACGTCCGACATCCAGAACGCGAAGATGTTATAGGCGCCCCACGTCTGGTGCTTCAACGGCGCGAGGTCTTCGTTGTACAAACGCTCGCTGTAGCCCGCAGGAAGCGCGTGACCGCTTTGCGCGCCGCTCTCGTAATCGGGGATTGCCGAACTATCCGGTGCTGCACTGAACTGAGCCATGGATTCCTCCTAAGGTGGGAACGTCGACGGGGATCGACGAGCATTGCATCGTGTATGCCAGGCGCGCGACCGGCCCACCCTATGGGTCGTGCCGATGCACGGCGCCTGCACGTTGCCGCGGGTGTCTCCGTACTTACGTACTTGTTTTGATGGCCCGGCAGGCTCTCCGCGAATGCCTGCAAGGCTTTGCCGCGTCGGCGTGGCTGCTTGATGAGCGGTCACGCCTTACGGTCTCTCGGTCTCGATACGCGCCGGGTGCGGCTCGTATCGGTTCATGTCCCGGACGGCCTGTCGGCCGACTTTTGATCAAACACAGTTCACTTCAGTGCAGCGCGCACCGCCTGCGAGCGCGGGCGGGCGTCATGCTTGCACTTTGATTCAGCCGGCGACTATCTTGGGCGCGCGCATGCCGAATACTTCATGCAGATCGGTTCCACCGCTTGCCGGCCGATCCAGCATCTTCAGCTCGACGCTCTGCAGATGGCGCGACATCAGCGCGCCCGCCGTCTTCGCGTCGCCCGCGTCGAGCGCCGCGAGAATCGCTTCGTGATCCTCGAACGAACAGGGGCTGCGGCCGAGCGATTCGTACAACGCAGAGATCAGCGTCGAACGCGCGACCAGTCCGTTCAGGCAATCGCACAACACGGTATTGCCCGTCAGCGATGCGAGCTCCGTATGAAACTCGCCCGACAGCCTGATCCACGCCGGAAAATCACGCGACTCGAACGCCCTGCGCTCGCGGGCGAGCATCCCGCCGATGCTCTTCAACCGCCGCGAGCCTTGACCCGCGCAAATCTTGTCGACGACGGCCAGTTCGATGATCCGGCGCATCTCGAACACTTCATGCACTTCCTGCAGCGACGGACTGGCGACAAATGCACCGCGGTTCGGCTCCAGATCGACGAGGCGGTCGGTGGCCAGCAGGGCCAGCGCCTGCCGGATCGGTCCGCGCTTGACGCCGAACACGTCGCACAACTGGGCTTCCGTCAATTTCGCGCCGGGCGCAAGCCGATGCTCGAGGATCGCGGCGCGAATGCGCTCGGCGATCGCTTCGGGTTTCGTGCTGCTCGCGGCTGCGTTGGGTGTCTCTGACATGATGAGCGTGCTGTTATGGGGTCCATCTTAGGACGGACATAAAAATTGTCAACAATTTTGGCCGCCAATTTTCGACAATTTCAGTTTGGACTGACGTGCCCAAAACTATCCGAAATGGTCTCTGACGGCCCGCCTGTGCGGCTGAGCGACCAACCGCGTCGGTCAAAGCCTTCCTCCTCTGACGAACATTTTGTCAACAAAACGTGCGATTGCGGCGGGCGAATACGAATTGGCGGGTGCCGAATCGCTCAGACCGTTAGTTGCGATTGATCGTCAAAACAAAGGCGAGTCGCCTCGCCTCCGACGCAATGCGACGCGTTGCGCCGCCTCTTACGTCCGTTACCCGAGCACGGGATGTCCCGACACCGTCAGCTTGAACCCATGCGCCCCCGCGACGAGATGCGCCTGCGCGCCGACGGGCAGCGTCACCATGTCGGGGATGTGGCCGAACGGCAGGCCCGTCACGACGGGAATGCCGATCACCGACCTCACCTGCTCGATCATCGCGTGAAGATCGTAGCCGTTGTCGTAGTCGAACGGATTGCCGCCCGAAAAGTCGCCGAACACGAGCGCCTGCTGCCGCTCGAGGATGCCTGCGAGATGCAGCTGATAGATCAGCCGCTCGATCCGGAACGGCTGCTCGTTGACATCCTCGACGAACAGGATGCCGCCCTCGACAGGCGGCATATACGGCGAGCCGACCAGCGACGCCAGCACGGCCAGATTGCCGCCCCACAGCGTGCCTTTGACATCGACGGTTTGCGCTTGCGGGAGCGTGCCCGAAATCGTGTAGGTATCCGAAGTCAGCGCATGCCAGAAATGCTTCATCGTGAAGTCGCTGACGGTTTCGGCGCCGAAGTCGACCGCGAGCATCGGGCCGCCGAAAGTCGTCACGCCCGCCTGCGCCAGCAGCGCCAACTGGAGCGCGGTGAAATCGCTATGGCCCACGAACGCGATCGGCTGGTCGCGCAAGCGGCGTTGCAGCCCCGCGTAGTCGAGCCCGTGCAGAATACGCACGGCACCATAGCCGCCGCGCACGGCGAGCACGATATCGGGCAGCTCGCGCGACGGGTCCGCCAGCCGGTTCAGCTCTGCTGCGCGCTCGCCGTCGGTACCGGCAAAGCGCTGGTAGCGCCGCTGCGTCGCGCCGATGTTTTCGACGTGGTGCCCTTGCGCGCGCAACCGTTTCAGCGCGAGCTGAATCGCGTTCGGATCGTGCGGATAGCCCGAAGGCGCGATCAGTTCGATGGTGCGATGCGTGGCCATGTCAGCCTGTTGTTCTGTTGACGGGATTGGTGTCCTGGAGCGGTTCGGACGCGCCGGGTTCGCTGTCGCGCGCGGCGGCGGCGCGCCGTTCCCGCACGGCCCGCCGGCGGTCCGCGAAGAACGAGCGCAGCGCATCACCGCATTCGTCTTCGAGCACGCCGCCGATCACGGTCGTGTGATGGTTTAGCTGCGGATTCGCAAACGCATCGACGACGCTGCCGCATGCGCCCGTCTTCGGGTCGCGCGCGCCGAACACGACGCGCGCAATGCGCGCATGCATGATCGCGCCCGCGCACATCAGGCAGGGTTCGAGCGTCACGTAAAGCTCGCAGCCCGGCAGCCGGTAGTTTCCGAGCCTTTGCGCGGCGGCGCGCAGCGCGGCCATTTCGGCGTGCGCGGAAGGATCGTGTCCGCTGATCGGGTGATTGAAGCCCTTTGCGATCACTTCGTCGCCGCGCACGAGCACCGCGCCGACGGGGACTTCGCCTGCGGCGCGCGCTTCGTCGGCGGCGGCCTGCGCGAGGCCCATGAAGTGGAGATCGCGTTCGGTGATATGGGTCAGTTCTTTGGGAACGGCGGCTTGGGCGTCTGGAGCGTTCGGAGCATTCGGATCGGCCGTGGCAGTCACGACAAGCGGCGGCCGCGCGCCCGTTTGATCGACGGCCGGCTGGGCCGGCGTACCAGCGGGCAAATCGGTTTGCGACGCGGAGGGATCGACGTCGATGCTCACGCCGGCCCCGCCTCGGCGGCCGGGTCGTCGGCGGCGCGCTCCGAGAGACGCTCGGCGATCCGGCGGCAGTACTCACGCGGCATGACGAGCGGTCCGCCACGCAGCGATTCCAGCGCCATGTCGAGCGCCAGCATCTTCGCCTGCAGCCGGCAGCGGGTGGACCGGTCGCTGACGGCATCCAGTTCGTTCTGCAGGTCGCGCAGCGCCCGCAGTTGTTCGACGGCCGGCGGCACAAAGCCCGCATTCTTCAGAATGCGGTTCGCGATTCGAACTTCTTCGGGCACCAGAGCGTCATCGTCGAGCGTCTGGGGCGCGCCGGCTCCCGGCAAATCGTCGAACTCGCCGCGCGCGGCCGCGGCGGCAATCCGTTGTTCGACAAGTGCATCAAGCAATTTCATTTGCAATCCACTACGTTGCGGCTCGGGCATTTTATCAGGAGCCGCGAAATGCATTTGTCAGACGCCTAGAGTGCGCAATCAGATCTTAGGAAATGTCGCATAGGATGGCGTTCCGCACGGAAATAAGGTTGCCGGTTTTCCTGCTCGTGCGTCCCGATTGCCCCGGTCGTTTTTCTCCGACGCGCAATTTACACACTGTTACGCACGGCGCTCGTCAATAGCGACACGGGTTTCCCTATACTCGTCGCCGTCCACAGCTGGTGGCGCCACGACAATCTCGCAACATGACCCACTCCCGTTTTGCTCGCCCTCTCGTCCGAACGTCGCTGATCGCGCTCTGCGTCACGCTGCCGCTTGCCGGCTGCGTCGTTCCCGGCAATGCGCCCTATGGTTCTGCCTACGGTTCGTCGTACGCCACGCAACCGGCCTACGCCCAACCGGCTTACTCGCAGCCTGTCTACGCGCAGCCTGGTTACGCGCAGCCGCCGCAGTATCAGCAGCCCTACGCGCAACAGCCGCAATATCAACAACAGCCCGCGTACGATCAGTCCGACTGGCAGGACGGCCAGAACCAGGGCTATCAGCAGCCTCAGCAGGGCTACGGATACGGCGAGCAGTACGGCGTCGTTTCGTCGATCCAGCCGTTGTCCAATCCGGGTGCCGTGACGGCGGGCGGCGTCGCGGGCACGGTGATCGGCGCAGTCGTGGGCGGCGTGATCGGCAACCAGTTCGGACGCGGCCATGGCCGCGATGCCGCGACGGCGATCGGCGTGCTAGGCGGCGCTGTCGCGGGCAATCAGCTTGGACAGCAGGCGGGCGCGTCGTCGCCGGGCGGCTACCGGGTTTCCGTGCAACTGAACGACGGCTCGATGCGCGCTTTCAATGTCAGCACACCCGGCGACCTGCATCCCGGCGACCGCGTGCGCATCGCAGGCAACCGGCTCGACCGCTACTGATTCACCGATTGATTGGTGCCGCGCGTACGGCTGACGTCGGACGCGCGCGACGCGCATTCAACGCATGCAATATCATGCTGGCGCGCCGCGGAACGCCATTTGCCGGGCCGGCGCGTCGGCGTCATTCACTCCCTGGCTCGCAGGCCATTGCGAACAGTCCGCAATGCGAGCCGATACCGAGCTTTCGTGCGCGCGGGGTTCGAGCACCTCGAGCATGAGCAAAGCGCGATCACCAGGTTGCGCGGACTGGAAACTCCGCCTCCAGCGCTTCGATCACCTTCGAAAGCGCGTCCGCCCAATCACCACGCTCGGACTGGTTGAAAATGCGCAAGCCTGGATACCACGCACTGTCGGTACGATCGCGCAGCCAGCGCCAGCATCCCGCGTAACGGTTCAGCAGCCACACGCGCTTGCCCATCGCCGCCGCCAGATGCGCGACTGACGTATCGACGGCAATCACCAGATCGAGATGCTCGACGAGCGCCGCCGTATCGGCGAAGTCGTCGATTTCGCTCATCCAGTCGGTCACGTTCGGACGCTTCGTCGGCGTCAGTTCCTTCGATGCGTCGTCCGCTTTCTGCAAGCTGAGCCAATGCGCACGCGGCCACGCCAACAACCGCTCGATCTGCGCGGGCGCGATGCTGCGCATCTGGTCCATGTGCGCGTTGCTCTTTCCGCCCGCCCACACGATGCCGATGCGCGGCACGCCTTGCGGCGCCAATGCCGCGAGCCGTCCGCGCCAATATTGCGCACGCTGTACATCGGCGCGCAGATAACGGCTCGGCGCCGAAGCGAGGTTCTGCAAATCAATGCCGAGCGACATCGGCAACGAGAGCATCGGCGAATGGCAATCCCATTCGCTCCAGTCCGACGGCATGTCGTCGAGCAGTTTCAGTTGCGGATAGCGTGCGCCGAACGAGTCTTCGAAAAGCCGCCACAACAGCTTCGGACAGTTCAATCCGATCGTCGTGAAACGCGCGAGCGCGAGCGGGAAAAAGCGGCAGAACTGCAATGCATCCCCGAGCCCCTGCTCGTACACGATGAAAAGCCGCGCGCCGTCTTTCGGCAAGGGCTCGCCCCGCCACTGCGGCACGGGCAAACCGACGGGCCGCGCGCCGCGCTCGCCGCGATTGTTGCCGAGCGCGGCCCAGCGATACTCGAAATGCGGCCACGCCTCTTCGTATCGGCCGGCCGCGAGCATCATGTGACCGATATTGCTGCGCGCTTCGAGATTCGACGGGTCGAGTTCATAGGCGCGCTGATGATGCTCGATGGCCGCTTCGACATCGCCCAGTGCGTTCATCACGAGGCCGAGATTGTTGTGCGCGCCGGAATGCCCCGGGTTCGTGGCGATCACGCTGCGATAGGCGTGCTCCGCCGCTTCCATGTCGTCGTTCAGTTGCAGCGCCACGCCGAGATTGAACGCGAGAATCGACGTATCGATTGCAACGGATGGTTGACTGCGCGCCAGATCCAGGCCGCGTTGCGCGCTCGCCGCGCCCTCGGCAAGCGCGCCCGAGCGGATCTGCACGACGCTCAGACTGTTGTAGAAAACGGGATCGGGCCGCACGCGCAGCGCGTGCTCGATCCAGTGCGCCGCGCCACCGGGCTCTTTCGCTTCAAGGGCAATCAGCCCCCGCAGATGGAGCGCGGCAGCATGTTCGGGCTGCGTCTGGAGAACGCTCTCGGCATGCACGCGCGCCGTGTCGTGCTGACCGCAGAGGAAGGCCTGCTCGGCCGCGGCGTAAAGCTGTCCGATGTCCAAATGTGGCGTCATTCAATCAAGTCCTGCGCGAAGACGAAGCGGTTGTTGAGAGCCCTCGCCGATGGTCTGGTCGATGGGCCCGAGCGCCGCGATGATCGCACCGCACCGGTAAGCCGCTGTGAACTTCTGTCAAAGTACCGCTTCGCTGAACATGAATGGAAGAATAGTGCCAAGCCGGAACTGCGTTCAGTTGCATGCGAGTGCAACGACATGCAGTGAACGGAGCGCCATGCGAACCATTCAGCGGACCTTGCGCCTTCGCCTCGAACCGTTCGATGAAGTCCATTTCGATGGACTACTTGCGCTCTACTCCGACCCCGGAAGTCATGCGATTTCCAGGCGCTGGCTCGCCTGCCAGTGCAGCAGAAGTGCATGAGTGTGTCCGCATAGCGAAAGAACGGTGGGATCGGTTTGGTTTTTCCTGTGAGCGATTCTGAAGAAGGACGGAGGCGAACTGATCGGAGCGGGTTGCGTCCAGTACATCGAGAACAATAAAAAAGGGCGCCGCAGCGCCCTCTTTTCTCACTCCCACTCGATCGTCGCCGGTGGCTTGCCCGAAATGTCGTACACGACGCGATTGATGCCGCGCACTTCGTTGATGATCCGGTTCGACACGTGGCCGAGCAGATCGTGCGGCAGATGCGCCCAGTGCGCCGTCATGAAGTCCAGCGTCTGCACGGCGCGCAGCGCGACGACATACTCGTACGTGCGGCCATCGCCCATCACGCCGACGCTCTTCACAGGCAGAAACACCGCAAACGCCTGGCTCGTCAGGTCGTACCACGACTTGCCCGTATCCTTGTCGATAAACGTGCGCAGCGTCTCGATGAAGATCGCGTCCGCGCGGCGCAGCAGATCTGCGTAATCGCGCTTCACTTCGCCGAGAATCCGCACGCCGAGGCCAGGGCCCGGGAACGGATGTCGATACACCATCGACGGCGGCAGACCCAGCTTCACGCCCAGTTCGCGCACTTCGTCCTTGAAGAGTTCGCGCAGCGGTTCGAGCAGCTTCAGGTTCAGCGTTTCCGGCAGGCCGCCGACGTTGTGGTGGCTCTTGATCGTATGCGCCGCCTTCTTGCCCTTGCCCGCCGATTCGATCACGTCCGGATAGATCGTGCCTTGTGCGAGCCACTTCGCGTCCGTCAGCTTGCCGGCTTCGGCCTGGAACACTTCGACGAATTCCGCGCCGATGATCTTGCGCTTCGCCTCAGGATCGGTCACGCCCTTGAGCTTCGACAGAAACGCCTCGCTCGCATCGACGTGAATCACCTTCACGCCCAGGTGATCGGCGAACGTCGCCATCACCTGTTCGGCTTCGTTCAGGCGCAGCAGGCCGTGATCGACGAACACGCACGTGAGCTGATCGCCGATCGCTCGATGCAGCAGCGCTGCCGCCACCGACGAATCCACGCCGCCCGACAGGCCGAGGATCACATGCTCGTCGCCGACCTGCTTGCGGATGTTCTCGACGGCTTCATCGATGTAGTTGCCCATCTCCCAGTCAGGCTTCGCGCCGCAGATCTTCAGCACGAAACGCTCGAGCATCGCGCGGCCCTGCACCGTGTGCGTGACTTCCGGGTGCCATTGCAGGCCGTAGAAATGGCGCGCTTCGTCGGCCATCGCGGCGATCGGGCACGATTCCGTCGATGCCATCAGCTGGAAGCCCGACGGCATTTCCAGCACCTTGTCGCCGTGACTCATCCACACCTTCAGCATGCCGTGGCCTTCGGGCGTCGCGAAGTCCTGAATGCCGTCGAGGAAGCTCGTATGGTTGCGCGCGCGCACTTCCGCATAGCCAAACTCGCGCAGATGGCCGCTGTCGACCTTGCCGCCGAGCTGCTCGGCCATCGTCTGCATGCCGTAGCAAATGCCCAGCACGGGCACGCCCGCTTCGAACACCGCTTGCGGCGCACGCGGCGTATCGGTCTCGGTCACCGAATTCGGGCCGCCCGACAGGATGATGCCCTTCGGCTTGAATTCGCGGATGAACTCGTCGCTGACGTCGTGCGGATGGATTTCCGACAGCACGTGCGCTTCGCGGATGCGGCGTGCGATCAGTTGGGTGACTTGCGAACCGAAGTCGAGGATTAGGATCTTGTCATGCATGGCAGCGGACGGAATCTAAAAAGAACGGAAAGGGAAAGCCGCGCAAGTCGCATCGCGACCGGGCAGCATGGTATTCAAAACGGACCGGCTCGGCCGGTACAGGCGATCGCGCGGACGACATGACGAACGCATCGCGACGAGGCAGCATCGACCGAGTCCCGACGATGCACTCGCAGCCACGAAACTCCATCGATAAAAGGACTGCGCGCAGACGGATTCCGGTTGTTTCGGCAGAAAGCGTGTCGTGTCGCGGATCAGCCATGAAACGGAGGCCGGGGTGCGCCGGACTTCGCTTCGGCCGCGGCGCGCTCCCGCGCGCCGGCTTCTTCGTCCGCAGCGGCTGCACGCTCGCGCGCGAGCGCATCTTCACGCGACCGGGCCGCCGATGCGCCCGGCGCCGCCGCCGTCAAATCCGGCTCGACGGGATGGCCCGTCGCGGGACTCACGGGCGACGCTGCGCTCCCGGAACGCGTCGTATCGAGCATCGGCTCGGCTGCATGCGACCCGCTCGCCGGATAGACGCCTTCCGGAGGCGCCGCGTTGCGCTCGCGCTCGGCCTTGCGCGCTTCGTTCGCGGTGTCGCGAGCCGCGACGCGGTCGGCACGCCCTGCGGCCGCCGTGCCCGCCAGCCGATCGCGCCGGCGTACGGCGCTCGCCAGCCTCACGCCACCCAGGCCGATGACGAGCACCACTGCGCCTGTCACCACTGCCACCAGTTGACCGAGACCCGCCAGCGACGGCGTATGCAGCCCGACCAGCCAGACAAGCATCAGCACGCCCGTCAGCCAGTTCACATGACCGACGACCTTGGCCATCGTCGCCGTCATTGCGCCGTCGATCGACGCATGCAGCGCGAGCCACGCGAGCCCGATCAGCGCGATGCCGAAGCCTTGACCGACCAGCACAGGGTCCGTCTGCGCCAACTGCAGCGCGTCGTACAGCGATTTCCACGGCGTAAGCAGGAAAAACAGCCCGAACGCCAGCAGTATCAGAGCATCGATGATCAGTACGGCACGCAGCAGCGGCTTCATCGGCGATCAGTCCACGTGGTAGTTGGGCGCTTCCTTCGTGATCTGCACGTCGTGCACGTGCGATTCGCGCATGCCCGCCGCCGTGATTTCGACGAACTCGGCCTTTTCGTGCAGCTCGTCGATCGTATTGCAGCCGCAGTAGCCCATGCTCGCGCGCACGCCGCCGATCAGCTGGAACAGGATCGCGCCGACCGAGCCCTTGTACGCGACGCGGCCTTCGATGCCTTCGGGCACCAGCTTGTCGATATTCGCGGAGTTGTCCTGGAAGTAGCGGTCAGCCGCGCCGTCCTTCATCGCGCCGACGGAGCCCATGCCGCGATACGACTTGTACTGGCGGCCCTGATACAGGAACACGTCGCCCGGCGACTCTTCCGTGCCGGCGAACATGCTGCCCATCATCACGGCGTTTGCGCCCGCGGCCAGCGCCTTGCTGACATCGCCCGAGAAGCGCACGCCGCCGTCCGCGATCACGGGGACGCCGGAGCCCTTGAGCGCCGCCGACACGTTCGCGATCGCCGAGATTTGCGGCACGCCGACACCCGCGACGATACGCGTCGTGCAGATCGAGCCCGGGCCGATGCCGACCTTCACGCCGTCCGCGCCGTACTCGACGAGCGCCTTCGCTGCATCGGCCGTCGCGATGTTGCCGCCGATCACCTCGACGTGCGGGAAGTTCTTCTTGACCCACTGGACGCGCTCCAACACGCCCTTGCTGTGGCCATGCGCCGTATCGACGACGATCACGTCGACGCCCGCCTGCACCAGCAGCGACACGCGCTCTTCGTTGTCCGCTCCGACGCCGACAGCGGCCCCCGCGCGCAGCTTGCCGTGCTCGTCCTTACAGGCGTCCGGGTGCTCCGTCTGCTTCGTGATGTCCTTCACGGTCATCAGGCCGCGCAGCTCGAATGCGTCGTTGACGACCAGCACGCGCTCGAGGCGGTGGCTGTGCATCAGCGCCTTCGCTTCGGCGAGCGGCGTGCCTTCCTTGACCGTCACGAGACGCTCGCGCGGCGTCATGATCGTGCGCACGGGCTCTTCGAGGCGCGTTTCGAAGCGCAGGTCGCGGTTCGTCACGATGCCGATCAGTTGCGCCCCTTCGACGACCGGGAAGCCCGAAATGCCATGCTGGCGCGACAAGGCGATCACGTCGCTCACCTTCATCTGCGGCGGAATCGTGATCGGATCGCGCACGACGCCCGATTCGAAACGCTTGACCTTTGCGACTTCGCGAGCCTGCTCGGCCGCCGTGAGATTCTTGTGGATGATGCCGACGCCGCCCATCTGCGCCATCGCGATGGCGAGGCGCGCTTCCGTGACGGTGTCCATCGCGGCGGACACGAGCGGCATATTGAGGGATATCTTGCGGGTCAGCCGGGTTTTCAGGCTGGTGTCGCGCGGCAGAACATCGGAGAAGGCCGGGACGAGGAGCACGTCATCGAACGTGAGTGCTTTTTGGATCAGACGCATGGCAAATCCTATAGGCGCAAAAGCGAATTATACGCGATACATCCCCGGTTTTCACTGCGCGAACAGTCAGTTAGCGAAATTGTTCAACGTTTTTTCGCATCGAGCGGCGGCCGAATTTCGCTTCCGCGTTCGGCTCGCGTTCAATCGGGTTTCGTTTGCTCATTCGAGCGCGCGGGCTTTCATCAGCATAGTCGCCATGCCCGCAAAGTGCAGAATCGAACAAGACGCAGACGCTTGCGGCCCGTTATGCTTCGCACACTTTCAGTTTTCGATTCGAGGCAGGCAATGCAGCGCGGCGTGGCGTACGGGATGTTGGCGGGAGCGTTATGGGGCATGGTCTTTCTGGTGCCGCGCCTGCTGCCTGATTTTTCGCCCGTGCTGCTGAGCGCCGGCCGATACGTGATGTATGGCGTGGTGTCGCTCGTCGCCGCGTTGCCGTCGGCGCGCTCGCTGCTGCGCCGGCTCACCCGCGAAGACCTGCACGCGCTCGTCAAGCTCGCGCTTGCGGGCAATCTGCTCTACTACCTGCTGCTGACGGGCGCGGTTCACCTCGTCGGCATTGCGCCGTCTTCGTTGATCGTCGGCGTGCTGCCCGTCACGGTGACGCTGCTCGGCCGGCGCGATCACGGCGCAGTGCCGCTCACGCGGCTCGTGTGGCCGCTCGCGCTCGTCGTCGCGGGCATCGCGTGCATCAATGTCGACGTGTTCAGCGCGTCGGGCACGACGCCGGGGGCCGGTTCGATGTCGATCGTGACGAAGCTGGTGGGGATTGCCTGCGCGGTCGGCGCGCTCGTCTGCTGGACGTGGTTTGCCGTCGAAAACGCGCGCTATCTGCAGCGTCAGACGCATTTCAGCGGCAACGAATGGTCGGTGCTGTGGGGCGTCGTGACGGGCCTGCTCGGCGCGCTGCTGTGGCTCGTCGTCGCGCTGCTGCCGTCGGCGGCCGTCGATACATCGCACGTCGATACGCGCTGGCATCTGTTCTGGCTGCTGAATCTGGGCCTTGCGATCGGCGCGTCGTGGCTCGGCAACGGCCTGTGGAACGCGGCGTCCAAGCGTCTGCCGCTCACGCTGTCGGGTCAGTTGATCGTGTTCGAGACGCTGTTCGCACTGCTCTACGCGTTCATCTACGACCATCGCATGCCGCGTCCGCTCGAACTGGCGGCGATCGTGCTGCTGGTCGCGGGCGTCAGCTGGTCGGTGCGCCAGCATGCCGGCGACGATTCGGACCGCTCGACGCTCGAAGAAAAGGCCCAGGCGGCTGTGCACTGAACACGGCGCGCGGCACTCAGTCTTCGGCTTGGCACAAAAACGGCGCCCGGCGGTCGACGAGACAAAAAACGGCGCACCGTGTCATGCGGTGCGCCGTTCGACGTTCTTTCGCTGCGTCGATGGCTTTGTGTCAGCGCGAATCCTTGGGCAGCCATTTGCGGCCCTCGACCGACCCTTCCCTGCGCGACTTCTCGACGCGCCGCTGCCGCGACACCTTCGGATCGACGATCAGCGGCCGGTAGATCTCGACGCGATCATGATCCTCCAGCACGGCGTCGAGCGGCTTGAGCCTGCCGAACACGCCCGTCTTCTGCTTCGTCAGATCGATATCGGGATGCCGCGCGAGGATGCCGCTCGCGTCGATGGCCTGACGCAGCGTCGCGCCTTGCGGCAGTTCGAGCTGGATCAGCGTCTGCTCGTGAGGCAGTGCGTAGCAGACTTCGATGGTCAGATTCACGCTCATGCCTTGCCGTAGCGCTGATCGGCGCGCTTCACGAACGATTCGACGAAAGTGTTCGCGATATGATTGAACACCGGCCCGATGATCTTTTCCAGCAGGACGCTCGTGAACTCATAGTGCAGCGCGAATTCGATCTTGCATGCGTCCGCGCGCAGCGGCGTGAAGCGCCAGTAGCCGGTGAACTTGCGAAACGGACCGTCGGCGAACTCCATGTCGATGCGCGTGGGACGCTCCTGCGTGTTGTGCGTCGCGAAGTGCTGCTTGATGCCCTTGAAATTGATGTCGATCTTCGCCTCCATCAGATTATCTTCCTGGCGGCGGATCTCGACGCCGCCGCACCACGGAAGAAAATTGGGGTAGTCGGCGACATCGGTGACGAGGTCGAACATCTGTTCCGCCGAATGGCGTATCAACACGGTTTTCTGGACATCTGCCATAAATTGAACAGCGCGTGGCAACGGTGATTGGGAAATAGCGAACGCGTGACAACTGAGTGACACGGCGACGGGTTTTCGGCGGCCCGCTTTGCTAAAATCGTGATTTTAAACGAGTTGGGCCGTTTCCATTCATGAGCATCATCGACAACAGAAAAGCGTTCTTCGATTATTCGGTCGAGGAGCGTTACGAGGCGGGGCTCGTGCTGGAGGGCTGGGAAGTCAAGGCGCTGCGCGCCGGGCGCGGCCAGATCAAGGAAGGCTACGTGGTGATCAGGAACGCCGAGCTGTTTCTGATCGGCACGCACATCAGCCCGCTGCCCGAAGCGTCGACGCACATCAAGCCGGACCCCGTCCGCACGCGCAAGCTGCTGCTGCGCGCGGAAGAAATCAGCAAGCTGATCGGCAAGGTCGAGCAGCGCGGCTATACGCTCGTGCCGCTGAACTTTCACTACAAGAACGGTCGCGTCAAATGCGAGATCGGCCTCGCGAAAGGCAAGAAGCTGCACGACAAGCGCGAGACCGAGAAGAAGCGCGATTGGGAACGCGAAAAAGCGCGGCTGATGCGCACGCCGACCTGAGCCGGCACGCTCTTTTCAATCACCGGATAGACAATGGCCCGCAGTAACATGCGGGCTATTTTTTCCTCGTCGTGCTCTTGCGAAACGCGCGCTCATGTCGCGCTCGCCAAACGTTCAGGCAGTCGTCTTGCCCTGCTTCACGATCGTTAGCGCCGACGCGATCATCGAGCTCATGTCCGACATGTTGCCCGGCACGATCAGCGTATTGCCCGCCTTCGCCAGATTCGCAAACGCATTCACGTACTGCTCGGCGACCTTCAGATTCACGGCTTCCATGCCGCCCGTCGATTGAATCGCGGCCGCAATCTTCTGAATTGCCTGAGAGTTGGCCTCGGCGACAGCCAGAATCGCCGCCGCCTGACCTTGCGCCTGGTTGATCGCCGCCTGACGCTCGCCTTCGGACTTCTGAATGGCCGCCTCGCGTCCGCCCGACGCGATATTGATCTGCTCCTGCTTGCGCCCTTCCGACGCTGCGATCAGCGCGCGCTTCTCCCGTTCGGCCGTGATCTGCGCCTGCATCGCGTGGAGGATTTCCTTCGGTGGCGTCAGATCCTTGATCTCGTAGCGCAGTACCTTGACGCCCCAGTTCGAAGCCGCTTCGTCGAGCGCCGACACGATCGAATGGTTGATGAAGTCGCGCTCCTCGAAGGTTTTGTCCAGTTCGAGCTTGCCGATCACCGAACGCAGCGTGGTCTGCGACAGTTGCGTGATCGCGAACACGAAATTGCTCGATCCGTATGACGCCTTCATTGGATCGGTGACCTGAAAATACAGCACGCCGTCGACCTGCAACTGTGTGTTGTCGCGCGTGATGCAGACCTGGCTCGGGACGTCGAGCGGAATTTCCTTGAGCACGTGCTTGTACGCGATCCGGTCGATGAACGGCAGCACGAACGTCAGGCCTGGCGTCAACGTCGCGTGATAGCGCCCGAGCCGCTCCAGCACCCACGCGTGCTGCTGCGGCACGATCTTGATCGTCTTCGCGGCAGTCACGATCACGACGATCAGCAACACGAGCCCAACGATGCTCGACGGTTCCATTCCCGCACCCCCAATCTGTTTTTGAATTGTTGTGCGCATCCTGATGCGCGTGAGTTGCGTCCGAACGACGCTTGAATCAGATCCCGTTATTCAAGTTCGAGCCGCGTGCTTTCTTGCGACAACGACCAGGCAGTTGCCACGCAGCGCAGTGATTTCGTAGAGGTTCGCGTCTTCCGGCTCGCCGGGTGAGAGTTCGACTTCCCATGACGCGCCGCGATAGCTGGTCCGAGCGCGCCCGTCGTGCCACGCGGGCACGGTCAGTGTCGAGCCGATGTCGAGATTGACGTCGGGATTGCGCGCGGCCTCGGCGCGCGTTTTCGTCTTGCGTCCATAGCGCGACTTGCGCAGAACGATCACCGCGCCAAGCGCGACAACGGCTGCAACGCCGAACTGCAACGGCAAGTCGGCGCCTGCCAGACGCGCAAGGGCCGCCGCGATAAAACCCAGCGCCACCATCAGCAGATAGAACGTGCCGTGCATCAGTTCGAGCACGATCAGCACGCCTGCGCCAATCCACCAGAACAGCCCGCTATGCATCACGTTGGCCTCCACAAAGCAAAACACCCCGGATCTACCGGGGTGTTTATAGCATGAAGCGTCGACGTTTTATCGTTCGCTGAAGTACGTTTTACATACCTCTACAAACGATGCGCAATGCTTACTTCGCCATCGTTTTCGCCAGCGCCTGCCACGTATCGATGATCGTGTCCGGGTTCAGCGAGATCGACGCAATGCCTTCGTCCGTCAGCCATTGCGCGAAATCCGGATGATCCGACGGGCCCTGGCCGCAGATGCCGACGTACTTGTTCAGGCGCAGGCACGTGTCGATCGCGCGCTTCAACATGAACTTGACGGCGGGATCGCGCTCGTCGAAGTCGACGGCGAGCAGTTCCATGCCCGAGTCGCGGTCGAGGCCGAGCGTGAGCTGCGTCAGGTCGTTCGAGCCGATCGAGAAGCCGTCGAAGAACTGCAGGAACTCTTCGGCGAGGATCGCGTTCGACGGCACTTCGCACATCATGATCAGGCGCAGGCCGTTTTCGCCGCGCTTCAGGCCGTACTTCGCGAGCAGGTTCACCACGCGCTCCGCCTGCTTCAGCGTACGCACGAACGGCACCATGATCTCGACATTGTCGAGGCCCATCTCTTCGCGCACGCGCTTGAGCGCCATGCATTCCATTTCGAACGCCTGCGCGAAGTCTTCGGCGATATAACGCGATGCGCCGCGGAAGCCCAGCATCGGGTTTTCCTCGTCCGGCTCATAGCGCGAGCCGCCGATCAGCTTCTTGTACTCGTTCGACTTGAAGTCCGACAGACGCACGATCACGGGCTTCGGATAGAACGCCGCGCCGATCGTCGCGATGCCTTCCGTCAGCTTGTCGACGTAGAACGCACGCGGCGATGCATGACCGCGCGCGACGCTTTCGACGGCCTTCTTCAGGTCCTGATCGACGTTCGGATACTCGAGAATCGCCTTCGGATGAACGCCGATGTTGTTGTTGATGATGAATTCCAGCCGTGCGAGACCCACGCCCTTGTTCGGCAGTTGCGCGAAGTCGAACGCGAGCTGCGGATTGCCGACGTTCATCATGATCTTCACGGGGATTTCCGGCAGTTCGCCACGCTGGATTTCCGTCACCTCCGTTTCGAGCAGACCGTCGTAGATCTTGCCTTCGTCGCCTTCCGAGCACGACACCGTAACGAGCGAGCCGTCCTTCAGCACGTCGGTCGCATCGCCGCAGCCCACTACGGCGGGCACGCCCAGCTCGCGCGCGATGATCGCCGCATGGCAGGTGCGGCCGCCACGGTTCGTGACGATGGCCGCCGCGCGCTTCATCACCGGCTCCCAGTTCGGATCGGTCATGTCCGCGACCAGCACGTCGCCCGGCTGCACGCGCTCCATCTCCGACGGATCATGGATCACGCGCACAGGACCCGCGCCGATCTTCTGGCCGATCGCGCGGCCCGTCGCCAGCACCTGCGACTGGCCCTTCAGCTTGAAGCGCTGCTCAGCCTTGTTGTGACCCTGGCTCTTCACCGTTTCAGGACGCGCCTGCAGGATGAAGATCTTGCCGTCGCGACCGTCCTTGCCCCACTCGATGTCCATCGGACGCTCGTAGTGCTTCTCGATGATAACCGCGTATTTCGCGAGCTCAATCACGTCGTCGTCGGTGATCGAGAAACGGTTGCGCTGCTCGTGCGACACGTCGACGGTCTTCACGCGGCCTTCTTCGCCTGCCTTCGTGAACTCCATCTTGATGAGCTTCGAGCCGATCGAGCGGCGGATGATCGGGTATTTGTTCTGCGCGAGCGTGGTCTTGAAGACGTAGAACTCGTCCGGATTCACCGCGCCTTGCACGACGGTTTCACCCAAGCCGTAGCTCGACGTGATGAAGACGGCGTCCTTGAAGCCCGATTCGGTGTCGAGCGTGAACATCACGCCCGCTGCGCCGACGTCCGAGCGCACCATGCGCTGCACGCCCGCCGACAACGCGACTTCCGCGTGCGTAAAGCCCTTGTGAACGCGATAGGAGATGGCGCGGTCGTTGTACAGCGACGCGAACACGTGCTTCATGCGATCGAGCACGTCTTCGATGCCGACCACGTTCAGGTAGCTTTCCTGCTGGCCCGCGAACGATGCGTCCGGCAGGTCTTCCGCCGTTGCCGACGAACGGACCGCGAACGACAGTTCCTCAGGCGAGCTCTTCGAGAGCGTTTCGAACGCCGCGCGAATTTCCTGCTCGAGACGCGGCTGCATCGGGGCGTCGACGATCCATTGACGGATCTCCTTGCCCGCAGCGGCAAGCGCCTTCACGTCGTCGACGTCGAGCGTCTCCAGACGTTGCGCGATGCGTTCGGTCAGGTTGTTGTGATGCAGGAACTCGCGGAATGCGAGCGCCGTCGTCGCAAAGCCGGTCGGCACGCGCACACCTGCTTCCGCGAGCTGACTGATCATCTCGCCGAGCGATGCATTCTTGCCGCCGACGATGTCCACGTCGGTCATTCGCAACTGCTCGAATGGAACTACATACGCCTGATCCTTAGCAACGTTAACTGCGTTAGTCATACAAGCCCCTAAGTGTGAAAAAAATGCTCGATTGCGCAAGTGGGCTTGAACACGAGGCGCTCATTGGAAGCGTGGCTCGTGCCTTGCGCAACCTGTTGGAAAAGCAATCGCTGAAGAACCAGACGTTCGACACGAAGCCCGACGAAGCAGGAGATTGAACGAACTTGCGGCGTAGCCGTGCAAGATACGAACAAATCGCGACGCAATCCAAGTGCGATAACAGATAGTTACGCGATTTGGCTGCAATTGCTTATCCAACAGGTTGCCGCTATTCTACCGTGCCGACTCTCGAAATGTGACGGTCGGACAAGAATTGCGCCTCGAGCGGCGCCGCTGCAAGGTTTCCGGCCAGCCACCGGGCAGCGGGTGCCACGCGGCGATGTCTCATTTGAGCGGATTTTGACGCTCGCGTTCCCTGTCCCCACTGATGCCGCCCACCGTATTCATCGTCTCCGACGGTACCGGGATTACTGCCGAAACCTTCGCGCATTCGATCCTCTCCCAGTTCGACCAGAAATTTCGCCTGGTCCGTGTGCCATTCGTCGATTCGACGGAAAAGGCGTACGCCACGCTCGAAAAGATCAACGAATCCGCCCATCACGAAGGCCGTCGCCCGATCGTCTTCACGACGCTCGTGAACAGCGCGTCGAACCAGATCGTGAAGGACTCGAACGCGCTCGTGCTGGACATGTTCCAGACCTTCGTCGAGCCGCTCGAACAGGAACTGGAGCTGAAGTCGAGCCACGCGATGGGCCGCGGCCACCAGAACGCCGATACCGAGGAGTACAAGAACCGGATCGAGGCGATCAACTTCTCGCTCGCCCACGACGACGGACAATCGAATCGCAATCTCGAAGAAGCGGACGTGATCCTCGTCGGCGTGTCGCGCAGCGGCAAGACGCCGACGAGCCTTTATCTGGCGATGCAGTACGGCGTGAAGGCCGCGAACTATCCGCTGATTCCCGAAGACTTCGAGCGCGGCAAGCTGCCGACGCCGCTGCTCGCGCATCGCACGAAGATGTTCGGGCTGTCGATCGATCCGCAACGGCTTTCGGAGATTCGAAACGAGCGGCGCCCCGGCAGCAAGTACGCCGCGCTGGAAAACTGCCGGTACGAAATCAACGAAGCCGAGACGATGATGCGGCGCGAAGGCATCAAGTGGCTGTCGTCGACGCACAAGTCGATCGAGGAAATCGCGACGACCATCCTGCAGGAAATCAGGCTCGACCGGTCGTCGTATTGATGCAGCCGGCGTGAAGGTTAGCTGGAAGCGCGCGGCTCGTGCCCGCGCTGCTGCCGGCACTGCTCGAAAAGACACACGGCCGCGGCCGCCGCGACATTCAGCGATTCCATCCCGCCCGGCTGCGGAATCGTCACGCGATACGTCACCGCGTCGCGCCATGCCCGCGACACGCCCGCCCCTTCGTTGCCGAACACCCACACGACCGGGCCCGACAAATCGGTGTCGTAAATCGCCTGCGCGCCGTGCGAGTCGGTGATCGCGACGGGCACGTCGAGCCGCTCGATTAGCGTCTGCGGTTCGACATCCTCATGAATGCGCAGCAGGAAATGCGCGCCCATGCCGGAGCGCAGCACTTTCGACGACCACGCGTACGCGGTGCCCGGCGCGCAGAACACATGGCCGATGCCCGCCGCCGCCGCGCTGCGCAGAATCGAGCCGACATTGCCCGCGTCTTGCACGCCATCGAGCACGATGCAGC
Source organism: Paraburkholderia piptadeniae (assembly GCF_900007165.1). GTDB lineage: Bacteria > Pseudomonadota > Gammaproteobacteria > Burkholderiales > Burkholderiaceae > Paraburkholderia > Paraburkholderia piptadeniae. Next base: position 124,292 of record NZ_CYGY02000032.1, read on the forward strand.
CTTGCGTCACGCGATCCGGCAGCGCCTCGTCGAGCTTCTCGACGAGCAGCAGCATGCCCACGCCGTTCACGACATTCGACAGTTGCCCGAAGAGCGTATCGGGCAGCGTGACGATGCGCCGCTCATCGATGCGCGCGACGATGGCCTGCGCTTCGTCGTGGCGCAGCGCGCCTTCCGTGACGACGCACGTCTCGGGCTGCCCCGCGACATCGAGATAGGCGCCCGCCAGATGAAACCCTTCGAGCAGCGCATGGCCGCTCCTGCGCTGTTGATGCGTCGAGCCGGCCAATGCCTTCAGACGTTTGTAGAGCGGATTGTCCCGCGAGGTAATGGCTTTCACTGGCAGCGAAGACCGTATCGGTACGATAAGAAAAGCGGTGAAAAGAAAAGCGCCCGAAGGCGCTTGAGTCGTTTCCGTGAGACGTCAGAACGGAGCGCTGTCGTCGGCGATGAGCACGTCGTCGTCTGCGACGGGCGGCACGATTACGACGTTCTCAGGCAAATCGACAGCCATGCCGAGCCGCAGATACGCGTCGCGCACGGGCGCAAACGAGCGCCGGTGATGCTCGCACGGACCATGATCGCGTAGCGCCAGCAGATGCTGCGGCGTGCCGTAGCCCGCGTGCGCGTCGAAGCCGTACATCGGGAACGTCTGATGCAGTTCGAGCAGCATCCGGTCGCGTGTGACCTTCGCGAGAATCGACGCCGCCGAGATGCACGGCACGAGCGCATCGCCGCTGACGATCGCCTCGCTGCGAATGCTCAGCGTCGGGCAACGGTTGCCGTCGATCTTCGCGAGCGTCGGCGCGACGTTCAGCCCTTCGACGGCGCGCTTCATCGCGAGCATCGTCGCGTGCAGGATGTTCAGCGTGTCGATCTCTTCCACCGACGCCGACGCGACGCAATACGCAAGCGACCGTTCGATGATCTTGTCGTACAGCTCTTCGCGCTTTTTCGCCGTCAGCGCCTTCGAATCGCCGAGTCCACGGATGCGCGGTTTCGTCGGATCGAGAATGACGGCGGCGGCCACCACGGGGCCCGCGAGCGGACCGCGCCCTGCTTCGTCGACGCCGCAAATGACGTCTTCCGGCGATGAAAAATCGAGGCCGGCCTGTTTCGCGATCGTCGCAGGCGCCTTGCGGCGCGGCGCGGCCTTGCCCGTCGCGCCCGTCATGGACGCCCCCGGCGCGCTTCGATGACGCCGACGACCGCTTCCGCGGCACGCTGCGCTGTGTTCTGCTTCAGCACGTGATGCATCTCGGTGAAGATTTCCGTCAGCGTGCGCCGGTTTGCATCGTCGCGCAACTGAGTCAGCGTGGCGTCGGCCAACGCTTCGGGCGTCGCGAAGTGCTGCAGGATTTCGGGCACGACGAAACGCCCGGCCAGAATGTTCGGCAGGCCCACGTACGGCAAATACCCCTGACGGCGCATGATCTGCCCCGTCAGCCAGGGCACCTTGTACGAAATCACCATCGGCTTCTTCAGCAGCGCCGCTTCCAGCGTGACCGTGCCGCTTTTCACGAGAATCGCGTCAGCGGCCGTCATCGCAAGCTGAGCGTTGCCGTCCGTCAGCGTCAGCGGCAGCTTCGGGTGCGCGTCGACGAACGGCTTCAGCAGTTCGCGCAGCGCAGGCGTCGCTGCCGGCATCACGAAGCGCACGCCCGGCTCGCGCTGCAACATCAGTTCCATCGCGTCGAAGAACGTCGGTCCGATCAGCGAGATTTCCGAGCGGCGGCTGCCCGGCAGCACGGCGATCACTGGGCCGCTTTCGGGCAGCCCGAGCACGCGGCGCGCGCCCGCCATGTCCGGTTCGAGCGGGATTTCATCGGCGAGCGGATGCCCGACATAGGTCGCCGCGACGCCCGATTTCTCGAGCAGCACCTTTTCGAACGGGAATACGCACAGCATGTGATCGACGGCCTTGACGATCTTCTTGATCCGGCCGCCGCGCCATGCCCAGATCGACGGACAGACGAAGTGAATGGTCGGAATGCCCGCGTCGCGCAACGCATGCTCGAGGCCGAAGTTGAAGTCCGGCGCATCGACGCCGATGAACGCCGAAGGCGGCTCCGCCAGCAACTGGCGCTTCAGCTCGTTGCGGATGCCGAGAATCTCGGGAATATGCTTCAGCGCTTCGACGTAGCCGCGCACCGACAGCTTTTCCATCGGAAAGTGCGCGTCGAAGCCCTTCGCGGTCATGCGCGGGCCGCCGATGCCGAAGTACTGCGTCCCTTGCGGCAGACGGGCCGCGAGCCCGTCCAGCAGCGACGCCGCAAGCAGGTCGCCCGACGGCTCGCCGGCCACCAATGCGAGCCGCAGCGGACTGGTAGGCAACGGCATCGGTTAGCGGATGATGCCGCGCTGCGACTGCTCGACGAATTCGACGAGCGCGCTCACGGGCTCGTCGCCGTCGCCGCCCGCCGTCGCGAGTTCGCGCAATTGCACCTTCGCTTCTTCGAGCGACAGGCTGTTCTTGTACAGCAGCCGATAGGCCGAGCGCAGCGCCGAAATGGCGTCCGCCGAGAAGCCGCGGCGGCGCAGCCCTTCGACGTTGATGCCGTGCGGCTCGGCCTTGTTGCCCGCTGCGATCACGAACGGCGGGATGTCCTGCACGAGCGCTGACGCGCCGCCCAGCATCGAATGCGCGCCGATGCGCACGAACTGGTGCACGCCCGACATGCCGCCGACAATCGCGTAATCGCCGATGATCACGTGGCCCGCCATCTGCGCATTGCTCGACAGGATCACGTTGCTGCCGATCTGGCAGTCGTGGCCGATATGCACGTAGGCCATGATCCAGTTGTCGTCGCCGAGCGTCGTGATGCCCTGGTCCTGCACGGTGCCCGTGTGGATCGTCGTGAATTCGCGGATCGTGTTGCGGTTGCCGATCACGAGCTTCGTGGGCTCGTCCCTGTACTTCATGTCCTGCGGCCGGCCGCCGACCGATGCGTAATGGCCGATGCGGTTGTCTTCGCCGATCGTCGTATGTCCTTCGATCACGCTGTGCGAACCGACCGTGGTGCGCGCACCGATCGTGACGTTCGCGCCGACGATTGCGTACGGTCCGATCTCGACCGATTCGTCGAGCTGCGCGCCCGATTCGATGATCGCAGTAGGATGAATCCTGCTCATGCGCCCTCGCTGTATTTCCCGCTGTATTTCAGTTACACGGCGCGGATGACGCTGCTGCGCCATCCAGCGCGTTCAAGCCGTCACGATGCAATCCATCTTGTGACAGCCCGAGGTTTCGATCGTTCTGCCGCCGGCGTTACGGGACGTGACGGGGCATGAGCCCCGTCCGTCCGCTGTCCGCCCGTCACGGCCAGTTGCTTTCCGTCACTCGCTGTCCGTCTGGCGCACGGCGCACATCAGATCGGCTTCGGCCGCCACCTGGCCGTCCACTTCGGCGCGCGCCTTGAACTTCCAGATGCCGCGCATATGACGCTCGAACGTGGCGTTCAGGATCAGCTGGTCGCCCGGTTCGACGACGCGCTTGAAGCGCGCGTTGTCAATGCCGACGAACAGGTACAGCGTGTTGTCGGGATCATGTGGCTCTTCCGAGAACGTCAGGAGCGCAGCCGTCTGCGCGAGCGCTTCCAGAATCAGCACGCCCGGCATCACGGGGCGCTTCGGGAAGTGGCCCATGAAGAACGGTTCGTTGACCGTCACGTTCTTCAGCGCCTTGATGCTCTTGTGCGGCTCGAGTTCGAGCACCCGATCGACGAGGAGGATCGGATAGCGATGCGGCAGCAGCGTGAGGATCTTGTGAATGTCGAGATTGATTTTTTCGGTGCTCATGGTGTTTCTGCTCACGCATTGGTTGCGCGATGATGACTGCGAATGCTGGGTGCTGGCGCATGGAAGACGAACCGCGCCCTGCCGCCCGTTCCTGTGCCGGTCGCGCGCCGCCTGTCGGCCGCGCGCGCCGGCGCTTCCCGCCGGCCGGCGCTTACGCCTTGTCTCCGGAGGCGCTGGCGACGGCGGCTTCGAGTGCCTTGATACGGTCTCGCAGCTTGTCGAGATTGCGCATCAACGCGGCGCTTTTGTTCCAGTCGGCGTGATTCACGGCCGGGAACGCGCTCGTGTACATGCCGGGTTTCAACAGCGACTTCGACACGCCCGACTGGGCCGTGACGATCACGTAGTCGGCCAGGGTGACGTGGCCGGCAATGCCGACCGCGCCGCCGATCATGCAGTGACGGCCGATCGTCGTGCTGCCAGCGACGCCTGCGCAACCCGCGATCACCGTATAGGCGCCGATCTTGCAGTTATGGCCGATCTGCACGAGGTTGTCGATTTTCACGCATTCTTCGATCACGGTATCGGCCATTGCGCCGCGGTCGATCGTCGTATTTGCGCCGATTTCGACGTCGGGCCCGATCGATACGCCGCCGACTTGCGGAATCTTCACCCAGCTGCCCGTACGGGCGTCGCCTTCGCCGACGAAGTCCGGTGCAAAGCCGAAGCCGTCCGAGCCGATCACGGCGCCTGCATGAATGATCACGCGCTCGCCGACAGTGCAGCCGTGATAGACGGCGACGTTCGGGTACAGATGCGAGCCTGCGCCGATTTTCGTGCCGCGCCCGATGAACACATTCGCGTCGAGCCGCACGTTATCGCCGATCACGACGCCCGCTTCGACCGTCACGTTCGGGCCGATCACGGCGCTCGCGGCGATCTGCGCGGAGGGGTCGATGGCCGCGCTGGCGTGCGCGCCCGGCTGCACCTTTGGCGCGGCCATGTCGATGAAGGCCTGCGCGAGACGCGCGAAATAAGCGTAGGGATTCGGCGTGACGATGAAGTTACGGCCGTCGCGCGAAGCGAGCTTCGCGAGATCAGCCGCGTTGATCAGTACCGCGCCCGCGCGCGTCGTTTCGACCTGCGCCAGATACTTCGGGTTGGCGAGGAACGCCAGTTGATCCGGGCCAGCCTGGTCGAGCGGCGCCAGATTGCCGACGCGGTGCGCGCGATCGCCGACGACTTCGCCGCCAAACCGCTGCACGATCTCCTCGAGCGTGAATGCCATGCGTGTACTGCTCCTGCTGTTCAGTTGCCTGCCTTGCACGCGAACCGCGCGCCGGTAGTGTTTCGCGGGACGGTCTTACGCCGCGTTTTCACCGCGTTCGCGCTGTGCTTATGCGCCCCTGCGCTTATCAGTTGCCGCTGCCGCCGTTGCCCGCCGATGCCAGCGCCTTCAGCACCTGGTCGGTGATATCGATGCGCGGGCTGACGTAGACCGCTTCCTGCACGATCAGGTCGTAGTGCTGCTGCTCGGCGATCTGCTTGATCACCTTGTTCGCGCGGTCGAGCACGGCTGCAAGCTCTTCGTTGCGGCGCTGGTTCAGGTCTTCGCGGAACTCGCGCTGCTTGCGCTGGAAGTCCGTGTCGAGCTGCGACAGGTCGCGCTGCTTCTGCGCGCGATCGACGGGCGACATCGACGCGCCGTTCTTGTCGAGCGAGTCGGACATCGACTTGAGACGCTGCGCCATGTCCTGCAGATCCTTGTCGCGCTTCGCGAACTCCGCTTCCAGCTTGGTCTGCGCCGCCTTCGCCGCCGACGACTCACGCAGGATGCGATCCGAATTCACCGCGGCGATCCGCGCTTCCTGCGCCTGCGCGGCATTCGCCCCGCCTACGCCGAGCGTCATGGCCAGGGCCATTGCGCACGCCACACGTTTCGAAAACATACCAGTTAGCAAAGTCATCCTCTCGATGCTGTAAGGGGTTCCGGTTCTCGAGCGCGCGATCAGAACGCCGTCCCGATCTGGAACTGGAACTTCTGATACTGGTCGCCCGCGTGTTTCTGCAACGGGAAGCCCAACGACAGCTTGAGCGGCCCGATCGGCGAAATCCACGCGAGACCGACACCGTAACCGTAGCGCAAGCCGTTCGAACCGACCGTCGTATTGCCGCCCTGACGCGAATCGCCCCACACGTTACCGGCGTCGAGGAACGTGAACACCCGCAGCGTACGGTCATAGCCCGTGCCCGGCAGCGGGAACGTGAGTTCGACGTTGGTCACGAACATCTTGTTGCCGCCGATCGGGTCATGCGTAACCGTGTCGCGCGGACCCAGAGAGCTCGGTTCATAGCCGCGGACCGAGCCGATACCGCCCGCGTAGTAGTTCTTGAAGATCGGGTACGGGTTGCCGATGCCGTTGCCGTAGCCGCCCTGGATGTTGAAACCCAGCACGAAGCCGCGAGCAAACGAATAATAGTACTGCGCCTGCAAGTCGGCCTTGTAATACTCGGTGCCGCCGATCGGCGTGCCGTATTCGGCATTCGCCTGCGTGAAGTAGCCGCGGCTCGGCACCAGCGCGCTGTCACGCGCGTCGCGCGACCAGCCGACCGTCAACGGCACGTTGTTCGACACGCGGCCGAAGTCCTGCACGTAGTTCTTGTAGGCCTGCGGCGTATTTGCGTCGACGTCCAGCGTGTTCTGCTCGAAGCCCGCGCCGAAGTACACCGTATCCACTTCCGAGAACGGGATGCCGAACTTCAGGTCGCCGCCCATCGTGACGATGCGGAAGCTCGAATCGGTCGAGTAGTACAGCGGCTCGTACGTGCGGTAGTAGACGTCGGTAATGCGCTTGATGCCGTCGACCGTGAAGTACGGGTCGACCTGCGAGACCGTCAGCGTACGGTACGTCTTCGCGGTGTTCACGTTCACCGAAAGGCTCGTGCCCGAACCGAACACGTTGTCCTGCGACACGCCCGCCGACAGCACCACCTTGTCCGTCGACGAAAAACCCGCGCCCAGCGTGATCGCGCCCGTCGGCTTTTCGGCGACCTTCACGTCGACGTCCACCTGGTCCGGCGTGCCTTCGACGGGCACCGTCGTCACGTCGACATCCGTGAAGTAGCCGAGACGGTTGATGCGGTCCTTCGACAGCGCGAGGCGGTTCGAATCGAACCACGAGCTTTCGAGCTGGCGCATCTCGCGGCGCACCACTTCGTCGCGCGTGCGCGTGTTGCCGTTCACGTTGATACGGCGCACGTACACACGGCGGCTCGGATCGACCTGCAGCGTCAGGTCGACCTTGTGATGCTCCTGGTCGATTTGCGGCAGCGCGTTCACGGTCGCGAACGCGTAGCCGTATTCGCCGAGCTTGTCGACGATCGACTTCGTCGTGGCCTGCAGCTTTTCCGCCGAGAAACGGTCGCCCGGCTTGATCTTGATCAGCTTGTTCAGTTCGGCTTCGCGGTCGAGCAGATTGCCCGCGAGCTTGATGCTGTTGATCGTGTACGGCTCGCCTTCGTGCAGCGTCACCGTCAGATACATGTCCTTCTTGTCCGGCGTGATCGACACCTGGGTCGACTCGATGTTGAACTCGAGGTAGCCGCGGTTCAAGTAATACGAGCGGACGTTCTCGAGGTCGCCGGTGAGCTTTTCCTTCGAATACAGATCGTTCTTCGTGTACCAGGAGAACCAGTTCGGCGTGGACAGCTGCATTTCGTCGCGCAGCGTGCCCGTGCTGAACGCCTTGTTGCCGATGAAGTTGATCTGGCGGATCTTCGCGCTGGGACCTTCGATCACGGCGAACAGGACCGCAACACGGTTGCGATCGATCGGCGTGATCGTAGTCGTGACTTCGGCGGCGTAGAAGCCGCGCGTCAGATACTGGCGCTTCAGTTCCTGCTCGGCCTTGTCGACGAGTGCCTTGTCGTAATACCGGCCCTGCGACAGACCGACCGCGCGCAGCGCCTTGACCAGGTTGTCCTTCTCAAATTCATGCAGGCCGGAGAAATCAATCGTGCCGATGGCGGGACGCTCCAGCACCTGCACCACCACGACGTCGCCTTCCGTGGCGATCTTCACGTCGTTGAAGAAGCCCGTCGCGTACAGCGCGCGGATGGCTTCGGAAGCCTTTTCGTCGGAAAACGTATCGCCTTGCTTGATGGGGAGATAGGAGAACACCGTGCCGGGTTCTACCCGTTGCAGCCCTTCGATCCGAATGTCTTTCACCACGAAGGGTGTCGTCGCATGAGCTACCAGCCCATGCGCGGCGAATGCCGCGGCTACAACCGTCTTTGGAACAAAGCGATGAGGTTTAAACAACGTGCTTCCCCAGTGTGTATAGCTGCATCAGGTCAGGCGGGCGCCATCGTACGCCGCCAGACACTTTAAAAATGGATTAAACGAGCAAGATCGTTGAACAGCGCAATCGCCGACAAGGCGACGATACAAGCCAGTCCCGCTCTTTGAAGAACGAGCTGCCAGCGATCCGATACGGCTTTGCCGGTAACAGCTTCAACCAGATAATATAACAGATGCCCCCCGTCCAATACCGGTATTGGTAAAAGGTTGAGGACGCCGAGGCTTATGCTGACAAGCGCGAGGAACGACAGGAATGCTGATGGACCGAGTCGCGCGCTCTTGCCCGCGTAGTCCGCGATGGTCACGGGACCGGACAGATTTTTGAGCGAAGCCTCGCCGACGATCATCCGGCCAAACATCCGCACCGAGTACACAGCAAGGTCCCATGTGCGACGCGCGCCCAGGCGCACGCTCTCGACGGGACCGTAGCGCACATCGATCGAAGGCACTTGCGTCGCGAGCTCGGCGCCGATGCGGCCGACCTGCTGGCCCGTCATCTCGTCGCGCTGCACGCCCGGCACGATGGTCAGATTCTGCAACGCCCCTGGCTGCGGGTTCTTCGCGCCGCGCTCGACTTGCAGCACGACAGGCTTGCCCGCGTGCGACTTGATGTAGTTGATGAAGGTCGTGGCGTTATCGGCGGGACGTCCGTCGACGGCGCGGATCCGGTCGCCCGCGAGCAGGCCCGCGCGCAACGCCGCGCTGCCCGGCTGCACGCCCGCCACCGACAACGTGCCGCCGCCGGGCTCGAAGCCGAGCCGCGACATGAAGTCGTCGTCGACTTCCTTGTCGCTGAGACCTTGCAAATCGAGCGGGAAATCGAAGGTGCCGTGCCCGCCGTCCTTCGCGCTCAATATGACGCGCTTGTGATCGAACGCGGCGCCCAGGAGCTTCCAGCGCAAATCCGACCACGAGCGAACGCGCTCGGAGTCGCCGCCGTCAGCGTCACGCACGCCGACCACGGTCTCGCCGCCCTCGAAGCCGGCGCGCGCCGCGACGGTATCGGCAACGGGCGCTGCGACGATTGCGGCCGGCTCGGTGACGCCCGTCGCGAACACAGCCGCGAACAGCACGATGGCCAGAATGAAGTTGGCGATGGGGCCCGCTGCGACGATCGCGATGCGCTTGCCGACCGACTGGCGGTTGAACGCGCGCGGCAGATCGGCGGGAGGAATCGGCGCGCCCTCTTCGCGCTCGTCGAGCATCTTCACGTAGCCACCGAGCGGCAGCGACGCGATGGTCCACTCGGTGCCCGTCTTCGCGCTGACCCAGCGCGCAAGGGGCTTGCCGAAGCCGATCGAAAATCGCAGTACCTTGACGCCGCACAGGCGCGCGATGCTGTAGTGGCCAAACTCATGGACGACCACCAGTACGCCGATCGCGACTGCGAAGGCGACCAGTTCGATCAGCACGTTCATAAACGCCTCACTGGACGGCGCGTTCCGTGCGGCGAGCGCCCGCCGGCAGACCGTCGATCAAAGCGTGGGCGGCGCGGCGCGCAGCGGCGTCCGCGTCGACCACGTCCGCGAGGCTCGACGCCTCGCGATTGGGCAATGTGTTCAGCACGGCTTCGACGACCTGGGCAATCGCCATGAAGCCGATGCGGCGCGACAGGAACGCCTCGACGGCGATCTCGTTCGCCGCGTTCAGCGCGGCGCTGGCGACGCCGCCTTCGGCCAGCGCCTGCATCGCGAGCGCGAGGCACGGGAAGCGCGTGTAATCGGGCTTCTCGAACGACAGCGACGCGATCTGCGCGAGATCGAGCTGCGCGACGCCTGAATCGACACGATCCGGGAAAGCCAGCGCGTGCGCGATCGGCGTGCGCATGTCCGGGTTGCCTAGTTGCGCGAGCACCGATCCGTCCGCGTACGACACGAGCGAGTGAATCACGCTCTGCGGGTGAATCAGCACATCGATGCGCTCGCCGGGCAGGCCGAACAGCCAATGGGCCTCGATGACTTCGAGGCCCTTGTTCATCATCGTTGCGGAGTCGACGGAAATCTTGCGGCCCATCACCCAGTTCGGATGCTTGCACGCTTCTTCCGGCGTGACGTCGACGAGCGTCGACGGCTCGCGCGTGCGGAACGGGCCGCCCGACGCCGTCAGAATGATCTTCGACACGCCGCCATGCAGCGCTGATTCGCGCGGCAGGCACTGGAAGATCGCGTTGTGCTCGCTGTCGACGGGCAGCAGGATCGCGCCGTTATCACGCACCGCGTCCATGAAGATCGCGCCCGACATCACGAGCGCCTCCTTGTTCGCGAGCAGAATGCGCTTGCCGGCGCGCGCCGCAGCAAGGCTCGGCTCGAGACCCGCCGCGCCGACGATCGCCGCGACAACAGTGTCGCAGCCGTCGCTCTTCGATACATCGACGAGCGCCTGCGGACCGTACGCGACTTCCGTCCTGCAACCCGCGGCGCGCAGTTTCGCGGCGACGCTCGCGGCCGTGTCGGCATCGCCGACGACGGCCACTTCGGGTTTGAAGCGCAGGCATTGGTCGACGAGCTTGTCGCCGTTGCGATGCGCGGTCAGCGCATACACCGAGAAACGCTCGGGATGACGCGCGACGACGTCGAGCGTGCTGTCTCCGATCGAGCCCGTGGAACCGAGCAAAGTGAGTCGTTTTTGCATATCTCTTTCTCTAGCCGATGGGCTACGACAATACGAGCATCGCGAGCGGCAGCACCGGCAACAAGGCGTCGATGCGGTCGAGCACGCCGCCATGTCCGGGCAGCAGGTTGCTCGAATCCTTCACGCCGGCCTGGCGCTTGAGCATCGACTCGAACAGGTCGCCCACCACGCTGAACACGACCAGCAGCGTCAGCGTGGCAAACGCGCGCGCGGCGCCGAGATGGTCGAGCAGCGCGGAAAACAGGGTCGGCGCGAACGCGTGAGTAACGACGGCGACTGCCGCGACGATCATCACCGCGAGCCAGCCGCCGACGGCCCCCTCCCAGGTCTTGCCGGGGCTGATCGACGGCGCGAGTTTGTGTTTTCCGAAGGCCTTCCCCGTAAAGTATGCGCCGATATCGGCCAACCAGACCACGAGGAGCAGGGAAAGCACGAACGGCACGCCCTCGATGCGGGCCGCGACGAGGGCATGCCAGCAGGCCGCGAACATGACGATGCCCGCCAGCAGCAGGAACGGCCGCCACGCGCCCTGCGCGAGCGCCGGCTTGCGCAACAGCACGAACGGCCCCGCGAATACCCAGAAGATCGACGAAGCCTGGAAGAGCGGCCGTGGCGCCGCGAAGCCCGTGCCGAGCTTCGTGCTGGCGACCAGCGCCAGCGCGGCAATAATCGCGTAGATCACGGGACCGGCGCCCGGAAGCTTCAGGAGCCGCGCCCATTCCCATGCGGCGAACACGACGACGAACGCGATCAGCGCGCCGAAGCCGCCGATCGGCGCCCACAGCGTGACGGGGAGAAGAATGGCCAGCAGGACGATCGCCGTGATGACACGGGTTTTTAGCATGGAAGCGAATCGGCGTTTTGCGATTGCGGCTCGAGCTGGGCGCTCGTGCGGCCGAAGCGGCGCTCGCGCTCGGTGTACGACTCGATCGCGCGGCCGAGCGCGTCGGCGTCGAAATCCGGCCAGTAGGTGTCGGTGAAATAGAACTCTGTGTACGCGAGCTGCCACAGCAGGAAGTTGCTGATGCGCTGCTCGCCGCCTGTGCGGATGAAAAGATCCGGCTCAGGCGCGTAAGCCATGGCAAGGTGTTGGGCGAACGAGTCTTCGTTGACCTCGACGGGATGGCCCGCCGCCGCCGACTGCTCGACCAGCTTGCGCGTGGCCTGCATGATGTCCCAGCGTCCGCCGTAGTTCGCGGCGATGGTCAGCGTGAGACGCGTGTTCTTCGCCGTCTTGGTTTCGGCACGGGTGATCAGATCCTGGATCTTCTTGTCGAACATCGACAGGTCGCCGACCACGCGCAAACGGATGCCGTTTGCGTGCAGCTTGCCGATCTCGCGCTCGAGCGCGGTGACGAACAGGCGCATCAGGAACGACACCTCGTCGATCGGGCGGCGCCAGTTTTCGGAACTGAATGCGAACAGCGTCAGATACTGGACGCCGCGTCGAGCGCAGGCGTCGACGGCCGCGCGCACGGCGTCGAGGCCACGCGTATGGCCCGCCACGCGCGGCAGGCGGCGTTGAGTCGCCCAACGGCCATTGCCGTCCATGATGATCGCGATGTGACGCGGTACGGCTGAGACGTCAGGGACGCGAACGGTTGAGCTTGTATAGGTCATGGCCGTCGGGTAAAGCAGCAAATAAAGAAGGAATGATCAGTGAAAGTTCTCGTGTCTGGTGTGCGCCAGACCATCAAACCGTCATGATCTCGCCTTCCTTGGTTTGCACGAGCTTGTCGATTTCCGCGACGAACTTGTCCGTCAGCTTCTGAACATCGTCGCCGGCGCGGCGCTCGTCGTCTTCGGAGATTTCCTTGTCCTTCACGAGCTTCTTCAGTTGCTCGTTCGCGTCGCGGCGCAGGTTGCGCACGGCCACCTTCGCCGTCTCGCCTTCGCTCTTGACGACCTTCGTCAACTCGCGGCGGCGCTCTTCCGTCAGCGGGGGCATCGGCACACGGATCAGATCGCCGTGCGTGGCCGGGTTCAGGCCCAGATCCGATTCGCGGATCGCCTTTTCGATCACGGCGACCATCTTCTTTTCCCACGGCTGCACGCCGATCGTGCGGGCATCGACGAGCGTCAGGTTTGCGACCTGCGAGATCGGCACGGGCGAGCCGTAGTAGTCGACCTGGATGTGATCGAGCAGGCCCGTGTGCGCACGGCCCGTGCGGATTTTCGACAGATCGTTCTTGAACGCGTCGAGCGAGCGCTGCATTTTTTGCTCAGCGCCTTTCTTGATGTCAGCCACAGACATGATTAAACCTCCGAACCTTCAAAACGATGCGGGCCCGACAGCGCGCGCGAGGCGGCGCCCAAGCCCGCGTTCAAGCCCACAGACGTGAAAGAGAGTTTACACGTGGACGAGGGTGCCTTCGTCCTCGCCCTGCACGATGCGCTTCAGCGCGCCCGGCTTCACGATCGAAAACACGCGGATCGGCAGCTTCTGGTCGCGGCACAGCGCAAACGCGGTGGCGTCCATCACCTGCAGGTTGCGGCCGATCGCCTCGTCGAAACTGATCGTCGAATAGCGCGTCGCAGACGGGTCCTTCTTCGGATCGGCCGAATAGACGCCGTCCACCTTGGTCGCCTTCAGCACGACTTCGGCGCCGACCTCCGAGCCGCGCAGCGCAGCCGCCGTGTCGGTCGTGAAGAACGGGTTGCCCGTGCCGGCCGCGAAGATCACCACCTTGCCCTCTTCCAGCTGACGGATGGCGCGGGGACGGATGTACGGCTCGACGACCTGATCCATGCGCAGCGCCGACTGCACGCGCGCTTCGATACCGGCGTGGCGCATCGCGTCCTGCAACGCCAGTGCGTTCATCATCGTAGCCAGCATGCCCATGTAGTCGGCCGTCGCACGGTCCATACCCGCCGCGCCGCCCGCCACACCGCGAAAAATGTTGCCGCCGCCGATCACCACCGCCAGTTGCGTACCGAGCCGCACCACCTCGGCCACATCCGCCACCATTCTTTCGATCGTTGCACGATTGATGCCGAATGCATCATCGCCCATCAGGGCTTCGCCAGAGAGTTTGAGGAGGACGCGTTTATAGGCAGAGGGCATAGAGATATCCAGATTGCGCTGAGCAGGGCCAAAAAGCCGCCAAACAACACGGAACTAACTGTAGGGGTGAAATACGAATTCGGGCAAGCGCCGCCAAATTGATGCTGATGCGCCTCAACAACCGACCGAGGCGAGTCGACATCCGGCCACCGTGCGCCTTGCGCACGCGCAACCCCGGCGGCGCTGCCGGCCGCGGCGAGGTCCAGCCCCGCCGCGGGTCAAACGGTACAGCGTAAAACTTAAACGAAGCTTATTGCTGCTTCGCAGCAGCAACTTGCGCCGCGACTTCAGCCGCGAAGTCGTCCTGGCGCTTTTCGATGCCCTCGCCCACGACGAACAGCGCAAACTTCTGCACGCTCGAGCTCGCAGCCTTCAGCATCTGTTCGATCGTCTGCTTGTCGTTCTTCACGAACGGCTGGTTCAGCAGCGACACTTCCTTCAGGTACTTCTGCACCGAGCCGTCGACCATCTTCGCGACGATCTCAGCCGGCTTGCCCGATTCGGCCGCCTTCTGCTCGGCGATGCTGCGCTCCTTGGCGATCAGGTCGGCGGGAACGTCGTCCGACGACAGCGAGACCGGCTTCATCGCCGCGATGTGCATCGCGACGTCCTTGCCGACCTGCTCGTCCGCGCCCGTGTACTCGACCAGCACGCCGATGCGGGTGCCGTGCAGGTATGCAGCCAGCTTGTTCGACGTTTCGAAGCGCGCGAAACGGCGGATCGACAGGTTTTCGCCGATCTTGCCGACCAGCGCCGAACGCACTGCGTCGACCGTCGAGCCGTCCAGCGGCAGCGCCGACAGAGCAGCGACGTCAGCGGGGTTCTGCTTGACGACGAGCTCGGCAACCTTCTTCGAGAAGCCGATGAAATCGTCGTTCTTCGAAACGAAGTCGGTTTCGCAGTTCAGCTCGACGATCGCGCCGACGCCGCCTTCGATGAACGATGCGATCACGCCTTCAGCCGTGACGCGCGACGCCGCCTTCGACGCCTTGTTGCCGAGCTTAACGCGCAGCAGCTCTTCGGCGCGCGCCATATCGCCGTCAGCTTCCGTCAGCGCCTTCTTGCATTCCATCATCGGCGCGTCGGTCTTCGCGCGCAGTTCTGCCACCATGCTTGCGGTAATTGCCGCCATCATTCGCTCCTTGAGTCTGTCTGTCACACGCCGCCCGCATTCGATGCCGGCGGCAGAATTTCGTTTCCGCGCAGCGCACATTTATTTCCGGCGCTGCCGCGTGCGAGTTGCCGCACGCTCACTGCAGATCGTCGCGGCTTAAAAAAAGGGGGCCTATCGAGAGCCCCCTTTTTTGCCGGACACAGGGTGCTTTACGCTTCCCCGTTGACCTCGACGAACTCGTCGCCGTCGCCGCCGCGAGCTGCCTGCACGACTTCGTTGACCGCGTTCGCGCGACCTTCGAGGATCGCGTCAGCCACGCCTTGTGCGTACAGCGTGACGGCCTTGCTCGCGTCGTCGTTGCCCGGGATCACGTAGTCCACACCTTCCGGCGAGTGGTTCGTATCGACCACGGCGATGACGGGCACGCCCAGCTTGTTCGCTTCCGTGACGGCAATCTTGTGGTAGCCGACGTCGACCACGAAGATCGCATCCGGAATGCCGCCCATGTCCTTCACGCCGCCGATCGACTTTTGCAGCTTGGCGATTTCGCGTTCGAACAGCAGCGCTTCCTTCTTGCTCATCTTCTCGAGCTCGCCTGCCTCGACCGCCGCTTCCATGTCCTTCAGGCGCTTGATCGAAACCTTCAGCGTCTTGAAGTTGGTCAGCATGCCGCCGAGCCAGCGTGCGTTGACATACGGCATGCCAGCGCGCTGAGCCGCTTCAGCGATCGTGTCACGCGACTGACGCTTCGTGCCGACGAACAGGATCGTGCCGCGGTTCGCTGCCAGTTGACGCACGTACTTCAGCGCGTCGTTGTACATCGGCAGCGTCTTTTCGAGGTTGATGATGTGAATCTTGTTGCGATGGCCGAAAATGAAGGGGGCCATCTTCGGGTTCCAGAAGCGCGTCTGGTGACCGAAGTGGACACCGGCTTCCAGCATTTGACGCATGGTAACTGCCATGAATATCTCCGCTAGGGTTGGGTCTTAAGCCGGCTGCCGTATCCGCCGCGCCGCCTTCCGCGCTCTTCGGGAAGACCTGACGCCGCGAACACCCTGGGTGCGCCGGCTTGCGAATCTCGCGAATTGCGCCATAGGGGTCTTGCACCTTATGGCCAGCTCGCGAGGAAAGTCCGCCGCCGATATGAATATTCTGAATATTCGAACTGGCGACTGACTTAGCCGAAGAGTATAGCACGCGAGCATTGCAGGACTCAACCTACGCGGTAGCACGTGCGATTGCCGCGGGTTGCACCCGCCGCCGGGCAGCACGTCACGGACATGCGCTGCGGCGCGCGCCGCACGTGGCCATTCCGACCAGCAAAAGCCAGCGATCACGGAGATAAGGTGCGATAATTACGCGATACACCGCTTTTCAGGCCCGACTCATGGCTATTACGCTCAAAAACGAAGACGATATCGCCCAGATGCGCGTCGCTGGACGGCTCGGGAGCGAAGTCCTCGACTACATCACGCCGTTCGTGAAGCCCGGCGTCACGACGGGCGAGCTCGACCGCCTCTGTCACGAATACATGACGAACGTGCAAGGCACGATTCCGGCGCCGCTGAACTATCAGCCGCCCGGCTATCCGCCGTTTCCGAAGGCCGTCTGCACGTCCGTGAACGACGTGATCTGCCACGGCATTCCCGGCGACAAGACGCTGAAAAACGGCGACGTGCTCAATATCGACGTCACCGTGATCAAGAACGGCTACTACGGCGACACGAGCCGCATGTTCATCGTCGGCGAGGGCTCGATCATGGCGAGGCGCCTCATCCAGACGACCTACGAATGCATGTGGCTCGGCATCGAGCAGGTGCGCCCGGGCGCGCATCTCGGCGACATCGGCTACGCGATCCAGAAGCACGCGGAAGGCCAGGGCTACAGCGTGGTGCGCGAATATTGCGGCCACGGCATCGGCCAGGTTTTCCACGACGAGCCGCAAGTCCTGCACTACGGCCGTCCCGGCACGGGCATCGAATTGCAGCCCGGCATGATCTTCACGATCGAGCCGATGATCAATGCCGGCCGCCGCGAGATCCGCACGATGCCCGACCAGTGGACCGTCAAGACGAAGGACCGTAGCCTGTCCGCGCAGTGGGAGCACACGATTCTCGTCACGCCGACGGGCTACGAAGTGCTGACCGTCTCGGCCGGCACGCCCGCGCGCCCGCAAATCGTGGCCGCCGCCACTGCCTGATTTCCTCGTTCCTTCGCCTATGAGCAGCGTTTCCGCCGTCGCCCTTTCCGATGCCACGTCGCTCAAGGCGGACTACAAGGTGGCCAAGACCCCGCTGATCGATCGCTTCCGGACGGCATCCAATGTCGACACGCTGATGCGCTCGCTCGCGCGCATCACCGACGATGCGCTGCGCGGCGCGTGGGCCACGTGCGATCTGCCCGCGTCGCTGGCGCTGCTCGCCGTCGGCGGCTATGGGCGCGGAGAACTGGCCCCGCATTCCGACATCGACATTCTCGTTCTGCTGCCCGACGAGCCTGTCCCGCACCTCGAAGCCAGCATCGAGCGCTTTATCGGACTGGCGTGGGATCTGGGGCTGGAACTCGGTAGCAGCGTGCGCACGGTGTCGCAGTGCATCGAAGAAGCCGCGAACGACGTAACCGTGCAGACGTCGCTGCTCGAAGCGCGGCGCATTGTCGGCAGCACGACGCTGTTCGAAAGCTTTTCGCTGCGCTACCGCGACGCGCTCGATCCGCGCGCGTTCTTCCAGGCGAAAGTGCTGGAAATGCGCCAGCGGCATGCGAAGTTCCAGGACACGCCTTACGCGCTCGAACCCAACATCAAGGAAAGCCCAGGCGGATTGCGCGATCTCCAGCTGATTCTGTGGGTCACGCAGGCGGCCGGATTCGGCAGTAGCTGGCGCGAACTGGACACGCGCGGCCTCATCACCGATCGCGAAGCGCGCGAACTGCGCCGCAACGAAGGTTTTCTGAAGACGTTGCGCGCACGCCTGCACGTGCTCGCGGGGCGCCGCCAGGACATTCTTGTCTTCGATCTGCAGACTCCGCTCGCAGAGAGCTTCGGCTTCAAGGCCACAGCCACGCGCCGCGCCAGCGAGCAGCTGATGCGCCGTTACTACTGGGCCGCCAAAGCCGTCACGCAGCTCTCGACCATTCTGATCCAGAACATCGAAGCCCAGCTCTTTCCGAACACGAGCGGCATCACGCGCGTTTTGTCCGATCGTTTCGTCGAAAAACAGGGCATGCTGGAAATCGCCAGCGACGACGTGTTCGAACGCGAGCCGAATGCGATCCTCGAAGCGTTCCTGTTGTACGAAAAAACGCCAGGCGTCAAAGGGCTGTCGGCGCGCACGCTGCGCGCGCTCTACAACGCGCGCGACAAGATGGACCACCGCTGGCGCCGCGATCCGGAAAACCGCCGGCTTTTCCTGGAAATTCTGAAGCAGCCGCAAGGCATCACGCATGCACTGCGTCTGATGAACCAGACGAGCGTGCTGGGGCGTTATCTGCTGAACTTCCGCCGTATCGTCGGACAGATGCAGCACGATCTGTATCACGTCTATACCGTCGATCAGCACATCCTGATGGTGCTGCGGAACATGCGGCGTTTCGCCGTCGCCGAGCATGCGCACGAATACCCGTTCTGCAGCCAGCTGATCGCGAACTTCGAGCGTCCGTATCTGCTGTACGTGGCCGCCCTCTTTCACGACATCGCCAAGGGCCGCGGCGGCGATCACTCGACGCTCGGCATGGCCGACGCCCGACGCTTCTGCCGCGAGCACGGCATTTCTGCCGACGACGCGGCGCTCGTCGTATGGCTGGTCCAGCATCACCTGACGATGAGCCAGGTCGCGCAGAAGCAGGACACGAGCGACCCGGAGGTGATCAAGCGTTTCGCCGATCTGGTCGGCACCGAGCGGCGCCTGACGGCGCTGTATCTGCTGACGGTCGCCGATATTCGCGGCACCAGCCCGAAAGTCTGGAACACGTGGAAGGGCAAGCTGCTCGAAGACCTGTACCGTGCGACGCTTGCCGTGCTCGGCGGCGCCCGTCCCGACGCGCATTCTGAACTGAAGCAGCGTCAGGAGGAGGCGCTCGCGCTGCTGCGGCTCGAGACCGTGCCCGAGAACGCACACTGCGCGCTGTGGGACAAGCTCGACGTCGGCTACTTCCTGCGGCACGACGCCGCCGATATCGCCTGGCAGACACGCGTGCTGTACCGGCACGTCGAGACCGCGACCCCGATCGTGCGCGCGCGTCCGTCACCCATCGGCGAGGCGCTGCAGGTGCTGGTCTACGTGAAGGACCGCCCCGATCTGTTCGCGGGCATCTGCGCGTACTTCGACCGCAACGCGCTGTCCGTGCTGGATGCGCGCGTGAGCACCACGAAGCACGGCTACGCACTCGACAACTTCCTCGTCGCGCATACCGAGCGAGATGTCCACTATCGCGATATCGCCAACCTCGTCGAGCAGGAACTGGCGGAGCGCCTCGCGGCTGAAGGCACGCTGCTGCCGGAGCCGTCGAAGGGCCGTCTGTCGCGCCTGTCACGTACGTTCCCCGTCACGCCGCGCGTCGACCTGCGGGCCGACGAGCGCGGCCAATACTACATCCTGTCCGTGTCGGCAAACGACCGGCCGGGTCTTCTTTATTCGATCGCGCGCGTGCTGGCCGAGCACCGGGTCGGCGTCCACGCGGCGCGGATCAATACGCTCGGCGAACGCGTCGAGGACGTGTTCCTACTCGATGGACACGGCCTCTCGGACAACCGACGACAAATCCAGGTCGAAACCGAGCTGCTGCGCGCGATCGCAGTGTGAGATTTCATGCGAGTCAAACTGACAGCCAAGCATCCGCGGCCGGCTTCGTCCGAACGCGCCCCCGTCCGTCCGGGCAGCACAACTGCGCGCAAGCCGGCACGGCCGGCCGCGCCAGCGGCCAAGGCCGCTCCGTCCAAGGGGCCGCGCGGCGGCTCCGGTTCTTCGACGTCGGCGGCCGCGCGCCGC
This sequence comes from Paraburkholderia piptadeniae, assembly GCF_900007165.1. Lineage (GTDB taxonomy): Bacteria > Pseudomonadota > Gammaproteobacteria > Burkholderiales > Burkholderiaceae > Paraburkholderia > Paraburkholderia piptadeniae. The sequence continues at coordinate 144,184 of NZ_CYGY02000032.1, forward strand.
AGCGAGACAGGTTCGCCGACGCCCGAGAAGCGCTCGTTCGGCAAGACAGCGGGCGCGGCGGGTGAACGCCGCAACTCGTCCACGGCGACGCGGAGCGGCGCCGGCGCGCGCTCCGGCGACCGTCCCGCGCGTGCGACGGACGCACCGGCACGCGGACGCAGCGAATCCGGCTCATTTGAACGTCGCTCGACGGGCGACTGGCCCGCGCGGCCGACGGGCGCACCGACGCGCGCACGAGGCGAATCCGGCTCATTTGAACGTCGCTCGACGGGCGACCGGCCGGCGCGTGCGACGCGCGCACGAGGCGAATCCGGCTCATTTGAACGCCGTTCCGCGGACGACCGGCCGCCGCGCAAGCAAGGCGCGTCCGCAAGCGGTGGTTTCCGCCGTAATGCGGAGGCGCCCGCCGATCGACGCTTTTCGTCTGATCGCCCGTCGCGCGGCGCCTCAGCGGGCGAACGCGCGCCGCGCTTTTCGCGCGACGATGACGCACCCCGCGCGCGTCGCGCTCCACGCGACAACGACGAGCGCCGCAGCGCGCCGCGTACGGCCCGCGCTTCGGATAGCGAATCGCCGCGCGAACGCACCTATGCACGGCCCATCAAAGCCGTCTATGAAGGTCGCGACGCGTCGCAAGATCGCCGCCCTCGGAGCGAAGGCCCCGCACGCCGTGCAAGCGGCGACGAAACCTCGGCCCGCAGCGAACGCACCTACGCAAAACCCGTCAAGAGCGCCTATGCGGACCGCGGCGAAGTCGCGCCGCCCAAGCCGGCACCCGCGCCACGCACCAACAAGGCAAAGCGCGACATCCGCTCGATCGAAGACAGCTTCGACCGTCCCGCGATGTTCGATCGCCCCGCCGCGAAACCGGCGCGCAAACCGCGCCCTGTCGTAGAGCCGCGCCGCCGCGACGAGGGCGAGTACAACGACGTACCGGGCAATCTGCGCCTGTCGAAGCTGATGTCCGAGCTTGGCCTGTGCTCGCGCCGCGAAGCCGACGAGTGGATCGAAAAAGGCTGGGTGACGGTCGACGGCGTCGTCGTCGATACGCTCGGCACGAAGGTCCGCCCCGACGCCGACATCCAGATCGACCCCGCCGCCCAGGCCGCGCAGCTCAAGCAGGTTACGATCCTCGTGCACAAGCCGGTGGGCTACGTCTCGGGCCAGGCGGAAGAAGGCTATGAACCCGCTGTGACGCTCGTCAAGCCCGAAAACCGCTGGGACGGCGATCGCACCGACATCCGCTTCTCGGCCGCGCATCTGCGTCAGCTCGCGCCGGCAGGCCGCCTCGATATCGATTCGACCGGGCTGCTGGTGCTGACCCAGGACGGGCGCGTCGCCAAACAGCTGATCGGCGGGAATTCACAGATCGACAAGGAATATCTCGTGCGCGTCACGTACGGCGACGTCGAAACGGATGTCGAGCACCATTTCCCCGCGGAGAGCCTCGCGAAGCTGCGCCACGGGCTCGAACTCGACGGCGTGCCGCTCAAGCCTGCGATGGTCAGCTGGCAGAACGGCGAACAATTGCGCTTCGTGCTGCGTGAAGGCAAGAAGCGCCAGATTCGCCGCATGTGCGAACTGGTCGGCCTGCATGTCGTGGGCCTGAAGCGTGTGCGGATGGGCCACGTGATGCTCGGCGCACTGCCGCCCGGACAATGGCGCTATTTGGGCCCTGACGAGTCGTTCTGAGGCCCGCCGCTCGCTATCGTCTGTATGAAAAAACCCGCGCATGCGGGTTTTTTCTTTTCCGGCAACGGGCCAAAGCTACTGCTCGCTGTGGCCCTGTCGTCCGCTCATTCGTCGGATTCCGGATCGAGGTCGGGAAACAGCACCTCGGTATAGCCGAACTTGGCGAAATCCGTAATCCGCATCGGATACAGCTTGCCGATCAGGTGATCGCACTCGTGCTGAACCACACGCGCGTGAAAGCCTTCCGCGACGCGATCGATCGGTTTGCCGAACTGATCGAAGCCGTGATAGCGGATCATCGACAGGCGGGTCACGGCGCCGCGCAGCCCCGGCACGGAGAGACACCCTTCCCACCCCTCCTCCGTATCCAGCGACACGGGCGTGATCGTCGGGTTGATCAGCACCGTCTCCGGCACGGACGGCGCGTCCGGATAGCGCTCGTTATGGCCGAACCCGAAAATCACGACCTGCAGATCGACGCCGATCTGCGGCGCGGCGAGCCCTGCGCCGTTCGCATCGTGCATCGTCTCGAACATGTCCCGGACGAGGTCATGCAACTCGGGCGTGTCGAAGTGATCGACGGGCTTGGCGATGCGCAACAGACGCGGATCGCCCATCTTGAGGATTTCGTGAATCATGTTGTGTGCCCCTCCAGGAGCTTACGCATACCATCTTCGTCGAGCACGGGGATGCCGAGTTCCTCGGCTTTCGCAAGCTTGCTGCCCGCTTCCGCACCGGCCACCACGTAATCGGTCTTCTTCGACACCGAACCGGCCACCTTCGCGCCGGCCGCCTCCAGCAACTCCTTCGCGTCGTCGCGGCCCATGTTCGGCAGCGTGCCCGTCAGCACGACCGTCTTGCCCGCCAGCACGCCCTGCGGCGCTTTCGGCGCGGGCGGGCCTTCCGTCCATGTCACCTTGCCGGGCGCGCGCAACTGATCGATGACCGTGCGGTTGTGCTCCTCGGCGAAGAACTGATGAATCGCTTCGGCGACGATGGGCCCGACGTCGTTGACCTCCAGCAGCTCTTCGACGGTCGCGTTCATGATGGGCTCGAGCGAGCCGAAATGTTTGGCCAGGTCCTTCGCCGTCGATTCGCCAACGTGCCGGATGCCGAGTGCGTAAATGAAGCGAGCGAGCGTCGTGTGCTTGGCTTTTTCGAGCGAGTCGAGCAGGTTCTGCGCGGACTTTTCCGCGAAGCGGTCGAGCTCGGCGAGCGTCGCGAAACCCAGATTGAAGAGATCCGCGGGCGTGCGCACGAGATTCAGTTCGACCAGTTGATCGATGATCTTTTCGCCCAGGCCGTCGATGTCCAGCGCGCGGCGTTGTGCGAAATGCCACAACGCCTGCTTGCGCTGCGCCGGACAGAAGAGGCCGCCCGTGCAGCGCGCAATCGCTTCGTCCGGCAGACGTTCGATGGCCGAGCCGCACACGGGGCACTCGGTCGGCATCACGAACTCGCGCACGTCGGCTGGCCTGCGATCGAGCATCGCGCTCACCACTTCGGGGATCACGTCGCCCGCGCGCCGCACGACCACTGTATCGCCGATGCGGATGTCCTTGCGGCGAATCTCGTCCTCGTTGTGCAGCGTCGCATTCGTCACCGTCGCACCGCCGACGAACACGGGCTCGAGCCGCGCGACAGGCGTGATCGCGCCCGTGCGGCCGACCTGAACGTCGATGGCGACGAGCTTCGTGAGCGCTTCCTGCGCCGGGAACTTGTGCGCGAGCGCAAAGCGCGGCGCGCGCGAAACAAAGCCCAACGTGTCCTGCTGATCGCGCCGGTCGACCTTGTAGACGACGCCGTCGATGTCGTACGGCAGCTTCTCCCGCTTCTCGCCGACCTTATGGAAGAAGCCGAGCAGCCCTTCGGCGCCCTGAACGACGGCCCGCTCGCTGTTCACGGGCAAGCCCATCTCGTGATACCAGTCGAGCAATTCGCTGTGCGTCGCCGGCATCTCGACGCCATCGAGCACGCCGATGCCATACGCGAAGAACGACAGCGGACGCTGTGCGGTCATCTTCGGATCGAGCTGCCGCAAGCTGCCCGCCGCCGCGTTGCGCGGGTTCGCAAACTCGCGCTGGCCCGCGTCGCGCTGACGCTGGTTCAGGCGATCGAAGTCGCGCTTGAACATCAGCACTTCGCCGCGCACGTCGATGAGCCTCGGCACACGCTTGCCTTTCAGCTTGAGCGGAATCGAGCGGATGGTGCGGACGTTTTCGGTGACGTCCTCGCCCGTTGCGCCGTCGCCGCGCGTGGCCGCCTGCGTGAACTTGCCGTCCTCGTAGCGCAAGGAGATCGCAAGGCCGTCGAACTTCAGTTCACACGCGTAATCGACGGGCGAATGATGCAGCGTGTCCGATATGCGCTTGTCGAAGGCCGCGATGTCCTCGTCCGAAAAGCCGTTGTTCAGCGACAGCATCGGCATGTCGTGCACGACGGGCCTGAAGCCGCTCGCTGCTTCGCCACCGACCCGCTGCGTAGGAGAATCCGGCGTGATCAGATCCGGATGCTCGCTTTCGATCTGCTGCAGTTCCTTGAACAGCTTGTCGTACTCCGCGTCGGGCAGATCCGGCTGGTCGAGCACGTAGTACGCGTGGTTCGCGCGTTCGAGTTCGGCGCGCAGCCACAAGGCCCGCTCGGCGGGTGCGCTGGTTGCAGGATCAGGGACTTTGGTTCGGGCCATGCTGTCGGCGTTTCGGCGTATGTAATGGATGTCAGATTATCTCAGGAAGCGCTTCCCGTGGCATCGGCCGAATGGCCAGTTTGGTGCGCGCGCAAACCCAACATGGGCCTGCCGATCCTGGCCGATCGGCCAATCGATGCGCAAGCCGTTGACAGCGCGCCAGCCGCAATGCGAACTTGTCGCGTGCCGTTCATCGCGTAACCGTCAACATGCCTGCATCCATTGCCCGCCTCATACGCTGTCTCTTCATCGTGCTGGCCACGCTCGCCGCATGCCATGCGCGCGGCGCGATGGCGAGCGAACAGGTGGTCGACGTGCCGCTCGGTCAAGGCGCATCGATCTCCTATCTGCTGACCCAACAGGACGGCAGCCAGCCGCAGTGGGTGCTCGTGATGTTTCCGGGCAGCGAAGGCGATCTCAAGCTCTCGCAGCAGCCGGGCGGCACGATCCATATACGCGAGAAGAACAACTTCCTGATCCGTGCGCGCAACCTGTTCGTGGATTCGTTGTTCGCGACGGCCATTGTCGATGCGCCGTCGGATCAGCCGGGCGGTTATCCGGATGCGTTTCGTGCGTCGCCGCGTTCCGCGCAGGATCTCGCACAGGTCGCGGCGAACCTGCGTGCGCGCTTTCCACTGGCGAAGCTCGTGCTGGTGGGCACGAGCCGCGGCACGATATCGTCGGCTTACGTGGGACGCGCCTTGCCCGATGTATGGAACGCCGTCGTGCATATGTCGACGCTCAGCAGTCCCGCGCGCGGCCAGGCCACGCCGTTGATCGGCTTCGACTACGGTGCGATTCGTGCGCGCCAGCTGTTCGTCCAGCACGCGGACGACGGCTGCTATCTTTGTTCCTATGAAGCGCTAAAGCGCATCGCCGACAGCGGTCAATTTGCTCTGGTCACCGTGCACGGCGGCGACGCGCGCAGCAAGCCCTGCGAGGCGATGTCGCATCACGGGTTCTATGGAAGGGAAGAGGCCGTCGTCGCCGCGGTCAAGGCATGGATCAGCGGACGACCGTGGCCGGATGACGTGGGATGAACGGGCACGGCATCCGCGTCGTCGATCGGTGCTGGCGCCTGGCGAACGCTATGACTCTTCCGGCGCGGCTCCGGATGAAAAGGAAAACGCGCGGCCCAAATGAAAACCGCCCGAAGCATTCCCATTCATCAGGCGGGCTCATCGACGGCAGCATAAGCCGTCGCATCGTGCGCAAAGCCGCGTCGCGTGCCTACTGGCTGAACAGACGCCGCGTCGCAGGCGAGCCGGCCGGAATGCCAGCCTGTTCGAGCTTCGCGTACAGCGTCATCAGTTGCTTCTCGATCGCGAGCAGCGCGCTTTCCGGCAACGGCCGGCGGCCATCGTCGACCACGCGCCCGCCAATACGCTCGGCGAGCGACTTCGCGTAGTCGCACATCAGGCGGAACGGCAGGATGTCTTCGTCGGCGACGGGCACGTCGAGCACCAGCGTGATCATCTGGCCGCCCTTGTACGTGAGATCGTCGCGCAGGAAGTTGGTGTCGCCGAACTGCAGCATGAACACGGGGCTCTGCTTTGCGTCGAGCTTGACGAAGCGCGTGCCGTCGCGCGACAGCAGCAGCCCGTCCTGCGAAGCGACTGCCTGCACGTAGTTCGCGGACCAGGGCGCGCCGTCGGACAGCACGTTGATCGACAGTTGCGCGTCGCACTGCGCGGCAAAGCCGTCGAGTTCGCGCGCCATCGATACGGTTTCCATCATGTCCGGAAACTCGGGTGAAGCATCGAGCGCGTCGGCGAACTGCTGAACGCCCGTCACGAATTCGGAGAACTCCAGTTCGTTGAGCGGGCCGCTGCGGTTCGCGAGTTGCGCGGCCGCGCGCAACTCTTCGTAGCGCACGCCGCTTTGCAGCAGTTCCCACGCGCCGCCGCCTTCCGGCTTGCCTTCGATATGCACCGGCTTGCTGCCCGCGCGGCGCAGACGCTGCGCGAGCGGCAGCACCTTGTCGCCCGCGACAGGCGCGGAAAGCCTGATGGGGACGATGCAGTCGATGCGCCGGTCGACGATCGCCGGCGGCGCCGACGAAATCGTCGTGGCAGCGGGCATGATCGGCTCGTTGCGCTCGTCGTCGGCCTCGCGCTCGGCCGGCTGCTCGCGTTCCTCGTCTTCGGGGAAACCGTTCGGCGACGTGTTTTCGGCCTGGATGTCGGCGGGCGTGTCGAGGGGAGCGACGCCGCCGAAGGTCGGCTCGACACGCGCGGGTTCGACATGCTCGCCCGATGTGGATTCGCGGCGCGTCGTCGGGCGCGCCGGTTCGATGAATGGGCTCTGCTCGACGTGCTCGTCTCGAGCCGTGGGTTCCGCCGTGTCGGCGGGCATCGGCCGCGGCATCCTGCGACGCACCTTCGCGCCCTGCCACGCGTTGTAGACCACCACGCCCCCGACCACCACGGCGCCCGCGCCGATCAAACCGAGTGTCAACTCGTCCATGCACGCTCCATCTGCAATTCTTTTCGCCGCTGCGCGCCGCGCCTGGCTCGCGCGGCCAGCACGCACTGCGTGCCGCCGCTGCGGGCGCCGGCGCGCAGCGAATTCGATTCTGTGTTCAGCAACACCCGCGCGCGGCCCGAAGGCCACGCGCGGGTGGACGTTTAAACGATATTCTGGACAAATCCCGCAGCCGTTTCCATGTCGACGGCAACGATTCGCGACACGCCCTGCTCCTGCATCGTCACGCCGATCAGTTGCTGCGCCATTTCCATCGCGATCTTGTTGTGGGAAATGAACAGGAACTGTGTTTTGTCCGACATCGCGCGCACGAGGTTCGCGAAACGCTCGGTGTTCGCGTCGTCGAGCGGCGCGTCCACTTCGTCGAGCAGACAGAACGGCGCCGGATTCAGCTGGAACATCGCGAACACGAGCGCCGTCGCCGTCAGCGCCTTTTCGCCGCCCGATAGCAGGTGGATCGTCGAATTCTTCTTGCCGGGCGGCTGCGCCATCACCTGCACGCCCGCGTCGAGAATCTCGTCGCCCGTCATGATGAGCTTCGCCTGGCCGCCGCCGAAAAGACGCGGGAACAGCTCGCCGAAATGACGGTTCACCTCGTCGAACGTGCCTTGCAGCAGCGTGCGCGTTTCCTGGTCGATCTTGCGGATCGCGTCTTCGAGCGTTTCGATCGCGCGCGTCAGGTCGGCCGACTGCGCGTCGAGGAAAGTCTTGCGTTCCGTCGCCGCCTTCAGCTCGTCGAGCGCGGCCATGTTGACGGGGCCGAGCGCCGTGATCGCGTTGTTGATGCGCGTCACTTCGCCCTGCAGGTACGACGGCTTCATGTCCGGTGTGAGCTTGGCCTGCAATTCGGCTTCGTCGACGCCCGCCGCCGTCAGTTGCTCGATGAACTGCTCGGCGTTCAGACGCGCCGCCTGCTCCTTCAGCTGCAATTCGGTGATGCGGTCGCGCAGCGGCTGCAGCGCGCGCTCGCTGGTCAGGCGCAACTCGTCGGACTGGCGCAGCTTCGCCGTCAGATCGTCGAGTTCGAGACGCGCGGCATGCAGCGCCTCTTCCTTGACGCGGCGAATGTCGAGCGCATCCTGCAAGCCCGTATGCGCTGTCTGCTCGTTGATCGTTTCGAGTTCGGCGCGCGCGTCTTCGAGCGAGCCCGCGACGCGTTCGCTCTGCTCGTGCGCGACCTGAATGGTGCGCTTCAGTTCGTCGATGCGATTCGCCATGTTGCGCGCGGCAAAGCGCGCATCGGTGGCGGCGCGGTCGAGATCGCGCGATTCGTTGCGCGCGTTGCCCAGTTCTTCGTCGAGCGCTTCGAACGCGAGCTGGTTGTCTTCGAAGCGCGCCTGCAGTTCGGCGAGCTCGCCGTCGTGCCGCTCGAAGTTCGCTTCCGATTCGGCACGCAGCGCGCGCTGCTCTTCGACCTGCGCGGTGATTTCCTCGAGTTCCTCGCTGATCTGCGTGCTGCGCTGCGTGTAGCGCTCATGTGCCTGCGTGAGCTTGAGCACGTCCATCTGCAGCGCGTGCACACGCTGGGTCGCGCGCTCGGTCTGCTGACGCACTTCCGTCAGTGCGTTCGATGCCTGCGTATGCGCGGCCTCGGCACGAATCGCCGCAGCCTTGGCTTCTTCGGCGAGCAGCGCCTGCGCGCGCACCTGGCGCGTCAGATTTTCGATTTCCTGTTGACGCGCGAGCATGCCCGCCTGTTCGGAGTCGGCCGCGTACAACTGCACACCGACGCGCGTCACCACATGGCCCGCCTTCACGACGAACGCGCCGCCTTCCGGCAATTGCGAGCGCATCGAGAGCGCCTGGGGCAGATCGTCGGCGACGAACGCGTTGCCGAGCCAGTCGTTGAGCACGGCGCGAATGCCTGCATCGTCGATGCGCACGAGCGACAGCAGCGGACGCAGCGACGGCGGCGCGGCCACCGGCTGACCGGCGGCGGGCGGCGCGTAGAACGCGAGCTTCGCGGGCGGCGCGTCGCTGACGAAGTGCTTCACCCAGTCGAGATTCGACACTTCGAGCGCGGCAAGACGCTCTCGCAGCAACGATTCGAGCGCGGTTTCCCAACCAGCTTCGACATGCAGCTTCTTCCACAGACGCGGCAGCGCGCCCAGCTCGTGCTTGTCGAGCCACGGCTGGATCTTGCCTTCCGTCTGCACGTTCTCCTGCAGCTGACGCAGCGCGGCAAGCCGCGCTTCGAGCTGGTGGATCTGCGCGCTTTCCGCCTGGACGCGCTCCTGCGCGGCGCGGCGCTCGGCGTCGAGGCGCGGAAGCGTGTCCTGGACGTCGGCGAGACGCTCTTGCGCGTCGCGCAGAATTTCTTCGTGCTCGGCCAGCTGCATGCGCAGTTCTTCGAGCTGCGCTTCGTCCGGTACATCGAGGCCGCCCGCTTCCGTCTTCAGACGTTCCTGACGCTGCTGAAGCTGCTGCAACTGCTGGTCGGCGTTGCGCTGATGCGCGGCTTCGAGCTTGAGCGCCTGCTCGGTCTGCGCGATCCCGGCGCGTTCGTCGCTCAGTTGCGCCTGCGCGTCGCGCCAGCGCGCCTCGAGCGCGGGCATCGCGTCGTGCTTCGCGGCGGCCGCCTCTTCGGCGATCACGGCTTTCTCGTCGCCCGCCGCGAGTTGCTCTTCGGCGTCTTCGAGATCGTCCTGTGCCTTTTGCGCCTGCGCGAGCCACTGCTCGCGCTGAGCGGTCAGCGCGGCGATCTGCGCCTGCACGCGGTTGCGCGACTCGACGATGAACTTGATCTCGGCTTCGAGGCGGCTCACCTCGGCATTCGCTTCGTACAGCGCGCCTTGCGCGCCCTGCATCGCGTCGCTGGCCGAATAGTGCGCGACGCGCAGAGTTTCGAGTTGCGCCTCGACTTCACGCAGCTTCGCCGTGTGCGCTTCGAGGTCGATCTGCGCCTGTTCGATCGCGCGCTTCTGCTTGTCCTGCTCGGTGCCCGCTTCGTTCTTGCGCAGCAGCCACAACAGGCGCTGTTTCTCTTCGCCTTCGGCTTGCAGATCCTTGAACTTCGTCGCGACGACCGCCTGCGCTTCGAGCTTCTCCAGATTCGCCATCAATTCGCGGACGATATCTTCGACGCGCGTCAGATTCTCGCGCGTGTCATGCAGACGGTTCTCGGTTTCGCGGCGGCGTTCCTTGTACTTCGAGACGCCTGCGGCTTCTTCCAGGAACACGCGCAGTTCTTCGGGCTTGGCCTCAATGATCCGCGCGATCATGCCCTGTCCGATGATCGCGTACGCGCGCGGGCCGAGACCCGTGCCGAGGAAGATGTCCTGGATGTCGCGGCGGCGCGCGGGCAGATTGTTGATGTAGTAGCTCGACGTGCCGTCGCGCGTCAGCACGCGCTTGACGGCGATTTCGGCATACTGGCCCCACTGGCCGGCCGCGCGGCCGTCGGCGTTGTCGAACACGAGTTCGACGCTGGCGCGGCTGCCCGGCTTGCGCGCCGTGGAGCCGTTGAAGATCACGTCCTGCATCGACTCGCCGCGCAGCTCGGAGGCGCGCGATTCGCCGAGCACCCAGCGCACGGCGTCGATGATGTTGGACTTGCCGCAACCGTTGGGACCGACCACGCCGACAAGCTGGCCCGGAACCTGGAAATGCGTGGGATCGACGAATGACTTGAAGCCAGCGAGTTTAATCGAGGTCAGACGCACGGCGATATCGCTGTTTGAAAGTGATTTGTGGAAACGGAACGCGCGGTGCGTGTTCGTATGTGGACCGCATCAGGGTGCAAAGCCCGCGAGCGGCACAACGGAGCGCGAGCCCGCTGCGATTCCGGCGCCGCGGCGCGCCCTACGCTGCACCGCCGGCCAATGAGGGGCAATCATACCATCGCGCGTGGGCGATTCTTACCGTTGTCATCCGCGTTCCCGTCGTTGCCGGCGCTCGCATCTTCATTGGGCTTCGCCCGATGCACCCAGCTCGACAGCGCCGAGGCCAGCACGATGCACGCGCCGCCCGCCCACTCGCGCGGACCGGGCACTTCGCCGGCGAAAAGCCAGGCCGTCAGCGCCGTCACGACGATCTCGAACAGCATGATGATCGACGCGCGGTTCGCGGGCACGCGCGCGAGCCCATATTGGACGAGCATGTTGTTGGTCGCGAGCACGAAGCCGATCGCGAGCACGAGCAGCGCCGCCGTGCCCAGATGAGCGCCCGTCGGCGGCGTCGGCATCGCCTCGAAAAGCGACGCGCATCCGCCGAAGATCGCCGCGCCGCCGAAGATGATCGCCGTGCGCATTTCTGCCTTCATGTCGGGCAGTTCGCGGCTCGTCTTCAGGATCAGCACGTTGCTCATCGCGAAGCTCATCCCGGCCGCGAGCCCCGCCCATTCGGCGAGGCTGCCCGGCACGGGAAGCCCGAGCTGCGGCGACCACAGCATCATCATCGCGCCCGCCAGCGACAGTGCGGCGAGCCCCGCGCCCGCCCACGTCAGCCGCTCGTGCAGGATGAAGTGCGCAAAGAGCGCGGTCCAGGCGGGCGTCAGATAGAACAGCAGCAACACGCGCATCACCTGGCCGTGGATCGCGCCCCACACGAAACCGAGATTGGTGATGCCCGCGAACAACGCGAGCGCGGGCAACAGCCAGTGCCAGCGGACGGTCTTGATCGCGTTGCGCCGGACCAGCAGCACGAACAGACAGCCGGCGCCGCTCGTCAGCGCGCTCGCCGCCGTGCCCGTCACGCCGAGCGCGTTGAGCATCCGCAGCGGACACCACACCATGCCCCACACCGACGCGCCCATCATGATCGCGAGCGTCGGCCACGTGTTGCGAAGCGAGAGGTTCATCGCGGGCCGCTCCCCGCGAGGTCCAACATGTCCGGCTTGTGCTGCATGCCCTGTCTGCCTTGTCTGCTTTGTTCGTTTCGGGCGACGGCGGCGCGTGATCGCTCCCCTCCGTTGCCGTTGAATCCTTTGCCGCCGCGTCGGGATACCGCCCGCGTTGCGTCTCCGTTTTTCATCGTTGCGTTCTCCGCTGCGTTCTTCATTGCGTCGCGCACATCATCTGCATCGCGTCTGCCGCGCCAAGCGTAGCGCGCCGCGATGCCTTGTCCGATCGGACGATGCGCCGTTCCGCTGCCCGCCGACACGCTATAATCGATCGCTCGTCGCCGGCGCTGCGCCGATGCCTGTCCGCCGGACGCCCCGCTGCCGTTGCCGTGTCCGATCGGCACGGCCCGCGGCCGCTTCCGGGCCTTTCGGATTAGCCGCCTGGCAAGCATAGCTGCCGCCGCGCGCCGCCTTCACCTGTGTCAGTCCGTCCCGCAACACGCCGAACACACGCCCGAACCGCCAAGTGAATCCGCTACTCGACTCCCTCCAGCCCTATCCCTTCGAAAAGCTGCGCGCGCTCTTCAAGGACGTCACGCCGCCCGCCGCCCTCGCGCACATCAGCTTCGGGATCGGCGAGCCGAAACACCCGACGCCGGACCTGATCCGCGACGCCGTGATTGACTCGCTCGGCGGTCTCGCGTCGTATCCCGCCACGGTCGGCACGCCGGCGCTGCGCGAAGCGATCGCGAAGTGGATCACGAAGCGCTATGGCCTGCCCGTCGATGCCGCCACCCAGGTGCTGCCCGTTTCGGGTTCGCGCGAGGCGCTGTTCGCGCTCGCGCAGACGGTGATCGACCCGAAGAAGAACGCGCAGGGCGAGCCTGCGATCGTACTCTGTCCGAACCCGTTCTACCAAATCTACGAAGGCGCGGCGCTGCTCGCGGGCGCGCAGCCGTATTTCGCCAACAGCGACCCGAAGCGCAACTTCGCGTGCGACTACCCGGCCATTCCCGAAGACGTCTGGGCGCGCACGCAACTGCTGTATGTCTGCTCGCCCGGCAACCCGACGGGCGCCGTGCTCACGCTCGACGACTGGCGCGAGCTGTTCGAGCTGTCGGATCGCCACGGCTTCGTGATCGCATCCGATGAGTGCTACTCCGAGATCTACTTCGACGAAGCGCGCCCGCCCCTCGGCGCACTGGAAGCGGCGCACCGGCTGGGGCGCGGCTTCGAGCGGCTGGTGATGCTGTCGAGCCTGTCGAAGCGCTCGAGCGTGCCGGGCATGCGCTCGGGCTTCGTCGCAGGCGACGCGTCGATCCTCAAGCAGTTCCTGCTCTACCGCACCTATCACGGCGCGGCGCTGTCGACGGTCTATCAGGCCGCGAGCATCGCCGCGTGGAGCGACGAGACGCATGTGCGCGAGAACCGCGCGAAGTACGTGCAGAAGTTTTCGACCGTCACGCCGATGCTCGCCGACGTGCTCGACGTCAAGCTGCCCGACGCCGCGTTCTACCTGTGGGCGAACGTCGCGCGCACGGGCCTGTCGGATACCGAGTTCGCCCGCCGCCTGTACGCCGACTATAATGTGACGGTTCTGCCCGGCTCGTATCTCGCGCGCACCGCTCACGACACGAACCCGGGCCGCGATTTCGTCCGCCTCGCGCTCGTCGCCGGCGTCGATGAATGCACGGAGGGCGCTCAGCGCATCGTCGATTTCTGCCGTTCCCTGAAGGGCTAGCTTCGGGGGTGATTCCGGCCGATTCACGCGCCGCACGAAAGCACCGCCGCTGCGCCCTCATCCGCTTTCCGATTTCAAACCTTTCTCTTCTGACACCACGAACATGTCGCAACAACTTCAGCAGATCATCGATACCGCCTGGGACAACCGCGCCGACCTGTCGCCGAAGGCCGCGCCCGCCGAAGTGCGTGAAGCCGTCGCGCACGCGATCGAGCAACTGGACAAGGGCGCGCTGCGCGTCGCCGAAAAGAAGGACGGCGACTGGGTCGTCAATCAGTGGCTGAAGAAGGCCGTGCTGCTGTCGTTCCGCCTGGAGGACAACGCGCCGATGCCGGCGGGCGGTTACTCCCAGTTCTACGACAAGGTGCCGTCGAAGTTCGCGAGCTACACGGCTGAAGACTTCGCCGCGGGTGGCTTCCGCGTCGTGCCGCCCGCCATCGCGCGCCGTGGCTCGTTCATCGCGAAGAACGTCGTGCTGATGCCGTCGTACACGAACATCGGCGCCTACGTCGACGAAGGCACGATGGTCGACACGTGGGCCACTGTCGGCTCGTGCGCGCAGATCGGCAAGAACGTGCACCTGTCGGGCGGCGTGGGCATCGGCGGCGTGCTGGAGCCGCTGCAGGCAAACCCCGTCATCATCGAAGACAACTGCTTCATCGGCGCGCGCTCGGAAGTCGTGGAAGGCGTGATCGTCGAGGAGAACTCGGTGATTTCGATGGGCGTGTACCTCGGCCAGAGCACGAAGATCTATGACCGCGAAACGGGCGAAGTGTCGTACGGCCGCATTCCGGCAGGCTCTGTGGTGGTCGCGGGCAACCTGCCGTCGAAGGACGGCACGCACAGCCTCTACTGCGCGGTGATCGTCAAGAAGGTGGACGCGAAGACGCGCGCGAAGGTCGGCCTGAACGAACTGCTGCGAGGCGACTAATGGCGCGCGCCGCGGCGAAGACGACCGTCGTCTATGGCATTCCGAACTGCGACACCGTGAAGAAGGCTCGCGTGTGGCTCGAAGCGCATGGCGTCGAGTTCGAGTTTCACGACTTCAAGAAGGCAGGCGTGAACGCGCCGCTCGTGAAGGGCTGGCTGAAGGACGTGCCGCTCGATGTGCTCCTGAACCGGCGGGGCACGACTTGGCGCGGCCTCGACGACGACGTGAAAGCCTCCGCCGACAGCGAAGCCGGCGCGATTGCGCTGATGATCGAGAAGCCCTCCGTCATCAAGCGGCCTGTCGTGGTGGTTGACGGGCGCGTGAAGACGCTCGGCTTTTCGGCCGATCAGTACGCGTCGCTGTTCGACTGAGCGTCCGAGTTTCTCGCGCCGCGCCGCCACGCGTCGCATGGCATCGCAACGCGAGAACGCGGAAAGCGCACCGAGCGCGTAGATTTGCATGCTGTTGCCGGCCCACTCAGGCCGGCATTTTTTCACCTGGGTTTCAAGCGCGGACACGGTCTGCGCATCTCATCTGCCAGCTGGTTGGAAGGAACTGAATCGATGTCCGGCACTCTTGCCCTTACCGAAGCCCTGATCGCGCGCGCGTCCGTGACGCCCGACGATCAGAACTGCCAGCGCCTCCTCGTCGAGCGCCTGGCCGCAATCGGCTTCGAATGCGAAACGATCGAATCGAACGGCGTCACCAATCTGTGGGCCGTGAAGCGCGGCACAATGGGCACGGACGGCAAGCTGCTCGCGTTCGCGGGCCATACCGACGTCGTGCCGACGGGCCCGCTCGATCAATGGTCGTCGGCGCCGTTCGAGCCGGCTCATCGCGACGGCAAGCTCTATGGCCGGGGCGCCGCCGATATGAAGGCATCGATTGCCGGCTTCGTGGTGGCGAGCGAAGAATTCGTCGCCGCGCATCCGCAGCATCGCGGCTCGCTGGCGTTCCTCATCACGAGCGACGAAGAAGGTCCCGCGACGGACGGCACCGTGAAAGTGGTCGAAGCGCTGCAGGCGCGCGGCGAGCGACTCGACTATTGCGTCGTCGGCGAGCCGACGTCGGGCACGCAGTTCGGCGACACGGTGAAGAACGGCCGGCGCGGCTCGATGTCGGGCAAGCTGATCGTCAAGGGCGTGCAGGGGCATATCGCGTATCCGCATCTGGCGAAGAACCCCGTCCATCTGCTCGCGCCGGCGCTCGCCGATCTCGTCGCCGAACGCTGGGACGACGGCAACGAGTACTTCCCGCCCACCACATGGCAGGTGTCGAACCTGCACAGCGGCACGGGCGCAACCAACGTAATTCCGGGCCACGCGGATGTGATGTTCAACTTCCGCTTCTCGACGGCGAGCACGGTCGAAGGGCTGCAAAAGCGCGTGCGCGATATCCTCGACAGGCACGGCCTCGACTACGATCTGACGTGGACCGTGAGCGGGCTGCCCTTCCTCACGCCGCGCGGCGAGCTGTCGAACGCGCTCGAAAAGGCGATCCGCGACGAGACGGGCATCGCGACGGAACTGTCGACCACGGGCGGCACGTCCGATGGCCGCTTCATCGCGTGCATCTGCAAGCAGGTCGTCGAGTTCGGGCCGTTGAATGCGAGCATCCACAAGATCGACGAACATATCGAAGTCGCACACATCGAGCCGCTGAAGAATATCTATCGCCGCGTGCTCGAACAACTGATCGCCTGACGGAGGGCCTCCATCATGACTCATCCGTTTTCCACGGTTCGCGATGTGCTGCGCTACGCAGTGTCGCGCTTTAACCAGGCCGGGCTGTCGTTCGGTCACGGCTCGTCGAACGCTTACGACGAAGCCGCCTACCTCGTGCTGCACACACTGCATCTGCCCATCGATCTGCTTGATCCGTTTCTCGACGCACACCTCACGTCCGAAGAAATCGACGCAGTGCTGAAGGTGATCGAGCGGCGCGCGACGGATCGCGTGCCCGCCGCCTACATCACGCAGGAAGCGTGGATGCACGGCTACCGCTTTCATGTCGACGAGCGCGTGATCGTGCCGCGCTCGTTCATCGGCGAACTGCTGCAGGATGGTCTGCAGCCGTATGTCGAGGACCCCGAACAGGTCGCCGCCGTGCTCGAACTGTGCACGGGCTCCGGGTGCCTGGCGATTCTCGCGGCGCATGCCTTCCCGAATGCCGACGTCGATGCCGTCGATCTGTCGCCCACCGCGCTCGAAGTGGCGACGCGCAATGTCCACGACTACCATCTCGACGATCGCATCGCGCTCTTCGAAGGCGATCTGTACACACCGCTGCCCGAGCGCCGCTACGACGTGATCATCACGAATCCGCCGTACGTGAACACGGAATCGATGAAGGCGCTGCCGGCCGAATACCGGCACGAGCCGGAAATGGCGCTGGCGGGCGGCGCGGACGGCATGGACATCGTGCGCCGCATCATCGGCGATGCGCGCAACTGGTTGACCGACGACGGCGTGCTCGTCGTCGAAATCGGCAACGAACGCGCGCATGTCGAAGCGGCGTTCGGCGGTCTCGATCTCGTGTGGATGTCCACGAGCGCCGGCGACGACAACGTCTTCCTGATCCAGGCGAACGATCTGCCCGCCTGATCCGACACACGCGCCCGGGCCTTGCCGCACGCGCCTGCTCGTCGCATCGCACAACGCACGCTGTCCAGCGGGACGCCGTGCGTTGTGCGCTTTTCAGCCCGCCTATGCCGTGCGCCTCGGCTCGTTGTATCGTCATCGGACATGCAAAATCCGCAGCGGATTGCCGACGGGCAGACCGCGACGCGAACGCGTTCGGTAATATGAGCGACCGCGCTGCCGCATCCAAAACGGAACATTACGCAACACCAGGCAAGACCAGGCGACCTCAGGCAACATGAGGTAGCGCTCACGACGAATTCAACCACGCGCAGCGCGACGATCATCGTTCGCAAGCTTATGCAATTCGATCTGCTTCATGTCGGCCCGCTTGTGTTTCTCGCTCATATGCTGGGCGTGATCGCCGCGTGCCATGCCATTCTGCACACCCGCACGTCGCAGGGCGCGATTGCGTGGGCGGTGTCGCTCGTCGCGATGCCCTATCTGACGCTGGTCCCTTATCTCTTTCTCGGGCGCAGCAAGTTCGCCGGCTATGCGGATGCGCGCCGCATCGAAAACGAAATGCTGCGCACACGCGCGCATCCGCCGGAATGGGATAGCGCGGCGTCATCGCCGGGCCGGCCGACGGAGGCGCTCGGACAACAGTTCGTGCGTTCGCTCACGCGCCTGGGCGGCATGCCCTTTCTGCCTGGCAACAGCGTGCGCACGCTCGTGAACGGCGAGGCGACCTTCGCCGCGATTCTCGACGCGATCGAAAACGCGAAGCGCTATGTGATCGTGCAGTTCTTCATCGTGCGCGCCGATGCGCTCGGCGAGATGCTCAAGGACCTGCTGATCGCGAAGGCCGCGCAAGGCGTGCGCGTATACGTGCTGTACGACAGCATTGGCAGCTTCGATCTGCCGCATCGCTACGTCGCTTCGATGCTGGCGGGCGGCGTGCAGATGCATCCGTTCGCGACGAACCGCAGGTTCGTCAACCGCTTCCAGCTCAACTTTCGCAATCACCGCAAGATCGTCGTGGTGGACGGCGAGCGCGCATTCGTCGGCGGGCACAACGTGGGCGTCGAGTACCTGGGCGGCAAGCCCCCCCTCTCGCCGTGGCGCGACACGCATATCGAAGTGCGCGGACCCGCCGTCGCGAGCATCCAGTTCGTGTTCACGGAAGACTGGTACTGGGCCACGCAGCAACTGCCGGAAT
Organism: Paraburkholderia piptadeniae; assembly: GCF_900007165.1. Classification (GTDB taxonomy): domain Bacteria; phylum Pseudomonadota; class Gammaproteobacteria; order Burkholderiales; family Burkholderiaceae; genus Paraburkholderia; species Paraburkholderia piptadeniae. Next base: position 162,296 of record NZ_CYGY02000032.1, read on the forward strand.
TCGATCCGGCGCCCGATTCGTTGTCTGTCTCGCCAGCCGCCTCGCCGCCTGCTTCACCGTCCGTTTCGGAGTCCGTTTCACTGTCCGTTTCGCCGTCTGTTTCGCCGTCTGTCGCAGCGGGCGACGGCATGCACTGTCTCGTCATTCCGACAGGCCCCGCGGACAAGCAGGAAACCTGTTCGCTCTTCTTCGTCGAAGCGATCAACGCAGCACGCGAGCGCATCTGGATCACCACGCCCTACCTCGTCCCCGACGAGGCCGTGTTCGCCGCGCTGCGGCTCGCGGCGCTGCGCGGCGTAGACGTGCGCATCATGATCCCGAGCCGGCGCGATCATCGCGTCGTGTTCGAGGCGTCGAAGCTGTACGCATACGACTCGATCCGCGCGGGCGTGCGCATCTTCCGCTATCGGCCGGGCTTTCTGCACCAGAAGGTCGTGCTGATCGACGATATTGCCGCCGCCGTGGGCAGCGCGAATCTCGACAACCGCTCGTTCCGCCTGAACTTCGAGATCATGGTGCTGACCGTCGATGGCAACTTCGCCGCCGAGGTCGAAGCGATGCTGCTGCGCGACTTCGGCGAATCGTTCGAGATCGACCGCAGCGAATATCGCAATGCGCCTGCGCTAAGGCGCGTCGTGATGCATGTCGCCCGGCTTTTCGCGCCGATTCTGTGACACGCGGGGCGCGGCTGCTTGAGGCGCTACGTAACGTGGACGCGTAAGCCGCGTCACGCTGCCGGGTCGCCGCGCTACAGCAGCGCTTCGATATCGTCCGCGATCGTTTCGGGCTTCGTGGTCGGCGCGTAGCGCTTCACGACTTTGCCGTCGCGGTCGATCAGAAACTTCGTGAAGTTCCACTTGATCGCTTCGAGCCCGAGCAGGCCAGGCGCCTCGTCTTTCAGATACTTGAAAAGCGGATGCGCATCCGCGCCGTTGACCTCGATCTTGTCGAACATCTGGAACGTGACGCCGTAGTTCTTCTCGCAGAACACGCCGATCTGCGTGGCGTCGCCGGGCTCCTGCTTGCCGAACTGGTTGCACGGAAAGCCCAGCACCTGCAGGCCGCGCACGCCGAACTGCTCGTGCAGCTTCTGCAAGCCCGCGTATTGCGGCGTGAACCCGCACTCGCTCGCCGTATTGACGATCAGCATGACCTTGCCGTCGTAGAGGCCGAGGCTGATCGGCTCGCCGTCCAGCGAGCGCGCCGAAAAGGAATAGATAGAAGACTTGTCCGCTGCCATGTTTTTGCTCTCCAGGAATATCGCCAGTCTACGGACTCGAGCGCCGCGCGCCACCTGGCCGATCGGCCAATGCCTGAGCTTGCGCTGCGCAGTCTAAAATAGCGTTTTTCTTCAAGCCGGCCTCGTTGTGATCCGCTTCAATCAGTTCAGTCTCGCGCGCGGCACGAAGCCGCTTTTCGAACAGACCACCTTCACGCTCAATCCCGGCGAGAAGGCAGGCCTCGTGGGCGCTAACGGCGCGGGCAAATCGACCCTGTTCTCCGTGCTGCTCGGCGAACTGCACGCCGACGGAGGCGATTTCTCGATGCCGCCGTCGTGGCAGATCGCGCACGTCGCGCAAGAGACGCCCGCCGTCGATAAAACCGCGCTCGACTATACGCTCGATGGCGACGCGGCGTTGCGCGCGATCGAAGCGCGCATCGCGACCGCTTCGGCGACGCATGACGGCGCCGCCGAAGCCGAAGCGCACGCCACGTTCGCCGATGCCGACGGCTACACGGCGCCCGCGCGCGCCGAAGCGCTGCTGCTCGGCCTCGGCTTCACGCTCGAGCAGACACGCGCGAGCGTGGGCAGTTTCTCGGGCGGCTGGCGCATGCGCCTGAATCTCGCGCAGGCGCTGATGTGCCGCTCGGATCTGCTGCTGCTCGACGAACCGACCAATCACCTGGACCTCGATGCGATCGTCTGGCTCGAAGACTGGCTGCATCGCTATCCGGGCACGCTGATCGTGATCTCGCACGACCGCGAATTTCTCGATTCGGTCTGCAATGTTACGCTGCATCTGGAAAACCAGCAGATCAAGCGGTACGGCGGCAACTACTCGCAGTTCGAAGTGCAGCGCGCGCAACAACTGGCGCTGCAACAGAGCGCCTACGAGAAGCAGCGCAAGACCATCGAGCATCTGCAAAGCTTCGTCGATCGTTTCAAGGCGAAGGCGACCAAGGCGCGCCAGGCGCAAAGCCGGATGAAGGCGCTCGAAAAGATGGAACTGATTGCGCCCGCACACATCGCGTCGCCGTTCACGTTCGAGTTCCGCGCGCCGGACTCCGCGCCAAATCCGATGATGGTGATGGAAGACGTTCGGTGCGGCTATCGCGCGGCGGACGGCGGCGAGATACCGATTGTCCAGCGCGTCGCGCTGTCGATCCAGAACGGGCAGCGCATCGGCCTGCTCGGCGCGAACGGCCAGGGCAAGTCGACGCTCATCAAGACGCTCGCGGGCACGCTCGAGCCGCTCGGCGGCCACGTGCGCGAAGGCAAGGGGTTGAAGATCGGCTACTTCGCGCAGCATCAGCTCGAAACGCTGCGTCCCGACGATTCGCCGCTGCAGCACCTGTCGCGCCTCGCGCCCGACACGCGCGAGCAGGAGTTGCGCGACTTCCTCGGCAGCTTCAACTTCTCGGGCGATATGGCGACCACGGCCATCGCGCCCTTCTCGGGCGGCGAAAAGGCGCGGCTCGCGCTGGCGCTGATCATCTGGCAGAAGCCGAACCTGCTGCTGCTCGACGAGCCGACCAACCACCTCGACCTCGAAACGCGCCACGCGCTGACCATGGCGCTCGCGCAGTTCGAAGGCACGCTGATTCTCGTCTCGCACGACCGCCACTTGCTGCGCGCGACCACGGACCAGTTCATGCTCGTCGCGAAGCACAAGTTGCAACCGTTCGACGGCGATCTCGACGACTATCGCGACTGGCTCTTGCAACACGCCGCCGAGCAGCGCGCTGCGCTGAAGGCTGCATCGGACGCGACGACAGCGAACGGCGGCAATGCGAATGGCGCGGATGCGTCGGTGAACCGCAAGGAGCAGCGCCGCCAGGAAGCGGAAACAAGGCAGAAGCTCGCGCATCTGAAGAAGCCATTGCAGACGCGCATCGCGAAGATCGAAAAGGAAATGGACGCGCTCAACGCGGAAAAGGCGACCCTGGATGAATTTGTCGCCGATCCCGCCAGCTATGGCGCCGAGCAGAAAACCAGGCTGACGGAAACGATACGCCGTCAGGCGGAGGTCAACGCACGCCTCGAAACGCTCGAAGCCGAATGGCTCGAAGCGCACGAGGAACTCGAACAAATCGGCTAGCGGCCCCTTCGCGTCGCGAAGGAAGACATGAGGAAAGCGAGGCCGCGCCAGCATCCACGGAGGGCTGGGCATTGTCGTCTACTGCCGCACTGAAGGGCTTGCGCGTGCTCGATCTGACACGCCTGTTGCCCGGTCCCGTCGCGACGCTCCGGCTCGCGGAAATGGGCGCCGACGTGTTGAAGATCGAAGCGCCCGGCGCCGGCGACGCGTCGCGCGTGATGATGCAAAGCAGCGCCGACCGCGTCGCGGGGCGTCCCGGCGCGTTCTACCGCCAGCTGAATCGCGGCAAGCGCGAAACGCGCCTCGATCTGAAGTCCGAAGGCGGACGCACCGTGCTGATGGCGCTCGCACGCGAAGCAGACGTGCTGATCGAGAGCTTCCGGCCTGGCGTGATGGATCGGCTCGGCCTCGGCTACGACGTGCTGCGCGTGATCAATCCGAAGCTCGTCTATTGCGCGATTTCGGGCTTTGGCGCGCAAGGGCCGTATTCGCAACTGGCCGGACACGATCTGAACTACATCGGCTACGCGGGCGTGCTCGACCAGCTCGCCGCGCGCGACGGCACGCCGATCCTCCCCAACTTCCAGATCGCCGATCTGCTGGGCGGCGCGCTGTCGGCCGTCAATCAGATACTCGCGGCATTGTGGGCCGTGGCGCGCGGCGGCGACGGGCGCTTCGTCGACGTGTCGATGGCGCATTGCACGTACGCGCACAACGTCGTCGCGCAAGTCGCGCTGGCCAACGACGGCACGGCGCCCGTCGCGGGCAGCAGCCTGCTGAACGGCGGCGTGCCCTGCTACAACCTGTATCGCACGCTCGACGAACGATGGCTCGCTGTCGGCGCGCTCGAACTCAAGTTCTGGGAGACGCTGTGCATGGCGCTCGATCGCCCGGACTGGGCGACGCGCCACTGGAGTCTCGGCCAGGCGATCGCCGGGCCGGATGCCGCGCAGTTGATCAAGGACATGGCCGAGCTGATCGCTACGCGGCCACTTGCGGAATGGGTCGAACTGCTGGTGCCGCTGGATTGCTGCGTGTCGCCCGTGCTGACGGCGGCGGAAGCGGCCGAGCACCCGTTGTTCAATGCTGCCGCGCGCGAGGCGCTGATCGCGCAGCAGGCAGGTGATGAAAACGCGGAGTGAATGACGAGCGGCGTGTGACGTGTTGCTGGACGTCGCGGCGCGCGTGGATTGCCCGGCTCGCCGCGCTTGTCGCCTGTCCCGCCTGGTCCGAACGATGTTTTTAACGCCGCGGCAAGGTCTGCCGCGGTTCCCGTTCGTCGTCGACCAGCCGGTGCTTGCGCCCTTCGACGTGATGGCGGATCGTCTCCCTGACCTCGTCGGCCGTGACGTTTTCCGCGACGACGCGCCGTGAAATCTGGCCCGCCGTATCGATCCATTCGACGATCCGGCAGCCGCCGCCCCAAAGCCCGTGAATCGGCGCCGAGACGCGACAGCCGCGCAGATTCGACAGAAGCTCGTCCGACGTTTGATGAGACTGTTTCAAGACGTCTTCCTTTTCCAGTCGTGACAGTGCATCTCACGAGGATAGGGAAAACGAAAGGCGCCTGGGTTACAGACTCGGCCGAGAAATTTACAGCGCATTACGCCGGAAAGCGGGCGCGTTCCGGCGGCGTCTGGCGCCAATTATTCGAGCGTGCGGATGCGGTCGATGGCCTGCTCGATGCGCTCGACGGCGATCACCTGCAGTCCGTCGATGGCTTGCTTCGGCGCGTTGGCCTTCGGAATCAGCGCAATCGAAAAGCCGAGCTTCGCGGCTTCCTTCAGACGTTCCTGGCCGCGCGGCGAAGGACGGATCTCGCCTGCCAGCCCCACTTCGCCGAACACGATCAGTCCCTTCGGCAGCGGCTTGTTGCGCATCGACGAGTGAATCGCGAGCAGCACGGCAAGGTCGGCGGCGGGCTCGCTGATCTTTACGCCGCCCACCGCGTTCAGGAACACGTCCTGATCGAAGCAGGCGATGCCCGCGTGCCGATGCAGCACGGCCAGCAGCATGGCGAGCCGGTTCTGTTCGAGGCCGACGGCAAGCCGGCGCGGATTCGGCACGTTCGCCGTATCGACGAGCGCCTGCACCTCGACGAGCAGCGGTCGCGTGCCTTCCTGCGTGACGAGCACGCACGAGCCCGGCACGATCTGTTCGTGCTGCGACAGAAACAGCGCCGACGGATTCGCGACGCCGCGCAGACCGCGCTCCGTCATCGCGAACACGCCCAGTTCGTTGACGGCGCCGAAGCGGTTCTTGAACGCACGCACGAGCCGGAACGACGAGTGCGTATCGCCTTCGAAATACAGCACGGTATCGACGATATGCTCGAGCACGCGCGGGCCCGCGAGGTTGCCCTCTTTCGTCACGTGGCCGACCATGATGATGGCCGTGCCCGACTGCTTGGCGACGCGCGTCAATTGCGCCGCGCACTCGCGCACCTGCGCGACGGAACCCGGCGCGGACGTGAGCGCTTCCGAGTAGATGGTCTGGATGGAGTCGATGACGGCGACGTCCGGCTTTTCGTCGGCGATGGTCGCCTGGATTTTTTCGAGCTGGATTTCGGCGAGCAGCTTCAGCTCGCTTGCGTGCGAGCCCGGCTCGAGCAGCGACAGCCGTTGCGCGCGCAACGCAATCTGCGCGGCCGATTCCTCGCCGCTCACGTAGAGCGCGCGCCGCTCGCTGGCGATCTGCGCAAGCGATTGCAAAAGCAGCGTCGATTTGCCGATGCCCGGATCGCCGCCGATCAGCACGACGCCGCCCGCCACCAGCCCGCCGCCCAACACGCGGTCGAACTCGCCGACGCCCGTCGAGAAGCGTGGCACGTCCGACGCCTCGATATCCGCGAGCCGCTGCACGGGCTGGCTTTTCGCGAGCGACTGGAAGCGATGCGCGGACGGCGATTCCGCAACCGTTTCGACGAGCGTATTCCACGCGTGACACGCCGGGCACTGGCCCTGCCACTTCGGCGCCTGCCCGCCGCATTCCGAGCAGGTGTACAACGTTTTCTGTTTAGCCAACTTGTTTGGTCACGCGTGGTTATTCGTTACGTCTCGTTATGTCGCGAGTCCCCGCGCCCGTCATTCGGCGCGCACGGGCACGCGCTGCGCGACGGCGCACATCAGCTCGTAGCCGATCGTGCCGCATGACTGCGCGACGTCGTCGATGGGCAGTTGCGCACCCCACAGTTCGACGCGCGAGCCGACGTTCGCCTGCGGGCACGGCGAGAGGTCGACGGTGATCATGTCCATCGACACGCGTCCGACGATCCGCGTGCGGATGCCGTCGACGATGATGGGCGTGCCTTCGGGCGCGATGCGCGGATAGCCGTCCGCATAGCCGCACGCGACGACGCCGATGCGCATGCCTTCGCGCGCCGTATAGATCGAGCCATAGCCGATCGTGCTGCCTTCCGTCAGCGTCTGCACGGCGATCAACTCGGAGGCGAGCGTCATCGCGGGCTGCAGGCCCGTGTCCTTGATCGCGGAACTGACGCCCGACGGCGACGCGCCGTACAGCATCACGCCCGGCCGCACCCAGTCGAAATGCGCTTCCGGATACCACAGCGTCGCCGCCGAATTGGCGAGGCTGCGCGCGCCCGCGATGCCCTGCGCGCCGCGCTCGAACGCTTCCATCTGATGCGTGATGCCGCGCTCGCTGTCCGCGTCCGAGAAATGGGTCATCAGCGTGATCTGGCCGACGCCCTGGCACGCCCGAGCGCGCTCCCACGCGGCGCGGAACTTGTCGGGCATATAGCCGAGGCGGTTCATGCCGCTGTTCATTTTCAGCTGGATATTGACGGGCTTCGACAGGCGCGCCATTTCGAGCATGCGCAATTGCTCGTCCGAATGCAGCGCCGTCGTGAGGCTGTAGCGGTCGATGACGTCGACATCCGTCGGCCGGAAAAAGCCCTCGAGCAACAAAATCGGGCCGGCCCAGCCCAATTCGCGCAACTTCACCGCTTCTTCGAGGTCGAGCAAACCAAAGCCATCGGTTGCGCGCAGCCCCGGAAAGGCGCGGGCGAGACCGTGACCGTAGGCGTTGGCCTTGACGACGGCCCAGATCTTGGACTTTGGCGCATATCGGCGTGCAACTGCGAGGTTATTGGCGAGGGCGGCGGTATGAATAGTGGCTGAGACTGGGCGCGGCATGGGATTTTTTCGTAAAGACACTGTCGAATCAGGAGCTTACAGTGCGTTTTCAACACTTCGGAGGCTGACGTGACAATGCGATCAAGGATACTGCTAGTCGGGATTCGTCTATTTTCGTGATATAAAGCCGTGCGCACAACCCATTTCGAACGGAATAAGCCCGGACGCGCCACTGACGGCCGGGGCGGACGGACCGCAGCGAGGACAGCATCGCATCAGATGAAAAAAGGTTTTTACACCATCATGGCCGCGCAGTTTTTTTCCTCGCTGGCCGACAATGCGCTTCTGATCGCTGCTATTGCACTGCTGAAAGATCTTCACGCCCCGAACTGGATGACGCCGCTGCTCAAGCTGTTTTTTGTGCTGTCGTACGTCGTGCTCGCGGCTTTTGTCGGCGCCTTCGCGGATTCTCGTCCGAAGGGCCGCGTGATGTTCGTGACCAATACGATCAAGGTGGTCGGCTGCGTGGCGATGCTGGTCGGCGCGCATCCCCTCTTCGCGTATGGCATCGTTGGCTTCGGCGCGGCCGCGTATTCGCCCGCCAAGTACGGCATTCTCACCGAACTGCTGCCGCCTGACCGCCTCGTCGCCGCAAATGGCTGGATCGAGGGCACGACGGTGGGCTCGATCATTCTTGGCACCGTGCTCGGCGGTGCGCTGATCAGCCCGCACATCGCATCGCACATCATCAGGCACACGCCCCACGCGATCCATACGCCCGCCGAAGCGGCGATGCTCATCATCATCCTGATCTACGTGATCGCGGCGCTCTTCAATCTGCGCATTCCCGACACGGGCGCGCGCTATCCGCGCCAGGAGCACGGGCCGATCAAGCTCGTCACCGATTTCGCCGACTGCTTTCTCGTCCTCTGGCGCGACAAGCTCGGACAGATTTCGCTCGCCGTCACGACGCTCTTCTGGGGAGCAGGAGCGACGCTGCAGTTCATCGTGCTGAAATGGGCCGAAGTGTCGCTCGGCATGTCGCTGTCGGAGGGCGCGATCCTGCAGGCGGTGGTCGCCGTCGGCGTCGCGGCGGGCGCAATGATCGCCGCCGCGCGCGTGCCGCTGAAGAAGTCGCTGACGGTGCTGCCCGTCGGCGTCATCATGGGGATCGCCGTGATGCTGATGGCCTTCTATACGAAGCATCTGTTTCCGGCTCACTGGGGCGTGTACTACGGCAGGATGCACATCCCCGGCTATCTGATCTTCGCGTATGTATTCCTGATGGTCGTCGGCGCGCTGTCGGGCTTCTTCGTCGTGCCGATGAATGCGCTGCTCCAGCATCGCGGACACGTGCTGCTGTCGGCGGGCCACTCGATCGCCGTGCAGAATTTCAACGAGAACCTGTCCGTGCTCGTGATGCTGTGTCTCTACGCCGTGCTCGTGTGGCTCGACGTGCCCGTCGCGGTCGTGATCGTGCTGTTCGGCACCTTCGTCTGCGTGATGATGTGGCTCGTGATGCGGCGCCATCAGGCCAACCAGCGTGCGTTCGATTCGGTATCGCTGATCGGCGAAGCGCATCACTGAGATCCATTCGCAGATCCGCTGCTTATTCTTTGCGTGCGCTTCGACTGCGCTTTGACTCGACGTCGACTACGCTTTGACTGAGCATCGTCCGAGGGCGCGCCACGCGCCCTTCGCTTTTCAGGCTTTCCAGGTTTTTCCATGACCCGACCGACTCCCAACGTCCTGACGATCGCCGGCTCCGATTCCGGCGGCGGCGCCGGCATTCAGGCCGATCTCAAGGCTTTCTCGGCGCTCGGCGCGTATGGCGCGAGCGTGATCACCGCGCTGACGGCGCAGAACACGCGCGGCGTGACGGCGATTCACACGCCCGATCCCGCGTTCGTCGTCGCGCAGCTGGACGCCGTGTTCGACGACATCCGCATCGATGCCGTGAAGATCGGCATGCTGGCCAACGCGTCGATCGTGCGCGCCGTCGCCGACGCGCTGCGCCGCCACAAGCCGAAGCATGTCGTGCTCGACACCGTGATGATCTCGAAGAGCAATCACGCGTTGCTCGCGCCCGAAGCCGTCGATGCGGTGCGCGACGAACTGCTGCCGCTCGCCGATCTGCTGACGCCGAATCTGCCGGAAGCGGCCGCGCTGCTTCGCACGCCGAGCGCCACGGACGAGGCCGCGATGGTCGATCAGGGCGAAGCGCTGCGCAAGCTCGGGGCGCGCGCGGTGCTGATGAAGGGCGGCCATCTCGCAGCCGCCGACAGCCCCGACTGGCTCATCCAGGACAGCGGCACGATGCGTCTTGCCGGCCCGCGCGTGCCCGTGAAGAACACGCACGGGACGGGCTGCACGCTGTCGTCGGCGATCGCGGCATTGATTCCGCAGCGCGACGACCTCGCAAGCGCCGTCGCCGATGCGAAGGCCTATCTGACGGGCGCGCTCGAGCAGAGCAACCGGCTCGACGTCGGTCATGGCGTCGGACCGGTGCATCACTTCTATCGCTGGTGGTAGCGGCGAGACGTAACTGCGCGGTGTCGCGCGTCGCGTTGCGTCACGCCTGACGCGTCGGCCGCCGCGCAAACGCCTGTGCCCGCTCGGGCCAGTCATCGGGCACGATGAAGCCGCGCGAACGCTCGACCCAATGTCCTTCTGCATTCCCGACGAATGCGGCCACCATCGTCGGCGCCGTCTGCTGCATCAGCTGCTGCGCGAGCGCGTCCGCTGAAACGAAGCTCGACGCGTGCTGGCTGTCGTGGATGCGCGGCGAAAGCCATTCGAGCCTCGGCAGCACGATCCACGCGTCCGCATGACCGCTGGAAAACGACGGCCAGTCGGCTTGCGTCGACCACCAGCCACGCGCGTGCGCCGGATCGATTTCGGCGGGATCGCGCTCGTTCATACCGTTGCGATAGAAGAGCCAGCCCTTGACGAACATCTGCGGGTCCCAAGGCCCGCGATGGCCCAGCGACGCAAACTCCTCGCGCGCGCTCAGCCGCAGTTGATGGTCGAGCAGATGCGCGAGCTTCAGATCGAAGCGGTCCTGCAGATTCGGGCCCACGTAATCCGCCAGTTCGCCCCGGCCGTCGCCCGCGTGCAGATAGCATTTGACGGCCAGTTCCCAATGCAGCCGCCGGCCCGTCGGCGTCTCGACGAGAAAATCGCATTCGCCCAGCGTGATGCCTTTGCGCCGCAGCGGCACGTTTGCGGCGACCAGCCGCGCGGCCGGGCCGTCCTTCAAGAACCACGCGAGCAGACACTCGGCGTAGCGACCGAGGCGCGTCACGCGCGCGGCCGCGATATGCCGGTGCAACGCGGCGGGATTGGCGTCCTGCGCTTCGAGCCAGTCGATCGTCGCGGCCGCTGCGTCGGGCGATTCGAACGGCGCCGCGAGCACGCCGGACGGCGGTTGCGAGCGCAACAGATCAGGGCTGAACAGGAGCCACGCAATGTCGCGCACGGCGGCGTCGGACAGCGCATCGAGCCGGGCCGTCGATGGCGCCTCGAACGAAGCGGTCGGCCCGGCGGCGTCCATCATTTCGACGCGTCCGCTTGTGTGTCTTGCGGCGCCGCGTTGTGCCAGGCATCGCGGGCGAGACACAGGTCCTGCCACGACTTCGCCTTGTCGCCGAGGCTGCGCAGCAGATACGCCGGATGGTACGTGACGACCACGGGCACGCCCTCGTATTCGTGGACGCGTCCGCGCAGCGACGAAATGCTCGCGTCCGTCTTCAGCAAACTCTGCGCGGCGAAGCGGCCGAGCGCGACGATCAGCTTCGGCTTCACGAGCGCGACCTGTCGCTGCAGATACGGCTCGCAACGCGCGACTTCGTCAGGCTCAGGATTGCGGTTGCCGGGCGGGCGGCATTTGATCACATTGGCGATATACACGTTCATGCCGCGCGCAAGGCCGAGAGAGCGCAGCATGTTGTCGAGCAGCTTGCCCGCCTGGCCGACGAACGGCTCGCCCTGCCTGTCCTCGTTTTCGCCGGGCGCCTCGCCGATCAGCATCCAGTCGGCTTCGCGGTCGCCGACGCCGAACACCGTGTTTGTGCGCTTTTCGCAGAGACGGCAGCGCTCGCACGCCGACACGCGTTCTTCGAGCGCACTCCAGTCGAGCGTGTCGACGGCAGGCTGCGCAGGACGGGCGACTTGCGCTTCGGTGTGCGACGGAGGTTCCGCGGGAAGGTCGTCGAACCAGGCGAAGTCGTCATCGGGGAACGGCGGCGTGGCCTCTGCGTCGGGCGCCGGCGCGCGGCGTGGCGGCTGTGCACTGGCCGGTTGAGCTTCGTCCGGCGTTGCTTCGAGACGTGACGCAGGCTCGTCTTGCGGCTCGTCTTGCGGCTCGTCTTGCGGCTCGCTTGCGGCGCGCGGGACAGCGGCGCTGGCCGCTTCGTTGCCGTTGCCGGCACTCGCGGCAGCGGCTCGAACGGCCACATCGCCGCCGACGGCCTCGACATCGGCGCTCGCCGCCGCTCGAACCGCGACATCGGCGCTTTCCACTTGCGATTGCGTCTCGTCAGCCGCGACCGCGTGTTGTGCGATCCCGCGGCGCATCCACATCGGCGCGAGGCCGAGTTCTTCCAGCGCGGATTCATGCAGCGCCATCTGCGCCCTCCTTCTCGAAACTGAAACGCATCACGATGGCGTCCTCCCGGCTGCGGTGCCGCGCCGGATAATAGTTCTTGCGGCGGCCGATCGACGCAAAGCCAAAGCGCTCGTACAGCTTGATCGCGCGATGGTTCGACGGCCGCACTTCCAGCAGCATCCCGGCGAGCCTTTCGCTGCGCGTCACCCGGACGGCTTCGCGCAACAGCGCAAGGCCCGCGCCCGCATGCTGCGCGGCGGGCGCGACGCACAGGTTCAGCAGATGCATTTCATCGACGACGGGCATCAGCACGCAATAGCCGATCAGCGTGCCCGTCACGTGCCGCAGACATATGCCGAAGTAGCCGTTACGCAGCGAGTCTTCGAAATTGCCGCGGCTCCACGGAAATTCATAGGCTAGCTTTTCGACCGCCGCGACCTCGTCGAGATCGCCCTCTGTCATCGGCGACATGTAGCGGTCCGCCAGCAGCACGCCGCTCATCGCGTGTCCTCACCCTCGGCGGTATGCGCCGCATGCGCCGACGACGCCGGCGCTTCCGCTTGCGCATGCTGCGCGGCCTTCGCGGCCAGGCGCTCCTCCGTCGTCTGCGCGACCTTGTCGCGGATGTACTCGGGCGCCGCCTGGTCGGCGGGCAGCGCGCGGCCCGCGCGGAACGCGCGCAGCGCCGCGAATGCAATCGGCAGCGCGTGCGGCACGGCTTCGTGATCGACGGTTCGCGCGACGCTCGCCGCCTTCAGACGATCGCCGAACGCCGCAGCGGCATTGCCCGCCAGCGTGAACGGCTGGTCCGGCAAGTCGAGCGCATCGGGCGAGCCGAGCGCTGCGGAATGGACCGCGCGCCACTCGCCCGCGTTGACATCCCACGCGTAGTCGGCCCAATAGACCTCGTCCATGCGCGCATCGAGCGCGGCAAGCACGCGCGTGGCCGACGCGTCGCGCCGGCGCGCGCTTTCGGCGCACGCGAGCAGCGTGCCGATCGGCACCACGGGGCAATTCAGTCCGAACGCGAGTCCCTGCGCGACGCCCGTCGCGGTGCGCAAGCCCGTGAACGAGCCGGGCCCGGCGCCGAACGCGATCGCATTGCAGTCGGCGAGCGCGAGGCCCGCTTCGTCGAACAATTCGCGGATGGCGGGAAGTAGCCGCGTGCTCGAGACAGCGCCCGTCGATTCATGACGCACCCAGACGCGCGGTTCGGGAGCAGACGCGTCCGCCTCTTCGGCCGATGAAGTGTCATCGGCGGATTCAGTGGACAACAGGGCGACCGAGCAAAATTCGGTCGAAGTATCGAGGGCAAGCAGCACGGTTTTCGTCATGACCGCTATTGTAATGCGGCACTCAACGTCGCCGGATGCGAACGCGACCCGGCCTGCGAAGCGATGCGTTTGGAAGGATCGCTCCAGCCTCGCACGGCCGCGCGCCGGGTGTCGCTTGCTATGATCGACGCCCTATCTCGAAAAGCATGGAGGATCTGATGAGCGACGTGGACGGTCTCTTCGCGAAGGCACAGGAAGACGTGAAGCAACTGCCGGAGCGTCCGGGCAACCTCACGCTGCTGCGCCTGTACGCGCTCTTCAAGCAGGCCACCGACGGCGACGTGCACGGCGACAAGCCCGGCTTCACCGATATCGTCGGCAAATACAAGTATGACGCCTGGGCCGCGCTGCAAGGCACCGCGCCCGACACGGCGAAACAGCAATATGTCGAACTCGTCGAGTCGCTCAGGAACGGCAGCGAGGCTTGATCGATACCGCCATACGGGCAAAGCAAACCGTCGATTCCTCTTATGAATCGGCGGCTTTCACTGAGACGAGTCTTAATGGTGGCGCAGTGCAGCAAATATCGATATAATGCGGCCTGCGCTTGACCGCTTTGGCGGAAAAAGCGCCTCGTAGCGTTTTGCTCCAATCCAGTTTAGAACCTGTCCCCTCCTGCAAGGCCCCACGGGCCGTCAAGTCCAGGCTGGCGGCAAGCCAATTCCGGCCTGTCGCATTCGATACAGCTTCTAACGAGAAACTCGCCTTCATTGTCGCGAGTTGCCCCCGTTTTTCGATTTGCTCGCTGCTTCTTTGCTCGCTGAATCCGACGACTTGGGTATGCCGATTGGCGCCGACGTGTTACTTCCCATGTTTCAAGGATTCTCATGACTTCGAGCAATACCTCCAGCCCGCTGAACGCCATCGCCGATCAAGCCCTCGGTCTCGACACGCCTGACACGGCCGTGCAAGCCCCCGAAGCTGAAGGCCCGACGTTCGCTGAGCTGGGTCTGTCGGCGGAGATCGTCTCTGCGCTGACGGCAGCCGGCTACAAGACGCCGACCCCCGTTCAGCAGCGCGCAATCCCCGCTGGCATCGCTGGCCGCGACCTTCTGGTGTCGAGCCCGACGGGTTCGGGCAAGACGGCTGCGTTCATGCTGCCCGCCATCGAGCGTTTCGCCCAGCTGCAAAAGACGCAAGCCAATCAGCCGCGTGAGCCGCGCGAGAACAACGGCGGTGGCCGCGGCCGCCGTCCGATGCCCGTCGCGCGTCCGGGCCTGCTGGTCCTCACGCCGACCCGCGAACTCGCGATGCAGGTCACGACGGCCGCTTCGACATACGGCAAGCACCTGCGCCGCCTGCGCACCGTCAGCATTCTGGGCGGTGTCGCGTACGGCCAGCAGCTGATGCTGCTCGCGAAGAACCCCGAAATTCTCGTCGCCACGCCGGGCCGTCTGCTCGACCATCTGGAGCGCGGCCGCATCGATCTGTCGCAGTTGCAGATGCTCGTGCTCGACGAAGCCGACCGCATGCTCGACATGGGCTTCATCGACGACATCGAAACGATCGTCGCCGCGACGCCCGCGACGCGCCAGACGATGCTGTTCTCGGCGACGCTCGACGGCAAGATCGGCTCGCTGACGGGCCGTCTGCTGAAGGACCCGGAGCGCATCGAGATCGTCCAGCGCATCGAACAGCGCACGAACATTGCGCAGACCGTGCATTACGTGGACGACCGCGATCACAAGGATCGCCTGCTCGACCATCTGCTGCGCGACGTGAGCCTCGACCAGGCGATCGTCTTCACGGCGACCAAGAGCGACGCCGACATGCTGGCCGGCCGTCTCTCCGACGCAGGCTTCGAATCGGCTGCGCTGCACGGCGATCTGCCGCAAGGCGCGCGTAACCGGACGATCCGCGCGTTGCGCGAGCGTCGCGTGCGCGTGCTGGTCGCGACCGACGTCGCGGCTCGCGGTATCGACATTCCGGGCATCACGCACGTGTTCAACTACGACCTGCCGAAGTTCGCCGAAGACTACGTGCACCGTATCGGCCGTACGGGCCGCGCGGGCCGCTCGGGCATCGCGGTGAGCCTCGTGCATCACGCCGAACAGGGCGCGCTGAAGCGCATCGAGCGCTTCGTGCGTTCGACGCTGCCCGTCAACGTGATCGCCGGCTTCGAGCCGCGCAAGACGCCGCCGGCCAACGGCCGCGGCGGATTCGGCGGCCGTGGCCGTCCGAACGGCAACGGCGGCCGACGCTTCGGCGGCAAGCCGGGCTACGGCTCGCGCGACGGCAACGGCAATGGCAATGGCAATGGCGGCGGCTATGGCGCGCGTGAAGGCAACGGCGGCTACGCTGCTCGCGAAGGCGGCAACGGCGGCCGTAGCTGGGGCAACAACCGGCCCGCGGGCGGCTCGCGTGAAGGCGGCTCGCGCGACGGTTATCGCAGCGAAGGCTACCGCGGCAACCGCGAAGGCGGCTATTCGCGTGACGGCGGCTACGGCGCACGCCGCAACGACGGCCCGCGCAACACGCGCCGCGGCGACTAAACCGCTCGCGTTCGGGCTCTCGAACGTCTGACGAAGGCGGACGAGAACAGCCGGACAAGAAGAACCGACGCTCCGGCGTCGGTTTTTTTACGCCCCGCTTCGCGTTTCACGATGCGAAAAATTTTTTTGCCTCGTAAAAAATCGTGCTGCGTGGCACAAGAACAGCTGTTGCAGGATGGAAAATTTCGTTTCTCAATGCGGAATGAGATGTATAACCAATTGAAAAATAAAGAATAAAAATCGCCGAAAAAGCCTTGGTGATGTCTGTTCCGACCAGCACCTTTTGCCTAGACTCTTATATAAGACCTCACCCAACGAGATGCCTCCGGCAACCCTCGCTTCGTGGAAGTCACGAGTCCACCGAACCCTCTTCAGGCAAAAAGGAGCACACCATGTCGCGTAACGAACAGGCAAAGCAACTTCAACAACAATGGGAAACCGACAGCCGCTGGAAAGGCATCAAGCGCGGCTACACGGCGGAAGACGTCGTGCGCCTGCGCGGCTCGCTGCAACAAGAGCACACGCTCGCGCGGCGCGGCGCCGAACGGCTGTGGAACGGCATGAAGGAAGAGCCGTTCGTCAACGCGCTCGGCGCGCTGACGGGCAACCAGGCGATGCAGCAGGTCAAGGCCGGCCTGAAGGCCATCTATCTGTCGGGCTGGCAGGTCGCCGGCGACGCCAATGTGGCGGGCGAAATGTATCCGGACCAGTCGCTGTACCCGGCGAACTCGGTGCCGCTCGTCGTGAAGCGCATCAACAACACGCTCACGCGCGCTGACCAGATCCAGTGGTCGGAAGGCAAGAATCCGGGCGACGAAGGCTATATCGATTACTTCGCGCCGATCGTCGCCGACGCCGAAGCCGGTTTCGGCGGCGTGCTGAACGCGTTCGAACTGATGAAGGCGATGATCGAAGCGGGCGCAGCAGGCGTGCACTTCGAAGACCAGCTCGCTTCCGTGAAGAAGTGCGGCCACATGGGCGGCAAGGTGCTCGTGCCGACGCGCGAGAACGTCGCGAAGCTGACGGCCGCGCGTCTCGCCGCCGACGTGTGCTGCGTGCCGACCGTGCTGATCGCGCGTACCGACGCGGAAGCCGCCGACCTGATCACGTCCGACGTCGACGACAACGACAAGCCGTTCCTCACGGGCGAGCGCACGGTGGAAGGCTTCTTCCGCACGAAGCCGGGCCTCGAGCAGGCCGTGTCGCGCGGTCTCGCGTACGCGCCGTATGCCGATCTGGTCTGGTGCGAAACGGGCAAGCCGGACCTCGAATACGCGAAGAAATTCGCCGAGGCGATCCATAAGGAATTCCCGGGCAAGATGCTGTCGTACAACTGCTCGCCGTCGTTCAACTGGAAGAAGAACCTCGACGACGCGACCATCGCGAAGTTCCAGAAGGAACTCGGCGCGATGGGCTACAAGTTCCAGTTCATCACGCTCGCCGGTTTCCACGCCTTGAACTACTCGATGTTCAACCTCGCGCACGGCTACGCGCGTCAGCAGATGAGCGCATTCGTCGAACTCCAGCAGGCCGAGTTCGCGGCTGCCGAGAAGGGCTTCACGGCGGTGAAGCACCAGCGCGAAGTGGGCACGGGTTACTTCGATGCCGTCACGCAGACGGTCGAGCGCGAAGCGTCGACGACGGCCCTGCACGGCTCGACGGAAGACGAGCAGTTCTTCGACAACAAGAAGGTCGCCTGAACAGGCTGACGTCGTCTGACGTCGGCGGCTTCAACGGCCGAAGATATGCGCCTTTCGCACGCAGCATCGTGAAAAACGGCCCCACAGTGGGCCGTTTCCCTACCCGGTTCGGACGGCCGCCGAAGGCCGTCCGAATACCGATGCAACGAACCTGAAAGATACAACACGGAAGCGAACTCGGCTCGCACCACGCGCCGACGCAAATTGGAAATGCGCGCGCCGGCTAACCGCTGGCGCGCGTCCTTTCAGACGTATTGAGTCAAAGCCGCGAACTCCGCTAACTGCCCGGCAGAAGGCCAGTGTGGGCAGACACCGCGCGCTATCGATAGACAATCACCGGAATTTTCGTATGTGTGAGCACGCGCTGCGTCTCGCTGCCGATCAGCAGACTGCCGAGTCCGCGCCGCCCATGCGACGCCATGAAGATCACATCGCAGCCGCCCTGCTCGGCTGCTTCGATGATGCCGAGATACGGCGATGGATGCACGCTCGTCTGGCTCGTGCATTCGACACCCGCGCCGCGCGCCGCCTCCTCGACCTCCTGCAGATGCTGACGCGCTTCGCGCTCGCTGCGGTCCTGAAAGTCGACGGGCGGTTCGATCACGACTTCGGAAAACGGCGAGTACGGATATTGCGGCAAGCACGCATACGCGGTGACGCGCGCGCCCACGGCCTGAGCAAGATCGATCGCGCCGTCGATCGCTTTTTTCGACAGATCCGAACCATCGGTCGGTACGAGGATGTGCTTGAACATGGTGCCCTCCGTCGTCGACTGCAGGTGTGGGAAACGCCCGGTTGCCGCTCGCCGCTGTGCATCGTCACGAGCACGCCGATACGTGCGCCCATGCGTTCTGAATCGCCTGCGCCGCGCCGGCGGCGAAGCGGCGCGGCAGGCCGTCAAAACGATTGTAGTGCGCCGAAATGTCGTGCAACGGGCGCGTGCGGGCTTGTCCGCATATCGGAAACCCGCGCGGGCTCTGAGGTTCGGCTTGCAGCCCGGGACACGCCGAAATCAACCCCAATACGCGGGATCGCCGTACGTATGCTTGAGAAAGTCGAGGAAAAGTCGCACGCGCAACGGCAGGTGACGTCGTTGCGGGAACACCGCATGAATGCCGATGGGCGGCGCGGCGAATTCGTCGAGCACGCTGACGAGGCGCCCCGCCGCGATATCCATCCCGACTTCCCACCACGAACGCCACGCGAGCCCATAGCCTTCGAGACACCACTCGTGCAGCACCGCGCCGTCCGAGCATTCCATCGTGCCCGACACCTTGATCGTCACGACCTTGTCGCCCTGCTGGAACATCCAGCCGCGTTGCTGGTTCGCGCTCGCGCCGAGCGCGAGGCAGTTGTGATGCGCGAGATCCGCGAGCGTCTGCGGTGCGGGACGACGCGCAAGATACGCGGGCGACGCGACGCACACACGCTTGTTCTCACCCAGTCTCAGCGACACCAGCGACGAATCGGGCAATTCTCCGAGCCGTATCGCGCAGTCGAATCCTTCGTTGACCAGATCGACCATGCGATCGGACAGATCGAGCGATATCGTCACGTCCGGATGCGCGACCGTGAACGTCGGCACGAGCGGCGCGACATGCCGTCGACCGAAACCGGCCGGCGCCGTCACGCGCAAATGGCCGCTCGCCTTCACGCCGCCTGCGGACACGCTGGCCTCGGCGTTCTGCATGTCGTGAATGATGCGCTGACAGTCTTCGAGAAACGCCGAGCCTTCGTAGGTCAACGTGATGCGCCGAGTCGTGCGCACGAGAAGCTTGACGCCGAGGCGCTCTTCGAGCGCGTCGATGCGGCGGCCGATGATCGCGGGCGCGACGCCTTCGGCCTGCGCCGCCCCGGACAGGCTGCCGCGCGCCGCGACGGTCACGAAAGTCTCGATTTGCTTGAAGCGGTCCATCTGCGAATGACTGGGCGCGTCGATCGCGCACGAATTGAGTGATGCGCGTCAGATTAGGTTGATGAAAGTAAAAGATCAAGTGATCTTTAGAGTCTTTTTTAGCACAAGCCGTCACGAATAGAATCGAACCCGACCTCTGAATGGAGCGCATGGCAATGTCGGCCACAACGACACCCTTCCCCAAAGCAGTGATTTTCGACGCGTACGGCACGTTGTTCGACGTGCATTCCGTCGTCGCTGCGGCGGAGCAGATGTTCCCCGGCCGCGGCGATGCGCTCTCGCAGTTGTGGCGGCAAAAGCAGATCGAATACGCGCAGTTGCGCACGCTGTCCGCCCCCGCCGGCGCGCGCTACCAGCCGTTCTGGAACGTCACGCTCGACGCGCTGCGCTTCTCCGCCCGCAAGCTGGGCCTCGCGCTGAGCGCTTCCGGCGAAAAGCGCCTGATGGACGAATACGCGTGCCTTTCCACGTTTCCGGACGTGCTGCCCGCGCTGTGGCAGCTACGCGGCATGCGCGCCGCAGGAAGCGCCGCGCAGATCGGTCTCGCGATTCTCTCGAACGGCAATCGGCAGATGCTCGACATCGCTGTCAAAAGCGCGGGCATGGCAGGCGTGTTCGACCACGTTCTTTCGGTGGATGCCGTGCGCGCGTTCAAGCCCGCGCCCGCGAGCTACGCGCTCGGCACACAGGCGTTCGGCGCGAGCGCGCGCGAGATCGTGTTCGTGTCGTCGAACGGCTGGGACGCGGGCGGCGCGAACTGGTTCGGCTACACGGTCTTCTGGCTCAACCGCCAGGGTGCGCCCGCCGAGGAGCTGGGCGTCGCGCCGCATGGCACGGGCAGGAGCATGAGCGAACTGATCGCGTTTATCGACAACTTCGCGTCGTCGGGGACAGCGGAGAAATCCGGCAAACGGGAGTCAGGCAGCAGACGCGCGCGCCGCAGCCCTGGCGCATGACGGCATGCCATCCCATTCGCACCCACACGAGGCGACGCATTGCAATTGCATCAACAAGCATCTTTAAAACTGACCGACCAAGGAGAAATCATGGCGAACACGTTGTCGCTGCCGCAGGGCATGAACATCACCGGCGAGATCAAGCCCGGATTCGAGACCGTTCTCACGCCGCAAGCGCTCGAACTCGTCGCCAGCCTGCACCGCACGTTCGAGCCGCGCCGCCAGCAGCTGCTGAAAGCGCGCGCCGGGCGCGTGAAGCGTCTGGACGCCGGCGAGCGCCCCGACTTTCTCGCGGAAACGAAGAGCATTCGCGAAGGCGACTGGACGATCGCGCCGCTGCCGCAGGACCTGCAATGCCGCCGCGTCGAGATCACGGGTCCCGTCGATCGCAAGATGATCATCAACGCGCTGAACTCGGGCGCGGACTCGTACATGACCGACTTCGAGGATTCGAATGCGCCGAGCTGGGACAACCAGATCACCGGTCACATCAATCTGAAAGAAGCCGTGCGCCGCACGATCTCGCTGGAGCAGAACGGCAAGTCGTACAAGCTGAACGACACGATCGCGACGCTGATCGTGCGTCCGCGCGGATGGCATCTGGACGAGAAGCACGTCACCGTCGACGGCCAGCGCGTATCGGGCGGCATCTTCGACTTCGCGCTGTTCCTGCATCACAACGCAAAGGAGCAACTGTTGCGCGGCACGGGCCCTTACTTCTATCTGCCGAAGATGGAAAGTCATCTCGAAGCGCGTCTGTGGAACGACATTTTCATCGCCGCGCAGGAAGCCGTCGGCGTGCCGCGCGGCACGATTCGCGCAACCGTGCTGATCGAAACGATCCTGGCCGCGTTCGAAATGGATGAGATCCTGTACGAGTTGCGTGAACATAGCTCGGGCCTGAACGCCGGACGTTGGGACTACATCTTTTCGGCGATCAAGAAGTTCAAGAACGACAAGGACTTCTGTCTTGCAGATCGCTCGCGGATCACGATGACGGTGCCGTTCATGCGCGCCTATGCGCTGCAACTGCTGAAGACATGCCACCGCCGCAACGCGCCCGCGATCGGCGGCATGAGCGCCCTCATTCCGATCAAGAACGACGCGGCCGCGAACGAGAAAGCGATGGCCGGCGTGCGCTCCGACAAGGCGCGTGACGCGACGGACGGCTACGACGGCGGCTGGGTTGCGCACCCGGGTCTCGTGCCCATCGCGATGGACGAGTTCGTCAAGGTGCTCGGCGACAAGCCGAACCAGATCGGCAAGCAGCGCGACGACGTGCAGGTGACGGGCAAGGACCTGCTCGACTTCCGCCCTGAAGCGCCCATCACTGAAGCGGGCCTGCGCAACAACATCAACGTCGGCATTCACTACCTGGGCTCGTGGCTCGCGGGCAATGGCTGCGTGCCGATCCACAATCTGATGGAAGACGCGGCGACGGCGGAAATCTCGCGTTCGCAGGTCTGGCAGTGGATCCGCTCGCCGAAGGGCACGCTCGAAGACGGACGCAAGGTGACGGCCGATCTCGTGCGCGAATTGACGGCGCAGGAACTCGACAAGGTGAAGGCCGTGATCGCCGGCGATACGAAGCCCTATGATCGCGCCGCGCACATCTTCAGCGAGATGTCGACGTCGGAGAACTTCACCGAATTCCTGACGCTGCCGCTTTACGAAGAACTCTGAGCATGGCGATGCGTGCCGAACGGACTGCCGCTGCTTGCGGCCTTTCCGCCAGGCGCGTGACGCGATCGCTCGACGGTTGACCGACCGGGAATGGCCTGGCGGGCGTCATGCCTGCTGGGCCGTTCTTTTTTCGCCGCCGCTTTTCCTGGCTTCGATTTCCACAGGCGGGACGCGCGCGCAACAAACGCCATCCCTTCCGATCAAGGCCCGTTCGAACGCCGGTGCGCAACCCAGTCACCGGAACGGATCTCCGGCAATCCTTTGACCGCTTCGCGCTGCACCGGATAGTAGCGGCACGTAATGGACGCGCCTTCGATCTCGACGGTCACTTCACGCGGCAGGAACAGCCCCTCGACACCCGGATAGACCTCCTCGATTTCATCGAGCACGGCGACCAGTCCGTCGTCGATTTCGTAGACATCTCCTTGCACATGAATGCCCGCGTCATCGGGCACGAGACCCGGATACGAGCCGAAGTCGAAGAGACGCCCACGGACAGTGGCCGAGCCGACCAGCGTGGGCGCCGTGATGTCGTTGCGCGCCGCCGCGGCGCCGATATCGTTGATTTCTCCGGCACGCAAGGTGCCATACACAAAGACGTTTTGCATCCGTTCACTATCCTCGATCAAACCAGACTTGCGTGCCGCCTTCGCGGTCAGGCGAGCGATGCACTCGCGACCAGCACGCCGTCGATATCCGCATAGACCCATTCGCCCGGACGCACCACCGATCCGGGCAGGCGCACGGGCACATCGCGCTCGCCGCCGCCACGTTTCTGGCTGCGCTGCGGATTCGTCGCAAGCGCAACGATGCCGATATTGCACTCGTTGAGTTCGAGCGCATCGCGCACGCAGCCGAACACGACGATGCCCGCCCAGCCGTTCTTCTCGCCGAGCTTGCCCAGGTTGCCGCCGACGAGCGCGCAGCGCAGGCTGCCACCCCCGTCGATGACCAGCACGCGCCCCGCGCCCTTTTCTTCCAGCGTCGCGCGCACCAGCGTGTTGTCCTCGAAAACCTTCAGCGTGACGGCCTCGCCGCCAAAACGCGCCGCGCGGCCGAAACGGCCGAATACGGGATCGAGCACGCGTAATGTGCCCGCGGCCAGTTGGTCTTCATGTGCATCGCACAGATCTGCGGTTGCGAAGTTCATAAGCGTCCCCTGTCGAAACGAATCCGGTGCATTATGCCGCGCCATTTTTACGATGTCCCATCGGCCGTTCGGCTAATGCCGGGGCGGCGCGCCGGACCCTACAATGATATGCATCGCCTCGCCCGGCCCGCGCCGCCGTCCAGCCCCGCCGTCCAGCCCATTACGCCATGACTGAAGCCGCCCGTTCAACCCCACCCGCCGCCGCGAAAGCCCCAACTGAGCTATCGACACGCGTCGATTTCGCCGACATTCCGCCCGAGTTCGCGCCGACGCCCACGCATCCCATCCGCGTGCGCTCGCGGCCGATGCCCGCAGGCGTGCGCATCGCGCGGCACACGCATGCATGGGCGCAGGTCGCGTATGCGTCGCGCGGCGTGCTTCGCGTCGGCACGTTCGGCACCACGTGGATGGTCCCGCCGTCGCGTGCGATCTGGGTGCCGCCTTATGTGCTGCACGAAGTGGTGATCGTCGAAGATGCGTTTCTGCGCACGCTCTACGTCAACGAGGCGGCCGTGCCGGCGGGACTGGATACGTGCCGGGTCGTCGAAGTATCGGGGCTGCTGCGCGAAGTGATCGCCGCACTCGATACCCCGGGTCTGCAGCCCGACCGCGAGCGGTTGCTCGGCTCGCTCGCGCTCGACGAGATCACACGCTCGCAGCCGCTGCCGCTGTCCGTGCCGATGCCGACGGAAAAGCGCCTGCGCGCATTGTGCGAAGCAGTGCTCGCCGATCCCGCGAATGCCGACTCGCTGGAGCGATGGGCGTCGACGGTCGGCGCGAGCACGCGCACGATCGCTCGGCTCTTTCGGCAGGAACTGGGCGTGAGCTTCTCGCAATGGCGTCAGCAGGCCGTGCTTGCCCGCGCGATTCCATTGCTCAGCCAGGGACGCCCGCTGTCGCATGTCGCGCGCGAGTTGGGGTATCAAAGCCAGAGTGCGTTTTCCGCGATGTTCAGGCGCGCGTTCGGCGAAAGTCCGCGAGCGTTCATGCTGCGCGGCGCGGAGCATCGGCGCGACGAGCCGGAGCACGAAGAGGATGACGATGCTTCGATGTGAGCGTGCAGACGAGGGCCACACGTCGATGCGAAGGCGAACCCAGACGGGAGGCTGAACGCGAGCGCCGACACGATTCGCGCTCGATCGAGTGAGCGCCGCTGACGCCCCTCAGACGCGCCGCGCCATATGCCGGATCGAGCCCAGTTGCGCGAGACGCGGACCCGCGAGCCGATAGCCCAACCGTTGATAGAGACGCGCGGCCGGATTGTCGACGAACACGCGCAGTTGAAGTTCGGCGAGCCCGCGAGCCCGCGCCCATCGATGCGACGTATTCAGCAGGTACGTGCCCGCGCCGCGCCGCCGGTGTCCCTCGGCAATCTGCACATCGCGGATGTGCAGCGAGTCGCCCTCCTCGGTGATGCGCAGCACGCCGATGCGCTCGCCGTCCACCTCGAGTATGAAGTTCTCCGACTCGCGCCAACTCGCGAGAAACAGGTCGCTGCGCCACACAAGGTGATGTCGACGGTAATACCCGCCCATGTTGTTGCGCGTCAGCGCCTCAGCAAACTGGAAGTCGTCCATGCTGGCCTTGCGCAAGTAGAAGGGAGACGGATCGTCGGTCGGGTCGAGCATCGCGCGGGGACGAAAGATTCGGTCCGCACAACGTTAAGACAGGCGGGACGCGCTGGCAATGGCTGTTTGCCCGACAGCGATACGAGCGACGTTACAGACGCGGCACGCAAGGTTTGCGTGCAAAAACAAAAAAGCCCGCTGACGATTCAGCGGGCTTCATGTTTCTGGCGGAGCGGACGGGACTCGAACCCGCGACCCCCGGCGTGACAGGCCGGTATTCTAACCAACTGAACTACCGCTCCAGTCTTGCTACCAACTCGCGAGCGTCGGTTAGCTCTCGCAAGCGCATCGCTTGAATCTCATCAAGCAACGCCAGTATCTGGCGTCCCCTAGGGGATTCGAACCCCTGTACTCACCGTGAAAGGGTGATGTCCTAGGCCTCTAGACGAAGGGGACAACGTACTTCACACACTACTGCTTACACCTTTAACGAAAAAGCCCGCTCACCGAACGGGCTTAATCTGGCGGAGTGGACGGGACTCGAACCCGCGACCCCCGGCGTGACAGGCCGGTATTCTAACCGACTGAACTACCACTCCAGTCTTGCTACCTGACTCGCGAGCGTCGGTTACTTCTCGCAAGCGCATCGCTTAAATCTCATCAAGCAACGCCAGTATTTGGCGTCCCCTAGGGGATTCGAACCCCTGTACTCACCGTGAAAGGGTGATGTCCTAGGCCTCTAGACGAAGGGGACATAATCTTTTCAGATCTGTCTCGTTCTTGCTGCTAACTTCATTCATCAGCAGCGAAGACCGCCATTCTAACTGCTCTACTACCGCTTGTGAAGTCTTTTTTGCTACAACTTCCGGCTAACCGGAACGACTTCACTTTGTTCTGATGGTGGAGGTAAGCGGGATCGAACCGCTGACCTCTTGCATGCCATGCAAGCGCTCTCCCAGCTGAGCTATACCCCCTTGCAGAACAGAAGCGAGATTGTAGAGAGCAATTTTCGCTTTGTAAATAGCTCTTGAGTCGTTTCCCGCAATTTTTTTGCGACGCCGCGCCGGGTACGCGCGCGGCTTCTTCGACCCATCCGGCTTGCTACTGAAAGAGGCTCGCTACCTAACGAGGCTCACGCAAGCGCGTTTTCGATGCGGCTCACGACGACATCGCGGCCGAACAGCATCAGCACGCTATCGATCGAAGGCGTATGCGTCGTGCCCGCTACCAGCAGGCGCACCGGCATCGCGATCTGCGGCATCTTCAGCTTGTGCGCGCCGAGCGTCGCCTTCAATGCGGCGGCGATCCCCTCCTTCGTCCAGTCGCAGGTCTTCAACGCGGCGCCCAGATCGGCAAGCGCGGGGCGCACCGCGTCCGTTACATGCTGCGCGAGCGATTCGGCATCCGGTTGGGGCTCGCGATAGAACATCGCGGCGTTGTCCACGATCTCCTTCACCGTCGATGCGCGGTCCTTCATCAGCGCAATCACGGCAGCGAGATCGGCGCCCTTCGCAAGCGCTGCGTCGCCTATCCCGAGCGCCGCGAAGAACGGCTTGCTCAGTTCAGCAAGGCGTGCGTTGTCCGCTTCCTTGATGTAGTGGTTGTTCAGCCAGTTGAGCTTGTTGTGGTCGTACTGCGCGGGCGACTTGCCCAGATGCTCGAGATCGAACCATTCGACGAACTGCTCGCGAGAGAAGATTTCGGCATCGCCATGTGACCAGCCGAGTCGCGCGAGATAGTTCAGCACGGCCTCCGGCAGATAGCCCGCGTCGCGATAGCCCATCACACTCATCGCACCATGTCGCTTGCTCATCTTTTCGCCCTGCTCGTTCAGCACCGTCGGCAGGTGCGCATAGACGGGCGGCTCGGCCCCGAGCGCGCGCAGGATGTTGATCTGGCGCGGCGTGTTGTTGACGTGATCGTCGCCGCGAATCACGTGCGTGATCTTCATGTCGAGGTCGTCGACGACCACGCAGAAGTTATAAGTCGGCGTGCCGTCCGGACGCGCGATCACGAGATCGTCGAGCTCTTCGTTCGAGATTTCGACGCGTCCCTTCACGGCGTCGTCCCATGCGACCACACCCGTCAGCGGGTTACGGAAGCGCAGCACGGGCTGCACGCCGGCGGGCGGCGTCGGCAGCACCTTGCCGGGCTCGGGCCGCCACGTGCCGTCGTAACGCGGCTTTTCGCCCGCGGCGCGCTGACGCTCGCGCAGCGCGTCGAGTTCTTCCGTCGACATGTAGCACGGATACGCGAGCCCCTGTTCCTGCATCTGCGCGAGCACCTCGCGGTAACGATCCATGCGCTGCATCTGGTAGAACGGACCCTCATCGCAGTCGAGGCCAAGCCATTGCATGCCTTCGAGGATCGCGTCGACGGACTGCTCGGTCGAGCGCTCGACGTCGGTATCCTCGATACGCAGCACGAACACGCCCTTCATCTTGCGCGCGAACGCCCACGGATACAGCGCAGAGCGGATGTTGCCCAGGTGAATGAAGCCAGTTGGGCTCGGTGCGAAGCGGGTGCGAACGGGAGTGGTCATGTGTGGTAACTCGAGGACGGACGCCGGCGCCGGCGAACATCGAAACCGGGAGCGGCAAGGAAAACGGATCGCGCGCGACACGGGCAACAGCAGCTGAGAACAACGGCTGGCTCAGTGCGGACGCGATTGAAAAAGAGAGAGCCGAAATTATAACCGCCGACGGCAACTCCACCAGGTCATCTGCTCGTATCGCGGCTGGCGCAGAGCCCGTGTCGCCGCATGTGTAGACGATTCCCTCGACCGACCCTCGACGGATTGTCGCCGCACGATCGCTTTGCATTATGATGTGCGCGCGCCGCTATCCGCATCGACGCAGCGCGCTACGATCGCCATCGGCGATCATCTTTGCAAGACACGCGGCGCAACGCATTCGCATGGACGCCGGCGCCGTCGCTGGAGAACTCGTTGAAACCGTCATCGCCACGTCTGTCCCGCCGCACTTTCTCGATCGCCGCGGCCTCCGCTGTCCTCTCTGCTTGCGCGTCGACGGGCAGCAAGCCCGAAAACGTCACGCCGACGCCCAGCACGGCGTCGAACAATCCTCCGCCGCCCGTTATCAAGCCGCAGCGCCCGTTGCGCGTCGGGCTCGCGCTCGGCGGCGGCGCCGCGCGCGGCTTCGCGCACATCGGCGTGATCAAGGCGCTGGAGGCGCGCAACATCAAAATCGATCTGGTGTGCGGAACGAGCGCCGGGTCGGTGGTCGGCGCGCTGTACGCATCAGGCTTGAACGGCTTCGCGCTCAACAAGCTGGCGCTGACGATGGACGAAGCATCGATCAGCGACTGGGCGATGCCGTTTCGCACGCGCGGCTTTCTGCAAGGCGTCGCGCTGCAAAACTATCTGAACCGGACGCTCGACAATCGCCCCATCGAGAAGATGGCGAAGCCGCTCGGCGTCGTCGCGACGGATCTGAAGACGGGCCAGCCGATTCTCTTTCAGCGCGGCAACACGGGCATCGCGGTGCGCGCGTCGTCGAGCGTGCCGTCGGTGTTCGAGCCGGTGAAGATCGGCGGCCACGAATACGTCGACGGGGGCCTCGTCAGCCCGGTGCCCGCCTCGTTCGCGCGCAAGATGGGCGCGGACTTCGTGATTGCCGTCGATATCTCCGCGCGGCCCGAGACGGCCGTCACGGAAAGTTCGTTCGATATCCTGATGCAGACGTTCACGATCATGGGTCAAACGATCAAGGCGTATGAGCTCGACAAATATGCCGACGTCGTGATTCGTCCGAACCTGAATGCGATGAGCGGCACCGACTTCGGACAGCGGAACGCTGCGATCCTCGCGGGAGAGGAAGCCGCTGCGCGCATCGCGCCCGAGTTGCTCAGCAAGCTGGCGGCGGCACGCGCGACCGCTTGATCGAAGCCGCCGGGGGCGCCTGTTGCCGGATGCAGGCGCCCCACCACTACCGCCCAACTCAGGCAAGAATTCACAAAGCCGGAAAACAAAAGGCCCGCTTGTTTCGAAGCGGGCCTTTTGCATGAAGCTGGCTGACGGACGATTGCCTTAGTTACCGTTGCCGATCGTCGCGCTCACGCGCTGACGCAGTTCCTGCTGCTGCGGAACCGACGTCTCGATGCGACGCGCGCCCGTGAAGCGCTTTTCCCAGTAACCGCTATCCAGATCGTCGACGCGAATCGTGCTGCCCGTCGACGGCGAATGCACGAACTTGTTGTCGCCGATGTAGATGCCGACGTGCGAGAACGTGCGGCGCATCGTGTTGAAGAAGACGAGATCGCCCGGCTTCAGATCGGCGACGCGCACCTTCTCGCCGACGCGGCTCATCTCTTCGGCGCGCCGCGGCAGCGCCATGCCCAGCGTATCCTGGAACACGTACCGGACGAACCCGCTGCAGTCGAGGCCCGAATCGGGTGTATCGCCGCCCCAACGGTAGCGCACGCCGATCATGTTCAGCGCGCCGACGACGACGTCGCCCGCCTTGCCGGCAACGCCCGACAGAAACGAACGGGCACCGCTCTCGGAATTCGAGCTGGCGCTTTGCGTGGCTTGTGTGGTGGAGGAGACGGAATTCGACGCGGAACCGGTCGAAAATGAGGCATTCTGGTTAAAGCTGCTTACTTCATCGGCAAAAGCGCCGTGAGCCGCGGCCATCAGTACGCCAATGAACATCCCGGCGACAACGCGCGTGCATGCCTGGGTTAGGTGTCGGTGCTGCATTGGTCTGGTGGTTGGTATCGGTTGGTGCAGTAGTTTTCGCCTGAAAATCAATAGGCTAGAAAAAAGTTTGGTCGATACTAGCCATTAAGTATTCACATGTCAAAACAAATAGAAAAATACAATGACTGGCCACACCCAATTGGTGAATGTCAGCTCGTATACGCCGCTTTCAAGAGCTTTCGCGTGTAAGGGTGCGCTGGTTCGGCAAAGATCCGCTCCACATCGCCCGACTCGACGACCTCCCCGTTTTGCATCACCGCGACCCGATGCGCCATCGCCCCGATGACGGCCAGATCGTGGCTGATGAACACGAAACCCAGGTTGTATTTGCGTTGCAGACCCGCGAGCAGTTTCAACACCTGTTGCTGGATGGAAACGTCGAGCGCGCTGGTCGGCTCGTCGAGAATCAGGATGCGCGGCTCGAGCACGAGTGCGCGCGCGATCGCGATGCGCTGGCGCTGTCCGCCGGAGAATTCGTGCGGATAACGGTGCAGCGCCGTGCGGTCGATGCCGACTTCGCGCAGCACGGCAATCACCTTGTCGCGGCGCGCGTCGGCGCCGAGCTGCGGCCGATGCAGCGCAAGTCCTTCGCCGACGATCCGCTCGATCGTCTGCCGCGGCGAAAGCGAACTAAAAGGATCTTGAAAGACCACCTGCATGTTCGAGCGCAGCGCCGTCCGATCACGCCCCCGGTAGCTGCCGAGCGCCCTGCCCTGAAACTCGATCGCGCCCTGCGCGGTGCGTTGCAGGCCGAGCAGCGCCATCGCAAGTGTAGATTTTCCCGAGCCGGATTCGCCGACGATGCCGAGCGTCTCTCCCTGCCGCACCGACACCGTCGCGTCGGCGACAGCACGAAAGCGGCCCGAGCGGAACCAGCCCGCGAAGCCGGACAGCTTCGTCTTGAAGTCGACGCAGACATCGCGCGCATCGAGCAGCACAGGCGAAATCGGCAGCACGGGCACCGCCGTGCGTTCCGGACGGCTTTGCAGCAGCCGTTGCGTATACGGATGTTGCGGCGACGCGAAGAGCGTCTCGACAGGTCCGCTTTCGACGAGCACGCCTTTCTCCATCACCGCGACGCGCTGCGCGAAGTGCCGCACGAGGTTCAGATCGTGCGTGATCAGCAGCACGGCCATCCCGCGTTTTTCCGCTTCGTCGCGCTGCAGTTCCAGCAGCAGCTCGACAATCTGCGCGCGGATCGTCACGTCGAGCGCCGTCGTCGGTTCGTCGGCAAGCAGCAGGCGCGGACGGCACGCGAGCGCCATGGCGATCATCGCGCGCTGCCGCTGTCCGCCCGACAGTTGATGCGGATAACTGTTCACGCGCTTGCCCGGCTCCGCGATGCCCGTGCGTTCGAGCAGCGCAACGGCGCGCTTGCGCGCCGCGTTCGCGGGCACGCCGTCGTGCAGCACGATCGTTTCCGCGATCTGCTCGCCAATGGTGTACAGGGGATTGAGCGCCGTCATCGGCTCCTGGAAGATCATCGCGATGTCCGAGCCGCGCAGCCCGCGCATCTCGCGCTCGCTCTTGGCGAGCAGGTCTTCGCCATCGAAACGGATCGTCCCGCTCGTCTGCGCATCGTTCAGCAGGCGCAGGATCGACA
The DNA here is from genome assembly GCF_900007165.1 of Paraburkholderia piptadeniae. Taxonomy (GTDB): domain Bacteria; phylum Pseudomonadota; class Gammaproteobacteria; order Burkholderiales; family Burkholderiaceae; genus Paraburkholderia; species Paraburkholderia piptadeniae. The sequence goes on from NZ_CYGY02000032.1 coordinate 193,437, forward strand.
GGGCCGTCACGCTCTTGCCCGAGCCGGACTCGCCGACCAGCGCGACGCGCTCGCCGCGCCCGATCGTGAGCGATACATCGTTCACCGCGACCGAGTCGCCGAACGTCACGCGCAGGTGATCCAGTTCGAGCAGCGGCCCTTCGTTGTTCATCGGCGTGGCGCTGACTGATTCGCTCACTGATTGCCCCCTGCCTTCATCGCGTCGGAGATGCGCGTGTCGAGCGCGTTGCGCAGCGCGTCGCCCATGAACGTCAGCAGCAGCAGCGTCACGACGAGCACGCCGAACGTCGCTACCGAAATCCACCACGCGTCGAGATTCGCCTTGCCCTGCGCGAGCAGCTCACCGAGGCTCGGCGTCGGCGGCGGCACGCCGAGGCCGAGAAAATCGAGGCTCGTGAGCGCGAGAATCGCGCCGCTCATCCGGAACGGCAGAAACGTGATGACGGGCGTCAGGCTGTTCGGCAGCACGTGCCGCCAGATGATCTGCCAGTTCGACAGCCCCATCGCGCGCGCGGCGCGCACATAGTCCTGTTGCCGGTTGCGCAGGAATTCGGCGCGCACGTAGTCGGACAGGCCGATCCAGCCGAACAGCGACAACAGCACGATCAGCAGGATGAAGCCCGGCTCGAAGATCGACGCGAAGATGATCAGCAGATACAGCTCCGGCAGCGCGCTCCAGATCTCGATCAGACGCTGTCCGATGATGTCCGTCTTGCCGCCGAAATAGCCCTGCACCGCGCCCGCCAGCACGCCTAACACGGTGCCGATGAACGTCAGCACGAGCGCGAATTCGACCGACACGCGAAAGCCGTACACGAGCCGCGCGAACAGGTCGCGGCCGCGGTCGTCGGTGCCGAGCCAGTTGTCGCGCGAAGGCGGCGCCGGGTTCGGCACCTTCGAGAAATAGTTGAGCGTGTCGTAGTAGTACGGGTTCGGCGGATAGATCGCGAAGTTGCCCGGCAAGTCGAAGCGATGCCTGATGTACGGATCGAGATAGTCGGCGGGCGTCGGAAAGTCGCCGCCGAACGTCGTCTCCGCGTAGTCCTTCACGAGCGGGAAATAATAGTGGCCGCCATAGTGCACGACGAGCGGCTTGTCGTTCGACCAGAGCGGCGCGGCAAGACTCGCCGCGAACGCGACGACGAACACGATCAGGCTCCAGTAGCCGAGGCGCTGCTGCCTGAAGCGCAGCCACACGCGGCGCGCAGGCGTCGGCGACACGAACGCGCGCACTGGCTGCGCGCGCGACGACACTTCGGCATCGGTACGAACGCGGCTCAAATCAGCGCTCCAGTTGTTCGAATTGAATGCGTGGATCGACCCACACGTAACAAAGATCGGAGATGAGCTTCGTCGCGAGCCCGATCAGCGTGAAGAGATACAGCGTGCCGAGCACGACGGGGTAATCGCGCCGCACCACCGATTCATACGACAGCAAGCCAAGGCCGTCGAGCGAGAACAGCGTTTCGATCAGCAGACTGCCCGTGAAGAACGCGCCGATGAACGCCGCCGGAAAACCGACGATCAGCGGCAAGAGCGCGTTGCGGAACACGTGCTTCCACAACACGCGTCGCTCGGACAGGCCTTTTGCGCGCGCTGTCAGCACGTATTGCTTGCGGATCTCGTCGAGGAAAGCGTTCTTCGTGAGCATCGTAACGACGGCAAAGCTGCCGACGACCGACGCGACGATCGGCAACGCGATGTGCCACAGATAATCGAAAATCTTGCCGAAGAAGCTCAGCTGGTCCCAGTTATCGGAGGTCAGATTGCGCAGCGGAAAGAGCTGCAGAAACGTGCCGCCGCCAAACAGCACGAGCAGCAGCACACCGAGCACGAAGCCAGGAATCGCGTAGCCGATCAGCACGACAAGACTCGTCGCCATATCGAAGCGCGAGCCGTTGCGCACCGCTTTCGCGATGCCGAGCGGCACCGAAATCAGATACGTGAGGAAAAACGTCCACAGCCCGATGCTGATCGACACGGGCAGCTTCGACACGATCAGCGACCACACGCTCTGATGACGGAAATAGCTCTGCCCGAGATCGAAGCGAGAGAAACGCTTGAGCATCAGCCAGTAGCGCTCGAGCGGCGGCTTGTCGAACCCGTACAGCGCCTTGAGTTGCGCGACCTGTTGCGCGTCGACGCCGCTATGAGCGCGCAGGCCGAACGGCGCGCCGCCTTCGGCCGTATTGCGGCGCAGTTCGTGCACCGCCTGTTCGACCGGCCCGCCCGGCACGAACTGGATCACGACGAAGGTCAGCGTCAGCACGCCGATCAACGTCGGGATCATCAACAGAAGACGTTTGAGGATATAGCTCCACATGGCGGCGGTCCGTTAGGCGTCGATCGGAAGAACGGCGCGTTGATCAAGAAGGCGTGATGTGAACGTGCGAGGCGCGATCAGCGCGGCTGCGCGAACCACCACATCGAAGTGATCCAGGCGTCCGCCGTATAGTACAGCGGCAACGTCTTCGGCCACGCAAGCCCGCGCTTGAACGCCACGCGATGCGTCGCGCTGTACCAGTGCGGAACGATGTAGTAGCCGTTGATCAGCACGCGATCGAGCGCATGCACGGCGTCGACCAGCTGCTCGCGCGTCTGCGCGGCGACGAGCGCGCGCAAAATCGCATCGACGGCCGGCGACTTCAGCCCGATCAGATTGCCCGAGCCCGGCTCGCCGGCGGCCTTGCTGCCGAAGCGGTCGATCATGTCCGCGCCGGGCACCTGCACATCCGGAAAGCGGATCGTCGTGACATCGAAGTCGAACGCATCGAGACGCTTCTGATACACCGCGAAGTCCGTCACGCGAAAGCGCGCCTCGATGCCGAGCTTCTGCAGGTTGCGCACATACGGCGCGATCACGGGCTCGAATGCCGCCGACGAACCCGAATCGTCGAGTATCTCGAACACGAACGGCTCGCCCTTCGCGTTGCGCAGCGCGCCGTCGCGATACGTCCAGCCCGCTTGCGCAAGCAGCGCGCGCGCTTCGAGCAGATTCGCGCGCAACGAGCCCGGCGAGTCCGTGTCGGGCTGCTTCGGCGGCACGCCGAGCACGGACGGATACAACTGCGCTCGCCATGGATCGAGCAGCTTCTGCTCGCCCGGCGACGGCAAGCCCTTCGCCTGCAAATCGGTGTTGACGAAGAAACTGTCGATCCGCTTGTACTGGTTGTAGAACAGCTGCCGGTCGAGCCATTGAAAATCGAGCGCGAGATCGAGCGCCTTGCGCACGCGCACGTCGGAGAAAATCGGCCGGCGCTGATTGAGGATGAAGCCCTGCATCCCCGTGCCGTTGTGATGCGGGAATTCGCGCTTGATCAACTCGCCGCTGTCGAACTTCTTGCCCACGTCGCGCCGCACCCAGTTGCGCGCGATGTTCTCGACGAGCGCGTCATACTCGCCCGCCTTGAACGCTTCGAGACGCGCGGTCGCATCCGAGTACAGCTTGTAGTTGATGCGCTCGAAGTTGTAGGTGCCGACGCGCACGGGCAGCTTTTCGCCCCAATAGTTCGGATCGCGCCTGTACGTGATCGTGCGCCCGTTGTCGTAGCTCTCGATCAGATATGGACCGCTGCCGATCGGCTTCTCGAATGCGAGCTGATCGAACGGCGTGCGGCTTCCGTCGGGCTTCATGCCCCACTTGCGCGAGAACACGGGCATGCCGCCCGCGAGCAGCGGCAACTCGCGGTCGCGCTGCTTGAACTCGAAGCGCACCGTCGCCGGATCGACGATCACGACGCGCGTGATGTCCGCGAAATACGCGGCGAATTGCGGCGCGGCCTGCGGGCTCTTCAACGTATCGAACGAGAACTTCACGTCCTCGGCGGTGACGGGATCGCCGTTCGAAAAGCGCGCGTGCGGGTTGATGTGAAATGTCGTCGACAGTCCGTCGGGCGCGACGTTGATATCGTCGGCAAGCAGGCCGTAGGCGGAGGCGACTTCGTCGGCACTACCCGTCGTCAGGCTTTCGAACAGCAACCCGATGCCGGGCGCCGCGCTGCCGCGCAGCGTGAACGGATTGAACTTGTCGAAGCTCGTCGAGCGGTCGGGATTCGCGAGCACGAGCGTGCCGCCGCGCGGCGCATCGGGATTGACGTAATCGAAGTGCTCGAAGTCGGGCGGATACTTCGGGTTGCCGTATTGCGCGATTGCGTATGCGGCTCGAGCATGCTGCATGCCCAAAGGCGACACGGCGATCAGCGAGCCCGCGCACACAGCCAATGCAGCGCGCGGCATCGTCCCGCAACGGGCACGCGACACGAGACGAATCAATGTGCGCCATATCGAGCGCGGCGCTTCAACCCGTCGCGTGCCTGTCGTCATGGGGGCCTTATTGGTCGGTGGTCGGTGGGCGGTTGCAATGTGAGAGAATTCTACCCAAAATCCTGCGCGTTCCCGCACTCTGTCATCGCGGCGCGCTGACCTCATTAGGAGAATTCATGGGCTTCCTCGCTGGTAAACGAATCTTGCTGACGGGCCTCCTGTCGAACCGTTCGATTGCATACGGTATCGCACAGGCCTGCAAGCGCGAAGGCGCCGAACTGGCGTTCACGTATGTCGGCGACCGCTTCAAGGACCGTATCACCGAGTTTGCGAACGAATTCGACAGCAACCTCGTGTTCCCGTGCGACGTCGCCGACGATGCGCAAATCGATGCGCTGTTCGCGTCGCTGAAAGAGCACTGGGACAGCCTCGACGGCCTCGTTCATTCGATCGGCTTTGCGCCGCGCGAAGCGATCGCGGGCGACTTCCTCGATGGCATGACGCGCGAAAACTTCCGCGTCGCGCACGACATCTCCGCGTACAGCTTCCCTGCTCTCGCGAAGGCCGCACTGCCGATGCTGTCGAACGACGCGGCACTGCTCACGCTGTCGTACCTCGGCGCGGAGAAGGCGATCCCGAACTACAACACGATGGGTCTCGCGAAGGCATCGCTCGAAGCAAGCGTGCGTTATCTGGCCGTATCGCTGGGCGCGAAGGGCATTCGCGTCAACGGCATTTCGGCTGGCCCGATCAAGACGCTCGCGGCAAGCGGCATCAAGGGCTTCGGCAAGATTCTCGACTTTGTCGAAGGCAACGCGCCGCTCAAGCGCAACGTCACGATCGAACAGGTCGGCAATGCGGCTGCATTCCTGATGTCCGATCTCGCCGCCGGCGTGACGGCTGAGATCATGCACGTCGACAGCGGCTTCAGCGCTGTGGTCGGCGGGATGGCTGCTGTCGGCGAATGATGATGTTATGAGGTGTGCGCGTTTGCGACACACGTGAATGTCTCCTCGTTGTCCGCGCAACGGGATAAAAAAACCGCCCCAGTGGGGCGGTTTTTTGTTGGCACGAACAGTTCAGTATTCGAATCAATGCCAGCCGTTGTGACGGCCGTTGTCCCAATGACCGTGATCATGGTCATAGCCGCCGCCATGATGCCTATACCATTCGTCACGACCCCAGTAACGGCGGCCATCCCAGTAACGGTCGCCGTGCCAGCCGATCACGACGACAGGCGCAGCCACGACGGGGGCCGGCTGATAGATGACGGGCGGCGGCGGGGGCGGAGGCGGCGCATAAACGGGCGCAGGCGCGACGTAGACGGGAGCGGGAATACCGATGTTGACACCGACGTTCAGTCCCCCAGCCATCGCCGCACTCGACGCGCCAATCGCCAGCACGCCGGCAATCAACGGGATAACACGCATGGACTTCATGGTTTCACCTTTTTGCGGAGTTGTTTGTGTTTATCGACTGCTTGATTCGAATATAACAAAGCAACGTTGAACGCGTATTTCAACTTTGTAATAACTGATGCATAACATCGCATTGAAGAGCGCGTCGTAATCTGCCGTTACACGCGACAGGTTTTGGTGATATCCGCGCCTGTTTCCACTGTCGTACGCGCGCAAATCTCGTCGCTTGGGCAATCGATTTGCAAAGCGCATAAAGCCATTCGATTGGTTATCCCAGGTAAAGAACGATTCGACAGGCTCGGCAAATGCTGTCTTTCAATCCAGCTCTCGATCGAAAGACATTGCACCGTACCGATGTTTACGGACGTATCGATGCAAAGTTGAACCGCGCTGATGCGCAGCCGCTCGAATAGGAATCGATGCAGCCGCGTCAACGCCAGATGCAAAGCTCAATACCGAATATCCACGGAAAAACGCGCGCAAAAAACAAAACCCCGCAGAGCCGCGGCTCTACGGGGTTTCCACCGCCATTTCTGGCGGAGACGGAGGGATTCGAACCCTCGATCCAGGTTTTGGCCCAGATGCTCCCTTAGCAGGGGAGTGCCTTCGACCTCTCGGCCACGTCTCCCAAATCTTCGCTCGCGCCAGGGAGGCAGCGCGACGAAGCCAAGATAATAGCGGGTTCGCAGTCCGAGGTCAATTTTTACTTCACACTTTTTGTGCCAGAAGCGTCAATCCGATGCCACTTCTTCGACCTTCGCACACTGCGCCGCGCTATCTCCAACAACCCTCACAATGTCCGTTGCCGAAGCATTCGGACATACGCGAGCGCATCATGCCTGATCGAGTTCGAACGCCTTATGCAGCGCGCGCACGGCGAGCTCCATGTACTTCTCGTCGATCAGCACCGAGATCTTGATTTCCGACGTGGAGATCATCTGGATGTTGATGCCCTCTTCCGACAGCGTGCGGAACATCTTGCTCGCGATGCCGACGTGCGAACGCATGCCGACGCCGACCACCGATACCTTCGACACCTTCGGATCGCCGAGCACTTTTTCTGCGCTCACGTGGTCCTTCACCTGGTTCGTGAGGATGTCCATCGCGCGCTGATAGTCGCCGCGACCGACCGTGAACGTGAACGCCGTCTTGCCCTCGACGCTCTGGTTCTGAATGATCATGTCGACATCGATATTCGCGTCGGCGACGGGGCCGAGGATCTGATATGCGATGCCCGGCTTGTCGGGCACACCCATCACGGCGATACGGGCTTCGTCACGCTGAAACGCGATTCCCGAGATGACTGCTTTTTCCATGGTTTCGTCTTCTTCAAAAGTAATCAGAGTGCCCGACTTCATTTCTTCGTCGAGCGACATCAGCGGGTCGGTCAGGCTGGACAGCACGCGCGTCTTGACCTGATATTTGCCGGCGAATTCGACCGAGCGGATCTGCAGCACCTTCGAACCGAGGCTGGCCATTTCCAGCATCTCTTCGAACGTCACGCGATCGAGGCGCCGCGCTTCTTCGACTACGCGCGGGTCCGTCGTGTAGACGCCATCGACGTCCGTGTAGATCAGGCATTCATCCGCTTTCAGCGCCGCGGCCACCGCGACCGCCGACGTGTCCGAGCCGCCGCGGCCGAGCGTCGTGATGTGGCCTTCCGGATCGATGCCCTGGAAGCCCGTGATGACGACGACCTTGCCTTCGTCGAGATCGCGCAGCACGCGATCGCCGTCGATGTCGCTGATGCGCGCTTTCGTGAACGCGCTATCCGTTTTCACGGGCACTTGCCAGCCGGTGTAGCTGACGGCATCGACGCCAGCCTCATGCAGCGCGATGGACAGCAGGCCGACGCTGACCTGTTCGCCCGTCGACGCGATCATGTCGAGTTCGCGCGGGCTGGGCTGGGGTGCGATCTCTTTCGCGAGGCCCAGCAGGCGGTTCGTTTCGCCGGACATCGCCGAGGGCACGACGACCATCTTGTGGCCCGCCTTGTGCCATTTCGCGACGCGCTTCGCGACGTTCTTGATGCGCTCGACCGAGCCCATCGATGTGCCGCCGTATTTGTGTACGATGAGTGCCATTGTCGTTCTGAACTGAAGGAGAAACTGGAGCTACGCGAACCGGCGCGCACCGCGCGCTGGAGACGGCCGCACAATAAGCACAGGGCACAACGTTCGGGAACGACGGCGGAGTGTGGCGGCACAGATGCAGCGCGCGTGCAGTACGCGCGGGATTTGCCCTGCAACCCTGTCGATGGACAGGACTGACGGACGCTAACGGGGTGGCTAACGGCTTGGAGCGCGCCCGGGCATTCGCATAAGAACAGCCGGGAATCACGACAAAAAGCGAGTCGGGCAAACAAGTTACACTACCCGATCGGGGCTAAAAAGACAAGCCAAAATCCCGGCAAAAGCCATTGCAAATGCTTGTCGGAGAAGGATTTGCGGCCGATGTTGCATGCGTGTGACCGCAATCGTCCCGTCGTCAGTCGCGCGTGAGCGCTGCGCGCGTCGTGCGCATGATTTGCTCCGCACTGCTGCACCGGCGCGCTACGCGAGCGTCAGATCCTCGCGCCATTCGATCCGGACGAAACGCGCATCCGGCACGTTCGCCTGCTGCTGCCCGGCTTCGTCGAGCGCCGCGCGGTTCGCGCCGATCAGCGGCACGAACAGCAGTTCATCGCCGACGAAAAGCAGTGGCACGTCGCGCCTCCATGACGGTACGCCGCGCTCCTGAAAGAGGTTTTTCAACGTGCGGCCCGGGCCGCTCGCCGCGCACCGCATCCGTTCGCCGCCCCTGCGCGAGCGCGCGATCAGCGGCGCCCGCGTGAGCATAGCGACGGGAATCGCGTCGGGATCGTCGGCGGCTACATCGCTGAACACGAACGTGCCGCGCCATTGCGGCAGGCGCCACACGCTTTCGCCTTGCCAGCTCAGAATGCCCTCGGCGCGCTCACCGAGCGCGGTTTCGTCGGCGGGATCGGCGCTGTCGCCTGCTTCCCAGTAAATTCGCCCGCGATAGCTGCGCAACGCGTGGCCCGCGTGATCGACGCGCAAGCTGTGCGCGTCGCCGATTTCGCGCAACTGACGCAGCGCATCCGTCAAACGCGCCGTCGATGCCGCCGGCAAGCCGAGCGTGCGCATCCAGTAACGCAGCACGTTCGCTGCGCGATCGTCATCGAGCGCGAGGAGCGCATCGCGCGAGAGCGCATCCGCTTCGTCGCTGCGCAGCGCTTGCAGATCGACGCGCGCGAGTTCGTCGAGCAGACGCTGTGCCGACGCCGCGTGCGCCGCCGTGCGCGCGAGCGCATCGCGAAAGCCGGGAAAGTGCACGGCAAGCGCGGGCAGCACATCGTGACGCAACGCGTTGCGCGCATAGCGCGTGTCGGCGTTCGACTCGTCGTCGATCCAGCGCAGATCGCGCGCATGCGCGTAACGTTCGAGCTGCGCGCGCAGCAGATGCAGCAGCGGACGCACGCGCGTCACGGGCGCCCCCGAAGGCAAATGCTCCGGCGCCATCGCCGCGAGCCCCGCAAGCCCCGCTCCGCGCAACAGCTGGAGCAGCACTGTCTCCGCCTGATCGTCCGCGTGCTGCGCAAGCCACAGCACCTGCACCCGATGCTGCGCGCACAACGCATCGAGCGCCCGATAACGCGCATCGCGCGCCGCTGCTTCTATACTCACGCCCGCCGCGCGCTGCACGTCGACATGCAGCGACGCGAACTCGACGCCCCGCTCGCGCGCGAATGCCTTGCAATGCGCGAGCCAATCGTCGGCGTTCGGACTCAGACCGTGATGGATATGAAAAGCGATGCAGCGCGCCGCGCCGCCGACCCGCACGGCCGCATCGAGCAACACGGTCGAGTCAACGCCGCCGCTATACGCGATCGCAACGCGCGCGTTGGCGGGCAAGGCCGTAAACGCCACGCCGACCGCGTCGATAACGAGGCGGTCGGCGGATGTGTCAGCTGAGGGGGTCACGGTGTGACGGCGCGCGAAGCGCCTTCTGAAGGGACGCAAGCGCGCTTACGCGCCCGGCGTCGTTTCCTTGAACTTGCCGTAGGCCATCAGGCGCTCGAAACGGCGTTCACGCAGATCGCTCGTGCTCATGCCCTGGAACTGGCGCAGCGAGTCGGCGAGCGCGCGGCGCAGCAGCGCGGCCATACCCTTCGGATCGCGATGCGCGCCACCGAGCGGCTCATTGACGATCTTGTCGATCAGGCCCAGCGCCTTCAGACGATGTGCGGTCAGGCCCAGCGCTTCGGCCGCTTCCGGCGCCTTCGCGGCGCTCTTCCACAGAATCGACGCGCAGCCTTCCGGCGAGATCACCGAGTAAGTCGAGAACTGCAGCATCAGCACGCTATCGGCGACGGCGACAGCCAGCGCGCCGCCCGATCCGCCTTCGCCGATGATCGTCGAGATGATCGGCGTCTTCAGTTCGGCCATCACGTACAGATTGCGGCCGATCGCTTCCGACTGGCCGCGCTCTTCCGCGCCGATGCCCGGGTACGCGCCCGGCGTGTCGATGAACGTGAAAAGCGGCAGGCCGAACTTCTCGGCGAGACGCATCAGGCGCTCGGCCTTGCGATAGCCTTCAGGACGCGGCATGCCGAAGTTGCGCAGCGCACGTTCCTTCGTGTCGCGGCCCTTTTGATGGCCGATCACCATGCACGGCTGGCCGTTGAAACGCGCAAGGCCGCCGACGATCGACAAATCGTCCGCAAACGAGCGGTCGCCATGCAGTTCGTGGAAATCGGTGAACAGTTCGTTGACGTAATCCTGCGTGTACGGACGCTGCGGATGACGCGCGATTTGCGAAACCTGCCACGGCGTCAGGTTCGTATACAGATCCTTCGTGAGTTGCTGGCTCTTTTTCGACAGCCGCTCGATCTCTTCCGAAATATCGACGGCCGAATCGTCCTGCACGAAGCGCAATTCTTCGATTTTCGCTTCGAGCTCGGCGATCGGCTGCTCGAAATCCAGAAAGGTGGTCTTCATTGGTTTTTAATCCTTGGACTTACCGGCAGCGCGTATTCTAACCGCGCGCGGCCGCGTCAAAACCGTCTCAAAACTATTAATTCTAACAAATCAATAGTCCGGATCGGCAATCGCTTTTTCCGTCAGCTGCCCGCGGGCGACGGATCGAGACTGCGCCACATGTACCACGTCGCGACGGTACGCCACGGCTCCCAGTTCGCGGCGACTTCGCGCGCTTCGCTGCGTGTCACCGGCTCCCCGCTGAAATAGTTGTGGCTGATCGCCTGGATGAGATTCGGATCGTCGAGCGGCAGGACGTCCGGACGCGACAGGTCGAAAATCAGGAACATCTCGGCCGTCCAGCGGCTGATGCCGCGGATCTGCGTGAGCTCGGCGATCACGTCCTCGTCTTCCATCGACGTCCATTTGCCGACGTGCAGCGCGCCCGATACGAAGTGATGCGCGAGATCGAGAATGTACTCGGCCTTGCGCTTCGACACGCCGCAACCCGTCAGATTGTCCTGGCCGAGCTTGATGATCTGCTGCGGCACGAGCTTCGGACACGCTGCGACAATGCGCCGCCACATCGCCTGCGCCGAGGCGACGGAAATCTGCTGGCCGACCACCGAGCGCGCGAGCGTGACGAACGGATCGGCGCGGCTCGACAGATGGACGGGGCCGAACTTCGGAATCAGCTTCTTGAGAATGCGATCGCGCTTGACGAGATCGGCGCATGCCTTGTCCCAGTACGCGGGGCGCGTGACGGCCGATGCGGCCGCATCGCTTTGCGCCGAAGCAGCGTCACCGTCCGCCGACGACGCAGCGCGCGTCTTGCGCGCCGTGTCGCCATCCTGGCTTTCGCGCGCGAATTCCTGCAGATCGCCCGCAAGTTCGGGCGGCAGCGAACCGTTACCCTTGACCTGTGCGGCGCGCGTGCGCGACGGCTTGGCAGCGTGTGTCTCGGGCAGGTCCGCTCCGTTGGGCAGGCGTTTCGCCGATGCCTGCTTCGCGAGCGCGCCCTGCGAATTCGCCGTGCCCGTCGCAGGGTCCTTTTTACGCGCGGCATGCTGGCCAGCCTTCACGCCTTTCGCCGATGCCGATTTCGTTGCCACCTTCGCTGCGCCCTTCGCGGCGACGCCGCTTCGCGCACGCACTGCCTTTACGTTTGCTGACGCGTTTGATTGAGACGTGGCCCGTTTAGCCGGCGTCTTCGTGGCCGTTGCCATCCTGCCTCCTGCCTGGCGAGTCGATCAGTGGGAAGTACGAGGTGCGCTCAAACGCGCCGCCACTCGGTCAACCCGCCCGGTTTGTCTTCGAGCGCAACACCGGCGTCCAGCAATTCCTTGCGGATCCGGTCTGCCTCGGCGTAGTCCTTTGCCTGCTTCGCGGCGACGCGCGCGGCGATCTTCGCTTCGATCGCTGCCACATCCAGCGCGCCCTCGCCTTCAGTCCCCGCCGCTTGTTGCAGATACGCGCGCGGCTCGCGGTCGAGCAACCCGAGCACGTGCGCAAGACCCCGCAATTGCCGTGCAAGCGCCGCATCGCGTGTGCGGTTGACTTCGCTTGCCAGTTCGAACAGCACGGAAACGGCGACAGGCGTATTGAAGTCGTCGTTCATCGCCGCGCGAAAACGTTGCGCGTACGCTTCGTTCCAGTCGACTTCGCCCGCTTCCGGCGCCGTGTCCTTCAATGCCGTGTAAAGACGCGTGAGCGCGCTGCGCGCATCGTCGAGATGCGTATCGCTGTAGTTCAGCGGCGAACGGTAATGCGCACGTGCAATGAAGAAACGCACGACTTCGGCATCGTACTTCGCGAGCACTTCGCGGATCGTGAAGAAGTTGCCGAGCGACTTCGACATCTTCTCATTGTCGATCTGCACGTAGCCGTTGTGCATCCAGTAATTGACGAAGGTTTGTCCGGTAGCGCCTTCGCTTTGTGCGATCTCGTTCTCGTGGTGCGGAAACTGCAGATCCTGTCCGCCGCCATGAATGTCGAAACGATCGCCGAGCAGCGTGCAGCCCATCGCCGAGCACTCGATGTGCCAGCCGGGACGCCCGCGCCCGTACTTCGAATCCCAGCCGGTGTCGGCGGGCTCGTCGGGCTTCGACTGCTTCCACAGCACGAAGTCGAGCGGGTCCTGCTTTGCGTCGTTGGCGGCCACGCGCTCGCCCGCGCGCAGGTCTTCGAGCGACTTGCCCGACAGCGCGCCATAGTGCGCGAACTTGCGCACCGCGTAGTTCACGTCGCCGTCGGTGGCTTGGTATGCGTAGCCGTTTGCTTCCAGCTTCTCGATCATGCCAAGCATCTGCGGAATGAAATCCGTCGCGCGCGGTTCGAGATCGGGACGCTCGATGCCGAGCGCGTCCGCATCTTCATGCAGTGCCGCGATGAAGCGATTGGTCAGCGACTTGATGGTCTCGCCGTTTTCGACCGCGCGGCGAATGATCTTGTCGTCGATGTCGGTGATGTTTTGCACATAGGTGACCTTGTAGCCGAGCGTGCGCAGCCAGCGCTGCACGACGTCGAAGACCACCATGACCCGCGCATGGCCCACGTGACAGTAGTCGTACACCGTCATCCCACAGACATACATGCGCACTTCGCCTTCATGAAGCGGCACGAAATTTTGCTTGTCACGCGCGAGCGTGTTGTAGATGCGCAGAGATTCCATAGAGACGATGCGTGGGCCGAAAGAAATCCGCTTGGTGTTCGTTCATACCGCGCCCGATAAAAGCAAGCAACCCAGTCGTGCATTCCAGGCATGTAACCCCATGCACGAACACAGGCGGCGCGGCATGACTGACAGCATGTTGCGCACCGCGTGCGGAATCAGGCTGACGTCAAGGCGGGGACGACCACGAGTGGCGAAAGACAGTCTGAGGCTCGACGGAACGCGCAGACCTTTTGTTAGAATGGGTCGGAGTATAACATCCTGACCTGAGCCTATGAAACACTCCAGCGGCCGCGCACGAGGCGCCAAGCCCCTCTTCGCGACGGCGCTCCGTTCGACGTTTCGCGCCACGTTCCGCCCGACTTTTGCGGCGGCTTTGAGCGCGGCAGCGGGCACGGTCTGCTGCGGCCTCGCCCTCACGGTCCTGCCCGTTTCACCGGCTCTGGCGCAAAAGGCTTCGACCATTCCACACGGCGCCGCCGTGCGCGACGTGACGCCGGACGCCGATGTGTCCATCGAGCAGAAGAACTGGACGGCCGCCCTTGCGCAGCTCGACAACCGCATCGCCGCGAATCCGCGCGACGCCCAGGCGAAGTTCAAGCGCGCCACCGTGCTTGCCCGCCTGAACCGCGACGACGAAGCCATCGCCGCCTTCACCGAACTCACGCAGACCTACCCCGAACTGCCCGAGCCGTACAACAACCTCGCCGCGCTCTACGCGAAGCAGGGCCGCTATACGGAAGCGCGCGCCGCGCTGGAAACGGCCGTCAAGGCGAGCCCCGGCTACGGTCTCGCGTATGAAAATCTCGGCGACCTGTATCTGCGCATGGCCGATCAGGCCTATCGACGCGCCCAGAGTCTGGGCAGCGCGAATGGCGCGACGAACCAGCGTATCGCCGACATCGAGAAGATCGTGGCGCCGCGCAAGACGGCTGCAAAAAAGACCGTGCGGCCCTCTACCGAAACCATCGATTACACGAATCGGGCCACGACGAACATCACCAACACGCCGGGCTTCCAGTTCGGCGGCCCGAACGGTTCGCTGGCGACCCCACCGTACGTTGCACCGTCGCAGTGAGCGCGCTTGCGCGCATGCCTTCGGGCAGCGCGTTGGCCGCCGTTTTTCTCATTTGAGTTCACCCCGAGGATTTACATGAAATGGTTGACGTTGGCGCTCGGCAGCGCCGCCCTGATCGCAAATGCGCCGGCTTTTGCGCAGAACGGTGCACAGGCTGCGCATCCGTCCGTTCTCTTGAAGACGTCGGAAGGCGATATCCGCGTGGAGTTGTATCCTGAGAAAGCGCCGAAGACGGTCGCCAATTTCCTCGACTACGTGAAATCCGGTCAATATAACGGGACGATCTTTCATCGTGTGATTCCCGGCTTCATGATCCAGGGCGGTGGCTATACGACGAGCTTCGCGGAAAAGCCGACGCGCGCGCCGATCCCGCTCGAAAGCCGCAATGGACTGAAGAACATGACGGGCGCGATCGCGATGGCGCGCACGAGCGACCCGAATTCGGCGACGGCCCAGTTCTTCATCAACACGGTCGACAACGCGGGCCTCGACTATCCGAATCCGGACGGCAACGGCTATGCGGTGTTCGGCAAGGTGACATCGGGGATGGATGTCGTGAAGAAGATCGAAGCAACGCCGACGACCTCGCGCGGCCCGATGGGCGATGTGCCGCAAAAGCAGATCGTGATCCAGTCGGCGACAATTGTCGGTAAATGACAGTCGGTATGTGACTGCCGGCAGGTCGCTGCCGGCAAGTCGCGTTGACAGGCAGCATGACGTCCGGACGGAAACGGGAGCCGCCCGGACGTCACGGAAAGACGCCCGATAGCGGACGACGCATTTGCAAACAGGGTGACGCGCAAGCCGCATGCATGGGACGAACCACGCAGCGCATGCTCGCGCTACACCGGAATTAACCATGCCACGGGCGCGGGTTGCCGGCCGCTCAAATGGCCATGCACCGCGCTCCCCACTCACTTAGACCTAAAGGAAAACATCATGGTTGAACTGCACACGAACCACGGCGTCATCAAGCTGGAACTGGACGCCGAGAAGGCGCCGAAGTCGGTCGAGAACTTCCTCGCCTACGTGAAGGCCGGTCATTATGACAACACGGTGTTCCACCGCGTGATCGACGGCTTCATGATCCAGGGCGGCGGCTTCGAGCCCGGCATGCAGCAGAAGCCGACCAACGCGCCGATCGCGAATGAAGCGAACAACGGCCTGAAGAACGTGAAGGGTTCGATCGCGATGGCGCGCACGAATGATCCGCACTCGGCGACGGCCCAGTTCTTCATCAACGTCAACGACAACGACTTCCTGAACCATTCGTCGCCGACGCCGCAAGGCTGGGGCTATGCCGTGTTCGGCAAGGTCGTCGAAGGCCTCGACGTCGTCGATGCGATCCGCAAGGTGAAAACGGGTTCGAAGGGCTTTCACCAGGACGTGCCCGTCGACGACGTGATCATCGAAAAGGCCGTCGTGGTCGAGTAAGACGATTACTCAAACGGTCAGCAACTTCTTATCGAAGAGCTGAGCAACTGAGAGAAGCACACTTCAAATGCTGCAAGAAACGCCGCTGCGGAGTGTCGCTGCGGGCGTGCCTGGCGAGGGCAAACGCCCACACGCGGCGCGCCCGTTTTTTTTCATCTCGGATCTGCACCTGAGCGAGTCGATCCCGCACACGGTTGCCGCGTTCCAGCACTTCATCAACGTGACGGCCGAGCACGCGGATTCCGTTTTCATCCTCGGCGATCTGTTCGAATACTGGATCGGCGACGACATGCTCGCCGAGCCCTTCCCCGCCCGCATGGCAAAGCTGATGCATACGCTGTCGGAGCGCGGCATCGCGCTCTACATCATGCACGGCAACCGCGACTTCCTGCTGGGCAAGCGCTTCATGAAAGCGGCGGGCGCGATCTGGCTGCCCGATCCGTTCGTCATCACTGCATTCGGCACCAAGATCGCGCTCACGCACGGCGATGCGCAATGCACCGCGGACCGCCGCTATCAGCACTTTCGCGGCTTCGCGCGCAATCAATTCGCGCAGTGGCTGTTTCTGGTGTGGCCGTACCGCTGGCGCAAGGCGCTGGCCGAAAAGATGCGCCGCTCGAGCGAGTCGGGACGCATGCGTCCCGTAACGCCGCGTTACGACGTGACGTCGGAGGGCATCGCCGCGCTCTTCAAGAAGACGAAGACGGCAACGATCATTCATGGCCACACGCATCGGCCCGCGCTGCATCACGAAAAAGGCGGCATGCGCTGGGTGCTGCCCGATTGGGACCTCGATCACGGCGAGCGCCGTGGAGGTTACGTGCGTATCGATTCAGAAGGGATCAAGGCGCTGCGGCTGGACAAGTAGTGCGACGTGACCCGGTTGGGCGCGCGAGCATGCATCGGCGCGGTTCGCGACCGGCAAATCGAGCCTGTCCATCCTTCAAGACAGCGCTGCGCTCCGTTCGGAACTGACGGGCACGCGTGCTTCGCGCGTGCCTCGAGTCCCGCTTGCAACGAGCGCCTGATCAGCGCGCCGCTTCCTCGACCTTCCCGTCCATCGCCGCCGACAGGCGACGCAAATCCACCAGCGCCCCATCGGCGCCCTGGAGGGCTTCGAGACTCGCACCGAGGCGCTCGAGCGCGGCTACGATTTCGTCGATGCGCTGTGATTGCGTCGCCGCGTGGTCGATCAGCCCATGGATCGCGAGCGACACGGGATCGTCGGCGTTCGGCGTAATGCCGTACGCGCAGAAAGCAGCACGCGCGGGGGCCGCCTTGGCATCGGCGGCCTTCGCATCGGCGGCCGGCGACAGGGCAGCCGTCGCCGTGGCGGGCGCGATCACGCGCGCCGGATTGCCCACGGCCGTGCCGCCCGCGGGCACGGGCTTCACGACGACGGCGTTCGAGCCGATCTTCGCGTCCGCGCCGATCGTGAAGCCGCCCAGCACCTTCGCACCCGCGCCAACGATCACGCCGCGCTCGAGCGTCGGATGGCGCTTCGCGCCGCGCGTGAGCGACGTGCCGCCGAGCGTGACGCCCTGGTAGATCGTGCAGTCGTCGCCGATTTCAGCCGTCTCGCCGATCACGACGCCCATGCCGTGATCGATGAACACGCGCCGCCCGACCGTCGCGCCCGGGTGGATCTCGATGCCCGTCATGAAGCGGCCGAACTGCGATACGAAGCGCGCGAGCCACCGGCGCTTCGCGCGCCAGCACGCATGCGCGAAGCGATGGAACATCAGCGCGTGCAAGCCCGGATAGCATGTGAGGACTTCCCAGGCGCTGCGAGCGGCGGGATCGCGCTCGCGGATCGTGGCAATGTCTTCTCGGAGTCTCGTGAACATGGCAGTGAGGCTGTCGTAGGGATTGAGCGCTGCCGTTTGCATCCGCTTGCATCCATTGCAGACGGAGCGCTTTGCTTATGACGTTTTCGGGTCATTGTAGGGCGAATGTGCAAAAGCTGCCGGAAGTCCACGCGATCGATAAGGCTTGAGATTTTGCGCGCCAGGCCAGGAGCGAAAGTGCATCTGCATCGGGCGTTCAAGCCCGTCCGCTGGCGCTTTTGCCGCCCCGCCTGGTTGCCTCGAATGCTCACAGCCACGCAGCAGCTTCCGCACAACGCGCCAACGGACGCAAAAGCTGGCGCAAAACGCTGACGCAAAAGACTAGTATCCGGACGCAACGCAGGCCGGTCTGCACTCACTCCTGCTCGCCGTCGCGCCCTTTGGCCTTCAGCAGAATGTGCTTCGCGATCCCCCGCACGATATTGACCTCTTCGCGTTCGAGACCCGAGCGCGCGAAGAGCCGCCGCAACCGCGACATCAGCTTCTTCGGATTGCCGGGATCGAGGAAGTCGAGCGCAATCAACGCGTTTTCCAGGTGCACGTACATGCGTTCGATCTCGTCGCTGGGGGCGAACGTGCCCGCGCTGCCCGGCGGCGGCTCCGTGTTCGCGCCCTCGCCTTCGACCAGATACGCGATGCGAAGCTCATACGACAGCACCTGGATGGCTTGCGCGAGATTCAGCGAGCTATAGGCGGGATTGGCCGGAATATGCGCGAGTGCGCTGCACCGCTCGACGTCTTCATTCGACAGCCCTGTACGCTCGTTGCCGAACACGAGCGCGATATCGCCGTGCGCGGCATGCTCGCGGGCCTGCATCGCGGCGGCGCGCGGCGCGAGCTGCGGCGGCCCGTACTCGCGGGCGCGCGCCGTCAGCGCGAGCGACCATTGCGCGCCCGAGAGCGCGTCGGCGAGCGTCGGCACGACATGTGCGGACGCAAGCACGTCGTCCGCGCCGCTCGCCATCGCGATCGCATCCGGATCGTTTTTCACGTCGGGCGAGCGCGGCGACACCAGCACGAGGCGCGAGAATCCCATCGTCTTCAGCGCCCGCGCCGCCGCGCCGACGTTGCCTGGATGACTTGGCTGGACGAGCACGAAGCGCGTCGACGTAAAGCCGCCGCCGATGCTGTTCGCACTGTCGGAAGCGGTATTGGACTGGGGTGATGAAGGCGTTTGAACCACGATAAGCTGGATGGCAAGGAAACAGTAATGGTAGCGCCAAGCCGTGCTCCGTTTCCATCTGCCGTTTGGCTAATGTTTCGTTTGTTGCCGGTTTGTTGCCGGTTTGTTGCCCGCTTGACGCCCCTGTCGTTCGCCTTGCCCCGTTGGTCCAGGATGGCTCTATTCCGCCAGAGACCCGTGATGTCCAGGCAAAAGCCAGATAAAACTCAGGTAAAATCCCGACATTCGCGCCGTGCCCGCCCGCCCGTCACAAGGCACTCATGCCACCGCGCATCGCTCTTCTTCAATTCGTCTCCGTCGACGGAATGTGTGTCCAGGCTTCGACGCAGTCTTGCCCGGCGCCCGTTTCGCGTGATTTACAGCTTATTTTCAGCTCAACACCGGACAGCTGCCATGCGCGTCCGGCACAAGGATCAGGCTCATGCATCCCATGCTCAATATCGCTGTCAAGGCCGCTCGCCGCGCCGGGCAGATCATCAACCGCGCGTCGCTTGATCTCGACCTCGTGCAGGTCAGCAAGAAGCAGCACAACGATTTCGTCACGGAGGTCGACAAGGCGTCGGAAGCGGCCATCATCGAAACGCTGACCACCGCCTACCCCGATCATTCGATCCTCGCCGAAGAATCCGGCGAATCGGGCAGCGAGTCCGAATTCCAGTGGATCATCGATCCCCTCGACGGCACCACGAACTTCATCCACGGCTTCCAGTACTACTGCGTGTCGATCGCGCTTGCGCACAAGGGCATCGTCACGCAAGCCGTCGTCTATGACCCGACGCGCAACGATCTCTTCACTGCATCGCGCGGCCGCGGCGCGTATCTGAACGACCGGCGCATCCGCGTCGGCCGCCGCGACCGGCTCGCCGACGGCCTGATCGGCACGGGCTTCCCGTTCCGCGAAAAGGACACGCTCGAGCCATACACGCAACTCTTCGCCGAGATGACGAAAGCGTGCGCCGGCCTGCGCCGCCCGGGCGCGGCCGCGCTCGATCTGGCGAACGTCGCGGCGGGCCGGCTCGACGGCTTCTTCGAGCAAGGCATAAGCGCGTGGGACATGGCAGCGGGCAGCCTGCTGATCACGGAAGCGGGCGGCCTCGTCGGCAACTACACGGGCGATTCGGACTTCCTGCACAAGCATGAGATCGTCGCGGGCAACCCGAAGATATACGCGCAGATGATTCCGATCCTGTCGCGCTACACGCGCACGAAGGAACAAGCAGCCTAAGACGCTGCGTGCATTCGACAAGCGGCTTCGGCCGCTTTTTTCGTATGGGAGCGCCGCTTTTGCTGCGCGGCGCCACGGGCTGCCAGATGCACTGCAAGCGGGGCTCACCGCGCACGAACGCCGTCGCTGTGTTCCAATCGGGACCATGAAGAAAGGCTTCTATACGATCATCGCGGCGCAATTCGTGTCGTCGCTCGCCGATAACGCGCTCCTGATCGCGGCCATCGCGCTGCTTGCCGTGATTCGCTCGCCCGCATGGGTCACGCCGCTGCTTCAGATTTTCTTCACGATTTCCTATGTGCTGCTCGCGCCGTTCGTCGGCGCATTCGCCGATGCGCTGCAAAAGCGCCACGTGATGTTCGTCTCGAACGCGCTAAAGGCGGCCGGCTGCATGATGATGATCGCAGGCGTGCATCCGATGATCGCGTACGGCGTGGTCGGTTTCGGCGCGGCCGCGTATTCGCCCGCGAAGTACGGCATTCTGACGGAGCTGCTGCCCGCCGAACAGCTCGTCGTTGCCAACGCCTGGCTCGAATCGGCGACCGTGCTGTCGACGATCGTGGGCACGATGCTGGGCGGCGCGCTGATCAGCACGTACGCGTCGCACTTCGTCC
The DNA here is from genome assembly GCF_900007165.1 of Paraburkholderia piptadeniae. Lineage (GTDB taxonomy): Bacteria > Pseudomonadota > Gammaproteobacteria > Burkholderiales > Burkholderiaceae > Paraburkholderia > Paraburkholderia piptadeniae. Next base: position 214,149 of record NZ_CYGY02000032.1, read on the forward strand.
TGCACGCGCGACTGCCGCTGATTCACACGGCCGCCGACCTCGCGATGCTGGCCGTGATGATCACGTATGCGATTGCGGGGGCGCTGAACTTCGGCATTCCGGACACGGGCGCGCGCTATCCGAACCGGCTCGTCGAGCCCGGCCAACTCCTCGGCGAATTCGCCCGCTGCTTCAACGTGCTCTGGTCCGACCGTCTCGCACAGATCGCGCTGTGGGTCACGACGCTGATGTGGGGCGGCGCCGTGACGCTGCAACTGCTCGTGCTCAAATGGGCGGACGCGAACCTCGGGCTGTCGTTGTCGAAGGCCGCCGTGATGCAGGGCGTGGCCGGCTTCGGCATCGCAATCGGCGCGGCGGCCGCCGCCGCATGGATTCCGTTGCGCAGTTCGCTGAAGGTGCTGCCCGTCGGGCTGCTGATGGGCGCCGTCGCCATCGCGATGGCGTTCTACAGCAAGAGCCTCTTTCCACCCGGCGCGGGGCTGCGCGTCGGCACGCTCTTCGCGCCCGCGTACATCATCCTCGCCTATCCGTTGATGATTCTGCTCGGCGCCCTCTCCGGCTTCTTCATCGTGCCGATGAACGCGATTCTCCAGCATCGTGGCGCGACGCTGCTGACGGCGGGCCACTCGATCGCCGTGCAGAACTTCAACCAGAACCTCGCCGTGCTGCTGATGCTCGGTGCCTACGCGATCCTGCTGACGGCGACGATGCCCGTGCAGTGGATCATCGCCGTGTTCGGCGTCTTCATCACGGGCATGATGTGGCTCGCCAAACGCCGCAGCGCCGCGAATGCGCACAAGGTGGACATGCACGCGCTGATCGAGGAATAAACGAAGACTGAGCGCAGCATAGCCGTGTAAAGATCGCGACGGCAACCTGGCCATCCGGCCAGGTTCGCGCAACGCTTCGACGGGTTAAACTCACGCCCTGAACAGTCACGCAAGAAAGACACGAGGATGGGCACACAAATCGCAGCCGCAAACGACATCGCGCAACACACTCCAATGATGCAGCAGTATCTGCGCATTAAAGGGGAGCATCCGGGCACGCTCGTGTTCTACCGGATGGGCGATTTCTATGAGCTCTTCTTCGACGACGCCGAAAAGGCCGCGCGCCTGCTCGATCTGACGCTCACGCAGCGTGGCGCGTCGGGCGGCAATCCGATCAAGATGGCGGGCGTGCCGCATCACGCCGTCGAACAGTATCTGGCGAAACTGGTGAAGCTCGGCGAGTCGGTCGCGATCTGCGAACAGATCGGCGATCCGGCGACATCGAAGGGACCGGTCGAGCGCAAGGTCGTGCGCGTGGTGACGCCCGGCACGCTGACGGACGCCGCGCTTCTCTCCGACAAAAGCGACACGTATCTGCTCGCCGTGTGCGCGGCGCACAACCGGCGTGGCGTGGTGTCGGCAGTCGGCCTCGCCTGGCTGAATCTGGCGAGCGGCGCACTGCGTCTTGCCGAAGTCGCGCCCGATCAGGTCGCCGCCGCGCTCGAGCGAATCCGTCCCGCGGAGATTCTCGTCGCCGACACGCCCTCGCCCGCCGAATCGAATGCGTGGACGCTGCCTTCCGGCTTCGGCGCGATGACGCGCGTCCCGGCATGGCATTTCGATGTCGCGTCGGGCACGCAGCGGCTGTGCGATCAAATGGAAGTCGCGAGCCTCGACGGTTTCGGCGCGCATTCGCTGTCGTGCGCGTGCGGCGCGGCGGGTGCAGTGCTGCTGTACGCGGCAGCGACGCAAGGCCAGCAACTGCGTCACGTGCGCAGCCTCAAGGTCGAATACGAATCGGAGTACATCGGGCTCGATCCGTCCACGCGCCGCAATCTTGAATTGACGGAAACGCTGCGCGGCACGGATTCGCCCACGCTCTGCTCGCTGCTCGACACGTGCTGCACGACGATGGGCAGCCGTCTGCTGCGTCACTGGCTGCACCATCCGCCGCGCGATGCCGCGATTGCCCAGGCGCGCCAGCAGGTGATCGGCGCGCTGCTCGACGCGCCGCCCCAGGCCAGTCTCGACTCGCTGCGCGGCGCATTGCGGCAGATCTCGGATATCGAACGGATCACGGGGCGGCTCGCGCTGCTGTCGGCGCGTCCGCGCGATCTGTCGAGTCTGCGCGACACGTTCATCGCGCTGCCCGAACTGCGCACGCAACTGGCCGCCGTCACGCAGGCCGCCGATTCGCTCGAGCGTATCGACACGTCACTGGAGCCGCCGGCCGAGTGCGTCGATCTGCTGAAGCACGCGGTCGCAGAGGAACCCGCCGCGATGGTGCGCGACGGCGGCGTGATCGCGCGCGGCTACGACGCCGAACTCGATGAACTGCGAGATATTTCGGAGAACTGCGGACAGTTCCTGATCGACCTCGAAACGCGTGAGCGCACGCGGACGGGTATCGGCAATCTGCGCGTCGAGTACAACAAGGTGCACGGCTTCTACATCGAAGTGACGCGCGGCCAGACCGACAAGGTCCCCGACGACTATCGCCGCCGTCAGACGCTGAAGAACGCCGAGCGCTACATCACGCCCGAGCTGAAGACCTTCGAGGACAAGGCGTTGTCCGCGCAGGAACGCGCGCTGTCGCGCGAGAAGGCGCTGTACGATGCGCTGCTGCAGGCGCTGCTGCCTTTCATCGCGGATTGCCAGCGCGTCGCTTCGGCGCTCGCCGAACTCGACGTGCTTGCCGCGTTCGCCGAACGGGCTCGCGCACTCGACTGGGTCGCGCCAGGCTTCGCGCCGACGGGCGGCATCGACATCGAACAAGGACGCCATCCCGTCGTCGAGGCGCAAGTCGAGCAGTTCATCGCGAACGACTGCGCGCTCAGTCCCGAACGCAAGCTGCTGCTGATCACCGGCCCGAACATGGGCGGTAAATCGACCTTCATGCGTCAGACGGCGTTGATCGCGCTGATGGCGTACGTCGGCAGCTATGTCCCGGCGCGCCGCGCGTCGTTTGGCCCCATCGACCGCATTTTCACGCGCATCGGCGCCGCCGACGATCTGGCGGGCGGGCGCTCGACATTCATGGTCGAAATGACGGAAGCCGCCGCGATCCTGAACGACGCAACGCCGCAAAGCCTCGTGCTGATGGACGAAATCGGCCGCGGCACATCGACGTTCGACGGCCTTGCGCTCGCGTGGGCAATCGCGCGCCATCTGCTGGCGCACAACGGCTGCCACACGCTCTTCGCGACGCACTACTTCGAGCTGACGCAGCTACCCGCCGAATTTCCGCATGCGGCGAACGTACACCTGTCGGCCGTCGAGCATGGGCATGGCATCGTGTTTCTGCACGCCGTCAATGAAGGTCCCGCCAATCAGAGCTACGGTCTGCAGGTCGCGCAACTGGCGGGCGTGCCGAACGCCGTGATTCGCGCGGCGCGCAAGCATCTCGCGTATCTGGAACAGCAGTCGGCCGCGCAGCCTGCGCCGCAACTCGATCTGTTCGCAGCGCCCGTGTCAGTGCTCGAAGACGCCGACGACGAGCCCGCCGCGCCTGCGCTGGACCCCGCCATGCAGGCGCTGGTCGAGCGGCTGCGCGAGATCGATCCGAACGATCTGCGCCCACGCGATGCGCTCGACCTGCTGTTCGAACTGCATGAACTGGCCAAGTCGCCAGATGCGCAGCACTGACGCGTACGCTCGCCACGCATCGTCGGGGCATCGCCGCTCGCGAGGCGCGGCGCTGGCTATCGCGCTCGTGGCCGCCGTGTCGCTCGCCTTGCCTGGCCGTGCGTCGTTCGCGAAGGAATCGGAGCCGCGCTACTCGTTCGCCGTCATCGGCGGCACACTGCAAAGTCCCGCCGACGAAGCGCAAACGCAACGGCTACTCGAGGCGATCGGACGCGAGTCCGACATTTCGTTCATCGTCTACGACGGCAATCTGAAAAGCGGCAAGGAAGCGTGCCGCGACTCGCTGTTCGCAACGCGCCAGGCGCTGCTCGAAATGTCGAAGCCCGCGCTCGTTTTCATTCCGGGACAACACGACTGGGCCGATTGCGGCACGGAGGAAGCGGGCGGCTATGACCCCGTCGAACGGCTCGATCTGCTGAGGCAGACGCTCTTCGCGGATACGTCATCGATGGGGCAAAATCCGATTCCGCTCGTGCGCGAAAGCGAGGTGTCGCGCTTTCGTACGTATCGGGAGAACGTGCGTTGGCAGGTCGGCGATACCGTGTTCGTCGGCCTGAACGTGCCGGGACCGAACAATCATTTCCTGTATGCGGGCGGACGCAACGGCGAGTTCGAAGACCGCGTGATCGCCAACGCGTTCTGGCTTGACCACGCCGCCGAGTATGCGAAGCGGCACAACGCCCGCGCGATCGTCGTGCTGCTTCAGGGCGACTTCGACCCTGAACGTTACGAGCGTCCCGAGCGCTTCGCGTGGCTGCGCTTCGGCCGCAAGGCGAAGCGCGACGGCTTTCTGGAATTCAAGCGCAGCCTCGTGAAGCTGGCCGAGACGTTTCACGGACCCGTCGTCGTGATTCATCAGGATAACGATCGAATGCACGCGGGCTTCATGATCGATCAACCGTTGCGCAACGATAAAGGTGACCTGGTCACGAATCTGACGCGCATCGCATTCGCTCCGCGCAATCCTCAGAACCAGTGGATACAGATCGATGCCGATCTTGCGAAACGGCCGCCGTTTCGCGTAAGCGTGCAGAATGTGCCGAAGAGTCTGCCGCTGCCTGTGGCACCGACATTGCCGTCGCATAACGAGTACACGGCACCGCCGATGCCGCCTTCGATGCCCGCTGTGCCGGGCTCCGCACCCGCTTCCGAATTGCCGCCGATTCTGCCCGAACCACCGCGAGCGCCATCGCCCGATTCGAGCAACGACAACGACGCCGGCAGCACCAGCAACGGCACGACGTACCGATACGTCCCACCAGACGCGACAACGGGCGCTTACGCGCCCGCTTCGGGAACTGCCCAGCCTTCCGGCGTCTACCCCGGCATCGGCCCGGGCACCAACCCTGCGAGTTCAGTGCAGCGTCGGCCGTGACGGTGCGGCGTCGTCGGCATCGTCCTCGTCGTCGTCCTCATCGGCGATTTCGAGGCCGCTCGCGCCGTGCGCGTGCTCGTGCTGGATTTCGTCTTCCGTCGCTTCACGCACGTCCTTCACCGTCAGCTTGAAACGCAGCGCCATGCCCGCGAGAGGATGATTGCCATCGAGCACGACCTTGTCCTCGGCGACGTCCGTCACCGTGTAGATCAGCGAGTCGAGATCTTCATCGCCCTCTTCAGGCGTGCCTTCGAACTGCATGCCGACTTCGAGCGGCTCTGGGAAACGGCTGCGCGGCTCGATCTTCACGAGCTCAGGATCGTACTCGCCGAACGCGTCCACCGGCTCCAGCTGGATCTGGGTTTCGAAGCCGGGCTCATGGCCGTCGAGCTCTTCCTCGATCTTGGGGAACGTGCCATCATAGCCGCCGTGCAGATAAACCATCGGCTCGTCGCTTTCCTCGATCAGATTGCCTTGCGCATCCGACAGCTTGTACGCGACCGATACGACGGTGTTCTTTACGATTTTCATTCGATTCTCCAGATTACGACTCACATTATACGATGCCCGTGCGGCCCCCTCACTACCCCGCTGCCAAAGCTTCAGCGCGTATTTCCCCTACTTCCGTTTCCGCTTCGTCGGCACCCTCGCCTGACCAGCCCACACCTCTGTTAGGCAACCTGACGCCGTCGCAATTCATGCGACGTTACTGGCAGAAAAAGCCCCTTCTGATCCGCCAGGCGATCCCTGACATCGTCGCGCCGCTTGCACGTGACGAGCTGTTCGAACTCGCCGATCAGGACGACGTCGAATCGCGCCTCATCACGCACTTTCGCAACCGATGGCAGCTCGAGCACGGCCCGTTTGCTGCAGACGAATTGCCTTCCGTCAAGCAACGTGCGTGGACACTGCTTGTGCAAGGCGTCGATCTGCATAACGACCGCGCACGCGCCTTACTTGACCGCTTTCGCTTCGTGCCCGACGCGCGACTCGACGATCTGATGATTTCGTACGCGACGGACGGCGGCGGCGTCGGTCCTCACTTCGATTCCTACGACGTCTTTCTGTTGCAGGTTCATGGCACGCGACGCTGGCGCATCGGCGCGCAGCGCGATCTGTCGTTGCAGCCGGGCCTGCCGTTGAAAGTGCTGCAGCACTTCGAGCCGGAAGAGGAATGGGTGCTGGAGCCAGGGGACATGCTTTACCTGCCTCCTCATATCGCGCATGACGGCGTCGCGCAAGGCGAATGCATGACATGCTCGATCGGCTTTCGCGCGCCCTCCACGAGCGAACTGGCTGCGCAGTTCCTCTACTACCTCGCCGAACGCGGTGAGGCACATGCATCGCCGAATGGTTCCGCGCTCTATCGCGATCCGCAGCAACCCGCTGTCGAACGCCCGGCGGAACTGCCTCCTGCGCTGGTCGATCGCGTGGGCGCGATCCTTGCTAAGGTCGACTGGAGCGATAAGGATGTCTCTTCGTTCCTCGGCACGTATCTAAGCGAGCCGAAGCCGAGCGTCGTGTTCGATTCGCCCGAGCGCCCGCTCGATGAAGCGCGTTTCATGAGGCGCGCAATGAAGGAAGGCGTGCGGCTCGACCGCAAAACTGTGCTGCTTTACGACAGCCGCTCTTATTACCTGAACGGAGAAGAAAGCAGGCTTGCAGGCGTGAAAAACTGGGTGATTGAACTCGCCGACAACCGCTCTCTGAGTGCGAAACGCTTTGTAACACTCTCACCGCAATCGTCGATGACAGCACTACTTCACGAGTGGTATCGTGCGGGCTGGATACAGATGGGTGAACTGCGATAAGATTCGCTCCGCTGTTATACCGTATAGCGAAAAATTGTCTGAGAAAGACAACGTATTGGCCCCGGATTTGTCGACGGTCGATACGAAAGTGCATATAATTTCCGCCCAAGCCGTAGGGAAGATTCACGCTCATGAAGTGCGGTCTCCACCAGCGGCCCAGGTCGGTGTTGGAGCACATTACCGGTATTATTTTGCGCTGTTGCTTACCTTTAACCATAAAAGGACGTGATCATGAAGAAATCCCTCCTCGTAGCATCCCTGTTGGCAGCTGTGGCACTGGCTGCATGCAACAAGAGCAGCGACCAGGCGGCTGCCCCGGCTAGCGACGCTGCTGCTGCTTCGGCACCGGCTGCTGCTGCTTCGGATACGGGCGCTGCTGCTTCGGGCGCTGCTGCTGCGAGCGAAGCCCCCGCTTCGGCACCGGCTGCTGCTGCTTCGGACGCAGGCGCTGCTGCTTCGGAAGGTGCTGCATCGGCAGCTGCTCCGGCTTCGGGCGCAAGCCAGTAAGCTGTAGCACAGGGTTCGCCCTCAGGGCGAAAACTGCAACGGGAAGTCCAGAGGGCTTCCCGGGCGGAAAAACAAAACGCCACGGATTTCAGTCCGTGGCGTTTTGTTTTATGCGCCGTCTTTTATATCGAGATTATTCCGCTTGCATGTATTCGATGCATTTCGATTTGTATTTGAACCTCGAATGAATTCAAACGGTGACGCGTCGAATTGCCTTCATCGCGATGACGTGCCCGTTGCATCGGCAACATCGTGTATCGATGCAACGAGCGTCTCGCGCTTCACTGAGCCTGCGCGTTCTCGTCGAAGAACTCCCGCACCACGTCGAGCTCCCGCGTCCGCTTGAAGGGCGGCAGGCTTTGCCATATACGGCGTCCATACGGTTTGTCGACGAGACGCGTATCGCAGATCATCAGCACGCCGCGATCGGTCTCCGAGCGAATCAGACGCCCTGCGCCCTGCTTGAGCGTAATGACAGCCTGCGGCAGCTGATGAACGGCAAACGGGCTCAAGCCCTTCTTCGTCAATGCATCGAGCCGCGCGGACAACACCGGGTCGTCAGGCGGCGCGAACGGCAGCTTGTCGATGATGACGAGCGACAGCGCATCGCCGCGCACATCGACGCCTTCCCAGAAGCTCTGGCTGCCCACGAGAATCGCATTGCCATACGAACGGAAACGGTCGAGCAGTTCCGTGCGGCTCGCATCGCCCTGCACAAGCAGCGGCATGTTCCAGCCGCGCGATTCGATCACGTCGCGCAGCTTCGATGCGATGCGATCGACGGCACGCAGCGTGGTGCACAGCATGAACACGCCGCCACCCGACGCTTCGATCGCCGGCAACGCGGCGTCGAACACGGCATCGGTGAACATCGGCGACGACGGCTGCGGCAGGTTGCGCGGCACATACAGCAAGCCCTGCGTGCCGTAGTCGAACGGACTGGGCAGCGTCATCGAGCGACGCGCATTGAGGCCCATCTGCGCCGCATAGTGCGTGAAGTCGCCGCGCACGGAAAGCGTCGCCGACGTGAAGACCCACGCGCGCGGCACGCCCGCACGCTGCTTCGCGAAGATCGGCGCGACCGACAGCGGCGTCTCATGAAGTTGCACGGTATGCGAAAAGACTTCGATCCAGCGAACCTTCTCGTTCGGATCATTCGCATCGTTCGCCTGCGACGCTGAACCGGACGCCGCATCGCGCTCCGTCGCGGTCGGCGGCGTCGTCCAGCCCGCCAGCACGTCCTGCAACTCGCGCGCGCGACGCAATAGCGCCGCAAGCGACTCGGCCCGCTCCGATTGCCCCGCCAGCGCGCTGGCGAGCGCATCGAGTTCGGTTTCGACGGCTTCGAGCGCGGCGAATAGCGGATGATCGTCGGGCAGTTGTCCGATCGACAGACGCACCGAATCTTCCTTGAACGCGAGCCGCACGTCGCGCGCCGAGCGCTCGAGGGCCGCACCGAGCTTCACCCAGTCGACGGCATCGCGCGCATGGCCGAGACCTTCGGCGACCGAGTCGCGCGCGAGTTCGAGGAACTGCGTGGTCGAGAGCGTCTCGCCGAAAAAGAGCGTCGCGGTTTCAGGCAATTGATGCGCTTCGTCGAAGATCACCGTATTCGCCGTCGGCAGCAGCTCGGCCATGCCCGTGTCGCGCAACATGATGTCGGCGAAAAACAGGTGGTGATTGACGACGACTATATCGGCCTGCTGCGCCTCGCGGCGCGCCTGCATCACGAAGCAGTCCTTGTAATGCGGACATTCCTGGCCGAGGCAGTTGTCGCGCGTCGACGTCACCATCGACCACACGGCCGCCGTCTCCGGCACGCTCGCGAGTTCGGCCTTGTCGCCCGTGCGCGTGATCTTCGCAAAGCGGATGATGTCCTGCAGATACGACGTTTCTTGCCGCGACGGCAGACGCCCGTTGTCCGCCGTGCGTTGCAGATAGTAATGGCACAGATAGTTCGCTCGGCCCTTCAGCATCGCGACGCTGACGGGCACCGCGAGCGCATCGCGCACGGTCGGAATGTCGCGCTGATAGAGCTGGTCCTGCAGGTGCTTCGTGCCCGTCGAGACGATGACCTTGCCGCCCCACAGCATCGCGGGCACGAGGTACGCATAGGTCTTGCCCGTGCCCGTCCCGGCCTCGACGATCAGCGTGTTCTCGCCGCCGTCCGCATTGGCGTCCGTCGGCGCGGCATCGTCCGAAGCTGCCGCCGAAGCGGATGCCGACTGCTGCAGCCGCCGCGCCGGGCGTTTCTGCGCTTCGAACATCGCGGGCTCGGGCATCGCGCGGCCCGACGCTTCCATCGCGGCCGCAACGGCGCGTGACATCTCGATCTGCGACGCGCGCGGCCGGTAGCCGTCGATCTGGCGGGCGAGCAGCCCGTCGGCGGCGAAGATATCAGCGAGTTCGGACGAGTGCTTGTGACTCAGCGACGCGACGAGCGCGCCGCCGCCCGATGCGGGTTTCGCGGCGCGCTCGTCGCGTGCGGGCGCGTCGTCGGCGGGCGCCGCGCGCGAAGAGGATTGAAGCGGTGAATTCAAGGCAAGCGTTTCCTGCAAAGTCGGGCGCGCGACGAACTGAACGCGGCCGGCGCCTGCCTGGCCGCCGCGTCAGCTGCGCGCTTCCGGTTCAAGCTGCAATTGCAGCAAGATGATGGTGTCCTTGACCTTGAGTTTGCGCTTTTTCAGGCGCTGTATCTCGAGGTCGTCGATGCCGGGTTCCTCGGACATCCTGTCGATCAACCGATCAAGTCCGCTGTGCTCCGATTCGAGTTGCAGAATGCGGTCGCGCAGTGTGTCCGAGTTGATGACGCGATGATGGTCGCGCATGCTCGCCTCCTCTTTCGAAATGGCGAAGGCCGCGTCGTGCAGTCGCTCCGCTCGAGGTTGCTGTCCGGCCTGAAACGCGTTACGGCTGATGATGCTCGCTGCTGACTACTTGTTGCTTACTGCTGCGGTTGCTGCTTCTGTTGCTGGTCGAGTTGCTGTTGCTGCTTCGTTTGCTCTTCCTGCTTCTGCCGCGCCTTCTCGGCGGCCTGCTTCTGGCGCGCCGCGACGTCGGCTTTGTGCTGCGTGGCTTCGCTCTGCTTCTGCTCGAATCGCTGCTGCTTCCCGGCACGCTCCTGCGCCTTCTGCGCGGCCTGCTGATGCGCCTCGTCGAGCTTGCGCTGGAAGTCGGCCTGCTTCGCGTCATAGGCCTTCTGGTTCGCCGCCGCCTGCGACGGCGAGATGCCCCGCTGCGCCTGATCGATCGCGTGCTGTTGCTGCTTCTGCTGAAAAGCCTTCTCGTTCGCTGCGCGCTGCGGCGCTTCCGCTTCGCGCTGCGCCTGGTTCAACTGATGCTGGCGCTGCTTCTCGTCGTAAGCCTGTGCGTTGCGCGTGTCCTGCGCGGCACGCGCGGGCGCGTCGGCTTCGTTTTGCGCGCGCTTGATCGCCGCCTGCTCGTCGCGTTGACGCGCGTGCTCGACACGCTTTTCGTCGTCGAGCGCGAGCTGTTCCTTACGGATATCGGCAGCGACGACGCGCATGTCGTCACGCGCCGAGTTCAGGCAGTGATTGACGAAAAACTTGCTATAGCAGTTGTGCTGCGCAACGGCGTAACGGTAGTTGTTCTCCGCCGTGCGGGCATCGAGTGCTTTTTGCCGCGCGTCGAGGTCGTTCGCTGCGGAAGCTTGCGAGCCTGCACCCATACGCATCGCCGGCACGGCCGATGCACCGCCGGGCAACGCGGCATCGGCAGCGGCATCCGAAGCGGCAACGACCATCGGTGCCGCTTCGGAAGTCTGCTGCGCGAACGCCGGCGTAGCGACGGCAAATGCAAGCGACGCCACAACCGCGATGCGACGGGCGATAGCGGCAAACCCGAAAGCAACGGGAGCAATCTGCGGCCCGAAGACGGGCGATGCGAGCGGAGATCGGCGTGGAGATCCGAGCGAAATGCGGGAGGTCGGCAACGTCGTAGATGGGCAACGGAACATGCCTGAAATTCTATCACCCTGCGCTTGAGCGCTCGGTCATTTATGGCAAAATGCCCCGCTCCAGCAAGCTTTCACGAGCTTTAGCGACCTTTCAGCAATCCGGCCGCCTCGCCTGCGCGCAGGTGGGCCACCAGTCGAATCCGGCAGGAACTCAAGACCCTATGACGGACACCGTAGCACTCAAGATCGTACAGCGCATTGCCGAAGAACTGACCGTCCAGCCGCGCCAGGTCGCGGCCGCGGTGGGACTACTCGATGAAGGAGCGACCGTTCCGTTCATCGCCCGGTACCGGAAGGAAGTCACCGGCAATCTCGACGACACGCAACTGCGCACGCTCGAAGAACGCCTGCTGTATCTGCGCGAACTCGAAGACCGCCGCGCCGCGATCATCGCGAGCATCGACGAACAGGGCAAGCTGACGGACGAGCTGCGCGCCGCGATCGAAGGCGCCGACAGCAAGCAGGTGCTCGAAGACCTCTATCTGCCGTACAAGCCGAAGCGCCGCACGCGCGCGCAGATCGCCCGCGAAGCAGGCCTGCAGCCGCTCGCCGACGCGCTGCTCGCGAACCCGCTGCTCGATCCGCAGACGGAAGCCGCGCAATACGTCGATGCGGAGAAAGGCGTCGCCGATGTGAAGGCCGCGCTCGACGGCGCACGCGACATCCTCTCGGAGCAGTTCGGCGAAACGGCCGAACTGCTCGGCAAGCTGCGCGACTATCTGTTCAACCAGGGCGTGCTGGTGTCGACGGTGGTCGAAGGCAAGGAAGGCGAAGAAGGCGAGAAATTTCGCGACTACTACGACTATTCGGAAACGATCCGCACCGTGCCGTCGCACCGCGCGCTCGCGCTCTTCCGCGGCCGCAATGCAGGCGTCCTGATGATCAAGCTCGGTCTGGACGAAGAGCTCGACGCGCAGGTGCCGCATCCGGGTGAAGCGATGATCGCGCGCCACTTCGGCATCGCGAATCAGGGCCGTCCCGCCGACAAATGGCGCTCGGACGTGTGTCGCTGGTGCTGGCGCGTGAAGGTGCAACCGCACATCGAAAACGAACTGCTGACAAATCTGCGCGAGGAAGCCGAAAGCGAAGCGATCCGCGTATTCGCGCGCAATCTGAAGGATCTGCTGCTTGCCGCGCCGGCCGGCCCGAAAGCCGTGATCGGCCTCGATCCGGGCCTTCGAACGGGCGTGAAGGTCGCCGTCGTCGATCGCACGGGCAAGCTGCTCGCCACCGATACGATCTATCCGCACGAGCCGCGCCGCGACTGGGACGGCTCGCTCGCGAAGCTCGCGCGTATCGCCGCGCAGACACAGGCGGAACTGATCAGCATCGGCAACGGCACGGCATCGCGCGAGACGGACAAGCTCGCGAGCGAACTGATCTCGCGCCATCCCGAGCTGAAGCTGCAGAAGATCGTCGTGTCGGAAGCGGGCGCTTCCGTCTACTCTGCGTCGGAACTGGCGGCGAAGGAATTCCCGGAACTGGACGTATCGCTGCGCGGCGCGGTGTCGATCGCGCGCCGTCTGCAGGACCCGCTCGCCGAACTCGTGAAGATCGAGCCGAAAGCGATCGGTGTCGGCCAGTATCAGCACGACGTGAACCAGCGCGAACTCGCACGCTCGCTCGATGCCGTCGTCGAGGACTGCGTGAACGCGGTGGGCGTGGATGCGAACACGGCATCTGTCGCGCTGCTCGCGCGCGTGTCCGGGCTGAACGCGACGCTCGCCCGCAACATCGTCGATTACCGTGACGCGAACGGTCCGTTCCCGACGCGCGACCATCTGCGCAAGGTGCCGCGTCTCGGCGACAAAACGTTCGAGCAGGCCGCGGGCTTTCTGCGCATCAACGGCGGCGAGAACCCGCTCGACCGCTCGTCGGTGCACCCGGAAGCGTATCCCGTCGTCGAGAGGATGCTCGCGAAGATCAGCAAGAGCATCGGCGAAGTGCTCGGCAATCGCGACGCGCTCGGCAAGCTATCGCCCACCGAATTCGTCGACGATCGCTTCGGTCTGCCGACCGTACGCGACATTCTCTCGGAACTCGAAAAGCCGGGCCGCGACCCGCGCCCCGAGTTCAAGACGGCGACGTTCCGCGAAGGCGTCGAAAAGATTTCGGATCTGTCGCCCGGCATGGTGCTCGAAGGCGTCGTGACGAACGTCGCCGCGTTCGGCGCGTTCATCGATGTTGGCGTGCATCAGGACGGTCTCGTGCACGTGTCGGCGATGTCGACGAAGTTCATCAAGGACCCGCATGAAGTCGTGAAGGCAGGGCAAATCGTCAAGGTGAAGGTGTTCGAAGTCGACGTGAAGCGCCAGCGCATTTCGCTGACGATGCGTCTCGACGACGACTTCTCGCCGGCTTCGGCCGCACGCCCAGGCGGCCAGCATGAGCGCGGCGGCATGGGCGGCCGTGCAGGCGGCGGACGCCCGCAACAACGCTCGCGCGAACCCGAGCCCGTCAACGCGATGGCGGCGGCGTTTGCAAAGCTGAAGCGTTAAGCGCTTTCGCAGCGCCTGTTCGACGGTCGGTGGCATCGTATCTGGTTGCCGCCGATCGCGTCGAAGCCATCGCGCGCAACAACAAAAGCAAAGGCCCACGCATCAAAATGCGTGGGCCTTTGTCTTTACCAATCAAGGCACCCCGGCCTGACACCGGGGCGCGCTCGCCGGATCATATCTCGATCTTAGTCCCCAGTTCCACGACGCGATTCGCGGGAATGCTAAAGAAATCCGTCGGCTTCGCGGCGTTCTGATGCATCCATGCGAACACGCGCTCGCGCCACACCGACATGCCCGGCAATTGCGTCGGCACCACCGTTTCGCGCGCAAGGAAGAACGACGTGTCCATCAGTTCGAACGACATGTCGTGCGTCACGCTGATCTGCTCGAGCACTGCCTTCACATCGGGCGTTTCGTTGAAGCCATACGCGGCCTTCACGAGGAACAGGCCGCCGCCGACGTCCTTGACGGTCAGCCGGTCCTTGTCGTCGACGTAGGGAATATCGCGCGTGATGAACGTCAGGAAGATCGTGCGCTCGTGCAGCACCTTGTTGTGCTTGAGGTTGTGCAGGAGGCTCACGGGAACGAGCGTCGCGCTGCCCGTCAGATAGATCGCCGTGCCCGACACACGATGCGGCGGATGCGCAAGCAGACCTTGCACGAAAGGCATCAGCGGAATGCCGTCGGCGGCCGTGCGCTCCTTTACGATCATGCGGCCCTTGAACCAGGTCATCAGCAGGAAGAACAGCAGCGCGCCGATGCAAAGCGGCAGCCAGCCGCCCTCCGCGACCTTGAGCAGGTTCGCGCCGAAGAAGCCGAGGTCGACGACCATCAGCGCGCCGATGATCAGCGCGACGACGCCCTTGTTCCAGTTCCACACCTTCACCATCACGACGCTCGCGAGAACCGTCGTGATCACCATCGTCGCCGTCACGGCGATACCGTACGCAGCGGCCAGGTTATCCGAACTCTTGAACGCAACGACGATGCACAGAATGATGAAGAGCAGCATCCAGTTGACGACGGGCACATAGATCTGCCCGATCGCAAGCTCCGACGTGTGCAGGATCTTCATGCGCGGCACGTAGCCGAGCTGGATCGCCTGGCTCGTCAGCGAATACGCGCCCGAAATCACCGCTTGCGACGCGATGACGGTCGCGACCGTCGACAGCACGACGAGCGGCAGCAGCGCCCACTCCGGCGCGAGCAGATAGAACGGGTTTTCGATGGCCTTCGGATCGTGCATCAGAAGTGCGCCCTGGCCGAAGTAGTTCAGCACCAGCGACGGCATCACGAGCGCGTACCACGCGCAGCGAATCGGCTTCGCGCCGAAGTGGCCCATATCGGCATAAAGCGCTTCGGCACCCGTCAGCACCAGCACAACCGAGCCGAGCACCACGTACGCCTGCAGCACGTGCGCCGCCATGAACGAGACCGCGTAATACGGGTTCAGCGCCTTGATGACCTCGGGCGACTGCACGATATGCGACAGCCCGAGCACGGCCAGCGTGAGAAACCAGATCACCATGATGGGGCCGAACAGCCGGCCGACGGTCGCCGTGCCGTGGCGCTGGATCCAGAACAGCAGCATCAGGATCACCATCGTGAGCGGCAGCACCAGATGCGTGAGCTTGGGCGCGGCGATCTCCAGACCTTCGACGGCCGACATCACCGAAATGGCCGGCGTGATCACTGCATCGCCGTAGAACATGCACGCGCCGAAGATGCCCAGCATCATCAGCAGGCCGGCCGCCTTGCTCTTCGCGTCGAACGAACGGAGCGACAGCGCCATCAGCGCGAGCACGCCGCCCTCGCCGTTATTGTCGGCGCGCATCACGAACATCACGTACTTGATGCTCACGACGACGATGATCGCCCAGAAGAGCAGCGAAATGACGCCGAGAATGGAACTGTCGGTAAGAGGAATGCCGTGGGAGGGGCTGAAGGCTTCTTTCAGCGAGTACAGCGGGCTAGTGCCGATATCCCCGAAAACCACGCCGATCGCAGCGACTGCAAGCGATGGCAACGGCTGCTTCGGGACGTGATGATTGTTTGTCATAAACGCGAAAAGAATCCGTTCCTGAGCGGCAAAAACGAACGCTATTCTAAAGAATATGGGCGTCAAAGCCCACCATTCGACCCGTTGTGCAAACGCCACGTAGCAACGCTTCGCGAGAGCAGTGTAGCATCGCGCTCCCACGCCGGCCGGGCATTAGCGCATGTCAATCACGTGATTGTTAAATCTTCCAGCCTCGCCTTCGCCCAGATTCCAGACGAAAAAAACGGAGCCACGAAGGGCTCCGCTCGATTCGCTGCCGATGATCGCCACAACGATGCGCGACGGCGTTCACAACGCTGGCTAGCTTGCGTCCGACGAACGCTCCTGGCCACGCTTGATCCACGCTCCGAGGTTGTGCGGACGCACCGTGTCCCACTCCTCGAACGGCTGATGGATCCACGGGTTCGTCGCGAGATACTGGACGTGATAGTCCGGCTTCACCTTCGAGCACGCCTTCCACCACAGCACGGCCGAACGCACCGACGTAATGGCGGGATAACGTTCCTTCAGATGCTGCTGCACGCGCGCGAGCGTGACGCCCGAGTCGACCAGATCGTCGACGAGCAGCACGTTGCCCGACAGTTCGCCGCGCGTCATCGTGATGTATTGCGCGATGTCGAGTTCGCCCTGCTCCGTGCCCGCCGCTTCGCGATACGAACTGGTCGCGAGAATGGCCAGCGGCAGATCGTAGATGCGCGAGAGCTGGTCGCCGACACGCAGGCCGCCGCGCGCGAGGCACAGGATCTTGTCGAACTTCCAGCCGGATTCGTGAACGTTCAGTGCGAGCATTTCGATCAGCCGGTGATATTCGTCCCAGCCGACCCACAGATTGCGGTCATCGTTACGGGGGTCTTTCATCGCAATCATCGGTACACCCTGCGTCATGTATTAAGCCTTGAACGGGTGACGGAGGAGGATGGTTTCGTCGCGGTCCGGACCCGTCGACACCATGTCGATCGGCACGCCCGCCACTTCCTGCACACGCGCCAGATACGCCTGGGCATTTGCGGGCAGCTTGTCCCATTCCTTGATACCGACGGTGCTTTCCTTCCAGCCGCCGAACGTCTCGTAGACGGGCTCGCAGCGCGACACTTCATACGCGCCGCGCGGCAGGATGTCGGCATCCTTGCCGTCGACCGTGTAGCCGACGCACAGCTTCACTTCATCGAGACCATCGAGAACGTCCAGCTTCGTCATGCACAGGCCCGACACGCCGTTGATCTGAATCGAGCGGCGCAGCGCGGCGGCGTCGAGCCAGCCGGTGCGGCGCGGACGGCCCGTGACCGAGCCGAATTCCTTGCCGACCTTCGCGAGCGTCAGGCCGACTTCTTCCTGGCGGCTTGCATTGTCCGCGTCGTACAGCTCGCTCGGGAACGGGCCCGAACCGACGCGCGTGCAGTACGCCTTCGTGATGCCGAGGATGTAGTCCAGCTTCTGCGGACCGATGCCCGCGCCCGACGTGGCCGCGCCCGCGACGCAGTTGCTCGACGTGACGAACGGATACGTGCCGTGGTCGATATCGAGCAGCGTGCCCTGCGCGCCTTCGAACAGCAGGTTGTGGCCTGCGTGGTTCTCGTCGTACAGACGGCGGGAAACGTCCGTGACCATCGGCCTCAGACGGTCGGCGTAGCCGAGCATCATGTCGAGCGTCTGCTGATAATCGACAGCAGGCGCGCCGAGGTATTGCGTCAGCACGAAGTTGTGGAAGTCGAGATTCGCGCGCAGACGTTCCGCGAATGCCTTCGGTTCGAACAGGTCCTGCACGCGCAGACCGCGGCGCGCGACCTTGTCCTCATACGCCGGGCCGATGCCGCGACCCGTCGTGCCGATCTTGCCGGCGCCGCTGCGTGCTTCGCGGGCCTGGTCGATGGCGACGTGATACGGGAGGATCAGCGTGGTGGCTTCGGAAATGAAGAGACGCTTCTGGACGTCGATGCCGGCGGATTCCAGCTCTTCGATTTCCTTGAAGAGTGCCTCCGGGGACAACACGACGCCATTGCCGATGTAGCAGGCGACGCCCGGGCGCATGATGCCCGACGGAATCAGACGCAAGATGGTTTTCTTGCCGCCGATGATGAGCGTATGTCCGGCGTTGTGACCGCCCTGGAAACGAACGACGCCTTGCGCGTGGTCCGTCAGCCAGTCAACGATCTTGCCCTTGCCTTCATCACCCCACTGGGTACCCACGACGACGACATTGCGCCCAGGGTTCACATTCACTGCGCTGGCAGACATGTTGATTCTTAAGCTGGTTAAAAACGTATTTTACCTATGTTCGACGACGGTTCCCGATTTTTTCACCGACTGATCGCGGGATTTTTCCGTTTCGGCTCAAAGGCATGGATGCGCCGACGCGCTTTGGCGCTGTCGAGCGCGGCTCGCGGCGGCACACGTCCCGATGGTTGCGGCGTCACGTTTCATATGACGCAGTGCGGATTCACCACACTGAGCACCACACTCAAGGCTTCGCTTCGACGACCCACTGGCCGTCGCGCTCGACCAGCACGCGGTCGCACGCGAATTCGTCGAGCGCATGATCGTGGCCCGGCAGCGCCTGGATCACGACCTCGCCCGCATCGCGCAGCGCGGCGACGCTCGTGCGCAGCGCGTCGTCGTGCTGCCACGGCGCGAGAATGGCGCTGCTGCGCGCCTCGATGGGCGAAATGCGCGCGACTTCGCGCAGGTCCAGCGAAAAGCCTGTTGCCGCGCGGGCGCGGCCATACGCCTGACCGACCTTGTCGTAACGGCCGCCGCGCGCGACGGCATTCGGCACCCCGTCGACATAGGCCGAGAACATCACGCCGCTGTGGTACGCGTAGCCACGCAGATCAGCGAGATCGATCATCACTTCCGCGCCGCCAACCTGTTGCGCGAGGAACGCGAGATCGTCGAGCGCGCGCGAGATTTCCGGCGCGTTCGGCAGTCGAGCGCGCGCTTCTTCGAGCACCGACGCATCGCCATAGAGCGTGGGCAGCGCGCGCAGCGCGTCGCGCGTGACGGACGTGAGATGCGCCGTCAGTTCGTTCAGCAGCGGCACGTCCTTGCCCGCGAGCGCTTCGAACAGCGATTCGCCGAGCGACGCGGCAGCCGGCTCGTTGTCGATCAGCGCAGCGAGCACGGCCGCGTGACACAGATCGAGACGCACCTTGCCGAGACCGGCGAGATGCAGCGCATCGAGCATCAATTGCTGGATCTCCAGATCCGCTTCGAGGCCCGCATGGCCGTAAATTTCAGCGCCGATCTGGATCTGCTCGCGCGTCGCGTGCAGGCCGCGCGGACGCGTGTGCAGCACGTTGCCCGCATAGCACAGCCGCGTCACGCCCTGGCGGTTCAGCAGGTGCGCATCGATGCGCGCGACTTGCGGCGTGATGTCGGCGCGCAAGCCCAAGGTGCGGCCCGACAGCTGATCGACGAGCTTGAAGGTGCGCAGGTTCAGATCGCTGCCGCCGCCCGTCAGCAGCGACTCCAGGTATTCGAGCAACGGCGGCATGACCATCTCGTAGCCGTATGCACGAAAACGGTCGAGCAGCCGGCGGCGCAGTTCTTCGATCTTTCGTGCCTCCGACGGCAGCACGTCGGCAATGTTTTCGGGAAGTAACCAGGTCGACATCGATACAGTCCTACGACGGTGAATCCGGCGTCATGACAAACGCCGTTTGAAATTTGAATGGCGCGCGGTGCATCTCGACACGAAGCTTCGTCCCGTCGTTGCGCGTTGCGTTCGGCCAGCGGCGGCGAATTGCTGGCCGATCGATGCTGCCCGGAAGGCGCCGCAGCGCTCAGCGCGCGATCGGAACTGGCAACGGCGCGCGATGCCGCAAACTCAATGCGTGAAGCTCATGTACGAACCGCGCCTCATGAGCGCCGTTCGAAGCCGCATGGACCCTTCGTCACGTCGCGACCATCAGCAGCAACAGCCCAAGCACCATGACGATCAGTCCGCCGATCCGGATATGGTGCGGCGGGCGCTCCGCTATTTTACGAAACGTGTCGCGCCAGGCGCTCGGAAATACGAACGGGAACATCCCCTCGATGATCAGCATCAGTGCGATCGCGAGCAAAAACGAGCCGGCTATGTCCATGCAATGAGGCCGCCGCGATGCGTTTGCCGCGGCGCTCCCGTAATCAGTGTTTGTTGTGCGCGCCCGTCGACGCGCCGGAAGTCGGTTGAGCAGCGGCTCCTGCGCCGTCCGGGCTGCGCATGAAGCGGAAGAACTCGCTGCTCGAGTCGACGACCATCACGTCGCCCGGCTTGAAGCTGTTCTTGTAGGCCTGCATGCTTTGGTAGAACTGATAGAACTGCGGGTCGCGGCTGAATGCGTCGGCGGCAATCGACGCGGCCTTGCCATCGCCGTCGCCCTTGATCGACTGCGCCTGCTTGTACGCGTCCGCGAGAATCGCCTGCTGCTGATGGCCGGCATCCGCCTTGATCTGATCCGCTTCCGCCGCGCCTTGCGCGCGCTCCTTGCTGGCCGCCTCTTCGCGCGCAGCGATCATCCGCTTGTAGACCGTGTCCGCCATCGCAGCGGGGAAATCGATGCGAGTAAGCTGCACGTCGACGACATCGACGCCCAGCGACGCCGCGCCCTTCTGCATGCCGTCGCGCGCCTCGGTTGCAATCGCGTCCTGCTTCGCGAGCGCGTCGGGCAGCGAGTACTTCGCGAACGCGTCGCCGAGCGCGCCGCGCGTAAGCAGCGCGAGACGATCGGGCAGGCTCTGCAAGTCGCCCTTCGTTTCCGCGATCAGCTTCACGGGATCGGACACACGGAACTTCACGACGGGATTCACGAGCACTTCCGTCTTGTCGGACGTCGCGTAGTGGTCCTCCTCGGGCGAATCGAGCGACTGGATGCGCGTATCCACCGACGTCACCGTCTGCAACGGCGGCGGCAGCTTCACGTGCAAACCGGGACCAGCAAGCGTCGGCACGGCATCACCGCGCGCGGAGACGACGGCCATATGCCGCTGATCGACGACGAACACCATTGACGATGCCGCGAACAGCACGATCACAATGGCTACGACGAGCGCAACGATTTTGTTCATGTTCGCGCTCCTTATTGCAGATCGTCTTCGCGTCCGCGACTGCGGAACGAATCGCGCGAACGGAACGCGTCGCTCGCGGCAGCGGCCTGGCTTGCGCTGCTCACGGGCGCGGCGGGCGGCGCGACGATGGTCGGCGGGTTGCCACCCTGGGTTGCCGGCTGCGCGTTCGACGGATTCGACGCGCCCGGTGCATTGGCTGCGGACGGCGAGGCCTGGGCACCCGGTGCCGGGCCAGCCGCAGCCGCTTCGGCCGCACGCTGACGCGTCTGTTCGACCAGCTTGTCGAGCGGCAGATAGAGCACGTTGCTGCCCGACTTGCTGTCGACGAACACCTTCGTCGTATTCGAATAGATCTGCTGCATCGTTTCGAGGTACATTCGCTCGCGGATCACGGCGGGCGCCTTCGAGTACTGTGCGTACACTTCCTTGAAGCGCTCGGCGTCGCCTTCCGCCTGCGCGACCACGCGGTCGCTATAAGTCTTGGCCTCATCGATCATGCGCGTGGCTTCCGCCTGCGCGCGTGGCAGCAGATCGCTCGCATAGGCCTGTGCATCGCGCTTCGCCCGCTCGCGGTCCTGATGCGCTTTCGCGGCGTCTTCGAATGCTGCCTGCACCTGATCGGGTGCCTGCACGCTCTGGATCGTCACGCCCGTGACGGCGAGACCCGTGCGGTATTCATCCAGGGAATGCTGGATCGCTTCCGTCAGTTGCGCGCGGATGGCTTCGCGGTCCTGAGAGAGGATGTCGTTCGTGCTGCGCGAGCCGACGACCCGGCGCACGGCCGCCTGCGCCGCCTGCATCACGCTGAGGTCGGGGTCGGCGCTGCGGAACAGGTAGTCGGTCGGCTTGCGGATCTGGTATTGAACGGCAAAGCGCACATCGACGATATCTGTGTCGTGCGTGAGCATCGACGCGTCCTTCACGTTCGCGAGCCGCACGACGTTTTTCCGGCCGATTTCGACGGACCGCACCTGGCCGACGTTGACGACTTCATGTGATTCGAACGGATACGGCAGGCGCCAGTGCACGCCCTGCGCAGCCGTGCCGCGCAACTGGCCGAAGCGCAGCACCACGGCCTCCTGGCCGTCCTGCACGACGAACACGCCACTGCCGAGATAGATCGCGATCAACACACCGATGATGATGCCGACGCCGATGCGCGCGCCGCGTCCGTTGTCGGGACGACGGTCGCCGCCTCCGCCCTTGCGGCCGAACATGCGTGACAGGCGCCGGTTGAAGTCGCGCCACATTTCGTCCAGATCGGGCGGGCCTTCGTTTTCCTTGCCGTTGGGCGGACGCTTCGAATCGTTCAGACGTTGGCGGTCGCCATTGCTATCGCCCCGGCCCCACCGCGGGTCGTTCAGCGACAAGATGGCGCGCAGACGCAGCCAGATACTCCGCTCGTTGTAATCGTTCACCTGTGTTCGTTCACCAGAGTAGACAGCGGGTCAATGCAATTGAAACGGGTCGATGCCCGTGTCTGGGATCTTGCGGTCTTCGCGGTGGTCTTCGCCCGCATCATCGCGCTGATCTTGTTGAAATGCCGCCGCTCTCGGGTCTCCCTGCGACAGTAGACCGTCAGATTCCGAAAGATGTTCGGCCGTTGCGATTTCGGCGATGGCAGCGCGCAGTGTGTCCAGCCCTTGCCCCGTGCGCGCGCTCAAAAAGACGCGCGAAATATTACCATACTCGTCCCGCTCGACCGCGTCGCCTCGGGCCGCCAGTTCTGGCACAGCGTCGATTTTGTTGAACACGAGCACTTGCCGGATCGTGTCCGCGCCGATCTCGCGCAAGACGTCATTGACCTGATCGATCTGATCGAGCCGAACCGCACTCGATGCATCCACAACATGCAGCAGCAGATCGGCGTGAATGGTTTCTTCGAGTGTCGCGCGAAATGCGGCCACCAGTTGGTGAGGCAGTTCGCGGATAAATCCTACGGTGTCCGATACGACGATCTGCCCCGCTTCCTCGCCGAGATAGACGCGGCGGGAAGTCGTATCGAGTGTCGCGAACAGCTGGTCGGCGGCATACGCTTGCGCTTTCGTCAGCGCATTGAACAGCGTGGACTTGCCTGCGTTCGTATAGCCGACGAGCGACACCGACATCGTCTGGTTGCGGGCGCGCGCGCGGCGCTGCGTACCGTGCTGGCGACGCAGCTTTTCGAGCCGCCCCTTGAGCATCTTGATGCGATCGCCGATCAGCCGGCGGTCGGTTTCGAGCTGCGTCTCACCGGGGCCGCGCAGGCCGATACCGCCCTTTTGCCGTTCCAGGTGAGTCCACGCGCGAACCAGCCGCGTCGCGAGGTATTGCAGCTGCGCGAGTTCGACCTGCAGCTTGCCTTCGTGACTGCGCGCGCGTTGCGCGAAGATGTCGAGAATGAGGCTCGTGCGGTCGACGACGCGTCTGTTAAGCGCACGCTCCAGATTGCGCTGCTGAGCCGGCGCGAGTGCGTGATTGAAGATGACGATTTCGATGTCGTTCGCCTCGCACGCGACGCGCAATTCCTCGGCCTTGCCGCTGCCGACGAACATGGCGGCATCGGGGCTCGAACGGCGTCCGGTGAGGGTGACGGCAGGATGGGCGCCCGCACTTTGCGCGAGCAGGCTGAGTTCTTCGAGACTGGCTTCGAAATCGATTTTGCCGAAGTCGATGCCGACAAGCGCTGCGTTGATCAAATTGGTGGATGTCAAAATGAAGCGGCCGGTCAGTGTCGCCAGCCGACGACGCTCGACCGGCCGCGACGAGAGGTTAGGACGATTCGGAATCAGGGTGGAAATTGACCGGACGGGCAGGCACGACGGTCGAGATTGCGTGCTTGTACACCATCTGGGTCACCGTATTCCGGAGCAACACGACGTACTGGTCGAACGATTCAATGTTCCCTTGAAGCTTGATGCCGTTGACGAGATAGATCGAGACCGGCACGTGCTCTTTTCGCAGTGCGTTCAAAAACGGGTCTTGTAACAATTGCCCTTTGTTGCTCATAGCAAACTCCGTATTTTTTTGCAGGTTGACTTAATTGCCGGCGAAGAAAAAGAAATCCGCCGTCAATCGCTACACTATAGCCGATTTTTATTGACCGGCGCTCCGCCTGGTCATTCGGCCAGGAGCCAGTCTACATGCGGGTTTCGGGCCCGGTCGCCAGCGCGTTTCAGCCCTTGTCCGCGTAGGGGTTCGTCGACGACCGGAACTCTATCCGCAATGGAGTGCCCGTCAGCGCGAAAGTTTCCCGGAAGCGGTTTTCGAGGTAGCGCTTGTACGTGTCGGTGACGGCATCGAGCGCGTTGCCGTGGATCACGATGATCGGCGGATTCTGTCCCCCCTGGTGCGCGTAGCGCAGTTTCGGACGCACGGGGCCGCGGCGGCGCGGCTGCTGGAACTCGACGGCTTCGATCAGCGCGCGCGTGAGCTTCGGCGTCGGCAGCTTGGACATCGCGGCCTTGTACGCGTCGTCGACGGAGCGCATCAACGGGCCGATTCCCGTCTTTTCGGCTGCGGAAATGAAATGGAACTTCGCGAACTCGAGGAATTTTAGCTTGCGCTGAAGATCGTTTTTCGTGCGCTCACGCACATGCGGATCGAGCCCGTCCCACTTGTTCACGCCGACCACGAGCGCCCGCCCCTGCTCGACGACGAAGCCCGCAATATGCGCGTCCTGCTCCGAAATGTCCTGGCGCGCGTCGAGCAGCAGGATCACGACGTTGGCGTCGGAGATCGATTGCAGCGTCTTCACGACCGAGAACTTCTCGATCGCCTCGAACACCTTGCCGCGCTTGCGCAGGCCGGCCGTGTCGATCAGCGTGTATTTTTTGCCTTGCCGCTCGAAGTCGACGTAGATCGAATCGCGCGTCGTGCCGGGCATGTCGAACGCGATCACGCGGTCTTCGCCGATCAGCGTGTTCACGAGCGTCGATTTGCCGACGTTCGGCCGCCCGACGATCGCGATCTTGATGCCGTGCGCCTGCTTCTCTTCGTCGCTCTCTTCCGGCTGGTCGGCGTACGCTGCGTCGAGCGCCTCGTTGATCATCTCCGCGACGCCGTCGCCGTGCGCAGCGGAAATCGCGCGCGGATCGCCGAGGCCGAGCTCGTAGAAGTCAGCGGCCACGGCCGAATAGCGCATCCCCTCGGACTTGTTGACGACGAGGTAAATCGGCCGGCCCGTCTTGCGCAGATAGTCGGCGATCGACTTGTCCTGCGGCGCGAGGCCGTTGCGGCCGTCGACGATGAAGACGACGATGTCCGATTCTTCGACGGCCTGGCGCGTCTGGCGCGCCATCTCGTGCAGAATGCCGTCCTTCGCGACGGGTTCGAAGCCGCCCGTATCGACGACGAGATACGGCCGGTCGCCGACTCGCCCTTCGCCATAGTGACGGTCGCGCGTGAGACCCGGCAGATCGGCGACGAGCGCATCGCGCGAACGCGTGAGCCGGTTGAACAGCGTGGATTTCCCCACATTGGGGCGCCCGACGAGGGCAATAACGGGTTTCATCAGATGTTGTTCACAGTGAAGCGCGGCGTCGAAAACCCGACCTTCCGCACTGGCAACGCCATGCGGCCGTTGCACGGCTGCGTTTGACGAAAATTATCACGAATTTGACCCGTTTCGGACGCGCGGAGCTTGCGCATACGAACGGATTTCAGGTTGGCTGCCTGGGTGGCTGCGTCGAGTGTCAAGCACAAGGCTCGGCACGCATTGCGTCGAATGCACGCCGCGGCGATTGCGCCGCCGCCTCGTTGCAATCGTTCGCCAACGACAGCAGCACAACGCGCACTGAACGATCGCCGGCACAGCCCGACTGACGATCTCGAATTTTCGACGGCATTGAAGGCGGTCCCCCTGGTCCCGTCCGACGGGACTCGGGCAGCAACCATTTGCCGAGTCATCAGGCGCCATCGACGACCCGTTGGCACCAACAAAATGCATGCGGCCGGCAAAGCCGGCCCACATGTCACCGCGCAACGCGCTGGGAATCAGGCGCGCCGCACAGCCCAACAGCCTTTAACGCGGACGGAAACCGTACAGGTCGCCGTCATGCGTCTGCACGACCAGCGTATCGCCGGCCAGGACCGGCGCAGCCGTGATTGCGCTGCCATCCGTCTTCGCGCGTGCGACGAACGTGCCGTCGTCGCGCGACAGGAAGTGAACGAAGCCCTTGTAGTCGCCGACCACGGCGGCATGGCCGAGCAGCAGCGGCACGCTGACGTCGCGGCTCTTCAACTGGTCGTTGCGCCACAACTGCTGGCCCGTCGTCGCGTCGAACGCCGAGACGATCGCCCAGTCATCGCCCGCCACCACGACGCGGTCATCCTGTGCGAGGCCGCTCGTGCTCGAGAACACCTTTTCCCACAGCGCGCGGCCTGAGTTCGCGTCGAAGCAGCCGAGCTGCCCCTGGAACGTCACCGCGCAGGTTTCGGCGCCAACCAGCGTCGGCGGGCCCGTCACGTCATTGATGCGCTCGACTTCCGTCACGCCCTTCGGATACGACACGGGCGTCGTCCAGTAAGCGTCGCCCGTCTGCAGGTTGATCGCCGCGAACTGGCCGCCCGGGAAGCCTGCCAGCACGGCCGCGTCGCCCGCGAACGTCATGCCCGACGACACGCGCAGATTGAGCGGCACCGCGCGGTTGCGATAGTTCCACTTCTGCTCGCCCGTTTGCGCATTGAACGCGGTGATCTGGCCGTCGACGGTACGCACGACCACGAGGCCGTTGCCGACGAGCGGCGGCGACAGGATTTCGCCCGGCGCCGTGCCTTTCCATGACAGCTTGCCGTTCTGGTCGAGCACGAACACTTCGCCCTTCAGGCCGCCGACAGCCGTGAGCGTGCCATCCGTTCCGACGCCCGCCGACAGGTCGCCGTCGAGCTTCGTGCGCCAGACGTCCTTGCCCGTCTTCGCGTCGATCTTCGCGACGGAGCCGTTCGCACCCGCCGCATACACGGCGTCGCCGACGGCAACGGGCGAGAACATATAGCGCCCGGCCTTGCCGACGCTAGCCGTCCACGTCTGCTGGACATCGAGCACGGGCTTGAACTCGGTGAGCGGCGTGGGCACGCGGCGTTCGTCTTTCGACGATGAGCAGGCCGTCAGAGCGAGCACGGTCATCGCACAGGCAACGGGCACGGCGTAACGTTTCAGCAGATTCATCGGTGAGCGAAGCATGTAGGTTCTAGTGATCAAAAGGAAACGGCAGACGCTGCAACAGCCAGCAACGCTCAGCCGCCCAGCGCGTCGAGCTTGAACTGGATCAGCTGACGGGCGGAAGCATCGTTCTTCGACAGCGAGTCGAGCGCGAGCTTATACGCTGCGCGCGCGTCGTCGCGTTTGCCTGCGGCGGCGAGCAGATCGCCACGGCGGTCGGCGACCACGCCCTTGAACGCATCCGATTGCGGCTCGCTGAGCAACGCGAGACCGGCGTCATAGGCCTTCTCGTCGAGCAGCAGCGACGCGAGACGCAGCTTGGCGATCTGCTTGAATTCGTCGTCCTTCGCGTGGTCGACGGCCCATTGGAGCTGCGCTTTCGCGCCCGGCTCGTCGCCCGCTGCGTACAGCGCCTTCGCGGCCGTGAGCGCCGTCATCTGCGCATACGCGGTGCTGCCGAACTTGTCTTCCATGTCGGTGGCGACGCGCGTAATGATCGCCTTGTCGGTGCCCGCTGCCGCTTGCTGGACCTGGTCGTACAGCACGGCCGCTTCCGCCGCCTGATGACGCTGCCAGTAATTCCAGCCGTTCCAGCCCGCCGCGGCCACGAGCGCCACCAGCACGATCCACGTGGTCGCGTTACCCCATTGCGCCCACCATGCCTTCAGGCTCTCAATCGATTCTTGTTCGTCGTGGTAACTCATCGCGACGCGATTTCCTCTTTCCTGGTGCCTTGTCTGATTGGGGCCGCAGCGCGTGCGGCCCGTTTAACGACGATGCGCGACCTCGCGATCAGTCGTCGCCGTCTTCGGTGGACGCAACCATCGCATTGATTAGATGTTCGGTCAAGTTTTCTAGCGGCACCGTTTGCTGCTCGCTCTTCGCGCCGCTTTGCACCGTGTCGCGCAGCGCCTTGACGCCTGCCGTGCCGTTCGCGATCTCGTCTTCGCCGAGAATCACCGCGAATGCGGCGCCGCTCGCATCGGCGCGCTTCATCTGCGACTTGAAGCTCGCTGCCTGACCGTCAGGACTGCAATGCAGAATCACGTCGAGCCCCGTATCTCGCAGTCGCTCGGCGACGATGAACGCCTGCTCGCGAGCCGCCTCGCCCTGATGCGCGACGTACACATCGCAGCCTTCCGCTTCGGGCACCAGATTTTCTTCCTTCAGCAGCTCGAGAATGCGCTCGATGCCCATCGCCCAGCCGCATGCAGCCGTCGGTTTGCCGCCGAGCTGCTCGATCAGCGGATCGTAACGGCCGCCCGCCGCGACCGTGCCTTGTGCGCCGAGCTTGTCCGTGACCCATTCGAACACGGTCAGATTGTAGTAATCGAGGCCGCGCACCAGACGCGGGTTGATCGTGAACGGAATGTTGTTCGCCTTGAGAAGGCGCTGCAGTCCTTCGATGTGCGCGCGCGATTCCTCGCCGAGAAAATCGATCAGCTTCGGCGCGTTCTGCACGACTTCCTGCATGGCCGGATTCTTCGTGTCCAGCACGCGCAGCGGGTTCGTGTACAGGCGGCGCTGCGCGTCGTCGTCGAGCACGTCTACGTGCTTCTCGAGATACGCGATCAGTTCGACGCGATGCTTCGCGCGCTCTTCCGCCAGACCCAGCGAGTTGATTTCGAGCTTGATGCCAGTCAGGCCGAGGTCGTCCCACAGACGCTGGCACATCAGGATGATTTCCGCGTCCGCATCGGGGCCGGCGAAACCGAGCGCCTCGACGCCCACCTGATGGAACTGGCGATAACGGCCACGCTGCGGGCGCTCGTGACGGAACATCGGCCCGATGTACCACAGGCGCTTCGGGCCGTCGTACAGCATGTTGTGCTCGATCGACGCGCGCACGACGGCGGCCGTGTTCTCCGGACGCATCGTCAGATTCTCGCCGTTCAGCGCATCGGTGAAGCTGTACATCTCCTTCTCGACGATGTCGGTCACTTCGCCGATGCCGCGCGTGAAGAGCTGCGTGTGCTCGACGATCGGCGTGCGGATATTCTGGTATCCGTACGAACGCAGCATCGACTTGACGGTCGTTTCAAAAAATTCCCACAAGCCGGCGTCCTGCGGAAGGATGTCGTTCATGCCCTTCACGCCGGACAACTTTTCAAGCCGTTTCTTCTGTTCAGTCATCTGTCTTCGGTTGACGAATTGGGGTGGCGCGAATCAGTTCGTCGCTTCGGCGCGGACCGCATTGGGACCATAACTGCGCTCGACGTAATCGCTCACGATCTGCTGGAATTCTTGCGCGATGTTTTCGCCGCGCAGCGTCTTGACCTTCACGCCGTCGATAAAAACAGGCGCGGCCGGATTCTCACCCGAGCCAGGCAGGCTGATGCCGATGTTCGCGTGCTTCGATTCGCCCGGGCCGTTGACGATGCAACCCATCACGGCAACATGCATCTTCTCGACGCCCGGATATGTGCCGCGCCAAACGGGCATCTGCGTGCGCAGATACGTCTGGATTTGCGACGCGAGCTCCTGGAACAGCGTGCTCGTCGTGCGGCCGCAGCCCGGGCACGCGATGACCATCGGCGTGAACGAGCGCAGGCCCATCGTCTGCAGGATTTCCTGGCCGACGATCACTTCGCCCGTACGCGACGCACCCGGCTCCGGCGTCAGCGAAATGCGGATCGTGTCGCCGATGCCCTGCTGCAGCAGCACCGACAACGCGGCCGTCGACGCGACGATGCCCTTCGAGCCCATGCCCGCTTCCGTCAGGCCCAGGTGCAGCGCGAAGTCGCAACGGCGAGCGAGTTCCTGGTACACGGCGATCAGGTCCTGCACGCCGCTCACCTTGCACGACAGAATGATCTTGTCGCGGCCGAGACCGAGTTCGACAGCGCGTTCCGCCGAACCGATCGCCGACTGGATCAGCGCCTCATACATCACGCTTTGCGCTTCCCACGGCTCGGCGCGCGCGGCGTTCTCGTCCATCATCTTCGCGAGCAGGTCCTGATCGAGGCTGCCCCAGTTCACACCGATGCGCACCGGCTTGTCGTACTTCGCAGCGGCTTCGATCATCTGCGCGAACTGCGTGTCACGCTTCGCGCCCTGGCCGACGTTGCCCGGGTTGATCCGGTACTTCGACAGCGACTCCGCGCAGCCCGGATAGTCACGCAGCAGCAGATGGCCGTTGTAGTGAAAATCGCCGACGAGCGGCACCGTCACACCCATGCGGTCGAGCTGCTCGCGAATCGCGGGCACGGCCGCCGCCGCTTCCGGCGTGTTCACGGTGATCCGCACGAGCTCCGAACCCGCCTGCGCCAGTTCCTTCACCTGGATCGCGGTGCCGATCGCGTCAGCCGTATCCGTGTTCGTCATCGATTGAACGCGCACGGGCGCGTCGCCGCCGATCGTCACGAGCTGGCCGCCCCAACGGACGTCAACGGCATTCGACCGACGACGCGGTGCGTGACCGCCGAACACCGGCACGTTCGAAACAATCTGACTGCTGGATTTCACTTGATCGGAGTGCATCGATAAACCCGCTTACGCCGCCTGCTTTTGGCCCGGAAAGCGTCCCGGCCAGTCGCTGAATACGACGCATGAATTGAGAAAGCGTCGCGGCCCTAATAGCCGCGACGCACACGATTGGGCTGCGTCAGGGCAACGCGAAGCGTGCCACATTGCCCTTCGCCGACGCATATTTGGCCGGGTCGACCGGCTGGCCGTCCAGCGTGATCGACTCCAGACCCGCCTTGTTGCCGACCGTCACCTTGAGCGGCGGCAACCCGCTTACCTCTTTCGTCTCGCCCGCGTGCACGAGGCCCGAGAACATTTCCTTGCCGTCCTTCTGACGCACGCTGAACCAGCTGTCCTGCTTGACGGCCAGCGCGACGGTCGACGAACCCGCCGGGGCGACCGACGGCTCGCTCGCAGCGGACGCCGACGCAGCAGCCGCGACTGCCGGCGCGGCGCTCGCCGCTTTTGGCGCGGCCGCAGCCGGCGTGGACGCCGACCCGGCCGATCCAGCCGTCGAAGCCGGCGCTGCGCCTGTCATTGGCAGCGGCGCGGGCATCGGCGTGGCCGACGCGCCCTCGGCTGCTGTCGCCTGCGTGTCCGTCTGCGCCTGCGACGCGGCCGTCTCGCCCGTCACGGCTGCACCGCCGGCAGACTCGCCCACGGCCGCCGACGCCTTGTCGGTTGTCGCAGCGGAACCGCCCGCGATTCCCTTCAGCCGTGCGAGCCACGCGGTCGACTCGCCATTGTTCGTATGCCACATGGCCAACGCGATCAGAACGACAATCGCGAGCGCCACGCCCCAGATCCACGAACGGCGGCGCGGCGCGCTGCCGCCCAGCGACAGCGATACTTTCCCGCGCGGCAAGTCCGTGCCCGCGGACGCCGGCATCGTCAGCGCCGGCTCGGGTACGCCTTTTTCGCGGCGCAGCGCCTGGGTCATCGGGGTGGGATCGGCGCCGACGATCTTCGCGTAGCTGCGCACGACGCCGAGGGCGAACGTGGTATCCGGAAACTGGCTGAGATCGCCCGTTTCGAGTCCCCGCAGTTTGCCCGGCGCGACCTTCAGACGCGCCGACACATCCTCTACCGACATGCCCTTCGATTCGCGCAACTGCGCGAGCCTTGCCCCGACGGCAGCCAGCGAGTCAAACCCGGCCGGCTGCGCCGCTGCCGGTGCGGCCGCCGACAGCGGGCGACCCGAATGCGTATCCTCGTCGTGCGGTTGCGGGTGCTGCGGCTCACTCATCCCAAATCCTTTCGCGTCGATTCTTTTTTCACTCGTGCGAACCGGTGGCACCTGGCTTCGTCCGGTTTCGCAGACCGTTTATAACAAAATGCGCGGCTGTGCGTGCCGCTTCCGATCGCTTTTGCAAATTTTCTTTTCACTTCGCGAGACGAGACCCATCCAGACATGCCGGCTGGCTAACGTCTCGGCCCGATGCGGCTGTCACGCGCCTTACACCGCGCGAACTTCGATGACTTTCGCTTTCCCCGTGCGCTCCGCAAGGCGCGTGCGGTCCTTGACCGCGCCGGCAAGCTGGCCGCAGGCGGCGTCGATGTCATCGCCGCGAGTCTTGCGCACTGTCGTGACGACCCCTGCGTCGATCAACACCTGCGCGAACCGTTTGATCTGCTCGTTCTTCGAGCGCAACAGACCCGATTCCGGAAACGGATTGAACGGAATCAGGTTGAACTTGCACGGCACATCACGCGTAACGGCCAGCAACTCGCGTGCATGCGCCTCGCTGTCGTTCACGCCGTCGAGCATGCAGTACTCGAAGGTGATGAAATCGCGCGGCGCGACCTTCAGATATCGCTGGCATGCGGCCATCAGCTCGCGCAGCGGATGTTTCTTGTTGAGCGGCACGAGCATGTCGCGCAACGCATCATTCGGCGCGTGCAGCGAGACGGCGAGCGCCACGGGCAAATCGGCGCCGAGCCGGTCCATCATCGGCACCACGCCCGAGGTGGACAACGTGACGCGCCGGCGCGACAGGCCGTAGGCGTTGTCGTCGAGCATCAGGCGCATCGCCGGCACGACGGCGTCGTAATTGAGCAGCGGCTCGCCCATGCCCATCATCACAACGTTCGTGACGACGCGCTCGCCCTTGCCCTCACCGCCCGTCGCGCGGCCGCCAGCCTCGCCGAGCGACGCACGCAGCGCAAATTCGGCCATGCGAAGCTGGCCGATGATTTCGCCCGTGGTGAGATTGCGTGAGAACCCTTGCTTGCCGGTCGAACAGAACCGGCAGTTGACCGCGCATCCCGCTTGCGACGACACGCACAGCGTGCCCCGCGTCTCTTCCGGAATGAAGACGGTTTCGACGGCGTTGCCGTTGCCGACGTCGACGAGCCACTTGCGCGTGCCGTCGGCGGAAATATGGTCGCTGACGATGCCGGGCATCGCGATCGATGCCCGGCCCTTCAGCTTTTCGCGCAGCGACTTCGCGAGATCGGTCATCCCGTCGAAGTCGGCAGCGTTGTACTGGTGAATCCAGCGCTGCAATTGCTTGGCGCGAAACGGCTTCTCGCCGAGGCTGTCGCAATACGCGACAAGGCCTGCGGCGTCGAGATCGAGAAGGTTGACGGTTGGGCTGCTCGTCATATCGAATCCTGCCATTCAGTGCGAGACTGCGTTCATGCAACAAGCTGCATGAACGCGGATAACGCTCGCGCCCGCTCCTGCTGCTGTTACTGCTGTCCTACTGGAGCCTGTCTGCTTAGCGCGAGTAGACGTTGACTTCCGGGAAGAAGAACGCGACTTCGACGCGAGCCGTTTCTGCTGCGTCCGAACCGTGGACTGCGTTCGCGTCGATGCTGTCGGCGAAGTCAGCACGGATCGTGCCTTTCTCGGCCTTCTTCGGATCCGTTGCACCCATCAGATCACGGTTTTTCAGGATGGCGCTTTCGCCTTCCAGAACCTGAACCTGCACCGGGCCGGAGATCATGAATTCGACCAGATCCTTGAAGAACGGACGCTCTGCGTGCACAGCGTAGAACTTCTCAGCGTCGGCGCGCGACAGTTGAACCATGCGCGATGCCACGACCTTCAGGCCAGCGTTTTCGAAGCGGCTGTAGATCTGGCCGATCACGTTCTTGGCCACTGCGTCCGGCTTGATAATCGACAGGGTGCGTTCGATCGCCATAAAAACTCCAGAAAATTAAGAGGTTACGGATTTAAATGAATCCGCTATTGTAGCATGTTCCCGTGTATGATTGCGATTGAACCCTTACGGCACTGTAAGGGTTGAGGTTCCAATCCCGAAGATTCGGGCCGGCGGGTAACAAAACGTAATAGCGGGTGAATTCCCCAGAGTTGAAACTCCTCGTCCTGGCGTTAATCTTAGGGTTGTGGATTCGCGTGCCGTGGGCAACCCGCCTGTCGGCAGCGTACGAAAACCGTTGCAAGCCACTGAGCAACACTGCGTCCGACGCAAGGAGAGACCATGAACGAATATCCCTATAACTTCGGCCGGGGCGGTTCCGTCACCACGGCCGAAACCCGCAACCGCGTACTGCGCAACACCTATTGGCTGCTCGCGCTGTCGATGGTGCCGACGGTAATCGGCGCGTGGGTGGGCGTCGCGACCGGCTTCTCGCTGTTCGCCGCGACCAGCCCGGCCATGAGCATGCTCGCGTTCTTCGCGATCGCCTTTGGCTTCATGTTCGCGATCCAGAAGACGAAAGACAGCGCCGCCGGCGTATTCGTGCTGCTCGGCTTCACGTTCTTCATGGGCCTGATGCTGTCGCGGCTGCTCAGCTTCATTCTCGGCTTCACGAACGGGCCGTCGCTGATCATGCTCGCGTTCGGTGGCACTGGTGTGATCTTCGCCGCCATGGCGACGGTCGCCACAGTCAGCAAGCGTGACTTCTCGGGCCTCGGCAAATGGCTGTTCGTCGGCGTGATCGTGCTGCTGCTGGCGATGGTCGCGAACCTGTTTCTGCAACTGCCCGCGTTGATGCTGACGGTGTCGGTGCTCGCGATCGTCATCTTCTCGGCTTACATGCTGTTCGACGTGCAGCGCGTCGTGAACGGCGGCGAGACGAACTACATCACGGCCACGCTGGCGATTTACCTCGACCTGTACAACGTGTTCGTGAATCTGCTCGCGATCCTCGGCATCTTCGGCGGCAACCGTAACTGATTGCCTCGGCGCCTGAGCCAAAACGAAACGCCCGTGACGAGCAATCGTCACGGGCGCTTTGCTGTCTACGTATCGAAGACCGCGAGCGCTGCGGCAACGACCCGGATTATCAGAGACTCAGCCAGCCGAACCCTTCGCTTTGCGTCGCGACCACCACTTCCGTCGCCGCCGCGCCGAGCACGGTCGCCATTGCCGCTTGCGCGAGCTCCGGCAGATTGTTCTGCTGACTCAGGTGCGCCGCAACCAGATGCCGCAGCTTCGAGCGATCCAGTGATGCAAGGATTTCCGCCGCCGCGTCATTGTTCAGATGCCCATGATTGCCGCCGATCCGCGCTTTCAGCGATGGCGGATAACGCGAAGCCGCAAGCATTTGCACATCGTGATTGCATTCGAGCACGAGCCCGTCGCAGCCGCTCAGCACGGCGCTGATATGCGGCGTCGACGTACCGACGTCCGTCAGCACGCCCAGGCGCGACGCGCCATCCGAAAACACGTATTGCAACGGCTCGCGCGCATCGTGCGGAACGGTGTACGGCAACACGCTCAGATCGCCGATCGCGACGCTTTCGTCGCTCCACATCACATGCAGATCGACATTGGCTTCGTCCGCGCCGACGGCGCGCGCGGTGCCCCAGCTCATGTAGAGCGGAATCGACAGCTTGCGGGCGAGCGTCAGCGCGCCGCCGATGTGGTCGCTGTGTTCGTGGGTGATGAGAATGGCGTCGACTTCATCGACGCCCGCTCCCAGCCGCTCCAGCCGCCGGGCGATTTCCTTCGCCGAGAAGCCGCAGTCCAGCAGAACCCGCGTGGTGGTCGCCCCGCTTCGGGCCTCGACCAGCAATGCATTGCCTTCACTGCCGCTTCCCAGACTGGCGAATCGCACGACCCGCCTTAGTTCAGTTGCGCGTGCAGCAGCGACACGATGCGCTGCGCGTCCGACGACGTATCCACCTGGCCGTTTGCATCGACGACGGCGACCTGCGTCAACATGTCGCTCTTCGAGCGCACGTTCACGAGAAACTCGTGGGCATCTTTCTTCGTGCTCTTGTCGCTGTAGAACAGCTTGCCGAAAATGCCGTCGCGCTTGAGTTCCTGCATCGAATCCGCGTAACGCACGTAGTAAATGCCCTTTTCGCGATCGCGGTTGTCGACAGTGAAGTTCGTGCGATCGAGCGCGAGGCCCACACGCAGCCAGGCGCGATCGAACGATTCGGGCAGATCCAGCGTCGCGCCGCCCGCGCTGCTGCCGAGCTGCGCCTGTGCCGTCGACGGACGCGCGTCCGTCAGCAATTGCTTCGATTGCACGTCGGTGAGGCCGAACTTCTGCATCAGCTTGGCGAGGAACTCGGCTTCCAGCGCCGGATCGCGCGGACGCTCGACCCAGCGCGACGACGTCTTGTCCTGTCCCGTCAGCACCTCTTCCATCGCGGCGTGTGTGATCGAAATGTCGCTCGCGCCTGTCGCGTCGCGCGAGACCAGCGTGCGGAAGCTGTCGCGCGTACCCGACGAGTACGCGAAATCGATCACCTTGCCAACCGTGCGGCGGAACCAGTCGTCCGGAATATTCGCGCGGTTCTCGGCCCAGTCGGTGGCCATGATGCCCGTCGTCGGCGCGTCGGTCTTCAGCGAGAAGCCGTTCTCCGTCCAGAATTCCTTCAGCTGCGGCCACAGCTGTTCCGGCGTACGGCCGTCGACGACCAGCCAGCGGCGATCGCCGTCGCGCTCGACGTGCATGCCGAGCGGGTCTTGCGCGTTCGGCACGCCTTCCGTCAGATTGCCCGCCTGCGTCTTCGCCCGCTGCGGCGCGCCGCCGAGCGCCGTGCCCACGGGCGGCGCCACGTAACGCTGGTCGATCTGCGCAGCCGTCAGATCGCTCGGCACGGCGAGCGGCGGCGCGCTCGTCGTGTCCTTGTAATTCACGCGGTCCGACGCGAGCACGTCGTTCAGCGATTCGCAGCCAGAAAGCGACACAACCGTGCCAGCCGCAAGCGTCAACGCCGCCAGGCGCGTTGCGTGGAGGGAAAGTGCGGAACGTTTCATGGGGTCCTTCGTGAAGCTAAACGCGCTGCCTGGTTCGGTGCGGGACCGGGGGCGATATCGACGTCAGTTGAAAAAATGCCGGGAGGCGCCTGAAACCTCAGGCGCTCAGCCGAGCAGCCCCGCCTCGCGCAGCGCGGCGCGAACTACGTCGTGGTAGCGTGCGTCGAGCGGCGTGAGGGGCAGACGAATGCCGCCCTTGACGCGGCCCAGTTGCTGCAAGGCCCACTTCGCCGGAATCGGGTTCGATTCGATGAAGAGGTTCTTGTGCAGCGAGAGAAGTTTCAGATGAATCTCGCGCGCCGTCTTCGCGTCGGCAGCAAGCGCGGCCTTGCACAGCTCGCTCATCAGACGCGGCGCGACGTTCGCCGTCACCGAGATGTTGCCATGGCCGCCAAGCAGCATCAGCGCGATCGCCGTCGGATCGTCGCCGCTGTAAATGCCGAAGTGCGCCGGCGCCGCCTTGATCAGGTGCGCGGCGCGGTCGATGTTGCCCGTCGCTTCCTTCACGCCGACGATGCCCGGCACGTTCGCGAGGCGCAGGATCGTTTCGTTCGACATGTCCGCGACGGTGCGGCCCGGCACGTTGTAGAGGATCACGGGCAGATCGACGGCTTCGGCGATCTTCGCGAAATGCCGGTAGATGCCTTCCTGCGTCGGCTTGTTGTAGTACGGCACGACCTGCAGCGTCGCATCGGCACCCACTTTCTTCGACTGCTCGGTCAGTTCGATCGCTTCCGACGTCGAATTGGCGCCCGCGCCCGCGATCACGGGAATGCGGCCGTCCGCCTGTTCGACGGCCGTCTTGACCATCAGCACGTGCTCTTCGACCGACAACGTCGCCGATTCGCCGCTCGTGCCGACCACGACCAGCGCGTTCGTGCCCTCTTCGATATGCCAGTCGATCAGTTTGCGGAAGGCCGGCAGATCGAGACTGCCGTCTTCGAGCATCGGGGTGATGATGGCGGGAATGCTGCCGCGAATCGCGACGCCGTCTTGCTGAGTGCCGTTAGCCATGAAACGCCATGAATTTGTTCAATAAACTGCGATTGTAGCGGATTAACCGGCCAAATCGTAACGCGGGGGAAGACCCGTATTATCCCTTTTGACCGATCCGTCGTGCTCGCGAATCGCGCAGATCCGCTGGATGTAGGCGGGGCGCGGTTCCGCGAGGAAACCGTCCTGAAATGCAACGACACGTAACTTTCCGCGCACCGCGTCGAGCAGTTCGCCGGGCGCGAGCAGAAATGCCGGGTTCGACGGCTTGCCGACGGTTTCGTTGCCCCGCGCGAAGGTTTCGTAGATCAGCACGCCGGCGGGCGCCAGCGCGTCCAGCAATTGGGGAAAGAGCGGACGATGCAGATAGTTGGTCACGATGACGGCCGCGAAGCGCGCATCGGCGGCAAGCGGCCATGGGCCGTTTTCGATGTCGGCGGCGAGCGTCGTGATGCCGCAAACGCCGTCCATCGACGCCAATGCGGCCGCATCTCGGTCGATGGCTGTCACGGGATGGCCGCGCGACGCGAAAAACCGCGCATGGCGCCCTGCGCCCGACGCCACGTCGAGCACCGCGCCGCCGCCTTCTACCAGATGCGCCCAGCGCTTCACCCAGCGCGACGGCTCGCCGATGGCCACATGGCTTGCGCTATGCACGCCGGGAAGCTCGCCGCTCATCGTCCGCCTGTCGCTGGCATCAGGTGTACGCGAGGCCCATCGCCTCGCGCACGTCGCGCATCGTCTCCGATGCGAAACGGCGCGCCTTGTCGCAGCCGTCGGCGACGATCGCGCGCAACAGGGACGGATCATCCATGTACTTCTGTGCGCGTTCGAGCATCGGCTGCTGCTCGCGCAGGATACCCTCGATCACCGGCTGCTTGCATTCGAGGCAGCCGATGCCCGCCGAGCGACAGCCCTTCTGCACCCAATCATGCGTGTCCTTGTCGGTGTAGACCTGATGCAACTGCCACACCGGGCACTTGTCGGGATCGCCCGGATCGGTGCGGCGCACGCGCGCCGGGTCGGTCGGCATCGTGCGGACTTTCTTCGTGATCGTCTCCGCGTCCTCGCGCAGACCGATCGTGTTGCCGTACGACTTCGACATCTTCTGGCCGTCGAGGCCCGGCATCCGCGACGCTTCCGTCAGCAGCACCTGCGGCTCGACCAGGATGATCTTGCGCGAGCCTTCGAGATAGCCGAACAGGCGCTCGCGATCGCTCATCGACAGGCTCTGCGACTCCTGCAACATCGCGCGCGCCTGTTCGAGCGCTTCGTCGTCGCCTTCCTGTTGATACGCGTTCCGCAGTTCGTGATACAGCTTCGAGCGCTTGCCGCCGAGCTTCTTCGCCGCTTCCATCGCCTTCTCTTCGAAGCCCGGCTCGCGGCCGTACAGATGGTTGAAGCGGCGCGCGATTTCGCGCGTCATTTCGACGTGCGGCACCTGGTCTTCGCCGACGGGCACGAGCGACGCGCGGTATAGCAGAATGTCGGCTGCCATCAGCACGGGATAGCCGAGGAAGCCGTAGGTCGACAGATCCTTGTCCTTCAGCTTCTCGATCTGCTCCTTGTACGTCGGCACGCGTTCGAGCCAGCCGAGCGGCGCGCTCATGCCGAGCAGCAGCGACAGCTCCGCATGCTCGGGCACGCGGCTCTGGATGAAGAGCGTTGCCTGCGCCGGATCGATGCCCGACGCGAGCCAGTCGATCAGCACTTCCCACACGTTCTTTTCAATCACCTCGGGCGTTTCGTAGTGGGTCGTCAGCGCATGCCAGTCGACCACGCAGAAAAAGCACGGATACTCGGACTGCAGACGCACCCAGTTTTTCAGCACGCCGTGATAGTGGCCGAGGTGCAGCGAGCCGGTAGGCCGCATGCCGGAGAAGATACGGTCGGGGTACATGGTTTTGATTTAGAAAAGCGAAACGAGAGGAGTCAGGATAGCCGTGACGGCTTCATAGCCGATATTCACGAGCGGACGCAGCCAGAAGCGCGTCAACGTGCCCGTCATCACAAGCGCCATCACGATGAAAAAGCCATAGGGCTCGAGGCGCGCCAGCATCATCGCCGGACGCACGGGCAGCAGCGCCGTCAGCACGCGTCCGCCGTCGAGCGGCGGCAGCGGAAAGAGATTGAGCACGCCGAGCACGAGATTCACGCCGACGCCCGCGGCCGCCATGCGCGTGAAGAACGGCTCATCGAAGTGCATGAGGGCGAGCGACACGCCGAACACGCCCCACACGAGCGCCTGAACGAAGTTGCACACCGGGCCCGCGAGCGCGACCCACAGCGAACCCCAGCGCGGATTGCGCAGATTGCCGAATGCGACGGGCACGGGCTTCGCGTAGCCGAACATGAACGCGCCGCTCGTGGCGAAGTAAAGCAGCAGCGGAATGAAGATCGTGCCGAGCGGGTCGATGTGCCGCATCGGATTGAACGAAACGCGCCCGAGCACGTAAGCGGTGTTGTCGCCGAGCATGCGCGCGACGTAGCCGTGCGCAGCCTCATGCAGCGTGATCGCGAAGATCACGGGCAGTGCGTAGACGACAATGGTTTGTATCAGGGAGGAATCCATATTGCTCTATTGTAACAACGCCGCCTTGCGGCCCTGTCGGCTTTCGCTCATGTCGCGATCACGCCGTCTCTTCGAGACCGAACGGCGCGAGCGAGCCGCGGCCCGCACGCACCAGCACGGGCTCTTCGCCCGTCAGGTCGATCACCGTCGACGGCTCGCACGGACACGCGCCGCCGTCGATCACCAGATCGAGCTGTTTTTCGAGCCTTTCGCGGATTTCTTCCGGATCGTTCAGTGGCTGCGTTTCGCCCGGCATGATCAGCGTCGTGCCGAGCAGCGGCTGGCCGAGTTCTTCGAGTATCGCCAGCGTGATTGCATGGTCCGGCACGCGCAGGCCGATCGTCTTGCGCGACGGATGCGACAGGCGGCGCGGCACTTCCTTGGTCGCCTGCAGCACGAACACGTAGGGGCCGGGCGTCACCGATTTGATCAGACGGTATTGGCGGTTGTCGACGATCGCGAAGTTCGCCAGCTCGGACAGATCGCGCACGAGGAGCGACAGCAGCTGCCGCTCGTCGATGCCGCGGATGCGCCGCACGCGGTCGACGGCGTTCTTGTTGTCGAGCTGGCACGCGAGCGCGTAGCTCGAATCGGTCGGCAGCGCGACCACGCCGCCGCTTTCGATGATCTGGGCTGCCTGCTTGATCAGACGCGGCTGCGGATTGTCCGGATGAAGCCGAAAGTATTGG
Organism: Paraburkholderia piptadeniae; assembly: GCF_900007165.1. GTDB lineage: Bacteria > Pseudomonadota > Gammaproteobacteria > Burkholderiales > Burkholderiaceae > Paraburkholderia > Paraburkholderia piptadeniae. Next base: position 255,102 of record NZ_CYGY02000032.1, read on the forward strand.
GACATGATGTCGGTCAGGAAGTCGGGGAACAGCGACAGCGTACCCACGCAGCGCGCGTGCCCGCGCGCCGGCGCGATTCAGAGCTTACAGCCAACGTTCCCAGACTGGCTTCAGATCGGACGGCAGCGGCGGCAGGCTGCCCAGTTCGACGCGGCCTTCACCCGCCGCGTGGAAATCGGACCCGCGCGATGCCTCGAAGCCGAAGCGACGCGCGACGTCCGCATATTCGCGGTATTGATCGGGCGTGTGGCTGCCCGTGACGACTTCGATCGCCTTGCCGCCGAGATCGATGAACTCGGCGAACAACGCGTCGAATTCGGTCGGCGTGTACGCGTAGCGGCCCGGGTGCGCGATCACCGCTTCGCCGCCCGCAGCCTTGATCCACGTGATCGCATCGGCGAGCTTCGACCAGCGATGCGGCACATAGCCCGGCTTGCCTTCACCGAGAAAACGCGAGAACACGTCCTGCGTATCCTTCGCGTAGCCATGCTCGACCATGAAGCGCGCGAAATGCGTGCGCGAGATCATGTCGGGATTCGACACGTATTTCAGAGCGCCTTCATACGCATCGGGAATGCCGAGCGTGGCCAGCTGCGCGCCAATCGCTTCGGCCCGCGCGGCGCGGCCGTTGCGCGTGCGATAGAGCCCGTCGAGCAATTCCTTGCAGGTGGGATCGACATGCAGGCCGACGATGTGAATCGTGCGCGACGCCCACGTCACCGAAATCTCGACGCCGTCCAGATACTGCATGCCGAGCGCCTCGGCGGCCTCGCGCGCCTCCGCCTGACCGCCTACTTCGTCGTGATCGGTCAGCGCCCACAGCGTCACGCCGCCCGTATGCGCGCGGCGCGCGACGTCGGCGGGCACAAACGCGCCGTCGGACACAGTGGAATGGCAATGCAAGTCGGCGTTCATCGTCGTCTGGATAAGCTGAACGTCTCATTCTACTGCAACGCAGTAAGCAAACGCAGAGGAATCACCGGCCCAATCGGCGACGCGCGCTACGTGCAAAAGCCTTCGATCAGCGCGGCGACGTGCTCGGGCTGATCGTGATGAACCATGTGGCCCGCTTCGTCGATGAACGCTTCGCGCCAGTCGGCAAACGCGCTGAAGCGCGCCTTGAATTCGTCGAGCGGAATGTCGCCCGCCAGCATCGAGAGCGTCGGCGATGCCGTCGCTTCCACGTGCAGCACCTTCGCGCGCACGTTCGCCCAGACGGCCATCACTTCGTCGAGCCGGTACAGCAGCGGCCCGCGGATCTTGTGCGCCGGGTCGGCGAGCAGGACGTAGCCACCCTCGCCGTCCGGCTTCGACCAGTGCTGCGCGAGAAAGCCCGCGCGCTGCGGGGCCAGCCGCGCATTGGTCTTGATCAGGCGCGCGGCAACATCGTCGAGCGTCGCGTATGAACGCAGCGACGGCGGCTCGCGCAATTCGTCGAGCCACGTCGCGAGCCGCCGCGGCAGTTGCGATGGCTTCGACGGCGCGAGCCCGAACCCTTCCAGGTCGACCACGCGACGCACCCGCTCCGGCCGCACGCCCGCGTATAGACAGACGACGTTCGCGCCCATGCTGTGCCCGACGAGGTTCACTTCGCCCGTCGGCGCGTAGTGGTCGACCAGCGCGTCGAGGTCGGCCAGGTACTCCTGGAACCAGTAGTGGCCGCCGCCTCTCTCCGCGACGGGCCAGTCGGACAGCCCAAAGCCGCGCGCATCGGGCGCGATCACCTGCCAGTCGCCGGCGAGCGCATCGACGACGAACTGAAACGATGCGGCGACATCCATCCAGCCATGCAGCATGAAGAGCGTCGGCGCATCGGGGTTGCCCCAGCGGCGCACGTGCAGGCGCACGCCGCGCACGGTGACGAATTCGGAAACGGAGGGATTCAAATGACGATCCATGGCACGGCCTGAAAAGAATGATCGTTCGATTATATAGAGATAGCCACGCCGCCGTGCGTGGGCGGGTGGAAGTCCGCTTCAGTCGTCGATGCGCGGCTGCGTTTCGAGGCCGGCCAGCGCCGCCAGTTCCTCCTCTTCAAAACCGGCGCTGCGCCGCGCTTCGAAATTGAAGGGCCCGCGCAACTTCGGCGCGCGATAGTCATCGGACAGACGCAGATAGGTCTGATGCGCGTCGACGCCCGCCTCGTCGCACAGATGTCGGAACCAGCGGTTGCCGATCAGCACATGGCCGATCTCGTCGCGCAGGATCACGTCCAGGATCGCCGCCGACGCATGATCGCCCGCCTGTTGCAGCCGCGCGCGGATCGGCGGCGACGCATCGAGGCCGCGCGCCTCCAGCGTGCGCGGCACGAGCGCCATGCGGGCGAGCACGTCGCCGCGCGTGCGCTCGCACATGTCCCACAGGCCGTCGTGCGCAGGAAAGTCGCCATACGCGTGGCCGAACTCCGCAAGCCTCGCGGATAGGAGCGAAAAGTGATGCGCTTCCTCCGACGCGACCTTCATCCAGTCGACGTAAAACGCCTCCGGCATGCCGCCGAAGCGCCACACGGCGTCGAGCGCCAGATTGATCGCGTTGAACTCGATATGCGCGAGCGCGTGCAGCAGCACCGCGCGCCCTTCCGGCGACTGCATGCTGCGCCGCCCGAGCTTGCGAGGCTCGACGAGTTCGGGACGCGCGGGACGCCCAGGCAGCCCGGCAGGCTCATCCAGCACCCGTCCCGGCGACACGGCCGACGTACCGCCCTGCACGCGCGCATAGAGGGCCTGCGCCGCTGCGACCTTCGTCGCGGGCACGCGCTCGCCCAGCACGGCCAGCGCTTCGGTGCGGGCGCAAATCGGGGCGTCGGAACGGGGGGAATCGGGAGAATGCATGGTGCGTTACGGAGCGATACGTGAAAAAGGGCAGACAGTGATGCCGCCACGGCCTGGCGCGCGCGCGCTTATTGCACAACCGTTTACAATACGCGATCCGACCATGCAGCGCGGGATGCCGCCATCGCGCGCAACGTGCCGCACCGGCCGCCGATGCGCGCCGGCAAGGCGTCCGACGACCGAGGAGACACTGTGGCAATCTACAAGCTGGGCGACGCAGCCCCGACCATTCACGAAAGCGTGTTCGTCGCGGACACGGCGACCATCATCGGCAAAGTAACGATCGAAGAGAACGCGAGCGTCTGGTTCGGCGCTTCGATCCGCGGCGACAACGAGCCGATCACCATCGGCACGGGCACCAACATTCAGGAAGGCGCCGTGCTGCACGCCGATCCGGGCTTTCCGCTGACGCTCGAAGCGAATGTGACGGTCGGCCATCAGGCGATGTTGCACGGTTGCACGGTCAAGGAAGGCGCGTTGATCGGCATCCAGGCTGTGGTCTTGAACGGAGCGGTGATCGGCCGCAATTGTCTGGTCGGAGCGGGCGCCGTCGTTACTGAAGGCAAGGTTTTTCCCGACAATTCTCTGATTCTCGGTGCACCCGCAAAGGTCGTCCGAGAATTGACTGAAGCAGATATCAAAGGCCTGCAGCGCGTCGCCAATAATTATGTCGAGCGCAGGGACTATTTCAAGGCGCAACTCGTCCGCATCGGCTAAGGCCGGCGGCACGACGCGTCAAGCGCGGGCTTCGCACCGCGCGGTTCGACCGAGGAAAAGTTGTGAGTGATCAGTTGCAAAAATTCATGTTCAGCGCGGCGCCCGTTCGCGGCGAGATCGTGTCGCTGGCCAATACGTGGCAGGAAGTGCTGACGCGCCGGAGCTATCCCGCGCCCGTGCGGAACATGCTCGGCGAAATGATGGCCGCGTGCGCGCTGCTGTCGGCGAATCTGAAATTCGACGGCACGCTGATCATGCAGATTTTCGGCGACGGGCCCGTGAAGATGCTCGTCGTGCAATGCAATTCGGATCTGTCGATGCGCGCGACCGCGAAGTTCGCCGGCGACGTCGCGCACACGATCGCCGACGATCTCACGCTCGTCGATCTCGTCAATGCGGGCGGCCATGGCCGCTGCGTGATCACGCTCGATCCGAAGAGCAAGGCTCCCGGCCAGCAGCCGTATCAGGGCATCGTGCCGCTGTCGGGTGTGGATGGGCCGCTGAAGTCGATGGCGGAAGTGCTCGAGCACTACATGCGCCACTCGGAGCAACTCGACACGCGTCTGTGGCTCGCGGCGAATGACCAGCGCGCGGTCGGCATGCTGCTGCAGAAGCTGCCCGGCGACGGCGGCATCGTCCCGCATCCGAGCGAAATCGACGCCGATACGTGGAATCGTCTCTGCACGCTCGGCGGCACGCTGTCGACCGACGAACTGCTGAGCGAAGAACCGACCACGCTGTTCAGGCGCCTGTTCTGGCAGGAGAACGTCCAGCATTTCGAGCCGGCGAGAACGCGATTCGAGTGCACGTGCTCGCGCGAAAAAGTCGGCGGCATGCTGAAGATGCTGGGGCGCGAGGAAGTGGACAGCGTGATCGAAGAGCGCGGTCACGTCGAAATTCACTGCGAGTTCTGCAATCAGCGGTATGAGTTCGACCCCGTCGACGTGGCGCAACTTTTCGTCGCCAGCGGGCTCTCACAGGGTGTGGCGCCGGCCGCCGACCAGCGGCATTGAGCCGGAACAGACTGCGTCGCCGTGAGCCGCTCCCGCCGGCGGGCGGCGCGTATCATCGGACATCGGCGGTTGCCTGATTTTCGAAAGCGCCGATGGCGGAATTGCTTAGGCATCCGATCGATGGAGGTCGAAATGAATACCCCTGCCCTGTTGCTCACCGCTCGTCCAGTCCGGATGTCCGCGCTTGCGCTCGTTGCCGGCGCTGCCGCTTTATCCGGCTGCATGATGGACCCGCCCGGTCCGTCGCCGATCTACAGCCGCTTGCCCGCCGACCAGTCGGGCATCGCGGCGACTGCGCGTCCGCTCACGCCGGAAGAGCGCGCGCGTTACGACGCAATCGACAAGCAGGTGATGGTCGAGCAAAACGAGGCCATGGCCGCCGATGCCGCAGCGCAGGCCTGGTCGCGCTACGCCGCGCCGCCCGTCACAGTCTACGGCAGCTACTCCAGCGGCGGCTGGGGACATGGCTGGGGGACGGGCATCGGCTATGGGTACGCGCCGGGCTGGGGTTGGGGCTGGTAGTACGCCCCTCGATCCGGCAGCTTGCATGAACGGGCGCGGCCCGCATCGTTCGATCGTCCCACACGATCAAAAACAAAAGGCGCGGTTCATCATGAACCGCGCCTTTTTCGTTGCAACCACACCGGCTTCTCGCCACGCCGCGCAGGACATCAACCCGGCTTCTTCTCCTTCGCATCCTTTTTCGAGTGCTTGCGATCCGGCTTCGTTCGCGACTCCGGATTCGGCACCACGCGCAACGGTGCGCCCGTGATCTGCCCACGCGTCGACGTATTCGATTGCGCGGCACTCGAAGCGGACAGCGGCGCGTTCGGCGACACGAACTGCACGAACACTTCGCTGTCCTTGACCATACCCATCTCGTAGCGGGCACGCTCTTCGACGGCGGCCGAGCCGTTCTGCAGATCCTGCACTTCGCCCTGGATGCGCTCGTTGCGCGTCTTATCGTCGGCGTTCTTTTTCAGCTGCTGCGCAAGTTCCTGTTGCAGCTCGTGAACGCGCAGCCAGCCGCCATGGCCCCACCACAGCGGATATTGGATCAGCACCAGCAGGACGAGCAGAACGACGGTGACGAGCCGCATGAATTGAATTGCAGGGTGGAATACGCGCCGCCCTGCGCTGTACGCAGGGCGGCAAGGGTGAGTCAGTAGCGAAGCATAACCGTTTTAACGGTTATTGAGACAAATTGTTGACGGCAAGCGTCACTCTCGCGCGTCGACCTGTCTCGAAGGGTGCCGGTAAGGGCGTCGTTCAACGCAGGTTGTAGAACGCCGACTTGCCCGGGTAGCTGGCGATATCGCCCAGATCTTCCTCGATGCGCAACAGCTGGTTGTACTTCGAGATACGGTCGCTGCGCGACAGCGAGCCCGTCTTGATCTGACCGGCGTTCAGGCCGACCGCGATGTCCGCGATCGTCGAATCTTCGGTTTCGCCAGAGCGGTGCGAAATCACGGCCGTGTAGCCCGCGCGCTTGGCCATTTCGATCGCCGCGAAGGTTTCCGTCAGCGTGCCGATCTGGTTGATCTTGATGAGGATCGAATTCGCGATGCCCTTCTCGATGCCTTCCTTCAGGATTCGCGTGTTCGTCACGAACAGGTCGTCGCCGACCAGCTGGATCTTCCTGCCAAGCTTGTCGGTGAGCAGCTTCCAGCCTTCCCAGTCGCTTTCGTGCATGCCGTCTTCGATCGAGACGATTGGGAACTTGTCGGCCAGAGTGGACAGATAGTCGGTGAATTCCGCCGACGACAGTTGCAGCCCCTCGCCCGCCAGCTGGTACTTGCCGTCGTGGTAGAACTCGCTGGCCGCGCAGTCGAGCGCGAGCAGCACGTCTTCACCGGCGCGGTAGCCGGCCTTCTCGATCGCCTGCAGGATGGTCGACAGGCACTCGTCGTTGCTGCCGAAGTTCGGCGCGAAGCCGCCTTCGTCGCCGACGGCCGTGCTCATGCCGCGATCCGACAGGATCTTCTTCAGCGCGTGGAACACTTCGGCGCCGCAGCGCAGCGCTTCGCGGAACGTCGGCTGGCTGACGGGGACGATCATGAATTCCTGGATGTCCAGGCTGTTGTTCGCGTGCGCGCCGCCGTTGACGATGTTCATCATCGGTACGGGCAACTGCATCGCGCCCGAGCCGCCGAAGTAGCGGTACAGCGGCAGGCCGGCTTCTTCAGCGGCGGCCTTCGCGACGGCCATCGACACGGCCAGCATCGCGTTCGCGCCCAGACGCGACTTGTTGTCGGTGCCATCCAGCTCCAGCAGCGTCTTGTCGAGGAATGCCTGCTCGGAAGCGTCGAGACCCATGATCGCTTCGGAGATCTCAGTGTTGATGTGCTCGACGGCCTTCAGCACGCCCTTGCCGCTGTAGCGGCCGGCTTCGCCGTCGCGCAGTTCGATCGCTTCGCGCGAGCCCGTCGATGCGCCCGACGGAACGGCCGCGCGGCCCATCGTGCCCGATTCGAGCAGCACGTCGCATTCGACGGTGGGATTGCCTCGCGAATCGAGAATTTCGCGACCGATGATATCTACGATAGCACTCATGGTTTCCTCTGAAATGACGATGAATTCTTAAGGTGAGACGTCCGGTTCAGTTGGACTACACGCGTCCGGACGCGTTCGACGACCATCGGGTTGGTGCGCGCGGGCCACGCCGGAATGGCGAAGCTCGCGCGCCCGCGCATCAGTTGAAGTCGCTCTCGAGGAACGGCGTGCGCTTCACGGCCTGATCGAGCGTCATCAGCGTCTCGAGCAGGTCGGCCATGCGATGCAGCGGCACGGCATTGGGACCGTCCGACTTCGCTTCGGCCGGCCTCGGATGCGTTTCCATGAACAGACCGGCGACGCCAGTCGCGACGGCCGCGCGCGCCAGCACCGGGACGAACTCGCGCTGGCCGCCCGAACTCGTGCCCTGCCCGCCCGGCAGCTGCACCGAATGCGTTGCGTCGAACACGACGGGCGCGCCCGTCTCGCGCATGATCGCGAGCGAGCGCATGTCCGAGACGAGGTTGTTATAGCCGAACGACACGCCGCGCTCGCACGCCATGAAACGGTCCTCCGACAGACCCGCTTCACGCGCCGCGTCGCGCGCCTTGTCGATCACGTTCTTCATGTCGTGTGGCGCGAGAAACTGGCCCTTCTTGATGTTGACGGGCTTACCCGAACGCGCGCACGCATGGATGAAATCAGTCTGACGGCACAGGAACGCGGGCGTTTGCAGCACATCGACCACCGATGCGACTGGTTCGATTTCTTCTTCCGAGTGAACGTCGGTCAGAACGGGCACGCCGAGCTGACGCTTCACTTCGGACAGAATGCGCAAACCCTCATCCATTCCAAGACCGCGAAACGATTTGCCGCTGCTGCGGTTGGCCTTGTCATAAGAGGACTTGTAGATGAACGGAATCTTCAGCTTCGCGCAGATTTCCTTCAGCTTGCCGGCCGTGTCGATCGTCATCTGTTCGGATTCGACGACACAGGTGCCCGCGATCAGGAAAAACGGCTTGTCGAGGCCGATTTCGAAATCGCCCAGTTTCATACTTTCTCCTCGACGCTCGCTTCGCGATGAGCGCGCGCCGCTTCGACGAATGCCTTGAAGAGCGGATGGCCGTCGCGCGGCGTCGACGTGAATTCAGGGTGGAACTGGACGCCGACGAACCACGGGTGCATCGAACGCGGCAACTCCATCATTTCCGGCAGATCTTCGCTCGGGGTATGCGCGCTGATGATAAGGCCGCCGGTTTCGAGCTGGGGCACGTAGCGGTTATTGACCTCATAACGGTGACGGTGGCGCTCGTTCACGTCCTTGCCGTAGATCTCTTCGGCCATCGTGCCCGGCTTGATCGGGCAGCGCTGCGAACCGAGACGCATCGTGCCGCCAAGATCGGATTCTTCCGTACGCTTCTCAACCTTGCCTTCGCGGTCATACCACTCGGTGATCAGCGCGACGACGCGATGCGGCGTAGCCGGGTCGAACTCCGTGCTGTTCGCATCCTTCAGGCCCACGACGTCGCGCGCGAATTCGATCACGGCCAGCTGCATGCCGAGGCAGATGCCGAGATACGGCACCTTCGCTTCGCGTGCGTAACGGATTGCCTTGATCTTGCCTTCGGTGCCGCGACGGCCGAAGCCGCCCGGCACGAGCACGGCATCCAGATGCCGGAGACCGTCGACGCCGTTTTCTTCCAGCTCTTCGGAGTCGATGTATTCGATGTTGACCTTCGTCGACGTATGGATCGACGCATGGCGCAGCGCTTCGATCAGCGACTTGTACGACTCCGTCAGTTCGACGTACTTGCCGACCATGCCGATCGTCACTTCGCTCTTCGGGTTTTCGAGCTTCTCGACCATTTCCGACCAGATCGACAGATCCGCCGGCTTGGCCGACAGCTTCAGCTCTTCGCAGATCAGTTCGTCGAGGCCCTGGTCGTGCAGCATCTGCGGAATCTTGTAGATGCTGTCGACGTCCCACACCGAGATCACGGCGTCTTCCGGCACGTTCGAGAACATCGAGATCTTCGCACGCTCGTCGTCGGGAATGCGGCGGTCGGCGCGGCACAGCAGCACGTTCGGATAGATACCGATTTCGCGCAGCTTTTGCACGCTGTGCTGCGTGGGCTTGGTTTTCAGTTCGCCCGCGGTGGCGATGAACGGGACCAGTGTGAGGTGCACGAAGCATGCGCTGTTGCGGCCGAGGCGCAGGCTCATCTGACGCGCGGCTTCGAGGAACGGCAGCGACTCGATGTCGCCGACCGTGCCGCCCACTTCGACGATCGCGACATCCGGCTCGCCGCACGTCGCGGATGCCGCGCCGCGCTCGACGAATGCCTGGATTTCGTTCGTGATGTGGGGGATGACCTGAACCGTCTTGCCGAGATAGTCACCGCGGCGTTCCTTGCGGATCACCGACTCGTAGATCTGGCCCGTCGTGAAGTTATTGGCCTTGCGCATCTTCGTGCTGATGAAGCGCTCGTAATGGCCGAGGTCGAGGTCCGTCTCAGCGCCGTCTTCCGTCACGAACACTTCGCCGTGCTGAAACGGGCTCATCGTGCCGGGGTCGACGTTGATGTAGGGATCTAGCTTGAGGAGGGTGACTTTCAGACCGCGCGATTCGAGGATCGCGGCGAGGGAAGCGGCGGCAATACCCTTGCCGAGGGAAGAAACTACGCCGCCGGTGACAAAAACATATTTGGTCATCGCTGGATGCTCGCGGGAAAAACGGATTATACCCGAACGTGCCGTTTCAGCCCAGTCTGAGGCGGCTCCCTGGCGCCGATCGAACGTGCTTTTTGACGCATCCGCGGCATCGCTCCCGATATGCCGATCGAGACTTCGCGCTTCGCCCGCTTTTTGGTTTTTCTTGCTTTTTCGTGAGCCTGCCGCGCGGTTGTTTCGGCAACGCTCGACAAGCTTCTGCAATGTTCAGCAGCCCTCAGTCCAGCTCGCGCAGCAGCCGCTGCACGGCGCGCGCCGTCTCCAGCGGCCGCTCCATCGGGAACAGATGGCTCCCTTCGATCCACTCGAAATGGTCGCCCGTCAGCCGCCGCGTCGCATGCAGGCCGGCCTGGCGCACCTCCAGCGAGCGAGTCCCGGCGACGAACCCGACGGGCACGGGCGTGCCCCGCGCGAGGCGGCTTCCGGACGTGTGCGGCAACGTCCGATAGATCAGGTATTCCGTCTGCCTGTCGAAGGCCAGTTCGCGCGTGCCGTCCGCGGACACCTGCGGAATGCCGAACTCGATGTAGTCGGACAGCACCCGCTCGTCCCACCGCGCGAACGCCTGCTTCGCGTGGAAGTGGCGCCACGCTTCCTCGCGGCTCGCCCAGCGCGTGCGCCGCTTGCGCGTCGCCGCAGCCGGCGACAGCCTTTCGTCGAGCCCCGTCCACTGCGACATGCGCAGCATGCTGCTCTGCCAACCCGCTATCACGGGCGAATCGAGCATCACCACGCCCCGCACCCACTGCGGCTTTTTCAGCGCCGCCTTCAGCGAGAGATAACCACCCAGAGAATGCCCGACCAGCCACACCGGATTCTCATAAGAACGCTCGATGTCATCCAGCAACTCTTCGACGAGATGCGGCCAGTCGCGCGTCACGGGATAGCGCGCGTCGTGTCCGATCCGCTCGATGAAACGCAACTCGTAGTCGTCGGCCAGCTCCGCGAAGATCGTCCGATAGGTGGACGCCGGAAACCCGTTTGCATGTGAGAAATGGATGATGTTTTTCAAGCGCCGCCGCCTCCGTTCCAGTTCGTTCTAGTTCGTTCTCAATCGTGCCGTCATGGGTCGGTCATCGCGTCCATCCAGTACCGGCGATGCGACTGCCGGTAACGCTCCAGCGACAACGTCGCACCGTCCGCCTCGATACGCGCGGCGCCGTCGTCGTCGCTGCGCGAGAGTTCGATGCGTCGCGCGCGATACCGCTCGTAGACGCCCAGCTGGGGATGATGAAACCGGTTGCGATAGCCTACCTGAAATACCGCAATGGACGGCTCGATAGAGTCGAGGAATGGCTCGGTAGACGAAGTCCTGCTGCCATGATGCGGCACGAGCAGAATCTGGGCGCGCAACGCCGCGCGGTCGCGCGCGAGCAGCGTGCGTTCGGCGGGCGCTTCGATGTCAGCGGCCAGCAAGGCCGTCATCGGCATTCTTGCGGCGACGGGCGCTTGAACGCGCGCGCCGTCATGAAGAGCGCCGGGCACGCTCACACGCAGCACGCAGCAATGCGCGTTCGGCTTGCCTTGCAACGGTCCTGGATCGGGCCACAGTATCGCGAAGTCGACGCCGTCCCATCGCCAGTGCTGGCCTGCCGCGCAGCGCACGGTTTGCGCCCCCGCCTGGCGCGCCTGAATCCAGAGCGGATTGTCGGGGACGAGACCGGCCAGTAGTTGCCGCACTGCGATTGCGTCGAGCACGGCGGGCGCACCGCCCGAGTGATCGGAGTCCGCGTGGCTGATGATCAGCGCATCGAGCGTCGAGATGCCCGCCGACTGCAGATACGGCACGACGATGCGCTCGCCCGCGTGCGTCGATTCCGGACCGGGCCCGGCGTCGAAAAGCAGCGTATGACGCGCCGTTTCGACGACGATCGACGAGCCCTGGCCGATATCGAGCGCAGTCAGGCGGAAGGTTCCGTCGGCGGGCGCGGACGACGCGGGCGCGAGCAGCGGCAGCCACGTGAGCGGCGCGGCCCAGCGCAACGGCCAGCCGGAAGGCGCGAGACACCACGCGACGCCGACGGCCGCCGACGCCATCGCCCAAACGCCCGGCTGCGGCAATTGCCAGATCGTCCACGCCGGCCCCGACAGCATGTGCAATGCGCTCGCGAGCCATTCGAGCAACCGATGCGCGAAGCGAAACGCGAACGCGTCGAGCGGCGCCGGCAACGCAACGCCCGCGATCACAGCCGGCGTCACGAAGACGCTGACCCAGGGAATCGCGAACGCATTCGCGACGGGGCCGATCAACGGAATCTGCGAGAAGAAGATGACCGTCAATGGCGCGAGCGCGACCGTCACCGCGAACTGCACGCGAGCGCCGCTGCGTATCCGTTCGATTATCGCGCCGAGCCGCGAGCGCATGAAATCGGCGCAACGCGCGGCGTTCGAACGCTTGCGCGCTTCCTCCTGGCGCGGATCAGGTGAATCGTTTCGAACGACTCGCGTGCGTGACGACATCGCGAACAGAATCGCGCCGACTGCGCAGAACGACAGCCAGAATCCCGCCGATACCACCGCCCACGGATCGACGAGCAGCACAAGCCCGAGCGCCCACGCGAGCACCATCGACGGCGCTGCGCGCCTTCCGCCGACATATGCGAGCGCAACGACGCACGCCATCCATAGCGAGCGCTGCGCGGGCACGTTGAAGCCCGCGAGCGCCGCATGAAACGCGGCGAACAAGGCTCCGCTCGCGATGGCGACTTTCTGCGCGGGCACGAAGAGAGGCCAGCTTCGCCCGATGAAAAACGAGCGGCGCCATAACGCACCCATCAGCCAACCCGCGAGTCCCGCGACAAAGCCGATATGCAAGCCCGAGATCGCGACCAGGTGGCTCGTTCCCGTGCGGCGCATCAAGAGCCAGTCGGCGGTGCTGACGGCATCCTGGGCGCCGATCGCGAGCGCGACGACGATGCCGTAATGCGGCGCATCGCCCAACACGGCGGCGATGCGCTCGCGAATCGCCCATCGCCAGCGATCGATTATGACAGCCGCGCTGGTCGACATGCCCCGCAGCCGCACAACTTGCGATGGCGCGCTCACGTAGCCCGACGCCCGAACGTCGCGCGCCAGCAGGACTGCTTCGCCATCGCGCACGCCCCAGTTCGCGTTGCCATGCGGACGCTTGAGCCGCACGTTCAGGCGCCAGCGCGAGCCGGGCTCGAGCGCGGGAGGCGGCGCGTCGTCCGCGATCCATGACAGTTGCAGCGTGCGGGGAAAGCGTTCGACGCGTGCATCTGCCGATTCGACCGAGAAGAGAAAACGCGTGCCGTCAGCGCTGCGGGCCGGCAAGCCTTTGATCGATCCGCTCACGACGATGTCGCGCCCTTCCCACGCACGCGGCAGCTCGAACGCGAGGCGCGTCTGCGCGCGCCACGACGCGTAGCCGAAGCCGACGCATCCGGCAGCGCAAAACACCGCGCACCAGCCCGCACGGATCGCCCACGCGCCGCCGCGCCGAAAGCAGAGGCACGCGATAACGATCAGCGCGCCAATGACGATCCAAAGCCCCAGCAATCCGAACCATCCCGGCAGCGACGCCTGCTGCTGCAGCCACACGACGCCCAACGCAAATCCGCACCACACTGCCCGCATGCCACCTCCGCGCCCGATGCTCGCACGGGATATTCATCAGGAAGCCGAATCATCAAGGACGGCACTGCCCGACGCGAGCCAAACAGTGATTATGCAGAGTAAAGCGCGAGCCGCGGCAATGCGGCGTGCGCATTGGCCGTTGTGCCTATCGCAAGCTCGTTTTTGTCGATGCCGCGCTGCTCGGCGAGGATCGCACCGATGGCCGGAATCTGGTCCGGCGTGTTGCGCTGCCTGTAGAGCCATGCGGGCGCGATATCGGGCGCATCGGTTTCGACGACGAGCGCATCGAGCGGCAATTGCGCCGCGAGCCGGCGGATCTGCAACGCGCGCTCGAACGTCACGTTGCCGCCGAAACCGAGATGCATGCCGTGATCGATGAACGCCTGCGCCTGCTGGAAGCTGCCGTTGAACGCATGCGCAATGCCGCGATGCACCTGGTTGCGCCGCAAGCCCTTCAGTACCTGATCCTGCGACTTGCGCACATGGCAGATCACGGGCAGATCGAACTCGCACGCGAGCTTCAGCTGCTCGTTGTAGTAGAACTGCTGGGTCTCGTCGTCGAGTCCGGGCACGAAGTAGTCGAGCCCGATTTCGCCCAGCCCGACGAACAGCGGATCGCCGAGACTCGCCTCGATTTCCATGCGCAGCACGTCGAGATCGGATGGCTGCGCCTGCGGCGTAAAGAGGGGATGAATGCCGAGCGCATACGCCCCGCCCTTCACGCGATGCGCGAGTTCGCGCACCGTCGAGAAATTGCTGCGCGCAATGCCCGGAATCACGAGCCGGCTCACGCCCGCTTCGAGCGCCGCGTCCGCGACGGCGTCGCGGTCAGCGTCGAATTCCGAAGCGTCGAGATGACAGTGCGTATCGATCCACATGCGCGCAGCCTCGTGCCGATCGTGTCGGCCAATGTCGAATGGAAACGCCGGGCGTCAGACGGGAACGGTCGGCTCCTCGTACAGCACGCCGTCGCGCAGACGCAAGGTCCGGTCGCAGCGCGCGGCCAGATCGGGATCGTGCGTGACGATCACGAAGCTCGTCGATAGCGTGTTCGACAGTTCCAGCATCAGGTTGAACACGGTATCCGCCGTGCCGCCGTCGAGGTTGCCCGTCGGCTCGTCGGCGAGCACGCAGGCGGGCTTCGTCACCAGCGCGCGAGCAATCGCGACGCGCTGGCGCTCGCCGCCCGACAGTTCGCCCGGACGATGCTTCGCCCGATGCGCGAGCCCCACGCGCTCGAGCATGCCAAGTGCCTGTGCACGCGCGTCCTCCGTCGTCATGCGGCGAATGCGCAGCGGCATCGCGACGTTGTCGAGCGCGCTGAACTCCGGCAGCAGGTGATGGAACTGATAGACGAAACCGAGCGCGCGGTTGCGCAGATCGTTGCGCTCGCGCTCGGAGAGCTTCGTGAACGGCTTGCCCATCACTTCGACGTGGCCCGCGCTCGGGTCGTCGAGTCCGCCGAGCACATGCAGCAGCGTGCTCTTGCCGGAGCCGGAAGCGCCGACGATCGCGAGCTTCTCGCCGCGCCGCACCGACAGCTGCGTGTTGTTCAACACGGGTACGTTCAGGCCGCCCTGGATGAACGCTTTCGAAATGCCCGTCGCTTCGAGCACGTAAGGGTGCAAACCCGGGTGCAGACCCGTCTCGTCAGTAGCCATCAGATTCTTGTCGGGACGATCATTCATAGCGCAGCGCCTCCGCCGGACGGACCTTGGCGCCACGCCAGCTCGGATACAGCGTCGCGAGACACGACAGCACGAACGCGATCACGCCGATCTTGACGACATCGCCGGGGACCAGCTCGGACGGCAGTTCGCTGATGAAGTACACGGACGGCGGCAGGAATTGCACGCCGAGCACGTGCTCGATCATCGGTACGAGCCACGGGATGCTCCACGCGATCAGACAGCCGAGCGCAACGCCGATGCCCGTGCCGACGAAACCGATCGTCATGCCCTGCACGACGAAAATCTTCATGATCGAGCCTGGCTGCGCGCCGAGCGTGCGCAGAATCGCGATATCGGCCTGCTTGTTCGTCACCGTCATCACCAGCGACGAGACGAGGTTGAACGCCGCCACCGCGATGATTAGCGTGAGGATGATGAACATCATGCGCTTTTCGATCTGCACCGCCGAGAACCACGTCTTGTTCTGCTGGGTCCAGTCGCGGATGTAGAGATCGCCGGACAGCGTGCGCGCCAGCTGATGCGCGACTTCCGGCGCGCGCTGCATGTCCTTGAGCCGCAGCCGCACGCCTGTCGGCGCGGGCAGACGGAAGAGCGCCTGCGCGTCCTTGATGTCGACGAGCGCGAGCGTGCTGTCGTACTCGTAGTGACCGGACTCGAAGATGCCGACCACAGTGAACTGCTTCAGGCGTGGCAGCATGCCCGCCGGCGTCATCGAGCCTTCGGGCGCGACGAGCGTGATCTTGTCGCCCGTCATCACGCCGAGGTTCGCCGCGAGATCCGCGCCGAGCACGATGCCGAATTCGCCGGGCTTCAGTTCGTTCAGGCTGCCCGCCTTCATCTCCTTGCCGATGTCCGACACTTCCGGTTCCAGCGACGGCTCGACGCCGCGCAGCGCGACGCCGCTCACGGCGTCCTGGCGCGTCAGCAGCGCCTGCGCCTCGACATAGGGCGCGGCGCCGATCACTTCCTTGTTCAGCTTCGCCTCCTTCGCGGTCAGTTGCCAGTCCGGCATCGAGCCGGTCGGCGAAAAGATTTCGACGTGCGCGAGCACCGACAGCATGCGGTCGCGCACCTCCCTCTGGAAGCCGTTCATCACCGACAACACGACGATCAGCGCGGCCACGCCGAGCGCGATGCCCGACATCGACACGAGCGCGATGAACGAGATGAAGCCGTTACCCGTGGTGCGTTTGCCGGCGCGCGTGTAGCGCCAGCCAATCTGCCATTCGTATGGAAGTTTCAAGCGAGTCCTTTTCAGCGCGCTTGCGCTGTTCTGCATGGGCGAGGCCTTCGTGCGCCGTGCGGAAAATCCGCTGTGCAAGCGCGAAAGCCGTGTCGATTGGGCGCGAATGACGGCCGATGGTTCCAGAACGAGGCTTGCGGCCGCTTCCTCATGCGACGCATGCACGGTGCCGGATTGTGCCGGGTCGTGCCCGATTCCAACGCCACGCGCCGGGTCGCCCAATCATTGCGCGAATCGTACGCATTGGCGCACAAGTCGCCGTTTCCGTTCCCCGCCATCGCGGATCAACGGGGCGAAGTTTGCCATACAATGCGCAGCATCATGAACGCCAACCGACTGCACCTCCTCCTGCCCTTCGCGCTGCCCGCCGCGGCCGATGCCTCCACCGCGCTGCATTCCCTCGACATCCGGGCTCTCGACAAACTGGTCGCCCGCGCGACGCTCGTCGAGCGCGTGATCGGCGAGGACTTCCAGCGCACGCTGCCGCACGAGCGCTGGGTCGCGCGCAGCTTCGGCGCGGTGCCCGCGGGAACGGCCGCGGCCGACGAGGCGCCGCTCGCGCCGTACATGCTGCTCGCCGACGGCGGCAATCCGGGTGACGCGACGTGGGCCTGCGTGCAGCCCGTGCATGTGAGGATCGCGCACGACCATCTGGTGCTGATCGACCCCGCGTCGCTGGAACTGACCGACGACGACGCGCGCACGCTGCTCGGCGTCGCGCGACCGCTGATCGAGGAACTCGGCGTGCGCATCGAAGCGCCGCAGCCGTCGCGCTGGTATTTGTCGAGCGAGGCGTTCGGCACGCTGGCGGGCGCGTCGCCGCTGCGCGCGAGCGGCCGCAACATCGAAATCTGGCTGCCGCACGAAGCGCACACGGGCGAGCGCTCGCGCGCGTGGATGAAACTGCAGAACGAAGTGCAGATGGCCTGGTTCGAGCACCCGGTGAACGAAGCGCGCGAGGCGCGCGGGCTGCCCGCCGTCAACTCGATCTGGTTCCATGCGCAGGGTGCGGCGCAGCCGGTCAAGAGCGGCTTTACGCGCGTGCTGTCGGATGCGGCGGCGACGCGCGGCCTCGCGCTCGCGGCAAAAGCGGTGACCGACGCGCCGCCCGCATCCTTCGACGCCTGGCGCGCAAATGGCGCCAACGGCAGTGCAGCCGCCACGCTGATCGAACTCGATCCGTTCTCCGCGCCGTTCATCGAGCAGGACTGGGGTCGCTGGAACGACGTATTCGCCACGCTAGAGCGCGACTGGTTCGCGCCCGCGCTGAATGCGCTGCAAGCAGGCCAACTCGGCGAACTCGGTCTCACGCTGTGCGGCGACACCGGCTCGGTGACGCTCGCGATCACGCGCGGCGATCTGCGCAAATTCTGGCGGCGGCGTCTTTTCGCGTCGCTCTTTATCGAATGAACCGTTTTTTTGCGTACTCTTCTGCGCTTCTTCCTGGTCTTGCCGCATGACTCGAATCGTTACGCGCGCCTGCTCTCCCGCCGACGCCGAAGCCCTGATCCGCCACGGCCTGCATCCCGTCCTCGCGCGCCTGTACGCGTCGCGCGGCGTGTGCCTGCCCGATGAAATCGAAACCGGCCTCGCCCGCCTCACGCCGCCCGCGTCGCTCAAAGGCTGCGACACGGCGGCGACGCTGCTCGCCGATGCGCTCGAAGGCAAGCGCCGCATGCTGGTCGTCGCCGATTACGACTGCGACGGCGCGACGGCCTGCGCCGTCGCTGTGCGCGGCTTGCGGATGTTCGGCGCGCAGATCGACTACCTCGTGCCGAACCGCTTCGAATACGGCTACGGCCTCACGCCGGAGATCGTCGCGCTGGCGGCGCAACGTCCAAGCGGCAAGCCCGACCTGCTGATCACCGTCGACAACGGCATTGCGAGCGTGGATGGCGTCGAAGCGGCGAACGCGCTCGGCATCGACGTGCTCGTCACCGATCACCACCTGCCCGGCGACGAACTGCCACCCGCGCGCGCAATCGTCAATCCGAACCAGCCGGGCTGCACGTTTCCGAGCAAGTGCATGGCGGGCGTCGGCGTGATGTTCTATGTGCTGCTCGCGCTGCGCGCGGAACTGCGCCGGCGCGGCGCGTTCGGCGACGCGCGCCCGGAGCCGCGCCTCGACGGCCTGCTCGATCTCGTCGCGCTCGGCACGGTCGCCGATGTCGTGAAGCTCGACGGCAACAATCGCGTGCTGGTCGCGCAAGGCTTGCAGCGCATCCGCAACGGACGCATGCAGCCGGGCATCGCCGCCCTCTTTCGAGCGGCAGGCCGCGATGCGCGCAGCGCGTCGGGCTTCGATCTCGGCTTCGCGCTCGGGCCGCGTCTGAATGCGGCGGGACGGCTGTCGGATATGTCGCTGGGCATCGAATGCCTGTCCACGGACGACGTCGGACGCGCGTGGGAACTCGCGCAGCAGCTCGACGCAATGAACCGCGAGCGGCGCGAAATCGAAGCGGGCATGCAGCAGCAGGCGCTCGACGATCTGTCGACGGTCGATCCCGCCGGCTCGACGACGATCACGCTCTTCAACGCGGCCTGGCACCAGGGCGTGATCGGCATCGTCGCGGGACGGCTGAAGGAAAAATTCCATCGGCCGTCTTTCACGTTCGCGCCCGCCGACGATAGCGGCGAAACCGTCAAAGGCTCGGGCCGCTCGATTCCGGGCTTCCATCTGCGCGACGCGCTCGATCTCGTCTCGAAGCGCGAACCGGGGCTGATCCTGAAGTTCGGCGGCCACGCGATGGCGGCGGGCCTGACGATCGCGGCAATGGATGTCCCACGCTTCACGGCGGCCTTCGAGCAGGTCGGTCGCGAATGGCTGACGGAAGAAGTGCTTGCGCGCACGGTCGAGACGGACGGCGATCTCGAAGATGCGTACTTCACGCCGCAATTCGTCGAGATGCTCGATGCAGCCGTCTGGGGACAGGGCTTTCCGGCGCCCGTTTTCTCGGGCGAGTTCGATGTGATGTCGCAGGCGCTGGTGAAGGACAAGCACCTGAAGCTGCAACTGATGCGCGGCCGGCAGCGCTTCAGCGCGATCTGGTTCAACCATACGCAGCCGTTGCCTGCGCGGACGACGGTCGCCTATCGGCTGTCGGCGGATACGTGGAATGGGGTATCGCGGGTGCAGTTGATCGTTGAGCACGCGGTGTTGTAGGCGGATGGCGCCGTCTCTGGCGCGATGATCCGTTATAATTTCGGTTTTGGCGGAAAGGTCTGCGACGGCCTTTCTTTTGTGGTTTGCCTGGCTTGCCGCTAGCATCCGCATTGCGCCTCGCGGCGCGGGCGTTGCCCCTGTGCGGGGCGGCACTCACTTTCTTTGCCGCCGCAAAGAAAGTAAGCAAAGAAAGCGGGCTCACACCGCCAGTGCTTGACGTTTACCCACGGGCTCTCAACGTCCCCGTGTTTCACGCGGCAGTGTGCTGGCCTATGTTCGTCGCCAACGCTCCGGCTAAACGCCTCACCCGCTTCATGCACGTGTGGCACGGCCAAGGGTATCGAACGTTCCAGAGCCGCATGCCGGTAGTGAATGCGGTTGCTGTGTCGTACAGGACGCCGCCCGCACTTGTAGCGGCATTGCGTAGCGACGGTGTCCCGTGTGGCGCGAAGGCCTACACAAAGTTTGCCGCAAAGGGGCGCGGGAACGTTCGATGTCGCGGGCCGCGACGCGTGTTTATGAAGCGGGTGAGGCGTTTGATCAGTACGCTGGCAACGAAGGCGGACCAGCGAGCTGCCGCGCGAAGTGTGGGGACGCTGAGAGCCCGTGGGTAAAGGTCAAGCACTGGCGGTGCGAGCGGCTTTCTTTTGCCTACTTTTCTTTGCCGCTGCAAAGAAAAGTAGGTGCCGCCCCGCACAGGGGCAACGCCCGCGCCGCGAGGCGCATCGCGGATGCCAGCGCAGGGCAAAGCAAACCGGCACAAAGGCTGTCGCAAACCTCAACCCTATAATTTCTCCTTTTTACGAAGTAGAACACCGACATGGAAGCGGAACGTCTCAACGCGATCGAAGCCTCTCTGGCCGACCTGCGCACGCGCGCGGGCGAGCTACGGGGGTATCTTTGACTACGATGCCAAGGCAGTACGGCTGATCGAAGTCAACAAGGAACTCGAAGACCCGAACGTCTGGAACGACTCGCAGCACGCGCAGGCGCTCGGTAAGGAAAAGAAGCTGCTCGAAGGCGTCGTCGAGGTGCTGGGCTCGCTCGATAACGACCTGCGCGACACGAAGGATCTCTTCGACATGGCGCGCGAGGAAAACGACGAGGACACGCTCGTCGCGTGCGAAGAAGACGCCACGAAGCTGACGGCGCGCATCGAAGACATGGAGTTCCGCCGGATGTTCTCGAATCCGGCCGACCCGAACAACGCGTTCATCGACATCCAGGCAGGCGCCGGCGGCACGGAAGCGTGCGACTGGGCGTCGATGCTGCTGCGCCAGTATCTGCGCTACTGCGAACGCAAGGGCTTCAAGGCCGAAGTGCTCGAAGAATCGGAAGGCGACGTCGCCGGCATCAAGAGCGCGACGATCAAGGTCGAAGGCGAATACGCATACGGCTTCCTGCGCACTGAAACAGGCATTCACCGCCTCGTGCGCAAATCGCCGTTCGACTCGTCGGGCGGCCGTCACACGTCGTTCTCGTCGGTGTTCGTGTATCCGGAAATCGACGAGTCGTTCGAGATCGAAGTCAATCCGGCCGATCTGCGCATCGACACATACCGCGCTTCGGGTGCAGGCGGTCAGCACATCAACAAGACCGACTCCGCCGTGCGTATCACGCACATCCCGTCGGGCATCGTCGTGCAGTGCCAGAACGACCGCTCGCAGCACCGCAACCGCGCCGAAGCGATGGCGATGCTGAAGTCGCGCCTGTACGAAGCCGAAATGCGCAAGCGTCAGTCGGAGCAGGACAAGCTCGAAGCGGGCAAGTCGGACGTGGGCTGGGGCCACCAGATCCGTTCGTACGTGCTCGACAACAGCCGCATCAAGGATCTGCGCACCAACGTCGAAATCAGCAACACGAAGAGCGTGCTCGACGGCGATCTTGACGCGTTCATCAGCGCGAGCCTGAAACAGGGCATCTGAGCGCAACGGGCGCGGCGCATTCCGCCGCGCCAGATTTTTTGACCGCCCGTGCGCCCACGCCATGAAGGCGCGCACGAGGCACCGAACACCGACCATCATCACCATGACCGAACCGACCCAGCCGAATGCGGCCCCGCTGAACGCCGTCGCCGAGTTGGACGACAACCAGATCATCGCCGAGCGCCGCGAAAAGCTGCGCGCGCTGCGCGAACAAGGCGTCGCCTATCCGAACGACTTCCGTCCGACCCATCACGCCGCCGATCTGCAATCCAGATTCGCGGACACCGACAAGGACGCGCTCGAAGCGCAGGCGCTGCAAGTCGCGCTGGCCGGCCGCATGATGCTCAAACGCGTGATGGGCAAGGCGAGCTTCGCGACGGTGCGCGACGGTTCGGGCCAGATCCAGTTCTTCATCACGCCCGCCGACGTCGGCGAAGCGACGTACGAAGCCTTCAAGAAATGGGACCTGGGCGACATCGTCGCGGCGAAGGGCGTGCTGTTCCGCACGAACAAGGGCGAGCTGTCCGTGCGCTGCACGGAACTGCGTCTGCTGTCGAAGGCGCTTCGCCCGCTGCCGGACAAGTTCCACGGTCTCGCGGACCAGGAAATGCGCTATCGCCAGCGCTACGTCGATCTGATCGTCACGCCGGAAGCGCGCAAGACCTTCGTCGCGCGCACGAAGGCGGTGTCGTCGATCCGCAAATTCATGTCCGACGCGAACTTCATGGAAGTCGAAACGCCGATGCTGCACCCGATTCCGGGCGGCGCGGCGGCAAAGCCGTTCGTCACGCACCACAATGCGCTCGACATGCAGATGTTCCTGCGCATCGCGCCCGAACTGTACCTGAAGCGGCTGGTGGTCGGCGGCTTCGAGCGCGTGTTCGAGATCAACCGGAATTTCCGTAACGAGGGCGTGTCGCCGCGTCACAATCCGGAATTCACGATGATGGAGTTCTACGCCGCTTACACCGACTACAAGTGGCTGATGGATTTCACCGAGCAACTGATCCGCCAGGCCGCCGTCGACGCGCTCGGCACCGCGACGATCGCGTATCAGGGCCGCGAGCTGGATCTGTCGAAGCCGTTCCATCGGCTGACGATCACGCAGGCAATCCAGAAATACGCGCCGCAGTACACGGACGCGCAACTGACGGACGGCGCGTTCCTGCGCACGGAACTGAAGAAGTTCGGTGTCGACACGAAGCAGCCGCAATTCCTGAATGCGGGCACGGGCGCGCTGCAACTGGCGCTCTTCGAGGAAACGGCGGAATCGCAACTGTGGGAGCCGACGTTCATCATCGATTACCCCATCGAAGTGTCGCCGCTCGCGCGCGCATCGGATAGCGTCGAAGGCATCACCGAGCGTTTCGAGCTGTTCGTCACGGGCCGCGAAATCGCCAACGGCTTCTCGGAACTGAACGATCCGGAAGACCAGGCTGCGCGCTTCAAGAAGCAGGTCGACCAGAAGGACGCCGGCGACGAGGAAGCCATGTACTACGACGCCGACTATATCCGCGCGCTCGAATACGGCATGCCGCCCGCGGGTGGCTGCGGCATCGGCATCGACCGTCTGGTGATGCTGCTCACCGACAGCCCGAGCATCCGCGACGTCATTCTCTTCCCGCATCTGCGCCGCGAAGACTGATCGCGACGCTATCTCGCCCTTGTCCCGCATAGCGGCATTCGCGCACGGCCAGTGTTCTCTGGCCGTGCGCGCTCCCCTCGCCTCACTACCCTTTCTTGCCGACGCCGACCGGTCGTTTGTAACCATCGGTAAAAGCTGCGCGACGCCAGCGTTCGCCCGTTTCTTCAGAGCCTGCTGAAACGCACGGACGACGCCGATGGCGCCGCTCGGTGCACTTCTTGCATGTCATGCGCGCAAATACTGCGCGCTTCTAACGTTACAAATTGAAACCCCGGCACGAATGGCGTGTCCGACACTTAGGGCTGGGCCTTTTGGCGCATCCTATGCCTCACCTGAGTCTCGAAGGGCAACTCTGTCCGGACGGAGGCCAATCACCATGAACAATCCGAACAACCCGCAAACTTCCCCGCGCCGTCTTCACCCGCTCATTGCGGTGGCGGCGGGCGCCGTCATCATCGCCAGTCTCGCTGCCACGGCAGCCGTGACGGGATTGTTCCCGAAGGCGTCGAGCAACGGCGCGGTCAACGATCAGACGCAATCGGCTGCCGTCACGCAGCAGCAGCAACCTGTCGTCGATACCGCGCAGCCGGCCCGTCTGCCCGCGCAGCCACAGCCGCAAGCCGCCGCTCAACAACAGGCGGCTGAGCAGCAAGCCGCTGAACAGCAGGCGGCCCAGCAACAAGCCCAGCAGGCGCAACAGGCCGAGCAGGCCCCGCGCGCGCCGGCGCCGACGAGCCCGCAATACGCGC
The DNA here is from genome assembly GCF_900007165.1 of Paraburkholderia piptadeniae. Lineage (GTDB taxonomy): Bacteria > Pseudomonadota > Gammaproteobacteria > Burkholderiales > Burkholderiaceae > Paraburkholderia > Paraburkholderia piptadeniae. Next base: position 278,899 of record NZ_CYGY02000032.1, read on the forward strand.
AACAGCCGCAGTACGCGCAGCAACCGCAGCAGCAATATGCGCCGCAACAGCCAGCGCAACCGGCCCATTGCTCGACTTGCGGCACGGTCGTCGCTATCTCGGCCGTGCGTCAGGAAGGGCATGGCACGGGCCTTGGTGCCGTCGGCGGCGCGGTAGCGGGCGGTGTCGTCGGCAACCAGTTCGGCAGCGGCAACGGCCGCACGGCGATGACGCTGCTCGGCGCGCTCGGCGGCGGACTCGCCGGCAATTCGGTCGAAAAACATCTGCGCAGCACGACCAGCTACTCAGTGCGCGTACGCATGGAGAACGGCAAGACGCGCTACTTCACCTATCACGAGGCGCCGCCGTTCCAGCAAGGCCAGCGCGTGCGCGTGCAGAACGGCACGCTGGTGGCCGGCTAGGCGAGACGATCCGCGCGCCCTATTCGCGTGCCGCATACGAAAAAAGGCGACTCACACGTGAGTCGCCTTTTCTTTTGCCGCGCCTGAGACGGCAAGCAACGGACAGAACGCGTTCAGTAATCCGCGTCTTCGATCCATGCTGCCTGAATCGCTTCGAGGATCTTTTCGCTCGAGCGGTTTGGATCGTCGTCGAAGCCGTCCAGCTCCATCACCCAGCGGTGAAGATCGGTGAAGCGCACCTGTTGCGGGTCGATTTCCGGATGCTTGTCCGTCAAGGCCATCGCGATGTCTTGCGTGTCGGTCCACTTCATGGCTGCATGCTCCTGTTAGTGATTTTCCTTCGCGTGGTTGATCGAATAACGCGGAATCTCGACAACGAGATCGTCGTCCCCCGGCATGATCGCCTGGCACGACAACCGCGACTCGCGCTCGAGACCCCATGCCTTGTCGAGCAGATCGTCCTCGTCTTCTTCCGACGGTTCCAGCGCGTTGAAGCCCTCACGCACGATCACGTGACACGTCGTGCACGCGCAGGACTTCTCGCACGCATGCTCGATCTCGATGCCGTTGTCGAGCAGATTGTCGCAGACACTCTTACCCGGCACGGCGTCGATGACCGCGCCGTCCGGACACAGTTCGACGTGAGGCAGCACAACGATTTGAGGCATACAAATTCCGTTTGGTCTGTGGGGCACGGACGCCGCCCTTCAGGCACCGTACCATTTTACTAATCGCGCGGCCGTTTTTGGCACGCACTGCGTGATTCTGCGGCGATGCGTGAATCGCGTTTTCACTGCATCGCACTCATTGCGCCAAGCGCGTATCGATGCCTCGCCTTGCCGTCAATACGCGATGTCAAATCTCGTCGAGCTTGCGGCCCGCGAGAGCGCGGCGAATGCTCTTGTCCATCCGTCGCGCGGCGAATTCGTCGGTGCCCTCGGCGAGCGTCTTCGTCGCCGTTTCGATCGCGTCGACGTCATCGCCCGGCGCGACCTTGCGCAGCGCCTCGACGAGGCCGACGAGCGTCGCGCGCTCGTCGGCGTCGAGCAACTCGCCGTCGGCGGCAAGCGCCACTTCCGTCGCTTCGATCAGACGCTGCGCTTCGACCTGCGCCTCGCGCAACGCACGGGCACGCATATCGACTTCCGCCGTCTGGAAGCTGTCTTCGAGCATGCGAGCGACGTCGTCGTCGGCAAGACCGTACGACGGCTTCACGACCACCGACGCCTCCACGCCCGAATGCTGCTCGCGCGCGAACACGGACAGCAGCCCGTCAGCATCCACCTGATAGGTGACGCGGATGCGCGCCGCGCCCGCCGCCATCGGCGGAATGCCGCGCAGCTCGAAGCGCGCGAGCGAACGGCAATCCGACACGAGTTCGCGTTCGCCCTGGACGACGTGAATCGCCATCGCCGTCTGGCCGTCCTTGAAGGTCGTGAATTCCTGCGCACGCGCGGTCGGAATCGTCGAGTTGCGCGGAATGATTTTCTCGGCGAGCCCGCCCATCGTTTCGACGCCCAGCGACAGCGGGATCACGTCGAGCAGCAGCCAGTCGTCGCCGTCGGCGCCACGGTTGCCCGCGAGCAGATCGGCCTGAATCGCGGCGCCGAGCGCCACGACCTGGTCGGGGTCGAGATTCGTCAATGGCGGCTGACCGAAGAAGCTTTCGACGGCGCGGCGAATCACGGGCATGCGCGTCGCGCCGCCGACCAGCACGACACCCTTGATGTCGGCGGGCGTCACTTTCGCATCGCGCAGCGCTTTTTTCGTGGGCCCGAGCGTGCGCTGCACGAGCGCCTGCGTGATCGTTTCGAACGTCGCCTCGTCGACCGCGACGTCGATCTTCGCACCGCTCGCGAGCGTGACCTGGACGGTCGTGCCCGGCGCCGACGACAGCGCCTCCTTCGCTTCGCGCACCGTGTCGAGCAACTGGCGCACGTCTTCGGGCGTCAGCGACTTCGCCGCGACATTAGCCTTTTCCAGCACGTGGCGATACAACGCGTGATCGAAGTCGTCGCCACCGAGCGCCGAATCGCCGCCCGCCGCGAGCACTTCGAAAACGCCCTTTGTCAGCTTCAGGATCGACAGATCGAACGTGCCGCCGCCGAGGTCATACACCGCGTACAGGCCTTCGGCGCCGTTATCGAGACCGTACGCAATCGCGGCCGCCGTCGGCTCGTTCAAGAGACGCAGCACGTTGAGACCGGCAAGACGCGCGGCATCCTTGGTCGCCTGGCGCTGCGCTTCGTCGAAATACGCGGGCACCGTGATGACGGCACCGACGAGTTCGTCGCCGAGCGTGTCTTCGGCGCGATAGCGCAGCGTCGCGAGAATTTCCGCCGACACTTCGACGGGACTCTTCACGCCGTCGACAGTGCGGATCTGCACCATGCCCGGCGCGTCGACGAAATCGTACGGCGCGTTTTCCGCGTGCTCGACTTCGCTCTTGCCGCGACCCATGAAGCGCTTGACGGAGACGATCGTGTTGCGCGGATCGGTGACGGCTTCCGCTTTCGCCACGCGCCCGATGCGCCGGCCGCCCTTCTCCAGATACCGCACGACGGAGGGCAGCAGATAGTGGCCGTCGTCATCGGGCAAAACGTCGGGCACGCCGCTGCGCACCGCCGCGACGAGAGAGTTGGTGGTGCCGAGGTCGATGCCGACGGCGAGTCGCCGCTGATGCGGCGCGGGCGCCATGCCGGGTTCGGAAATTTGCAGTAAGGCCATCTGGAATCTTCTTCGGGTCCGTCGGGGTCGATCGTGATCGATCATGCCCCAGTCCTGATCATGTCGGTTCGCGTGTTGTCTACGCGCCGCGCTAGTTTTCGAGTCGTTCGATCTGCGTGCCGATCTCCGACGCCACGCGCTCGATGAACATCAGTTGTCGCACCGCTTCGCCTGCCGCCTGGTTCGAGCCGCTGTCGAGCAACGCGGCCAGCTTCGCGAAGCGCACCTTCTCTTCGTCGCGCAGTTCCGCGAGCAGCGCGTCGAGCGCATCGACATTCTTCGCCGCCGACGCGTCCTCGATGCTCTCGCGCCATTCCATCTGCTGCATCAGGAATGCCGGCTCCATCGCCGTGTTGTTCTCCGCGCCGACGTCGACGCCGCGCAGCGACAGCAGATAGCGCGCGCGCCTGAGCGGATCACGCAGCGTCTGATACGCCTCGTTCGTGCGCGTCGCCCATTGCATCGCGATGCGCTTCTGCGCGTCGCCCGCCGCGGCGAAGCGGTCGGGATGCACCTGCGCCTGCACCGTGCGGTACGCGTGGTCGAGCGCGGAAGCGTCGAGCACGAACTGCTCGGGCAGATCGAAGAGTTTGAAGTGACTGTCGTTCAGCGAGGCCATCAGTTTGGTTTGTCCGTCGAAAGCGCGTGGCGAAGGTCAGGCAGGCATCTTGCGATGTTCATGGCGAAATTGAAAAAAGGCGGCACAGGCCGCCTTTTCCGCGTAATCCGCGCGCTTACACGCGGAACGATTCGCCGCAGCCGCATTCGTCCTTCACGTTCGGATTGTTGAACTTGAAGCCTTCATTCAGCCCTTCGCGCGCGAAGTCGAGCTCGGTCCCGTCGATATAGGCGAGGCTCTTCGGGTCGACCACGATCTTCACGCCATTGCATTCGAACACCTGGTCTTCAGGTGCGAGTTCATCGACGTACTCGAGCTTGTATGCGAGGCCCGAGCAACCCGTCGTGCGCACACCGAGCCGCAGTCCGACGCCCTTGCCGCGTCGGGTCAGATATTTCTGGACGTGTTGTGCTGCCTTTTCGGTCAACGTAATTGCCATAGCGTTTCTCTATGTGCGGCACGCCGTCGTTTCTCACGACCCGTGTCGCGACCCTGCCTGCATCTCAAATCGTTCCGGCGGGCGACGATTTCAAGGATCGATCGCCACGCCGCGCCACTATCGCGCTCAAAGCCACGCGCAATGCGTGCTTACGCCGACTGCTCGGCGCTCGCTGCGCCAGCCGTTTCGCCATGACGCTGCTTGTAGTCGGCAACCGCTGCCTTGATCGCGTCTTCCGCGAGAATCGAGCAGTGGATCTTTACCGGAGGCAGCGCCAGTTCTTCGGCGATCTGCGTGTTCTTGATCGTGAGCGCCTGATCGAGCGTCTTGCCCTTCACCCATTCCGTGACGAGCGAGCTCGACGCGATGGCCGAACCGCAGCCGTACGTCTTGAACTTCGCGTCCTCGATGACGCCGTCCGCGCCAACGCGGATCTGCAGCTTCATCACGTCGCCACAAGCCGGCGCGCCGACCATGCCCGTACCGACGGTATCGTCGTCTTTCGCGAACGAGCCGACGTTGCGCGGGTTTTCGTAGTGGTCCAGAACCTTGTCGCTATATGCCATGTTGTCACTCCTTGATTCGATTCAACCTGCGTTCGTGATCGACTGATTCGGGCGCGCTCAGTGCGCGGCCCACTGGATCGTCGACAGATCGATGCCGTCCTTGTGCATTTCCCACAGCGGCGACAGATCGCGCAGCTTCGCGATCTTGCTCTTCAGCAGGTTGATCACATAATCGACGTCCTGTTCCGTCGTGAAGCGGCCAACCGTGAAGCGGATCGAGCTGTGAGCCAGCTCGTCGTTGCGGCCGAGCGCGCGCAACACATACGACGGCTCCAGCGAAGCCGACGTGCACGCCGAGCCCGACGACACCGCGACATCCTTCACCGCCATGATCAGCGACTCGCCTTCGACGAAGTTGAAGCTGATGTTCAGGTTGTGCGGCACACGCTGTTCCATGTCGCCGTTCACATACGTTTCCTCGATCTCTTGCAGCCCGCGCAGCAGCTTGTCGCGCAGCATGCGGACGCGTTCGTTTTCGGTCGCCATTTCTTCGCGCGCGATGCGGAACGCTTCACCCATACCGACGATCTGGTGCGTCGCCAGCGTGCCCGAGCGCATGCCACGCTCGTGGCCGCCGCCGTGCATCTGCGCTTCGATGCGCACGCGCGGCTTGCGGCGCACATACAGCGCGCCGATGCCCTTCGGGCCATACGTCTTGTGCGCCGAGAACGACATCAGGTCGACCTTCAGCTTCTGCAGGTCGATTTCGACCTTGCCCGTCGCCTGCGCTGCGTCGACGTGGAAAATGATGCCCTTCTCGCGGCAGATCTCGCCGATCGTCTCGATCTCCTGAATGACGCCGATCTCGTTGTTCACGTGCATCACCGACACCAGAATCGTGTCCGGGCGCAGCGCTGCCTTGAACACTTCCAGATCGACCAGGCCGTCGTCCTTCACGTCCAGATACGTCACTTCGAAGCCTTCGCGCTCGAGCTCGCGGCAGGTGTCGAGCACGGCCTTGTGCTCGGTCTTCACCGTGATCACATGCTTGCCCTTCGTCTTGTAGAAGTGCGCAGCGCCCTTGATCGCGAGGTTGTCCGATTCCGTCGCGCCCGACGTCCAGATGATTTCGCGCGGGTCGGCGTTGACGAGCGCCGCGACGTTCTCGCGCGCTTCCTCGACGGCACGCTCCGCGTCCCAGCCGTACGCGTGGCTGCGCGACGCCGGGTTGCCGAACTGCTCGCGCAGATACGGAATCATCTTGTCCACCACGCGCGGATCGACAGGCGTCGTCGCGCTGTAGTCCATGTAAATGGGCAGGTGGGGAATGTCGTTATTCATCAATCGCTCCGGGGACATCAGTGCATTTGGCTTTGCGGGTCTGGCGTGCGCGTCTGATTGCGCGCACTGTCAGCCGGCCATATTGAAAACGGAATTCGGACCTTTCGGCACCACGCGCGGCTCGACGGCGGGCGCTTCGGTGCGCCGGTCGCGCAGCACGGCCGTCGCACCTTCGCGCGAGCGCTGCTGGTCGACCAGGTCTTTCAGGGAAACGGAGTCGAGATACTCGACCATCTTCTGGTTCAGCGTCGACCACAGTTCGTGCGTCATGCAGTGGCCGTCGTGATGCTTCGTGCCCTCGCACGAGCCCTTGCCGCCGCACTGCGTGGCATCGAGCGGCTCGTCGACGGCGATGATGATGTCCGCCACCGTCACATCCTCGGCGCGGCGCGCGAGGTTGTAGCCGCCGCCCGGCCCGCGCACGGATTCGACGATCTCGTGCCGGCGCAGCTTGCCGAACAGCTGCTCGAGGTAGGACAAGGAGATGTGTTGGCGCTGGCTGATACCCGCAAGCGTCACCGGGCCCTGCTCCTGGCGCAAAGCCAGGTCGATCATCGCCGTGACGGCGAAACGGCCTTTCGTGGTGAGTCTCATATGTGGTGGGAACCGCAATTCTCGACAAGTTTGGTCAAGTATAAATACATGACGAATTTAGTCAAGTATCCCCGGCGTGATTTGGGTCATTCGCTTAACGAAAACTTTTGTTACACGGTCAATTGGGGCCGAAGTGCCGCGATGAGACCACGACAGGCGGCTTCGCATTGGTCCAGCACGATTTCGAAGCCCTCGCCGCCCCCGAAGTAGGGGTCGACGACTTCGCGTGTATCGAAACCTGGCGCAACTTTTTCCACTTCACGCGCGGCCGGCGCGTCCGTGTCCGTCGCAAATTCCATCAGCAGACGAATCTTGTCCTGCTGCGCTGGCGGACAGATCTGTTTGAGCGCCGCGACATTCTTGTCGTCCATCGCGATCATCAGATCGAAGCGCTCGAAATCGGCGGCGGTGATCTGCCGTCCACGAAATGTCGACAAATCGTAACCGCGGCTTTTGGCTGCACGCTGCGCGCGCTCGTCCGGCGCTTCGCCGATGTGCCAGTCGCCCGTGCCCGCCGAATCGACGATCACGTGATCAGTCAGCTTCGCCTCGGCCAGCATGTGCCGCATGACGCCTTCCGCAGTCGGGGAACGGCAGATGTTCCCAAGGCAAACGAAGCAGATGGCGACGGTATTCATCGATGGCTGAGCGGCCCAGCCGCATATGTCATAAAAGGTGAAACGGTGCCGCGATTATACAAAGCCGTGCAAAATCACGCCGGCGTCTTGCCAGCCTTGCCGATCAGAGCGGCTGTGCAGGCATGCGGGCGGCCGGGTGCATCGGAGCAACGGGCATCGACGCTTCGCCGCCGACGAATCCGTAAGACACCGTGCGCGCGAGTTCCGCCGACACGCGCTCGGCAGCGAGCGGCGACTGCGACGATTGCGCACCCGCGTCGTTGTACAGATGCAGGTACGCAGCGACCGCGAGCGGCACGATGATTGCCCAAGGCCAATACACCGATATTTTCTTTTTCATGATGTCGTTCTCTCAAAGCGGGCCGAGGTGCACAGGCGCACTTTGCCCAGTGGAAATGATAGATGAGGGCGCAATCCGGAAAAACCCACCCCAGGACAACGCTGCGTTGCAATTGGATGAACAGTCGGACCACTGACCAATTTGCAGCTGCCGGCTTGCGCCTTTCGGGAGCCGAAAGAAATCCTTACAAAAGCACACACAGGTAATACTCAGCTGGCGCTACAAATGACGTATGGGCAATGTGCCTCTTGTCTGTCTGTCTAACACTCAAATGAAACGTCTTATTCCTTCTCTCGCACCCATTGCCGCAGTTGTCTGCGTGGCCGCCGCACTCGGTGGCTGTGCCGCCTATCCGTATGGCGGAGCGCCCGCCTATGGCTACAGCGATGGCTACTACGACCCGTACGGCGCGCCAGTGTACGGCTATGCCGAGCCGCCCGTGCAATCGAGCCTGTTCCTCGGCTTCGGCGGTGGCGGTTATTCACGCGACTACGATCACCGTCACTGGGGCGGCTGGGGCGATCGTGGCCATGATCACGATCGAGGAAACGGGAACGATCACCGTGGACCGAACGGCGGCGGCGCGCCGCATGGGCCGCCACCGCAAGCGAACAACCCGCCGATGAACGCGGGCGGCGGCGGGCACGGCGCCCGGCCACCCGTTCAGGCGGGTGGGGGGCAACCGCAAGGTGGCAGCCGGGGTGGAGGAGATCGCAGAGCAGGCGGCCAAACCAGCACCTGGCACTGACGGACGCCTGCCAACAGGCTTCCATCCACGGCCAAAGAACAAGAGGCTGCATCGCTCAGGCGATGCAGCCTCTCTCTGTTGATGCCTTCGATGCCAGTGGCGATGCCTTCGACAAGCAGGCAGCCCGCTATCCGATATGCGTCTTGCTCGCGGCATACAGCTCGCGGAACGTGCGCCCGACGGGCGCGGGCATCTCGCGCGTATTCGTCCAGCCTGCGCCGAGCGGCAACTTCGCGATCGACTTCCTGCTGCCGCCCATCCGCTCCAGGATTCGCACGCCGAGCTTCGTGAACAGTCCATAAGCGGTCGGGTGCATCGCGAGATAGCCCCAGACGGCGAGCCCGAACCGCTCCTGCCACGGCCGCAGGTGACGCTCCATCTGCCGCTCGCGCAGCTTGCGCAGCAGGTCCGACAGCGGGATGCCGACGGGACACACGCTATTGCATTCGCCGCAGAGCGTCGCGGCCTGCGGCAGGTCGAGCGCCTTCTCGATGCCCACGTAGCTCGGCGTCAGCACCGAGCCCATCGGCCCCGGATAGACCCAGCCGTACGTGTGGCCGCCGACCTTCTGATACACCGGGCAGTGGTTCATGCACGCGCCGCATCGGATACAGCGCAGCATCTCCTGAAAGTCGCCGCCGATCAGCCCGGTGCGCCCGCCATCGACGAGCACCACGTACATATGCTCCGGCCCGTCCTGATCGTCCGCGGCGCGCGGCCCCGTCAGCACGGAGAAATAATTGGAGATGTCCTGACCCGTCGCCGAGCGCGGCAGCAGACGCATGGCCGTTGCGAGATCCTCGAGCGTCGGCAGCACTTTCTCGATGCCCGTGACCGCGACGTGCACGCGCGGCATCACCGTGCACATACCCTCGTTGCCCTCGTTGGTCACGAGCGCGACCGAGCCCGTTTCCGCGATCACGAAGTTGCCGCCCGTCACGCCCATGTCGGCCGTCATGAAATGAGGACGCAGCATCTCGCGCGCTTCGCGCGTCATGTCGGGAATTTCGGTCAGGCGCGGCCGCTGGTGCGTTTTCGCGAAAAGATCGGCGATCTCTTCCTTGTCCTTGTGGACGACGGGCGCAATGATGTGGCTCGGCGGCTCGTTGTCGTTGATCTGCAGGATGTATTCGCCGAGATCGGTTTCGATCGACTGCACGCCCATCTGTCCGAGCACCTCGTTCAGGCGCATTTCCTCGGACACCATCGACTTCGTCTTGATCACCTTCTTCACATCGTGCTTGCGCGCGATATCGGCGACGAGCTTCGCGGCGTCCTGTGTCGTCTCGGCGAACAGAACCGTGACACCGCGCCGCGTCGCCTCGCGCTCGAACGTTTCGAGCCAGACGTCGAGGTTCTCCAGCGCGCGGTCGCGGCGCTCCTTGAGCGCGGCGCGCGTCGCCGGAAAGTCGATCGCGGTCATCGCCGACGCACGCGCCGACACGAATTTCGTCGACAGCTTGGTCAGATTCTGCTGAAGGCGCTGGTCGGCGAGTTTCTGGCCCGCGCGCGCCTTGAACTGCATCGTTTGGACTTGCATGACGGCCTTGGGGATCGGGTTATCGATGTTGACTGCCAGCTGCTGACTGCCTTGACTGCATGGCTCTGGCCAGAATGCGTGGCTTACGCGTCGCCCGCCAGCACCTGCGCGATGTGCAGCACGCGCGTGGTCGTATCGCCCGTGCGGCGCAGGCGCCCTTCGATGTTCAGCATGCAGCCGAGGTCGCCGAGCACGACAGTATTCGCGCCGCTTGCCTGGATGTTGCCGCATTTCTCGTCGACGATCGCCGTCGAGATATCGCCGAACTTCAGCGCGAAGGTGCCGCCGAAGCCGCAGCAGTGCTCGCAGTTCTTCATCTCGGTCACGGCGACGCCCGCCTGCGCGAGCAGCGCACGCGGCTGCTGCTTGACGCCCAGTTCGCGCAGCCCCGAACACGAATCGTGGTACGTGACAGGCCCCCTGAACTCACCTGGCGTCAGCTCGACCTTCGCGACGGTGGCTAGAAAATCGGTCAGCTCGTAGACCTTCGGACGCAGACGCCCGAAGCGGCCCATCAACTCGGGATCGTCCGCGAAAAGATCGCCGTAGTGCGTGCGGATCATGCCGCCGCACGACCCCGACGGCACGACCACGTAATCGTACTGCTCGAACTCGCGCAGCGTCTTTTCCGCGAGATCGCGCGCAATGCGGCGGTCCCCGGAGTTGTACGCCGGCTGCCCGCAACACGTTTGCGCCGGCGGCACGAAGACTTCGAAGCCTGCGCGCTCGATCAGCTTGATCGCGGAAAAGCCGATTTCGGGGCGCATCAGATCGATCAGGCAGGTGACGAAAAAACCGACTCGCATGAGTGCTCCTCCGGGTAAACGTCCCTGATTATCCGCTGTTTGGCGCGCAATACCAACGCGTGACGGCCCCTACGCGCAATGAACCCGCAATGCGCCACACGACGCCGCGACCCGACGACAATTTCGACCGGCGTTCGCTTTTTTCACAATACGAGATACAATCGGTTTTCCGCTGTTTGACGCGTCAACCGTCTAGTCTTATGAGCGACACGAACCCGGACCCCAAAACCTCGATCCAGGTGATCGAGCGCATGATGCGCCTGCTGGACGCCCTCGCCGCGCACAGCGATCCCGTCAGTCTGAAGGAGCTCGCGCAGCGCACCGATCTTCACCCCTCCACTGCCCACCGAATCCTGAACGACATGGTGACGTGCAGGCTCGTGGACCGTTCGGACCCCGGCACTTACCGCCTCGGCATGCGGCTGCTGGAACTCGGCAATCTCGTGAAAGCGCGCCTGTCGGTGCGCGACGCCGCGCTGATGCCGATGCGCGAGCTGCATCGGCTGACGGGGCAGACCGTGAACCTGTCGGTGCGCCAAGGCGACGAGATCGTCTATATCGAACGCGCCTACTCCGAACGCTCGGGCATGCAGGTCGTGCGCGCGATCGGCGGCCGCGCGCCGCTGCATCTGACCTCTGTCGGCAAGCTCTTCCTCGCCGCGGACGAATCGACCCGCGTGCGCGCGTATGCGACGCGCACGGGTCTGTCCGGCCATACGCAGAACAGCATCACCGATCTCGCGAAGCTCGAACGCGAGCTGTTGCACGTGCGCCAGCAGGCGTGCGCGCGCGACAACGAGGAACTGGAACTGGGCGTGCGCTGCATCGCGGCGGGCATCTACGACGATACGGGCAAGCTGGTCGCGGGCCTGTCGCTTTCCGCGCCCGCAGACCGGCTACAGGATTCGTGGCTCGGTCAGTTGAGCAAGACGGCGCTTGTGATTTCCGAATCGCTCGGCTATCACCCACAGGAGCAACAGGCGGCTGCATCGTCGGCGCAGTCCGCGTAATTTACGTCTTGCGGCGTCAAGCTCTCTGAATCGACGCAATCAAAAAGCCCCGCATCAGCGGGGCTTTTTGTCGTGTTTCGTCGGAAGGAGGCCTGCGCTCAGGTGCCCGCGCCGTTGGCATCCGCGCTCGTGATGCGCTGTTCGCCGCCGTTGTCGAGCCACGTGCGCAGACGCTGCGCATCGGCGAAACGCGAGTACTTGCCCGACGAGTCGAGCAGCACCAGGATCATCGGGCGATCGTGAATGGTCGCCTGCATCACGAGGCACTCGCCCGCTTCGTTGATGAAGCCCGTCTTCTGCAGGCCGATATCCCACGACGAGTTGCGCACCAGCGCATTCGTGCTGTTGTACGCGATCGTGCGCTTGCCCGTGTACACGTCGTAGCTGCGATCCGTCGAGAACCTGCGGATCATCGGGTACTGATACGCGGCATTGACCATCTTCACGAGATCGCGGGCGCTCGCCACGTTCTGGCTCGTCAGGCCCGTCGGGTTCTCGAAGTGCGTGTCGGTCATGCCGAGCGCCTTCGCCTTCGCGTTCATCGCCGCCATGAAAGCGGGACGGCCGCCCGGGAAATAGCGCGACAACGCGGCCGCGGCGCGGTTTTCCGACGCCATCAGCGCGATATGCAACATGTCTTCACGCGAGAGCACAGAGCCGACGGACAGACGCGAGCCCGTGTTCTTCTCGTAGTCGCGGTCTTCGTCCGTGACTTCGATCTGCTCGGTCATCGGCGCCTTCGAATCGAGCACGACCATCGCCGTCATCAGCTTCGTGATCGACGCGATGGGCACGACCGCGCGCGAGTTCTTGTCGAACAGCGTCTCAGACGTGTTCTGGTCGACGACGTAAGCGACACTCGAGCGCAGCATCAGCGCGTCCGGCGTGTCGTGCAACCCGAACGCCGTGCCGACGGACGGCTGACGCGGCTCGAACGCGACACGGCGAACGGCCGTGTGATGCCGGCCGTTCATCGTGTACGCGACACGGCGCTTCTTCGCAACGGGACGGGATTCTTCGTCGTTAGAGACGGCCGCCGCCTTCACGGCTTTCGACGACTGGCTGGAGACCTTCTCGGCAGCCGCCTTTTTGGACGACTTCTTGCCTGCTTTCGCGGCTTTGGCGGGCGCCGTGGCGGACGCGGCGAACGCGTCGACGGGTGCGGCAAAGGCCGCTGCGATGACCACCGAGGCAGCCACCGACAGAGCGGTGCCGAGCGCCGCGCCGTGCATCACTTTTAGTGACGAAAACATGTCGGTTTTCATTGGTGTTCTGGTTGGGAGCGGCGAGAGAGTTTTCGCCAGTGTAGTAAAACAGTTAAAAATTAGCAATATTAAGCACTTATCGCCCTTCCTTAAACCAAGTTGTCAGGCTCCGTTAAGAAAGACAATAAGCCAAGGGTGCGCCATCGAAAATGCCAATGACACACCGGCACGTCGCCACTGCCTTGCCACTGAACGGGACTCACTCGATCAGCATATCGGCATATTTGACACAAACTTGATCAGGGGAAGTACGGTCGCGTACGGTAGAGAATCAATCGACCCGCAAACGTCCCGGAACGTGTTGCCTACCGCACCCGATGCGCGTTTCGCAGACACCGCAAGCCGCTCGATTTTTAAGCGCCTACTGGGAACAGCACATCGCGCTTTCGACCGGAATGGACTTTTAACGTTCCGCTACGGTTTTCGGTTTACCTGAGAATTTTACCTTTTCGACCAAAAATGCGCCGCTGGCACGCCACCGCCTTTCGCGGCTTGGGAGAGCGCGTATTTTGCGGCACCACATCAGTGCAAACCCTAGTGTGCGGGCGCTTCACCAGAATGTCATAAACGCTACATAACCTGCTGTTTTAGCGGCAATTTTTATGCGTTGTGCGTTGCACAAAATAGTTCTTGACTTCCATCAGAGCCGTCCTAAAATGGGAACCGTTGCTGCGACGCACAACGCACTGCGGACCAGCGAACCCATCACGATCTGCAGTTAACCCAACTCGGTCCGCGATAGACGGGCCGGAAATCCAGGAGCGTAAACATGACTCTGCTGACCCCTGAGCAATTCGCCGCAGCGCAGAAGGCCAATCTTGAAACCCTGTTCGGCCTGACCTCGAAGGCATTCGAAGGCGTCGAAAAGCTGGTCGAGCTGAATCTGCAAGTCGTCAAGTCGACGATCGCTGAAAGCCAGGAAAACGCACAACGCGCGCTGTCGGTGAAGGACGCGCAAGAACTGCTCGCGCTGCAAGCGGGCCTGACGCAGCCGGTGGCAGAGAAGGTTCTGTCGTATGGCCGTCACCTGTACGAAATCGCATCGGCTACGCAAGCTGAATTCGCACGCGTCGCTGAAGCTCAATACGAAGAGCAGAACAAGAAGGTGCAAGCGCTCGTCGAGAACGTCGCGAAGAACGCACCGGCTGGTTCGGAAACGGCTGTCGCCGTGATCAAGTCGGCCATCACGGCCGCTAATACGACGTACGAAACGGTTCACAAGGCAACGAAGCAGGCTGTCGAAATCGCTGAAAGCAACTTCAACGCGGCTGCAACGGCTGCATCGAAGGCCGCTTCGCAAGCTGCCGCTCAGGCTTCGCGTACGGCAGCATCGGCCAAGAAGGCTGCTGTCTAAGAATCAACGAAACGGTTTCAACGGATCGGGCCTCACCCGCGCCTGACGGATGCCCCATCATCCGTCGAGGCGCAGCCGCGAGAGACACTGTCGAAGTGACTGGCGGAACGGAATGGCGCCGCACGGTCAACGCTTCGGCGACCAGGCGGCCAGACGCTCCGATACGTTAAACAGCGTATCGTTTCCCCGGCTCAGGCCGGGATTTTTTTGCCCGCTCGCTGGGCGTTCGCTTCACCATCTGCTTCGTTTCGTGCAAATTCGCGACGGCGAAAATCGCGACACCGATGCGATACTCATGAAAAACGGCGCGCCCCTCTTTCGAGGGACGCGCCGTTGTCACATGCGCTGATCGCGAAAGCGGCGTGACGAACTCACGCCGCCCGCCACTTACTTCTTCTTCTGCGGCGGCAGATCCGTACAAACGCCTTCATACAGCTCGGCGGCCATGCCGATCGATTCGCCAAGCGTCGGGTGCGGATGGATCGTCTTGCCGATATCCGTTGCGTCGGCACCCATTTCGATCGCAAGACACACTTCGCTGATCAGGTCGCCCGCATTGAGGCCGACGATGCCGCCGCCGATCACGCGATGCGTCTCTTCGTCGAAGATCAGCTTCGTGAAACCTTCGTCGCGGCCGTTGGCGATCGCGCGGCCCGACGCGGCCCACGGGAACACTGCCTTGCCATACTTGATGCCTTCGGCCTTGCACTGGTCTTCCGTCTTGCCCGCCCACGCCACTTCCGGATCGGTGTAGGCCACCGACGGAATCTGCAGCGCGTCGAAGTACGCCTTCTCGCCGTGCGCCGCTTCCGCTGCCACGTGGCCTTCATGCACGGCCTTGTGCGCGAGCATCGGCTGGCCGATGACGTCGCCGATCGCGAAGATGTGCGGCACGTTGGTGCGCTGCTGCTTGTCGACTTCGATGAAGCCGCGATCCGTCACGGCCACGCCCGCCTTGTCCGCGCCGATCTTCTTGCCGTTCGGGCTGCGGCCCACGGCGACGAGCACGAGGTCGTAGCGTTGCGGTTCGGCGGGCGCCTTCTCGCCCTCGAACGACACATAGATGCCGTCGGCCTTCGCTTCGGCGGCCGTGGTCTTCGTCTTCAGCATGACGTTGGCGAAACGCTGGCTGTTGAACTTCTCCCAGACCTTCACGAGATCGCGGTCAGCGCCCAGCATCAGGCCGTCGAGCATTTCGACGACGTCGATCTGCGCGCCGAGCGTCGCATAGACGGTCGCCATTTCCAGCCCGATGATGCCGCCGCCGATCACGAGCATGCGCTTCGGAATCTGGGGCAGTTCGAGCGCGCCCGTCGAATCGACGACGCGCGGATCTTCCGGAATGAACGGCAGCTTCACGGCTTGCGAACCGGCCGCGATGATCGCCTGCTTGAAGCGGACGACCTTCTTGCCGCCCTCGCCCTGCACTTCCATATGATGCGGATCGACGAACGTGCCAACGCCCGTGACGACTTCGACCTTGCGCGCCTTCGCCATGCCGGCGAGACCGCCCGTCAGCTTCTTGACGACGCCCGACTTGAAATCGCGCAGCTTGTCGAGATCGATCTGCGGCTTGCCGAACGAGATGCCGTGGGCGGCGAGTTCGTCCACTTCGTCCATGACGAGCGCCGTGTGCAAGAGCGCCTTCGACGGAATGCAGCCGACGTTCAGACACACGCCGCCGAGCGTCGGGTAGCGCTCGACGAGCACCGTCTTCATGCCGAGGTCGGCCGAGCGGAACGCGGCCGAGTAGCCGCCAGGACCCGCGCCGAGCACGAGCATGTCGCACTCGATGTCGGCCGCGCCGGAATAGCTGCCCGCTTGCGGTGCGGGCGCCGATGCAGCGGCAGGAGCCGGCGCGGGAGCCGCTGCCTTCGGTGCAGCCGCAGCCGCGCCGCCTGCGCCTTCCAGCAGCACGATCACCGTGCCTTCGGAGACGGTATCGCCAACCTTGACCTTCACTTCCTTGACCACGCCAGCCGCGGGGCTGGGTACGTCCATCGTCGCCTTGTCCGATTCGAGCGTGATGAGCGACTGCTCCTTCTCGACGCGATCGCCGGCCTTCACGGCGATTTCGATGACGGGCACATCCTTGTAGTCGCCGATATCCGGCACCTTGATTTCCTGCACGCCGCCGCCCGCCGTCGATGCAGCAGCGGGCGCGGCCTTCTCCGGTTCCTTGCTGGCTTTGGCTTCGGCGGACGTTTCAACGAGGGCGATGACGGTGCCCTGCGAGACCTTGTCGCCGGCCTTGACGCGGACTTCCTTGACGGAGCCGGCCGTGTCGCTCGGCACTTCCATCGATGCCTTATCCGATTCGAGCGTCAACAGCGACTGCTCTTTTTCGATCGTGTCACCCGGCTTGATATTGACTTCGATGACATCGACGTCCTTGAAATCGCCGATGTCCGGCACCTTCACTTCGACGAGACTCATAGTGTCCCCTTCTCTTATTGACCGTGTTGAAAGAAGGCCGCGAAAACGCTGAACCCGCGACAAGAAGCGCAGGCCCGATGCCGTTCGCCAGCAAGGCGACACGGCAAAGCGGGTTCAGCGAAGGCGCATGAACGAACGCATCGACGCGACGTTCAGGCGCCGGCGGCCGTCACTCAACAATCAAAGAATCACACGCCGGAAATCGGCAAGAATCGACCCAAGATACGCATTGAAGCGCGCGGCTTCGGCGCCATCGATCACGCGATGGTCATACGACAGCGACAGCGGCAGCGTCAGGCGCGGCACGAACTGCTTGCCGTCCCAGACCGGCTTCATCGCGCTGCGGGACAGGCCCAGGATCGCGACTTCAGGTGCATTGATGATCGGCGTGAAGTTCGTGCCGCCGATGCCGCCGAGCGACGAGATCGAGAAGCAGCCGCCTTGCATCTGATCGGGCTTGAGCTTGCCCTCGCGAGCGAGCTTTGACAGCTCCGCCATTTCCTTGGCGATATCGACGAGACCCTTCTTGTCCGCATCGCGGATCACGGGCACGACGAGGCCGTTCGGCGTATCGGCGGCAAACCCGACGTGGTAGTACTGCTTGAACACGAGGTTGTCGCCATCGAGGCTCGCATTGAACGTCGGGAACTTCTTGAGCGCCCCGACGACGGCTTTGATCACGAACGCGAGCATCGTGAACTTCACGCCTGCCTTTTCGTGCTCCTTGTTCAGTTGCACGCGCAGCGCTTCGAGGTCGGTGATGTCCGCTTCGTCGTTGTTCGTGACATGCGGAATCATCACCCAGTTGCGATGCAGGTTCGCGCCGGAAATCTTCTTGATGCGCGACAGCGGCTTCGGATCGATCGGGCCGAACTTCGTGAAGTCGATCTTCGGCCACGGCAGCAGGCCGAGTTCGCCGCCACCCGCGGCAGCCGGCGCTGCAGCCCCGGCGGGCGCCGCGCGCTGGCCCGTCATCACGCCCTTGACGAACGCGGTGACGTCGTCCTGCGTAATGCGTCCCTTCGGACCCGTGCCTTGCACGCGCGACACGTCGACGCCCAATTCGCGCGCGAACTTGCGCACCGACGGCGACGCATGGCTCGCGCGATACGCGCCGCCTTCGCCTGCCGGAATGACGGGCGCCTGTGCAAGCGCGGAGGGCTGTGCGGGAGCCGGCGACGGCGCGACGGGCGCGTCGGACGGCGCTTCTTCGTGCTTCGCGGCAGCGGGAGCGGGCGCAGCCGCGCCACCCTCGGCTTCGAGCAGCACGATCAGCGTGCCCTCGGAGACGGCATCCCCGACCTTGACCTTCACTTCCTTGACGACGCCGGCGGCCGGGCTCGGCACGTCCATCGTCGCCTTGTCCGATTCGAGCGTGACGAGCGACTGCTCCTTCTCGACGCGATCGCCGACTTTCACGGCGACTTCAATCACGGGCACGTCCTTGTAGTCGCCGATATCCGGCACCTTCACTTCCTGCACGCCGCCACCCTTCGCTGCGGGAGCCGGAGCAGGCGCCGCGGCAGGCGCGGGCGCGGCCGCTCCGTTGCCTTGCGCGGGCTTCGCGGCAGCTGCGCCGCCTTCGCCGTCGAGCAGCACGATCAGCGTGCCTTCCGACACCGTATCGCCAAGCTTGACCTTCACTTCCTTCACCGTGCCCGACGCCGGGCTCGGCACATCCATCGTCGCCTTATCGGACTCCAGCGTGACGAGCGACTGCTCTTTCTCGACGGTATCACCCGCCTTCACCAGCACCTCGATTACAGGAATGTCCTTGTAATCGCCGATGTCCGGTACCTTGACTTCGATCGCTTGGCTCATTGTTTTCTGTCTCCAGGGCCGCGCGCACCTCGCCCGCCCGCTTCGGGCGACGAGGTGCGCGTCAGGGGCTCGCGGGGGCGATGCCTTAGACGGTCATCGGGTTGGGTTTGGACGGATCGAGGTTGTACTTCTTCAGCGCGTCGGCTACGACCTTGCGCTCGATCGTACCCTCGTCGGCCAGCGCATTCAGCGCAGCGACCGTGGTCCAGTAGCGGTCGACTTCGAAGAAGTGACGCAGCTTCTCGCGCGTATCCGAGCGGCCGAAGCCGTCCGTGCCCAGCACGACGAAGCGTTGCGGCACGAATGCGCGGATCTGCTCGACGAGCGCGCGGACATAGTCGGTCGAGGCGACGACGGGGCCCTTCGCGTCCTTCAGCAGCTTCTCGACGTGCGACAGCTTCTTTTCGGCCAGCGGGTTCAGCAGGTTCTGACGCTGCACTTCGTGGCCTTCGCGAGCGAGCTCCGTGAAGCTCGGCACGCTCCACAGGTCGGCCTCGACACCCCAGTCGTTCTTCAGCAGGTCGGCGGCGGCGATCACTTCATTGAAGATCGTGCCCGCGCCCATCAGCTGCACGCGCGGCGCCTTCGCGTTGTCCGCGCCCTTGCGGAACGCGTACATGCCCTTGATGATGTCCTTCGCCACGCTCTCGCCCTGCGGGATCGCCGGGTGCTCGTAGTTCTCGTTCATCACCGTGACGTAGTAGAACACGTCTTCCTGCTCCTGCACCATGCGGCGCAGACCGTCCTGCATGATGACGGCAAGTTCGTAGCCGAACGTCGGGTCATAGCTGATGCAGTTCGGCACCGATGCCGCCCACAGCAGCGAGTGGCCGTCTTCGTGCTGCAGGCCTTCGCCGTTGAGCGTCGTGCGCCCCGCCGTGCCGCCCAGCAGGAAGCCGCGCGAACGCATGTCACCCGCGGCCCAGGCCAGATCGCCGATGCGCTGGAAGCCGAACATCGAGTAGAAGATGTAGAACGGGATCATGATCTCGCCGTGCGTCGAGTACGACGTCGCCGCAGCGATCCAGTCCGACATGCCGCCCGCTTCGTTGATGCCTTCCTGCAGGATCTGGCCCGTCGTCGATTCCTTGTAGAACATCAGCTGGTCGGAGTCTTCAGGCACGTACTTCTGGCCGTCCTGATTCCAGATGCCGATCTGGCGGAACAGACCCTCCATGCCGAACGTGCGCGACTCGTCCGGCACGATGGGCACGACGCGCTTGCCGATCGCCTTGTCCTTCAACAGGATGTTGAGGATGCGGACGAACGCCATCGTCGTCGAAATCTCGCGGCCTTCGCCCGTGCCCTTCAGAAGCGGCTCGAATGCGTCGAGCGCCGGGACGGGCAGCGATTCCGCCTTCTGGCGGCGCGCCGGCAGATAGCCGCCCAGTTCCTGACGGCGGGCGCGCATGTATTCGAGTTCCTTCGAGCCTTCCTCGAACGTGAGGTACGGCACGTGTGCGATCTCGTCATCCGAGATGGGCAGACGGAACTGGTCGCGGAAGTGCTTGAGCGCCTCCACCTGCATCTTCTTCTGCTGGTGGGTGATGTTCATCGCCTGGCCGGCTTCGCCCATGCCGTAGCCCTTGATCGTCTTCGCGAGGATCACGGTCGGCTGGCCCTTTTTCTGCGTCGCGGCGTCGAATGCCGCGTAGATCTTGTGCGGATCGTGGCCGCCGCGATTCAGGTTCCAGATGTCGTCGTCGGACCAGTCGGCGACGAGCGCCTTCAGCTCCGGCGTGTTGAAGAAGTGCTCGCGGACATACGCGCCCGACTCCGACTTGTACGTCTGGTATTCGCCGTCGACGACTTCCATCATCCGGCGCATCAGCGCGCCCGACTTGTCGCGCGCGAAGAGGGCATCCCAGCGGCTGCCCCAGATTACCTTGATGACGTTCCAGCCCGCGCCGCGGAATTCGCTTTCCAGTTCCTGGATGATCTTGCCGTTGCCGCGCACGGGACCGTCGAGACGCTGCAGGTTGCAGTTGATCACGAACACGAGGTTGTCGAGACGCTCGCGGCCGGCCATGCCGATCGCGCCGAGCGACTCCGGCTCATCCGTTTCGCCGTCGCCGAGGAACGCCCATACCTTGCGGCCGTCCGTCTTCGCGATGCCGCGCGCCTGCAGGTACTTCATGAAGCGCGCCTGGTAGATCGCCATGATCGGGCCGAGGCCCATCGATACCGTCGGGAACTGCCAGAAGTCGGGCATCAGCCACGGGTGCGGATACGACGAGATGCCCTCGCCGCCCACTTCCTGGCGGAAGTTGTCGAGTTGCTTGTCGGACAGGCGGCCGAGCAGGAACGCGCGGGAGTAGACGCCCGGCGACGAGTGGCCCTGGACGAACACGAGGTCGCCGCCGTGATCTTTGGACGGCGCGTGCCAGAAGTGGTTGAAGCCGACGTCGTACAGCGTCGCTGCCGACGCGAACGATGCGATGTGGCCGCCGACGTTGGTTTCCTTGCCGGCGCGCAGCACCATCGCCATCGCGTTCCAACGCGTGTACGAGCGGATGCGGTGCTCGACGTCCTGGTCGCCGGGGATCTTCGCCTGATTCGCGACGGGGATCGTGTTGATGTACGGAGTGTTGGCGGAGAACGGCAGATGCTCGCCATGCACGCGGGCAAATTCGATCTGCTTCTCGATGAGGTAGTGAGCGCGGTCGGGACCGACAGCAGAAATCACGCCATCTAGCGCTTCGAGCCATTCGGCGGTTTCTTGCGGATCGCCATCGTCTTTGGCGTCGGCGACGTACTTCATGACTTCGTCGGGTACAGCGGACATGCTCGTCTCCTGGATATGGGGAACGCACTGTGAACATGCGACGCGGACGAACCTCGACCGCGGCAGCTTCCGGCCGATTGTAATAAGGCCCACAACGCCTGCGCAAGGAAATTTTCAGATTACGAGAGCGTTTCTCATAATGCGGAAAATTGTTGCGGCGCACCCTGGTTTGACTGCCCATCAGCGAGTACGTCGGCTAGTTTGCGCCGAATTGCGCGACTTTCATCGCTTTTTTGCGGCAATTACGTGTCAGCCGCTGCGCTACAATGCGAGCCATGTTGACCGATCGGCTTTTCGCACGCTCGGCGCGCTCCGCCGGTTCGTCGGCGGACTCGTCGCCCTCTCGCTGGCACCACGGACCCTGGTGGTCGAATTCCTATTTGCTCACGCCGCTCCTGTCGATCCTCGTTTTCCTGGTCGTCATGAGCCTGATTTTGTGGAGTCTGAACCGGCGCGAACAGCAGCAGCAGGAAGACACGCTCTACCGCAATGTCGCGTGGGCGCAGCAGCAGATCCGCCTGTCGATGACGGGCGCGCAGGAGCAGTTGCAGGCGCTCTCGCGCGATCTCGTCTCCGGTCACGCCGACCCGCATTCTTTCCAAGTGTCGACGGCCGATATCATGCAGGGGCATCCCGAGATCCTCTACATGAACTGGTACACGAGCGCGCAGCAGCCGCGCTGGCCGAACAACGCGCTGCCCGGGCTGGGCCAGCGCCTCGCCAAGCCCAATGACCAGCAGATGGACGAGGCCGTCAAGGCCGCGTTCGCCGAAGCGCGCAACACGCGCCGCCAGGTCTACTCGCCGCTGATGTACGACGATGTGGGCAACGGCTACATCACGCTGCAAACGCCCGTCTATCGCGACCGCGATTTCCTCGGCACGATCGCGGCCGTGTTCTCGATCGAAGGGATACTAAAGCGCGACATCCCGCCCGAGCTGTCGGCGAAGTACAAGATCTCGATCATCGACATCAACAACCGCGAGCTGGCCACGACCTCGACGCGCCCGCGCCTGCCGCGCGACGCGTACTACGACCTGCCGCTCGATCCGCCCGGCCAGGGCGTGTCTGTGCGTGTCTATGCGTATCCGCAGATGACCAACTTCACGAACAACACGCTCGTGTGGCTGGTCGCGGGGCTGTCGTGCTTCGTGCTGTGGAGTCTGTGGAGCCTGTGGAAGCACACGCGTCAGCGCTTCGAGGCGCAACAGGCGCTGTACGCCGAAGCGTTCTTCAGGCGCGCGATGGAAAACTCCGTGCTGATCGGCATGCGCGTGCTCGACATGCACGGCCGCATCACGCACGTGAACCCCGCGTTCTGCCGGATGACGGGCTGGGACGAAAGCGATCTCGTCGGCAAGAACGCGCCGTTTCCGTACTGGCCGCGCGACTCGTACCCGGAGATGCAGCGGCAGCTCGACATGACGCTGCGCGGCAAGGCGCCCTCTTCCGGGTTCGAGCTGCGCGTGCGCCGCAAGGACGGCTCGTTGTTCCACGCGCGCCTGTATGTGTCGCCGCTGATCGACAGTTCGGGACGGCAAACGGGCTGGATGTCGTCGATGACGGACATCACGGAGCCGAAGCGCGCGCGCGAAGAACTGGCCGCTGCGCACGAACGCTTCACGACGGTGCTCGAAAGCCTCGATGCCGCCGTCTCCGTGCTCGCCGCCGACGAAGCCGAACTGCTGTTCGCGAACCGCTATTACCGGCATCTGTTCGGCATCCGGCCCGACGGTCATCTGGAACTCGCGGGCGGCGGCAGCTTCGACAGCTCCGCTGCGTCGTCGGACTCGATCGACATGGTCGACGCGTTCGCCGGCCTGCCCGCCGCCGCGCTCACCGAAAGCACCGCCGACGCGCAGGAAGTCTACGTGCAGGGCATCCAGAAATGGTTCGAAGTGCGCCGCCAGTACATCCAGTGGGTCGACGGCCACCTGGCGCAGATGCAGATCGCGACCGACATCACCACCCGCAAGCAGGCGCAGGAACTCGCGCGCCAACAGGACGAAAAGCTGCAGTTCACGAGCCGCCTGATGACGATGGGCGAAATGGCGTCGTCGCTCGCGCACGAGTTGAACCAGCCTCTCGCGGCCATCAATAACTATTGCTCTGGGACCGTGGCGCTGGTTAAATCTGGTCGGACAACTCCCGACAACCTGTTACCAGTCCTCGAAAAGACCGCGCAGCAGGCAGTTCGGGCCGGCATGATCATCAAGCGCATCCGCGAATTCGTGAAACGCAGCGAACCGAAACGACAGGCCACCCGCGTCGCCGATATCGTCGCCGACGCCGTGGGTCTCGCCGAGATCGAGGCACGCAAGCGCCGCATCCGCATCGTGACGGACATGCGCTCGCGCCTGCCCGTCATCTATGTCGATCCCGTGCTGATCGAGCAGGTGCTCGTGAACCTGCTGAAGAACGCTGCCGAAGCGATGCACGACGCGCGCCCCGATGCCGTCGATCCCGTGATTCGCGTCGTCGTGCGGCTCGACGCCGGCTTCGTGTGCATCAGCGTCGTCGACCAGGGTCCGGGCGTCGACGAAGCCACGGCCGAGCGTCTCTTCGAACCGTTTTACAGCACCAAGTCCGATGGCATGGGCATGGGGCTGAACATTTGCCGTTCGATCATCGAATCGCATCGCGGACGCCTGTGGGTGGTGAACAACGTCGAGTCCGACGGCCACATCACGGGCGCCACTTTCCATTGCAGTCTGCCTATTGGAGAGCCTGACGGCCCGAGCAACGGCGGGTCCGAGGCGCCGACACCACAAACCGTTACGGGAGAGCTATGAACACCCCAGTTACCACACAGGAAACCGTGTTTGTCGTCGACGACGACGAAGCGGTGCGAGATTCGCTGCGCTGGCTGCTGGAGGCGAACGGCTATCGCGTTCAATGCTTCTCCGCCGCCGAGCAGTTCCTCGACGCATGGCAGCCGCATCAGCATCCTGGCCAGATCGCGTGCCTGATTCTCGACGTGCGGATGTCGGGCATGAGCGGCCTCGAATTGCAGGAGCGCCTGATCGCCGACAACACGCTGCTGCCCATCATCTTCGTGACGGGTCACGGCGACGTGCCGATGGCCGTGTCGACGATGAAGAAAGGCGCGATGGACTTCATCGAGAAGCCGTTCGACGAAGCCGAATTGCGCAAGCTCGTCGAGCGCATGCTCGACAAGGCGCGTAGCGAAAGCAGCAGCGTCCAGCAGCAGCGCGCCGCCGCCGAGCGCCTCGGCAAGCTCACCGCGCGCGAGCATCAGGTGCTCGAGCGCATCATCGCGGGCCGCCTGAACAAGCAGATCGCCGACGATCTCGGCATCAGCATCAAGACGGTCGAAGCGCACCGCGCGAACATCATGGAAAAGCTCAACGTGAACACAGTGGCCGACCTGCTGCGTCTCGCGTTGTCTAACAAGCCGCAGCAGGCGCAGTAACGCCAGCGCGCCATGCGGGCGTCATCAAGTGATGGCGGCCCCGGAGCCCTCGCCCGCGGTTTGTCTTGCGTGTTGCGCGGGCGTCCGAAGCATCGTTGAGGCCATCACGTGGCGCCGCTTTCGCGGCGTCCTTCGTCGATTCGTCGCGTCCCCTCTTTACACCGCTTCACGCGTCTTCGCGCTTCGCCTCCATCGGCTCCCGTCTCGCGCGCACGCCGCCTTTCATTAGTCATCCAGATTAAGTCGCATCGCGCGACGAGCCGCGTTTTCATACGTCGCCCTCACTCTGTCGCCGTTTCCGCCATCAACGCTACTGCGATGCACGCGACATACAGCGCTCACATCGCGCATATCGCCGGTTCACGTAGCGCTTGCGCGCGCACCTCACTTCCATTATCAGTCGATTTACACCCTCGCTCCCCCATCGCTCCATTGCCACAACACGCGTCGCGGCACGTCGGATTCGACTGACACCCGCCGCGCTCACAACGCAGCAAGGAGGTTCTCACCGTGAATCGATATGAACGCTACCGGCCCCGCACATGGCTGCTTTGCGCGGCGCTTGCGGGCATGCCGCTCGCCGCGGGCATCGTCGCACCCGTTGACGCCGTTGCGCAGACACCCGCGAAAATCACGAACCAGCAACTCGATTCGCTGACGGCGCCCATCGCCCTCTATCCGGATGCGCTGCTCGCGCAGGTGCTGATGGCGTCGACCTTTCCGCAGGACGTGGATGCGGCCGCCGCGTGGTCGAAGTCGAACACGCAGTACAAGGGCGACGATGCCGTCAAAGCCGTCGCATCGGAACCGTGGGACCCGAGCGTGCAATCGCTCGTCGCGTTCCCGCAGGTGCTCGCGACGATGGCCTCGAAGCCCGACTGGGTCACGCAGCTCGGCAACGCGTTTCTCGCGCAGCCGAACGATGTGATGGACTCCGTGCAGCGGCTGCGCAAGCAGGCGCAGTCGGCGGGCAATCTGAAGACGACCGAACAGCAGAAGGTGATCGTCGAGCAGAACACGATCCAGATCCAGCCGGCCAATCCGCAAGTGGTCTACGTGCCGACGTACAACCCGACCGTCGTGTATGGCGCATGGCCTTATCCCGCCTATCCGCCCGTGTATGTGCCGCCCCCTCCCGGTTACGCGATCGCGTCGGGCTTCGCGGCGGGGCTTGCATTCGGCGCGGGCGTGGCCGTCGTCAATTCGCTGTGGGGCGGATTCAACTGGAACAACCATGACGTCAATATCAACGTCAATCGTTACAACAACGTCAACGTCAACAACCGGATCAATTCGAACACCGCAACCTCGAACTGGAATCGCAACGCGAATGTCAACCGCAACAACGCGAACATCAATCGCAACAATGCCAACATCAACAACAATCTGGCCGCGCAACGCGATCAATATCGCGGACGCGACGCATCGCGCACACAGGCGCAACAAACGCTGCAGAACCGCACCGGTCAGAACCTGAGCGGCAACGCGAGCCAGCGCGTGCAGAACATCCATCAAGGCGGCGCGAACGCGGGCGAGATCCGCAACAGCGCGCAGAACATGAACCGCGACAACGCATTGCGCGGCGCCGGCGATGGCGCGGGCTCGCGGCAGGATTTGCAGCGCGGACAGGCAAGCCGCCAGTCGCTCGCGAGCAACGGTGGCGCGAGCAACCGTGTCGGCGCGGGCGGCGGCGGTCAGCAGCTCGGCGGCGGCGAGGCGGGAGGCAGCCGGCCCGGGGCCGGCGGCGCAGGACAGGCAGGCGGCGGCTTCAGCGGCGGAGGCGGAGCCCGGGGCGGTGGCGGCTTTGGCGGCGGCGCAGGCGGTGGTGGCGGACGCCAGTTCCATCGCCGCTGAGCGAACGATCACGAACGATCGACAGGAGGCACACATGATCCGCATTTCGACCCGCCGCGCGCTGCGCACGCTGCTTTGCGCGCGCCAGATTGCGCCGAGCGCTGCCCTTTCACACGTTCCACCCGATTCAACCGTCTTGCCGTTTGCGCGCGCATCGAATGCGCTCGCGGCCGTCGTCGCCGTGACGATATTCGCCGTCGCGCAACCCGCCGCTGCACAAGCCTTCTATCCGACGCCCGACGCCGCCGCCAGCGCGTTTGCCGACGCCCTCGCAACGAACGACCATCCGGCGATGGAGAAAGTGCTCGGCAAGAACTACGGCCGCTACATCCCGACCACCAACATCGGCGAGGACGACATCTATGCGTTCCTCGGGCAATGGGCGAATGGCCATCAGATCGTCGACGATCCGGCGCCGCGCCACGGCCGCAAGAGCGTGCATCTGGCCGTCGGCGCGAATGGATGGACGCTGCCGATTCCGATCGTGCAGAGCGCGCGCGGCTGGCAGTTCGACACGCCCGCCGCCACCGACGAAATGCTCACGCGCCGCATCGGCCGCAACGAGCGCGCGGCAATTCTCACGTCGCTCGCGTACGTCGATGCGCAAAACGACTATCGAAGCCAGATGCAGCACTACGCGCAGAAGTTCATCAGTTCGCCCGGCCAGCGCGACGGACTCTACTGGCCCACGGCGCCCGGCGAGGCCGAAAGCCCGCTCGGGCCGCTCGCCGCGACGATGCCGCATCAGGTCGCGCCGGGCGAGGCGTACAACGGCTATCACTACCGCATCCTCACGTCGCAGGGCGCGAACGCCGAGGGCGGCGCACAGAACTACGTGCAGGACGGCGCGCTGTCGAAAGGCTTCGGCCTCGTCGCGTGGCCGGCGGAATACGGCAAGACGGGCGTGATGAGTTTCATCGTCAACCAGAAGGGGCAGGTCTACGAGAAGAATCTCGGCGCGCAGACGTCACGCGCGGCGAGCGCGATCACGTCGTTCAATCCCGATTCGTCGTGGACGGCGACGCAGCCCTGAACGCGCGCTGATCGTACCTTGACCGCGCGTTGAAATCTTCGCGATGACCGCGCGTCGCACTGGCCGCCTGCCCCGGCGGCGGCCAGTGTGCTGATCCGCGAAGCCAACCGATCCCATCCCCGACGGTATAATGTCGAACTTCGCTGCGGCGCGGTTTTCGCGCCGTGCGCTTTTCGGCACGCGACCTGTTCCTGCCTTCGAGCGCCATCCGTGCGATTCGCGACGGCCGCGCGAGAGCGCACATGTCGCGAACGCGCGCGCAGCACGCGCTGCATGCGCGGCAACGTGATCAAACGCCCCGCGCCTGCCCGCCCCGCCCGCATTCCGAACTCCGTATCTCGACCGACCATGACAGCCAAACTGATCGACGGCATCGCCCTTTCCAAGACCTTGCGCGCCGACGTCGCCACGCGCGCCGCCGCCCTCACCGCCCGTGGACATCAGCCCGGTCTTGCCGTCGTGCTCGTCGGCGACAATCCCGCCAGCGAGGTTTACGTCCGCAACAAGGTCAAAGCCTGCGAGGACAACGGACTCTTCTCGTCGTACGACCGCTATCCCGCCGGCATGACGGAGGCGGAACTGCTCGCGCACATCGACGAACTCAACCGCGATCCGAAGATTCACGGCATCCTCGTGCAGCTGCCGCTGCCCGCGCATATCGACAGCCACAAGGTGATCGAAGCGATCGCACCCGAGAAAGACGTCGACGGCTTTCACGTCGCGAACGCGGGCGCGTTGATGACGGGCAAGCCGCTCTTTCGCCCGTGCACGCCGTATGGCGTGATGAAGATGTTCGAAGCGTATGGCATCGAATTGAAGGGCGAGAACGCCGTCGTGATCGGCCGCTCGAACATCGTCGGCAAGCCGATGGCGCTGCTGCTGCTCCAGGCAAACGCGACAGTCACGGTCTGCCACAGCAAGACTCGCGATATCGCCGCGTACACCCGCAATGCGGATATCGTCGTGGTCGCGACGGGCCTGCGCAACACGCTGACCGCCGACATGGTGAAGCCCGGCGCAACCGTGATCGACGTCGGCATGAATCGCGACGATCTCGGCAAGCTGTGCGGCGACGTCGACTTCGCGAACGTGAAGGAAGTGGCCGGCCATATCACGCCCGTGCCGGGCGGCGTCGGCCCGATGACGATCACGATGCTGCTCGTCAACACGATCGAAGCGGCCGAGCGCGCGGCAGGCAAGGCCTGAACGGTCCTCGGGACAACCGCCCTCTTGGTCGGATCGCGCGGATTGCATAGCCGTCCGCGCGCGTGCCATCAGCGGATCAGCGCATCATCTGAAAGGCGGCCAGCGGACGGTCAGATCCGCTGCCGTCGTCGGCGCGCTTTCGGACCGCTGAGTCATCGGGACGCTACCTGCTGCGAAGCGGCCGCCGCGCCACGACGAGCGGCAATTTTGAAGGATGCGAAATCCGCGCGAACGACAGGTACGCACGAGAAACGTGCAAGACCCACGCGAGACGCGCGCGCCGACCGTTCAACGATCCGCGAAATTCCCTGTTGCGACCGTCCGCTTGCCGCTTTCCCGTTCTGGTACAAATATGCGTGAACCCGCAGCTTCTGCGCGCGGGCGGCAGTTCTGATAATTTGTGCTGCAACCGATCGATCCCGGCTGGAAATGGCGAATGGCGCCCCAATATGCTCCACAGGACGCCAGACGGCGGCCCGCACGCGCGCGGGCCGTGCCATGTGCGCCGCTCCGTTTCGGGCCCGGCTGACCGTCATCCGGGCCTTCACTCAACGCGTCAGACAGGAAGCAACATGTCCACATCCCAATCGACATCCGACAATCCGCTCCTCGATTTCTCCGACCTGCCGCGCTTTGGCGAGATCCGCCCCGAACACGTGACGCCTGCCCTCGACGTGCTGCTCGCGGATGCGAACGCCGCCGTCGACCGCGCGAGCGAGCCGTCGACGCCCGCGTCGTGGGCCGACATCGTCGAGCCCGTCGAACGCGCGACGGAACCGCTGTCGCGCGCATGGGGCGTGATCGGCCATCTGAACGCCGTCGCCGATACGCCCGAGTTGCGCGCCGTCTATGGCGAGAACCTGCCGCGCGTCACCGAGTTCTGGTCGAGCGTCGGGCAGAATCTCGCGCTCTACGACAAGTACAAGGCGATCGCCGCGGCCAGCGATTTCGAATCGCTGACGGGCGAGCGCAAGAAGATCCTGAACAACGCGCTGCGCGACTTCCGACTGTCGGGCGCCGAACTGCCCGAAGACCAGAAGCCACGTTTCGCGGAACTGCAGGAACGTCAGGCCGCGCTGTCGAAGGCGTTTTCGGATCACGTGCTCGACGCGACCAATGCATATGCGTATATCGCCGAAAGCCAGGACGAGCTGGCCGGGCTGCCCGAAGACGTGATCGCAGGCGCCCGCGAAGCGGCCGGGCGCGACGGCAAGAGCGGCTGGAAGTTCACGCTGCATTTCCCGTCGTACTTCCCGGTGATGCAGTACTCGGAAAACCGCGCGATGCGCGAGACGATGTACCGCGCCTACGTCACGCGCGCATCGGAGCTCGGGCCGCAATACGGCAAGGGCAACACCGACTGGGACAACACCGCGAACATCGCCGAAAGCCTGAAGCTGCGCGAAGAAGAAGCGCATATGCTCGGCTACAAAAATTTCGCTGAAGTTTCGCTCACGCCGAAGATGGCCGAGTCGCCCAAGCAGGTGATGACGTTCCTCGAAGACCTCGCGACGCGCGCGCGTCCGCACGCCGAGCACGACTGGCAGGAGCTGCGCGAGTTCGCCGCGAACGAGCTGGGCCTTGACGAATTGCAGCCGTGGGATGTCGCGTTCGCCGCCGAGCGTCTGCGTCAGAAGCGCTACTCGTTTTCCGAAAACGAAGTAAAGCAGTATTTCCCGGAAGACACGGTGCTCAAGGGCCTGTTCAAGGTCACTGAGACGCTCTTCGGCGTGAAGATCCGCCGCGACGAAGCAGCGACGTGGCATCCGGACGTGCGCTTCTTCCGCGTCGAGAATCAGGACGGCGGCCTCGTCGCGCAGTTCTATCTCGACCTGTACGCGCGCGAAGGCAAGCGCGGCGGCGCATGGATGGACGATGCGCGCTCGCGCCGCAAGCCCGTCGACGGCGCGGTGCAAACGCCCGTCGCGTATCTGACGTGCAACTTCTCGGCTCCCGTCGGCGGCAAGCCCGCGTGCTTCACGCACGATGAAGTGATCACCCTCTTCCACGAGTTCGGGCACGGGCTGCATCACATGCTGACGCGCGTCGACGAACTGGGCGTGTCGGGCATCAACGGCGTCGAATGGGATGCCGTCGAGCTGCCGTCGCAGTTCATGGAGAACTTCTGCTGGGAGTGGGACGTGCTGAGCGACATGACTTCGCACGTCGATACCGCGAAGCCGCTGCCGCGCGAGCTGTTCGACAAGATGCTCGCCGCGAAGAACTTCCAGAGCGGCCTGGGCACGCTGCGTCAGATCGTGTTCTCGATGTTCGACATGAAGCTGCACGTCGACTTCGATACGTCCGGTGTGAAGAGCGCGAACGATCTCGCGCGCGAAATCAACGAGCGCTTCCACGTGATTCCGCAGGCTGCGTTCTCGCGCTGGCCGAATACGTTCAGCCATATCTTCGCGGGCGGTTATGCGGCGGGCTACTACAGCTACAAGTGGGCTGAAGTGCTGTCCGCCGATGCGTATGCGGCATTCGAAGAAGCGGCGCAGTCGGGCACCGGCAGCGTGCTCGATGCGGCGACGGGCACGAGGTATCGCAAGGAGATTCTCGAAGTGGGCGGCAGCCGTCCCGCGATGGAATCGTTCAAGGCATTCCGCGGCCGCGAGCCGAATATCGACGCACTGTTGCGTCACAACGGCATGGCGCCTGGCGCGGTGCCTGGGGCTGCGCATTGATGTTGCTGCGTGCACGGGCGCGCAACCTGTGCGCCCGTGAATAGCGCTTTAACGTAGCCGCTCGCGCGTTCTGCCACAAGGCGGGTTCGGGACAACCGGACCCGCTTTTTTATTCGCGCGTGCGCTTATTCCGTCAACGCGATGACGGGCGCGTGATCCGAAGGCTGATCCCACTTGCGCGGCGTCTTGTCGACGTCGCAATGCGTGCAACTCGCCGCGAGCGGCTTCGACAACAGAATGTGGTCGATGCGCAGACCCGCATTGCGGCGGAACGCGAGCATCCGGTAGTCCCACCACGTGAAGGTTTTCTCAGGCTGCTCGAAGAGCCGGAACGAATCGACGAGGCCGAGTTCGATGAGACGCTGGAACTGCGCGCGCTCTTCCGGCGACACGAGGTTCTGCCCTTCCCACGCCTTCGGATCATGCACGTCGCGGTCTTCGGGTGCGATGTTGTAGTCGCCGAGCAGCGCGAGCTTCGGATACTGCGCCAGTTCGCCGACAATCCAATCGTGCAGCGCATCGAGCCAGCGCAGCTTGTACGCGAACTTGTCGGTGCCGGGCGCCTGGCCATTCGGGAAGTAAGCGGAGATCACGCGCACGCCATCGATGGTTGCGGCGATCACGCGCTGCTGCGGGTCGTCGAAGCCCGGAATGTTGCGCACGATGTTGCTTTCATCGACGCTCACGCCGTCGCGCACGAGAATGCCGACGCCGTTATAGGTCTTCTGTCCCGCGAACCAGCTGCGGTAGCCCTTGGCTTCGAGTTCGGCGCGCGGAAATTTTTCGTCGGGCAGCTTCAGTTCCTGAAGACACAGCACGTCGGTCTGGCTGAGTTCGAGCCAGTCGATCACATGCTGCTGACGAACCTTCAGGGAGTTCACGTTCCACGTGGCTAATTTCATCGCTCGTTCTCGTTCTCTCGGGTGCAGGATGGAATCTTACCGCGATCGCGCAACGCGGCTCGGTGCCGCAACGTGCGCAAGTAAAAAAGCAAAAGCCCGCAACGCTTGCAGCGATGCGGGCTTCGAATGCTGGGGCCGTGTGGAGCAGAACACGATGCCATGAAACTGGTTGCGGGGACAGGATTTGAACCTGTGACCTTCGGGTTATGAGCCCGACGAGCTGCCAGACTGCTCCACCCCGCGTCAGAGGAAGCGAATTGTACTGACACCTGCTTCACGCGTCAAACACTTGAGCGAATTTTTTTAACTATCCTCTGCTAGAGGCCGGCGATGATGGCGTATCAGGCTCACTTCGGGTCCGCGTCGATCGCCCAGTCGACGGCCCGTTGCGCATGCAGCGCTGTAGTATCGAAGACAGGCAGCGCGGAGTCTTCCTGTTCGATCAGCAGCGTGATCTCCGTGCAGCCAAGAATGACGGCTTGCGCACCGCGCGCTTTCAAAGCCTCGATCACGTTCCGATAGATCGCGCGCGAATGCGGCTCGATCACGCCATGGCACAACTCGTCGTAGATGATTCGGTGCACGTTCGCGCGGCCTTCGTCATTGGGGACCAGCGTGTCGAGCCCGAAACGCTCGCGCAGGCGCCCGGCGTAGAACGTCTGCTCCATCGTATAGCGCGTGCCGAGCAAGCCGACACGCTCGATGCCTGCCGCGCGCAGCGCTTCGCCCGTCGGGTCGGCGATGTGCAGGAAAGGCACGGTGATCGCCGTCTCGATCGCTTCGTACACGCGGTGCATCGTATTCGTCGCGAGCAGCACGAGATCGGCGCCGCCGCGCTCCAGTTGCCGCGCGGCATCGGCCATCTGCGCGCCGAGCGCATGCCAGTCGCCTGCGCGCTGATTTGCTTCGACGGGTGCGAAATCGACGGTCAGCATCAGGCTGCGCGCGTTGTGATGGCCGCCGAGGCGCGCCTTCGCTTGACGGTTCATCAGCCGGTAGTACTCGGCCGACGATTCCCAGCTCATCCCGCCGATCACGCCTATCGTCTTCATCTCGTTTCCGTGCCCGTTCATGTTGGTTGTGTCCCGTCCGCCGAGTATAGGACGGCGGCGCACGCGCGAGCGGTACGCATCGCGTGCTGCCAGCCGGTACAGCATGGTCGTTTGTCCTATGCCGTCGGGACGATGCGGGATCAGCGCCACACGCCTTTGTTCCGCCGATAGAATCGGTGTCATGCAAAGGAGCCGCCAATGGACCTGATCATCCGTCGTGCCGTATTGCCGCGCAGCGCGGCGCAATCGAATGGCCCCGTCGACATCGGTATCGAGGGCGGCCGAATTGCCGCCGTCGAGCCCGCGCTCGCAGCCACCGCGCGCGAAGAAATCGACGCGGACGGTTCGCTCGTCGCGCCGCCGTTCGTCGATGCGCACTTCCATATGGACGCGACGCTCTCGTATGGTTTGCCGCGCGTGAACGCGTCGGGCACCTTGCTCGAAGGCATCGCGCTATGGGGCGAACTGAAGCCGCATCTGACACAGGAAGCGCTCGTCGCGCGCGCGTTGCAGTATTGCGATTGGGCCGTCGCGCGCGGGCTGCTGGCCATCCGCACGCACGTCGATGTGTGCGACGAGCGCCTGCTCGCCGTCGAAGCGCTGCTCGAAGTGAAGCGCCGCGTCGCGCGTTATATGGATCTGCAACTGGTCGCGTTTCCGCAAGACGGACTGCTGCGCAGCGCGGGCGCGTTCGACAACCTCAAGCGCGCGATCGCGATGGGCGTCGACGTGGTCGGCGGCATTCCGCATTTCGAGCGCACGATGGCGGACGGCGCGGAGTCGGTGCGCCTGCTATGCGAGTTCGCGGCCAAGAAAGGCTTGCGCGTCGACATGCATTGCGACGAATCGGACGACCCGATGTCGCGTCATATCGAAACGCTCGCCGCGCAGACTTACCGTCTCGGCATGCAAGGCCGCGTGACGGGCTCGCATCTGACGTCGATGCATTCGATGGACAACTACTACGTCAGCAAGCTGCTGCCGCTGATGCGCGAGGCAGGCGTCGCGGCCATCGCGAACCCGCTGATCAACATCACGCTGCAAGGGCGTTCTGATACGTATCCGAAGCGGCGCGGCATGACACGCGTGCCGGAGATGATGGCGGCGGGCATCGACGTCGCATTCGGTCACGATTGCGTGATGGACCCGTGGTACAGCCTCGGTTCCGGCGACATGCTCGAAGTGGCGCATATGGGTCTGCACGTCGCCCAGATGACGGGCATCGACGCGATGCATGCGTGCTTCGATGCCGTCACGGCGAACGCGGCGCGTATCCTCGGGCTCGAAGGTTACGGCATCGAGCCGGGTTGCGATGCGAACCTCGTCGTGCTCGATGCGCGCGATGCCGTCGAAGCGATACGCTTGCGCGCGGCGCGGCTCGCCGTCGTGAGTCGAGGGAAAGTGGTGAGCCGCGCGCCGGCGGCGCGGGCGCACCTGTCGCTCGAAGGGCGGCCAGAGGAAGTGGATTTCAAGCTGCATCGCGAATAAAAAACGGCTCGATGGCGCGTGGCGCCGTCGAGCCGCTTTGGTTTCCATCACCTGAACGAAGTCGGATACATCAGAGCTCAGGATTCGAGGTTCAACTCCTGAATCTTGCGCGTGATCGTATTGCGTCCGATGCCAAGACGCTCCGCCGCTTCCACCTTGCGTCCGCGCGTGAAGTCGAGCGCTTCGCGGATCACGGCCGCCTCGAACCGGCGCGACAGCTCGTCCATCACATCGGAGGCGTTCTCGCGCAGGAGCTTCGCGACTTCGGTGCGCAGTCCGCTCTCCCATGCGGCGACAGGCGACGGTGTCGCCGCGCCGCCCTGCACGGCGGGCGTGCTTGGCAGAGGCGGCGCCGTGCCGTTTGCTAAGCCTGTGCCCGCCACGGCATCGATCGGCACCACCCCGCCGGGCGACATGAGCTCCGCGCCGGCCTGTTGCGTCGATACGAGATCGGGCGGCAAGTCCTTGACCTCGATCGTCTGCGCGGGCGCCATCACGGTGAGCCAGTTCGCGAGGTTTTCGAGCTGGCGCACATTGCCCGGAAACGGCAGCGACGAGAGATACGCCAATGCCTCATCGGATACGCGCTTCGGCTCGACGCCGAGATCGCGCGCGCTTTTCTGCAGGAAGTGACGCGTCAGCAGCGGAATGTCTTCGCTTCGCTCGCGCAACGCGGGAAGACGCAAGCGGATCACATTCAGCCGGTGATACAGGTCCTCGCGGAACAGACCCTGACGCACGCGCGATTCGAGATTCTGATGCGTCGCGGCGATCACGCGCACGTTCGCGCGCAGCGGGTTGTGTCCGCCGACGCGATAGAACTGACCATCGGACAGCACGCGCAACAGACGCGTCTGCAAGTCGAAGGGCATATCGCCGATTTCATCGAGAAACAGTGTGCCGTTCTCAGCCTGCTCGAACCGGCCCTGGCGCATCGCCTGCGCGCCAGTGAACGCGCCTCGCTCATGACCAAACAGTTCGGATTCCAGCAGATCTTTCGGAATCGCTGCCGTGTTGAGCGCGATGAACGGACCGTTCGCGCGTGGGCTATGTCGGTGCAAGGCGCGCGCGACAAGTTCCTTACCAGTGCCTGATTCGCCCGTAATGAGCACGGTCGCCGCCGAATGCGACAGGCGGCCGATCGCGCGGAACATGTCCTGCATCGCGGGTGCCTGGCCGAGCATCTCCGGCGCTTCGGCTACACGGTCGTCCCATGTATGCTCGCCGCGCACGCTTTCGTCGACGGCGCGACGAATCAGTTCGACGGCCTTGTCGATATCGAACGGCTTCGCGAGGTATTCGAATGCGCCGCCCTGGAATGCGGCGACCGCGCTGTCGAGGTCCGAGAACGCCGTCATGATGATGACGGGCAGCCCCGGCACCCGGTCGCGCACGGTCTGCAGCAGTTCGAGCCCGGAGCCGCCTGGCATCCTGATATCGGAGACGAGCACTTGCGGGCTGTCGTGTTCCAGCGCGCCCGCGGCTTCGCGGACGTTCGCGAAGCTGCGCGTCGCGAAGTTCTCGCGTGCGAGTGCTTTTTCGAGCACCCAGCGGATCGATTGATCGTCGTCTACTATCCAGATCGGCTTCATATAGGTCCGTCAGAAGTCTTGTATTGCGTGTCGTGTCAGCAGTTGAGCGGCAGCAGAATCTGAAACTCGGTGTGACCCGGACGGCTCTCCACTTCGATCATCCCTTCGTGCTGTTGCACGAATGTCTGCGCGAGCGTGAGGCCAAGACCGCTGCCATCGTCGCGCCCCGATACGAGCGGATAGAAAATGCGCTCGCGTATCTCTTCGGGAATGCCGGGCCCGTTGTCGACGATATGCAAGTCCAGTGCCAGCTTGCAAAGGCGCTTCGCGATCGTCACCTTGCGCGCGACACGCGTACGCAACTCGATGCGCGCATCGCCTTGCGAGATGCGTTCCCGCAATGCTTCGGCCGCGTTGCGCACGATGTTCAGCAGCGCCTGGATCAGTTGCTCCTTGTCGCCGCGCAGATCGGGCACGCTCACGTCGTAGTCGCGCTCGATCGTGAGGCCGCGAGGAAACTCCGCGAGAATCACCGCGCGCACGCGCTCGCACACTTCGTGAATGTTCACGTCGCCGACGATATGCGGATGACGATGCGGTTCGAGCAGCCGGTCGACAAGCGTCTGCAGCCGGTCCGATTCCTTGATGACGACCTGCGTGTACTCGCGCAACTCGTCGCGTTCGCGCGCGCCGAGTTCGAACTCGAGCAATTGCGCCGCGCCGCGAATGCCGCCGAGCGGATTCTTGATCTCATGCGCGAGATTGCGGATCAGCTGCTTGTTGACGGCCGTCAGATCGTGAATGCGTTCTTCGCGATCGGAGCGCAGGTGGCGCTCGTTCTCGAAGAGTTCGAGCAGCACATAGTCCTGCACGCTCTCCAGAAATCCGACGACGGCATGCACGTGCAGCGGCTCGTGGCCGGGACGCTCGAGCACGGCATCGAGATGCGTCGCGTGAAAACGGTGCGCGGCGATCGCGGCGATGGTCGCCGTCAGTTCCTCGCCGTTCGTGAAGATGTCGGGCCATGCCATCTGCGTCAGTTGCCGGCGCGACATTTCGAGCATCGATTCCGCCGACGGGTTTGCGAACGCGACACGCAGCGTTCGCTTGTCGAGCACGAGCACGACGGTGGGCAACGCCTCGAAGCCCGGCAGCAAACCGGACTCGACGAGCTGCACATCGTCCGACAGCGCGTCGGTATGCCCTTTTCTGGCCTTGATCAGGTTCTTCAGTACCATCTTGCAGTCGGGTAGATAGCGTTGCATGAGGCTGGAGCAAGCGCTAGAGCGCCAACTCCGGCCGACAGCGATGGTGAAGCGGGCTTCAGCGCACGCGGTTCAATACGGCAACATCAATCTGCAATAGAACAGTCATCGCCTCGATCCAACGAAAAAGGGACGGCGCCGCCGTCCCTTCATGACCGATCGCAGCGTCAGGGCTACGCCTGCCCGCAAACGTGCGAACAGGGCGCAGCGCCTCTTACAGCGAGTAGTACAGTTCGAATTCGACCGGGTGCGTGGTCATACGCACGCGTTGCAGTTCGCTTTCCTTCAGTTCGATGTAAGCGTCGAGCATCGCATCCGTGAACACGCCACCGCGCGTCAGGAACTCGCGATCCTTGTCGAGTGCTTCCAGCGCCTGATCGAGGCCGGCACACACGGTCGGGATCTTTGCATCCTCTTCCGGCGGCAGGTCGTATAGGTTCTTGTCCGCAGCTTCGCCCGGATGGATCTTGTTCTGCACGCCGTCCAGACCTGCCATCATCAGCGCCGAGAAGCACAGG
Source organism: Paraburkholderia piptadeniae (assembly GCF_900007165.1). Classification (GTDB taxonomy): domain Bacteria; phylum Pseudomonadota; class Gammaproteobacteria; order Burkholderiales; family Burkholderiaceae; genus Paraburkholderia; species Paraburkholderia piptadeniae. The sequence goes on from NZ_CYGY02000032.1 coordinate 317,239, forward strand.
TACGGATTCGCGAGCGGGTCCGGGAAGCGCGTTTCGATACGGCGGCCCTTCGGATTCGGGACGTGCGGAATACGGATCGATGCCGAACGGTTACGTGCCGAGTAAGCGAGCTTCACGGGTGCTTCGAAGTGCGGCACGAGACGCTTGTACGAGTTCGTACCCGGGTTCGTGATCGCGTTCAGCGCGCGAGCGTGCTTGATGATGCCGCCGATGTAGAACAGCGCGAATTCCGACAGGCCAGCATAGCCGTTGCCTGCGAACATGTTCTGGCCGTCCTTCCAGATCGACTGGTGAACGTGCATGCCCGAACCGTTGTCGCCGACGACAGGCTTCGGCATGAACGTCGCCGTCTTGCCGTACGTGTGCGCGACGTTGTGGACGATGTATTTCAGTTGCTGCGTCCAGTCAGCGCGCTGAACCAGCGTCGAGAACTTCGTGCCGATCTCGTTCTGGCCCTGGCCCGCCACTTCGTGGTGGTGAACTTCAACGGGAATGCCGATCTGTTCGAGCAGCAGGCACATTTCCGAGCGGATGTCCTGGAACGTGTCGACGGGGGCAACGGGGAAATAGCCGCCCTTCGTGCCCGGACGATGGCCCGTGTTGCCGCCATCGAATTCCTTGCCCGACGACCACGGTGCTTCTTCCGAGCCGATCTTGACGAAGCAGCCCGACTGGTCCGTGTTCCACTGGACCGAGTCGAAAATGAAGAATTCCGGTTCCGGACCGAAGAAGGCCGTGTCGCCGAGACCTGTGCTCTTCAGGTACGCTTCGGCGCGCTTCGCGAGCGAGCGCGGATCGCGCTCGTAGCCCTTGCCGTCAGCCGGTTCGACGACGTCGCAGGTCAGCACGAGGGTCGACTCTTCGTAGAACGGGTCGATGTAGGCAGTGTTCGCATCCGGCACGAGCAGCATGTCCGATGCTTCGATGCCCTTCCAGCCGGCAATCGAAGAACCGTCAAATGCATGGCCGCTTTCAAACTTGTCTTCGTCGAATGCCGACACCGGCACCGAAACGTGTTGCTCTTTGCCGCGCGTGTCGGTGAAACGGAAGTCGACAAACTTGACGTCCTCGTCCTTGACGAGTTGCATGACGTCGGCCACGGATTTACTCATAACCTATCTCCTGATTAACGAATTCGGCGGGTTGAGCCGCCGCCCAATCTAGCTGACCAGCCCCGACGCGTCCACCCCTCGAATACCGGCATATTGGGGTCGACCGTTTCTGGCGTCGGGCCAGTTCGATCGGGACCAATAAAGCAGCTTCCATGCCATATTTTGGTCGAACATGCGCCGACTCGTCGCAGCGCCAACGCTGACGCGCCTTTGCGGGGAACCGGCGCACACCGTTTGCGGGAATTGCGCGGCTTAAAGCCGCCTTGTTGCACCATCGACGTGCATCATAAAAATCCGCACCTGCTTAATATTCCATTCTGGTGCATGAAGCCCATTTTGCACCAGAATGAAGCACGCCGCGTACCGTCGACTTTCGCTTTCGATTGTGCGGCCCGGCATGCGCGTGCTTGCTAGAATGATTTTTTGGCTCCGAGGAGATCTGCTGTCATGAGTACGCTCGAACAGTTGTACAGCCAGGCTGAAAAGCGCCGTGTCGAAAACCAGCTTCCGTATGCGGGCGCCGTCACGCCTGCCGAAGCGTTCGAGCTTCTGCAACTCGACCCGCGCGCCCGCCTCGTCGACGTCCGCACGCGCGCCGAGCTCGATTGGGTCGGCCGCCCCGTCGTCGGCGATGGCCAGTATGCGCATGTCGAATGGACGCGCTATCCGGGCGGCGTGCCGAATGTCGAGTTCATCGACCAGCTGCGCCAGATCGCGACACCCGATACGCCCGTGCTGCTCCTGTGCCGCAGCGCCGCGCGCTCCAAGCTCGCCGCGATTGCCGCGACGCAGGCCGGATTCACGAAGGCGCTGGATCTGCTCGAAGGCTTCGAAGGCGACAAGGATGGCCAAGGGCATCGCAAGACGGTTTCGGGCTGGTGTTTCCGCGGCTTGCCTTGGATCGGCGCGTAAGACGCAACGACTCAAACACGACGAACGGAAGCCCAGGGCTTTCCAGAATCACGCGGCGCACGGTGTGAACCGTGCGCCGCTTTCGTTTGCGCTTCCAGTTGAATCGTCCGCGCGCGATATGACACGCGGATGATGTTCTTCGGACGGCGCGCGTTGTATGCCCTCCTGCGCAGCGCCGACAACTCGCCGCGATCAGCCGCGCGACCGGGCTTGCGCCATCACCGCTTCCGGCTCGACGATATCCCCGCCGAGCAGATGCACGCCTTCGCGCAACTTGACGAACGCCGCCGCGACGGCCTCGGGCTCGCCCTTCACGCCGAGATCGATATGACGGCGCGCGTAAATGCCGCCCCGCTCGGCATCGCCGACGCTCGGCAGGCTGAACACGCGCACGCCCGGGAAGTCGTGCTCGATCTTTTCCATCAACGGCGTCAGCGTCGACTCGGGCAGTTCGAACACCAGCAAAGACTTCTCCGCATGCGGCGTCGAGTGATGCAGATGCGCATACTTCGTATCCAGCACCCACTCGATCATCGGCCAGGCCATCACCGGGAAGCCGGGCACGAAATGATGATCGCCGACAGAGAAGCCAGGAATCTTGTTGTAGCCATTCGGAATGATCGACGCGCCGCGCGGAAACGTGCCCATGTTCAGACGATGCAGGTTCTCGGGCGAATAGAAATCGACGGGTGCCGGCGCATTGGCCGGATGCATCTCGCGGATGCGCTCCTGGATCAGCACTTTCGCTTCCGGATGCAGTTCGAGCGGCACGGCGAGCGCGGCGGCCGCGCATTGGCGCGTGTGATCGTCCGGCGTCGCGCCGATGCCGCCCGTCGAGAACACGACATCGCCCGATGCGAACGAGCGGTGCAACGTCGCCGTGATGCGCGCGGGATCGTCGCCGATATATTCGGCCCATGAGAGCGACAGCCCGCGCGCGCTCAGAAGCTGGATAACTTTAGGCAGATGCTTGTCGACGCGCCTGCCCGACAGGATTTCATCGCCGATGATGATGACGCCAAATGCCATTGCAGCCTCGTGTCGAATGTCAGTAGGAAATGCGCGCCGGGTCCCGCGCACCGTATGGACCATCATGCGGGCCATCCCGACCGTGATGACCATTCGCGCCGTGCTCGTCGGCGCGCATCCGCTGCAGCGCGCGCAGGCAGTAGAAGCCGAACCACAGCGCCGTAAACACCAGGATGAAAGCATAGATCCAGATGGTCGCCGCGGTCATGACAGGGAACAGCACGATCAGCCAGACGGACGACGCCCAGATGAGCGTCGGCAGCGAGCCGAGCAGCCCGCTCGCCACGCCGATCAGCAGCAGCGGCAAACGGTGTCGGCTCACGAGCGCGCGCCGCTCTTCGCTGCTCGCGTGCAGCGCGAGCGCGTCATACGTCATCACGCGATATGTGAGCCAGCCCCACAGCAGCGGCGGGATCAGCGCGAAAAAAGGCGGAATCAGCCACAGAGGCAGCGTGACCACGAGTACCACCAGGCATACGAGCGTCGTCCAGAGCGAGTGAACGAGACTGCCGTACCACGTGCCGCCGCGCCGCATCTCCAGCCCGGCGAACTGACGCGCGGACAGATGCCGGATCACGGCGGGCATCGACAGCGTCGCGATCAGCAGCAGCACCGTCACGACGATGAGGGGTATCGCGACCGCGATCACGATGAACGGCGCAACGGCCGCATGCAGCGATGAAAACCCGAGCCAGTCGAACAGCCTGTAGAGCGTCGTCGTGAGCGGCCAGCCTTCGAGCCAGCTGCGCGTCGCGCCGATCAGCGTCTGCCAGGAAAACCAGAGGACCACGCCCCAGACAATCGCCGCCGCCGCAAACGGCATGAACGTCAGCCAGAGCATGCGCGGATGCAGCACGGAAGAAAGCGCGCGCCCAAACGAGCGCAAGAGGTCATTCATGCGAAGTCAATGACAGTAGCCGGAACGCAGGGAAAAGAAGGAAACGTGGACAGGATAAACCACGTCGAGTTCGGACGGCGAATGCAGGACTTGCGGCGTGGATAGCAATGTGCGTGCGCCGCCGCGCCGGCCTGATCCACGAGCGCGAAGCCGGCGATCGCCGGGCGCGCGTGCGCTTGTGAAAAAGGCAATGGAGAAAGTACGTCGACAGTGCGTCAGGCCGCGCGCCGCTGCTTCTTGCCGCCGATGCGCTGCGCGATGCGCACGAACGCCAGCCAGTGTTGCTCCCAGAAGCCTTCGCCGTAGTGCCGGCCGCTGAGCTGATCGCGGATGCCTGTCGGCTCCATCTCGCGGCTCCACGATGCGCTGCCGAACATCATGTCCCACCACGGAAACAGCACGCCGAAATTGCAGCCGTACTTCAACCCTTCGTGGCCGTAACCGATCGCGTGATGACGGCGATGGAACGTCGGGCTGACGAGCAGGCGCTCGCCGAACCAACCGAAGTACATGCGAATGTTCGCGTGCTGCACGCTCTGCGCAAGATTCGTGACGGCGACCAACACGACGAACTGCGACGGCGGCACGCCGATGAAGAGCGCGATAACCGCAAAGAAGCACGCTTGCAGCAGATCGTCGAGCAGATGGTTGCGGTCGTCGGCCCAGAGCGACATCTGCTGCTGGCTGTGATGCACCGCGTGCAGTTCCCACCAGACGCCGATCCCGTGCTGCCCGCGGTGATACCAGTAGCCGGCGAAATCGAGCACCAGCAGATACATGATGAACGTGACGATCGGCTGGGTCGTCACGCCGGGCCACAGATTGTCTAGCTCGATATTCGCGATGCCATGCAGGCGCAGCCAGCCTTGCACCGAGTCGAAAAACGGCTGCAGCGCGAAAAAGAAAAACAGGTTGAGAATGCCGAGCTTCGCGATCCACGTGTACAGCACATCGACGCGCACCGCCTTGCGGTCCTTCCACTGCTCCACCGGCCGCAGCGCTTCGAGCGGCCGCAGCAGCGCGTACATCGCGAGCACTTCCAGCACGCCGACGATCAACCAGTAGAGGCTGTCGTACGTGTCTTCGTCGTAGTCCATCAGGTCGAAGCGAAACAGCAGCGGCTGCACGACATCGACGTACAGAAGCGTCTGGATCGACGAGATGAAGCTATCGAGATTGGAAACGATCAGATGGAACATCGTGCTCTTCGTCGTTCGGCGTTACCCATGACTTTACCGCTTGGCTTCGCGGCTCGCAGGCGGGCGCTCAGGCAACGCGCGCCGCCTGCGTCATACGTCGCATTACGCTCCGTTCGGCGCGGTGACGGGCGCGCGATCGAAGAAATAGATGCCGTGCGGCGAGCGGCCCACGGCGATCGTCTGGATCAGCTTGCGCGTGCTCAGGTCGATCACGCCGACATGCTTCGCGAAACGGAACGTCACCCACAGATACCGTTTGTCCGCGGAAAGTTCCATGTCGTCCGGTCCAGGCATCAGGCCCGTGATGTCGCCGACGTTGGTGAGCGTGTCTTCGTCGATGATGCTGATCGTGCTTGCCACCCGGTTCGACACCGCGACGTGCTTGCCGTCCGCGAGCGAGCGGAAGTTGTGCGCGCCCTTGCCCGTCGTGATCGTTTTCACGACCTTCTGGTTCCTCCAGTCGACGACAGCCACATAGTCCGCGCCCGTCATGCCGACGAGCAGGTACTTGTCACCGGGTGTCATCCACAGGCCGGCCGGCACCTTGCCGACTTTCATCTTCCACTTGACCGTCTGCGTGGCGAGATCGACGGCCGCCAGTTCGCCCGACACCTGCAGCGTGATAAACACCGTCTTGCTGTCGTTCGTGAACGCGATGTGGCTCGGCATCACCGCGAGCGGCAGACGGCTCGCCAGCGTCATGTTGTGGCCGTCGTAGTGGTAAATGTCGAGCCGGTCGAGGCGCAGGCCCGTCGTCACGAGCCACTTGCGATCCGGCGAAAAACCGATCTGATAGGGATCTTCGATGTTTTCGATCCAGCGCTGCAGCTTGCCTGTTTTCGGGTCGACGAACATCAGATTGTTCGACACCGAATTCGCGACGATCAGCGAGGAATTATCCGGCGTCGCCATCAGGTGATGCGGCTCCTTGCCGGTCGGCACGGTATCGACAACCTGACGCGTGGCCTCGTCTATCAGGCTCAGCGTGGCTTCGCCGGAATTGAGCACGATCACGTTGTTCGCATGAACCGCCGGGGAGAAGAAGCTTGCTGCCGCGACGAGCGCAGCGCCGGCTGCAAACGTGCTGGTCAAGCCGGGAAGGGAAAATTTGCGCATGAAAACTCACATCAGGGGACAGTCGCCATTGTAGAACGTTTGCACGGCCCAACGGTTGACCCGGATCGCGGAAAAACAGGCCCTTGCGGCGCGTTGACGCAAGGGCTTTGCGCGATCCGACGCGGGCATTTTTGCCGTTGGTGCGCTGGCCCGAACATCGACGTTCGCATAGCCCGATCAATCCAATTTCTGCCTTTGAAATTCCAATGCCGATCGCTAATCCGGCTCATAAATCCGCAAATAAAACTGGATTAATCACCACCCGTTTTCACTGATTGCAGACGGAAAATTCAGATCGTTATTAATTAAGAATTACCTCATATCGACGCTTTGTCATCCGCCAAAAAATCCGTGGATGCAATACCCGTTTTGACGCTTGCCAGCAAAACGGATGCGAGCCGGCCAGCGCGGCTTGAACGAGCCCGCGCCTTCACAAGCATCTTCTCCATTCCAGCAAAGCGGGTCTTGCCATAACCGATGCTTGTCCAGCCGCGAGGCGTATCCGAGTCATTGCTGTTCTGCTTTATCCGGAGTTTTGAGGCATGAAAATGACGATTGAAATGGCGCAAACTCACTTCGCACCCTATTGCGCCGCCTTGAACGAAGTCGAAATACAGCCGGCGACACGCTCGCGCCGGCGCGCGCAACTGATGCTTGCGTGCCTGGCGCTGTCGTCCGCAGTGGCAAACGCCAACGCCCAGGTGTTGATTGGCAATGGTTCGGTCGCTGTCGACACGACGGGCGTCGCGCTAGGCAATACCGCGTATTCCGGCGGTGTGAATGCGGTGGCCGTCGGCGACACCTCGACGGCATCCGGCAACAATGCGACGGCGATCGGCGCGCATGCGGGCGCGATGGCAGGCGCGTCAACCGCGCTGGGCGACACCGCCCAGGCGAACGCGTTCCAGTCACTCGCGCTCGGCGCGAATTCGATGGCAACCTTCAGCAACAGCATCGCGCTGGGTTCGGGCTCGGTCACCCTGTTCGGCACGCAGATCGGCTATACGGCTTTCGGGTTGACTGGGCCGCAGTCATCGTCTGGTGAAGTCAACGTCGGCAACCGTACGATCAGCACCGTCGCGCCGGGACGCGCCGATCAGGACGCCGTCAATGTCGCGCAACTGAAGTCCGTCACGAACAGGTTCGACGGCGAATTGTCGGCGGTCAGGAGCCGGCTCGACGACGAATTGGGCGCTGTGACAAGGCGATCTGACGGCGCTGTGATGTACGACCGCAACCCCGACGGCACGGTCAACCACGACAGCGTCACGCTGCAAGGCGACCCGGCGAACGGCGGCACCCGCATCCGCAACGTCGCGGATGCCGTCGACGCCCATGATGCCGTCAACCTCGGCCAGCTTTCCGCGCTGCTCGACAGCGCAGTCGGCAACATCACGGTGAACACGTCGAATCCGATGTTCAGCGCCGAAGGCTCGCCTGCCACTGAACCGGCAGTGGCCAGCGGCACACACTCCATCGCCGCGGGCGCCAATGCGCAGGCGAGCGGCGCAAACGCGGTGGCGCTGGGCGCAGGCTCGAACGCGAGCGCGGATAATTCGGTCGCGCTCGGCCAGGGCTCGGTCGCCGATCGCGCGAATACCGTATCGGTCGGTGCGCCTGGCGAGGAGCGGCAAATCACGAACGTCGCGGCAGGCGTGCAGGGCACGGACGCCGTCAACGTCAACCAGTTGAACCAGAGCGTGAGCGGCGCAGTCGGCCAGGCAAAGAGCTATACCGACGACAAGGTGCGCTCGGTTCGCAAGGACGGCTACGGCGGCACAGCCGCGGCGATCGCGATGGCGGGCCTTCCGCAAGCGGTGCTGCCGGGTCGCGGCCTGGTCGCGCTGGCAGCGGGCACGTACGGCGGACAGTCTGCGATGGCGGTCGGCGTGTCGCAACTGTCGGACACGGGCAAGTGGGTGTACAAGCTCCAGGGCACGGCAAGCTCGCGCGGCGAAGTCGGCGCGTCGATTGGCGCGGGGATGCACTGGTGAGACGCATGTCTCCTCGCGAGTGAGCGAACGACGAAAATCACAGGGTGTGATTTTGCCCTCGTGATTTTCGTCCGCTTTCGCAAGGCCACGCCACACTGCGCAACAAGCGCTCCAATGCACACCATCCGGTGAACCGAACGGGAGGCACCGAATTCGTCACCGCTGCATCGATTCCCAGACCTTGTAGAGCCGCTTGACGGAAACGGGCATCGGCGTGCGCAGTTCCTGCGCGAAGAGCGACACGCGCAACTCTTCGAGCAGCCAGCGGAACTCGGCGAGCCGCGCATCGGGCACGCCGCCGCGCTGCGCGAGCGCGCGCTGGTAATGCTGCGCGAGCGGCTGCAATTCCGCGGACTGACGCGCGTCGCGCGCCGGATCGGCTTTCAGCTTGTCGATGCGCAGCGCGATGCCCTTCAGGTAGCGCGGGAAATGGGTCAGCTGCGTGTAGGGCGTATCGACGACAAAGCGCTTGCCGATCAGCGCATCCAACTGGTTCTGCATGTCCGCATAAGGCGCGGCGAACGGCTTCGCCTGCGCCAGCTTTTTGACGACAGCCGCGTACTCGCCAAGAATCAGTCCGCCGAGGCGTGCAATCTCTTGCGCGAGCAGCGTCAACCGGCTGCGGCCCTCGTCCTTGCGCGCGTGGAAGCTCGTGTCGTCGTCGGGCAGCGGGTCTTGCAGGCACGCGCGGTCGAGCGCCGTGTCGATCAGTTGATCGCGCAGCTCTTCCTGCGTGCCGCGCGGCATGAACTGCATCGCCATTTCGCGCAAGCCCGGCAGGTTCTTTTCGAGGTACTTGATCGGCTCGCGCAACTGCAACGCGAAGAGCCGCCGCAGCCCCGCGCGATGGATGCGCGCGGCCTCGTCGGGCGAATCGAACACTTCGACGTCGCAATGCGTGCCGCGATCGACAAGCGCCGGATAGCCGAACAACGTCTGCCCGCCCCGGCGGATTTCGAGCAGCTCGGGCAGCTTGCCGAAATTCCACGTCGTCAGGTTTTCGTAGAGCGCGGTCGCGGATGCCGCGGCGGCTTCGGCCTTCGACGGCGTGTGCGGCGCGCTCGAAGCGCTTCGCGCGGCAGCGCTGTTCGCACCACGCGAGCCGTCGCCCGTCGCGCTGCGCGCAGACGCGCCGCCGCCACCCGATGTGGCATTGGCGAGCGCCGCGCCTGCCGCGCTCGCCGCGATTTTCTGAAAATGCTGTTGCGCCTGGCCGCCGAGTTCGGCGCGCAGTTGCGCGAGGTTGCGGCCCATCGCGAGTTGACGGCCGTGCTCGTCGATGACCTTGAAGTTCATGAACAGATGCGGCGCGAGCGTTTCGAGCTTGAAGTCCGACTGCTTCATCGCGACCTGCTTCTGCTCGCGGACATCGGCGACCAGCGCATCGAGCAGACCGCCCGTGCCGAAGCGCGTGCCGCCATGACGCTCAACGAAGCCCGCCGCGTACTCCGGCAGCGGCACGCAGTGGCGGCGCAGCTTCTGCGGCAACGACTTGAGCAGCAGTTGCGTCTTCTCTTTCAGCATGCCCGGCACGAGCCACTCGACGCGCCGCGCATCCACCTGGTTGAGCGCGAAGAGCGGCACGGCGAGCGTCACGCCATCGCGCGGCGAGCCAGGTTCGAAGTGATACGTCAGCGCCATTTCGACGCCCGACATCGTCATCCGTTTCGGGAACAGATCGGTGGTGACGCCGGCCGCTTCGTGACGCATCAGGTCGTCGCGCGACAGGTACAGCAGACGCAGCTTGTCTTCCTGCTGCCCGCTCTTCTTCACTTCGTCGCGATACCAGCGCTCGAACGCGGCGCCCGTATAGATGCCGTTCGGAATCGCGTGATCGTAGAACGCGTAGATGAGTTCGTCGTCGACCAGCACGTCCTGCCGGCGCGACTTGTGTTCAAGCTGCTCGATTTCGCCGAGCAGCTTGCGGTTGTGCGCGAAGAACGCGAGCTTCGTATCGAACTCGCCTTCGACGAGCGCGCCACGAATGAACAGCTCCCGCGCGCGCGCCGGGTCCTGCTTGCCGAAGCTCACGCGCCGCCGGTGATAGACGGGCAAGCCGTACAGCATCGCGCGCTCGAACGCCGACACCTGTGCGGCGCGCTTTTCCCAATGCGGCTCCGAGAGCGACTTCTTCAACAGATGCGCGCCCACCCGCTCGACCCATTCCGGCTCGATCTTCGCGATACAGCGCGCGTACAGCCGGCTCGTCTCGACCAGTTCCGCCGCCATCGCCCACTTGCCCGCCTTCTTCACGAGCGCCGAGCCCGGCCACAGATAGAACTTGATGCCGCGCGCGCCGAGATAATACGGCTCGTCGTCGGCTTTCAGGCCAATGTTGCCGAGCAGGCCCGTCAGCAGCGCGAGATGGATCTGCTCGAAGGTCGCGTCGCTTTCGTTCAGACGCCAGCCATGCTCGCGCACCACCGTCAGCAGTTGCGAATGCACATCGCGCCATTCGCGCAGACGCAGATGCGAAAGGAAGTTCTGCCGGCATGCATCGGTTAGCTGTTTGTTCGACTTCTTGTGCGCGACGGCTTCTTCGAACCACGCCCAGATCTTCAGCCATTGCAGGAACTCCGAGCGCTCGTCGGCAAACTTGCGATGCGCCTGATCCGCCTGCTCCTGCGCGTCGATCGGGCGATCGCGCGGGTCCTGCACCGACAGCGCGCTCGCGATGATCAGCAGTTCGCGCAGCGACTGCTGGTCGCGCGCGGCGAGAATCATCCGGCCGACGCGCGGATCGAGCGGCAGGCGCGCGAGTTCGCGGCCGAGCGGCGTCAGCGCGTTGTCGTCGTCGACGGCGCCGAGTTCGTTGAGCAACTGATATCCGTCGGCGATTGCGCGGCCCGGCGGCGGCTCGATGAACGGGAACGTTTCGATAGCCGTCAGATGCAGCGACTTCATCCGCAAGATAACGGCGGCGAGCGACGAACGCAGAATCTCGGGGTCCGTGAAGCGCGCTCGCGCCTGGAAATCGGTTTCGTCGTAGAGACGAATGCAGATGCCGTCGGCGACGCGGCCGCAGCGCCCTGCCCGCTGGTTCGCGGCCGCCTGCGAAATCGACTCGACCTGCAACTGCTCGACCTTGTTGCGGTACGAGTAGCGCTTCACGCGCGCGAGGCCCGTGTCGATCACGTAACGGATGCCGGGCACCGTCAGCGACGTTTCGGCGACGTTGGTCGCGAGCACGATGCGCCGCGCGTTCGACGGACGGAACACGCGCTCCTGTTCCGCCGCGGAAAGCCGCGCGAACAGCGGCAGGATTTCCGTATGCGGTGGATGGTGCTTGCGCAGCGCCTCCGCCGCATCGCGAATTTCGCGCTCGCCGGGCAGGAACACGAGCACGTCGCCGGGGCCTTCGCGGCACAGTTCGTCGGCGGCTTCGACGATCGCGTCCATCAGATCGCGATCCGTTTCGCGCTGCGTTCTCGGACGATCCGGCCGTTCGGAACGATCGCCGCGCTCGCGGCCTGCATGGCCTTCCGCCGCTTTCACAGCCGGCGAATCTTCGGCGACGGGGCGATAGCGCACTTCGACGGGATAGAGCCGCCCGCTCACTTCGATCACGGGCGCGGGCTTTTCTTCGCTGCCGAAATGGCGCGCGAAACGGTCGGCATCGATGGTCGCGGACGTCACGACCAGCTTCAGATCGGGACGCCTCGGCAGGATTTCCTTCAGATAGCCGAGCAGAAAATCGATGTTGAGACTGCGCTCGTGCGCTTCGTCGATGATCAGCGTGTCGTACGCCTTGAGCAGCGGATCGGTCTGCGTTTCCGCGAGCAGAATGCCGTCCGTCATCAGCTTGACGGAGGCGCCCGGCGCGAGATTGTCGGTGAAGCGCACCTTGTAGCCGACCACTTCGCCGAACGGCGTGCCGAGTTCCTCGGCGATGCGCCGGCCCGTCGCCGATGCCGCGATCCGGCGCGGCTGTGTGTGGCCGATCAGGCCGCTGCCGCCCGCGCCGAGCCCGCGTCCCAGCGCGAGACAGATTTTCGGCAGCTGGGTCGTCTTGCCCGAACCCGTCTCGCCGCTGACGATCACGACCTGATGACCCGCGATCGCGCGTGCGATTTCGTCGCGTCTGCCCGAGACGGGCAACGCTTCGGGGAACGTGATGGGCGGGATCGGATTCGGTTCGATGATGCGTGCGGGCTTGTGCGGTTCGCGCGGGCCCGTGCGGGGCTTTTCGCGAGGCTTTTCATTTTCGCGAGGCTTTTTATTTTGCTGGCCGTCTTGTTTGCCGCCCTGAGCGCGCGGCTGGCCATGCGCACCGCCTTTCGCGCGTTCGCGAGCGGCGCCTGCGTCTTTTGTGCCCGCGTCACCGGACGCGGAATCGTCCGAGCGCGGCGCATTCGCAACGTCCACGGAAAGGTCACGTCGCGAAGCTTCGCCGCGAGCGTCGCGCGGTGCATTGTGACGCTCGCGTGGCGTCGCCTTCGCGGCGTCCTTCGAAGCAGCGTCAGCCGCGTTTTTCGTATCGGCTCCAGCGGAGCTTTTGGGTACATTCGACATGGGGGCGCATTATAATCCGGGGCATGAATTCCCAAACCGACCTCGTCCCCTCGCCCGCCAGCTCGCCGGCATCGTCCAGCGACGCGGAAATCCTGTTGCAGCACGCGCAATTCGTCGACTGGATGCGATCGGTCGCGCCGTATATTCACGCGTTCCGAAACAAGACGTTCGTCGTCGGGTTTGGCGGCGAAGTCGTGCATCAGGGGCTACTCAACGCGCTCGTCTCCGATATCGCGCTGTTGCAGGCCATGGGTATCCAGATCGTGCTCGTGCACGGGTCTCGACCGCAAGTCGAAGAGCAGATGAGCCTGCACGGCGTCGAATCCGAGTTTTCGCACGGCATGCGCATCACCGATGCGCGCGCGCTCGAATCCGCGAAGGAAGCGGCGGGCGAAGTGCGTCTCGACATCGAGGCCGCGATCAGCCAGGGCTTGCCGAACACGCCGATGGCGCACGCGCACATCAGCGTGGTGTCGGGCAACTTCGTGACGGCGCGCCCGGTCGGCATTCTGGACGGGGTCGATTTCCAGCACACGGGTGTCGTGCGCAAGATCGATGCCGACTCCATCCGTCATTCGCTCGCGAGCCGCAAGCTCGTGCTGCTGTCGCCGCTCGGCTTCTCGCCGACGGGCGAGGCGTTCAATCTGGCGATGGAAGATGTCGCGTCGGCGGCCGCGATTGCGCTGCGCGCGGACAAGATCGTGTTTCTCACGGAAACGGAAGGCCTGCTCGACGAAGAAGGCGCGCTGGTCCGCGAAATGTCGCTGGACGACGCTTACCGGCTGCACGAAAGCGGCGCGGTGACGGGCGACCCGGCTTTCTATCTGAAGCACTCGATCCGCGCATGCCGCGGCGGCGTGGCGCGCGCGCACATCATTCCATACGCGCTCGACGGCAGCCTGCTGCTGGAACTGTTCTTGCACGATGGCGTCGGCACGATGATCTCGTACGAGAACCTCGAGAGCCTGCGTGAAGCGACGCCCGACGACGTCGGCGGCATTCTCACGCTGATCGAGCCGCTGGAGTCGGACGGCACGCTCGTGCGGCGCGGACGTCACCAGATCGAGCGCGACATCGACCATTTCTCGGTGATCGAGCACGACGGCGTGCTGTTCGGCTGCGCGGCGCTGTATCCGTACCCGCAGGAGCGCATCGGCGAAATGGCATGTCTGACGGTCTCGCCCGAAGCGCAGGGCTCAGGAGACGGCGAGCGGCTCCTGAAGCGCATCGAGCAGCGCGCGCGGGCACGCGGCCTCACGCGCATCTTCGTGCTGACGACGCGCACCGAACACTGGTTCCTCAAGCGGGGCTTCGTGAAGGTCACCGTCGACGATCTGCCCGAAGATCGCCGCCGTCTCTACAACTGGCAGCGCAAGTCGCTCGTGCTGATGAAACAGCTCTGAAGCTCAACATAACACCCTATCGCGCGACGCCGTCCCCATATCGATTACAGGAGAAGCACAGCATGACTCGCATGGTTCAATGCACGAAGCTCGGCAAGGAAGCCGAAGGTCTCGATTTCCCGCCGCTGCCGGGCGAACTCGGCAAGCGGATCTACGAGAGCATTTCGAAAGAAGCGTGGCAGCAATGGCTGAAGCAACAGACGATGCTGATCAACGAAAACCGGCTGAACATGGCCGATCCGCGCGCGCGTCAGTACCTGATGAAGCAGACAGAGAAGTTCTTCTTCGGCGAAGGTGCCGACCAGGCTTCGGGCTACGTGCCGCCGGCGCAAGGCTGAGCGGTCGCCGCGAACTCAACGGAAAAAATCCGCGCCGGGGGCGCGGATTTTTTTCGCCTGTGCCTGTTTGTACCTGTTTGTACCCTTGTACGCGCGCATGGCGAAAATTGAACGAAACAGTTAATCCCACCCCACTTCTCCAGCCGCAGCCGAATTCCCGCAATCCTCCGTCTGACAAAGGGTTGCGCGCGTTCCGGCTCCCTTGCCGGATGAGGGATTTGCGCGATCCTCGCTCATCGTGCTAACATGTGCGTCGTTCTAACAGCATTAACCCTTCATTCGCGTTCAGCTCACGACCCAGCCGGGCACAACCCAGCCGTGCGTGGGTTCGGATTGAACTGTTTTTTATACAAGAAGGCTTGTCGGTTGTTTCGTTGCAAGTCGCGCCGGACTGAACTGACGCGATCCAGAGCGACGCCTCGCCGGCCTTTTTCGTTTCAAGCCTTTCAAGCGACATGAGCGCACTGCGTGCGTGAATGTCCTCCGGTATCTGTCCCCTGCAAGGCCACGCGGATACCAACGTTTAGCAGCAACCCCACGAGTGCAATTTCGCGACGACCTTCGCGCTGCACGGGCGTCATTTTTTCTGCGCGAGTGCCCCGCACGTCTGCGCAGTGCGCCCTTGCGCGGTCCAAGCCGGCAAGATGCCTTTGGCCGCTCGCGAAACCGTACTTCCAGCAATCCGTGGCGGAGCGCTTTAGCGTTCGGCCGCAGTCATAGGAGTTTTAACCTTGACCGCTTCCAGCAACGGCTTCTGGCGACACAAGACCAACGACAACAGCCTCACCCTCGACGACATCACGGTCGTCGACAACACCCTTCTCAAGCGTGCCGTCGGCGCGATGG
>NZ_CYGY02000026.1 GCF_900007165.1 Paraburkholderia piptadeniae
GCAGCTTCGCGAGGCCCCAGTCCTTCGCGATCGGCCCGATTTGCGCGGTCGCCATCAGGCCGCCCGCCGCAACCGCGACGAAACACAGATAGATCACCCAGAACACGGGCGCCTTGATCATCTGGCCAGGTGTGTAATCGACCTTGGTCACGGCGAACTTGCGCTTCACGTTGTTTGCCGCGCGCGCGACCGGCTTTTTCAGCAGCAGCGCGAGCACGAAGATGCACACGCCTTGCAGGATGCCGAAGAACAGGAACGTGTGCTCGTAACCTGAGCGCGTAATCATGTTTGCGATCGGGATCACGGTGACGGCCGCACCCGCGCCGAAGCCCGCCGCCGTCAGCCCCGCGGCGAGGCCGCGCTTGTCCGGGAACCACTTGAGCGCATTGCCGACGCACGTGCCGTACACGCCGCCCGCGCCGATGCCGGCAATGACGGACGCCGCGTAGAGTTCAGGCAGCGTCGTCGCGTATGAATTCAGCACCCATGCAAGGCCCGCGCAGAGCGCGCCGCCCGCCACGACGGGACGCGGACCGAAGCGGTCGACGAGCCACCCTTCGACGGGCACGAGCCATGTTTCAGTGAGAATGAAGATCGAGAAGGCAAGCTGAATCGATGCTTCGCCCCAGTGGTGCCGCGCATTCATCGGAGCGACGAAGAGCGTCCACGCATATTGAAGATTTGCGACCAGCGCCATGCATAGCATACCGATGATCAGCTGACACCAACGGTTCGAAAAGAAACCGCTTCCCGTCGCCTGTCGGGTGTTTCCATTCATGTGCATCGTCTCCGCTGTCGACGGGAGTCGGCGCTTTAGCGCTTACGCCCGTCGCATGCAAAATGTTGCGTTCTAATGTTTTCGATGCGGACTGCGCGATCCAGGATCGTTGCGCCCGCAAGCGCCTTACTCGTTTTCTTCTACCCGGCATTGGGTGACTTTCGACAGACCTGCGTAGTTAACCATTCAAACAGGCTGCGGTCTTTTCATTTTTATTCCAACGGGCTGCGGATTTTCCCCTATGCGATGCACATCGAAGCACAAAAGCAAGCGTTAACCCTTAACCCAAAGGCTTATTCCGGGCGAACCCATGCTAAGCGCGTGTAGCGAATTGCGAATAATTAAAGTTACTTATCGAACCGATAGGCAATCGTTTATGGATGCGATCGCACGGGACGCGCAGACGAGCTTGCCGCTTGGCAATGAGGGAAGATGCGGACATCCGCGAAACGGATGTCCGCTAGAGAGCGGAGAGCGGTACTGCTGAAAGCGCGCTGCGCTCAGTCGAGGAAATCGCAGTTCGCCTCGATGAAGGCGGCGAGATCGAGCGAGTGCTGACGCACCAGGCGCTCGGCGAGTTCGGTGTCGCGCTTTTCGAGTGCTTCGATGATCCGCAGATGATCGACGATCGAGCGCGACGCGCGGTCGCTCTGCGAAATCGTCATCCGGCGGATCGCGCGCACGTGAATGAAAATGTTCTTGATCGTGTCGAGAATGATCTGCGACTTCGACAGTTCGACGATTGCCTGGTGGAACGCGATATTCGCGTCCGAGTACTCGGCGATATGCTCGGCGGGCGTCGAATCGCGGAACTGGTCGAACATATGACGCAGCCGCGCGATCTCCTCGTCCGTCGCATGCAGTGTCGCGAGACGCGCGGCCATGCTTTCGAGCGCGGCCCACATCTGCACCATCTCGACGATCTCGCGCTTGCTCTTGCGCACGATGTAGATGCCCCGGCGCGGAATCGTGCGCACGAAGCCTTCCTGCTCGAGCAGCGTCATCGCCTCGCGCACGGGCGTGCGGCTCACGCCGAGCGATTCGCTCAGCGCGCGATCGTCGAGACGGATCTCTTCGCGCGACGCGTAAATGTCCGCGTCGGCGATCGCCTGGCGCAGCATTGCGTACGCGCGATCGCGCAGGCTCGCGCTGGTCCCGATGGGTTGCAATGACAGGGTGAACGGTGTTGCCGCTGGCCGGCTGTCCAGTTCTGACGACATGCATCGCCTCTGATGGGTCGGTGTCTTGAACACCGTGGTTGTTCAAGCGGCCGGATGCGCCGCGCCCGTATCGTGCCGCGGGCATCCATCGCCACGCGGACTGGTGACGTATTCAGTATATCAGTGTGTGAGGTATTGTCGACGGGCGGCGCGTCCCGTCTGGCGGAGAGCACAGGGGGCGTGCTGTCGCAGCTTATGGATTCGGGACGCTCGTCGCCGCGCCGTTCACGGATGCCGTCAACGCCCCCGCTGCCGCCGACGGTTCGCGCGGCGCTTCGAGCATTACCGCGCCACATTGCAACTGGCCGTTGTCGTTCGATTCGAGTTCGGCGGCCGTCAGGTTCGCGCACGCCGCATCGACGATCGTGCCGATGTCGTGCCGGTTGCGCTCACGCGCGGCGTGCTTCATTTCGCCCTGGAGCCATCCGCTGAAACTCACGACGGCGAATACCGCTACGGCTGAAAGGACTGACTCGAGCTTCGTCAAACGCATCTTGGGTGAAGGCTTTGCAGAGGGATGGCCAGTCACGATAACGGCATCGCCGCGAAAAGCTTGAGCCCACGCGCAGTTGAAAAGTGTCCCGCAGTGTCCCGCCGATTGCAGTCAGAAAAATGCCCGGCGATATCTGATCGCGCAGCGCCTTTTGTGCAAATTGCGGCGAGCCAATCGTCTTGGTGTTGCCGGAACGATCCTTAAGCCTGTCGATAGCGTCGACACCACAACTTTACTTGCGGCTTTCGCGTAACAAGCCGATCCGCATTGAACGGGAGAGCGTCATGGCCACCGAGCCCGAAAGTTTCCGCGATCAGTTCGTCTCGATGTTTCAATCCGTCGTCGATGAAGTCGTGCGCACGACGACGCCTTCCACGGGTCTCACGTCGCGGCCGGGCCTCGACAACCCGCTCGTCAACGCCGCCGCGACGATCGCGCAACTGAAGGCGCAAGGCGAGGCGTCGCTGCCCGATGTCGCGCCGGGAGAGATCGCGCAGGACGCGTGGACGTGCGCGAAGATGGGACTCGATCTGATGGAAGCACGCGCACGCGGCGACAACGCGACGGCCGAAAGCATCCAGAACGATATCCGCTACAACGTCTGCGACCCCGCGTGGCTCACGGTCATTGAAAACTACATGCAGTACTTCGGCGCGGACGGCAAGCGCGCCGCGATTCCCTACCGGCGCGCGGCCGCGATCGGACCCGTCACGGTTCCGCTGAAAGCGGGCGCGACAGTCGTGCTGATCGCAGACTGGGGCACGGGCACCCAGGTCGCCGCCGATCTGCTGAAACAGGCCGCGCTGCAAAGCCCGGACGTCGTGATCCATCTCGGCGACATCTACTACTCGGGCACGCCGCAGGAGTGCGACGCGAACTTCAGGAAGATCGTCGATGCCGTGCTTTCGCGCGATACGAAGGACGTGCCCGTCTATACGCTCTCCGGCAATCACGACATGTACTCGGGCGGCGCCGGCTATTACGGGCTGATCGACACGCTCAACGATCACGCGCGCCTGCAGCCCGCCAGCTTCTTCTGTCTGCGCAACGACGACTGGCAGTTCATCGCGATGGACACGGGCCTGCACGACTACAACCCGTTCACGGTGACCGACGTCGTGACCTTTCTGGAGCAGGACGAAGAAGACTGGATCGTCGAGCGCATCGCCGAATTCAGCGGCAAGACGATTCTCCTCTCGCATCACCAGCTGTTTTCCGCGCTCTCGCAGATCGGACCGCCGCAGACGGACGGCAAGCTGACTGCGTACAACCCGCGGCTGCTCGCGAGCTTTCGACGCTTTTCGCAGGCTGCGAAGCAGCCGATCACCGCGTGGTTCTGGGGCCATGAACACAGCCTGAGCGTGTATCAGCCGTACCTCGGCTTGACGCGCGGACGGTGCATCGGACACGGCGCCGTGCCCGTGCTCGTCAATGGCCCGGAGAACGCGCCGGACCCGCGCGTCGTCAATCCGCCCGCGCTGCAGAACGTCCTGCTGAAACAGGCGAACAAGGTCTACATGCACGGCTTCACGATCGTCCGGCTCGGACAAGGCACACAGAAAGCGCAAGCGTCGGCCGAGTACTACGAGAGCACCGACGGCACGACGCCCATGTTCACCGAAACGCTCTAGCTCAAGCGCGCCGCACGCGGGACGTCTCGCGCTACACGTCGACGATCACTTCGAAGCCGCCGTAGATCAGACGCTTGCCGTCGAACGGCATCGGCAGCGCATCGGGCTGCGTGCGCGGATCGGCCATCACTTTCTTCATCCCTTCGTCGCGTGCCGCGCGCGACGGCCACACGACCCAAGAGAACACCACCACCTCGCCGGGTTCGAGCTTGACGGCCATCGGAAACGACGTGAGCTTGCCTTCGGGCACGTCGTCGCCCCAGCACTCGACGACATTCAGCGCGCCGTATTCCTTGAAAACGCCCGCGGCAATCTGGGCATGCCTACGGTAAGTTTCGCGATTCTCCTCCTTTACGCCGACGACAAATCCGTCCACATAATTCATTGCAGCCTCCTTTCGCGGTTTCGTGAGAACGTAGGCATATCTCGCGTCGTTGCCCGGTTCTACACACACGACGAGCGAGGCGGCAGTGAATCGACAGCACGGCGATAATTTTCCGTATGCCTGTGCACGCGGCCATGCTGCGCGCGGCACCGTGGCGCAATCCGCGCAGCATTCAACAGAACTTTTGACATGTCGAGCCGGTTCCATCGGGAAATTGGCAGCATCCCGCGGCGCACGCGCCCGATGACGCTCACGCCGCGCGCCGGTTCGTGGCGCGCGGCACTGCGCGCGGCAATTCCAGACGCCGCGACCACGTCGCCATCATGCGGACGGCAACGGGCGGCTTGCTGAGTATCGCGCTGTCGTAACGCTTGCCATCGAAGTGATGCGTATCGACGATGCGAAAGCCTTGCGCGCGATAGAACGCGATCAGATGCGCAGCGGGCTCCGGCGTGTCGAGCGCAAGCTCGGCAAAGCCGCGCGTCGCGGCCCAATGCTCGGCGAACGTCAGCATCGACTTGCCGATGCCGCGCCCTTGCCACATCGGATCGATGCCGAACTGGCGCACGCTCGCCACATCGTCGCGCTGATAAAGCTCGCACGGCGACTCGGCGTCGCGCGCATAGAGCGTCATCGTGCCGACGATCTTGCCGTTGCAGACTGCAACGAAACAGTCGCCTGCCGATGCGCGCTGCTGCGTCACCGCGATGGACTGATCGACACACGTGCAGTTGAGTCCCATCATCCCGAGCCTCGCGAACGCGCGATGCAGCATCGCGGTGAGTTGCGCGTACGAGTCGCGCGCGGGATCGAAACGCCGCACGATGCCGCCGGTTTCGTGGCGAATGCCCGAACAGTGCGCGTTCCGGCTGACGACTGCGTGCCGCTTCTGCATGGCCTCTCCGTTCAACGATCGATGCCTGCAGTCTAGGGACGGCTCTGATGCGCAACAAGAAAAAATGTCGTAAAAAATGGGCTCGTGCTCGTAGCGATCGCGGCATCGCATCCGCCATCGCGCCGCGTTGCACGAGGCCGTGCTACTGTCGCGGCAACCGGCTCGCACGTTTCTTCATCGTTCCGTCCCGCCATGGAGTGCGCGTGAACAATCCGCTGATTATCGGCTTTGCGCTCGTCGCGCTCGATGTGGTGGTGTGGCGTTGCGCGATACCCCGAAACGAAGTCGCGCGTCTGCTAGTGCGGCTCTGCATCTATGCGGCCTTTAGCGCGCTGCTGTTCAGCTCGAACCTGAGCCCGTTCTCGCAGGCGCCCTATCTGAATTCGCGGCCGCTGCACGTGATCGGCCAGGTGCTCGAAATCATCTGGTGGCTCATGGGCGCGCGCCTGCTCAGCATGGCGCTCGACACGCTGCTCCTGCCGAGGACTTGGCGCCGTCAGCGGCTCTTTCAGGATGTGTTCGGCGCGCTCGTGTTTCTGGCTGCCGTCGTCGCCGCGCTCGGCTTCGTGCTCGAGTTGCCCGTGCGCGGACTCGTCGCGACATCGGGCGCGCTTGCGATCGTGCTGGGCCTTGCGATTCAAAGCACGCTCAGCGATGTGTTCGCGGGCATCGTGATCAACACGACGGAGCCGTATCACATCGGCAACTGGGTTTCCATCGACGGCGTCGAGGGCAAGGTGCTGGAGATGAACTGGCGCGCAACGCATCTGCTGACGTCGCAAGGCAACATCGTCATCGTGCCGAACGCGGTCGCGGCCAAGGCGAAGATCACGAACAGCAGCCGCCCGCCGACGCTGCATGGCGTGACCGTCACGCTCGAGATCACGCCCGAAGCGCGCCCGGGCGTCGTGCTGGCCGCGCTCGAACGCGCGCTGGCCGGCGTGCGCGCCGTGATCGCGGACCCCGCGCCGTATGCGCTCGTGAAGAGGACCACCGTCACGTCGATCCAGTACGAAGCGACGGCCTACGTCGACGACATGAGCAAGAAGCTCGCTGTCACGAACGAGCTTTACGACCTGTGCTACCGGCATCTCGCGGCGGCGGGCGTCGAGCTGAGACCGCCGGGCGTCCCGTATGCGCCCGCCGCGCCCGCGGCGCAGGTCGATCGCAGGATCAGCCTGCTCAGGCGCGTCGAACTGTTCGCCGCATTGACGCCCGAAGAGCTGGCGCGGCTCGCGCCCCTGCTTTCGCGCCATGAATATGACCGCGGCGACATCGTGCTCACGCCCGAAACCGTGCCCGACAATCTGAGCATCGTCGATTCGGGCGTGCTGTCGGTCGTCGCGGAAAGCGCGTCCGGTCCCGTTGAAGTGAACCGCCTCGGTCCCGGCGATTCAATGGGCGAAGCGGGGCTGCTCGCGGGCATGCCCGCGCGCGTGAAGATTTCGGCGCTGACGCACGCCGTCGTCTATCAGTTGAAGAAAGACGACGTGACGCCGCTGCTCAAGGACAATCCCGACGTCGCAAAGCTGATGTGCCGGCTGCTGTCGCGCCGCCAGGATACGCTAGGCAAGCTCGGCACGCCGACACCCGTCGCGCAGTCGGAGCAGTCGATCTTTCAATGGCTGCTCGATGGCATGCGCAAGCTGCACGATCTGACGTTCTGAACGCCGCGTGGCGCATCGCATGACGGACTCGCCATGCGATGCTCGACAGCCGATCAAACGATCAAACGATCAAACGATCAAACGCGTTCGATCGCGATCGCAATGCCCTGCCCCACCCCGATGCACATCGTGCACAGCGCGAAGCGGCCTTGCGTGCGTTGCAGCTGATACATCGCTGTCGTCACGAGCCGGGCGCCGCTCATGCCGAGCGGATGGCCCAATGCAATCGCGCCGCCGTTCGGATTCACGCGCGCGTCGTCATCGGCGACACCCAGCGCGCGCAGCACGGCCAGGCCTTGCGATGCGAACGCTTCGTTCAATTCGATCACGTCGAACTGGTTGATGCTCATGTTCAGGCGCGCAAGCAGCTTCTGCGTCGCGGGCGCCGGTCCGATGCCCATCACGCGCGGCGCGACACCCGCCGTTGCGATGCCGAGCACGCGTGCGCGCGGCGTCAGGCCATAACGCTTCGCGGTCTCTTCGTTCGCGAGCAGCAAAGCAGCCGCGCCGTCATTGACGCCCGACGCGTTGCCCGCCGTCACCGTGCCGTCCGGGCGCACGACGCCCTTCAGCTTCGCGAGCGCTTCGAGGCTCGTCTCGCGCGGATGCTCGTCCTTCGATACGACGATCGCGTCACCCTTCTTCTGCGGAATCGTCACCGGGACGATTTCCTGCGCGAGCGTGCCGTCCTGCTGCGCGCGCGCCGCCTTCTGCTGGCTGCGCATCGCGAACGCATCCTGATCGGCGCGGCTGATGTTGTAGTCGGTGGCGACGTTTTCGCCCGTCTCCGGCATCGAGTCGACACCGTACAGCTGCTTCATCAGCGGGTTGACGAAACGCCAGCCGATCGTCGTGTCGTAGATGTCGGCCTGGCGCGAGAACGCGCTCGTTGCCTTGCCCATCACGAACGGCGCGCGGCTCATGCTCTCGACGCCGCCCGCGACCATCAGCCCCGCCTCCCCCGACTTGATCGCGCGCGCCGCGATGCCGATGGCATCCATACCCGAGCCGCACAGACGGTTGACCGTCGAGCCCGCCACATCCTTCGGCAGGCCCGCCAGCAGCAGCGACATGCGTGCGACGTTGCGGTTGTCCTCGCCCGCCTGGTTCGCGCAGCCGTAGATCACGTCGTCGATCGCGCTCCAGTCGACTTCCTTGTTGCGCTCCATCAGCGCCTTGAGCGGCACGGCGCCCAGATCGTCGGCGCGCACCGACGACAGCGAACCCGCATAGCGGCCAATCGGCGTGCGAATCGCGTCGCACAGGAAAGCTTCCGTCATGAGATGTCTCCAGTAATGGCAGGCTGGCGTATCGTGGAAGGCGCCAGCGTCGGCGCATGGGGAGCGCCGGGAAAATGTGCCGATGAACCGAAGTTTGTTCTATACTCGAACAAACGATCACATATCGAACAATTCAGGTTTGATGATAGGCGGGTGGCGGAAAGACTGTCAAGCGCGGCGGCGCGCGAGCGCGCGTCGGAATCCGCAATAAGGTGTCGCTCAAAACGGCAGAAGCCGGCAGGAACGGCCGGCGCGGGGAACCCGCGGCGAAGTTGGCGAATCCGGGCGCTTGCGCTATCGTCACGGCTTTCCGCAGGCCAACGAAGGCTGTCCCAACGTTTGAACGTATCGTGCATAGGCCCATGAGCAAAGTCCCACCAGCGTCACAAGCCGTTTCCGTCAACGATGGGGACGCGCCCGACAAACCGGGCGACTCGTACGTGCAGTCGTTCGCGCGCGGCCTCGCGGTGATCCGCGCGTTCAACGCCGAGCGGCCCGAGCAGACGCTCACCGACGTCGCATCGGCGACGGGCCTCACGCGCGCGGGCGCGCGCCGCATTCTGCTGACGCTGCAAACGCTCGGCTACGTCGAGGCCGAAGGGCGTCTCTTTCGCCTGACGCCGAAGATTCTCGACCTCGGTTTCGCGTATCTGACGTCGATGCCGTTCTGGAATCTCGCCGAGCCCTTCATGGAAGAACTGTCGGCACAGGTGCACGAAAGCTGTTCGGCGGCCGTGCTCGACCGCACGGAGATCGTCTACGTGCTGCGCGTGCCGACGCACAAGATCATGACGATCAATCTGTCGATCGGCAGCCGTTTGCCGGCGTATTGCACGTCGATGGGACGCGTGCTGCTGTCGTCGCTCGACGAAGCGACACTCGACGCGACCCTCGACGCCTCGCCCATCGTCGCGCACACGCCGCGCACGATCACCGACAGGAACGAGTTGAAAAAGGCGATCGCGCAGGTGCGCAGCCAGGGCTGGGCCGTCGTCGATCAGGAGCTGGAAGGCGGGCTGATTTCGCTGTCCGCGCCGATCCGCAACCGGCGCGGGCAGATCATCGCGGCGATGAACATCAGCGGCAACGCGCAGCGCAATTCCGCGAAGCAGATGGTGAAGGCGTTTCTCGAACCGCTGCAAAAAGCGGCGCAATCCGTATCGGATATGGTCGCGCTGCGCGGCTGATCGCGATTGCGCGCGGCTTGCGCATCGTGAAGAGCGCGAGCGACGCGCGTCTTTGCCTCAGCGAATCGCGAAAGCTGAGCCGCGCGCGCAACACCGATTCAAACGCGCCCGTCCATCAACGGCCTGTCAACGGCTCAGATAGCGCTCCACGAGACGCGCCCAGTACGCGGCGCCGATCGGCAGATTGCGGTCGTTGAAATCGTAGTGCGGGTTGTGCACCATGCAGCCGTCCTCGCCGACGCCATTGCCCAGGCGCAGGAACGACCCCGGCCGCTGTTCGAGCATGAACGCGAAGTCTTCGCTGCCCATCAGGATGTCCGCATTCGGCTCGACGTTTTCAGCGCCGACCAGTTCGCGCGCGACCTGAATCGCAAACTCCGTTTCGGCATCCGTATTGACGACGACGGGATAGCCTTCGATGTAGTCGACGTGCGCCTTGCCGCCATAGCTCGCGGCCTGCGCTTCGGCGAGTTCGATGATGCGCTGCTTCAGAAGCGCCCGCACTTCCGGGCTGAACGAGCGCACGCTCAATTCGAGCTTCGCGCTCGACGGAATCACGTTGTTCGCGACGCCCGAGTGCATCGTGCCGACCGTCACGACGGCGGGCTGCGCCGGGTTCACGTTGCGCGCGACGATGGTTTGCAGCGCCATCACGATGCTCGACGCGATCACGATGGGATCGACGGTGAGATGCGGGCGCGCCGCGTGGCCGCCGACGCCTTCGATCGTGATCGTGGCCTTGTCGCCCGCCGCCATGAACGCGCCCTTGCGAAACAGGAACTTGCCCGGCTCCGCGCCCGGATGGTTGTGCACGCCGAACACCGCGTCACATGGAAAGCGCTCGAACAGGCCGTCGTCGATCATCTTCTTCGCGCCGCTGTCGATCCCGCTTTCCTCGGCCGGCTGAAAGTACAGATGCACCGTGCCCGAGAAGCGGCGCGTCTTCGCCAGATGCTCGGCGGCGCCGAGCAGCATCGTCGTGTGGCCGTCGTGACCGCATGCATGCATCTTGCCGTGCGTGCCGCTCGCATACGGCAAGCCCGTCTGCTCGACGATGGGCAGTGCGTCCATGTCCGCGCGCAGCCCGATGCTGCGCGTGCCGTCGCCGACCTTCAACGTACCGACCACGCCCGTCTGGCCGACCCCGCGCGTCACCTTCCAGCCCCACGCCTCCAGTTTTTCGGCGACGAGCGCCGCCGTCGCGACTTCCTCGTACGCGAGTTCGGGATGGTGGTGAATGTGGCGGCGGATGTCGCGCAGTGAAGCGGCAGCGGGTTCGAGGTCGGCGATTTCGGTCAGGGGGGTGGCGTCGGTCATCAGGGGTGCTCCGCGGGTTTGCTCCGGTTCTTTTGCCGCGTCTCGCGCGCAGCGTCAATCCGCAGACTATAGCAACGCGAGGCCTTTCCCGTAAGACGGCCGTGCCTTTGACTTACTTAACGCTTTCATCGGGAACGGGCGCATCGGTCCGGGACTCACACGACGGCTGCGCTCGCGCTTCGTTCTTCAGCACGTCGACGAACGCCTGCCCGGCTGCTTCCAGCGTGCCGGAATTGTCGATATGCGTGAGATGCGCGCCGTCGGGCAGCGTGAACGGCGCCTGGCGCGCGAGGCGGGCCTCGACCTGCTCCTGCGTCTCGCGTCCGCGCGACGCGAGACGCTGCGCGAGAATATGCGGCGCTGCATGGATATGCACGACTTCGAGATGCGGATAGCGCTTCAGCGCACGCGACAGATACGCACGCGACCCATTGACGACGACGGTGCAGCCGCGCGCGAGCCACGCGTCGATCTCGATGCCAATGCCGTAGTGCAACTCGTGACTCGACCATTCGAGCGCAAAGAGGCCTTGCGCCGAACGCGCGGCGAATTCTTCGCGCGTCAACGCGATGTGATTCTCGTTGTGCCCCGTGCCGCGCGTGATGTAGCGATGCGCAAAGACAACGGGCGTGCCCGCGACGTGATCGCGCGCGAAATGCAGCAGCGAATCCTTGCCCGCGCCCGATGGTCCGATCACATAGATCAAACGGCCCTTCATGCGTTCATTCACTCCTCTTGTTCTGCTGTAAATGCGAGCCGCTGCCACAGCATGAACGGCTCGCCCGGCGCAGGCTCGACGAAGATCGCTGCGCCGTCGATCGACAACGGCCCGAGACGCTGCGCCTCGCGATGCCACCATGCGACGATCGCGGCGCGATCAGCGGCATTGTCGAGCGAATTGGACAGCGTCATGTGGAAACGAAACTCGTCGAGCACATACGGGTATCCCCATTCGACGAGCAGTTCGCGCTGGCGTTCCGTCAGCGGCGCCTGCATGCGCTTCGCGGTGTCGGCGGCGGATGGCTTCTCACGCAGCGGCGCGAACGTGCGCAGCGCATCGGCGGCGAGTGCGCGCATGCGTTCGTCAGCCGATGGTGTCGCGGGACGCATCGCCACGAAGTCGCCCAGCGTCGCCGCTTCGACGTGCAATGCGAACGGCCTTTGCGTGTGCGCCCAGTTTTCCGCAGCTTCGAGCAGATCGGCGACGGTCGCGCCATCGGCAAGACGGAACGGCGCGACGAGTGTGCCGTGCCAGCCATAACGGCGCGGCGATGCCGTCAGTTGCGCAAGCGCTTCGGATAGCGCGAGCGCTTCTTGCGAATCAATCGAAGCGCCGCTTTCGGCATCGCGACCGAGCCACGCGGAGCCCGCATCCCACCAGCCCGACGCGCGCGCCGGCGCGTAATAGATTGCAAAGCGCGCCTGCGCGGACCATGCATTCATCGTGGCCGCACTCATACGTCGTGCTCGACCATCAGTTGCACGCGATCCGCGGCGAAGTGCGTGAAGCCGTATTTGATCGGCGTGCCTTCCGTATCGACGTCGACGTTTTCGACCCACAGCACAGGCTGCTGCCGGTTGATGCCGAGACGCCGCGCGACTTCCGGCTCGGGCAGCACGCTGCCGATACGGCTCCACTTGCGCAGATAATCAGTCACGCCGTATTCGGCCATCGCCTTCGTGATGCCGCCCACGCGTTCGAGCACGTCGGGCAGATCCGCGAAACGCGCGGCCGGATAGAAGTTGCGCGCGAACGTGAGCGGCACGCCGTCCGCTTCATACAGCGACTCGATGCGATACACGAACGCGCCCGCGCGCAGGCCCAACGCTTTCGCGACGGTCGGATCGGCCTTCACGCGCGCCGCCGACAGCATCGTGCCCGCCGCCGAATGATGCTGCTGTCGAAGGTTCTCGGTAAAACGCGTGCGGCGGCCGATCGTATAGTCGATGGCGCCCGGCTGCACGAACGTGCCGCGTCCCTGCTCGACGCTGACGAGTCCTTGCGCGGCGAGACCCAGCATCGCGCGGCGGATCGTATGGCGGTTCACGTCGAAGCGCCGCGCAAGCTCGCCTTCGCTCGGCAGACGTCCGTCCTCGCCGAAGCCGCTTGCCGCGATCTCCTTCGCGAGGATCTGCTCGATCTGCCGCCATACGGCAACGCCCGCTCCCCGTTCGAGCATCGTGCCCGGCGCCGCGTCGTCGTTCGATGTCATGGTGCTGTCATTCCCTTCGGTTCAAATAAGCGTTCTGTGCATTGTAGTCTGCGAGCCGTGGCGGAAATATGAAACGCGCCTTCTGTCACGAGACAGCGACATTTTAGCTCTAAACGTCTAGACGTTTAGACGAATAGATGCTCAAATGTCTGCACTTGCCACTGACCGTCCACTTCCAGGAAATCCCGATGAGCGCCCCCGCTTCTCCTCCTGCCACCGCCTCCCCTGCCTCTGCCAACGCCGCACGCCGCGCATGGATGGCCGTCCTCGCCCGCACGCCGCGCGCCGATCTCGAAACCGCGCTGAGCCGCGCGATGGAAGGCACGCCGTTCCCCGCTTTCGACTGGCTGCGCCCGCCCGAGATCGGGCTTGCAATGGTGCGCGGGCGCATCGGCGGCACGGGCGATGCGTTCAATCTCGGCGAAGCGACCGTCACGCGCGCCACGCTGCGTCTGCGCACGATCAATAACGATGCGGATGAAGGCGCAACCGTCGGCGTCGCGTGTCATCTGGGACGCGACCGCCGCCGCGCCGAACTCGCTGCTATCGCAGACGCATTGCTGCAAACGCCGCAGCACCACGAACGTCTGCAGCAGCAGCTGATCGCGCCGCTCGCTACGCAACTCGCGGCGAAACGCGCGCAACGTCAACAGGACGCCGCATCGACGCGCGTCGAATTCTTCACGATGGTCCGAGGCGACTGATGAACCCTTCCCCTCAATCCGCGCAGATCGCGCTCTCCATGCTGACGCCGGGCTTCGCCGATCCCGTCCACGATACGCAGACGGTGTTCCGCACGCTGCTCGACGCGCTGTCGCGTCCGGGCAAGGTCGGCACGATCGACAACGTGCTGCCCGCTTCGCGCAGCGACGCGCGCAACAACCTGCCGCACGCGCGCGCCGATCTCGCTGCTTTCGCCGCGCTGCTCGCGCTGTGCGACTACTCGACGCCCGTGTGGCTCTCGCAGCCCGATGCCGTACTCGGCTCGGCGTTGCGCTTTCATACGGGCGCGCCGCTCGTCGACGAGCCGCAAGAAGCCGCGTTCGCCTATGTGCACGACGCCAGCACGCTGCCGCCGCTTACGAGCTTCGCGCCCGGCGCGCCCGAAACACCGGAGCAATCGGTGACGCTGCTCGTGCGCGTCGATTCGTTGACGCAAGGTGCGCCCATCACGTTGCGCGGTCCCGGCATCGAAGACACGCACACGATCGCGCCTTCCGGCCTGCCCGCGCGCTTCTGGCGCGAGCGCGCCGAACTCGCGCCGCTCTTTCCGTGCGGCATCGACTGTTATCTCGTCTGCGGCGACACGCTGATCGGCCTGCCGCGCACAACCCGAGTGGAGCTGAACTAATGTACGTTGCCGTCAAAGGTGGAGAACGCGCGATCGAAGCATCGTGGCGTCTGCTCGACAAGGCGCGCCGCGGCGATACGCAGTTCGCCGAACTGAGCGTCGCGCAGATCCGCACGCAATTGCGTCTCGCCGTCGCACGCGTGATGACGGAAGGCTCGGTCTACGACGAAGAGCTCGCCGCGCTCGCGATCAAGCAGGCAGCCGGCGATCTCGTCGAAGCGATCTTCCTGCTGCGCGCCTATCGCACGACGCTGCCGCGCTTCGGCTATACGCAACCCGTCGACACGGAAGACATGCACATCGAGCGGCGCATCTCCGCGACGTTCAAGGACGTGCCCGGCGGCCAGATGCTCGGCGCGACGTATGACTACACGCAGCGTCTGCTCGACTTCACCTTGCTCGCCGAACGCGACGGCGATAGCGCCGCGCCCTCGAAGCGCAGTGAAAGCGCAAGCGAGGAAGCGATGCCGCGCGTCGTCTCGCTGCTCGACAAGGAAGGCCTGATCGAACAGGAAAGCGTGTCCGAAAGCGCGCCCGAACCCGGCGATCTGTCGCGCGAGCCGCTGTCGTTTCCCGCGAGCCGCGCGACGCGCCTGCAAAATCTCGCGCGCGGCGACGAAGGCTTTCTGCTCGCGATGGGCTATGCGACCCAGCGCGGCTACGCGCACTCGCATCCGTTCGCGGGCGAGATCCGCTTTGGCACGGTGGCCGTCGAGATGGAGCTCGACGAACTCGGCGAGGCCGTCGAGATCGGCGAAATCGACGTGACGGAATGCCAGATGATCAACCAGTTCGCGGGCAGCAGCGAAGTGCCGCCCACCTTCACGCAAGGCTACGGTCTCGCGTTCGGTCACTCGGAGCGCAAGGCGATGGCGATGGCGTTGGTGGATCGCGCGCTGCGCGCCGAAGAGCTCGGCGAAACGCTCGGCTCGCCGACGCAGGACGTCGAATTCATGCTGTCGCACAGCGATAACGTCGAGGCATCCGGCTTCGTGCAGCATCTGAAGCTGCCGCATTACGTCGACTTCCAGGCCGAACTCGAACTCGTGCGCCGCCTGCGCGCGAAGCACGCGGCACGCGATCAGCGCGACGACAGCGATCAGGACGACAAAAAGGACAAAGAGGAGCAAGCGGCATGAACGCGCCCGACACGACGATGCAAACTTCGGCGCCCGATAGCGCCGCCGAGGGCTACAACTTCGCGTATCTCGACGAACAGACCAAGCGCATGATCCGACGCGCGCTTTTGAAAGCGGTGGCCGTGCCGGGCTATCAGGTGCCGTTCGCGTCGCGCGAAATGCCGCTGCCGTTCGGCTGGGGCACGGGCGGCATTCAGGTGACGGCATCGATCATCGGCCGCGACGACACGCTGAAAGTGATCGACCAGGGCTCCGACGAAACAACGAATGCCGTCAACATCCGCCGCTTCTTCGCGCGCACGACGGGCGTCAGCACCACACGCAAGACGAGCGAGGCGACCATCGTGCAGACGCGTCACCGCATTCCCGAAACGCCGCTCACCGACAAGCAGATTCTCGTCTATCAGGTGCCGATGCCCGAGCCGCTCTTCCGGCTCGAACCGCGCGTGGCCGAGTGCAAGAAGCTGCATGCGCTCGCCGACTACGGGCTCATCAGCGTGAAGCTGTACGAGGACATCGTGCATCACGGCAGCATCGCGACGACGTATGACTACCCGGTGATCGTCAACGGACGCTATCTCGCGTCGCCGTCGCCGATCCCGAAGTACGACAACCCGAAGATGCACATGAACGCCGCGCTGCAACTGTTCGGCGCGGGACGCGAGCGGCGCATCCACGCGATTCCGCCGTACACGCCGGTAAAAAGCCTCGATTTCGACGATCACCCGTTCGAGGTGCAACGTTGGGAGCATGCGTGCGCGCTGTGCGGATCGACGGAGAGCTTCCTCGATGAAATGATCGTCGACGACGCAGGCAAGCGCATGTTCGTCTGCTCGGACAGCGACTATTGCCACGAGCGCCGCGAACAGCAAGGGATCGATCAAATCGGGGAACACAACGAAGGAGAAAGCGCATGACGCCGCTTCTGAGCGCACGCGCGCTCACCAAACAATACGGCGGCCGCAACGGTTGCCGCAACGTCAGCTTCGATCTGTATCCAGGCGAAGTGCTGTGCATCGTCGGCGAATCGGGCTCGGGCAAATCGACGCTGCTGAACACGCTCGCACTGCGCACGTCCGCCGATGCGGGCACGCTGCACTACGCGAGCGCGCACTGCGAAACACTCGATCTGCTCGAATTGTCGGAGCCGCGCAAGCGTCTGCTGATGCGCACCGAGTGGGGCTTCGTGCAGCAGAATCCGCGCGACGGGCTGCGCAGCGGCGTGTCGGCGGGCGCGAATATCGGCGAGCCGTTGATGGCCGTCGGCGCGCGCCACTACGGCCAGATCCGTGATACGGCGACGCAATGGATGTCGCGCGTCGAGCTCGACGCAACACGTATCGACGAATTGCCGTCGGCGTTTTCGGGCGGCATGCAGCAGCGTCTGCAAATCGCGCGCAATCTCGTGACGGGCCCGCGACTCGTGTTCATGGACGAGCCCACGGCGGGCCTCGACGTATCCGTGCAGGCACGTCTGCTCGATCTGCTGCGCACGCTGACGTCGACGCTGCATCTGTCCGTGCTGATCGTCACGCACGACATCGGCGTGGCGCGCCTGCTCGCGCATCGGCTGATGGTGATGCAAGGCGGCGAAGTGGTCGAAGCGGGTCTTACGGATCAAGTCCTCGACGATCCGCAGCACCCATACACGCAGACGCTCGTCTCTTCCGTTCTGCCCGTGTGAGGCTCACAACAAGGTCTATCGCATGATGACAACGTCAATCGAAACATCGTTCGTCGACAACAACGCGCTGATGCTGCGCGCCGTCGATATCGGCAAGACGTTCACGCTGCATGGCCAGGGCGGCGTGCAGATCGAAGCGCTCGCGGGCGTGTCGCTCGACGTCGAGCGCGGCGAATGCGTCGTGCTGGTCGGGCCGTCGGGCGCGGGCAAGAGCACGTTCCTGCGCTGCCTGTACGGCAACTATCTGGCGAGCACGGGCACGATCGCGATCCGCGACGAAGCACACGATGCAAAGCACGTGCGGATCACGGGCGCCGAGCCGCGCGACGTGCTGTATTTGCGGCGCAGCGTCGTCGGTTATGTGAGCCAGTTCCTGCGCGTGATTCCGCGTGTGAGCGCGCTCGATCTCGTCGCCGAGCCGCTCGTCTCGCGCGGCGTCGACGACAACGAAGCGCACGAACGCGCCGCTGCATTGCTCGCGCGGCTCAATGTGCCTGAACGCTTGTGG
This sequence comes from Paraburkholderia piptadeniae, assembly GCF_900007165.1. Taxonomy (GTDB): domain Bacteria; phylum Pseudomonadota; class Gammaproteobacteria; order Burkholderiales; family Burkholderiaceae; genus Paraburkholderia; species Paraburkholderia piptadeniae. The sequence continues at coordinate 17,749 of NZ_CYGY02000026.1, forward strand.
CCGCTCGCGCCCGCAACGTTTTCGGGCGGCGAGCAGCAGCGCGTGAATATCGCGCGCGGCCTGATCGCGGAACATCCCGTGCTGCTGCTCGACGAACCGACGGCTTCGCTCGATGCGGAAAACCGCGACATCGTCGCGGACCTGATCGTCGAAGCGCGCGAGCGCGGCGCGGCCATCGTCGGCATCTTCCACGACGAAGACACGCGCGCGAAAGTCGCCACGCGACGGCTCGAACTGCGTCCACCGCTACGTCACACACCGGCACTACACTGATATCGATCGGATACGGAGCATCCAGATGTTGATCAAGAACGCTCGCGTCGTGACGCGGGACGAAGTTTTCAACGGCGTCGTGCAGGTCGAAGACGGCGCGATTCGCGACGTCGCGCGCGGCACCACGTCCGCCGCCGGCGCCCAGGACTGGGACGGCGACTACCTGTTGCCCGGCCTCATCGAACTGCATACCGACAATCTCGAGAAGCATCTGGTGCCGCGCCCTGGCGTCGAATGGAATACGGATGCCGCGTTCGTGATCCACGACGCGCAGGTGGCGGCCGCCGGCATCACGACGGTGTTCGATGCGCTCGCAATCGGCTCGCGCTCGAGCGTCGGCTTGCGCGGGCGCGACACGCAGACGCGTTGCGCGCAGGCGCTGCACCGCTTCTCGGAGCGCAAGCTGCTGCGCGCCGAGCACTTCCTGCATCTGCGCTGCGAGATCGCGACGCCCGATGTCGTCGAAGTGTTCGATACGCTGAAGGACCATCCGCTGCTGCGTCTCGCGTCCGTGATGGATCACACGCCCGGCCAGCGCCAATGGCACGACCGCGACCAATGGCGCCGCTTCCAGGAGCGCCACGGCAAGATGACGGACGAACACGTCGCCGCGACGCTCGTCGCGCTCGAAGACGAGCAGCAGCGCTTCGCGGACCAGCATCGCCGCGAGATCGTCGAGCGCTGCAAGGCGCTGGGCGTGCCCGTCGCGAGCCACGACGACACGCTCGTCGAGCACGTGCAACAGGCCGCCGAAGAAGGCATCGTGCTCGCCGAATTCCCGACCACGCGCGTCGCCGCCGAAGCCGCGCATCGTCACGGCATCGCGACGATCATGGGCGCGCCTAACATCGTGCGCGGCGGCTCGCACTCGGGCAACGTGTCGGCGCTGGAGCTGGCGAAGGCGGGGCTGCTCGATATCCTCTCGTCCGATTACGTGCCGTCAAGCCTGCTGACGGCCGCCTTCGAGCTCGTCGACAAGGCGGGCTGGACGCTGCCGCAAGCGATGGCGACCGTGTCGGCGGAACCGGCGTGCACGGCCGGCCTGCACGACCGCGGCGCGATCGAAACCGGGCTGCGCGCGGATTTTGTCCGCGTGACGATGCTCGATGCATTGCCCGTGCCGCGCGCGACGTACCGCGCGGGCGAGCGGATCGTTTGATGCGCGCTACTCGATACGCGGTGTTCGATACGCCCTCTGCACGGGCCACCCGGCCCGGTTCGGCCCGCTCAGGTCATTGAGCGAAAAGCGTTTGCCGCACTGCCGCATGAGCGGCAAACGCTCTCCCTAAGGGCCTCCCGCCGCCTTGCGCCGCCCATCGACGGCTGTCGATTAGCTTTCAGCTATTCTTCTTGCCCCATATCACATAAATGCCCTTTAGAGGCAATACTCCTGTGCCATCCGGTGTTTCACTAGCACCGCAAATATTTTGATTTGTTAAGCTTGGCGCGCGCTGCTGGCGGCTGGCCAGCGGCCATTAGACAAGCCCGGACACAACGGCCGGGCATCGTCGCGCAGCGGCACAACCGCATGCGGGACACTTCGAACCACTCCCGGGAGTACATCAGTGAAAAAACTGCTTGCGGCTTTGACGGTTGCCCTGCTCGCCACCGTTTCGATCGGCGCACACGCAAAAGACTGGACCACCATCCGCTTCGGCGTCGACGCCAGCTATCCGCCGTTTGAATCGAAGGGCTCCGACGGCAAGCTGGTCGGCTTCGACATCGATCTCGGCAACGAAATCTGCACGCGCCTGAAGGCGAAGTGCGTGTGGATCGAGAACGACTTCGACGGCATGATCCCGGCTCTGAAGGCGAAGAAGTTCGACGGCGTGCTGTCGTCGATGTCGATGACGCCGCAACGCGCCGAACAGATCGCTTTCTCGTCGAAGCTGTTCAACACGCCGACGCGCCTCGTCGCGAAGAAGGGCTCGAACATCCTGCCGACGGCGGAATCGCTGTCGGGCAAGTCGGTCGGCGTCGAACAGGGCACGATCCAGGAAACGTACGCAAAGACCTACTGGGAACCGAAGGGCGCGAAGGTCGTGCCGTACCAGAACCAGGACCAGGTCTACGCCGACCTGATCTCGGGCCGTCTGGACGCAGCGCTGCAAGACGCCGTGCAGGCTGAGATCGGCTTCCTGAAGACGCCGCGCGGCGCGGGCTTCCAGTTCGTCGGCAAGGATCTCGAAGACAAGAAGATCCTCGGCGAAGGCGCCGGCATCGGCATGCGCAAGGAAGACACCGACCTGAAGGCGAAGGTCGACAAGGCGATCGCCGACATCATCAAGGACGGCACGTACAAGAAGATCGAGAAGAAGTACTTCGATTTCGACGTGTACGGCGGCTGATCGTCGCCGCATCGCGCGAGGCGCGCAACGTCGCGCCTCGCGACGCTACGCAGACGGGCTCCCTTCGGAGCCCGTTTCGTTTTTGGCTCAGGCAAGGCCCAGGCAAGGTCCGGCCCGAAGGCGGGCGTTCGCCCGCGCCGCCCAAATGGGCTAAGATCGAACGGTTCATCGGCGCGATTCGTTGATTTGTTGTGCGCGCCACCGTTTTAAGCCTCATTCCTTTGCAACTACAGCGCGCGCTGCGCGTCGTCCGCAGCGCCACATCGATCATGCAAACCCACAATCATCCGCTGATTTCCCCGACCCTCGGCACCGCTCGCAGCCTGACGAGCTTCCACTACGGTCCGGGCGGCGGCCAGAAGGTCTACATCCAGTCGTCGCTGCACGCGGACGAGCTGCCCGGCATGCTGGTGTCGTGGGCGCTGCGCCGCAAGCTCGAAGCGCTCGAAGCCGCGGGCAAGCTGCGCGGCGAAGTCGTCGTCGTGCCCGTCGCGAACCCGATCGGGCTGAACCAGCATGTGCTCGGCCTGCTCGCCGGCCGCTTCGAAACGAACACCGCGCAGAACTTCAACCGCAACTTCTACAACCTGTTCGACCTGATCGAGCCCGTGATCGAAGCACGTCTGACGGGCGACGCGGACGAGAACCGCGCGATCGTCCGTCAGGCGATGCGCGAAGCGCTCGACGCGCAAAAGCCGCGCACCGAAATCGAATCGCAGCGTCTTGCGCTGCAACAGCTGTCGTATGACGCGGACATCGTGCTCGACCTGCATTGCGACTGGGAAGCGGCGCTGCATCTGTACACGAACCCGGATCTGTGGCCCGACGTCGAGCCGCTCGCGCGCTATCTGGATTCGAAGGCGTCGCTGCTCGCAGTCGATTCCGTCGGCAATCCGTTCGACGAGATTCACAGCTTCTGCTGGTCCGAACTGCGCGCGCGCGCCGGCGACCGATTCCCGATTCCGAACGGCTCGATCTCGGTGACGGTCGAGCTGCGCAGCCAGCGCGACGTCTCATATGAGTTCGCCGAGCACGACGCGCAAGGCATCATCGAATACCTGACGCATCGCGGCGTGATCGCAGGCGAAGCCGCGCCGCTGCCGCCGCTCGAGTTCGCCGCGACGCCGCTCGCGGGCACCGAGCCGATCGTGACGCCCACGAGCGGCGTCGTCGTGTATCGCCAGGAAGTGGGCAAGTGGGTCGACGCGGGCGAGCCCATCGCCGATATCGTCGATCCGCTGACGAACCGCGTCGTCACGCTCAAGACGAATGTGGCGGGCGTGATGTACGCGCGCCATCTGTCGCGCTTTGCCCAGGCCGGGATGGAGATCGCGCGCGTTGCGGGCGCGAAGGCATACCGCACGGGGCAGTTGCTGTCGGCATAACGATGCGTGCGGCGAGCGCCGCTTCGCTTCGCAACGAATCGCCCGCCTCGCGCGGGCGATTCTGTATGCAGCGCCTGAAGCGCTTCTACGCCTGTCAGCGGCGCGGCACAACGCATATGCACAGGTTCGCGTACAAGCCGTTCATACGCGAATGATCACCTGTCGCATTTGTACGACAAATTCATTAGAAATATTTGCTGTCATATTGCTTTCGCTTCCTCCCTATAAATTTGCGCCCGTCGCGCGACCTGCCGGAGAGCCGGGCTCGCGATCGCAACTTTTCAAATCCGGAGAAAGCTTTGAACAAAAAAGTACTTACCACCGCTCTACTCGCCTCGGCTTTTGCAGGCTCCGCACACGCACAAAGCAGCGTCACGTTGTATGGCCTGATCGACGCTGGTATCAGCTACGCGAATCACTCGAAGACCACATCAGGCGGCTCGGAAAAGCTGTTCAAGTATGACGACGGCGTCGCGCAAGGCAGCCGTTGGGGCCTGCGCGGCTCGGAAGACCTGGGCGGCGGCCTGAAGGCACTGTTCGTGCTGGAAAGCGGCTTCAACAGCGGCAACGGCACGCTGGGTCAAGGCGGCGCGCTGTTCGGCCGCCAGGCGTATGTCGGTGTGTCGAAGGACGGGATCGGCTCGCTGACGTTCGGTCGTCAATACTCGTTCTCGACCGACTACCTGGGCGGCAACTATTCGACGGGCGGCCTGACGGTTGCCGGTAACTACGCTTACCACATCAACGACGTCGACCAGCTGACGTCGAGCCGCATCAACAACGCAGTCAAGTTCAGCAGCGCGAACTTCGCGGGCCTCACGTTCGGCGCGATGTACGGCTTCTCGAACTCGACGGCATTCGCCGGCGCACCGGCAACGGGCACGGCGGCCAATCCCGTCGCAGGCTCGTCGCGCGCATACAGCTTCGGCGTGAACTACGCGAACGGCCCGATCGGCCTCGGCGCAGCGTACACGGACATCCGCTTCCCGAGCCAGGCAACGCCGGCCTTCTCGACGACGATCGCAAACGTCGGCACGGGCACCGTGCGCGACCTGCGCACGTTCGGCCTCGGCGGCCGCTACATCATCGGACCGGCGACGCTCTACGCACTGTGGACGAACACGCACTTCGAGCCGCTCACGGGTGGTTCGACGACGTTCAACAACTATGAAGGCGGCGTGAAGTACGCGTTCACGCCGGCGCTGGCGGCTGGCCTCGGCTACACGTACTCGCAATTGACGGGTGCGACGACGGGCCACTTCAACCAGGTGGACGCAAGCGTCGACTACGCGCTGTCGAAGCGCACCGATGTCTACGCGCTCGCCATCTACCAGGACGCATCGGGCAAGACGGGCACCACGCCGATCCAGGCTCAGATCGGTTCGTCGACGTCGTACTTCAACACGTCGGGTTCGGGTTCGCAAAACCAGCTGGCGTTCCGCGTCGGCATGCGCCACAAGTTCTAAGCTGTGCCGCGAAGCGAGGCGCCGTTGCGCGCTTCGCTCAGGCAGAGCTGGACTGGATGAAGAACGCTCCGCTTGCGGGGCGTTTTCTTTTTCTGATGCGCCACTGCCCCTGCCGCGCTTTATGGCGCTGCGCTAATCCGGCGTCACGAATATCCGTATCTCGCCGTTCGGCGTCGGCATGATGAAGTCCTGCGTGCGGCCCGCGCGCACGTCGAAGAGCAACCGGTCCAGCCGTTCGAGCTGCGCCTCCTTTTCGCCCGCAGTCAACCCATGGGCGTCATCCGAATCCTTCAGCAGCGCCTGCCGCGCGGTCAGAATGCGTGCGACCGCGCTCGATCTCGATACGAAAACTTCTTCCATCCCGGCTACATCCTTCAGGCGCGGCCACATGGAAACATCCCACGCCGCGCCAGCTACGTTCAAAAAACAATGCGCCAGCCGTTGCTCCAGCGCGCAATGATTTTATGGGCATGCGGGAATTCCTGCCGCGATGCGTACATGAACGCATTCGCAAGCGACACGCTGCCAAGCCTCCAACACTTGTCATCGAAGCGGCCGCGACCCAACGCCGCAATGCCTGTTCCCGAACGTGGCGTGCCAACCGGCCCGCCGCGCGATCTGCTACGCTGCGCCCTTTCCCTCAGCCTGAATCTGTGAAGATGGAAATTCCATTCAATGAACGCGGCGTCTCGGTCACGCGCAATGCCTTGTCGGCGGCGGGCCAGGTCTTTCCGTTGCGCGACATCCAGAACGTGCGCGTCGTCACCGTGCCCAAGAACAAGGTCCTGCCGTACGCGATTTCGCTGATCGGCGCAGCGGGCGCGGTGGCGGGCGGCATCTATGCATCGCCGGCCGGTATCGTGTGCGGCGTGATGCTGATCGTGGTCGGCTGGCTCACGTGGCGCACGCAGGATGTCACGCATTGCCTGATGGTTCAGACAGGCGAGGCCGAACGCGAAGCGTTGTCGAGCATCGACCTGCCGTTCGTCGAGCGCGTCGCGCAGACGGTCCGCGAGGCGCTCGCCGCCGCCGCGCAGAAAAGCTGACGGCCCACGCAGACACGCGCCGTCTTTACGGAAAATTGACGGCGCGCGCGGTTCCTTTTTTCACGAGCTTGAGATGCCGCCCGCTACAGTGGACGCGTCTCAACAGCCGCGCCGCCAATCCCGCGGCGGCGCATCGACGATGCAATCGCAACCCATCCTCGCCTCATCGCGCGCCGCTTCCCGCCGCACGCAGGCCACGAATCTCGCGCAGCAACCGGCGTTGTCCCTCGTGACGATCGACGTGACCGTGCCCGGCACATCGTCGGCGTCGGGCCGCCGCGCATTGCAGAAAGCGCTTAGCGAAGGCTCGCGTCTCTTCGTGATCGACCTCGACAAACGCAACGAGTGCATCACCTTTCGCGTTGATGTGATAGCGCGCAGCGTCGGCGACGTGGTCGGCGCACTCGCGGGCGCGCTGCGCCGCGCCACCATCGGCCGCGTGCACGCGGTCTGCGTCACGCATTCGATCGCACGGCACCACTGAACGCCGCGCAGCGAACAGGCGCGATACCGCGGCACGTACACACATTTTTGCAGGTAGCTCAGACCGCGCGCGTAGAGTCGGCGGTCCTGTCATCTCGCGTGCCCTCGCGCCAGGCCAAGCGCGCGTCGCGGACGGGAGCCGTCCATCCGTCCGCATTCGCCGAAACCTGAAGCGCCACGCCTGCCCCGCGGAGCGTGGCTGTCGCCGGGACCACGCATTTTCTGCAAGGTGTGTGCGATGCCTGTCCCGCTGTTTGTCCCGCTGTTTGCCTCGCTGTCCGTTCACCGCTTCCGGCGCATGACCCGCCTTGCCGGCGCGCTGACCGTGCTCACGCTCGCGGCCTGCTCCACGCCGATCTCGACGCCCGTTCCGCCCGAGCTGAAAGCGAGCCTCATCAACGAAGGGCGCGACGGCCTGCTCGTGCCGCTGAACGCCGAGCGCAGCGACACGCACGGCCGCACGTCGATCGGCCTGCCCGTGCAGATGGACGGCAAGGCCGTCTATCTGATGCTCGATACGGGCACGCGCGGCGTGCGTGTGCTGTCATCCGTCCTGCCGCGCTCGAACTATCCGGCAGCAGGCGCGCGGACCTCGCTTGCCTTCGCGACGGACGCACAGGTTTCCGGCGCCGTCGTCAAGGTGCCGCTGAGCATCGCGGGCACGAAGCCCGTCGATGTCGCCGCGCAAGCCGTCGACGAAGTCAGCTGTCTGAAGACCAATAAGCACTGCGTCGCGCAGGACGGCTACACGGGCGAATTCGGCTGGGCGTTCTCGGGCATCCTGGGCATCGGCGCCGACGAGCCGCGCGACGCCTGCTGCACGCAGCCGATGCGCGCGCTGCCCGCGAACATCGGCCAACGCTATCTGGTGCGCTCGAATCTCAATCGCCCGTTTCTCGTTCTGAGTCCATCGAACACGCTGACCAGGGGCTTCACGCTCGTGCCGTTCTCCATCGCGAAGGACGGCTCGACGCAATGGCCGACAGGCTGCGTGCAAGTGGCCAACAAGATGCGCTTTTGCGCGCCTGTCGTCTTTTCGACGGGCGGCACGGACATGATTCGCGTCGAGACCGACAAGGCACCCGACTGGGCCGGCGATACCGACGAGCACAAGGCATTTGCGCAAGGCAACTACGACGTGGTGCTCGGCGTCGGCGACTGGGCGCATCGCTTCAACGATGCGCAAACGGCCATCGTGAAAGCCGCGCCGGGCGCGAACCGTATCGTGATCGGGCTGATGTCGCTGCAAGGCATCGACGTGCTGTTCGATTTCACCAACGGCAAGCTCGGCTTGCGCGCATCGCGGGAAATCGAACGGATGGGCGGCTGAAACACGCACGCTTCGGCCGAAGCCAACATACGAAGCCAACGTAAAAAGCCGCCGCGCGATGACGAATCGCGCGGCGGCTTTTTCAATCGTCGAACGAGCCGAACGAGTTGATCATCACTCGATGTCGACGGGCTTCACGTTCCAGATATCGCGCGCGTACTCGGCGATCGTGCGATCCGACGAGAACTGCCCCATGCCCGCGACGTTTTCGATCGCACTCGACGTCCAGCCGCGCCGGTCGACGTAGCGTCTGTCGACCTCTTCCTGCGCCTTCGCAAACGCCGCGAAATCCGCGAGCACCATGTAGTGGTCGCCCCAATCGACGAGCGTGTGGAAGATATCCGAGAAGCGCAGCGGATCATCCGGCGAGAAGAACCCTGTGCGGATCTGATCGAGCGCCACCCTCAGCTCCGGGTTGTGCTCGTAGATCTCGCGCGGCCGATACCCCATCGCGCGCAGATCGTCGACCTGATCGGCCGTATGCCCGAAGATGAAGATGTTCTCGTGGCCGACGGCATCGCAGATCTCGATGTTCGCGCCGTCCATCGTCCCGATCGTCAGCGCGCCGTTCAGCGCGAGCTTCATGTTGCCCGTGCCCGACGCTTCCGTGCCCGCCATCGAAATCTGCTCGGACAGATCGGCGGCGGGAATGATCAGCTCGGCCACGCTCACGCCGTAGTTCGGCACGAACACGACCTTGAGCTTGTCGCCGATCAGCGGATCGTTGTTCACCTTCTGGGCCACGTCGCCGATCAGCTTGATGATCGTCTTCGCCATCCGGTAAGCGGACGCCGCCTTGCCCGCGAACATCACGACACGCGGCACCCAGTCGCGCTCCGGATGCGAGCGAATGCGGTTGTAGCGCACGATCACGTGCAGCACGTTCAGCAATTGCCGCTTGTATTCGTGAATGCGCTTGACCTGCAGATCGAAGAGCGCTTCGGGATCGAATGCCATCTTCGTGTGCTGCTGAAGCCGATGGATCAGGCGCATCTTGTTCTGCCGCTTCGCTTCATGGAACGCGTCGATGAACGCCGCGTCGTTGCGCAGATCGCGCAGCTTCGACAGTTCGAACAGATCGCGCCGCCAGTGCGTGCCGATCTGATCGTCGATCAGCTTCGACATCGACGGGCTCGCCTGCGCGAGCCAGCGGCGCGGCGTCACACCGTTCGTCACGTTGGTGAAGCGCTCAGGGAACATGCGCGCGAAGTCGGCGAAGATATCGCGCGTCATCAGTTGCGAGTGCAACTTCGAGACGCCGTTCACCTTCTGGCTCGCAACGATCGCGAGATGCGCCATCCGCACGCGCCGTTGCCCGTATTCGTCGACGAGCGAAATGCGCCGGATCATGTCCACGTCATGGCCCGAATGCTCGCTCACGTGCTTGAGAAACTCGGCATTGATCTCGAAGATGATTTCGAGGTGGCGTGGCAGCAGGCGCGCGAGCGCCTCCACGTCCCACGTTTCGAGTGCTTCGGGCATCAGCGTGTGGTTCGTGTACGAGAACATCTGCTGCACGTCTTTCCATGCTTTCGCCCACGGCACGTGATGCACGTCGACGAGCAGACGCATCAGTTCGGGAATCGCGAGCACCGGGTGCGTGTCGTTCAGATGCACCGCGACCTTCTCGGCGAAGCGGCCGAACGTGCTGTGTGTTCTTTGGTAACGACGGATCAGGTCCTGCATCGTCGCCGACACGAAGAAGTACTCCTGACGCAAGCGCAACTCGCGGCCGGCGGGCGTGGAGTCGTCGGGATACAGCAGGCGCGATACGTTCTCCGACATGTTCTTCGCATCGACGGCACGGCGATAGTCGCCCTGATTGAACGCCGACAGATCGAGTTCCTCCGTCGCGCGCGCTGACCACAGGCGCAGCGTGTTCGTCGCGCTCGTCGCGAACCCGGGGATCACGGTGTCGTAGGCCATCGCGTTCACGTGCTGCGTTTCGATCCACTCGACGTGGCCGTCGCGCTGCACCGTGCGCCCGCCGAAATGCACGATGTACTGCACTTCGGGGCGCGGAAACTCCCAAGGGTTGCCCGCGCGCAGCCAGTAGTCCGGCGTTTCGATCTGCTCACCGTCGACGATCTGCTGCCTGAACATTCCATATTCGTAGCGGATGCCGTAGCCGAAGCCCGGAATGCCGAGCGTCGCCATCGAATCCAGGAAGCAGGCGGCGAGCCGTCCGAGGCCGCCGTTGCCGAGCGCCGCATCCGGCTCGAGATCGGTCAGCGATTCCATATCGACGCCGAGACCCGCCAGCGCTTCCTTCATCTGGTCATAGATGCCGAGCGCGAGCAGCGCGTTCGTGAACGTGCGCCCGATCAGAAATTCCATCGACAGGTAGTACACGCGTTTCACATCCTGCTCGTATTGCAGGCGCGTGGTTTTCATCCAGCGCGCGACGAGCCGGTCGCGCACAGCGAGCGCCGCGGCATGCAGCCAGTCTTGCGGGCGCGCGGTCACGGCGTCCTTGCCGACGCCGTACATCATGCGGTTGGAGATCGAGCGCCGCAGCGCATCGACGGTACTGTTGAGCTGGTCGAATTCCAGATCCACCGCTGTCATCGAAACCTCCGGTAAATCGACGCGGCGCGCGCTTTATTGCATGCCTCTCGTGCGCGGGCGGCGCGAGCCGGTCTGGTGGATAAATAAGCAGAGTAGGACATTTTGCGCGATCCCGCGTCTGCCGCCGTGGGTTGTGTCACTGGGTTCGTGCGCTGCTTTCCTGCGTCTTTGTGCAGGATTGCGCCCGGTATCTATCCAAGCAGACACCAGCGACAGCGGCACAGTTCCATGATCGCCGGCTTGAGATTCCATCCGCATGTCGCCTGTCGTCTTTGCGTTTCGCACGATGCGGGTGCAGACGGCTCTGATCCTTGCACTAGTATGGATGAGTAACAAGGCGGATCGGAGACAGCATCGGCTGTTGCGCCGTTCCCCGTCCCGTTGCGTCTCGCTGCCCAGCCGCTCGCGTCGCCGCGCTCCGATGGAGGTCGAAATGAACGCACAATCCGTGCTCGGTATGATCCACGCGCAGGAACTGCTGATCGTGTCCCTCATCCGCGCGCTCCCGCCCGACGCGCGGCGCAAGGTTTCCGACGAGTTTCACGGCCAGGTCGAACTGGCCGAGGCACCGCATCTGAGCGACGGTCATGACCGCGACTTGACGGAAGCATTCAGGGCACATATCCGCAAGCTGTCGATCCTGCTGGCATCGTGTAGCTGAAATCGGCGGCCGCGGCTGGATGGCGGGCTGTTGGTCGCTGGATCACGCAGCGAGTCGGCTCATTCCCCGCTATCGCACCCCAAACTCATCCGCGCGGCGCGGGCTTGGCGGTTAGTTGCATCACACGCAGCCGCGCGGGTTCTGGTAAAGCACGCGCGTCTCGCAAGCCAGCGCCCCTTGCAACCACCTTTCACACAGGTCATTTCTGCCTGCCTTCGAGCACGATCCGCGCGGCTCTGCAACAATCGCTACATTCGCGCCGAGTGCCGCTGCTGCCCGGCGCGCGCCTGTTGCGCCATTCCCGCCCTTAGCCGAGCCGTCCTTGTCCGAGATCACGCCCTCCCCGGCGCGCGTCGCCGACGCGCCGATGTCCACCCGTCACCGCTATGCATTGGCGGCGATCATGCTGTCCGTCGCGCTCGCCTCGCTCGATACCGCGATCGCCAACACCGCGCTGCCCGCGATGGCCGCGAATCTGCATGCGAAGCCGGCCGCGTCCGTGTGGATCATCAACGCGTATCAGCTCGCGATGGTCGCGACGCTGCTGCCGCTCGCCGCGCTCGGCGACATCGTCGAACACCGGCGCATCTACATTTGCGGCATCGCGGTGTTCACGGCGGCCTCGCTGGCGTGCGCGCTCTCGCCGACGCTGCCCGTGCTCGCGGGCGCCCGCGTCGTGCAGGGACTCGGCGCGGCCGCCATCATGAGCGTCAACACGGCGCTGATCAAGCATATGTACCCGCCGCATCAGCTGGGGCGCGGCGTGGGGCTCAATGCGCTCGTGGTGGGCGTGTCGTTCGCCGTGGGACCGACGGTGGCGTCGCTGATCCTGTCCGTCGCCAGCTGGCCGTGGCTCTTTGCCGTCAACGTGCCACTCGGCGTTCTGGCGCTGTCGTTCGCGCTGCCGGGACTGCCGCGCACGCCGCGCGGCACGCATCAATTCGACAGGGTCGCGGCGCTGTTGAATGTCATCACGTTTGCCGCGCTGATCTTCGCGCTGGGCGAAGCGGCGCAACGCGCGCCGTCGACGCTCGTGCTGGGCGCGGCAGCCGTCGCCATCGTGTTCGGCGCGCTGCTGATGCGCCGCGAAGCCGGCCACCCCGCGCCGATGCTGCCCGTCGATCTGTTCAAGCTACCCGTGTTCGCGCTTTCGTCGCTCACGGCCGTGTGCTCGTTCGCCGCGCAAGGGCTCGCGTTCGTCTCGCTGCCGTTCTATTTCGAGGATGTTTTGCATCGCAGCCAGGTCGAGACCGGCTTTCTGATGACGCCCTGGCCGGTGATCGTCGCGCTTGCGGCGCCGTTTGCAGGACGGCTGTCGGACCGCTATCCGCCGGGACTGCTGGGCGCGATCGGCCTCGCGATCCTATGCGGCGGCATGGCCTCGCTCGCGATGCTGCCGCCGCATCCGCCCGTGCTCGACATCACGATTCGCATGGCGATCTGCGGCGCGGGCTTCGGCTTTTTCCAGTCGCCCAACCTGAAAGCGCTGATGGCGAGCGCGCCGCCTCATCGCAGCGGCGGCGCGAGCGGCATCATCGCGACGTCGAGGCTGATCGGGCAGACGACGGGCGCGGCCCTCGTCGCGCTGAGCTTCAGCATCGCGGGACGCCATGGCCCGACGCTGTCGCTCGCGACGGGCGCCGTGTTCGCCGGCGCGGCCAGCATCGCGAGCGGCTTGCGGCTCTTCGCGCCGTCGCATCGCGCGCAGACCGCCGCCGCAACCATGACGGCGGCGAAGGAGCGATAGGCGTCAATGCGCGCGTGCGCCGCGGACAACACGGCACGCCGTGCGGTCCACGACACGACGGCAGCGCGCAGCCCGCCGATCAGCGCGCGAAATACCCCTTCACAGCTGCGACGAACGTATCGATGTCGGCACGCGACACGTCCATGTGCGTGACGAAACGCGACGCGTACAGCATCTGCGTGAGGATGCCGCGTTCCTTGAGCCACGCTTCGAGCGGCGCGCAATGCTCCTGCGGAAACTGCGCGAACACCATGTTGGTGGCGTGCGACTGCACCTTCACCTGATCGATCTGCGCGAGGCCCGCGGCGAGACGCGCGGCGTTCTCGTGGTCTTCGGCGAGACGTTCGACGTTGTGCTCGAGCGCATACTGGCACGCCGCCGCCAGCAGGCCCGCCTGCCGCATGCCGCCGCCCAGCACCTTGCGCCAGCGGTGCGCAACGTCGATCAGTGCCTTGCTGCCGACCAGCACCGAACCCACGGGCGCGCCGAGCCCCTTCGAAAAGCAGATCGACACCGTATCGAACGGCGCGCACAGCGCATCGAGCGGCTGCTTTGACGCGACGGCCGCATTGAACACGCGCGCGCCGTCGAGATGCGTCGACAGCCCGCGTTCGCGCGCAAGCTGCGTGGCTTCGGCGACATAGCCCGCGAGCAGCACCTTGCCGCCGATCGTGTTCTCGAGCGCGAGCAGGCGCGTGCGCGCGAAGTGATTGTCGATGGGCTTGATCGCGGCCACGATCTTGTCGAGGGGAATCGAGCCGTCGAGCGCGTTCTCGATCGGCTGCGGCTGGATGCTGCCGAGCACGGCCGCGCCGCCGCCCTCGTACTTGTACGTGTGCGCGGCCTGCCCGACGATGTACTCGTCGCCGCGCGCGCAATGCGCCATCAATGCGGCGAGATTGCTCTGCGTGCCGCTCGGGAAGAACAGCCCTGCCTCCTTGCCCGCGCGCCCGGCGACGGTGGCTTGCAGACGCTGGACCGTCGGGTCGTCTCCCCAGACGTCGTCGCCGACTTCGGCGGCTGTCATCGCGGCAAGCATGTCCTTGCTCGGCCGGGTCACGGTATCGCTGCGCAAATCGATCATGTGCTTTTCCTCGTGGATGACGAAGCGCCTCACGCACAACGGCACGACGCGTGAAGCGCGCAATTGAATCCACAGAGTTTATCAACTCCGCCCGCGATGAGCAGTTAGCCGGATGGCCAGGCATCGCGCTTCAGTCGGCGGGCGGGGTCGTCAGGCACGCAGCAAACAGACGGACCTCAGGGCGTCGCCACGGCCCACTGCTGCGAATCGAAGGTATCGGCGAACGCCTCGAAGCCTTCGATGGGAAGCGGGCGGCAAAACAGATAGCCCTGATACGCGTGACACCCCGCGTCGGCGAGAAACCGACGCTGCGCTTCCGTCTCGACGCCCTCCGCGATCACGCCCAGCCCGAGGCTTTGCGCGAGCGCGACGATCGCGCGCGCGATCACGGCATCGTTCGGATCGTCGAGCACGTCGCGCACGAACGACCTGTCGATCTTCAATTGCCCGAGCGGCAGGCGCTTCAGATACGACAGCGACGAGTAGCCGACGCCGAAGTCGTCGAGCGAAAACACCACGCCTTTCGCGCGCAGCAACGACATCTTGCGGATGATGTCCTCGACGTTGTCGACCAGCACGCTTTCCGTCAGCTCGAGTTTCAGGCGGCTCGGATCGGCGCCCGTGCGCGCCAGCACATCGAGCACGCTGGCGACGAAATTGACTTCGCGAAGCTGGTGCACGCTCACGTTGACGGCAATCGACAGATGCGCCCTGTCCGGGCGCGCCGCCCATCGCGCGAGCTGCCGGCAGGCCATTTCCAGCACCTTGTCGCCGAGCGCGAGAATCAGGCCCGTCTCTTCCGCGAGCGGAATGAACTCGGCGGGCAGAATCAGCCCGTGCTCGGGATGCTGCCAGCGCACGAGCGCCTCGGCGCCCGTCACGCGATCGCCGTTGAACACCTGCGCCTGGTAATGGACGAGCAACTGGTCTTCGTCGATCGCCCGGCCCAACGCCGCTTCCAGCGCCGCGCGTTCCATCACGACGGTCTGCATCGCCGGATCGAAGAAGCAGATCGCGTTGCGCCCGCTTTCCTTCGACTTGTACATCGCGAGGTCGGACTGTTTAAGAAGCTCGTCGATGGACGTTTCGTGTCCCGTGAAGAGCGTCGCGCCGATGCTCGCCGTCGTGCGGAATTCCGTGCCGTCGAGATGGTACGTTCTGGAAAGCGCCACCAGCACCTTTTCGGCGGCAGCCTCCGTTTCGGCCGCTGCGTCGTCACGGTTGCGGCTCAGGTCGCTCAGCACGATCACGAACTCGTCGCCGCCCATGCGCGCCACCGTATCGCCTTCGCGCACGGCCGACAGCAGCCGGTACGCGACCTGGCTCAGAAGCAGGTCGCCCTTGTCGTGACCGAGTGTGTCGTTGAGCGTCTTGAAGTTGTCGAGATCGACGAACAGCAGCGCGCCGTGCGTATGGTTCTGCGCGCTCAGCGCGATCACCTGCCTGAGCCGGTCGCGCAGCAGCGTGCGGTTCGGCAGATGCGTGAGCGCGTCGAAGAACGCCAGCTCCTTGATCTGCTCTTCCGCGAGCTTGCGCTCCGTGATGTCGTAGTGCGTGCCGACGTAATGCGTGACGCGGCCGTCCTGCGCGGTCACGGCCGTGATCGTCAGCCACTTCGGATAGATTTCGCCGTTCTTGCGGCGGTCCCATATCTCGCCCTGCCAGCCGCCGACACGTTGAATGGTGTCCCACATCTCGCGAAAGAACGCGGGATCATGGCGGCCCGAGCTGAGCATGCGCGGGTTCTTGCCGACCACTTCTTCGGCCGTGTAGCCCGTGCATTGCGTGAACGCCGAGTTGACGCGCAGGATCGTGCCTTTGGCGTCCGTGACCATCATGCCTTCGAGCGAATCGAACGCGACGGCGGCAATGCGCAGCTCCGCCTCGCTCTCGCGAACCTCGGCCGTCATCTTCGAAGCGAACCGCATCGCGCGGCTGCGGCCGCTCGCGAGGCTCCACGCGAGCAGCGCGAGCAGCAGCGAGAGCCCCGTGCCCGTGCAGGCGATCAGCAGCTTCGCGTTATGCCCGAAGCGCGCCTTGAAGTCGTCCTGCGCCGTCATTGACAGCGTCCAGTCGTGGCCGCCCACGACGAGATATTCGTTCGCGGAAATCACCTCGCGGCTCTTCGGCTCCGACGACCGGTAGAGCAGCGACTCCGACGACGGCTGCGTGCCGTCGTAGATCGACAGATAGAGACCGGGCGGCTGTTCGCCATAGAGGCTCGCGAGCACATCGCGCATGCGGAACGCCGCATAGACCCAGCCGAGCAGATGCGCGCGGCGCTCGTCGACGGTATCTTGCGGCTGCCCGTGCATGTAGATGGGCAGGTACATGACGAAACCGGGCAGCGGCGGCGCGCCCGCATCCGATGCGAGCTGCACCTTGCCCGACACCACGGCGAGCCCCGAATCGCGCGAGCGCTCCATCGCCTGGCGGCGCACGGGATTGGCCCACGCATCGTAGCCGAGCAGCGTGCCGCCGTCGGCGAGCGGCGGCTCGCGGCCGATCACGGGCGCGTAGCCGGCGCGCTCGCCGGGCGGATCGATCGCATAGCGGCGGCCGAAGCGCCCGCGCATGTCGGCCATGTGCGCGTCGTGCCTGTCGGCGGGCACCCATTGGACGACGCCGATAGCCTGCTCGCCCGAGACATTCGCGTCGGCGTTGACGGCGCCGATATAGCCGTGAAACGCCTGCAGATCGAGCGAACCGCGCGCCGCGAACATGCCTTGCACGCCGCGCAGCATCTGCTCGTAGGTCGCCATCCGCTGCTCGATGCGGCTGACGGAATCGCCCAACGCGAAGTTGAATTCCGAAAGCAGCTCGCGCCTCGCCGCCTGGCGCTCGTGATCCCATACGGACCAGGTGATCGCCAGCCCGGTCAGGAGAATCAGCAGCGGCAACAGGATGAGGCGCGCGCGGTTCATCACGGTGTCGTGAAGTCGACCATCGAATCGGCCAGCTCGGGTTTGAAATATTTTCTGAAGATGCGGCGCACGGTGCCGTCCGCGCGCATCGATGCGACGAGCGCGCGCCACTTCTCCCGCTCCTCGGGCGACAGCGCCTTCTTCGACATGATGAGGCCGTGCGGCACGGCGGCGTCGTTGAATTCGATGATCGTGGTGATGTCGCGGATGCGCTTCTCATCCAGCGCCGGATAGTCGAACGGCTCGATGATCATCCCCTGAATGCTGCCGCGCATCAGCGCCTGATAAAGCGGCTCCAGGCCGCCCGCCTGACTGACGCGATTGCCCGCGGCGAGCGTATCGACGAGTTCGTTGGCCGACTGACTATACCGGAAGCTCCGTATCACGCCGAGTTGAAACTTGTCGTTGTGTTCGAAATCGGACAACTGCTGGATGCCCGCGTCCTTGCGCACGAGCAGGTAGAACTTGTCGCTGAAGTACCAGGCAAACGACGCGTAGCCGTCGCGTTCCTCGTTCGTGATGCCGGACAGGCTGAAGTCGAGCGCGCCGGATTCGATCAGCTTCCAGATGCGCGCGCGCGACATCAGGCTCACGCGGATCTCGCAGCCGCTGCGGCGGATCATTTCGTCGGCGAAATCCTTGTCGATGCCCGTGTTCGTTTCCAGCGAATACAGTAGGCCGTGGTCGTGCAGCGCGAGCGTAAACGGCCGCGAGCAGTCGGGACCGCTTTGGCTGCTTTCGCTGCTTCGGCTGCTTTGTGCGAATGCGTTGCTGCTCAGGGTGCTCATCGCGATGAGCAGGGTCAGCAGACCGATGAGGCCACGGTGGATCACGGTGACTCCTGTTATCGAAGCTCGGGTTCGGATTCGGGTTCGGATTCGGTCCGTGCCGGACGGCCGGCGAGGCCTGCCATGCGCACTGTCAGCCTCGCATGACGGTTGGCCCGCAGATGAGCAGGCCTCACGCGTTAACGGCAAAGTATCGCGATGACTTGAGCCGCTGTTTCAACAGGCGCTGGTGAAAACGTTTAAGCGGCTAAAGCGTGGGGTCTTGCGGCAAATGATCCATGAATTCCACTTCTTTATTCGTGAAGTGGAATTGCTTATTACCGGTCATTCAGCCCCTTTCCATCGAGAATCTGCTGACTGCACTTTTCGACTCGCGCCGCCCTGGTTTTCGATTGCGTGGGCGCGGAGAAATAGAGAAGGTAAGCGCGTTGCCGGCCCGGCGTCAGCGCATCGAAAGCGTCTTTCAACTCGGGCATTTCGTCCAGTTTGTTCTGGAATTCTTCTGGGACGGCGAATTCGGCGGTCTTTTTTAAAGTCACCTTCAAGCCGGCCTTTTCTACTTCGACGGCTTCGCGGATATAGGACTTCAGGACGTCGGCCATCGCGTCGATGTCGCGCACATCTGTGAACCGTATCTGGCGCGACGACTGCACGTTCTCGGTTTGCGCGATCAGAATGCCTTTCGCGTCCTTTAACAACGCACCTTTGAAAAACAGAAGCGCACAGTATTCCTTGAATCCGTGCATCAGAACGACGTTTCTTTTATCGAACGTATAGCAGGGAACGCCCCACTTCAATTCTTCCGTCAACTGACAGTCGAGAATGATCGCTCTCAGCTTCTCGAACTCTGTCTGCCATTTCTTGTTCTTGCTTAAAAAGGCATCGACCTCCGGATTCATTTGCGGCGCTCCGACACGGAATGAACCTGTTATCTAACTGCATCAGCGTAACAAGTCAATATCGGAGAGAGCGCCACGGTCGAAGACGGCGTGACGCTCGCGTCTCTATCAATGCCCCAGCGACTCCACTTTATTCGGCAGCGTATCGACGCCATGCGGCCGCGCCATCTGTTTGATCAGCAGCGCGACGCACGCGATCAGCCCCGCGACCGCGATCGTCGCGAACACGCCCGAGAAGGTGAAATGCCGGCGCGTCAGCTCGGCCACGAGGAACGACCCAGCGATTCCGCCGAAGCGTCCGACGCCGAGCATCCATGCCACGCCCGTCCCGCGCCCTTCAGTCGGATAGAACGCAGCGGCAAGCGCCGGCATCGACGACTGCGCGGTGTTCATCAACACGCCCGCGATGAACACGATCGCCACGAGCGCGCCGACATTGCCCGCAGCCTGGCCGATGAAATAGACGCTGACGGCCGTCAGCGCATAACACACGGCGATCACGCGGTTCGCGTTGAAGCGATCCATCAGCACACCGCACAAAACCGCGCCCACACCGCCCAGCGGGAAAAGCGCCGAAATCAGCGTCGCGCTCTTCGGCGTCAGGCCCGCATCCTTCAACAGAATTGGCATCCAGTTGATCGACGCATAGAAGATCACGAGGCCCATGAAATACGTGACCCACAGCATCACCGAGCCGACGATGTACGAACGCGACAGCACGACGCCCGCGCCCTTGCCACCCGTTTGCGGCGCGGTTTCCGTCATCACGAACGAACCGGCATCCAGCGCCGCCGACGAAATGCGCGCGAGCGTCGCGCGAATCCGCTCGACAGGATGACGGTTCGCCACCATCAAGCGCACCGATTCCGGCATCTTGGCGAGCAGCACGACACCGAGCAGCAAAGGTGTCACGCCGCCGAGCATCAGCACGCTGCGCCAGCCGAAATGCGGAATCATCCACGCGGCGAGAAAGCCGCCGAACGCGGCGCCAAGCGGAAAGCCGCAGAACATCAGATTGATCACCGTCGCGCGGCGGCGATCGGGGCAGAACTCGCCCATCATCGTGACGGCGTTCGGCATCGCAGCGCCAAGGCCGACGCCCGTGACGAAGCGCAGCACGGTCAATTGACCGATGCTCGACGAGAACGCCGACGCGAGACATGCAAAGCCGAACAGGAGCACCGAGCCGAGCAGCAGCGAGCGGCGTCCGAGGCGGTCGGACAACGGACCCGAACCGAGCGCGCCACAGGCGAGGCCAAACAGCGCGGCGCTCAGCACAGGCGCGAGATCGGGCTTGGAAAGATGCCACTCCGTGAGCAACGACGGCGCGATGAAGCCGATCGCCGCCGTGTCGAAACCATCCAGCAGGACGATCACGAAGCACATGAAGAAAATGAGCCATTGAAAGCCGCCGAATGGCTGCTCGTTGATGAACGTCTGAACGTTCACGACGGAAGTGCGGTTCATCGCCTGTCTCCTACACATGGCGCAGCTTGCTGTGCTGCGTCCAGTCGCCCTAAAGTGCCT
Source organism: Paraburkholderia piptadeniae (assembly GCF_900007165.1). Lineage (GTDB taxonomy): Bacteria > Pseudomonadota > Gammaproteobacteria > Burkholderiales > Burkholderiaceae > Paraburkholderia > Paraburkholderia piptadeniae. The sequence goes on from NZ_CYGY02000026.1 coordinate 38,278, forward strand.
GGAAATATTGCACGATACCGATCTCCGTGCTTCGCTTCGATCCTGTCAACCGGCGCAAACCGCGCCTTTTGGCGTCGACATTCACGCATCACGCGTTGTTCGTATATCGCACAATCTTTCAGATTGCGAACACTTTAGCGGTTGGACTCGGCGAGCGTCAACGAAGGGTAACTACCGATGGCCGAAGCCGCCTCACAAAACCGCTTGTCGATACGAGCGCCTTATCAAGCGTAGCAGGCGCTCCCGTCAAACATCGTTGCGCGCCCAAGTATTTTCCCGTCACTCACTTACAAACAAAAAACTTCCATTACGTTTTACTTTCATCTATAACGACAGGGCATGCGCGAACACGCCTGTCTCGTTGCATGTCCTCAGCCCGTCTGTGCTAGCCGACGGGCTTTTTTTTTGCTCACCCAGCATAAGCCAAGACGACCTACAACTTCCTTTCATCAAACGAACCGACTCGGTGAAAACCCCTTGCCGCTTTCACTTGACTTACTTGATATATCACATATCGTATGGGATCTATCAGCGCTGCATTTTTAGCGGACGGTGATCGGAAGCGTGGTCAGAGCTTTCGCAAATTATTAGGCAAGCAAGTTGGCAACCATCAAGCATGGGACGAGAGTCAGCGCGAAAGCGCAGCTCCCGTCGACCAAGGAGACAGAGATGAAGACGGAGCATCAGGAACAGGCGGCATCGTGGTACGCATCACCGTGGGTGCAACTGGTATTCGGCGTGATCTGCATGGCAATGATCGCCAACATGCAATACGGCTGGACGTTGTTCGTCAATCCCATCGACGAGAAGTACCACTGGGGCCGCGCCGCCATTCAGGTCGCGTTCACCATCTTCGTCGTGACAGAGACATGGCTCGTGCCGATCGAGGGCTATCTCGTCGACAAGTACGGCCCTAAACCGGTCGTGGTCGGCGGCGGCCTGCTGTGCGCGCTCGCGTGGGTGATCAACTCGATGGCGACGTCGCTGCCGCTGTTGTACGTGGCGGCGGCCATCGGCGGCATCGGCGCGGGAGCCGTGTATGGCACGTGCGTCGGCAATGCGCTCAAGTGGTTCCCCACCCGCCGCGGGCTCGCAGCGGGCATCACGGCGGCCGGATTCGGCGCGGGCTCGGCGGCGACCGTCGTGCCGATCGCGAACATGATCAAGCACAGCGGATACGAAGCCACCTTCCTCTGGTTCGGCCTCGGCCAGGGCATCGTCGTGTTCGCGCTCGGTCTCTTCCTGCTTGCGCCGCCCGCCAGCATGCTCGCCAATGTGAGCAATGCGGTGAAGAGCGCGCTCAAGCGCGGCGTCCACAACGCGACGCCTCGCGAAGTGGTCTCCGCACCCGTGTTCTGGGTCATGTACCTGATGTTCGTGATGATGGCGGCAGGCGGCCTGATGGCGACGGCGCAACTGGGCCCCATCGCCAAGGACTTCGGCTTGCACGATTCGCCCGTTTCGCTGATCGGCCTGACGCTGCCCGCGCTGACGTTCGCACTCGCGATCGACCGCGTGCTCAACGGCTTGACGCGCCCGTTCTTCGGCTGGGTATCCGACCGCATCGGCCGTGAGAACACGATGTTCGTCGCGTTTGCGATCGAGGCGATCGGCATTGTCGCGCTGTCGAAGTTCGGCCATAGTCCGACTGCGTTCGTCGTGCTGACGGGCATCGTGTTCTTCGCGTGGGGCGAGATCTACAGCCTCTTCCCGGCGACTTGCGGCGACACCTTCGGACCGAAGTTCGCCGCGACCAACGCAGGCCTGCTGTACACGGCAAAAGGCACGGCCGCGCTGCTCGTGCCGTTCACGAGCATCGTCACGGCGGCGACGGGAAGCTGGCATGCCGTGTTCATGCTCGCATCCGGCATGGCCGCCGTCGCGGCGCTGCTGGCGCTGTTCGTGCTCAAGCCGATGCGGCGCGCGTATGTGCTCCAACATGCGGAACCGTCGCTGGACATGCCGTACGAATCCGCTCGCATCAGCGAATCGGCGCGCATTTCGGCGGGTGGAGGCTAAACAGCGGCGAGGGTCTCCGCTGAACAACGCTGATCTGATCGGCGGCACGCGTTGCCGCCGCCGTTGTAACGGTGTCCGCTCGCGATCCATACGCGATTGCGAAGCGGACACCCATTCACGCACATGCCAAACCTGGCGCACTCTGTAGCAGGCGGCGTGACACACTGCCCCTGCCGCGAACGCTGCCGCCGCGCGCCCGCGCTGCACGTGCCATCGCAGGAAGTCACGCGGCGCGCCGCGACGTTCGCCTGGCACGAACCGTGCGCGCCACGCTTTCGCTGATGCGCACGCCCCTCTCCGACGCTTCCTTTCAGATCCGCTGGCGTACGTGTCGCCTTTCAACAACGGCCGACCGCAGAGGCGAATCCGATGGAAAGCGAAGAGCTACTCGAGGACTGGCGCAAGCTCGCGCTCGATATCGAGCATCAGGTGGAGAACGCTGTCATCGGGCAGCGCGAGACCATCCGTCTGATCAACGTCGCGCTGTTCGCGCGTGGCCACGCGCTGCTGGAAGGAGGCGTCGGCGTCGGCAAGACGACGATCCTGCGCGCATTCGCGCGAGCGATCGGCGGCGATTTCGAGCGCGTCGAAGGCACGATCGATCTGATGCCGGGCGATCTCGTGTATCACACGTATGTCGATGCCGAAGGCAAGCCGCGCATCGAGCCGGGCCCGCTGATCAAGCACGGCGAACGGCTCGCGACATTCTTCTTCAACGAGATCAACCGCGCGCGTCCGCAAGTGCAATCGCTGCTGCTGCGCGCGATGGCCGAGCGCTCCGTGTTTGCGTTCGACCGCGAATACCGCTTCCCGCACATGACCGTGTTCGCCGACCGCAACAAGGTCGAGAAAGAAGAAACGTTCGAGCTGGCGGCGGCTGCACGCGACCGCTTCATGTTCGAGCTGAACATGTCGACGCCCGACGATCAGCCCGCGCGTCGCGCGCTCGTGTTCGACCCCGCCTTTCACGACACGGAAGCGCTGCTCGCGCGCGTCGCGCCCGACGTGCTGCCGTGGCAACGGCTCAATGCAATCGCGGCGGGGATTCAGCGCACGATTCACGCGAGCGAAGCGATCGAACGTTACGCGCTCGACATCTGGCGCGCGACGGAAAACCCGACGCAATTCGACATCGCGCTCGAGGACGTGGACATGCAGCGCCTGATCCTCGCCGGCGCGAGCCCGCGCGGCATGAGCGCGCTGCTGCGCGCGGCGCGCGTCGTCGCGTGGCTCGAAGGGCGCACGTATCTGATGCCCGAGGACATTCACCGCGTGCTGCTGCCGACGCTCGGCCATCGCGTGTACTTCACGCCCGTCTACGAACTGCGCCGCCAGGAACTCGCCGATGCGCTGATCGCGCAGATCGTATCGAGGATCGCGGCGCCGTGAACACGCTGACAGAGTTCCAGTACCGCCTGCCGATGCGCGTATCGGGCGCGCGGCCCGGCGGACATCGCGGCTCCAGTGTCGGCATCGGCCAGGAGTTCGCGGCGCACACGCGGCTGTTCGACTATCCCGATCCGCGCCGGATCGATGTGCGCGCAAGCGTGCGCACGGTCCAGCGCGAGTGGCTCGTGCGCGTTCACCGGCAGCGCGTGGCCGTGGCCGTGCATGCCGTCGTCGATGTGTCGGGGTCGATGCGCTTCGGCGCCGCGCACACGAAGCTCGATGTCGCCGCAACGTTCGTCGAGGCCCTCGGACACAGCGCGTTTCGCATCGGCGATCCCGTCGGCATGATCGCCTTCGACGATACCGGGCGCGAAGATCTCTTCGTGCCCGCGCGGCACGCGCGCGGCATGGGCGCGCTGATGGGCGAACTGCTGCGCGCGTCTACGCAAACGGCGGCGCCGCCGCAAACGGGCGCGCGCGCGGGCGGCTTGCGCGATGCCGTCACGCGTCTTGCGGGGCGCGCGTGTCTCGTCTTTCTCGTCTCCGATTTTCACTGGCCGCTCGACGCGCTGTCTGGACTGCTCGACACGCTGACTCACGCGTGGGTCGTCCCCATCGTGATCTGGGACCGCGCCGAAATCGAGCCGCCGTCGCAGAACGGCTGGATGTCGCTGGCCGATATCGAATCGGGCGAGGCGCGGACGATGTGGATGCGCGACTCGGTCCGCAACCGCTGGCGCAATGCCGTCGCCGAACGGCAAGCGCAAATCGTCGCTGCGTTTGCTCGTCATGGCATCCGTCCGTTCTTCAATCGCGGCGCGTTCAATGCCGAGGCGCTCAGCCGCTACTTTCTCGAGATGACGGCATGAATCGCGCTGACGTCCCGTCGTCGATGCAGTCTTCGCGCGCATGTGCGCAACGCGCGCGCTCGCACTTCGTTGCGCTTGCAGCTGTTCTGATGATCGCAAGCATTGCTGGACGGACAACACATGCAGCGCCCGCAACGTCACAACCAACGCCACAAGCACCGCAGACTAAACCTGCCACCGTGCAACAGCCTCGCGCGTTCGGCCATGTGCTCGGCGACATCTTGACCCAGCAGATTCTCTTCGACGATCACGGAACCGACGCGGCGCTTTCCGCGATGCCATCGACAGGCCGCGTCAACGCGTGGCTCGAACGCCGCCCGCCGTCGATTAGAACCGATGCCGATGGCCGCCGCTGGCTCGTGCTCGACTATCAGGTGATGAATTCGCCGCGCGCGCCGACCGTGACTTCGACGCCGCCGCTGCAATTGCGTCTAACGTCGGGCGCGACGCTCGATATCGCGGAGAGTCCACTGTCGATCGGCCCGCTCGCGCCCTTGAGCGTCGCCGACGCGGGACGCCTCGCGACGCTTCAGCCCGACCGGCTGCTTCCCACGCAATCCACTGCGCCGCTCGAACGCGCGATGGCCGTCTGGATCGCACTGACCGTCGCGGTGCTGCTCGCGTGGCTGGGCTGGTGGATCGCGCGCAACAGGCGCGACGCGATGCGGCTTCCGTTCGCGAAGGCGTGGGCCCGCTTCGGCCAGCACGACGACGCCGCGCTCGAAGCGGACCCCGACGCATGGCGCGGCCTGCATCGGGCGCTCGACGAAGCGGCGGGACGCGTCGTGCACGCCGGCTCGATCCTTGGCCTGACGAACAACGCGCCTCATCTGCGCGAGCTTCGGCCGCAGATCGAGCAGTTCTTCCAGCGATCGTCGGACCGCTTCTTCGGCGACCTGCCCGTCGCGACGCCGTTTTCGCTGCGCGAGCTGTTCCGCGCGCTCTATCGCGCAGAAAAGCGTCATCACCGATGAGCACGCCTCCCGACTTCCTCTATCCGTGGGCGCTCGCGCTGCTGCCGCTCGCTGCGTTGCCGCTGCTGCGCCGGAGCATCGACATGCTGCCGTATTCGTACGTCGCGTGGCTGCCGCGCGACCGCGCGGGCGGCGTCGTCGCCTTCGTCTGGCGAGCGGCCGCGATGCTCGCGCTCGCGGCCGTCATCGTCGGGCTGGCGGGCCCAGGCTTCTCCGGCGAACAGAAACGGATCACGGGAGCGGGCGCCGAAATCCTGATCCTGATGGACGGAAGCGGCAGCATGTACGCGCCGATGGGCACCGGCAGCGCGAATGTCGCCGACGCGCCGACGGCGGGTGAAACGAAGAACCAGATGGCACGCGATGCGATCAGCGCATTCGTCGCGCAGCGCGTCAACGACCGCTTCGCGTTCATGCTGTTCGGCACGCATCCGATGCTGGCCGTGCCCTTCACGCGCAATCGCACGGTGATCGACGCCGCTATCAATGCGACGGCCGTCGGGCGCGGCATGCCCGACACGCTGCTCGATCGTGGCATCCAGTCAGCCGTCGAGCTGTTCGACGGCCGCGCGCGCACGAGCAGCCGCGCGATCGTGCTGGTATCGGACGGCGGCGCGCTGCTCGACAACGTTGCGCGCGAGCGCATTCGCGCGGGGCTCGCGCGCAATGGCGTCGCGCTGTATTTCATCTATCTGCGCAGCGGCGTGTACAGCCCCGATCTGCATGCGCGGCTCGCCGCATCGGACCATTCACCGGAAGCCGAGTTGCATCGTTACTTCCTGTCGATGCCGACACCTTATCGTCTGTACCAGGCGGACAGCCCTCAACAGGTTGCGCGCGCAATGACCGACATCGCGCGCAACGAGAACGCGCCCGTGTCGTTCGTCGAGCGGCTGCCGCGACAGGACGGCAGCGCATGGTGTTTCGCAACGGCGTTGCTCTGCTGCGTGTTGCTGCTGTGCATCTGGTTCGTGCAAAAGCGGAGTCTGTCGTGAAGCGCCTGCCCATTCACCTGATGTTCGGCGCGGCGACGCTGTGCTGCGCGGCCGTCGCCGGATACAACGCGGTGCGCCTGCTGCATGTGGCCGGCGCGAATCGCGAGATCGCCGCGATCTCCACGCAGCCGCCGAGCCAGTGGAGCAAGACAGCCGCGAATCAGCAAGACCCGGCCGTGCGGCTCGCGCAAGCCGTCGCACTCGCGCGCGCGGGCCAGCATGCCGAAGCGGGCAAGCTCTACTACGATCTCGGGCGGCTCGCGCAATCTAGCGAGACGGGCCGCATCGCACTCTACGATCTCGCCAACATGTATCTGCGCGAAGCCGCGGGCGACGACGCGCAAGGGCCCGTGCGCTCGCCGCCGATGCTCGAAAGCGCGAAGGCGCGCTATCGCGAAGTGCTGCGCCTCGACCCCGGCGACTGGGACGCGCGCTACAACCTCGAACGCGCGCTGCGTCTTGCGCCGGAAGCTCAAGACACCGCCGACGACGAGAAGGACATCAAGGAGCAGCACAACATCAACGTGCGCGGCGCGGCGCCGGAGGAACTGCCGTGAAGGCGCCGCGACGCACATCGCTGCCGCATCTGGGGCGCCGCTGGTGGCAGCTTCCGCTGGCGTCGCTGCTGCTCGCCGCCGCCGTGTGGATGCCGCCCGTGCAGTTCACGCGCCCCATCTTCCGATACGTCGTCACGTTCGACATCACGCAGAGCATGGATGTCGAGGACGTCTCGATGGGCGGCAAGCCGGTCAGCCGTCTCGACTTCGCGCGCGCCGCGATGAGCGATGCGTTGCAGCACTTGCCATGCGGATCGGAGATCGGCTGGAGCGTGTTCTCGAATCAGCGCTCGCTGCTGTTGCTCGCGCCCGTCGAGGTTTGCAGCAACTATGACGCGCTGCTGTCCTCGCTCGATCAGATCACGGGCAAGATGCGTTGGGTGAATAGCAGCGTGATCGCGCAAGGCGGCCTCTATTCGGCGATACGCGCGGCTGCGGAGCTGGGCCACAACACCGATATCGTCTTCGTCACCGATGGCCAGGAAGCGCCCCCTGTCGCGCCGAACGAGACGAGCGTGCGCGATATTCCTCAAGGACTCGTGCATGGATGGCTGGTCGGCGTCGGCGGCGATCAGCCGGCGCCGATACCGAAGACGAACGCCGACGGCGTGCGCACCGGCTTCTGGCGCGCGGACGAAGTGCGCCAGGTACAGCCGACGCCCGACGCGCCCGCCACGGCCGAGAGCCACGAAGAACTGTCGGAGCTTCGGGAGACGTATCTCGAAGCCGTCGCCGGGCATCTCGGCTTCGGCTACAAGCGGCTGGTCGCTGCCGATTCGCTGCGCGCGCCGCTGACCGACGCGCGGTTCGCGCATCCGACGCCCGTCGCGACCAATGTCCGCTGGTGTCCCGCGCTGCTTGCACTCGTGCTGCTCGTCTGGCGCTTTCTGCCCGCGAGGCGGATCGTGCGCAAGCCCAAGACCGCGAACGCGGCCGCGATTCCCGCTCATGGCGCGATGAGTCGACTTTGAGTTGCGGCCGTTCGCGCCGACGAAAGCGCCGACGAAAGCGCCGACGAAAGCGTCAACGAAAGCGCCGACGATCCGAACCGCGACAGCACGATCTCGCCTTCGCTCGGCGGCGATACGGCGATGTGACCGTGACGCGTGACCGTCGAGGGCATTAGGCTTGCCGCTGGTGACAAACCACTCGTGACAAACCCTTACCCCCGACGAATCCACCGAACGCAAGCCAACACACGCCCTACATCTCTTTCAGCAAGACTACCAATATCCCAAATCGGCACGCACGCATTGCCGGTTTCGGCACTGGCCTGATTTTTCGTCGATCTAAAGTCGCCTCACACATCGTGAATCATCACTGGAGGCGACATGAGAACAAGGCGACGAACCGCGTGCATCGCGGCGACGCTGTCATTCGCGGCTGCATGCATCGGCAGCGCGCACGCAATCGAAAAGCCCGAAGAGCTGACCGTGCAGAAGCTGCCGCCGTGGCATCCGCACGAAGTATTCGTCGTCGATATTTCGATGCCGTCGATGACGGATGCGCGCGTCTATCTGTACGACGCCGACGCAAAGAAGCTGCTCGGCCAGATCGACGCAGGCTTTGCGCCGGGCTTTGCGATTTCGCCCGATCACAAGACGAGCTTCGTTTCGACGACCTATTTCGCGCGCGGCTCGCACGGCGAGCGCACCGACGTCGTCGAGCTGACCGACAACGCGACGCTCGATCACGCAGGCGAAATCGTGATTCCGCCGAAGCACGGCCAGCACATTCCGACGCCGTACAACACCACGTTCAGCGCGGACGGTAAGCGCCTTTACGTGTCGAACATCACGCCCGCCGCTTCCGTGACGGTGATCGACGTGGCATCGAAGAAGGTGCTGTCGGAGATCGACATGGCGGCATGCGTGCTCGCGTATCCGTCGGGCAACGACCGCTTCACGGGGCTATGCGAAAGCGGCAAGGCGCTGACCGTCACGCTCGATGTGAACGGCAAGGAAGCGAAGCGCACGATGTCCGATGCGTTCATCGACGTCGACAAGGACCCAGCCTTTATCAACGCGTCGCCGTATCAGGGCGGCTATCTGTTCACGACTTTTCACGGCATGGTGCGCTCGGCGGATTTCCACGGCGACAAGCCCGTGTTCGGCAAGCCGTGGTCGCTGCTGACAGACGCGGAGCGCACCGAAGGCTGGCGTCCGGTCGGCATGCAGCAGACGGCCGTGCAGGCGAAGCTGCATCGCTATTACATCGCGATGCACAAGGGCGAAGAAGGCTCGCACAAGGATCCCGGCACGGAAATCTGGGTGTACGACCTGCAGACGAAGAAGCGCATCGCGCGCTGGGATCTGTCGCAGCAGAAGATCGACCCGCTCGCGTCGATCCAGGTCAGCGACGACGACAAGCCGCTCTTCTACGGCATCACGGGCACGTCGGATCTCGTCGTGATGGATGCGCGCACGGGCAAGCTGCGCAACGTCGAAAAGCAGATCGGCAATACGTCGACGCTGCTCGTCAATCCGTGAGGCCGCGATGATGATCGATCCTGTACTTGCGACGGGCGCGCAAGCCAGCACGGCGATTGTCGTGCTGCTCGGCGCCGTCGCCAAATGGCGGCGCCCCGCCGTGTTCCGTCAGGCGCTCGCCGGTTATCGACTGTTGCCCGATGCGTTGACGGCGCCCGCCGCGTTCGTCATCGCGGCCACGGAAACGGCCGGCGCCGCCGCGCTGCTGTTCCCCGATACGCGCATGTTCGGCGCCATCGCGCTCACTGCGCTGTTGCTCGTGTTCGCAGCGGGCCTCGCGTTCAACATCGCGCGCGGCCACACCGATATCGACTGCGGCTGCTCGGGCTTCGCCGCAACGCGAGCCGCAACGCAAGGGAACGCGCCGCGCGGCATCGGCTGGTTTCATGTCGCGCGCGCATTGTTGCTCGCGGCACTCGCCGCCACCGCATTCATCGAGCCCGCCGCGCGTTCGATCGTGTGGTTCGACTACCTGACGCTTTTCTTCGCCGTGCTGCTGATCGTCTGCGCACTGCTTACTTTCGATGTGCTGCTCGCCAACGTGCCGCGCCTCTCTCATTTGAGGAATTCATGATGCAAACCGCTCTCACCGTTTCCACCGCGCTGTTGTGGATCGCCGTTCTCGCGCTCGGCGCGATCTGTCTTGCTCTCGTTCGCCAGGTCGGCATTCTGTACGAACGCATCATGCCCACAGGCGCGCTGATGATCGACAAAGGGCCCGCCGTCGGCGCGATCGCACCGACGTTCGAACTCTCCGACATTCGCGGCTCGCAAGTGAAAGTGGGCGGCATCGATGCACAGGGCAAGGCCACGCTGCTCTTCTTCCTGTCGCCGACGTGCCCCGTCTGCAAGAAGCTGCTGCCTTTGCTGCCGTCGCTGCAGGCCAGCGAAGCGACGCCCGTCAACATCGTGCTCGCAAGCGACGGCGATCTCGCCGAACACACGCGCTTCGCGCGGAAGCACAACCTCGAGCGCTTCCCGTATGTGCTGTCGCAAGAACTTGGCATGGCGTATCAGATCGGCAAGCTGCCGTATGCCGTCCTGCTCGATGAAAGCGGCAAGGTGCGTTCGAAGGGTCTCGTCAACACACGCGAGCATCTGGAAAGCCTGTTCGAAGCGAAGGAGCGCGGTGTCGCGTCGCTGCAGGAGTTCGTGCACGGCGACCATCGCCACGGCCAGCACGCACAGCACGTGTGATGCGCCGAATCTTCTTTCAACCTGAGCGGAGAACAACATATGGGCGTTTTTGATTCATGGTTCGAGAAGTCGGCGCGCGGCGTCGCGCAGCGCAGTTCGCGGCGCAGTGCGATGGCGAAGCTCGGCAAGGTGCTGGTCGGCTCGGCGATGCTGCCGCTCTTGCCCGTCGATCGCACCGCGTATGCGGCCGATGCGGCGTCGTCGGCGTCGGGCGCATCGGGAGCCGCAGCATCGGGTGCGAGCGACGACCCTATGAGCTGCGACTACTGGAAGTACTGCGCAATCGACGGCTGGCTGTGCAGCTGCTGCGGCGGCACGTCGAGCAGTTGCCCGCCAGGCACGACGCCTTCGCCGATCACGTGGATCGGCACCTGCCGCAATCCGCACGACGGCTCCGACTACATCGTTTCGTACAACGACTGCTGCGGCAAGACTTCGTGCGGCAAGTGCTTCTGCAATCGCAACGAGCGCGAGAGGCCGCTCTACAAGCTGTCGCTCGACAACGACATCAACTGGTGCATGGCGAACGGCAATTCGAACTATCACTGTTCGGTTTCGGTCCTGCTGGGAGCAGCAAAGCAATGAACGCAAATCACGCTGGAAAAATCGCAGCCGCGTGCATCGCGGCGGCTGCATCGTTTGCGACGGCGGGCATCGCGCACGCGCAACAGGCCGCGCATTACCCTGCGGGCAAGAGCATGTTCGACGCGCAATGCGCCGTTTGCCATCAGGCGGGCGGCAAGGGTCAGGACGGACTCGCGCCGCCGCTCACCGAATATCCGGGCAAGTACTCGACGACGGCGCAAGGGCGCGCGCAACTGACATCGACGGTGGTGCACGGCATGTTCGGCGAGATCCAGGTACGCGACAAGAGCTACAACTTCAAGATGCCGAGCTTCGCGAGCGCAAGCGATGAGGACCTGGCTCAGGTGCTGAACTACGTCGTGTTCGATCTGAACGCACAGCACCGCGACGCAAAGCCTTTCACGGCCGCCGACATCAAGGCGGCCCGCGCGCAGACGATGGACAGCGCAGCCGTTCACGCGCAACGCGCCGTCGTCACGAAGGGACTCGGCCTATGAACGTCGTCCGCGTGCCTCGTGCCCGTCAGCGTGTGCACGTGCCGCCGCTCATGCAACAGCGCATGCAACCGTACCCGCAACGGCACACGCAAAAGCGCGCACGGGCTGCTTCGGCGGGCGCACCGTGGATCGTCGCCGCGCGCCGCGTGTCGATGCTGCTGCTTGCATGCGTCGCGACGCTCGCGCCGCCGTCGTCCGCAAACGCGCAGAGCAAAGCCGATGCCGCGCTCGCGCAACAGCATTGGGTGCTCAACTGCATGGGCTGTCACACGGCGACGGGCGGCGGCATCCCGGGCAAGGTGCCACCGCTCGCGAATTCGCTCGGCTACTTCGAACATCTGCCCGCAGGCCGCGAATACGTGATGCGCGTGCCGGGCGCATCGAACTCGGCGCTCTCCGATCAGGAACTCGCCGACGTGCTGAACTGGCTGCTCACGACGATGAACCGCGACGCGCTGCCGAACGACTTCAAGCCCTATACGGCCGATGAAATCACGGCGCACCGCCGCCCTGCTTTCTCCGATGTCGCAACCGTGCGCGCACGTTTGATCCGCGATCTGCACGAGCGCGGCATCACGGGCGTCGCGGACCGCTACTGAACCTCTTCAATCAAGGAAACGGACATGGAGACGAATCACACCTTTGCGCTGCTCGACTCGACGCAAGCGTTCCTCGCGAAGCCGAAGAAGATGCTGATCGGCGGCGAGTGGACGGATGCCTCGTCGGGCCGCACGATCGACGTCGTGAATCCCGCCGACGGCAGCGTGCTCACGCGCGTGCCCGAAGCGAACGAACACGACGTGCAGCAGGCCATCGCCGCCGCGCGCCGCGCGTTCGACGCGGGCCCGTGGCGCACGATGAAGACCACCGACCGCGAACGTCTGCTGCTCAAACTCGCCGATCTCGTCGAAGCGAACGCGCGCGAGCTCGCCGAAATCGAATCGCTCGACAACGGCAAGCCGGTGATGGTCGCGCTTGGGCTCGATGTGTCGATGGCCGCGCAGTGCTTCCGCTATATGGCGGGCTGGGCGACGAAGATCGAAGGCAACGTGATGGATGCGGGCCTGCCGTACATGCCGAATAGCGAAGTGTTCGCGTACACACGCAAGGAACCCGTCGGCGTGGTCGGCGCGATCATTCCGTGGAATTTCCCGCTGCTGATGGCCGCATGGAAGCTCGCCCCCGCGCTCGCGACGGGTTGCACCGTCGTGCTGAAGCCCGCTGAAGACACGCCGCTCACCGCGCTGCGCCTCGGCGAACTGATCGTCGAAGCGGGTTATCCGCAAGGCGTCGTCAATATCGTCACCGGCTACGGCCACACGACAGGCGCTGCGCTGTCGCGCGATCCGCGCATCGACAAGATCGCGTTCACAGGCTCGACGCAGACGGGCAAGCTGATCGGCCACGCGGCGCTCGACAACATGACGCGCATGTCGCTGGAACTGGGCGGCAAGTCGCCTGTGATCGTGCTGCCCGATGTCGATATCGACAAGGCCGCGCAAGGCGTCGCCAACGCGATCTTCTTCAACCAGGGCCAGGTGTGCACGGCAGGCTCGCGCGTCTATATCCACGGCAAGGTATTCGACAAGGTGATCGACGGCGTCGCGCAGATCGCGAAGAACCTGAAGATCGGCGCGGGCATGGACCCGTCGACGCAGATCGGCCCGCTCGTGTCCGCGAAGCAGCGCGAGCGCGTATGCGGCTATCTCGACTCGGGCTTCGCGGAAGGCGCGCGCGCCGTCGCGGGCGGCAAGGCGATCGACAAGCCGGGCTTCTTCGTCGAGCCGACCGTGATGGTCGATACGAATCACTCGATGCGCGTCGTGCGCGAAGAGATCTTCGGGCCGGTGCTGGTCGCGATGCCCTTCGACGATATCGACAGCGCCGTGCAGCTCGCCAACGACACGCCGTATGGTCTGGGCGCAAGCATCTGGTCGAACGATCTGTCCGCGATTCACAAGCTGATTCCGCGCATTGCGGCGGGCACCGTGTGGGTCAACTGCCACTCGCTGCTCGACAACGCGATGCCGTTCGGCGGCATGAAGCAATCGGGCTTCGGCCGCGAGCTGGGCCGCGCCGTCATCGATCAGTACACGGAAAGCAAGTCGGTGATGATCAATTACGCGTAAGCGCCCGCGTCACGCGATTGCAACGACAAAGGCAAGTACAAAGGGGAAGAGACATGAAGCATCCGACGACGCCGCGCACGATCGCGGCGGCGGTGGCGGCGCTCGTCGCGTCGATGGCCGCACACGGCATCGCGCACGCCGAAAGCAGCATCACGTTATACGGCGACGTCGACGCCGGCATCACGTACACGAACAACCAGCAGGTCACGCATGCGGACGGCAGTATCGGCGGCGGCCACAACTTTCAGTTCACGGGCGGCAATCTCGCGCCGTCGCGTTTCGGCCTGACGGGCAGCGAGGACATCGGCGGCGGCACGGCCGTGACGTTCAAGCTCGAAAACAGCTTCTTCACGGGCAGCGGCAACTTCGTGCAAGCGGGCGCGCTCTTCAATCAGAACGCGTGGGTCGGTCTGACCAACGAGCGTTACGGCACGCTGACCTTCGGCCGACAGTTCGACTCGTACACGAACGCGCTCGCGCCGTACGCGTCGAGCATCACGTGGGCGACCTTGTATGGCTCGCACATCGGCGACGTCGACAACCTGAACGCCGCGCTCAATCTGAACAACGCGGTGCAGTACGTGAGCCCGACCTTCGCGGGCTTCTCCGTGAGCGGCACGTACTCGCTGGGCGGCGTCGCGGACGACTTCTCGCAGAAGCGCGGCTGGGCCGTTTCCGCGAGCTACAACAACGCGCCCTTCTCGTTCGGCATCGGCTATCTCGACCTGAACAATCCGCTCGATGCGGCGCTCGGCGGCGAGCAGGGTTATATCGGCGACTTCGCGTGTTCAAATCCGACGGCGATGTACTGCGAGTTGCAGAACGCGCATGCGTTGAAGGCGTTTGGCGCGGGCGGCTCGTACACGATCGGGCCGGCGACGATCGGCCTCGTCTATACGCATACGACGCTCGACGACAGTCTGTATTTCGCGAGCGCCACGCGTCCGCAGGGCGCGGATGCACGATTCGATATCGTCGAGGTGAACGGGACTTATGCGCTGTCACCGGCACTGACGCTCGGCGCGGCGTATATCTACAACTCGATGAAAACCGATGTAAGCGGCTCGCCGAAATTCCATCAGGTGAATCTGGGCGCAACGTACAGCTTGTCGAAGCGCACGACGCTTTACGCGGTTGGGATTTTCCAGAAGGCGGCGGGAAGCGGAATCGGCACGAACCCTGTGACGGGGCAGGCCGCGAACTACGCGCAGATTCCCAATCTGCCGAATTCTTCGACCGACAAGCAGGTGTCGGTCACGGTGGGCTTAAAGCATAGCTTCTGAGTTTCTCCGCCTGCGACGGCATTTTGCATGTGTAGGCCAAGCGTGCCGATTGCATTCGCGCCTGCGCCTCGTTGCTGCGCGAGCGTTGCATCCGCGTTTGCACACCGGGTTCCAACGTGGTCTGCCGTCGCCTCGTCGATGAGAAGCATCGACGCCAATCCATTCGATTCAGTTGTACTGGCTCACTACCGTGACACGCGGAGCGACGGTGGATTTCACGCCCGCCGCGGATGTCAGCAACAGCGCGCCGCCCGCACGTCCAACGTGATATTCACCGTTCCGGTCGGGCGCCGTCTTCTGGCCTGAGCCGTCGGCAAAGACGGACGTCACGGAACCAGAAGCGGCGGACCCTGTACGCGCCGCTGCATTCTGGACTGGCTCGATCGACACCTTGGCGCTCGGCCTGCTGTCGGCGAGAACGGCGAACGTCACGGTCGTCGCCGATGCGTCGGCGCCGAATCGGGATACGGTTGCCGCGACTCGCGTCACCGACGCATCAGCACTCGCGGCCATTACTTCGAAAGGCGGCTCGACCACCGAGCCGATAAACGAAATCACGCCGCCCTCTGCCGCCGAGACCATCGCAGATGCGCAGAGCGCTGTGGCTGCGACCGTCGCTCTGACAATCGTCCCCCAGTTCAGTCGATCACTCTTCCCTCTCGCCACCATCACGGCCTCCTCTCGAATAAGCCCTACGAAACAGTAGGGGTCATCGTATGCCTTACGGCATCTTTCGAGAGTCGACAACGATCAAATGATTGGCCACCGAACGGTGGCGAACGGCCGCACCCGTCGACAAGCATCATCGCCCGGAAACTTAGGAATTTTTCTATTGGGCTCGCCAATTTTAATAATTGTTCTATAGAGCCTGAGTCTGCGCGCCGATACGATGCGTCAACTCTTGGGCAATGCATGGCAATTCCGCTGGCAGGCGCCGAGGAGTGTGGGATCCGGGCGGCGTTCTAACATCGAGGTCCGCCTTGGCTCATCAATATTCTTCGACTCACAAGACAACTAACTATGAAAGTTAAGCTCTTCACAGCTCTGATCATTGCCGCTGGCACCATGGGTTCGCAATTCGCGCACGCTGCTCCCGACGGCACGATCACGTTCACCGGTGCAATCACGTCCAACACCTGCAAGATCAACGGTGGCACGGCGCCCCAGAACTTCACCGTGACGATGCCGACGGTGTCGACGACCACCCTGGCGGCCGTCGACCAGACCTCGGGCCGCACCGGCTTTCGCATTGCACTGAGCAACTGCACGGGCACGGGTAACGTGCACACCTTTTTTGAAGCCGGCCCCACCGTCGACCTCGGCACGGGCCGCCTGATCAATGCAGGCACTGCCGGCAACGTGCAGGTCGAACTGCTGAACAAGGACGCGAGCGTCATCACGGTCGGTGCATCGGACGGTATCGGCGCGGGCCTGCAGAACTCCAAGTCGGTCCCCATCGTGAGCGGTGCGGCCAACCTGGACTACTACTCGCAGTACCACGCCACGGTGGGGGCCGCCGGCGCTGGCTCCGTGTCCGCGACCGTCACTTACGACATCTCGTATAACTAATCGACTCTGCGGGGCGACGCCTGATCGAAGGGCGTCCCCCTGCTCTTCAAAGCTGGATGCTGCAATGAAAGCCAAGGGAACGATCCAATCCGTGCTGGCTGCCGGGATGCTCGCACTGGGCCTCATCGGGTCGCTGGGCGCGCATGCGTCGGTGGTAGTCGGTGCTACACGCGTCATCTTCAACTCGCAGGACAGCGAAGCCACGGTCAAGATGAGCAATGAGGGCAAGCTGCCCGCACTGGTCCAGTCGTGGGTGGACACGGGCAACGCGAAGGAAACTCCGTCCTCCATCGAAGTGCCTTTCACGATCATGCCGCCCGCCGCGCGCATCGATCCCGCCAAAGCGCAGACCCTGCGAATTCTCTATACGGGTGAGCCATTGCCGCAGGACAAGGAATCGGTCTTCTGGCTCAACGTACTGGAAGTGCCGCCCAAGCCGACGGGCGAACTGGCCGACGTCAACAAGCTGCAACTGGCTTTCCGTACGCGCATCAAGCTTTTCTACCGTCCGGCCGGCCTCAAAGGCGCAGCCGCCGATGCACCGGCACAGCTTTCGTGGCGCATCACGCAATCGGCGAAGACGCCGGCGATCGAGGCACGCAACCCGACGCCTTACTACGTTTCGTTTGCCAGCCTTGAAGTCAGCGCGGGTGGCAAGACCCTGAAAAACGACGACGGCGGCATGGTCCCTCCCGGCGCAAGCGCGGTGTTTCCTCTGGTGGGCGAAGGCATTCCTGCGGGGGGCGCGAAAGTTCACTACCGCGCGATCAGCGATTGGGGTGGCCCCATCGACGGCGAGGCTCCGTTATCCGCTGCCAACTAGGAACAGCCGGGAAGGACACGTCGTAACCGGCTGCTGACCTTCACCTCACTCCGAACAGCCTTTTTATGCAGCTGCCACAGCTGCAGGGCGGGCTGTTGCCCAGAATTCTGAGTCGACTGTATGCATTCGTATCGAAGTACTTGCCCGATCCCGTCGCGCCTCAGTCCGGTGAGTGCGGTGGCGCTTTCCTTGTTCTCCAGCGTCGGTGCATGGGCGGCCCAGCCTGCGCCGGCCGATACGACGGTCGCCTCGGTCGAGTTCAACGATGCGTTCCTGCATGAGCAGGGCGGAACGCGGCTGGACGTCTCGCGCTTCAATCAGGGCAATGCTGCGGCACCTGGCATCTACCGCGTGGACCTGTACGTCAACGAGGTCTGGACGGGGCGCTCGCAGGCCGTGCTGCGCAAGATCGGACGCGGCGACGTACAGCCTTGCTTTGACCGCGCGATGCTGGAGCACATCGGCGTGGACGTGGGCAAGCTCTCGCCGGAGGCCACCGCACTTCTCGCGGACAACGCGGGCAGCGCATGCGCGCCGCTATCGACGCTGATTCCGGGCGCCACCGCCGCGTTCGACAACGGCGAGCAGCGCCTCGACATCAGCGTGCCGCAGATTGCGATGAGCCGTGCGGCTCGCGGCTATGTCGATCCGCGCTATTGGGACGACGGGGTGCCTGCCGCGCGTGTGCAGTACAACGCCAACGCGTATCGCTCGGACGGCGCGGGCGTTTCGTACACCCAGGCCTACGTGGGCCTGAATGCCGGCGTGAACATCGGCCCGTGGCGCTTTCACCATGACGGCAGCCTCGTCTACAGCGACCATACAGGCACGCAGTACCAGGCCTTGCAGACGAACATGCAGCGCTCGATTGCGCCGCTCAAGAGCCAGCTCGTCATCGGCGATGCGTTTACCGACGGCTCGATGTTCGACAGCTTCGGCTTTCGCGGCGTGCAACTGGCCAGCGACGACCGGATGTACCCGGAGTCGCAGCGCGGCTATGCACCGACCATTCACGGCATTGCCAACAGCAATGCGCGCGTGCAGATCCGCCAGAACGGCAACATCATCTACGAAACGACGGTGTCGCCGGGCGCGTTCGAGATCAACGATCTCTATCCGACTGGCTATGGCGGCGACCTTGAAGTGATCGTGACGGAAGCCGACGGCAGCCAGCGGATCTCGCGCGTTCCGTATGCGCCGATGGTCAATGCGCTGCGCCCGGGAACGACGCGCTTCAACGTGACCGTTGGCCAGTATCGCAGTCCTTCAGTGCATATCGCACCGGGCGTTTTTCAGGCGACGGTCCAGCACGGTTTCAACAATCTGCTCACTGGCTATGGCGGCGTGTTGCTGGCGCAGAACTATGCTTCTGCGCTCGTGGGCGTCGCATTGAATACCGGGTACGGTGCGTTCGGGCTCGACATCACGCATGCCACGACGGGTCTCACCAACGAACCCGGCCGCAACGGGCAGAGCATACGGATCTCATACAGCAAGCTGGTCGCGCCCACCCATACCAACCTGACGCTCGCCGCCTACCGCTATTCGACGCGCGGCTTCCTTGGCCTGTCCGACGCGATCGCGCTGAAGGATCTTGATCGGCAAGGCCTGGGCTTCGCGATGGGCGGGACCGTGCGCGGACGTCTGCAACTGATGGTCAATCAGGCTCTGCCTACGGGCTATGGCAGCTTCTATCTGTCCGGGTCCACGCAGGACTACTGGAACCGTAGTGGCCGCGATACCCAATTCCAGGCCGGCTACAGCAACAGCTACAGGAACATCAACTTTGGTGTTTCGGCGTCCCGTCAGCTCAACATCAACAGCGCGAAGTGGGACAACCGCGTGATGCTCACGCTCGGCATCCCGCTGGGCAAATCGCCGTATGCGCCTTACGCCAGTACCAGCCTGACGAAGGATTCGTCGGGCGTCGTGAGCATGCAGGAATCCGTATCCGGTTCGCTCGGCACGGACAACGCGTTGTCGTATTCCGCGAGCGCAGGCTACAGCGGCGGCGGCGGGATGGGCAGCAATACCAGCGCGGGCCTGGGCGCCAGCTACATTTCGTCGGCAGCGACGTTGACCGGCAACGTCAGCAAGGGCAGCAACTACAGCCAGGTGGGCGCGGGCATGTCCGGAGGCATCGTCGCGTACCCGGGCGGCGTCGCGTTCATGGCGAGCATGGGCGACACGCTGGCCGTCGTGGAAGCAAAGGACGCGGCGGGCGCGCGCGTGCTCAACGGCAACGGCCTGCGCGTCGACCGCTGGGGCCATGCCGTCGTGTCCAATCTGACGCCGTTCTCGCGCAACGAGATCGAAATCGATCCGAAAGGGCTGCCGCTCGACGTCGAATTCAAGTCGACGATACAGAACGTCGCGCCAACGGCGGGCGCCGTGGTCAAGGTGAAGTTCGAGACCGACAATCCGGGCCGCGCCGCGTTGCTGCAAATCAAGATGCCTGACGGCAAGCCGCTGCCGTTCGGCGCGGAAGTGACGGAACCGGCGGGACAGATTGTCGGGACGGTGGCTCAGGCCGGTCGCATTGTGGTGCGCGGCCTGAAGAGCGACAGCGGAACGCTGACGGCGAAGTGGGGACCGGGTGCGAACGAGACCTGCACGCTGGGTTATGCGCTGCCGAAACTGGTCGACGCGAAGAGCCGGCTTATCGTGCGCGTGCCTGCCGAGTGCAGGTTCGAGCAGATGGCGAAGGCCGCGTTTTGACGCCGCCTCTTATATGACACCATGGATGCAAAGGTCATGAGATTCAACGTATCGATCGACACTCAACGCTCACGTGAACGCCTGCACTGGTTGAGGTGGCTGCGGATAGCCGCGTTCGTCTGGCTGGGCGTGCTGGCTCACGGCGAAGCGTCGGCACAGGCGCTGATGACTTGCACAGGGCCTAGTCCGGGCTCATTTGCCATCACGCTGCCTAACGATACGTACGCCGTACCCCGAGATGACGCCAGTACCGGGCGCCGCATTGGCCCCTGGACGCCGTTCTATGTTGCCGGCACCAATGTCTGGTCCTGCGACGTCCCCTCCGGCCTCGTGGCGCCGCCCACTTACTACTGGAGCGCCTCATTTCTTTCGCTGCTGACCCCGATTGGCAGCTATACGGAGAATGGGATCACGTTTCCGTTGTTCAAGACAAACGTCGACGGCATTGGCATCGTCATCGGCAGCTCGGTTTACGAGACGATAACGAGTAATCCAGGCGTTATCTACCTTACAGGCTGGACCAATGACTTCAGCGGGAGAATCAATGGCTACCCGGTTGATATTAGCTGGAGTATGGGTGGCGGGCTCGGGTCCCTAGACTATTCTTCCGGAGGCCCCTCTTACCACTACCCGCAGACGGGCATGCCGATCGGCTTCAAGCTGAATTTCGCCTTCGTCAAGTATGGACCTGTCACCGGGGGTACGATCAACCTGCCAGGTACGATCGTGCAGGCAGGCGTGTCGGTGACTACAACTCCAAATCCGCTTACCAACTACGTGATGGCGCCGCAGCAGATCGCCAACGTCACACTGGTCGGCGGCCCAACCTTCGCCCCCGTGGCTTGCGCGACGCCCAACGTCACGGTGCCGATGGGCACGCACTCCAACACCGAGTTCTCCGGCGTCGGTCCGATCTCGACCGCTCCGGCGTCGTTCAACATCAGCCTGAACAACTGCCCGGCTGGCATCAACAGCATCAAATACGAAATCGATGCCGTGACCACGATCGTCGATGCCAGTCAGTCAGTGGTGGCGCTTGATAGCGCCTCCACCGCGCGTGGTGTCGGTGTTCAGCTGCTCGACGCCAATGGCAATGCGTTACCGCTCGCCACGCAACAGACGCTGCCCGGATACAACACGTCCGGCGGCAGCTACACGATTCCGCTGAAGGCGCGGTACTACCAGACTACGGCGCCCGTACTCGCGGGCACGGCGAATACGGTGATGACTTTCACGATGAACTATCAGTAGAGGTGTGGTCGCACGCAACCATCGTCCGAACGCGGGCGGTTGCGCGCACATGCCCGCATCTTGAATTGCAAACTTGAAGAGGATTAGCGATGAAAACCCAAATCAGTGTTCTGATGCTTGCCGCCGTCGCGGCGCTGGCTACCGCCCCGGTGTTCGCCGGCGGCGCGATTATGACTGCGCCAGCAGCGAACACCAGGCCCGTCTTTCCGCCGGTGCCCGTTGGCCCAAGCGTATCCGGCGCTAGCGCTGGCGCATTCAGCGGAGGCACGACGGGACCCGCTGGAGCACCTGCCGCTGCATCTGCGGCAGCCGTCCGTCCGACGCCGCGTGGCACGCCCTTGTCGAATAGTCCTTCAATCTAGCGGGCTGCCCTCGTCGCGTGCAACCAATGTGACGGTCGCGAGACGGGAGCGCGACGCTACATCTGGCCGAGACCGTAGCGAACTGATCTCGCGCTTCGGAGCGGCCGGCAACGTAAGCAACGCTGCCTACCGCATCAACTCATCAAAACTCGCCAGCAACCGCTCGATATCCGGCGCATGAATCGCCCCCATCGTCGAGATGCGGAACAGCTCCTTCGACAAGCCGCCCTGCCCCGCATAGATCACGAAGCCACGCGCCTTCAACGCATCGTGCAGCTGCTCATACGCGATGCCCTTCGGCAGTCGATACGCACGCAACACCACGGAACACTCCCGCGGCGGCAACACGCTTTCCATCCCACGCGCAGCAAGCCCCGCGCGCGCCTGCTCGGCGAGCGCCGCATAACGCGCATGACGCGCCTTCCAGCCGCCTTCGTCGTCGAGTTCGCGCAGCGCTTCGACGAGCGCGTAGTACGCATGCACGGAGGGCGTGAACGGCGTATTGCGCCGATCCTGCAAGCTCGCGAGACGCGCAAGCCCAAGGTAATACGTGCGGCTCGCGGCACTCGCCAACGCATCGCGCCGCACGATCACGAATGCCGCGCCCGGCACGCCGTGCAGGCACTTGTTCGCCGTCGCCGCGACGGCTGCAATCGTGCCTTCCGCAAAATCGATCTCTTCCGCGCCGAAGCTGCTCACGCCATCGACGAGCATCTTCACGTTGCGCGCACGGCAAACCTCGGCGAGCGCCTTCAGGTCGTTCAAACGGCCCGTCGTCGTCTCGTGATGAATCACGGCGACATGCGTGATCGACGTATCAGCGTCGAGCGCGGCCGCGATGCGTGCGAGGTCCGGCGCCTGCATCCATTCGTGCTTCACGATGCTGTGCGCGATGCGGTACTGCGTCGCGATCTGCGTGATGCGCTCGCCGTACACGCCGTTCTCGACGATCAGCAGCTTGCCGTTTTCCGGCACCAGCGCCGCGATCATGCTCTCGACGGCCGCCGTGCCCGAGCCCGTCATCAGCACCGCGCTCCATTGCGCGGGGTCGAGATCGTACAGCTGCACGAGACGCGCGCGCGCTTCGTCCTGCAGATCGAAGAACTCGCTCTCGCGATGGCACAGGTCCGTTTGCAGCAGGCTGTTGCGCACGCGCTCGGTCAGCGTGACGGGGCCTGGGTTCATCAGCAGCATCAGCGTGCTCCTTCGTTCGAGCCGGAAATGGCGATGTGGCGCATCAGGCGCGTCTTCACATCGGGCGGAGTAATGGTCGGGCGCGGCAAGCCATCGGGCGTGCCGCGGCGAATCGCGACGCGCACGAAGCGCGGACCGTCGAGTTGCGGCGACGCGAACAGTTCGTCGATCAGGCTCACGTCATCGCCTTCGACAGCCGATGCATAGCCGCACGCCGCAGCAACGCCCGCAAACGACACTTCGGGCGACACCGTCGACTGTCCGCCCGTCGAATCGTGCGCGCCGTTGTCGAGCAGAATGTGCGTGAGGTTCGCGGGACCGTATGCGCCAAGCGTCGCAAAGACGCCCATGCGCATCAGCGCGGCGCCGTCGCCGTCGAGCGCAACGACATGCAGGTCGGGACGCGCGAGCGCAAGACCCAATGCGAACGGCGTGAGGCAACCCATCGAGCCGACCATGTACAACTGGTTCGGCCTGTCGTCGATCGCGTAGAGTTCGCGGCCGCAGAAACCCGTCGATGCGAGCACGACCGTCGAATCCAAAGGCGTGTGCGCGATCACGCGTTGCAATGCTTCGTTGCGCGTCGGCAGCGCATCGGATGAGACGCCTCGCGACACGTCGCGCGACTCACGCTTTTCGCGTTTCGCTGCGCGGCCCGCGTCCTTCAGTTCATACGGCGCGACGCTGCCCTTCTGCATCACGAGCGCGTACGGACGGCCCGTCGCATCCATATGCGCGATCGCGCGATCGAGCGCGGGGCCGATTGCGTCAGCTTCCGTCGGGAACGTCTCCCACGGAATCTCCATCGTGTCGAACATCGCCGGCGTGATGGGGCCCATCAACTGATGCTGCGGCTCGTCGGGCACGCCCGGCTGGCCGCGCCACGTGACGATCAGCAGTTGCGGCAGACGGAACGTCCACGTCAGCGACGTAAGCGGACTCACGGCATTGCCGAGGCCCGAGTTCTGCATCATCGTAACGCCGCGCCCGCCGTTTTCCTGACCACCGCGCGCGCCGAGCGTGATGCCCGCGATAAACGCGACGGCATCGCCCTCGTTCGCCGCCGATACGTAGTGCAGCTTCCGGTCTTGCAACACGTAGTTGATGAACGGCGTGAGATAGGAGCACGGCACGCCCGCATACCAGTCGAAGCCACGCTCGCGCGCCGCCTCGACAAACTGTGCAGCTTCGATCATTGCGCCACTCCTCCCGCAGCATCGCCCTTTGCGAGCGGCGTCTGCTCGTGCGCGAAATCGCCCGCGCGACGGAAGTCTTCGAGGTCGTTCACGCCGCGCCAGTGGCCATGCACGTACTGCACTTCGATTTCTTCGCCGGCTTCGATCAGCGCGTTCAGCAGCGCGGGCATATCGAGCGAATCGAAATCGGCGCGCGCGCGCAGCGTGTTCATCACCGCCTGCAAACGCTCACGCCCTTCGCCGCGCACGTTCAGCAGACCGATCCAGCGGCCATGCGGTGCTTCGCCCTTCACGTCGGCTTCGTTGTTCGACACGCGGCGCAGCAGCACCTTGTTGCCGAACAGGCCGCGATCGTCGGCGGACGAGCACCACGCGAAATCGCGCACGCTCTGGTTCGCCGCGCCCGCTTCCGAAACCGTGGACGAATCGACGACCACGCTGAGCGGCGCTTCGCTTTCGACCAGATCGCGCACGATGTAGCTGCGGAACAGCAGGTCGCCGTACGAGATCACGGTATCGTTGTTCAAGCCGTTGACGGCGCATGCGAGCGACGTCAGCTCGCCCGTCCCTTCATGACGCTCGTTGACGACGAGCTTGATGCCCGCCGTGTCGATCGCATCGGCGCGATAGCCGCCGACCACGGTGATGTCGTTGACGCCCTGCTTCTTGAACGCATCGACGAGCCAGCGCAACAGCGGCTTGCCCGCGATGGGCAGCATGACTTTCGGACGGTCCGTCGTCACCGCTTCGAGGCCCTTGCCGCGGCTCGCGGCGAGCACGATGGCCGAGCCCGATGCGCGCGATGCCGACAGATAACGCTCTTCCGCTTCCGAGTATTCGTCGGCGTCCTGCAGACGGAAAATCTCGTTGACGGTCGCGATGCGGTCTTCGACGTTCACCAGCGTCTGGCTCGCGTAGATCTCCTTCACCACGGCCTGCATCGCCGACGTAGCCGCGCGAATCTGATGATTCGCCCAGATTACCGTGCTGATGCCCGCCTTGCGGAACACTTCCGTCGGCGTGCTGTAGTACTTGGTCGGCACGATGACGAGCGGACCGCGGCCCGCCCACTCGCGCGCGAACTCGAGAATCTCATCGGGGCGCGAGAGCTTGCTGTGAATCAGGATCGCGTCGGCGCCCGCCTGGCGATACGCTTCCGCGCGCTTCAACGCTTCGTCCATGCCCCAGCCCGCGATCAGCGCTTCGACGCGCGCGACGATCGAGAAATGCTCGTCCGTCTGCGAGTCCTTGCCTGCCTTGATCTTGCCGCAGAACTCGTCGATGTCGGCGAGCGGTTGCGCTTCGCCCTTGATGAAGCTGTTCGTCTTCGGAAACTGCTTGTCCTCGATGCACACGCCCGCGACGCCGCGCTGCTCAAGCTTGCGCACGAGACGGCGCACGTTGTTGAAGTTGCCGTAGCCCGTATCGCCGTCGAGCAGGATGGGCAGGTCGCTCGCGTCGGCCATGAATTCGAGCGTATCGACGACTTGCGTCCAGCTCGCCTCGTTGTTGTCGCGCACGCCGTATTGCGCGGAGATCGCGAGGCCCGAGCCCCAGATGCCCTTGAAGCCGGCTTCCCGCGCGATACGCGCGGAGATGCCGTTGTGGGCTTCCATCAGGAATTCGAGTTCGTTGCTCGTCAGCATCTGGCGCAGGCGCGCGCTGCGCGACAGCGTGGTGACGAAAGAGGGTTCGCGTGCGTTCATCGTGTAACTCCAATGGTGCGCTGAAGTTGCGGCAGAACTTCCTGGCTTGCGCGCGCAACATCATTGGGAAAATCGATTTCGATCCACGGCAGGCCGGTGACGTCGGCCGTCTCGAATGCGTGAGTGCGTTCGAGCAGCAGGTCGCGCACGGCTTCTTCGTGCGGCATGTTTGCGCGTCCGCTGTCGATATAGCCTGCGACGATCTGCGCGAAGCGCTCTGCCGCCGCTTGCGTGAAGCGGAAAAAGCCGACCGATTCGCCGATCGTGTCGTAGTCGAGACCCACGGCCAGCTGCTTGCGCAACTCGACGGGGACGCCGTGTTTCAAACACAGCTTCACGGGCTCGTCGCCTGCTTCGTAATCGCGGTCGATCAGCAGGCGGTTTGCGTGATCGCCGTCGACGAGCGCGGCCAGCATGCGCTCGTCGTAAAGCACGTCGGCGTCCATCAGCAGCACATCGCCGCCGCGCGTGAGCGCATCGGCGACGGTGTGCACGGTGAGCACGCTGCCGAGGTCGAAACGCGGATTGAGCCTGATCTCGGGCACCTTGCGTCCCGCCTGCTTCAGTTCGGCCTCGACACGTTGCGGCTGAAAGCCGAGCGCGAGCACGACTTCATCGACACCCACCGCCTCGAGCATCGACAGATGCCGTTCGAGCAGCGTGACGCCATCGAATCGCAACAGACATTTTGGAAACTGCTCCCCCGGGGGTTGCTGGAGTCGCAGGCCGAGGCCCGCGGCAAGAATGATCGCTCGCATTCGGGTTCCAGGGAAAAGAGTGAATGGTCTTTTGGCTTTTTAATCGGCACTCGAAATGGGCCTTACGCATAGTGCGCGTACGCATTCTGGCTCGCCAAAAATGGCGACTATATCGGAACTGAGAACGAATTGCAGAGCAACTGGCCCGCTTTTGGCAATTGATGGAATAAGAGTGAAAAATGTGGAAGTTTTTATCGGCGATGGCTTTGCAACGGTTGCTTTAAAGCATTGGCACGCGCATTGCTGGGCAAAGCATAATGGTGGGTTAGGAACGCACAGTTCGTCAGGAGGGGCGCGATGATCCGTCGAACGGACAGAATGGCCATTGCCGGCTTTGTCGTGATGGTCGTACTGGTCGTGGTGGCTCTTGCCCTGCCGATGGACAGCGACAGGCTTGCCGCCTACCGGTCGGTGTATGGCGACGAGAACTCGCGCAGTGCAAGTTCGTCGAGCGATGCGGACGAATCCGCGCGTCGCGCCGAGCTGCCTACGGCTGCGTCCGACGGCACGTCCGATGCCGATATCGCATTCATCCTCCAGTCGATACGCGCGAGTCTGCACCGCAACGACCTGACATCTGCCAAGGTGTTGCTCAACGCCGTGCTCTCGGTTCGCAAGGGACTACCTGAAGCATTGGAGTTGCAGAGGGAACTCAATGTGCGCGAGGCGAGAGAAGCGAAGGCGATGGCATCCATCGTTGCCGCTCCCGCAATCAGCGACGGCGCGCACGCCGCTCCGACCAGTCCCGCTAACGAGAAATCAGACCGTGCAGTGGCGCCGCCGGCTCAACCATCGGCACTCGTGCGCGCATCGAGTGAATCGGGTGACAGGCCGGAACAGAGCACGCGGCGCGAGCGGCTCGCGTCGGCCGACAAAACATCCGCAAAGACGCGACACGCCGGACAGACGTCGCGCCACCATTCGACCGCGCATGTTTCCAATGGGCGCCCAAAAACACGCGCCGAAGTCGTCGCCGAACTGAAGCGCGCTCGCACGAACGGATCGATGCCTCGCTTCGGCAATCCTTCCCCGTATGGGTCCGCGAGTTCGACATATCACGCCGCAAGGTGACGATGAGCACTCGCGCTTCTCATGCGCCCGCACAGCACAAATCATCGATGGCGCACGCGAGGATCATCCGGTTGTGATCGGGCGTGAGATAGCCCTGCTCGGTCCGGGGCCGAAAGATCTTGTCGCCATATCGAATCTGTCTGCCCGTCAACAGGCAGAGCGAATCGGTGCGCGCGCCCCAGCCGCCAGACCTGTTCCGAGTAACGGCCCATCCTCGCATCGCTCCAGCAAACGCTCACGGTTTCCGATGACAACCGCTCGACTACCGAAATACACGTCGGCCGAGGCTCCGCGTCGACTTCAGGTGCGCGCTCTTCCCGCATGCGGCGCTTCTTCAAACGGAACCGTTGCTTCTTCCCGCGCGCTGTGCCCGTTGCGGAATCCGGTGTGTGTGCATTGGGTATCAAGATGTCCAGCAACGCGCGTCGCCCGATGTCTTCTTCCGCGAGAGTGCCCATCACATTCCTCCGCTACGAAGCGTTTCGCTATCTGGCATTCATCAATCGTGCTGGATCGTCAGGTTGTTCCTGACCTCCGTGACGCCCGGAACTCCCTTTGCGGCGCTAGCCGCTCTGTCCAGCGCAGCACGGTTGGGCACCGTTCCAGTCAGCGTGACGACGCCCGCATCGGCGTGAACCCTGATGCCGATGCTGGTCAGATGCTTCGTCTTGCCGAGCGCATGATGAACGTCCTTTTCCAATTGGCGGTCGTTCACTTTAGTGGCTGTGGCCGTTTGCGTGCTGTCGGCAGGCGCCGCAGCGCTTGCGCCGTTCGGCGCGCCCGCAGTCTGCGCGAAGACGCTCGCCGATAGCGTCAGCACGGCGATTGCCCAAGCCCCTGTCATTGCGATCTTTGCGTTCATCGTTGCTCTCCCTCCGATCCACAGATAACTGCCGACACGCGGCATCACGCGATGACGCGCCGCTTCGCTTCCGATGCACTCACCATCCATACTTCAGTTCGACGCCCACGTAGTCCGCGTTACTGCCGCCCGCGTTTCGAATCGAATCGCCGACCTGGAAGTGCACCGCTTCGACGGAACCAATCAGGTTCGCCGCCATGGTCCAGTCGGCGCGTACTTGCACATACATGCCCGTCCACCGGCTGCCGTGTCCCGCCGTGCCCGGCACCACGGCATTGGCCTGCTGATACACGGCGTCCGCTGTCGTTTCGCGCCACTGGAAGCCGAGCGCACCGAGCAACGCGAGCTTGCTCGTGGGCTTCAATGTGATCGACGGCTTCACGTGGATGAGGTTCGCATAGCCCGTGTAGCCCGCGAGCGTGAAGTAGTACCCGTTCGGAAACAGCGGATTGAATGTCTCGACGCGTCCGTCGCCGGGATGCCGGTCGCCCGACGCCGCGTCGATCTGCACGCCCACGCGCGGGGCCCATGGAAGGTCGAGCGTGTAACCCGCGAGCGAGCCGACGGCCCACGCGCCGATCGTCTTGTTGCCGACGTGCCCGGACTGATACATCGACTCCACGTCCCAGTCGGCGCGGCCGACCTTGCCTGTGTATCGAAGGTCGAAGACGTCGCGATGCTCGTCGCCCGTTGCATCGAGGAAGCGCGCATTCGAGCGGTTGTACTTCGAGTAGTAGCCTGAAAGATCACCCGGCCCGACGCCCTGCCGCTCGAAGCGCACGCCGCTGAACGTGAGATGCCGGTTCGACACATCGTCGAACGTGGTCACGTCGCGGTACTGCACGGGCTGCGTCAGATATCCGATGAAGCGCCATTTGCCGTACTCGTAGTCCGCCCAGATCGCGTCATACGCCTGCCGCACGTTCGGGCCGTCGCGAACGGAGATGAAGCGCTGCAAGTCGAATGCCATCTCCTGGCGGCCGACGCGGAACTTGAACGTGCCGGGTCCCAGCGGGCTGACCCACGCGACGAAGGCCTGCTCCAGGTCGAGCGGATTCTTGTCGACGGGCGACACCGTATCCTTGCCGAACGGCCGCGCATCTTCGAGCTGCGCGAAGAACTGAAGATACGGGCCGATACGCGCATCGGCGCTGACCTGCGCGCGCTGTATCACGTAGGTATCCGAATGCCCAGTGCCGATGCCGAAGAGCGGCGCGTCGTTGACTTCGAGGCGCTCGCGCAGATTCGCGCCGAGCGACAGATACGAATGCGGATCGCCGCCGAGCGGAATGTACTTGAGGCTGTCCAGCGGCTGCCGGGGCACGCACTTGTCCGCCAGCACGGACCAGTCCTCCTGCCAGCGATTGAACAGCACGACGGGCCGCTTCGCGGTGCACGCGGCGCCTGCCGTATCGGCGGAGGCCGTTTCCTCGGTCGCCCGCGCACCGCCGCTCAACGCCAGGCCGGCAACGAAAAGGGCAAGGCACGCAACAGCATTCGTACTTGCGAACGGCCTGGACCACACACGCGTCATAGCTTCTCCGTGTCGTGAAAGAGGTGCGGTAGTTTTGCTCGCGACATTCATCAGCGCGTATTCGAAATGGAGTTCGCACTTGCCGTTCGATCAAAGGCGAACGGCCGCAATCAGCGTTCCGCGCCGGTCCTGCTTCGACTATTTCCTTGCGTTGGTCGCGGTCGTAGAGCCGGTTGGCGAAGGACTTATATGAGCGGCCATCTCCGTCTCTCCGCCGCGTGCGTTGAATGCGAGCCACACGAGCACGACGAACGGCAGCAGCAGTGCCCAGAACCCGACATGCCGATACGCGAGCGCGCCTGCGATCGCGCCCGCAGCGAATGCGAGAATGGCCGGCAGCATCTTGCCCAGACGCGTTCGCGCCACGGCTTGCGCATCGGATGGCGCGCGCGGCGAAAGCACGTCGATCGCATCGAGCACGGCTTGCGTGACGTTGCCCGTCATCACGGTGTTGGGCACGCCGGGACGCGCGACGAGCCGGCCGTGCGCATTCTGCACACCCATCGCCGCCGCGCCGACCATCCCGCAGGCGATGACGGGCGTGCTGTCCGAATGAACGACGGGCGAAACGCCGACACCCGCAAGGCAAAAGACCAGCATCAGCGCCGCCTGCACAGCATAGAGAAGACATGCGGCGCGATTGGGCGTCGCAGGTTCCATGCTCTTCACGAGCAGGCTGCTGACGACCACGCCCGCAACGAATGCCGGGAACGCCATCAGCTTCATGAACACGCCCTGGCCGAAGCCTGCCGCCTCGGCGCCGATCAGCACGAAGTTCCCCGTGACGTGCGCAGTGAACAGGCCGAAAAGCGCGACGAAGCTGAGCGTATCGACATAGCCTGCGATAGCGGCGAGCACGCTGTCTTCAGATTTCATCGATCATCTCCCGCCGTTGGGCTGACGCCGGAGCAAACGGCGCATGCACGCGCGCATGCATCCGCGTCCATCACGCAGCGCATGCCCGCGTTCTCGCATGCGTTACTGCGCCGCTGCATGAATCTCGGCGATATAGCCGCCGGGGAACTGCACGACGGCCGCTTCACGTTTGTCCGAAGTGAACGGCGCGACCAGCACCGTGACGCCCGCCGCCTTTGCCTTCTGCAGCGTGTCGCCGAGATTCGACACTTCGTATCCCGTCATCTCGTGGCCGTACGGATACGGCAAGTGGCCGTCCGTCACCAGCACGGTCATCCGGCCGAAGCCCGACTCGATACGCACGCGACGATACGTATCGTTGGGCCGGCCAATCTCGACACCCGGCGCCGTGCGATCGTCGGAGACCACCTTGCCGTGCGAAAAGGCCACGAAATTGCGGATCAGCGCATCGGCGCGTTCCGGCGATACATAGACGCGGTTCTCCGGCACCGTCTGCAGCGCATCGTAGTTCGGCGCCTTCGTGTGCCAGTAGAGTTGCATGTTGACTCCGCCGGGCCACGAGACGATCGCATCGCGGCCGATCGGGTCAGGGAACGTCGCAACCGTGACATCCGCGCCATGCGCCTTCGCCGACTTCACGGCCGCGTCCATGTCGGTCACGAGGTAGCCCGTGCGCTCGTTGCCGAACGGATACGGAACAGGCGTCTTGAAGCCGAACACCGAGATCGTGCCGACGGGCGTGAAGACGAGTTGCGACATCGTCTGGCTCGGCGTCGGCGTCACCTGAAACACGCCTTGCTGCGACTTGTGGCCGCCGAAGGTCGCGACGAAGCTGTCGGTGAACTTGTCGAAATCATCGGGCGCGACGTAGACGTGCGTGGTGTCGTATTGCGGCCCGACGGAGAGTTGCGGAGCCGCCGCCGGCTTAGCGGATGCAATGGACGATGCGGCAAGACCGACGGCAACAAGCGTCGTCACAATCAGGGAGCGGAGGTTACGCATGATGGTGAAGGTCCTTTAAGGTCTTTATTGAACACCGGCATGACCGGAAGAATGTTGAACGCCGGCAAGGCATGTCGCCATGACGAGCGCGGCGATCAGTCCAAGGTGTTCGAAGAAGGCGTTCAACGCAAAGAAGTGCGCGTCGCCCGTCAGGTTCCAGAAGTCGTTCGCGACGAACATCGCGATGGCCGTCAATGCGCCCAGCGCGCCCGCGCCGAGCCACACGAAGCGGTTCGCGATCACGCACGCCGAGCCGCCAAGCTCGACGACGATCGCGAGCGCTGCCCACAGCCATCCCGGGTGCAACCCGAAGTGCTCCTGCTCGAGCACAGCGCCATGAAAGTCCGCGAGCTTGGCCAGACCGCCGATCACATAGGCGGACACGAGCGCCGTGCGTATGAGCATCAGCAGCCAGGGCTGCGCGAGCAGCGCCGCGATCCAGTGCGGATTCCCTTGTGCGCGCGCGTTCATGTCAGACCGCCCAGCACGCGCAGCCGAGCGCGCCCCAGAACGAGCGCAGGTCGGATGCAGGCGCGTTGTTCGACCAGGCGCGCGCGTGGTCGTGGCCGTGCACCGCGCATCCGTTCGAGCAGCCGCACGACGTCGCCGCTATCTGCTGCAACGAAGCCTCGCCTTCGCCCTTCAAGTCTTTCCACGCAGCGAAGCCGCCGAAGCGGCGCACGGGCGACCAGTCGGGCATCGCGGGCGGCGGCGCGTTGTCGTCGAGATCAGCGAACGCTCCCGCGCCAAAGACGACGCGGCCACCGACAATCGTCAGATCCGACACGGTGCTCGCGATGTCGTCCTCGGGGCACGCGAAGAAGTCGCGATCAGGAACGATCAGATCCGCCAGCTGGCCCACTGCGATCTGGCCTTTCTTGCCTTCTTCGTTCGAGAACCAGGTGACCTTCTCGGTCCACATCCGCAGTGCCGTATCGCGGTCGAGGCGATTGCGCTGCGGATAGAGCCGCAGACCGCCGACCGTCTTGCCCGTCACGAGCCACGCAAGCGACACCCACGGGTTGTACGACGCGACACGCGTCGCATCGGTGCCCGCCGATGTGCGCACACCTTTCTCCAGCATGCGCGCGACGGGCGGCGTCGCCTCGGCTGCCGCTGAGCCATAACGTTCGACGAAATACTCGCCCTGATAGGCCATTCTGTGTTGCACCGCTACGCCTCCGCCAAGCGCCGCGATACGGTCCATCGAACGCTCGGAGATCGTCTCGGCGTGATCGAAGAACCAGTGGATGCCGTCGAGCGGAATGTCCCGGTTGACCTTCTCGAAGACATCCAGCGCGCGGCTGATGGTCTCGTCATAGGTTGCATGCATGCGCCAGGGCCAGCGGTTTTCGGCGAGCACGCGCACGACTTCTTCGAGTTCGTTTTCCATTTGCGCCGGCATGTCCGGCCGCGGCTCGCGGAAGTCCTCGAAGTCCGCTGCCGAGTACACGAGCATCTCGCCCGCGCCGTTATGACGGAAATAGTCGTCGCCCTGCTTGTACTTCGATGTCTTCGTCCAGTTCAGGAAGTCCTGCTTTTCCGCCTTAGGCTTCTGCGTGAAGAGGTTGTACGCGAGACGCACGGTCATCTGTCCATCGTCCGCGAGCTTCTGGATGACTTCGTAATCGTCGGGGTAATTCTGGAAGCCGCCGCCCGCATCGATCACGCCCGTCACGCCGAGCCGGTTCAGTTCGCGCATGAAATGGCGCGTCGAATTGAGCTGATAGTCGAACGGCAGCTTCGGCCCTTTCGCGAGCGTCGCGTAGAGGATCGACGCGTTCGGCTTCGCCAATAGCAGACCCGTCGGGTTGCCGTCGCCGTCGCGCATGATCTGTCCGGCCGGCGGCTCCGGCGTGTCCTTCGTATAGCCGACCACGCGCAGCGCAGCGGCGTTCAGCAACGCGCGGTCATAGAGATGCAGGATGAAGACGGGCGTATCGGGCGCAACCGCATTCAGCTCGTCGATGGTGGGAAGCCGCTTCTCGGCGAACTGCTGCTCGGTGAAGCCACCGACCACGCGCACCCATTGCGGCGGCGGCGTGATGGCCACCTGGCGCCTGAGCATGTTCATCGCGTCGGCGAGCGAGCGCACGCCGTCCCAACGCAGTTCCATGTTGAAGTTCAGGCCGCCGCGCACGACGTGCGTGTGATTGTCGATGAGTCCCGGCAGAACGGAACGTCCCTTCAGGTCGATCACCTTCGTCGCGGCCGTCGCCATCGACATGACCTCGCCATTGTCGCCGACGGCCACGAACTTGCAGTCCTTGATCGCGACTGCGCTCGCGTTCGGGTTCGCGCGGTTCAGCGTCGTGAAGCGGCCATTGTGCAGGATGAGGTCAGGGGCTGTTGCGGATGCAATCATGAGCGTTTTTCCTTGATATCGGCGCGATCGGCGTTATCGGCACCTTCGGCACCTTCGGCACCAGCGGCATTTGCGCGGCCAGCCTGCTCGACGGCATGACGGCTCGGCAGCATGCCGAACACGTGCGCTGCACTGCGCGCTTCGTTCCATGCCGTCGAAAGCGGCGAGCCCGAAAGAAGATGCTTGCCTATGGGAATGACCTGCTCGCCGCCCAGAATGCCGAGCAAGCCCACGAGCGCGACGAGCGGCGGCGCCGGCGAACGCACATTCAGCAGGCTATAGATGACGCCGACCAGAATGCCGGCGCCCAGTGACAACACATACACTTTCATCGACTCACCTTGCTTGCATCGTCGGATCATCTAAAAGAGCGGCCGGCGCGCGAACGCGCCAGCCTTGCCACTGTGACGCGAGGTCAGTGACCTTCGCTGCCGCCGAACATGGTCTTCGCGTAGATCAGGCCGAGACCGTAGCCGCCGCCGTGCTGGATCGACGTCGCCACCGTCTGGTTGTACGTCTCGCTGCGCGCCCAGTCGCGCTGCAGTTCGAGCAGGTATTGCAGCGAGGTCATCGGACGCGCGCCTGCCTGCACCATGCGTTCCATCGCGCGCTCATGCGCTTCGTCGGTCACGTCGCCGCACGCATCGGCGATCACATACACTTCGAAACCCTGATCGAGCGCCGACAGCGCCGGGCCGACGATGCACACGCTCGTCCACAGACCCGCAAATACGATGCGGGGCTTGCCGATTGCGTTGACGCGATCGGCAATGCGCTGGTCTTCCCATGTGTTCATCGACGTGCGGTCGATGATGTCCGCTTCCGGGAACACCGACTTGATCTCATCGAAGATCGGGCCTGAGAAAGTCTTCGACGCCACCGTGGTCAAAATGGTCGAGACCGAGAACTCCTTCGCGGCCTTGGCCACGAGCGCGGCGTTATTGCGCAGCGTCACGGGATCGATCGACTTCGTCGCGAAGGCCATCTGCGACTGGTGATCGATCATGATCAGCGTGTGATCGGACGGCGAAAGCAGCAGTTTTCCGGGCTTTGCTTGAGCTTGAGGCATCGTGTTCTCCAGGTTGAATCAACAAACGTGACGTTGCGTGATGAAGACCGTCCCGCGTTGCGAGCGCCATCGACATTCATGAGCGCCTTCGCAACGTCGATTTCGGAGAAGCGATAGTATTTGACCTCCTCAACCTAATAAATAGAATGGAATGAATAGATTCCATTCCAATCTTTTCATGCCCTCTCTACCCGACCTTGAAGCCTGGGCGATATTCGCCCGCGTTTCCGATCTCGGCTCGTTTGCCAAAGCGGCCGAATCGCTCGGCATGTCGCAGCCCACGGTATCGAAGGCCATTGCGCGGCTCGAACAACGGCTCGGCACGGCACTGCTGTACCGGACATCGCGCCGCCTGTCATTGACACCGACAGGCGTGATGGCTCTGGAACGCGCGGTCCGCATCCTGAACGAAGGCGAAGCAGTGGAAGCCGAAGCGTCGGCGCAAGCGCTCACGCCGCACGGTACGGTGCGCATCACCGCGCCGATGTCGTTCGGCCTCAAATACTTGACGCCGCTGATCCCCGAATTTCTCAATCGCTATCCTCACGTCGACATCGACCTGTCGCTCACCGATACGGTGATCGATGTCGTCGCCGAAGGATTCGATGTTGCACTGCGTATCGCCGAACTGCCCGACTCTTCGCTGCGCTCGCGCAAGCTGTGCGCGGTGCGCCGGCCGCTTGTCGCAAGCCCCGACTATCTGGCCCGCCACGGCCGCCCGACGCATCCGCAAGAACTCGTCGATCACACGTGCCTGATCTACACGAATCTGCCGACGCCTGGCCAATGGCGCTTCCGTCACGAGTCGGAAGGGGAATACGTGGTGCCCGTGAAGGGGCGAATCAGCAGCAACAACGCCGAGGCCATCAGCCCCGCACTGCTTGCCGGACAGGGTCTGGCACTGCAGCCGGAGTTCGTCGTCTGGGATGCGCTGTCGAGCGGCGCACTCGAAGAAGTCTTGCCCGACTGGCAGATCGCGAGAGTTCACCTCAACCTGATTACACCGCCTGGCCTTCTCAGGCCCGCACGAGTGACCGCGCTGCTGGACTTTCTCGTCGAATCTCTCGCGAGCGCACCCTGGGCGTACTCGGAAGAATGACGTCCCATGAATGCAGGAGCCGATAACGCTAGTTGTCGTTCCTCGCATGCACTTACCCGTCGACACGATCCGCCGAGTCATCCGGCTCATCCTCCGTCGTCATCGAAATCGCTGCAACCAGACGCCGCCGTTCTGACTCGATGATGGCGTCGCCCCGTCAGCTCCATCGACACGCAGCGACAAGCGGGCAGAAAGTGGCAGGCGAATGCGGCCCGTCACTTCTCTGTGCTTCATCGCCGCGTTATTCGCGCGCTTGCTCTTACTTCGCGACAGGCGCCGGCACGGGCGCAAGTACTTCGTGCTTGTCCTTCACGCGTTGAGCCGCCTTGTGGACCATCGTGTACGCGTAATCGACACCCATGCCGTATGCGCCCGAATGTTCCTTGACGATCGCCATCACGGCATCATAGGTGTCTTTGTGAGCCCAGTCGCGCTGCCATTCGAGCAAGACCTGCTGCCACGTCACGGGCACCACGCCCGCCTGAATCATGCGCTGCATCGCAAAGTCGTGCGCGGCCTTCGACGTGCCACCCGATGCATCTTCGACCATATAAATCTCGTAGCCACCTTCACCCATCGCGCATAGCGCAAACGTGTTGTTGCAGACCTCGGTCCACAGGCCGGACACGACGACTTTCTTGCGGCCGTTTTTCGCCAGTGCGTCACGCACTTTCTGATCGTCCCATGAGTTCATCGACGTGCGTTCGAGCAGCGGATGATTCGGGAACACATCCAGCAATTCAGGGTAGGTATAGCCGGAAAAGCTCTCGGATTCCACCGTCGTGATCGTGGTGGGTATGTCGAATACCTTTGCCGCTTTTGCCAGCGCGACAACATTGTTCTTCAGTACCTGGCGGTCAATCGACTGGACGCCAAATGCCATCTGCGGTTGTTGATCGATGAAAATGATCTGACAGTTGGAGGGCGTCAATACTTCAAGCTTTGGATTACTCATGGTGTGATCCATCCGCGTTTCGATAGAAGAGAAGGACCGCCCTGCCCCCAGGATTCAGGCAAGACAGGATTGCTGTCGTTAGCCCGAGTAGTCTTCCACGTAGGCAACGAGATTCGAAGTGTATGACATGGATCGCCAGATATAAAAACTATTTCGCACGTTCCCGAAGAAGATGACAGAGGAAAGAAATTGAGCAGCATGTTCTTCTGCTTTTTGCACCCTAAAGGTGATACGGAAAGAGACCACTAAAGAAATCGAATCAATTCATTTCCAAAACATGCATGCACGTCATGCCCTCTTTTCATCGCGCTTTAAACCCGATACTCTTTCGCGTGCCAGCAGTCATTGGCGTGGCGGAACGATGCATCTGCGCATCCAGCCGTCAGAGGAGCGTGGCATGTCGTCTGTACGATGCGATGCCGACGAGTCCGACGTTTGCGAGAAGACTCGCGCCAGATGACGAGCGTGCGTTCCACACTGCCGGTGTGTTGCGCGTGCAGTGCGTTGCGCATCACCTTCATCCATCCGCCAACATGAGTGGCGACCCGTTGTCGCCGTTTCCTATCACCCCAGCGCTTGCGATGAATTCGCACGACGCGTGAACCACAGGAATACGAGCCAATGAAACTCTATCTTTTCTCCTTGCTGGCTGGCGTGCTGGTTGGCGTGATCTACAGCCTCATCAACGTGCGTTCCCCTGCACCGCCACTTGTCGCCCTTGTCGGCCTGCTCGGCATTCTCGGCGGCGAACAGATCATTCCCGTCGCTAAACAGATGCTGTCCGGCAGCGGCTTCCACACGGCGTGGACCGACTCGAAGTGCACGCAGCATATGTTCGGCTCGCTGCCCGGACGCCAGTCGGGCAACAGGTCGCGCACTGCCGCAGCCAATTCATCGGAGAAGCGCTCATGAGCACTCACGTTGACGATACGCCCGATCTGATCCTGCATCACGGCCGCTTTACCACGCTCGACAGAAGCAAGCCCGAAGCGACGGCTGTCGCGATACGCGAAGGCGTGTTCAGCGCCGTGGGCGACGACGCCGAGATCCTGCCGCTCGCAGGCAATGCGACGAAGGTAATCGACCTGCAGGGCCGCCGCGTCCTGCCTGGGCTGATCGACAATCATCTGCACATTATTCGAGGCGGCCTCAACTTCAATATGGAGTTGCGTTGGGACGGCGTTCCGTCGCTTGCTGTCGCGATGGAGATGCTCAAGCGTCAGGTGGCCATCACGCCGCCGCCGCAATGGGTGCGCGTGGTCGGCGGCTTCACGGAACATCAGTTCGCCGAGAAGCGTCTTCCCACGATCGAAGAACTGAATGCCGTTGCGCCCGATACACCCGTGTTCATTCTGCATCTGTACGACCGTGCAATGCTCAATGCGGCTGCGCTGCGCGTGGTTGGCTATACAAAAGACGCGCCGGAGCCGCCCGGAGGCGAAATCGTGCGCGATTCGGCGGGCAATCCGACAGGCCTGCTGCTCGCAAAGCCCAATGCCGGCATCCTCTATGCGACGCTCGCAAAAGGGCCAAAGCTACCGCTCGAATATCAGATCAATTCAACGCGCCACTTCATGCGCGAATTGAACCGGCTTGGCGTGACAGGCGCGATTGATGCAGGCGGCGGTTTTCAGAACTACCCCGAGGACTATGAAGTCATTCAGAAGCTCTCGGACGAAGGCTTGCTGACGATCCGGCTCGCTTATAACCTCTTCACGCAAAAGCCCAAAGGCGAAAAGGAAGACTTTTTGAACTGGACGCGCACGTCGAAATACAAACAGGGCAATGACTATTTCCGGCATAACGGTGCC
Organism: Paraburkholderia piptadeniae; assembly: GCF_900007165.1. Classification (GTDB taxonomy): domain Bacteria; phylum Pseudomonadota; class Gammaproteobacteria; order Burkholderiales; family Burkholderiaceae; genus Paraburkholderia; species Paraburkholderia piptadeniae. The sequence continues at coordinate 77,482 of NZ_CYGY02000026.1, forward strand.
GGCGAAATGCTCGTGTTCTCGGCGGCGGACTTCGAGGACTTTCGCCAGCCGCGCCCCGATATGAGCGCTGAGATGGAAGGCGACCTCGAAGAAGTCGTTCGTGTGCTCGCGCAAAACCGTTGGCCGTGGCGCATGCATGCGACTTATGACGAGACGATCAGCCGTGCGCTCGATGTGTTCGAAAAGGTCAATCGCGATATTCCGCTCAAGGGTCTGAACTGGTTCTTCGATCACGCGGAGACGATCAGCGAACGGTCGATCGATCGTATTGCGGCACTCGGCGGCGGCATTGCCGTGCAGCATCGGATGGCGTATCAGGGCGAGTACTTCGTCGAGCGTTATGGCGCCGCGGCAGCCGAAGCGACGCCACCCGTCGCGCGTATGCTGGAGAAAGGCGTGAAGACATCGGCGGGCACTGACGCAACGCGTGTCGCCTCTTACAACCCATGGGTCGCGCTCTCGTGGCTCGTCACGGGCAAGACGCTCGCGGGACTGAGGATCTATCCGCAGCGCAATTGTCTGGACCGTGAGACCGCGCTACGCATGTGGACCGAGAACGTCACGTGGTTCTCGAATGAAGAAGGCAAAAAAGGCCGCATCCAGGCAGGGCAACTCGCCGATCTGATCGTGCCGGACCGCGACTATCTGAGCTGCCCGGAGTCCGATATCGCCGGTACGACTGCCGTGCTGACCGTGGTCGGCGGCAAGATCGTTTATGCGGCCGGTCCTTTTGCGGATCACGATGCGCCGATTCCGCCCGCGATGCCGGACTGGTCGCCCGTGCGCGCATACGGCGGCTATGCGGGATGGGGCACCGCACAAGGCACGCCGTTGCAGCGCAGCCAGAACGCGCTGGCCTGCGGCTGTGCGAGCGCCTGTGGCGTGCATGGTCATGCGCACGCGCGAGCATGGTCGAAGAGCGTGCCCGCGTCCGACCTGAAGAGCTTCTGGGGCGCACTGGGTTGCTCGTGCTGGGCCGTTTAAAGTCCGGCTGTCCGATATCGGCATGATGCCGCGCGCTCGAATATGTGACGCGCGCGGCATCGTTATCGAACGCTCTTCAACAAGCCAGGCATCAACATCTGTGCCCGCGTTCTGAACGCGGGCTTCTTCAAGCAACAATACCGGATATTGGTGGCAACATCGCATCGCACTGGCCAGTACGACGCGCGCGAACGCGTTGCCTCCGTTTCTCCCAGCGTCCAATGTTTGCCGGATAAAGTCCCGCATGAATAACGTCGACCTCTTTCACTACATATTGCTGCTCGTTTGCGGTGCGGGAGTGCTGACATGGGTTGCCGGGCGCATGGCCATTCCGCCCGCGGTGATACTGCTGTTCGGCGGGGCCGCCGTCGCGCTGATGGGACGGCACACGACCGTCGACATGGACCCCAACCTGGTGCTGACGGCCGTCTTGCCTCCGCTGCTGATGTCGAGCGCGTTCTACACCGCGTGGTCGGATTTCCGTCGCGAGGTCTTGAGCATCCTGTCGCTCGTGCTGGGAGCGGTTGCGTTCACCACCGTCGCGGTCGCCGTCACCGTGCACGCCTTCGCGCCCGCGTTGGCGTGGCCCGCCTGCTTTGCGCTTGGCGCAATCGTCTCGCCGCCGGACGCGGTGGCCGCGAAAGCCATCCTCGATCGCAACCCGCTTCCATCGCGGCTCGTTACCGTGCTCGAAGGCGAGAGTCTCGTCAACGACGCAACGGGTCTTCTCCTCTATCAGATGTCGATTGCCGCCGCTTTCACCGGGCAATTCACGGCGAGCCGCGCGACGGGCGTTTTCCTGATACTGACGTTCATCGGCATCGCCGTCGGCATCGCGTGCGGACAGGTCATGATGTGGCTGATCAAGCGAGTCCCGGACCCGATGCTTCGCATCGTGCTCACGTTCCTGATGGCATGGGCCAGCTACAGCATCGCGGAAGAGCTCGGAGGGTCAGGCGTGCTGTCCGTCGTCACGTGCGGTCTGATGCTCGGCGTGCGTCAGCATCGTGCGTTCGATGCGCACACGCGCATCAAGGCGTCGGCAACGTGGGAAGTGATCGTGTTCGTGCTCGATGCGCTCGTGTTCATTCTGATCGGACTCGCGCTGCACGGAATCGTCGAGCGGATGGGCGACACGCGCTCGATGCTGTCGACGGGCGCGAGCGTCGCGTTGCCCGCCATCGTGGCCGTGATTCTGTCGCGTCTCGTGTGGGTCGCGATCGGGATTTATCTGCCCTCGCGCATCGCGTCCGGACACCGCAATGCAGGACGCCCATGGCGTCCCGGCGAAATAGCCGTTCTCGGTTGGGCGGGCGTCAGAGGCGTGGTCAGCCTCGCCGCGGCACTGGCATTGCCCGAGCAGTTTCCGGATCGCGACGCCATCGTGTTCAGCACCTTCCTCGTCATCTTCGGAACGCTCGTGATACAGGGCGGCAGTCTCGGCGTGCTGATCCGCCTCATCGGTCTTCGGCCGATGCGTGGCTCGACGATGTCGGAACTGGAAGCACGCTCGCATACGTTTCGTGCATCGTTGAACGAGCTGGAGAAGATCAGCAAGTCGGCCGGGGGCGAGGACAAGAACCTCGTTCGACGGCTCATCGACGAATACGAGGTGAGAGTGCGCAACAACGAGAAAGCGCATTCGGAAGGCAGCGAACACATCGAACTGCGAGCGCGCCATCTGCGTCTCGAACTCGATCTCGTTGCGACTTCGCGGCAAACGCTGCTGCGTCTGCATCGCGAAGGCAAGATAGAAGATTCCGTGCTGCACAGGCTGGAGGCCGAGCTCGATCTCGAGGAACTGCGCCTGCATCGGCTGCTCGAACCGTAATGGGCGGCGCAGCCTTCCCTGTCACCTGTCACTGGTCGACGTGCTTCACCGTGACCACGCGCGGCACCTGCTTGTCGGCTGCATCGCCCGGCCGCAACTTCACTCGCCACGCGCCGTACTCCGCGAACGGAAATTGCGCCAGCGCCCCCTTCACGAGCCACGGAATGGGATGCCCGGTGTCGGCATCGCGGTCGCGGCTCGTCGCCGTGACCTTGTAGACCTCCTTGCCGCTTGCCGCTTCGAAGAGCCGCAACGTCATCGAATGCCGATACTCGCGCCCGAACAGCGAAAAGCCCGTGCCCGCAGCACCGTCGCATGCGTTCCCGCAATCGGCCGTGCTGACGCCGACGGCGGCGGGCCGCGTGTCATACGCGAGCGACACCAGATAGCTCGCGTGATCCGCCGTTCGATCGACGAGCCCATAGTTCGCAAGCTCGCTTCGAACCAGCGCTTCGTACTGCTCGCTCGCGGGATGCGCTTGCGGCCACGGGGCACGCGCGAACGCATAGGTACGCTCGCCCTGCAGCACGACGGGCGCTCCCGATGCGTGCACATCCGTCGTCACATCGGCGCAGCCTGCGAGACCGACGACACTCGCAAGGACCACTGCGGCGCTATACGTCACTTTCTTCACTTTCATCTCGCTTCGATTGAGTAGAGTTCGCGTACCGTTCAAGTTCGTGCGCCGTTCATGCGTGCGCGTCGGCCTCGTCGAGCACCGGCAGCGAAATCGTGAAGGCCGTCCCTTTGCCCGGCGCGCTCTCGACGCACACATCGCCGCCGTGCCGCGTCACGACCGCTTTCACGAAGGCCATGCCGAGCCCCGTGCCGGCGACTTCCGGCCGCTCGGCTTCGTGAAAGCGCTGAAAGCGCTCGAACAGATGCGCCTGATCTTCGGTTGAAATGCCATAGCCCTCGTCGCGAATCGTGCAGCTCACGCGCGCCGGCGATGCGCCCGAAGCACCGCGCTCCTGTGCGACGGTGCACGTGATGCGCGTATCGGACGGGCTGTACTTCACTGCGTTGTTCAGGATGTTCACGAGCGCGCGCGTCATCAGCGAGCGGTCCGCGTTGATCCAGTGGCCGTCGCCCTGCTCGTCGTATGCCGCTTCAAGGCGGATGCACTTCGCCTGCGCCTGAGGCCAGACCTCGTCGCTGGCATCGATCACGAGTTCGACGAAGCTCACGGGCTCGAGCACATAGGCCTGCGATTCGGCGCGCGCGAGCTGCACGAAATCGTCGGCGAGCGTGAGCGCGCGTTGCGCGTAGCGTTCGATGCGGCATAGAAAATCGCGCATGCGGTCGGACTCGAGCTTGCGCGCCCGCTCGATCTCGACGAGCGCCAGTATCGATGCCTGCGGCGAGCGCATGTCATGCGACAGCAGGCGCAGCGCGTCCTCGCGCAGACGCTCGGCCGCATGCAGGGCCGTCACGTCGACAAGGCCCGCAATCCAGCCGATCGCCTCGCCTTGCGCGTTCGTGCATCTTGCGTAACGCAACAGGTGATCGCGCTGGTTGCGATCGCGCACTTCGATGCCCTGCTCCATCATGCCGGCAAACGCAATCCGCCCTGGATCGAGTATCGCGGGCCAGTGCGCGTGTCCGAAGCCGTCGGCCTCCGCGCTCGAACCGATCGCCTTCACAAAGACGAGATCGCCGAGCACTTCGCGCATCTGCCGCCCCTCGGGCCTCGGCGCGCCCAGTCCTGCGAAGTGTGCCTTCGCCGCATGGTTCGCGATCAGCACGATACCGCGCACATCGCTCACGAGAATCGGCTCCGGCACGCTGTCGAGGCTGTCCCACACGAAGCGCTTCATGTCCTGCACGCGCCGCGCCGCCTGCGCCATCAGCGTCATGTGCTGCGCAAGCACGTCGCCGCCGAACTCGCGGCTGCGATGCGGCGCCTCGGGCAACAGATAAGGCTCGTCGGCGAGGCGCTGCAGTTCCTTGCGCAGATACGACATCGTCATTTCGAGCCGACGCCAGTTCCACATCGGGTACACGGCGATCAGTCCGACGATGGCAGGCACAGGCGAAATCCAGAGCCGCAGTCCGTACAGCAGCGCGGCGCTGCCGACGACCATCGCCACGCTGAGCACGAGCGTCATCAGCAGCGAACGCAGCGGCGACAGCACGAGCAGGCCCGCGAGCAGCACGCCGAGCGGCACCAGCGACGCGGCGCACACGAGCGCCCGGCGCGCGGGCTCGATCTCGCGCCCCGTCACGAGCATATCGAGCACGTTCGCGTGGATATAGACACCGGGCAACGGGCCGAGCTGACCCGATACGGGCGTCGAAAACCTGTCGTAGAGCCCCGATGCCGCCACGCCGATCACCACGATCTTGCCGCGCAGCATGTCTTGCGGCACCTCGCCATCGAGCACGCTCGCGAACGAAACCTTCGGATACGACTGCGCGAGCGGGCTGAACGGAATCAGAAAGCGCCCTTCGCCATTGCCGTCGACTCTCGTTCGATCCGGCGACGCCGCAGCTGTGCCGGGACCGTCCGCGAGCTTCAGCTCGCCCCGCTTGAACGCGCGCCATACGGGCACCATCAGCTGCGGCCAGCGCATATGCGCATCGCCTTCGAACAACGCGACACTGCGCACGATGCCGTCGCCATCCACTTCGAGGTTGATATGGCCGAGCCCCGCGGCGGCCTGGGCGAGCGGCTCGACGGGCCTGACTGCGACGCGCGTGCCGCTCGCATCTTCAGGCGTCAGGAGAACAGGCAGCCACGTCGGGTTCGCGGCGATCGATTGCGCGAGTTGCGCATCGTCTTCGGCCGGCTCGGTGAAAAGCACGTCGTAGACCACGGCAGCGGGATGCGCTTTCGCGATTTCGTCCAGCAGCCGCGCATGCACGGCGCGCGGCCAGGGCCAGCGCCCGAGCCGCGCGATGCTCGCGTTATCGATTTCGACGACGGCGATCTCGGGCAGCACGGGTTGCGCGCGCCAGCGCAGGAAACGGTCATAGACGAGGTGATCGGCGCTCACAGTCAGCCTGCCGAGCGAGCCGAGCAGAACGACCACGACGCCGAGGCAGCCGATGCACAGCCATTCGAACAGGAAGCGGCGCCCGACTGGCCGCCCAAGACGTATGCGCGGATCGAAGCTCATGCGCGGGCCGCCCGTGGTCATCACCGGGCCAGTGTAAACGAGCGGACTGAACTTCCCTTCTGATAGAACCGGCCGTTCTCGAACTGCTCGGCGATCACGGTCCAGTAGTAGACGCCCGGCGGCAAATCGGACACGGCGATTTGTCCCGCCGCGAGATCCGCGCGATCGACGATCGGCTCGCGCAAATCGTCGGTGGTGGCCAGCACGAAGCGGAACCGCGTCTCGACACCCGGACGGCTCGCCGACAGCCAGCGGAACTCGAAGTCGCGGGTGCCGGGGCGTTGTCCCGCCGACGCTTCGAGTGCGAACTGGCGGCGCTCGAATGCGTAGATCCGCGGCAAACCTTCGAGGCCGATGTCGTCGATCGACGCAATGCGCACAAAGTAATTGCCGTCCGGCAAGTCTTCGAACGTTGCGTGCGGCGCGCTCACGCGCTGGTCGCGGATCAGGTCGAACAGGTCGGCGTCGCGCGCGATCTGCACGCGATACGCGTGGGCTTTGTCGGATGGCACGATAGCGAACGAGACGTCGTTCGCGTCCTGCACCTTGCCGGGCTCCGCGAGCGCGGGTGACGGCAGCAAGGCCACGGGCACGCCGACGCCGCCCGTCGCGCGCGTGACGTTGCCGAACTTCGCGCCGATCAGTTGCGTCGACGCCTGCAGCGGCACGCCCGGCGCACGCGGGCGCACGCGTGCCGCATCGACGCCGACGGCACCATCGAGCACGGCGACAGCCGTCGATTGCTCGCCTCCGTCATAGCTCACGCGAAAGCGGGTGCCACGCACGCCCGCCACCACCGAAGGCGAGCGGATCTGAAAGCGATCGTCCTTCTTCGTCGCATGCGTAACCTCGCTATCAACCTCGCCTTTCCTCAGCTCGATCACGCGATCCTGCGAACCCGTCGGCACGGTCTGCCTCAGCGTGCCGATCTCGATCGTGCTGTCCTGCGGCACCGACAGGTGCGAGCCGTCGTCGAGTTCCAGCGTGACGAAGCCGTTGTGGCCCGTGCGCACGCGGTCGCCTTCGACGAGCGTCATGCCGACCGTGACGGGCACGAACGCGTTCTGACGGAATGCATGTTCGGCGGGACCGCTCATCGCGACGACGCGCGCGGTCCTGGGCTCCTGCTTCAGCAACGCGACGGGCAGGATCAGCTTCGCACCCGGCTGAAGATGAAGCGGGTCCTCGACGTGATTGAGCTTACGAAGCACGACCCAGTCGCGCGGGTCGCGCAGGTAGCGATCGGCGACGTCGTAGAGCGTGTCCCCGGCACGCGCCACGTAGACCGTGGATGCAGCAGGCGCACGCTTGACGGCCGTCTGCGCGTCGGCGCACGCGGGCAGCAGCGCCAGCGCGGCCATCAGACACGCAATGATGCCGCGCAACGCGAATGTCACCATCCGGACGGAAACGCGCGGCGTCGCCGGCGACGATACGCGCGATGCGATGTCCGCTACGGCAACCGTCACGCATCCCCCTTTTCGAGCCGTTCGAGCCGGTAGCCGTAGCCGTAAATGGGCGTGAGCCGATAGCCCTTCTCAGGGCGAAGACCGAGCTTTGCGCGCAGCATTGATACGTGCGTGTCCATCGTGCGCGACGGAATGTCGATGTCCTGTCTCCAGATCGCTTCGAGGATATGCGCGCGCGACAGCGGCTGGCTCAGATGCCGGAACAGCAGCAATGCGAGTTCGAATTCCTTCTGCGTCAACGTGACGGGCAGGCCGCGAGCGACCACCTGCTTCGATCCCAGCTCGAACTCGAATTCCCCGAAGACTTCCCGCGTCGCCGCCTGATTGAGCTGATAGGCGCGACGCAGCAGCGATCTGACGCGAGCGAGAAGCACGCTCGTCGCGACGGGCTTGACGACATAGTCGTCGGCGCCCATGTTCAGCATCGCCGCGATGTCCGTCTCGCGGCTGCGGCTCGTCATGAACAGCACGGGCAGACGGTCGGACAGGCTCTGACGCACCCAGCGCAGCACCTCTTCGCCCGACATGTCGGGCACGTTCCAGTCGAGCACCAGCAGATCGAATGTCTGACGGCGCAAATGCTTCACGAGCGCCTGGCCTTCAGCAAAAGCATGGCAATCGTGTCCATCTACCGCCAGCGACTGACAAACGAAGTCGGCTTGCGCCACATCATCGTCCAGCACTGCAATTCTCATAAGACCCCGCACGCGAAATCACTCATCGGGCAGACGGACGCACCGAGTCGTCCGGGACGCGCTCTGTCCATCATGCCTTTGCTCCAGCGCCACTCAGGGCCGCCACCTTGTCGTCAACGTTTTCCTTCGGCCGCAGATGCGCGCTCAGCGCCGCCTCCAGACCCACCCTCACATGCTCCCATGCGGCGTGCGCGTAGTCCGGCTCGCGCGACGCCCACTCCTGCGCGAGGTCGAACACGCGGCGAACCGTCGATGCGCAATTCGTCAGACCGGCATCGCCGCCCGCCGCACAATCGCGCAGCCACTCGGCGAGCCACGGCATGTCCAATGCACAGGAATCCGCATAGGCTTCCGTCGCCGCGCGAGCGTGATAGTCGCTCGCCGGATCCAGCTCGATGCGCCGCCCGTCGCTCCCGACTTTGCGCGCCTCGTTGCCGGTCTTGAACGGAATCCTCGTCGTGCCTGGTCTGAAAAACATCCGATCCCTCGGTGAACAACGACTTCGAGTCCCTCTTTGTGCCAGCTAGCCTTCGCAGCCCGAAAAATTGTCATCCGGCGTCCGACGGATTTTGACAATTTTGCGCACAGTATAAAAAGAGGGCGCAATAAAATCATTTAAAGATTGTTAGATCGGTTCGCCTAACCGATTGCTTTAGCCCGCAGGGGCCGCCCGCAAGGCGGCGCTGTCGATGGCGGCGCCCGTCGCCTCTCGCCTGTCGCGGGCTGTGATCGCTCGCTGCGAATCACGCCGGACAGGCTCTGAACTGTGGCCATCAGCTGTCAAATGGCTGACGGTCGCGAACCGACTGGATCGACCATTGAGCAGACGAGGCCGCGTCGATCGCAGCGATCCCGCTCACCCGCGCTGGCTCGCCGCTCGCGGCAGTCGAACTACCGGATGGCTGCCGGCAAGCACCGGCAACCGATCGGCAGATGAGTTACGGATGCACGACGTGGGGCAGCGTTCCACCCGCGCCGCGTGCGGCCACGCCTTCCTGCAGGATGACGCACATGCTCGTGAACAGGACGAGGATGACGAGCGCCATGCTGCACAATCCGATGATTCTCCAGGTCTTCATCTTCGCCATCCGTGTGAGCAGCGTGCAGTGGGCGCGCGTTGCGAATGAAAGGCCTCGGTATTGCTGTGAGTCGCGGCGCAGGTCGCGCCGTGAGTCGAACTTTCAGGAAACGCGGCCCGTCACGGCATCGCGAATCTCACGCAGCAGCAGCACGTCTTCGGATGGCGCGGCGGGTACGGGTGCAGCGACCGGGTCCGGATTGCGCAGGCGATTGATGAACTTCACCATCATGAAGATGATGAAAGCGAGGATGATGAAGTTGATCAGCACGGTGATAAACGAGCCGTAACCGAACGCCGCGACGCCGGCAGCCTGTAGATCTTTATAGGAGTCCGGGTTGCCCTTGAAGGTGGACGGTATGTCGCCAAGGCGTACGAACATGTTCGAGAAGTCGAGGCCGCCCGTCGCGACGCCGATCACGGGCATGATCAGATCCTTCACCAGCGAACTGACGATGCCCGAAAAGGCACCGCCAATGATGACGCCGACAGCGAGATCCATTACGTTGCCCTTGAGGGCAAATTCCTTGAATTCCTGAACGATACGCATCGGCTTTCCCTTGTCTTTTTTCGAGCAAATTGCAATGACTTATGCGTGACAACTTGATGACCATTGTGCGGCAGTCGCACGCTTCAACGATCATCGGGACGCTGGATAGTCCAGTCTGGTAGTTCTCCCTGATTGCCTTCGTATTCGATGAAATTCGAATCGCGGTAGGTACTATATGAGATCCGCAAATCGAATTCTTTTAGCAATTGTCAAGTCGACGAACAAACACGAATGACAATTCCCGTTTGCGCCTTTGATGCAATGACGTATCGGAAGAAGACGGCCATATGCTCGTCGTGCGAAAACTGCACTAACATTATTTAAAAAACGAACACATCGGGTTTTGGTAGTCTTTTGACGTCAGGAATCGATCGTCGTATGTGAACGAGCGGTGCAACAGCTTCGCAGCCTGCGCAACGTTGTCCGATAACGCGAGGGATTCATCATGCTGATGTGGATTGCAAACTGGGCAGCACGCCACGCGCCGACGCCCGAGAAACAGGCCGAGCGCGCGGTGGATGAACTGCGCATGGAATTGTTCCGTGCCGAACAACAGGTACTCGACGCACAGCTGCGCGCTGAGTACTACCGGTCGCGGCTTATCTTCCTCGAAGATGTCACGAGAAAGGGCATCGAGGCGGTGTCCGACCAGCGCAAGGAACAACAGGACGTGTCACTGCCGACGCGCCCGGGACCCAGGCTCACTGCCGCGCAATAACGGCATCTCGACTTGCGACGTAGCGAATGTGTCGAAAGCCGAAGGGATTTGCGAGCAAATCCCTTCGGCTTATTTGAATGATCGGGAAAGACATCGCGGCTGCAACTCTGCCGCGATGTAAGTCTTCACACGGGCAGCCAGCACATCGACGAGTTCAACCGCTTTTGTCTCATGCACCGGCTGGCATGCGGAACGCGGTTACGCCTGAGAACCTGAAGCGTCATCCGCTTGCGGATCGTCGGCTGCCTCTTGCGCGACGTCCTTCTTCTTTTCGACCAGCGACTCCAGCGCGCCTGCGCCTTCGAAGCCTGCCACGGCGGCCGCTGCCTTGGTCAGCAGACCCGCATCCGGATCAACCTTTTCGAGCGCTTCGACTGCCGCTACCGCGCCCGCTATTTCGCCCACCTTGTCGAGGATTCCCATACCACGCTCCCTTAAAAGATCTGTTATTCGCATCGAGCCACGCCGAATACGCGCTGCCGTCACACGCTCCCAATGGCATCTTCGTTCACAACTCAAAAAAAGAAGCCGCAGCCACGGCTGCGGCTCTAAATGCCACTTGCGGTACGGTCACCGCGACTTCATTCTCGTTCGTTGTCCCGCAAGCATCAACGGTGATCGCGCAGATTTAACTATCTTTGAACATCTGGCGCTGTAGCCCGCGCATCTGTTCGCCGCATGAGTTTTTGCTGACCGTGCGAATCGACGAAGGGCACAGCCAGATTGCGTGCGACGCGTCGCGCGAATCGTATGCATCGAAACGCGACCGATGCGTGTCAGGGTTCATGTGCAGCCGGCGTGCAATCAGCGAACCTGACGCATCGCCCGATGCCGTTGATTGAAAATTTTCCCCGCGCTTGAAACCTCACTTGCTTCGTCGCCTATCACCGTCGCCTGTGATCCGCGATGCACGCCACGCCGGGCGCGCAAGATGCTAGTATCCCGAGTTAAA
>NZ_CYGY02000020.1:0-261 GCF_900007165.1 Paraburkholderia piptadeniae
GCCGTACTCTTTATCGTCTTGTAGTAGTACGTAGCAAGTTTGTTCGTATTCATCGCACGTCTCCCGAGGAAACGACGACCCCCGCAAGCCGTCATCCCTTTATGCTGCTTTTTGCTTTTGTCCCGTTTGCTCTGTCGAGCCACGCGTGGGCCGGAAGTCCGCGGCGTACATCAGGCGCGAGGCCGGCTGTCCTTTCTGTGCGCCGTTGCATCGTTCGTGTACCGACGCGAAGCAGCATGCCCGAGGATTCGTCGATCTCGC
>NZ_CYGY02000020.1:271-93383 GCF_900007165.1 Paraburkholderia piptadeniae
ACATGCCATTGCGCGCGCACGCCCGCTGCGTATGGCACCGATATGACAGATCGATTGCGCGCGCATCGGAACGAACGAAAAACGTTTCGGACATGAAACGCAGGCCTCGAATCGCGCGGCTTTTCGTTTCAGCGATGTCGATGAGCGGTTTCGGCGATGTTCGATGAGTGCGGTCGAACAGGCGTTTCAGTCGCCGCGTTGAAGGACGCGCAACTCGTCGACTGGAATGTGGCAGCGGATGCGATGCCCGTCGCCGGCATCGGTGAAGGGTGGGTCCTGCTGTTCGCAGATCGCGCCGAGCTTGCGCGGACAGCGCGTGTGAAAGACGCAGCCCGAAGGCGGCGAAGCGGGACTCGGCAATTCCCCCGACAGGCGGATGCGCTGCGTGCGACCGTTATTGCGTGTTTCGTCCGGCTCGCCGGCGTGCCCATCGAGCGTGGGCACGGACGACAGCAGCGCTTCCGTATAAGGATGATGCGGACCGCCGAACACGGCGTCGGCGGGACCGATCTCGAGCAGCCGGCCGACGTACAGGACCGCGATGCGATCGGACAGATAGCGCACGACATGCAGATCGTGCGAGATGAACACATAGCTCACGCCGCGATCGCGCTGCAGATCGGCGAGCAGATTGAGGATCGCGGCCTGCACGGACACGTCGAGCGCGGACGTCGGCTCGTCGCACACGACGATGCGCGGATCGCCCGCAAACGCGCGCGCAATCGCGACGCGCTGTTTCAATCCGCCCGACAGTTGCCGCGTACGCGACGTCAGATAGCGGTCGGGCAGCCGCACGGCTTGCGTTAGTGACGCGAGCCTTTCGTCGCGCGCCGGCCCGTGCAGCGAGGACAGGCGCGACAGCGCGCGGCCGATCAGACGCTTGACGGAATGCGCGCGGTTGAGCGCAGAGTCCGGATTCTGGAAGACGATTTGCAGCGACTTCACCTGATCGTCGTTGCGATTCGTGACGCGCGGCGGCAGGCGCGCGCCGTCGAGTTCGATGACGCTGCCCGCATCGGGCGAGATCAGGCCTAGCAGCAGTTTCGCGAGCGTCGTCTTGCCGCTGCCCGATTCGCCGACGAGGCCGAGCGTCTCGCCCTTCGCGAGTTCGAGCGACACGTCGTCGACGGCGCGCAGTGTCGCGCCCGGGACGTGAAAAGTCTTCGACACGTTTTCCGCGCGCAGAACGGCCGAATGATCGTGCGCGCTGCGTGCGGTATCGGACACATCGTTGGGCGCGTCGTCGGAAGCATGTAAGGCCGTCACGCGCGGCAGTTCGATCGCGCGTTCGTGATAGTGGCAGCGCGCCATCTGATCGCCGCGCTGCGACCGCACGCGATAGGGCGGCGGTGCTTCGCGACGGCAGCGGTCATCGGCGAGACGGCAGCGCTCCGCGTAGATGCAGCCCTGCGTGACGGCGCCCGGCTGCGGCAGGCTGCCCGCGATCGTATCGAGCCGGTCGGTGTCCTTGCTGCGGCCCGAAGTGGGCAGACAGCGCAACAGGCCCACGGTGTACGGATGACGCGGCCGCGCAAACACGTCCTGCGTCGCGCCTTCTTCGACGAGCTTGCCCGCGTACAGCACGCCGACGCGTTCGCACATCCGCCCGATCACCGCGAGGTTATGGCTGATGAAGAGCACAGCCGTGCCGAACTCTTCGCGCAGTTGCGCGACGAGGTCGAGCACTTCGGCTTCGACGGTGGCGTCGAGCCCAGTCGTCGGTTCGTCGAGAATCAGCAGCGCGGGTTGCGACGCGAGCGCCATGGCGATCACGACGCGCTGCTGCATGCCGCCCGACAACTGATGCGGATAACTCTCCATCACGCGCTCGGGCTCGGCGATGCGCACCTTGCGCAGCATCTCCGCGGTCCGCGTGAGCGCTTGATCGTAGGTCGCACCGGATGCTTCGAACGCTTCCGACACCTGGCGCGCAACAGTCAGCGAAGGATTCAGCGCGCGCGACGGGTCCTGATAGACCATCGAGATCGCGTTCGCGCGCATCTCGCGCAGCGCGGCGGCGTCGAGCGAATGCACTTCCTTGCCCGCGATCGAAATGCGGCCCGCCTTCACGCGGCCATTGCGCGGCAGATAGCGCAGCGTCGCCATTGCGACCGTCGACTTGCCGCAGCCCGATTCGCCGACGAGCCCATACGATTCGCCGCGCCTGATGCGAAACGACACGTCCTGCAGCACTTCGCGCTCGCGTCCGAGCGTGCGGTAAGTGACGGTGAGGCCGACGATCGTGAGCGCATCCGACTGTTCGCTCTTCGACACGTCGAACGCGGGAAACGAGGCGGGAGGTGAGGGAGGCGGCCCGTTCATCCGTCGACGGCTCCTTGCACGGCATCCGCGATCAGGTTCACGCCGACCACGAGCGAAGCGATGGCCGCCGCGTCGAACACGACTGTCCACCACGCGCCGCCCGCCATCAGCGTGTACGACTCGGAGAGCGCGAGGCCCCAGTCGGCGGAAGGCGGCTGGATGCCGAAGCCGAGAAACGACAGCGTCGCGACGGCGAAGATCGCGTAGCCCAGGCGCACCGTCGCCTCGACGATGATGGGCGGCAGCACGTTCGGCAGGATCTCCGCGAACATGATGTAGAGCGCGTTCTCGCCGCGCAGCTGCGCGGCCGCCACGTAGTCGAGATGCCGTTCGGCGAACACGGCGGCGCGCACCGTGCGTGACGTGATCGGCGCGAACGTGATGCCGATCACGAGAATCACCGTCGCGTTCGATGCGCCGACGGCCGCCAGCGCGAGCAGCGCGACGATCACCAGCGGCAGCGCGAGCACGGCGTCGATTGCGCGTCCGATCACGTTGTCGACCCAGCCGTCGAAGTAGCCGACCACGAGCCCGAGCGCGGTGCCCGCGAGCGTGCCGAGCAGCGTCGCGAGCGGGGCGATCGTCAGGATGTCGCGCGCGCCGACGATCACGCGCGAGAGCACGTCGCGGCCGAGCTGATCGGTGCCGAACCAGTGTCCCTGCGCGGGCGGCGTGAGCGAGTTCAGCGGATCGGATGCATACGGATCGAGCGGCACGATCCACGGGCCTGCAATCGCGCACACGATCCACCACAGCACGATGACGGCGCCGACGATGAACGTCGGCGAGTGCAGCAACACGCGCAGCGTGTCGTAGCGGCGCTCGCGCGAACGCGGCGTCGGTGCTTGCAGCGGCGTTTGCGGTGGCGTTTGTGGTGGCGTGACGGGAGAGGCGGGCGTCGTGCTCATTCGGCGCTCCTCACGCGCAGGCGCGGATTGAGCAGCACGTACAGCGCATCGGCGATGAGATTCACGGCCGTATACACGACGCCGATCGTCAGCACGCCCGCTTCGAGCATCGGAAAGTCCTTGGCCTTCGCCGCGTTGTAGATCAGCGAGCCGATGCCCTGATAGTGAAACAGCGTCTCCACGACGACGAGCCCGCCGATCATGTAGCCGAGCTGCGTCGCGGCCACCGTGATGGTCGGCAGCAGCGCGTTGCGCAGCACGTGCCGCCAGATCACGATGTGCGGCGGCAGCCCCTTGAGGATCGCGGTGCGCGTGTAGTCGGCGTCGAGCGCCTCGACCGTGCCCGCGCGCGCCATCCGCGCGATATAGCCGAAGAACACGAAGACGAGCGGCAGCACGGGCAGGATCAGGTACTTCAGTTGCGTGAGCATGCCCGCATTGGCCGGATACGATGCCTCGATGGGCAGCCATTGCAGCCACACGCCGAACACGAGTATCAGCACGATCGAAGACACGAACTCCGGCACGACCGTCGCCGACAAGCCGGCGATGCTGATCGTGCGGTCGAGCCAGCGTCCCGCGTGCATCGCGGCCCACACGCCGCCCGCGATGCCGAGCGGTACGACCACGATGAACGCGAGAAAGCCGAGCTTCGCGGAGTTCTCCAGCGCGTTGCCGACGAACGGTGCAACCGGCTCGCGAAACGCGTACGACATGCCCATGTCGCCGTGTACGAAGTGCGTGATCCACTGCGTGTACTGCGTGAGAAGCGGCCGGTCGGCGCCCAGTTGATGATTGAGCGCAGCGACGGCGCGCGCATCGGCGAGCGGTCCGAGCAGCGCGCGGCCGATGTCGCCGGGCAGCAACTGCCCGCCCGCGAACACGATGATCGACAGCAGCCACAGCGTGATCAGCGACAAGCCGACGCGCGTCGCGACAAAACGCGCGACACGCGCCGTACTGCCGCCCGTGCTGCGAGCGATGGAAGAGGAGGCCGTGGTCGACATCGATATCTCTTGCTCGCTGCTATATCGCGCGGGGTCAGGCCGCGAGCGTCGCGCGATCGAAATACAGCTGCGCGATCGCGGTGAAGCGCACGCCGTTCAGCTGCTTGCGCGCGGCGATCAGCTGATCGTAGAAGAACGGAAAGATCACGGGCGTTTCGTCGAGCAGCAATCTCTGGATCTGCCCGGACACTTTCTTTTGCGACGCGAGATCGAGTGCCGCGACGTAATCGGCGACCAGCTTGTCGTACTGCGGGTTCTTGAAATGCGCGGCGTTCCAGGTGCCCGTGCTCGTCAGCGGCGCGTTGAGGAACACGTTCGGCACGCCGCGGCTGCCGTAATCGGTGATGCCCAACGGCGAGTCGAGCCAGTCCGACTTGCCCGGCGTGCCCGAGCCGTAGTACTGCGACTGGCCCTCGACCTTCAGGTTGATGCGTATGCCGATGGCCTTCGCGTAGTTCTGCACGACGACGGCGAGGTCGGGAATCTCCATGAACTTCTCGGTCGTGAGCGTCACGTCGAAACCGTTCGGCACGCCCGCCTGCGCAAGCAGCTGCTTCGCCTTGGCGACGTCGATCTTGCGCTGCGGCACCCCCGCATCCGACGACGGAAACGCAGGCGCGAACGGGCTGTCGTTGCCGACCTGCGCGCGGCCCTTGAAGAGGCCCTTGACGATCACATTGCGATCGAGCGACAGCGCGAGCGCCTGGCGCACGCGCTTGTCCTTGAACTGCGGGCTGTCGACGCGCATGTGAATCTGCCGGTGCGCGCTCGACTTCACGCCGATCACCTTGAACTCGGGATTGTTCATCAGGCCCTGGCCGCCCTGCACGGTGAACGTGCCCATCACGTCCGCCTGATGGCCTTGCAGCGCGAGTACCTGTGCCTGCTGGTCCGCGTAGAACGTGAACTGCACGCGCTGCGGCAACGCTTTTTCACCCCAGTAGTCGGGATTGCGCACGAACGTCGCGCCCACTTTCGCCTGATACTTCTCGAGCTTGAACGGGCCCGTGCCGATGAAGCTCTTCTCGTATCCGCCCGTATAGCTCGCGGGCAGGATCACCGCGTTGTAGTTGTCCGACGAAACGTAGTACGGGAAATTGCCGTTGGGCGCGTCGAGATGGAACGCGACGGTGTGATCGTCGACGACCTTCGTCCCGCCTTTCGACAGCACGCCCTTCAGCACCGACAGCGCGGCCGAACCGGCGGCGGGATCGGCGAGACGGTCGAAGGTCGCGGTGACGTCCTTCGCGGTGAACGGCTGGCCGTCGTGGAACTTGACGTTCTCGCGCAGCTTGAAGGTCCACACGTCGCCCTTGTCGTTCGGCTTCCACGACAACGCGAGCGCGGGCTTGAGCACCTGCTTTTCGCCGTCGTCGTCGATCAGGAATTCGCCCGTCTGATTCAGCAGGCAGAGGCTGGCGGCATCGGTGACGGTCATCGGATCGACGGCGCCCGCGGGCGTCAGGTGCGCGACGCGGATCGTTCCGTTCGCCGCGCCTTGCGCGCGGGCGCTGCGCGGCGCGAGCAGGCCGCCGCCCACGAGCGACATGCCGATCACGCTCGCGTATCGCAGCAGCTCGCGCCGCGTGAGGCGGCCGGCCAGCCATTCGTCGATCGCATGATTGCCGTAGGCGTCGGCGCTGCGGCGTGTCGCCTCGACGTCAAAACCGGCTTCTGAAACAGGCGCAAAACGCGGGTCCGCGGAATTCTTCATCGATGGATAGTCCGATCCGTTCTGTTGGGACGCCACGCGTTGTGCGCGCGGCGCTGCGGGTTGACGCAAGCGGTACTGCGGCGACGATGCGGGTTCAGTGTAAGCGATTGCCTATGTGTTGGGAGCATTCGTGTCCGCGATGGGTTCCCTTCAGACGAATCGGCGATGAACATGTGTCGCGCACACAACGGCGCGGCGCGTCTGCGGGCCGCTCGACGCCGTTGCGGCGGCCGATCCGGCGTTCGGGCGACGCATATGCCGTGCTCAGTCGGTGTTTATGGAGCGCTTATGAGGCGCATGCATTCCTGCATCAGCTTGCGCGTGACGGCATCGATGGCGGCGATGTGGTCCGCGTCGACCGCGTGCCGCAGTCCGAAGCCATACGCGAGTAGCGCTGTGCCGAGCAGCAGCGGATAGTGGCGAAACGCGATCAGCGCCCACGCCCACGCGGCGACGTTTGCGCCGATCAGTCCGGCGTACAGCGTGACGAGGCGAGGGCGCAGGGAAGACGGCGGCGTCATGCGGGCGTCGTGCCCGGCGTTGTACTGAGGTTGCGCAGGACGTCAGTGATCGTGCGGATGCTTGTGAATCGGATCGACCCAGTAGACGGTCTCGGGCTTTTCGACGGCATCGATATTCAGGTTCACGACGACGGCTTCGTTGTCGCTGCGCACCAGCACGCATTCGAGGGGATCGTCGGTGCTCGCGTTGATCTCCTGATGCGGCACGTACGGCGGCACGAAGATGAAGTCGCCGGGGCCGGCTTCCGCGGTGAATTCCAGGTGCTCGCCCCAGCGCATCCGCGCATGGCCGCGCACGACGTAGATGACGCTCTCGAGCGCGCCGTGATGATGCGCGCCCGTCTTCGCATTCGGATAAATCGTCACGGTGCCCGCCCACAGCTTCTGCGCGCCGACGCGGGCCGCGTTGATCGCGGCGGCCCGGTTCATGCCGGGCGTTTGCGGCGTGTTCGTGTCGAGCTGGTCGCCCCTGATGACCTTTACGCCGTGCTCGCGCCAGTCGATCGGCGCCTGGGGCGCTTGCTGATGTTCGTCGCTCATGTGTCGTCTCCTTGCTCGGGCGGCGTAGTGCGCGAGTGTTTCCTTTCGCGCTCGCCGCCATGCGTACAACGATGTGATTGCGATATGAGTGGAGTCATTCTGGCACGGCCAAAAACTTCGCGTATGAAGCTGCGCCAGAACGCGAGCGCACACAAAAAAGCCCGTTCCAACGGAACGGGCTTTCATGCTCAACGAGGAAAACGCCTACTTCCCCTTCGAATTGATAATCGCCTCCGACACGTTGTTCGGCGTCTCGGCGTAATGCTTGAACTCCATCGTGTAGGTCGCGCGGCCTTGCGTCAGCGAGCGCAGCGACGTCGAGTAGCCGAACATCTCGGCAAGCGGCACTTCGGCGCGCACGAGCTTGCCGCCGCCGCCCGCAATGTCCTCCATGCCCTGCACGATGCCGCGGCGGCCCGACAGGTCGCCCATCACGTTGCCCATGAAGTCCTCGGGCGTTTCCACTTCGACGGCCATCATCGGCTCGAGCAGCGCCGGCTTCGCGCGGCGCATGCCTTCCTTGAACGCCATCGAGCCGGCCATGCGGAACGCGTTTTCGTTCGAGTCGACGTCGTGGTACGAGCCGAAGGTCAGCGTCACCTTCACGTCGACGACGGGATAGCCCGCGAGCACGCCCGCCTTCAGCGTCTCCTGGATGCCCTTGTCGACGGCCGGAATGAATTCGCGCGGAATCACGCCGCCCTTGATCGCGTCGACGAACTCGTAGCCCTTGCCCGGATCGGGTTCGAGCGTGATCACCGCGTGACCGTACTGGCCGCGTCC
The DNA here is from genome assembly GCF_900007165.1 of Paraburkholderia piptadeniae. Lineage (GTDB taxonomy): Bacteria > Pseudomonadota > Gammaproteobacteria > Burkholderiales > Burkholderiaceae > Paraburkholderia > Paraburkholderia piptadeniae. The sequence goes on from NZ_CYGY02000020.1 coordinate 8,067, forward strand.
GCCCGACTGCTTGACGAACTTGCCTTCGACGTTCTCGATCTTCGTGCGCACCGTTTCGCGATACGCGACCTGCGGCTTGCCGACCGTCGCCTCGACGCCGAACTCGCGCTTCATCCGGTCGACGAGAATTTCCAGGTGCAGCTCGCCCATGCCGGAAATGATGGTCTGGCCGGATTCCTCGTCGGTGGTGACGCGGAACGACGGGTCTTCCTGCGCGAGCCGGTTGAGCGCGATGCCCATCTTCTCCTGGTCGGCCTTGGTCTTCGGCTCGACGGCCTGCGAGATCACCGGGTCGGGGAAGATCATCCGCTCAAGGATGATGATGTTGTTCGGGTCGCACAGCGTGTCGCCTGTGGTCGCTTCCTTCAGGCCGACAGCGGCCGCGATGTCGCCCGCGCGCACTTCCTTGATTTCCTTGCGCTCGTTCGCGTGCATCTGAAGAATCCGGCCGAGACGCTCCTTCTTTTCCTTTACCGGGTTGTAGACGGTGTCGCCCGATTCGACCACGCCCGAGTACACGCGGAAGAAGATCAACTGACCGACGAACGGGTCCGTCATGATCTTGAACGCGAGCGCCGAGAACGGCTCCTCATCGCTCGGATGACGCTCCGCTTCCTTGTCGTCCTCGGTGTGGCCGAGGATCGCGGGCACGTCGACGGGTGACGGCAGATAGTCGATCACGGCGTCGAGCATCGCCTGCACGCCCTTGTTCTTGAACGCGCTGCCGCACAGCATCGGCACGATTTCGTTGGCGATCGTGCGTTTGCGCAGCCCCGTCTTGATCTCGTCTTCCGTCAGGCTCTCGTGATCGGTCAGGTACTTTTCGAGCAGCGCCTCGCTCGATTCGGCCGCTGCCTCGACCATCTTTTCGCGCCACTCGTGCGCGAGGTCCTTCAAGTTGTCGGGAATCTCTTCGTAGGTGAACTTGATGCCCTGGCTCTCGTCGTCCCAGACGATCGCTTTCATCTTCACGAGATCGACGACGCCCTGGAAGTGGTCTTCCGCGCCGATCGGAATCTGGATGGGCACGGCCACGCCCTTCAGGCGCTCGCCGATCTGCCGCTGCACGCGGAAAAAGTCGGCGCCGACGCGGTCCATCTTGTTGACGAACGCGATGCGCGGCACCTTGTACTTGTTCGCCTGGCGCCACACGGTTTCGGACTGCGGCTGCACGCCGCCGACGGAGTCGTACACCATGCACGCGCCGTCGAGCACACGCATCGAGCGTTCGACTTCGATCGTGAAGTCGACGTGTCCCGGCGTGTCGATGATGTTGATCCGGTGCTCCGGATAATTGCCGGCCATGCCTTTCCAGAACGCCGTCGTGGCCGCCGACGTGATCGTGATGCCGCGCTCCTGCTCCTGTTCCATCCAGTCCATCGTCGCCGCACCGTCGTGAACCTCGCCGATCTTGTGAGTCACGCCGGTGTAGAAAAGAATGCGTTCGGTGGTGGTGGTCTTGCCGGCATCGATGTGAGCACTGATACCGATGTTCCGGTATCGCTCGATAGGAGTCTTGCGGGGCACGTGAACCTCCATGAGTTGGCGCGCCGGTAAATGGCGCCGGGCTTTCCGCTGACATCTGCTGCGCGGCCCGGACGATCTCTCTCGGTGCTGCGGGTGAGACTATAAGAATAGCGTGTCGCCCTGGCTTTTGCAGGAATCCTGCCAGCACGCGCGCGATGCCGCACCTGCTTTGCGTTGCGGTGCAGCGGGCGCAAAAAAGCCGGCGAGCCTTGAGGCTGCGCCGGCTTGTGTTCGTTCCGGCCATCGGCGGTTTCCGGCTTGCGCGGTGCGCGTGCTTATCGCGGCTATTGCGGCTATTGCGGCGCCGGCAGCCCCTGAATCTTCATTCCGGGCTTGATGCCCTTCGACGTGAACCAGCCCTTGCTCATCTCGAGCGCATACACGCCATTGTTTTTCGGGCAATGGTTGTTAGTGGTTTCGGCCTGCATCTCGTCGATGTCGGTGATCGTGCCGTCGGCGCGCATGAATGCGATCGACAGCGGAATCAACGTGTTCTTCATCCAGAAGCAATGCACGGCGTTCTCGCCGAACACGAAGAGCATGCCTTCGTTCGGCGCGAGTTGCGTACGGTACATGAGGCCCTGCTCGCGGTCTGCATCGTTCGCGGCAACGGCGGCGTCGATGACGAACATGCCTGCCGAGAGTTTCGCGCGCGGAAAATCGCCCGGCTGTTTAGCGCCCTGAGGCATCTGCTGTGCAAGGGCGTCCTGAGAGGACAGCGTTGCCAGCGACACAACGGACAATGCGGCGACAGGCAGTGCAACTGCAATTGCGAAGCGCGCCATCAACGAGCGCAAAGAAAATCGCACGACGTGACTCCTTGCTGAATATGAACCGCGAATGTTACGCGAGCGCGTCAAAAACAAAAAGGCAGAGAGCCTTGCGGCCATCTGCCTTTCAACGCCGTAAGAACGGCAATGAAGCTAATTCTTGACTGCGTTATTGCAACAAGCTTATTCCGAAGCTGCCGAAGCTGCTGCTGCCGGAGCTGCCTTCTTGTGCGACTTCTTGTGCGATGCCTTCTTGTGCGACGACTTGTGAGCCGACGAAGCTGCTGCTGCCGGAGCTGCCGAAGCTGCTTCCGGTGCCGAAGCTTGTGCGAATGCTGCCGTTGCGAAGAGGCCAGCGACCAGAGCGGCGATCAGTTTGTTCATTTTGTGAATCCTCGACTTTAGTTAATTAACCAAATGACCCGGTTAGGTTGAGTCATGTCGTTAAACGTGCCGTCCACCTTTCGGTTGACATCCGCATCGAAGAAATTTTTCTCAGCGGCTGCTAGCGTTCGGACACCCCATACAGGTCGTCGAAGCGGCTTGTATCAAGGCTCTTGAGGCTCAATGCCGGACAGCTTCAGCGGCATCTGCGTCGAATAACGCGTGAAGTTGCGGCACGGTTGACGAAAATCTTCTGGAATTTTTTTGAGTACGCCGCGCGGACTTTCGAGTGCTTTCTTGAGGCTTTATCGCACGCTTTTCAAATAGCGAAAAGAACAGAAAATGTTTGCCGATACAACGGCTTAGTGCTCTGCCGACAAGGCTTTTGCGAGGTACGGCGATTGCTACGCGAGGCCATCCCATGGTGCGCGCGATGGCAACTCGATGCTCTCGCCGGGCTGCAATCCGAGCGAAAAGATATCGAGCGCGCCGACACCGACGCGCACGAGACGCAGCGTCGGAAAACCGACGGCTGCCGTCATGCGGCGCACCTGACGGTTCTTGCCTTCGGTGATCGACAGTTCGATCCACGTCGTGGGAATCGCTGCGCGATAGCGGATAGGCGGCGTGCGGGCCCATAGCGCATCGTCGGGCTCGACGAAATCCACGCGGCAGGGGCGCGTCACATAGTCGCCGAGATCGACGCCGCGCGCGAGCGCCTTCAGATCGCTCGCACCGGGCGCGCCTTCGACTTGCGCCCAATAGCGCTTCACCAGCTTGTGGCGCGGCTCGGCGATGCGAGCTTGCAATGCGCCATCGTCGGTGAGCAGCAGCAGGCCTTCGCTGTCGGAGTCGAGCCGGCCGGCGGGATAGACGCCGGGCACCTTCACCCAATCGGAAAGCGACGCGCGCGTTTCGTGCGGCGAGAACTGGCAGATCGTGCCGAAGGGCTTGTTGAGAGCGAGCAAAGTCATGCGTGAGCGAAGCACTGTGCGGACGCGGCGTCCGTGCGGCCGCAGCAATGCGATCGCCGTGCGCCGACGGCCAGTACGGGGAGATCCGGTGGCAAATGGCGAGATCTTAATGCATAATACGGAACGTTATGTCTTGTGTCTTATATAAGACATAGGACGCTTGATTCTTCTCGCGCCAGCGAGGCCGCAGCGACGCGCGTCGGTGCTCGACCCGAGGGCGGCGTCACGCCGACGTGGGCTAGAATACCCGCCTGCCTGTCTGCTGCATGGGCCCTGGCTCGCAGTATCGGGCATCGGCATTCGCAGCGGCATCTTGCCTCATCGCGCGCAAGAGGAGCGCCCCGGTTTCGCAGTTCCAACCTGTTCTCACAGACCAGCCATCACTGGAGTCCGATCATGGCGTATCAGCACATCAAGGTTCCGACTGACGGTGACAAGATCACAGTCAACGCGGATTTCTCGCTCAACGTTTCCGACCAGCCGATCATTCCTTACATCGAAGGCGACGGCACGGGCTTCGACATCACGCCCGTGATGATCAAGGTCGTCGATGCGGCCGTTGAAAAGGCCTACGGCGGCAAGCGAAAGATCCACTGGATGGAGATCTACGCGGGCGAGAAGGCGACCAAGGTCTACGGTCCCGATGTGTGGCTTCCCGACGAAACGCTGGAGGTGCTGAAGGAATACGTCGTGTCGATCAAGGGGCCGCTGACGACGCCCGTCGGCGGCGGCATCCGTTCGCTGAACGTCGCGCTGCGCCAGGAACTCGACCTGTACGTGTGCCTGCGTCCCGTACAGTACTTCAAGGGCGTGCCGTCGCCGCTGCGCGAGCCGGAGAAGGTCAACATGGTGATCTTCCGCGAGAACTCGGAAGACATCTACGCGGGCATCGAATGGCCGGCCGAATCGCCCGAGGCGAAGAAGGTCATCAAGTTCCTGCGCGAAGAAATGGGTGTGAAGAAGATCCGCTTCCCGGATACGTCGGGCATCGGCGTGAAGCCGGTGTCGCGCGAAGGCACGGAACGGCTGGTGCGCAAGGCGATCCAGTACGCGATCGACAACGATCGCCGCACGGTCACGCTGGTCCACAAGGGCAACATCATGAAGTACACGGAAGGCGCATTCCGTGACTACGGCTACGCGCTCGCGCAGAAGGAATTCGGCGCGGAGCTGATCGAAGGCGGCCCGTGGATGAAGGTGAAGAATCCGAAGACGGGCAACGACATCGTCGTGAAGGACGTGATCGCCGATGCGTTCCTGCAGCAGATCCTGCTGCGTCCCGCCGAATACGATGTGATCGCCACGCTGAACCTGAACGGCGACTACATCTCCGATGCGCTGGCAGCGCAGGTCGGCGGCATCGGCATCGCGCCGGGCGCGAACATGTCCGATTCCGTCGCGATGTTCGAAGCGACGCACGGCACGGCGCCGAAGTACGCGGGCAAGGACTATGTGAATCCGGGCTCGGAAATCCTGTCGGCGGAAATGATGCTGCGCCACCTGGGCTGGACGGAAGCGGCCGACGTCATCATCTCGTCGATGGAAAAGTCCATTTTGTCGAAGCGCGTCACGTATGACTTCGCCCGTCTGATGGAAGGCGCGACGCAAGTTTCCTGCTCGGGTTTCGGGCAGGTGATGATCGAGCATATGTGATCGCGTCCTGACGTTTCGGTATCCTGCACGGACCCCGGCAAGCTCATGCTTGTCGGGGTTTTTCGTTTGGGCTTGCGTCATCAACGCATCGACCGCACTGCGTTATGATCCCGTGATCCGCTTTGTCATCGGACATCGCATTCCCGTACCCGTCGATAGATACGCATGACTCTGCTTTCGCGCATCCTCATCGTGTTGACGCTCGCCTTGCTCGGCATGCAGGGCGCGTCGGCGTGCGAGCATGAGCATGTGTCGACGTCGACTCGTGCGATGCGCTCGCACGAGTCGATGCGCGTCGTTGCAACGCATTGCGATGCTTCGATGGACACGCGCGATGCCGGCTCGCCTTGCCGCCACGCGCACTCGCTCTGCTGCATGTCGATGTGCGGCGTGCACTGCGCGATGCTGTCGACTGCGGGTGTTCCCGCGCGCATGTCGTCGGCCGACGTGCCGGTTCCTCGCAGTGACCCGGCGCGCACCAGTGTCACGCGTGCGCCGCCCGTGCGGCCGCCGATCGTGTGACCGTTTCGTGTCGTCGCGCTTTTTAGGGGCGCTCAAAACGTAGTTCGATGCGTGAGCGCGCGCGCTCGCAAGTCGTCACACGATCCATGCGCGCAGCGAGCAAATCTGATTGCCGCGCCGCATCAGCAAGGAAACGATCCATGATTCGCAGGGAATTTCTCGTCCGCACGTTGAGCGCCGCCGTTGCTTCACTCTTCGCGCGCGATGTCTTCGCACAGCACTCGATGCACGGCATGTCCGGCATGGACGATATGAAAGACATGCCCGGCATGTCGCCGGATCATGCGGCGCACTCGCACGCCGCTCCGTCCGCTGGGAAGCTCGCTCCCGAAACGGCGCTGCCCGCGGGCGCGCCACTTGCCGCATTCCGCAAGCTCGCGAACGAGAGCAGCAAGCCGGGCGTCTTTCGCGCGACGCTCGTCGCGCAGCCCGTGCGCCGCCAGTTGATGCCGGGCCATTCCACCGCGCTGTGGCTCTACGGCGATGCCGCGCAAGGCTCGATCGTCGGTCCGCTGATCGACGTGCGCGAAGGCGACACCGTCGAAATCCGTTTCGTCAACCAATTGCCGCAGCCGTCGACGATCCACTGGCACGGGCTGCCCGTGCCGCCCGACCAGGACGGCAATCCGACGAACCCCGTCGCGCCGGGCGCCACGCACGTCTATCGCTTCACGCTGCCACGCGGCAGCGCGGGCACGTACTGGTATCACCCGCATCCGCACATGTTGACGGCGGAGCAGGTGTTTCGCGGGCTGGCTGGGCCGATCATCGTGCGCGCGGCCGACGATCCGCTCGCCGCCTATCCGGAACGGCATCTGTTCTTCTCGGACCTGAAGCTCGCGAGCGACGCGTCCATCGCGCCGAACGACATGATGGACTGGATGAACGGCCGCGAAGGCCAGTTCGTCCTGGTGAACGGCGCGCGCCGTCCGCGTCTCACCGTTGCGCAAGACGAGCGCTGGCGTTTGTGGAACGGGTGCAGTGCCCGCTATCTGAGATTGTCGCTCGGCAACGAACAGATTTTCACGCAGGTCGGCACGGACGGCGGTTTGCTCGACAAGCCGCGCGACGGTCTGACGGAGCTGCTGCTCGCGCCCGGCGAGCGCGCGGAGATTGTCGTGCGCGCAGGTGCGCAGCCGTCGACGGCGGTTCTCACCGCTGCAGTCTATGACCGCCGCAAGATGACGATGACGGAAGGCCGCAGCCTGCCCGCTGATCCGGCGAAAGTGCTCGCCGATGTCCGCTTCGAGCCGGGCCCGACGGCGGCGCGCGCCGTGCCGCCGACGCTGCGTCCCATTGCGCCGCTGTTGTCGTCGGGTGGCACGGCAGCCGACAAGGTGCCGCGCAAATCCGTCGTCTTCGACGAAGCGATGGACATGAAGGCGATGCACCGTCGGGGCGCGATGATGTCCGCGCTGCCGCCCGGCATGAAGTTCATGATCAACGGCGCGACTTTCGATCCATCGCGCATCGCGCTAACCAGCCGGGCGGGCGAAGTCGAAATCTGGTCGATCGAAAACCGCACTGACATGGATCATCCGTTTCATCTGCACGGCACGCAGTTCCAGGTGATCGAGCGCGAGCAGGGAAGTGCGAAAACGCCCGAGCCGTATCTCGCATGGCGGGATACCGTCAACGTGCAGCGGGGAGAGACGGTGCGCATCGCGACGGTCCAGCGCGACGCGGGCGAGCGGATGTTCCACTGCCACATTCTGGAACACGAGGATCTCGGCATGATGGCGACCCTCAAGGTCGTCTGATTGCGGCCGTAGATACCGATAGCGGCGCGACGTGCGCCAGAAACGAAAAAACCCGGCGTGACGCCGGGTTTTCAAGGGTGCCGTATCGAACGTATCAGGCTGCGGCCTGAATGTTCGATGCCTGCTTGCCCTTCGGGCCTTGAACGACCTCGAAGCTGACCTTCTGGCCTTCCTTGAGGGTCTTGAAACCGTTCATCTGGATAGCCGAAAAGTGTGCAAACAGATCTTCTCCGCCTTCGTCGGGCGTAATGAATCCGAAACCCTTCGCGTCGTTGAACCACTTGACCGTACCAGTTGCCATACCAACTTCCCCTGTAACTCAAAAGCTGCCACGAGCCCTCGAAAAGCTCAACGACCGCGGGATGCAGTCGCCCCTCCTCACAAGCTCACCAACGGCATTTTTTCGTATAGACCACTTATTGAAAAAAGTGCCAGCTTGATTGTTGAGTCTCTTTATTCGAGTGTCAAGAAAATTTTGAGACGCTCAATTCTCCGTTGTAAAGAACCAATTTCCAGGGTTTTTACCGCTTTGCATGTGTGCTGTCGCGCAAGCGTCGCATCTTGAAAAGTCGCATAATCAACGCACATGCTGTTCTGCGGGGAAGAGGCCGGCGTTGAACGGACGCGCCGTCAGCCCGCTGGCCCGGGTTGTGCGATACTCAATCCGACCGAAGTCATTACGCTGCAACACAGATGTACATCGAATATTTCGGAGGGCCGCGACCGCAATCGGCCCGGCGCAAAGCGCACCCACGAGAGGCCGCTCCAACGGGCCGGAGGGAACTGATGTCCGACCAGCTGGTCGGGTTTTGACAGGATTGCGGGCCTGTCCGAGTTGTTTAGAATGGGTGTATGGCGATTATCCCGGACAAGCAGGACAACACCGTACTGGAGCGGCAGGAACAAAAGCTGAAACCGCCTGCCATGTTCAAGGTGGTGCTGTTGAATGACGATTTCACGCCGATGGAATTCGTCGTGATGATCGTGCAGGAATATTTCAATAAGGATCGTGAGACCGCGACACAAATCATGTTGAAGGTCCATCGCGAGGGCAGGGGAGTTTGTGGGGTCTACACGCGGGACATCGCGTCGACCAAAGTCGAGCAAGTCGTTACCCACGCACGGCAGGCCGGGCATCCGCTGCAGTGTGTGATGGAGGAAGCATGATTGCCCAGGAACTGGAAGTCAGCCTGCACATGGCGTTCATGGAAGCGCGCCAGGCGCGGCATGAGTTCATTACGGTCGAACATCTTTTGCTGGCGCTGTTGGACAACCCGACGGCGGCCGAAGTGCTGCGCGCGTGCGCGGCCAACATCGAAGACCTGCGTCAGAACCTGCGCAACTTCATTCACGACAATACGCCGACCGTTCCGGGCACCGACGACGTCGATACTCAGCCGACGCTGGGTTTCCAGCGCGTGATCCAGCGCGCGATCATGCACGTTCAGTCCACGTCGAATGGCAAGAAGGAAGTCACGGGCGCGAACGTGCTCGTCGCGATCTTCGGCGAGAAGGACTCGCACGCGGTCTATTACTTGCAGCAACAGGGTGTCACGCGTCTGGACGTCGTCAACTTCATTTCGCACGGCATCGCGAAGACGAATAGCTCGGAAGCCGCGAAGTCGACCGACGCGAGCGCCGAATCGGACGAAGCCGCTGCGCAGAAGGAAACGCCGCTCGCGCAGTTCACGCAGAACCTGAACCAGATGGCGAAGGACGGCCGCATCGATCCGCTGATCGGACGCGAGGCGGAAGTCGAGCGCGTCGTGCAGGTGCTGTGCCGCCGCCGCAAGAACAATCCGCTGCTGGTCGGCGAGGCGGGCGTCGGCAAGACGGCGATCGCCGAAGGCCTCGCCTGGCGCATCACGCGCGGCGAAGTGCCGGACATTCTGGTGGACGCGCAGGTCTACTCGCTCGACATGGGCGCGTTGCTCGCGGGCACCAAATATCGCGGCGACTTCGAACAGCGCCTGAAGACGGTCCTGAAGGAATTGAAGGAGCGTCCGAACGCAATTCTGTTCATCGACGAAATTCATACGCTGATCGGCGCGGGCGCCGCATCGGGCGGCACGCTGGACGCATCGAACCTGCTGAAGCCGGCGCTGTCGTCGGGCACGCTCAAGTGCATCGGCGCGACGACGTTCACCGAATTCCGCGGCATCTTCGAAAAGGACGCAGCGTTGTCGCGTCGTTTCCAGAAGATCGACGTGACCGAGCCGACCGTCGAGCAGACGGTGGCGATCCTGCGCGGCCTGAAGTCGCGCTTCGAAGAGCACCACGGCGTCAAGTATTCGTCGGGTGCGCTGTCGGCGGCGGCTGAGCTGTCGGCACGCTTCATTACGGATCGTCATCTGCCCGACAAGGCGATCGACGTGATCGACGAAGCGGGCGCGGCGCAACGCATCCTGCCGAAGTCGAAGCAGAAGAAAACGATTGGCAAGAGCGAGATCGAGGAAATCATCTCGAAGATCGCGCGCGTGCCGGCGCAAAGCGTGTCGCAGGACGACCGCAGCAAGCTGCAGACGCTCGATCGCGATCTGAAGGCCGTCGTGTTCGGCCAGGACCCCGCCATCGACGCGCTCGCTGCGTCGATCAAGATGGCGCGCGCGGGTCTCGGCAAGACCGACAAGCCGATCGGCGCGTTCCTGTTCTCCGGCCCGACGGGGGTCGGCAAGACGGAAGTGGCGCGGCAACTGGCGTTCACGCTGGGCATCGAGCTGATCCGCTTCGACATGTCGGAGTACATGGAACGTCACGCGGTGAGTCGTCTGATCGGCGCGCCGCCGGGATACGTCGGTTTCGACCAGGGCGGCCTGCTGACGGAAGCCGTGACGAAGAAGCCGCATTGCGTGCTGCTGCTCGACGAAATCGAGAAGGCGCATCCGGACATCTTCAACGTGCTGCTGCAAGTGATGGACCACGGCACGCTGACGGACAACAACGGACGCAAGGCGGATTTCCGCAACGTCATCATCATCATGACGACGAATGCGGGCGCCGAGTCGATGCAGAAGTCGTCGATCGGTTTCACCACTCGCCGCGAGACGGGCGACGAAATGGTCGACATCAAGCGCATGTTCACGCCGGAGTTCCGCAACCGTCTGGATGCAACGATCAGCTTCCGCTCGCTCGATGAAGAAATCATCATGCGCGTGGTCGACAAGTTCCTGATGCAGCTCGAAGACCAGTTGCACGAGAAGAAGGTCGACGCGCTCTTCACCGACGCGCTGCGCAAGCATCTCGCGAAGCACGGTTTCGATCCGCTGATGGGCGCGCGTCCGATGCAGCGTCTGATCCAGGACACGATCCGCCGCGCGCTCGCCGACGAACTGTTGTTCGGCAAGCTGATGAACGGCGGCCGCGTGACGGTCGACGTCGATGCGGACGACAAGGTCCAGCTGACGTTCGACGAGAACTCGGCGCCGCCGCGCAATCCGAATCCGGAAGCGGTGGAAGTGGACTGAGCGTCAGTCGCTCCGCAGATCTGAAGCAGAAACAAAACGGCGTGGGTTTTACGACCCACGCCGTTTTTATTTGCTGCACGTCAAACGCTTCAAATTGAAAGCAGGCAATGCCTCAGTGCTTGCCGGTGCTGCCGAAACCGCCTTCACCGCGCTCGCTCGTGTCGAACTCGTCGACGATATTGAACTCGGCTTGCACGACCGGGACGATCACGAGCTGCGCGAGACGCTCCATCGGATTCAGCGTGAAGGTGGTCGTGCCGCGGTTCCACGTCGAGATCATCAACTGGCCCTGATAGTCCGAGTCGATCAGGCCGACCAGGTTGCCGAGCACGATCCCGTGTTTGTGGCCGAGGCCCGAGCGCGGCAGGATCAGCGCCGCGTAGCCGGGGTCTCCGACATGGATCGCGAGGCCCGTCGGCACGAGCGCCGTTTGTCCGGGTTCGAGCTTCAGCGGCGCTTCGAGGCAGGCGCGCAGGTCGAGGCCCGCGCTGCCCGTCGTCGCGTAGGCGGGGAGTTGTTCGCGCATGCGCGGATCGAGAATCTTCAGGTCGAGTTTCATGCAGTTCGGTTGAGAGGTTGAAGAAGTAGCGTTGTCTGTTGATTCGGATATGTTTCTACGACTTGCCGAGTTCGAACGCCCCGGCAAGCAGTTCATACGAGCGCAGACGCGCGCGATAGCTGCCCGCGACGGTGAGCACGATCAGTTCGTCCGCGTCGAACTGTTCCTGCAACGCATGCAGCCGTTCCGTCACCGACTCCGGCGTGCCGATGATGCTGCGCGGCTTTTCCCTGTCGATGACCAGCACTTCGCGCTCGCCGTATTCCTGTGCGAGCCCTTGTTCGATCGACGGAATCGGCGCGTTGAGACCGTACGCCATCTGCACGCGGCGCAGATCGACGGCCTTTTCGAGGTCGGCGGCTTCGCGTTCGGTGTCCGCGCAGATCACGAAGACAGCGGCCGCGAGATACGGTTTCTGCTCGTGACCGGGTTTGAAACGCTCGCGATACGCCTGCGCGACGGCATGTCCGAAATGCGCATTGATGAAATGCGCGAACGAGAAACGAATGCCCAGTTGCGCCGCCAGCAGCCCGCCGAAATCGCTGGAACCGAGCACCCACATTTGCGGACACGTTTCGACCTGCGGCTGCAGCAGCACGCCGTAGCCGAGATGATCGGAAGGCAGCGTGCCGTCCATCATTGCGACGAGATCGGCCACCTGCTGCGCAAACTGTTCGCCGCGGTTGTAGGCGCCCGCCGCGACCGCCTGCGCCGTGCGCATGTCGCCGCCAGGCGCGCGTCCGACGCCCAGATCGACGCGGTTCGGAAACAGCGCCTCGAGCATCATGAACTGCTCGGCGACCTTGAACGGACTGTAGTACGGCAGCATGATGCCGCCCGAGCCGATGCGGATGCGCTTCGTCACGCTGCCGAGCCGCGCGAGCATCACCTCCGGACACGGGTTCGACAGGCCAGAAAGCCCGTGATGTTCGGCGCACCAGTAGCGCGTGTAGCCGAGATCGTCGGCGAGTTGCGCGAGTTCGACCGTCGCGGCAATCGCGTCGGACACCTTATGCCCGTCGATCACGGGCGTCTGGTCGAGCACGGAGAGCAGGGTCATGACAGCACCATGGCATTGGCTGAAGGATCGTATTCGAGCGTGAGCATTTGCGATGACACGATGAGCGCGGCGACGCTCAGGCGATCACGTTCGCATCCGGCAGGCGCTTGGCGATTTCCGCGATCAATGCGCGCGCGAGCGTCTGCTTGTCCGCGCGCGGAAGCCGCGTGATGCCGGTGGCTTCGAAAAGCACGACTTCGTTGTCGTCGAGCCCGAACGTCTGCGGGCCGAGATTGCCGATCAGAAGCGGCACGTTCTTGCGCTTGCGCTTCTCTTCGCCGTGCACGTCGAGATCGCCGCTTTCCGCCGCAAAGCCGACGCAGAACGGCGGATGCGGCAGCTTCGCGACCGACGCCAGGATGTCCGGATTCTCGACGAAGGAGAACGACGGGATCGCGCGATCGGCGGTCTTCTTGATCTTGTGGTCGGCGACATGATCGACGCGCCAGTCCGCGACGGCCGCCACGCCGATGAAGATGTCGCAGTCGGGCACGGCACGCATGACGGCGTCGTGCATCTGCTGCGCGGTCTGCACGTTCTCGCGATAGACGCCCCACGGCGTCTCCAGGCCGACGGGCCCGGCGACGAGATGCACGTCCGCGCCCGCCTGTTGCGCCGCGCGCGCGAGCGCGAAGCCCATCTTGCCGCTCGATCGATTCGTGATGCCGCGCACGGGATCGATCGGCTCGAACGTCGGTCCGGCCGTCAGCAGCACGCGGCGGCCTGTCAGCGTTTTCGGCGAGAAAAACGACGCGATCGCTTCATAGACGGCTTCCGGTTCGAGCATGCGCCCGTCGCCGACTTCGCCGCACGCCTGCGCGCCCGAATCCGGCCCGAGCAGTTCGATGCCGTCCGCGCGTAATTGCGCGACGTTGCGCTGCGTCGCGGGATTCATCCACATCTGACGGTTCATCGCGGGCACGACGAGTAGCGGACAGTCACGCGCAATGCAGAGCGTTGACAGAAGATCGTCGCACAGGCCGTTAGCGAGCTTCGCGAGGAAATCGGTGGAGGCGGGGGCGATCACGATCGCGTCGGCTTCACGCGACAGATCGATGTGCGGCATGTTGTTCGGAATGCGCGCGTCCCACTGGCTCGTGTAGACGGGGCGGCCGGACAGCGCCTGCATCGTGACGGGGGTGATGAATTGCGTCGCCGCGTCCGTCATCGCGACCTGGACGGTCGCGCCCGCCTTCGTCAGAAGGCGCGTGAGTTCAGCGATCTTGTAGCAGGCGATCCCGCCTGTCATGCCGAGGACGACGTGTTTTCCGGCGAGTTCTGTGGCCAACTGATGCCTCCGACAAGACGTGATGGCCGACGCATCGGTGAAGCGCGCCGGCTTCGCACTGCAAGACTGCTGCCTGATCGCGAGCGGCACGGCTTATGGTTTTGCCGAGGGCCCGCGCTGCGTGCGGCCGGACATGCGCCGCGCGCAGCCTGTTGTTATTCAAGTCAAACGCGGCGCTCAGCGCGCGCCGCGCACGCGCCGCAGTTCGTCGAACACGAGCAGCGCCGCGCCGATCGTGATCGCGCTATCCGCGAGATTGAACGCCGGCCAGTGCCACGTGCCGACATGAAAGTCGAGGAAGTCGATCACGTGGCCGTACAGCAGACGGTCGATCACGTTGCCGATCGCTCCGCCCATGATCAGCGCGAGCGCCGTGCAGAAGAGCTTCTGCGTGCCGTGGCGCTTGAGCAGATAGCAGATCAGCAACGCTGCCCCGACGCCCAGCGCGGTGAACGCCCAGCGCTGCCAGCCACCCGCCATCGCGAGAAAGCTGAACGCGGCGCCGCGGTTGTAGACGAGCACGAGGTTGAAGAACGGCGCGATCGCATGCGACGAGCCGTATGCAAACACCTTCGCCACCGCGATCTTCGTCAACTGGTCGAACAGGATCACGACGACCGCGACGCCCAGCCACGGCGCGAGCGAACCGCCCGTCGATTTCGACAGCGTTCTGGACATTATGCCGCGCTCCTCGCTTCGCCGTTGCCGAACAGATTGCTGATGCAGCGGCCGCACAGCGTCGGGTGCTCGGCGTCTTCGCCCACTTCCTTGCGGTAGTGCCAGCAGCGCTCGCACTTCAGGTACTTCGACGTGATCACCTCGACGCCTTCTTCCGCTTCGCTGTTCACCTTCACGACCGTCGCGCCCGACGTGATCAGCACGAATTTCAGGTCGGCGCCGAGGCTCGCGAGCGCATCGTGGCGCGCGCCGCTCGCGCGGATTTCTACTTCCGCCTGCAGCGACGAGCCGATCTGGTTCGCGACGCGCGCTTCTTCCAGCGCCTTCGTCACGTCGCTGCGCACCGAGCGCAGCAGCGTCCACTTGTCGAGCAGCGCGGACGCGTCCGGCACTTCCGGATACGCGTGATACGTCTCGGTGAAGATGGTTTCGCTTTGCGGCTGGAACACCTTCCACGCTTCTTCTGCCGTGAACGACAGGAAAGGCGCCATCAGGCGCAGCAGGCCTTGCGCGACGTGATACAGCGCGGTTTGCGCCGAACGGCGCGCGTTCGAATCGGGCGCCGTCGTGTACAGGCGGTCCTTCAGCACGTCGAGATAGAAGCCGCCCAGGTCTTCCGAGCAGAACGTCTGAAGCTTCGCGACGACCGGGTGGAACTCGTACCTGTCGTAGTGCGAGAGGATGTCGGCTTGCAGATTGGCCGTCAGCGCAACCGCGTAACGGTCGATCTCGAGCCACTCGCTGACGGGCCGCGCGTTCTTCTCGAAGTCGAAGTCCGACAGGTTCGCGAGCAGGAAGCGCAGCGTGTTGCGGATGCGCCGATAGCTTTCCGTCACGCGCTTCAGGATTTCCTCGGAGATCGCCAGTTCGCCCGAGTAGTCGGTCGACGCGATCCACAGACGGATGATTTCCGCGCCCAGCCGGTTCGCGACTTCATGCGGATCGATGCCGTTGCCGAGCGACTTCGACATCTTGCGGCCCTCGCCGTCGACGGTGAAACCGTGCGTGAGCAGCGCGTTGTACGGCGGGCGGCCGTCGAGCATCGAAGCGGTCAGCAGCGACGAATGGAACCAGCCGCGATGCTGGTCCGAGCCCTCCAGATACAGATCGGCCGGGAATTGCAGCTCGTCCTTGTGCGAGCCGCGCAGCACGTGCCAGTGCGTCGTGCCCGAATCGAACCACACGTCGAGCGTGTCGCGGTTCTTGTCGTACATGTTCGCGTCGTCGCCGATCAGCTCGCGCGGGTCGAGCGTTTGCCATGCCTCGATGCCCGACACTTCCACGCGCTTCGCGACTTCTTCGAGCAGCTCCAGCGTGCGCGGATGCAGCTCGCCCGTTTCCTTGTGCACGAAGAACGCCATCGGCACGCCCCATTGGCGCTGGCGCGACAGCGTCCAGTCGGGACGGTTCGCGATCATCGCGAAGAGGCGCTGCTTGCCCCACGACGGATAGAACGCCGTCGCTTCGATGCCTTCCAGCGCGGTTTCGCGCAGCGTCTTGTCGCTGTCGTTCGGCTTGATGTCCATGCCCGCGAACCACTGCGACGTCGCGCGGTAGATGATCGGCGTCTTGTGGCGCCAGCAGTGCATGTAGCTGTGCACGTACTTTTCGGTGCGCAGCAGCGTGCCCGCTTCGTCGAGCGCTTCGACGATCTTCGGATTCGCCGCCCAGATCGACAGGCCGCCGAACAGCGCGAGCGATTCGATGTAGCGGCCGTCGCCCATCACCGGGTTGATGATGTCCGAGTCGGCCATGCCGTGCGACTTGCATGAAATGAAGTCTTCGACGCCATACGCCGGCGACGAGTGCACGATGCCCGTGCCCGTTTCCGTCGTCACGTACTCGCCCAGATAGACGGGCGACGTGCGCTTGTAGGCCGGGTGCGCGGACGCGAGCGGGTGCGTGAAGCGCACGTTCGCGAGCTTCGCGCCGAGCGCGGTCGCGATCACGCGGCCTTCGAAGCCGTACGTCTTCAGGCACGCCTCGACGCGTTCCTCAGCGAGGATCAGCAGGCCGCGCGGCGTATCGACGAGCGCGTATGCGATTTCCGGGTGCACGTTGAGCGCTTGGTTGGCGGGGATCGTCCACGGCGTCGTCGTCCAGATGACGATGCCGCCCTCGTCGCGCGGCAGCGACGCGAGGCCGAACGCCTGCGCCGTCTTGTCGGCGTCCGCGAACGGAAACAGCACGTCGATGGTCGGATCGGTCTTGTCCTTGTACTCGACTTCCGCTTCCGCCAGCGCCGAGCCGCAGTCGAAGCACCAGTTCACCGGCTTCAGGCCGCGGAACACGTAGCCTTTTTCGATGATCTTCGCGAGCGCGCGGATTTCGCCAGCTTCGTTCGCGAAGTTCATCGTCTTGTACGGATTGTCCCAGTCGCCGAGCACGCCCAGACGGCGGAAACCGGCCTTCTGCTTCTCGATCTGCTCGGTCGCGTAGGCGCGCGCCTTCTGCATCACTTCGGCGGCGGGCAGCGACTTGCCGAACTGCTTTTCGATCTGGATCTCGATCGGCATGCCGTGGCAGTCCCAGCCCGGCACGTAGACGGCGTCGAAGCCCGCCATGTTGCGCGCCTTGACGATCATGTCCTTCAGGATCTTGTTCACTGCGTGGCCGAGGTGGATGTCGCCGTTCGCATACGGCGGGCCGTCGTGCAGCACGAACTTCTGGCGCCCCTTGGAGGCAGAACGGATCGTCTCGTAGACCTTGCGTTCCTGCCAGTCCTTGACCCATTGCGGCTCGCGCCTGGGCAGGTCGCCGCGCATCGGGAAGGGCGTGTCCAGCAGGTTGACGGGATACCGGGCCTGCGGTTTCGAATCGGCTTTCTTGTTGCTCATGGTGACGTAGCGGTGAATACGGTGTTAGGGCGCGGCATGCGCGAAAGGCCTGAGTGGCGCCGGGCGCGGTGCGTTGCGCCCGACGTCGCGCACGACGCGGGGGCCATTGCATTGCACGCTGCTGTCGAAGCTTCATGCTGTGCGCGGCGCCCCTCGATGCGCGGCGGACGGTACGTGCGTCATGCGATGCGTCGCGCACGTACCGCGTCGGTCATCTAATTCGATCGGTGGCCGATGTGGCGAAACCCGTGGAACGGCTGCCCGGCGCATCGCCAATTGCTTCGAACCACGCGCGGGCATGGGTGACGTCGCGCGCGATCGCGGCCGTCAGCGTTTCGAGGTCGACGAATTTTTCCTCGTCGCGCAGCTTCTTCAGAAACTCGACGCGCACCAGCTTGCCGTACGCATCGCCGTGCCAGTCGAGCAAATGCACTTCGAGCAGCACGCGGCCGGAATCGTCGACGGTCGGACGCAAGCCGAGGCTCGCGACGCCCGGCAACGGCTTGTCTTCGATGCCATGCACGCGCACGATGAAAATGCCCGACGGCGCCGGACGCTTGTGCGCGATCGGCAGATTCAGCGTGGGAAAACCGAGATCGCGGCCGAGCTTCAGCCCGTGCACGACGTGGCCGCTGATCAGATAGTCGCGGCCGAGCGCAGCGCGCGCCGCGTCGAGATCGCCCGACACCAGCGACGCGCGCACGCCGGAACTCGAAATGCGCGCACCGGACGGGTCGGCGACGGTCGCCATCTGCTCGACTTCGAAGCCGTACTGCTCGCCCGCCGCCTTGAGCGATGCGAAATCGCCGGCGCGCCTGGCGCCGTAGCGAAAGTCGTCGCCGATCATCACCCAGCGAGCATGCAAGCCGTTGACAATGATCCTTTCGACGAACGCATCCGGCGACTGGCTCGCGAACGTGTGGTTGAAATGCTCGACGACCACGCGATCGACGCCGTTCATGCGCAGTGCTTCGAGCTTGTCGCGCAGCATTGCGATGCGCGGCGGCGCGCTCGCGGGACTGAAGAACTCACGCGGGTGCGGCTCGAAGGTCATCACGCAGACGGGCAGGCCGCGCGCGTCTGCGGCGGCGCGGACACGGGCGAGCAATGCCTGATGCCCGCGGTGGACACCGTCGAAATTGCCGATGGTCAGCGCGCAAGGCGCACGGCTCTCGGCATTGGGAAGACCGCGAAAGACTCTCACAATAGCGGGCGATGGGATTTGAGCGGGCCAGATGCCGCAAAACAATCGATTATAAACGCACAGGGCCACGCACGGCGCCGCAGCGCGGATTGGCGGTTGCCGAATGATAAAATCCGCGGATGAAAAATCTCGTCATTCTGATTTCCGGACGGGGCAGCAACATGGAAGCCATCGTACGCGCCTGCGCGAGCGAAGGCTGGCCGGCGCGGATCGCCGCCGTGATTGCTAACCGTCCAGACGCCGCCGGGCTTGCGTTCGCGGCGTCGCAAGGCATTGCGACGGCGGTCGTCGACCACCGCCAGTTTCCCGACCGCGAAACCTTCGATGCGGCGCTCGCGCGCGAAATCGACGGTTTCAAACCCGACCTCGTCGTGCTCGCCGGCTTCATGCGTGTCCTGACGAACGGTTTCGTCGATCGCTATGCGGGACGCATGCTCAACGTGCATCCGTCGCTCCTGCCGAGCTTTCCGGGCCTCAAGACGCATCAGCAGGCGCTCGACGCCGGCGTGCGGCTGCACGGCGCATCGGTGCATTTTGTCACCTCGCAGCTGGATCATGGGCCGATCGTCGTCCAATCGGCGGTGCCCGTGCTTGCCGGCGACGACGCCGCGACGCTCGCCTCGCGCGTGCTCAAAACCGAGCACGTGATCTATCCGCGCGCGGTGCGCTGGTTCGTCGAAGGGCGCATCGCGCTCGATGGCCTTCGCGTCGCGGTGACGCCGCCCGAGCCTCAGTGGCTCTTCGTTGACACAGCAAGCCAGAACGCTGCCGGGGAGGCTGCATGAGACTGCATGGATTTCTGATCGGACAAACCGAGACACTGCTCGCGGACGTCCTTAAGTTCACCGGCCCCGCGGATGCGACGACCAGCCGGTTTTTCCGCGCGCATCCGAAGCTCGGCCATGGCGAGCGCGGTGTGATCGCGGAAGCGGTGTTTGCGGTGTTGCGTCGGCGGATGGAATTCGCGCATCTGGCGGAAAGCGGAACCGGCAGTCCTGCCCGGCGTCTCGCGCTGCTCGGACTGATGCAGACGGCGGGCCGGACGGCGCTGAAGCCGTTCGTCTCCGACGCGGAAGGCGTGTGGCTCGAGCATGTGTCGAAGGTCGATCCGCAAAGCCTGCCGCTGCGCACTCGTCTGAATCTGCCGGACTGGATCTGCCAGGCGCTCGGCACGCGGTTCGAAGCCGAGGAGCTCTCACATCTGGCCGCCGCGCTGAACTATCCGGCGCCTCTGGATCTGCGCGCGAATCCGATCAAGGCGAGCCGCGATGAAGTGCTGGACGCGCTGTCGAAGGCGGGCATCGAGGCGGGCGCCACGCCCTATGCGCCGCTCGGCGTGCGTGTAGTTGGCAAGCCGCCGCTGTCGAAGCTCGACGCGTTCCAGAACGGCTGGCTCGAAGTGCAGGACGAGGGCAGCCAGTTGCT
The DNA here is from genome assembly GCF_900007165.1 of Paraburkholderia piptadeniae. GTDB lineage: Bacteria > Pseudomonadota > Gammaproteobacteria > Burkholderiales > Burkholderiaceae > Paraburkholderia > Paraburkholderia piptadeniae. Next base: position 28,172 of record NZ_CYGY02000020.1, read on the forward strand.
GTGCGCGCTGGTGGCGCCGAAGCGCGGCGAGATGGTCGTCGACTTCTGCGCGGGCGCGGGCGGCAAGACGCTGGCGCTCGGCGCGATGATGCGCTCGACGGGCCGTCTCTATGCATTCGACATTTCCGAGCGCCGCCTTGCCAAGCTCAAGCCGCGCCTTGCGCGCAGCGGCCTGTCGAACGTGAACCCCGTGCTGATCGACAGCGAACACGACGCGAAGATCAAGCGCCTTGCGGGCAAGATCGACCGCGTGCTGGTCGATGCGCCGTGCAGTGGTCTAGGCACGTTGCGCCGCAATCCCGATCTGAAATGGCGCCAGTCGCCGGAATCGATCGCCGAGCTGACGCCGAAGCAGTTGTCGATCCTGACAAGCGCGGCGCGTCTCGTGAAGAAGGGCGGGCGGCTCGTCTACGCGACGTGCAGCATTCTCGAAGCGGAAAACGAAGGCATCGTGCAGCAGTTTCTCGCGGATCATCCCGATTTCGAGCTGGTGCCCGCGCGCGACGTGCTCGCCGAGCAGCGTATCGATCTGGAAATGGGCGACTTCCTTTCGCTGTGGCCGCACCGTCATTCGACGGATGGCTTCTTTGCCGCCGTGCTCGAGCGCCGTGGATAAGGCCGGTCGCGCGACCGGCCGGGACTGACGCGGTCCCGCCGGCGCACGCGTCAGCGCTGCGCCGGCTGCAGGAAACATCATGCAAAACCATCTTTTGTTCCACACGCTGGGCGATGTCGTGCGCGACTTCGGCCAGCCCGTCATTCTGTGGCAGCTCGGCGTGCTGCTGGGCGCGCTGGCGCTCGCGTGGGTGCTCGCGCGCGTCGCGCGCCGCGCGCTCGATGCGCAGCGCGAAACCCGTTACGGCGCGCTGCGCTTCGGCGCGGAGGCGCTCAATCGCGCGCTGTTCCCGCTGCTCGGCGGCATTCTCGTGTGGATCTCGCAGGCGATTACGGGGCAGTTCATCCATACGTCGCTGCTCGAGCTCGCGATGGTGCCGCTCTTCGGCATCGGGCTGATCTACATCGTGTTCTATCTCGCGCGTCGCGTGTTCGGACGCGACGGCAGCACGCATACGTGGCTGTCGCTGGTCGAAAAGCTCGTGTCGCTGATCGTCTGGGTCGGCATGGTGCTCACTGTAATGGGCATCCAGAGCGACGTGCTGAAGTGGATGGCGAGCGTGCAGTTTCGCCTCGCCAATACCCATCTGACGCTGCTCTCGCTGCTGTCGGGGTTGCTGTGGGTGTGCGTGACGATGATCGTCGCAATGTGGCTCGGCGCGGCGCTCGAAGACAAGCTGATGCGTTCGCGCTCGCTCGACGCGAACCTGAAAGTGGTGCTGTCGCGCGTCGGACGCGCGCTGCTGATCCTCGCGGCGGTGCTCATCAGCCTGTCGCTGGTCGGGATCGACGTGACGGTGCTCGGCGTGTTCGGCGGGGCGCTCGGCGTCGGCCTCGGTTTCGGCTTGCAGAAGATCGCGAGCAATTACGTGTCGGGCTTCATCATCCTGATCGACCGGTCGCTGCGCATCGGCGACACGATCAACGTCAGCGGCCTGCAAGGCATGGTCACGCAGATCCGCACGCGCTATACGGTGGTGCGAGGGCTCGACGGCATCGAAACGCTGATTCCGAACGAAAAGCTGATCACCGACGTCGTGCAGAACCAGTCGTCGTATTTGACGCGCGGCAACGCGAAGGCAGCTGTGCAGGTGGCGTATTCGACGGATGTCGAAAAGGCGATGGCGCTGCTGGTCGAGGCCACGCACGGCGTCGAGCGCGTGCTGCAGGAACCGAAGCCGACGCCTTTACTCGCAGGGTTCGGCCCGGACGGCATCAATCTGGAGCTCGGCTACTGGATCGAAGATGCGGCCACGGGCACGGCCGGCGTGCGTTCGAACGTGAACCGCAATATCTGGCGGCTCTTCACGGAAAGCGGCATCTCGATTCCCTATGCGCAGCGCGACGTGCGCATCGTCACCAGCCCAAGCGACATCATGCCGCAGGCAGTCACAACGACTGCCGGGCGCGCGGCGAACGAACCCGGCAGCGCGGCCTGAAAGGCGCCTCCGCGGATAGCAACCGGACGTTTCCAGACCAATATCGGGAAACGTCCGGTTGATGCAACACAACAATTTTCTTTTTTGTTACAGACACTTGGAACGGTTCGCGTAAAATATCGTCCAAAACAGTTTGCTTGCTTTCACTTTCTTGACATTCGCCGTTGTATCCTTCCGCGCATGTCTTCCATTCCCAGGTAAATGGCCTTGCTGAATTCCCTGCTTGATTTCCTCGCGCACGGCGCGTTGCGTTTTTCGTGGTGGCAAATCGCGTTGTGGGCGCTCGCCGTCACGCACGTGACGATCATCGGCGTCACTGTCTATCTGCACCGCTGCCAGGCGCACCGCGCACTGGACTTGCACCCCATCGCGAGCCACTTTTTCCGCTTCTGGCTGTGGATGACCACGGGCATGCTGACGGGCCAGTGGGCCGCGATTCACCGCAAGCACCACGCGAAGTGCGAAACCGAAGACGATCCGCACAGCCCGCAGACGCGCGGCATCTGGAAGGTGCTGCTCGAAGGCGCGGAGCTGTACCGCGCTGAAGCGAAGAATGAAGAGACGATGCGCAAGTTCAGTCACGGCACGCCAAACGACTGGATCGAGCGCAACGTCTACACGAAGTACCCGATCCTCGGCGTGAGCTTGATGATGGTGATCGACGTGGCGCTGTTCGGCATCGTCGGTCTGACCGTGTGGGCCGTGCAGATGATCTGGATTCCGTTCTGGGCAGCTGGCGTTGTGAACGGCCTCGGACACTTCTGGGGTTATCGCAACTTCAACTCGGCAGATGCGAGCACGAATCTGTTCCCGTGGGGCATCATCATCGGCGGCGAAGAGCTGCACAACAATCACCACACGTATGCGACGTCGGCCAAGCTGTCGAACAAGTGGTACGAGTTCGATATCGGCTGGATGTACATCCGCATCATGTCGGCGTTCCGTCTTGCCAAGGTGAAGAAGCTCGCGCCAACGCCCCGTCTGACCACTGGCAAGCTCGTGCTCGACCAGGACACGTTGCAGGCCGTGCTCGCGAACCGTTACGAAGTGATGGCGCGATACGCAAAGGCGATCAAGCGCGCGTACCGTCAGGAACTCGCGCATCTGAAGGAAATGGGGGCACGCGAGAAGTATCAGCTGATGCGCGGCGCCCGCAAGTGGTTCCACAAGGAAGAAGCAGGTCTGGACGAGCCGCAGCGCCGTCAGCTTCCGCAGATTTTCGCGAACAGCCAGAAATTGCGCACGTACATCGAACTGCGCAACGAACTGTCGCAGATGTGGGAGCGTTCGAACGCGTCGCGCGAGCAACTGCTGGTGCAATTGCAGGATTGGTGCCATCGCGCCGAACAAAGCGGCATCAAGGCCCTGCAGGAATTTGCGATGCGCCTGCGTCGCTACGCATGATCCCCGACGAAATCCATTAAACTTTCGTTACGTCACAAAACCCCGCGTTGGCGGGGTTTTGCTTTTTTGGGCCGCCGGAATTGCACCACTGAAGGCTGTCGGCGGCGGATTCAGCAGGGCAGAGGAGATCATGAATCAGGCGATCAGGAGCGTCGAATACGACCGTCCGCAAGGCGCGGCCTGCGGCGTCGGCCAGGCTTGGGCGAAAGTGCCAGAGGCACCCTCCGCGCAGGAGCGGGTCGCGCTGAAGGAGCGTATTCGCGGGTTGCTCAAGCGTGAGAAAGCGGTGCTCGTTGCGCACTACTACGTCGATGCGGAGTTGCAGGAACTGGCGGACGAAACGGGCGGCTGCGTGGCCGATTCGCTGGAAATGGCGCGTTTCGGACGCGATCACGATGCACAAACGCTGGTTGTCGCTGGCGTGCGTTTCATGGGCGAGACCGCGAAGATTCTCAGTCCAAACAAGCGCATTCTGATGCCCGATCTGGATGCAACCTGCTCGCTCGATCTCGGTTGCCCAGTCGACGAATTTTCTGCGTTCTGCGATGCGCATCCGGACCGCACGGTCGTCGTCTATGCGAATACCAGCGCCGCAGTGAAGGCGCGCGCCGACTGGATGGTGACGTCGTCGATCGGGCTGGAAATCGTCGCGGATCTGCACGCGCGCGGCGAAAAGATCATCTGGGCGCCGGACCGGCACCTGGGCGCCTATATCCAGAAGAAGACGGGCGCCGACATGCTGCTGTGGCAAGGCTCGTGTCTCGTGCACGACGAGTTCAAGGGCGTCGAGCTCGATCTGGTGCGCGCCGAGTATCCGCACGCGAAAGTGCTCGTGCATCCGGAGTCGCCGGAAAGCGTCGTTGCGCAGGCGGATGTCGTGGGGTCGACCACGCAACTGATCGACGCAGCGAAGAACAGCGACGCGACGCACTTCATCGTCGCCACCGACCTGGGCATTCTGCACAAGATGCGTCTCGCGGCACCCGGCAAGACCTTCATCGAAGCGCCGACGGCCGGCAGCAGCGCGACGTGCAAGAGTTGCGCGCATTGTCCGTGGATGGCGATGAACGGCTTGCGCAATCTCGCCGAGGTGTTGGAGCGCGGCCACAACGAAATCTTCGTCGATCCGTCCATCGGCGAGCGTGCGCGTCTGCCGATCGACCGCATGCTTGATTTCGCTGCGCGTCACAAGAAGCGCGTGCAGGCAAGCGGCGATCTCGCGCGCGATACGGCGCTGTTCTCGAATGTCGGAGCGGCGTGATGGGCGCGAATGAATCGATGGAGTTGAGGGACGCGGTGTCGCCGCTTTTCGCGGAAATCCGTGCGCAGTACGGCGAGGCACTCGATGTGGCGATCGCGCGCAACGTCAGCGATGCGCTTGCAGAGGACGTCGGCACAGGCGATCTGACGGGCCTGCTCGTTCCCGCCGACGAGATGCGCGACGCGCGCATCATCGTGCGCGAACAGGCAGTGTTGTGCGGCGTGCCATGGTTCAACGAAGTGATGCGCCGTGTCGATCCGCGTATCGACGTGCAATCGCGGTATCGCGAGGGCGACCTCATGGCGACGGATTCCGTCGTATGCACGTTGCGCGGTCCGGCTCGCGCCCTGCTCACCGCCGAGCGCAACGGTCTCAACTTTCTGCAGATGCTGTCGGGTGTCGCGAGCGCGACGCGTAGATTCGCCGACGCGATCGCGCATACGCGCGCACGCGTGCTCGACACGCGCAAGACGCTGCCGGGGCTGCGTCTCGCGCAAAAGTACGCAGTGCGCGTCGGTGGCGGCGCGAACCAGCGGCTCGCGCTCTATGACGGCATTCTGATCAAGGAGAATCACATCGCAGCGGCGGGCGGCGTCGGCGCGGCGATGAACGCGGCCCTTGCGCTGAACGCGGGCGTCCCGATCCAGATCGAAGTCGAAACGCTCGAGCAGCTGGCGTCGGCGCTCGCGCATGGCGCGCAGTCGGTTCTGCTCGACAACTTCTCGCTGGACATGATGCGCGAAGCGGTGCGTATCACGGCCGGCCGCGCGGTGCTCGAAGTATCGGGCGGCGTGAACTTCGATACGATCCGACAGTTCGCGGAGACGGGTGTCGACCGCATCTCGGTCGGCTCGCTGACGAAGGACGTGCGCGCGATCGACTTTTCGATGCGCATCGTGTGACTGCGTAACTGGTGCCGGAAAGCAAACGGCCATCACCCGATTTACGGGAGATGGCCGTTTCGCTTTACTGGTCAACAGTGGCGAACATGAAATGCGCTACACGTTCCGATTGGGCACGCGCTCCGGGGACAGCACGGTCGGCAGCGCCTTGGGCAACGAGTTCGGCCAGTCGCGGCTGTAATGCAGCCCGCGGCTCTCGCGCCGCGAACGCGCGCTATCGACGATCAGCGAGGCTACGTCGACCAGGTTGCGCAGTTCGAGCAGATCGCGGCTCACCTTGAAGTTCGCGTAGTACTCGTGGATCTCGTCGCGCAGCAGCGCAATCCGGTGCCGCGCGCGCGCAAGGCGCTTGTCCGTGCGCACTATGCCGACGTAATTCCACATCAGGCGGCGCAACTCGTCCCAGTTGTGCGCGACGACCACCTCCTCATCGGGATCGGACACGCGGCTCTCGTCCCAATCGGGCAGCGGAGCGTGCACGGCCGCGCCAAAGCCTTCTTCCTCGATAGCCTGCGCGGCCGACCGGCCTATCACGAGACACTCGAGCAGCGAATTGCTCGCGAGCCGGTTTGCGCCGTGCAAGCCGGTGCACGACGTCTCGCCGACGGCATAGAGCCCCGTCAGGTCCGTGCGCCCGGCGAGATCCGTTACGACGCCGCCACAGGTGTAATGAGCCGCCGGCACGACGGGAATCGGCTCTTTCGTAATGTCGATGCCGAATTCCAGGCACCGCGCGAGAATCGTCGGAAAATGCTCACGTAGGAATTCGGCCGGCTGGTGGCTGATGTCGAGATATACGCAGTCGATGCCGCGCTTCTTGATCTCGAAGTCGATCGCGCGCGCGACGATATCGCGCGGCGCCAGTTCGGCGCGTTCGTCGTGGGCGGGCATGAAACGCGTGCCGTCGGGCAGCTTGAGGATGCCGCCTTCGCCACGCACCGCTTCCGAAATCAGAAACGACTTCGCGTATGGGTGGAACAGGCACGTCGGATGAAACTGGATGAATTCCATGTTCGACACGCGGCACCCGGCTCTCCAGGCCATTGCGATGCCATCGCCCGTCGCGGTATCGGGATTTGTCGTGTAGAGATAAACCTTGCCGGCGCCGCCCGTCGCGAGCACGGTGTGCGGTGCCTCGATCGTGACCGTGCGGCCGCTCGCCAGATCGAGCGCATAGAGGCCGTGGCAGCGGCGTCCCGGCATGCCCAGGCGGTCCGACGTGATCAGATCGATCGCGTAGTGATCTTCGAGCAGCGTGATGTTCGGATGATGCCGCACGCGTTCGCTCAGCGTCGCGACGACGGCATGGCCTGTAGCGTCCGCCGCGTGAATGATGCGGCGATGGCTGTGGCCGCCTTCACGCGTCAGATGGAAGCCGAGCTCGGCCGCGTCGTCTTTCGTGAACGGCACGCCTTGGTCGATCAGCCACTGGATGGCCTCGCGGCCATGTTCGACGATAAAGCGCGTCGCGGCTTCGTCGCACAACCCGCCGCCGGCGATCAGCGTGTCATCGACGTGATTCTCCGTGCTGTCCGCCGAATCGAGCACGGCCGCGATGCCGCCTTGCGCCCAGTCGCTCGCGCCGTCGGTCAGCGAACGTTTGGCGACCACGGCGACGCGACGCGTCTGCGCGAGATTGAGCGCGACGGTCAAGCCGGCGAGCCCGCTGCCGACAATCGCTACATCGAAATTCATCTCCTCTCTCCGTCGTATTGCGTGGCTGGTGCGGTGGACACCGCCGCAGCCATTCGATTGGGAAACCGAAGAGCATACGCGTTGCAGCCGTCAAGGGAAAGCTGGTCGAATCGCGAAGTCTATTGCGCGCGGCGGAAGGGATGCAGACCGTCGGCGACGCCGACAGGAAAGAGCGGCAATCGGCGTCAGAAGGCAGGAGAGGGAAGCGCCAAGAAACAAAAAGCCCCGCGTAAAGCGGGGCTTTTCGTCGTCAACAGGCTGGAAACCGGATTACTTGATCTTCGTTTCCTTGTACGCCACATGCTTGCGAACGACGGGATCGAACTTCTTGATCTCCATCTTTTCCGGCATGTTGCGCTTGTTCTTCGTGGTCGTGTAGAAGTGACCCGTACCAGCGGTCGATTCCAGCTTGATCTTGTCGCGTGCGCCTTTGGCCATGATTTACTCCTTAGGCTTCGCCACGTGCGCGCAGGTCTGCGAGCACCGAGTCGATACCGTTCTTGTCGATCAGGCGCAGACCGGCGTTCGAGACGCGCAGGCGCACCCAACGGTTTTCGCTTTCAACCCAGAAACGGCGGTTTTGCAGATTCGGGAGAAAACGACGCTTGGTCTTGTTGTTCGCGTGGGAAACGTTGTTGCCGCTCATCGGCGCTTTCCCAGTTACTTGGCATACGCGTGCCATGAGAGCACTCCTAATACGCTAATTCTGAGTTCGAACGCCGTGAAGTTTCCCAAGAAAACTAGAGGACCGAGCCGTAGCCGACTTCAATCACTTGCTTTCCGGAAAGGCCTTGGTGGCTTCGGAACAGGGTTGGAAAGAGGCAAACCGAGAGTCTAGCAGAAAAAGAGCCGCAAAATCAAACCTTATTTGGAGACGGCTGGCGGTCGCGCAACGGTATCTGCGCTTGGCGTCCACTGTTCCGTAGGTCACGGCCAGCCTGCGCGGGCAAACGAGAACGTGTCGTTCGCGCCGATCACCAGATGGTCGATCAGTTGCACGTCGATGAGCGCGAGGGTATCGCGCAGCACCCGCGTGAGCTGCCGGTCGCTGGCGCTTGGCTTGACGGCGCCGGAGGGGTGATTATGCGCGACGATCAGGCTCGCCGCATTCACCGACAGCGCCCGCCGCACGATTTCGCGCGGATACACGGCCATGCGGGTGAGCGAGCCGCGCGAATTCTCCTCCGAGCGGATCAGCCGGTGGCGTGTGTCCAGAAACAGGCAAATGAACACCTCATAAGGCCGCGAGCCGATCAGCAGCCGCAAATAGTCTTCGACTGCTTCCGGGGAATCGATCAATGGGCGCTCGCGTATCTTCTCCGCGAGCGCGCGCCGCGCCAGCTCCATGATGGCCAGCAACTGCGCCCGCTTGGCGGGGCCGACGCCGCGCACGCCGTTGAGATCCTCGGGCGTCGCGTCGAGCATCGCGCGCAGTGAGCCGAAGCGCTGCAGCAGCGAGCGCGCGACGTCGAAGACATTATGTCCGGGCAGCCCGGAGCCCAGCACGAGCGCGACCAGTTCCGTATCGGACAGCGCCGCCGCGCCCGCGTCGAGCATCCGTTCGCGCGGCATGTCCCGCAGCGGCCATGCGGGTGCAGACACGGACATGGGCACGGACGCCGAAACGGGCGCCGGCAAGGGCGCGGGGCGGCGAACGGAGGGTTTCTCCGCCTTGTTGAGCGGGATGACTATCGGATCGTTCATGGCAAGGTCCTCCGTGATTCAGTGGAGCGGCGACGACGCGCCGCGCAGCCGCGTTCCAGCCGGCTCGGGATATGTGGCTTACAATAGAACCTTTGCGCACGGCGCCAGACGGCCTGCCATGCGCGCGACCCCTGCCGCCGCGCCCTGCGCCGCGCGCCACGACTGAATGAGTACCGCATGAGCATCATCGACATCTCCGAAGTGAAACCCGGTTCGCACGTCACGCTTCACTACCGGCTTTTGCTCGCCGATGGCGCCGAGATCGTCAGCACCTTCAACGACAAGCCCGCCACGCTGCTGCTGGGCGCCGGCCAACTGGCGCAGCCGCTGGAAGACATTCTGCTGGGCCTGAAGGCGGGGCACCATTCGACCTTTCAGCTAGAGCCGGGCCAGGCATTCGGTCCGCGCAATCCTGAAATGATTCAGCGCGTATCGCTGGCCACGCTGCGTGAAAACAGCATGATCGGGGAGGATTTTTCTCCCGGCGATCTCGTCGAATTCAATGCGCCGGGTGGCGGCCGCTACGCCGGCGTACTCAAGGAAGTCGGCGAAACCTCGGCTCTCTTCGATTTCAACCATCCGCTCGCCGGCCAGGCGCTGACGTTCGAAGTAAAAATCATCGGGATCCTGTAAACATGAGCATCACGGACACGACTCTCGCCGAAGCTGAAATCCTGCTTGCGCAACCGCGCGGATTTTGCGCCGGCGTCGACCGGGCGATCGAGATCGTCGAACGCGCCATCAAGCTGTACGGTTCGCCAATCTACGTGCGTCACGAAATCGTTCATAACGCGTATGTCGTCGAAGACCTGCGCAAGAAGGGCGCGATTTTCATCGAGCAGCTCGAAGAAGTGCCCGCGGGCAGCACGGTGATCTTCAGTGCGCACGGCGTGTCGAAGGCGGTGCGCGCCGAGGCCGAAGAGCGCGGGCTGCGCGTGTACGACGCGACTTGTCCGCTCGTCACGAAGGTGCACATCGAAGTCGCGAAGATGCGCGCGGAAGGCTTCGACATCGTGATGATCGGCCACAAGGGTCATCCGGAAGTCGAAGGCACGATGGGGCAGACGGGCGAAGGCATGTATCTCGTCGAAGACATCGAGGACGTGCAGGCGCTGCAACTCGCCGATCCGCAGCGCATCGCCTATGTGACGCAAACGACGCTGTCCGTCGACGACGCCGCGCAGATCATCGCCGCGTTGAAGGCGAAGTATCCGGACATCAAGGAGCCGAAGAAGCAGGACATCTGCTATGCGACGCAGAACCGCCAGGATGCCGTCAAGTTCATGGCGCCGCAATGCGACGTCGTGATCGTCGTCGGCAGCCCGAACAGTTCGAATTCCAACCGGCTACGCGAACTCGCTGAGAAACTCGGTGTGCCTGCCTATATGGTGGATTCGCCCGATCAGATCGATCCCGCCTGGGTTGCGGACAAGCGCCGCATCGGCGTGACGGCTGGCGCATCGGCGCCGGAGGCGCTGGCGCAGGCTGTGATCGGCCGTCTGCGCGAACTCGGCGTGCGCAGCGTGCGCGCGCTAGAAGGCATAGAGGAAAACATCGCTTTTCCGCTGCCGCGCGGCCTCGGATTGCCGGCCTAACGAACCGACCCCAATCGAAAAAGCGCGCCATGGGCGCGCTTTTTTTGTATCGGCCAGGCCCGGAAATCGCCCATAAAACGGTGCCGCATCACAGAAAAACGAGAGTTGCACGGTGTCGGCACGCACATTCTTTTTGATTTTTGGGGCGTATTTTGCCCTGAAATGGATGATCGCGCCCCGTTTTACATCAGACGAACGATCAGCCGGCAGATTGGTCGCACCGATTCGGTGAATTTTCAGATGCGTGATTCGCCGCAAGGCTTCCTTGTGTCGAAGTCCGCTCCATAGGGCTCACAGCGCCGTCGATGCAACAACTGATGTTGCGGAGCGACATTCATGGTGCAACTGGTGCGCGAAAATATGGCGCAACCGGGTTGCAATCCGCATGTGCTAGAGATCCCGAAAAGCGGTTGCAATGCAGGAAAACCCTGCGCATTCAACAATATTGCCCGTCGCATAATTGGAGTTACAATGCGCGCGTTCTCAAGGCTTCAGCGCCTCGGAACGCCAGATTTAGCAAGGCGCAGGAGACCTATTTAATGCGAGTCAAGTTTGCTTGTGCCGTGTCCATCGCGGTCGCGGTTGCGATGTTGACCGCGTGCAGCAAAAAGAACGATGGCGAGGCAGGCACGGGTGCATCGGCTGCAGTGGCAGCGTCGGCACCTGCAAGCGAAGCGACTGTCGTGAAGATCGGTCATGTGGCCCCGTTGACGGGCGGCATTGCGCATCTCGGAAAGGACAATGAAAACGGAGCGCGTCTGGCGATAGAGGAGATCAACGCGCAGGGATTGACCATCGACGGCCGCAAGATCCAGCTTCAACTCGACGGGCAGGACGACGCAGGCGACCCGAAAACGGGCACGCAGATCGCGCAGAAGCTGGTCGACGATCACGTTGTCGCCGTCGTCGGGCATCTGAACTCGGGCGTCTCGATTCCCGCATCGAAAATCTATAGCGACGCAGGCATCGTGCAGATCTCGCCGTCCTCGACGAATCCGGCCTATACGCAGCAGGGTTTCAAGACGACCTTCCGGGTCGTCGCGACAGATGCGCAGCAAGGTCCGGCGCTGGCGAACTACGCGACGAAGTCACTTGGCGCGAAACGGATCGCCGTCGTCGACGACGCGACTGCCTATGGCAAGGGTCTTGCTGACGAATTCGCGAAGACGGCCGAGGCGGGCGGCGCGAAGATCGTCGCGCGCGAGGCGACCAATGACCGGGCCACGGATTTCCGGGCCATTCTCACCAAGATCAAAAGTGCCCAGCCGGACGCCATCATGTTCGGCGGCATGGATGCAACGGGCGGGCCGTTCACAAAACAGGCGGCCGCGCTCGGAATCAGGGCAAAAATCCTTGGCGGCGACGGCGTGTGCACCGACAAGGTAGGGGAGCTGGCGGGTAGTGCCGTTCAGAACCTCGTATGTTCGGAGGCAGGTCTTGCGCTTTCGAAGATGGACAGGGGAGCGGACTTCGAAAAGAAGTACGACGCACGCTTCCACACGCCGGCGCAGATTTACGCGCCGTTCACGTATGACGCTGTGTACGTGATCGTCGATGCAATGAAGCGCGCCAATTCGATCGAGCCGTCCAAGGTGCTCGCTGTGATGCCGTCGACCGACTACACAGGTGTCATCGGCCACATCGCATTCGACAACAAGGGCGATTTGAAAGAGGGCGCGATTACGCTTTACGACTTCAAGGACGGCAAGAAAGCAGTCCTCGATGTCGTGAAGATGTAATGACGGGACGTACAGCCTGACGGCACCGGACCATCCGACGGTGCCGTTTTTGCATCCGCGTCGAGTGCGACGGCCGCTGCAACCCGGCGACCACGAACGCTCGACGGAGATAACCCTTACCGGTCTTTTATATCAGTACCCGCAGTGCCGTTGCGATTCCGCAAAGCATCAACGCCAACCGGCAGATGAAGAGCGCGAATCCAGTCGCACGGGCTAAGGAGCATTAAATGGATATTTTCATCCAGCAGGTTCTCAACGGGCTGGTGCTCGGCAGTGTCTACGCCATCATTGCACTCGGCTATACGATGGTGTACGGCATTCTCGGCATCATCAACTTCGCTCACGGCGACATCCTGATGGTGGGGGCGATGGTTGCCCTGTCCTGCATCGGTGTATTGCAGAACCATTTCCCCGGTCTCGGCAACGTGCCGACGCTGTGCATCGCGCTGGCCATCGCCGCCGTGGTGTGCGCAGTGGTGGGCTACACGATCGAGCGCGTCGCGTACCGGCCGCTGCGCAAAGCGCCGCGTCTCGCCCCGCTGATCACCGCAATCGGTGTGTCGATCCTGCTGCAAACGCTCGCGATGATGATCTGGTCACGCAACCCGCTGCCGTTCCCGCAGCTTCTGCCGACCGATCCCCTCAACGTGATCAAGGCCACCGACACGACGCCGGGCGCCGTGATTTCGATGACTGAAATCGTGATCATCGTCGTGGCGTTCCTCGTGATGGCGGGCCTCCTGCTGCTCGTGCACAAGACGAAGCTCGGCCGCGCGATGCGCGCGATCGCCGAGAACCCGGGCGTCGCCTCGCTGATGGGCGTGAACCCGAACTTCGTGATCTCGGCGACCTTCATGATCGGTTCGGCGCTGGCTGCGCTGGCGGGCGTGATGATCGCGTCGGAATACGGCAACGCGCACTTCTACATGGGCTTCATCCCAGGCCTGAAAGCGTTCACGGCTGCCGTGCTCGGCGGTATCGGCAACCTCGGCGGCGCGATGGTCGGCGGCGTGATTCTCGGTCTGATCGAGCAGCTCGGTGCGGGCTACATCGGCAATCTCACGGGCGGCGTGTTCGGCAGTAACTATCAGGACGTGTTCGCGTTCATCGTGCTGATCATCGTGCTGGTGTTCCGTCCGTCGGGCCTGCTCGGCGAACGTGTTGCGGACCGTGCCTAACGGCGCAGGGAAAAGGAGTAAACACAATGACCTCAATTCAACCGATCGAGCCGTCCACGACGCTCGTCCCTGAACGCAACATGACGAAGACGCTGACGGTGGGCATCCTCACCGCCGTGTTCGTGATCGCCGCGCCGATGATCATTGGCACAGCAGGCGGCAACTACTGGGTGCGCGTGCTCGACTTCGCGATGCTGTATGTGATGCTCGCGCTGGGCCTGAACGTGGTGGTCGGCTTCGCCGGCCTGCTGGACCTGGGCTACATCGCGTTCTACGCAGTGGGCGCCTATACGGCGGCATTGCTGAGCTCGCCGCACCTGTCGTCGCAGTTCGAATGGATCGCGCATCTCGCGCCGGGCGGGCTGCACACGCCGTTCTGGATCATCGTGCCGATCGCGATGGCGATTGCCGCGTTCTTCGGGGTGATTCTCGGTGCACCGACGCTGCGTCTGCGTGGCGACTACCTCGCGATCGTGACGTTGGGCTTCGGGGAAATCGTCCGGATCTTCCTGAACAACCTCGACCGTCCGGCGAACATCACGAACGGCCCGAAGGGCGTCACGGGCATCGATCCGATCCACGTCGGCGACTTTAGCCTCTCGCAGACGCACTCGCTGTTCGGCTTCCAGTTCCCGTCGGTGTACGCGTACTACTACGTGTTCGTGCTGTGCGCGCTGCTGGTGATCTGGGTGTGTACGCGTCTGCAGCACTCGCGCATCGGCCGCGCATGGGCCGCGATCCGCGAGGACGAAATCGCCGCGAAGGCAATGGGCATCAACACGCGTGATGTGAAGCTGCTCGCGTTCGCGATGGGCGCGTCGTTCGGTGGCCTGTCGGGTGCGATGTTCGGCATGTTCCAGGGCTTCGTGTCGCCGGAATCGTTCACGCTGCCGGAATCGATCGTCGTGCTCGCGTGCGTCGTGCTGGGCGGCATGGGCCACATCCCGGGCGTGATTCTCGGCGCGGTGCTGCTCGCCGTGCTGCCGGAATTCCTGCGCTCGACGATGGGCCCGCTGCAGAACCTGGTGTTCGGTCACGAGATCGTCGATACGGAAGTGATCCGTCAGCTCGTCTACGCACTCGCGATGGTGCTGATCATGCTGTACCGCTCGGAAGGCCTGTGGCCGTCACCGAAGCATGAGGACAAGATCGCGAAACTGGCGAAGCGCAGCGGCAAGAAGCCGGTGCGCGCGTAACGGACCACGGATCGAAGGGGAAACACACATGAGCGACAAACAAATCCGTCTGTCCGTGAAGGGCGTGAACAAGCGCTTCGGCGGTCTGCAGGCGCTGTCGGATGTCGGCCTCGAAATCGAGGAAGGCTCCATTTACGGTCTGATCGGCCCGAACGGCGCCGGCAAGACCACGTTCTTCAACGTGATCACGGGCCTCTACACGCCGGACTCGGGCGAGTTCAGGCTCGATGGCCAGAACTACACGCCGACGGCCGTGTATCAGGTGGCGAAGGCCGGCATCGCGCGCACGTTCCAGAACATCCGTCTGTTCGGCGGCATGACCGCGCTGGAAAACGTGATGGTCGGCCGGCACGTCCGCACGAAGCACGGGCTGCTGGGCGCCGTGTTCCAGACGCCCGCTGAGCGTCAGGAAGAGCGCGAGATCAAGGAACGCGCGCTGGAACTGCTCGAGTACGTCGGCGTGCTGCAATACGCCGACTACACGTCGCGCAACCTGTCGTACGGCCACCAGCGTCGTCTGGAAATCGCGCGCGCACTGGCGACCGATCCGAAGCTGCTCGCGCTCGACGAACCGGCTGCCGGCATGAACGCAACGGAAAAGGTCGAACTGACGAAGCTGCTCGACAAGATCCGCAGCGACGGCAAGACGATCCTGCTGATCGAGCACGACGTGAAACTGGTGATGGGCCTGTGCAATCGCATGACAGTGCTCGACTATGGCAAGGTGATCGCCGAAGGTCTGCCGCATGACGTGCAGAAGGACCCGAAGGTGATCGAGGCTTATCTGGGTGCGGGGGTCCACTGATGGCTACGGCAATGTTGAAAATCAAGGGCCTGCAGGTCAACTACGGCGGCATTCAGGCCGTCAAGGGTGTCGACCTGGAGATCGCGCAGGGCGAACTCGTCACGCTGATCGGCGCGAACGGCGCAGGCAAGACGACCACGATGAAGGCGATCACGGGCCTCAAGCCTTACTCGGCCGGCGACATCGAATACATGGGCCAGTCGATCAAGGGCGTGCCGCCGCACGAGTTGCTCAAGCGCGGTCTCGCGATGGTGCCGGAAGGCCGTGGCATCTTCGCGCGCATGTCGATCGTCGAGAACATGCAGATGGGCGCGTATCTGCGCACCGACAATGAAGGCATCAAGAAGGACGTCGAGCGCATGTTCGGCTTCTTCCCGCGCCTGAAGGAACGCGCGACGCAGCTCGCGGGCACGCTGTCGGGCGGCGAACAGCAGATGCTGGCGATGGCGCGCGCCGTCATCTCGAAGCCGAAACTGCTGCTGCTCGATGAGCCGTCGATGGGCCTGTCGCCGATCATGGTCGAGAAGATCTTCGAAGTGGTGCGCGAGATCTCGAAGGAAGGCATCACGGTGATGCTGGTCGAGCAGAACGCGCGTCTCGCACTGCAGGCAGCGGACCGTGGCTACGTGATGGACTCGGGCACGGTCACGATGTCGGGTGACGCGAAGCAGATGCTCGATGATCCGAAGGTGCGCGCGGCGTATCTCGGCGAGTAAGCTCAGCCAGCTCAAGCGCCGGTTCTTGCGACCGGCAACGTGCAATAAACAAAGGCCGCATGCGTCAAGCATGCGGCCTTTGTGTTTTCAGCGATTCAAATGCGCGGCGGCGCAACCGCTCAAGCCAACGCGCCCAGCCGCTTGCCGAGGCTGACGACCTGATCGGCGCGATAGCCGAGCGTTTCGTAGAAAGCCCGCACGTCGGCCTTCGCGCTCAGCACCTGAAGATTGACCTTCGGGCAGCCGCGCGCCGTCAATGCCGCTTCCGCGTGCCGTACCAGCCGCGTACCGATGCCCTGGCGCCGTTGCGTCGGATCGACCGCGAGCGAGTACAGCCAGCCCCGATGCCCGTCGTAACCGGCCATCGCCGTGCCGACGATGCCAGCGTCCTTCACCGCGACAAAGAACAGTTCGGGCTGCGTCGCGAGCTTGTTTGCGATCGACAGATGCGGATTGCGCTGCGGCTTGCTCGCGTCCTTGTACTCCGGGAACGCGTCGAGCCACAGCGCGACGACGGCATCCGTGTCGGCCGCGTCGAAGCAGCGGATCGACAGTGGCGAAGCAGTCGTCACAGCGTGTCCAGGATCGAGCGCAGCATCGACATCATCTGGTCGATCTCTTCCGTCGTCACGTTGAGCGCGGGCATGAAGCGCAGCAGATTCGGACGCGCCGCGTTGAGCAGCAGGCCGTCGGGCTGCATCAGGCGCGCCTTCTCGACGATCTGGTTGCCGATGTCCTTGCCGAGCAGCAGCGCGCGCAACATGCCTTCGCCGCGCTCGCCCGCAAAGCCGCGCTCCTCAGACAGTTCGAGCAGCTTCGCGCGCAGATATTCGCCGCGTGCCTTCACGCCATTGAGGAAGCCGGGTGCCGTCAGTTGCGAGATCACCGAATGGCCGACTGCCGTCATCAGCGGATTGCCGTTGTACGTGCCGCCCTGTTCGCCCGCTTCGAACACCTCGACTTCCTTCTTGCACAGCAGCGCACCGAGCGGCACGCCGCCGCCGATGCCCTTCGCAAGCGTCATCACGTCGGGCTCGATACCCGACAGCTCGTACGCGAACAGCGTCCCCGCGCGGCCGCAACCGCTTTGCACTTCATCGACGATCAGGAGCAGGTTGTGCTTCTTCGTCAACTCGCGCAGCTGCTGCATGAATCCGCGCGTTGCGGGAATCACGCCGCCTTCGCCCTGGATCGGTTCGAGCATCACGGCGACTGTCTTGTCGCCGATCAGCTTCTCGACGGACGCGATGTCGTTCAGATCCGCTTTCGGGAAGCCTGGCACCTGCGGTGCGTAGATCGTGTCCCAGCCCGGCTTGCCGCTCGCCGACATCGTCGCGAGCGTGCGGCCGTGGAAGCTGTGATCGAACGTGATGATTTCATACGCGCCGTTCTTGAATTTCTTGCCGTATTTGCGCGCGAGCTTGATCGCACCTTCGTTCGCTTCGGCGCCGCTGTTGGTGAAGAACACCTTGTCGAAGCAGCTGTGCTGCGTGAGCAGGCCGGCGAGCTTCGCCATCGGCTCGTTGTAGAACGCCGGCGACGGGTTGATCAGCGTGCGCGCCTGGTGCGTGAGCGCTTCGATGATGCCTTCGTTGCAGTGGCCAAGGGAATTCACCGCCCAGCCCTGGATGAAGTCCAGATAGCGCTTGCCGTTGTTGTCATAGAGCCACGAGCCTTTGCCGTGCGTGAAAACGATTTCGGGCCGGTTCGTGATGTACATCAGCGAATCGATCGGGTACTCATTGAAGTTCATGGCTACAGGCTCCAGGCAAACAGGGATAAGAAACCGCCTCGGACAAAATGGCCCAGCAACGGAGAGAAAACGCCGACGAGTACGCGTGTTCAACAGCCTGTGTTCAACAGCACGTCGTCGACAGAACGTCAAAGCAGCGACGAAATACAAAAAGCCACGGCATGCCGTGGCTTTCGTGATTTGAACTGCGTGCGCGTGATACTAAGCTGATACGCGCAAACCGTGACGAAGCCAGCGGCGCCCCTATGGGAGCAGCGAGCGGCGACGTCGAAGTTCGGACAGGATGCGGTTCATGCGCGAAAGAATACGACAATGCCGGCGCTCGTGTAAACCGGCAATTTGCGCGCGCCGGCCGATTCGTTCATGCAGGATGACAACGCAACGATCAGACGGGGTTCGCGAGATCGGCGGCGCTCGTGAACGAATCCGCGTAGAACTCGTCTTCCGGCAGGCGATGATGCTGCGTGAAATCGCGCTGCGCGGATTCGACCATCACAGGCGCGCCGCACGCATACACCTGATATGCCGACAAGTCTGGCAGATCTTCGATGACGGCGCGATGAACGAAGCCCGTGCGGCCCGTCCAGGCGTCGTCCGCGTCCGGTTCGGAGAGCACGGGCACGAACTTGAAGTTCGGCACTTCGCGCGCCCATTGCTCGGCGAGATCCATCATGTACAGGTCTTTCTTGCGGCGAGCGCCCCAGTACAGCGTCATCGGGCGCGTGATGTTCTTGAAGACGGCATGCTCGACGATCGCCTTCAGCGGCGCAAAGCCAGTGCCGGATGCGAGCAGGACGATCGGCTTGTCCGATTCTTCGCGCAGGAAGAACGTGCCGAGCGGGGCCTCGAAGCGCAGGATGTCGCGCTCCTTCATCGTGTTGAACACGTGATCGGTGAACGCGCCGCCCGGCATGTGGCGGATATGCAGCTCGATCGGGCCTTCCGTATGCGGCGCGTTCGCCATCGAGTAGCTGCGGCGCTTGCCGTCCTTCAGGATGAACTCGAGGTACTGGCCGGCCATGTATTGCAGGCGCTCGTTCGCGGGCAGTTGCAGCTTCAGCGCGATGACGTCGTCGGCCTTGCGCTCGATCGAATTCACACGGCACGGCAGCTTCTTGATCTGCACGTCGCCGACGCCCGTCACTTCGCGGATATCGACCTCGAGGTCCGTGCAGGCCGTCGCGCAGCAGAAGAGGGCCATGCCGCGCGTCTTCTCGTCGTTCGACAGCGCCGACGACGAATGCGCTCGCTGTTCGATTTCGCCGCCGACGACCGTGCCCTTGCACGAGCCGCATGCGCCGTTCTTGCAGCCGTACGGCAGGCCGATGCCCTGGCGAAGGGCGGCCGTCAGCACGGGTTCATCGGGTTCCACCTGAAACTGCCGGCCGCTTTGCCGGAGCGTTACGTTAAATGCCATAGGTCGTTCAGAGTTCGAGTACAGGGAGTCGGTAACCAGTGCGTACCATGGATCGCGGCTACAATGCGTCCACGATGAAAGCGACACGAAACTTGCGCAGACCGCGCGTGCTGATCGTCGGTTGCGGCGATGTCGGCATGCGCTGCGTGCGGCAACTGCAACGGCGCGCGCGCCTCTACGCGCTCACGCATCACGCCGAGCGCCGCGACGAACTGCGCGCGGCGGGCGTCACGCCGATCGTCGGAGATCTCGACGCGCGCAAGAGCCTCTGGCGTCTCGCGGGTCTTGCGCCGACCGTGCTGCATCTCGCGCCGCCGCAAAAGACGGGCGACATCGACATGCGCACGCGCTCGCTGATCGCCACGCTGACCGCGCCGCGCATCCGGTATGCCCGCCATATCGGGGCACGGGCGACGGGGCGGCTCAGGTCCGCGCAGCAAGGCATTCGTGCTCGCAAAACATCCGATATTGTACCCGACGGGGGTATCACGGCCCTTAGGGCTGGACACTACGCGAGCGGGCGTCCGCGCATCGTCTACGCAAGCACGACGGGTGTCTATGGGGATTGCGGCGGCGCGTGGCTCGACGAAACGCGTCCCGTCGCGCCCGCGAACGAGCGCGCGAAGCGCCGCGTGTCGGCGGAGACGCAGCTGCGGCGCGCGGCTACTCGTCATGCGATTGCGGCGAGCATCGCGCGCATTCCGGGCATCTATGCGGGCAACCGGCTGCCGCTTGCGCGGCTCGAGAGGCGCACTCCCGCGCTCGTCGATGCCGATGACGTCTACACGAATCACATCCACGCCGACGACCTCGCCGCGATCCTGCTGCGCATGGCGACGCATGGCCTGCCATCGCGCGTGATCCACGCATCCGACGACACGACGCTGAAGATGGGCGAGTACTTTGACCGGGTGGCGGACGCGTTCGGCGTCGAGCGGGCGCCGCGCACCACGCGCGACGAAGCGCAGCGGCAACTCGAACCGATGATGCTGTCGTTCATGCGCGAGTCGCGGCGCCTCATCAACCGCCGGCTCAAGCGCGAGTTGCGCGTGAAGCTGCGCTATCCGAGCGTCGATGATTTCTTGCGCACGGCCGCCCGTCGCGCGTAAAGGCGCCTCGCGCGGCCACACGCAGCGATGCCGCGAAGAGCAGCGAGCGAAACTGAGAAGCCGTCAGGTGAGGGCAGGCAGCGCTTCCAGCAGCAGGAAGCAGCAGATCGCGCCGATCAGCGCTGCGATCAGATTGGGCGCGTACTTGTGCCGCATGTGCATGACGGCCAGCAGCCCGCCGACAAGCAGTATCGCGAAGAAGATGATCGCGATCATCCCATACGAAATCGCCAGGTTGCCGTAGATGACCATGGCGCCTCCTTGCCTGCTTTGTAATGTTTCTTAATGCGAGTATAGGACGGGCGTTCGTATCAAGCATGCTGCGTCGCAGCGTTCGGAATGGCTTTTGTCGTCGCTTTGTTCGGAATCCAACGCAGTATCAGGGCATCTGAAAGCAGGCGGGCGCGGAACGCCTCGCTTAACCAACGCGCAGCGATTCGAGGCCGGCTTCATCGAGCCATTGCCACGCGCCTTCAGCAAGCGATGCCGGCAGCGCGAGCCCGCCGATCCGCTCGCGATGCAGCGCTTCCACGCGATTGCCGGCCGCCGCGACCATCCGCTTGACCTGGTGGTACTTGCCTTCCAGCACGGTCAGCTCGAGTTCGTGCTTGCCGCGAGCATGTGCAGCGACGGCCGCAACCGGCTTCGCTTCGCCATGCAGCAGCACGCCTTCGCGCAACGCGGCGAGTTGCGCGTCGTCGAGGGGATGACGGGTTGTCGCCAGATAGACTTTCGGCACCTTGCGTTTCGGCGACGTGTACGCGTGGACGAACTGGCCGTCGTCGGACAGCAGCAGAAGCCCGGTAGTGTCCTGATCGAGCCGTCCGACGCACTGGACGCCGCGCGTCGCGAACTGCGCGGGCAGCAGGTTGAAGACGCTCAAGTGATGCTGCGGATCGCGTGAGCACTCATAACCCGCGGGCTTGTTGAGCACGATGTACGCGCGTTCGCGATACGGCCACGGCGTGCCGTCGACTTCGAACGTGAGCGTGTCGGTCGCGACATCGGCGTTGGGATCGTCGATCGTCGAGCCGCCGATCGACACGCGGCCGTCCGCGATCAATGCGCGGCACTGGCGGCGCGAGCCGAAACCTTGGGAAAAGAGAACGCTTTCGAGATTCATTGGAACGGGCAGAGGGCGGCCACAAGCCGCGATGCATCAGGCGATGACGGCGCCCGCAAATATCGAGGACGCCGTCATCGCGTGCATTCTACCCGCCGCCTTCGCGGCCTTGCGCCGCTCGCTTCAACGCAAGCGGCGCGGCACGCGCAAGCTCAATGTGCTCCGGACCGCCGTTCGACGAAACGTGCGACGTAGTCGTCGGCGGGCTGCGTGAGGATTTCGTCCGGCGTGCCTTCCTGCACCAGCGTGCCGTCGCGCAGGATCGCGATGCGGTTGCCGATGCGCAGCGCTTCGTCCAGATCGTGCGTGATGAACACGATGGTCTTGTTGAGCGTCGCCTGCAATTGCAGCAGCTGATCCTGCATTTCCGTGCGGATCAGCGGATCGAGCGCGGAGAACGCTTCGTCCATCAGCAGCACGTCGGTATCGGCGGCGAGCGCGCGCGCCAGCCCGACGCGTTGACGCATGCCGCCCGACAGCTCGTCCGGATAGTGGTCGCCATAACCGTCGAGTCCGACCTTGCCGAGCCACGTGCGCGCCTTCTCGTTCGCGTCGGACTTGCGCTCGCCGCGCGTGCGCAACGCGTAAGCGGTGTTGTCGAGCACGGTCTGATGCGGCAGCAGCCCGAAGTTCTGGAACACCATGCTCACCTTGTAGCGGCGAAGCTCGCGCAGGCCGTGCGCATCGAGCTTGATGACGTCCGAACCGTCGATGACGATCTCGCCCGACGTCGGCTCGATGAGCCGGTTGAAGTGCCGCACGAGCGTCGACTTGCCCGAGCCCGACAGGCCCATGATCACGTAGATCTCGCCCGAGCCGATATGCAGGCTCACGTCGTTGAGTCCCACGTTGCAGCCCGTTTGCGCGAGCACTTCGGCCTTGGTCCGGCCGCTCTTCAGCAGGTCGAGCACGCGCCCGTGTCCCGCTTCCGGGCCGAAGAGCTTGTACACGTTTCTGACTTCGATCGATGACATGTCCGTGCCCTCCGTCAATCCGCCGCGCGGGTTTCGAGACCGCTCTGCGCAGCGTTTTCGCTGCCTGCTGCCGCCGACGCCTCGTCACGCGGCGAGCCTGCCGTCCGATACGGAATGCGCGAAGCCGCCTTCGCCTTGCGCCGCTGCGCGACGAGCCGCCGCGTGCGCCCGTCCTGTCCGTAGCCCTGGCTGATCCGGTCGATGACGATCGCGAGAATCACGATCGCGATGCCCGCCTGCATGCCCTTGCCGATGTCGAGCGTCTGGATGCCCGCGAGCACGTCTTCGCCGAGTCCGCGCGAGCCGATCATCGACGCGATCACGACCATCGACAGCGCCATCATCGTCGTCTGGTTGATGCCCGCCATGATGCTCGGGCGCGCGAGCGGCAACTGCACGTTGACGAGCAGTTGCCAGCGCGTCGTGCCGAACGCGCGCGCCGCCTCGACGACGTCGGCATCGACGTGGCGTATGCCGAGATCGGTGAGGCGGATCAGCGGCGGCAGCGCGTAGATGATCGTCGCGAGAATCGCGGGCACCTTGCCGAGACCGAACAGCATCAGCACGGGAATCAGATACACGAAACTCGGCAGCGTCTGCATGATGTCGAGCACGGGCAACAGCACGCGGCGCATCCACGGACTGCGCGACGCCCAGATGCCGAGCGGTATGCCGAGCGCGACGGACAGCACGGTCGCGACGAGCATCAGCGCGAGGGTTTGCATCAGCTTGTCCCACAGCCCGAAACAGCCGATCACATACAGCAGCAGCACGAAGAAGGCCGCGATGCCGATGCGCCGCGTCGCGTTCAGCGCGAGCAGCCCGACGGCGACGAGGATCAGCCACGGCGGCGTCGCGCGCAGCGCGCCTTCGAGCGGCACCAGCACGTCGCGCAAGACGGCCGTGCTGAAGTCGTGAAAGCTGTCGCCGTACGCGGCGACGAACGACTGCACATGATCGTTCACCCAGTCGGCGATCGACAGATGCAGGAAGATCGAGTTCATGATGAAACCCTCCGATGCTTCGTGACGCGTCGCCGCGAATCTCAGGCGCCCGCGAGCGCGGCCTGAACCTTTTGCGCGACGTCGGTCGGCACCCAGGCCTTCCACATCTCCGGATGCTCGCGCAGGAACTGCTTCGCCATCGTCGGGCCGTCGATCTTCTTGCTCGTCATGTCGAGGATGGTCTTGTTGAGAAAGTCCATCGGGAAGCTGACCTTCGAGTACGCGTCCATCAGTTGCGGCTCGGCCTGATAGAACTGCGTCGACACGCCGACCTTCAGATGCGACACGAGATACGACGACGCGCATTGCGACGCGCTGTTGTCCGCGCGCAGCGTGTCCCAGCACTTCTGGTTGAACGCCGGCATCTTCAGCTGGACGAACCGGTACTTCGCCATCAGCGCGGCGGGCTCCCAGTAGTAGAAGAGGATCGGCTTGCCGCGCTCGTAGGCCGAGGCGATCGCGGCGTCGAGCGCCGCGCCCGTGCCGGGGCGGAAGTCAGTGTACGAGTCGTCGAGATTCAGCGTCTTCAGCAAACGCCGGTTCACGCGCTCGCAGTCCCAGCCCGACGGACAGTTCAGGAAGCGCCCCTTGCCCGGCTCTTCATCGTCTTCGAACACGTTCTTGTACTTCGGCAGGTCCGTCACTGAAATCAGATTCGGCGCGAGCGGCTTGATGTTGCGCTTCGCGTCGCCCTTCACGACGTACTCGGGCACGAACCAGCCTTCGTTGGTGCCGCCCGGCAGCGTATCGCCGAGTAGCTTCACGTGGCCGTCGGCGACGGCCTTCGCGATGATTTCCGAGCGGCCCGTCCACTGCTCGGACCACACCTGCAGATCGTCGCGCGACAGCGCCGTTTCCGTTGCCGCCGTGTTGCCGGGCACCGTGTCCGTCTTGCAGCCGTAGCCCTTCTCGGTGATGAAGCGCAAGACTTCGGACGTGAACGCGCCGCTTTCCCACGTGACGCCCGCAAAGCGCACGGTCTTGCCGCTCGAGCACCAGTTGCCGGCGTGAGCGGCGGCGGGCCATAACGCGCTGGCCGCAAGCGCGACCGTGGCGGCGCGCATCAGGGATTTGATCTGCATGGTTGTCTCCGTTTATGTGATTGGATCTCGGGCGCTGTCGTGGAGCGCCTTGTCGGGTAGTGCGTTGCTGCTGCGGGCCGGTAGCGTCAGCCGTAGGTGCTGCGCGCGCTGAGCGTCGCCGCGAGGATGTCTTCGTCGATCGAGAGACCGAGGCCGGGCGCATCGGATAGCGTGATCCAGCCTTCGCTGTCGATATCGATGGGATTCCTCAGCATGAAGTCGCGGCGCTCGATCGACCATTCGGGCGGGTCGTATGGGAACTCGATGAACGGCGCGCTCGCGGCGCCCGCCGTCAGATGCAGGTTCGCGGCGAGGCCGATGCCGTTGCCCCACGTGTGCGGCGTGAACACCTTGCCGCGCGCCTCGACGGCTTGCGCGAGCCTGCCCAGGCCTTCCATGCCGAGCGAGCACGCAACGTCCGGCTGGAACACGTCGAGGCAATCGCGCGCGAGCAGCTGATCGAACTCGTAGCGCTCGCGCGTCATCTCGCCGCCAGCGATGCGCAGCGCGGGCGACACCGCCTGACGCAGCCGCGCGTGACCGTCGTAGTCGCCGCGATGCAGCGGCTCTTCCATCCAGTAGACGCGATGCTGTTCCAGCTCGCGCGCGACGGCGAGCGCCTCGTCGAAAGTCCATGGCGCGGCCGTATCCCACGGCATGCGCCAGCCCTGATTGCAGTCGACCATCAGCTCAAGCCGGTCGCCGACTGCTTCGCGCACGGCGGCAAGCACCGCGAAATCGTCTTTCAGATGCGCGCGGCCGAAGCGAATCTTCAGCGCCGGAAAGCCGCGCTCCGCGATATGCAGCGCCAGTCGCGCCATCTCGTCGGGACGGCGATGCACGCCGCTCGACGCATACGCGCGAATCCGCCTGCTGCGCGCGCCCGCCATCCGCCAGCACGGCTCGCCACGGATTTTCCCGGCGAGATCCCATAGCGCGATATCGAGCGGCCACGGGCGGCCGGCGTGAAAGCCGATGTTGTCGAGCACGGTGCTGTGACGCGCGAGATCGAGCGGATCGGTGCCGATAAAGAGGTGCTGATAGTCCGCGAAGCCGTACATCGCGTCGCCGGAACCGAAGCCGACGCGGCCCGAGTCGTCGTGCACGCGCACGATCGTCGCGGGAAATTTGCGGCGGGGCTGGCTATCCCAGGACGCGGGGAAGGGCGGATCGAGCACCAGCTGATGGTGCGTCACGTCGATCCGGGTGATCCGGGCCGTCTGCACGGCCTGGCTTGCTTCACGATCCATCAGGCGTCTCCTCCTGTGTCGGAGGGAGCGGGTGCTTTGGCACTTACTCCCATCCCACGCTGAATGCCGCAGTGCCGCATGCAAAACGCTTTGCAATGCATACCGAACGGCAAAGAATGACGCCATGCTATGAAGCCATTGCGGGCAACTCAATCGCTTCAATTAAAGTAAATGACCGCATCCAATTTCAGGATGCGCGGTGCGTATCATCCGAATGACACAACTCAACAGACTCACGGAGACCGTCGCATCATGGCGATGAATGCCTGGCTGCCGAGAATCGAGGCGGGCAGCGAACCGAAATACCAGGTCATTGCGCGCGCGTTCGCGCAGGCCATCCTGAACGGGCAATTGCCCGCGGGCGAGAAGTTGCCGCCGCACCGTTCGCTCGCGAGCGAATTGCACGTGACGACGGGCACGATCAGCCGTGCTTATGCCGAACTGGAGCGTCAGGGGCTCGCGAATGCGCGCGTCGGCGACGGCACCTATGTCGCGCAGGCGCGCGCCCGCGAACTGCCGGCCGTGGGCAACGGTCATGCGGCGCAGCGCTTCGGCGCGAACGTCGCGCCGCCGCTGATCGATCTCGGACAGAACGTGCCGCAATCGACGGAAGAGGCGGCCGCGCTGTGCGCGACGCTCGCCGAAATCGCCACCGACCAGCGCCTCACCACAGAACTGCTTCAATACGCGCCCGAAGCGGGCTCGATGCGCCATCGGCTCGCGGGCGCGGCGTGGCTCGGGCGCGCGGGCAGTCCGGCGAGCGCCGCGCGCGTGCTCGTCACGCAGGGCGCGCAGCATGCGCTCGCGTCGGTGCTGCGCGCCGTCACGCGCCCGGGCGATACGGTGCTCGCCGAAGTGGTCAGCTATCCGGGGATCATCGCGCTCGCGCGGCAATTGCGGCTGCATCTGGTCGGCGTCGAGATCGATCAGGAAGGGCTCGTGCCCGCGGCGCTGGAACTCGCGTGCAAGTCGCTGCATCCGCGCGCGATCTTCTGCGTGCCGACCATCCACAATCCGACGACGGCGACGATGTCCGGACCACGGCGCGATGCCGTCGCGGAAATCCTGCAACGGCACGGCGTGCTGCTGATCGAGGACATCGTTCCGGCGATGCTGCTGGAGTTGCCGCCCGAGCCGCTGTCGGTGCGCATGCCGGAGCAGGCGTTTCTGATCGCGGGGCTGTCGAAGTCGGTTGCGCCGGGTTTGCGCGTCGGCTATCTGCAGGCGCCGAGCGCGTGGTGCTCGAAGATCGCCGCCGTGATCCGCAGCGACTGCTGGATGACGGCGCCGCTGATGGCCGAGATCGTGTCGCGCTGGGTCGAAAGCGGCGAGATGGAGCGGCTCAACGGCTTGCAGCGCGCCCGGATCGACGCGGAGCACGCAATCGCCAACGACGCGCTCGCCGGCATCGCGTACCGGCACGCGCCGACCAGTTCGCATCTGTGGCTCTCGCTGCCCGAGCCGTGGCGCGCGGCGGAGTTCGCGGCGGCGCTGCGCCAGGAGGGTGTGCTCGTCAAGACGGCCGACAGCTTCGTGATCGGACGCAACGCCGCGCCGCACGCGATCCGCATCTGCATGAGCGGCGCGGCGTCGCTCGATTCGCTCGCCCGCGGACTCGCGCTGATCCGCACGACGCTGGAACATGGGCTCGAAAGCGGGATGGCGGCGTCGTATGCGCCTTGAGCGCGTCGTCCGCCTTCCTCGCGGACGAATCGCTGGCTCGTAGAAAGGGAATCACACAGCAAGAACCGGAGCGCACCGACAGGCCCAAATCGCGACGATGGGCTTCTCGTCATCGTGTCACGGAGCCCCCGATGCGTTCCCGCCTTCCGCGTTTTCGCTTTCCCATTGCCGGCGCCAGCTTGCCCGCGTCGTTCCATCAGCTCGCGTGGTCGAACCTGATCGCGCAATCGGCCGAACAGATCAGTCTCGCCGCTGCGCCTCTCGTTGCCGTGTTCACGCTCGGCGCGACGGCCCGCGATACGGGGCTTCTGCAAACGGCGCAGACGCTGCCGTTCCTGTTGCTGTCGATACCCCTCGGCGTCGTTGCCGACCGCCGCTCGCGCCGCACGCTGATGGCCGTCTCGGAGAGCGTGCGAGCGCTGGCGATGGCGTGTGTGCTGCTGCTCGTGCTGTCGCATGCGCTGACGCTCCCGCTGCTCGCCGTGCTCGGCTTTCTGGGCGCAACGGGCACGGTTGCGTATAGCGTCGCCGCGCCCGCGCTGGTCCCCGCGCTCGTGACGCGCGACGCGCTGCCCGCCGCGAACGGACGCATCGAGCTCGCGCGCAGCGTCGCGTATTCGGCGGGGCCGGCGTTGGGCGGGCTGCTGGTCGGCTGGATCGGCGCGGGCTGGGCGTATGGCTGCGCGGCTGCGCTGTCGGCGCTCGCGGCCGCGCTGCTCGCAGGTTTGCGCGAGCCGCCGCGCGCCGTCGGCGCCGCGCGTCACTTCATGACCGAGTTGCGCGAAGGCGCTCGCTTCGTCATCGGCGACGAGTTGCTGCGGCCAATGCTCGCGACGGCCGTGTTCTTCAACATCGGCTTCTTCACGTTGCAGGCGGTGTATGTGCCATACGCGGTGCATCGGCTCGGCCTGAGCGCGTCGGCTGTAGGCGTAACGCTCGGCGCGTATGGCGTCGGCATGGTGTGCGGCGCGCTGGCCGCGCCGTCTGTCTCGCGACGAGTAGCGTTCGGGCGCACGCTGATCGTCGGGCCGTTTTGCGGGCTGGCCGCTTCGCTGACGATGGTCGCGACGCTCGCCGCGCCGTCGTTCTGGCTTGCGGCAGCGAGCTTCTTTCTGCTGGGCGCGGGGCCGATCCTGTGGACGGTCGGCTCGACGACGCTGCGTCAGGCGATCACGCCCACGAACATGATGGGCCGCGTGTCGGCGCTCAACAGCACGGCGACGTATGGCGCGCGGCCGCTCGGCGCGCTGCTGGGCGCGGCCGTCAGCGCGCGCTTCGGAATGGACGCCTGTCTCGTCGTGGCCGCGCTCGGCTTCGTCGCGCAGGCGTGGATCATCGTGATGTCGCCTGCTGCGAGGCTTGCGCGGATTCCGGACGGCGTGGCCGTGCTGTCGTCGTGATCCGCGCCGTACGCGCGCGCTTCACGAGCCGTCACTCCTTGCCGAACTCCTTCGCCGCGCGGGCGATCGCATCGGCCGTCGCGCCCGCGTGCGCGACGGACACGAGATGGCTCGACGGCGTCTCGACGATGGTCGCGCCGATCCGGTGCGCCATCCAGCGCTGGATTTCCGGCGATACGGCGCGATCGCGCGTCGTCACGATGTACCACGACGGCTTGTAGCGCCAGGCGGCCTGTGTCACGCGCTCCTCGAACGCCTTGCCCGCGATCGGCTGCTGCGCGGCGACGAGCACGCGGGTGAGGCTTTCGGGCACATCGGCGGCGAAATCGCCGTGGTATTTCGCCGGGTCGAGCCACAGGAAGCCGGCGGCATCCCTGGTCATCGCCGAGCCGATGGGCATCTGCGGGCCGCGCTTGAGCACGTCGCCGGTCGATTCTCCAACGTCGGGCGCGATCGCCGCCACATAGACGAGGCCGACCACCTTCGATGCGTCCGGTCCCGAACCCGCCTCCGTGATCACGACACCGCCCCACGAATGACCGACCAGCACGGTCGGCCCGGATAGCCGGGCGAGCACGCGTTTGGTCGCGGCGACGTCGTCGGCGAGCGACGTCAGCGGAATCTGCACCGACGCGACGCGATAGCCCTTCTTTTGCAGCCGTTCGATCACGCCGTTCCAGCTCGATCCGTCGACGAACGCGCCGTGCACGAGGACGATGTTTTGCACCGGGCCGGCGGGTGGCGCGGGATAGGCGGCGGGACGAGGCGAGGGCGTAGGCGCGGAAGCAGGGGCAGGAGCCTGCTCCGTGGAGGGCGCGGCGGCCGAAGGTGCGGGGGCGGGTGCCGGCGAGGTATCGGAGTCCGCGGCGGCAGGGGCTGGCGCTGCCGACGTATCCGGCGCGGGCTGCGGCGCGGTTTGTCCGGTCTGGGCGTGTACGCCGGAGGCGGCGACGCAGACGCTGAGGAGAACGGCATAGAGCAGACGTTTCGGCGACATGGCGACTCCATCATCGGCTGGACCGGATTCTCGGAACATACCCACCGGCAAGCAGGGTGACAACCGCTATCTAGAGGCAATTTCGGACACGTTGGACGGTGCCTTGGCGGGTGCGTGGCGCGTGCGCGCGGCGGCATCGGCGGCGCAATGCGGATTCCACGAAACGCGGTTGCGCGCGCCCGTGCTGTAGGCACGTCGCGGGAAGGTACAATTTACGGTTTTTCCGGACGCGTCCTGTGCGTACCGCGTGGATTTCAATGCAGTGGAAGTGGAGTGAGACATTTTGAGCAACGGACAGCAGCATGACGGCCTCCAGCGTGGGCTGAAGAACCGGCATATCCAGCTGATCGCGCTGGGCGGCGCGATCGGCACGGGCCTCTTTCTCGGATCGGCGGGCGTATTGAAGGCGGCGGGGCCGTCGATGATCCTCGGTTACGCGATCGGCGGTTTCATCGCGTTCCTCATCATGCGCCAGCTCGGCGAAATGGTTGCACAGGAGCCCGTCGCCGGTTCGTTCAGTCACTTCGCGTACAAGTACTGGGGCGATTTCCCGGGCTTCCTGTCGGGCTGGAATTACTGGGTGCTATACGTGCTCGTCAGCATGGCCGAACTGACGGCTGTCGGCACCTACGTGCATTTCTGGTGGCCGGGCGTGCCGACGTGGGTCTCGGCGCTTGTCTGCTTCGTCGTCATCAACGCGATCAACCTCGCGAACGTCAAGGCGTACGGCGAGACCGAGTTCTGGTTTGCGATCATCAAGGTCGTGGCCGTGATCGGCATGATCGTGTTCGGCGGCTATCTGCTGATCAGCGGCCATGGCGGTCCGCAGGCGTCGATTACGAACCTGTGGGCCGACGGCGGCTTCTTCCCGCACGGCTTCAACGGCCTCTTCATGATGCTCGCCGTGATCATGTTCTCGTTCGGCGGACTGGAGCTGATCGGCATCACGGCGGCGGAAGCCGACGAGCCGCAAAAGAGCATTCCGAAAGCCGTGAATCAGGTGATCTACCGGATCCTGATTTTCTACATCTGCTCGCTGGTCGTGCTGCTGTCGCTGTATCCGTGGAATCAGGTGGCGGCAGGCGGCAGCCCGTTCGTGATGATCTTCTCGCAGATCGGCGCGGGCCTGACGGCGAACGTTCTTAACGTGGTCGTGCTGACGGCGGCGCTGTCCGTCTACAACAGCGGCGTCTACGCGAACAGTCGCATGCTGTACGGTCTTGCCGAGCAGGGCAATGCGCCGCGCGCGCTGCTGAAGGTCGACGGTCGCGGCGTGCCGTATATGGCGATCGGCCTTTCCGCGCTCGCGACGTTTGCTTGCGTGATCATCAACTATCTGATTCCCGCCAAGGCGCTCGACGTGCTGATGGCACTCGTCGTGGCCGCGCTGGTGCTGAACTGGTCGCTGATCAGCCTGACGCATCTGAAGTCGCGTCGCGCGATGGTCGCGCAGGGCGAGAAGCTCGTGTTCAAGTCTCTGTGGTTCCCGCTCGGCAACTGGATCTGTCTCGCGTTCATGGCGATGATTCTCGTGATCCTCGCGATGACGCCAGGACTCAACGTGTCGGTGCTGCTCGTGCCCGTGTGGCTCGTCGTGATGTGGGCGGGCTATGTGGTGAAGCGTCGGCGCGCGGCCGCGCATGGGCTTGCGGGAGTGGCGAGCGGGCGCTGAGAAGGCGTGATGTTTTTAGCGGGTGCCTCCGATCGTCTGATCGGGTAAGAGCCTGGCCGGATTTGCCGTGAGGCGATCCGGCTTTTTTGTGTTCGACGGATTCGAATGGACTTGCGGAAGGTCTGCACTGCGGACGGACGGCCGTGTTGGCCGCCGAAAACACAAAACCCGCGGCATCGGATCGATGAACGCGGGTTTGTCGGGGTGAAGCCGAACTAATGAGGCTGAATTCTGGTGCCCAGGGCCGGACTCGAACCGGCACGCCTTGCGGCGGGGGATTTTGAGTCCCCTGCGTCTACCTGTTTCACCACCTGGGCTTGTTTTGACCTTCGTCGCTTCTTCGCCTTGCGACCTGCCTGGTCGCGGATTGAACCTCGGCGCCTCGCGAGACGAAGACGCAGATTATGGCGGAAAACGCGTCGGCGGGCAAGCCGATGCCCGATCGCGCCGCCCAGCGGACGCTAGACCGTGCGCGAAAACCGCTGCAATGGCTGCTGGCCCAGATATCGGTCGAACACCATTGCGATGTTGCGCACGAGCATCCGTCCCGCCAGTTGCACATCGAGCCGCCGTGCGCCGATCTTCACGAGCCCGTCGTCCTCGAACGGGCGCAGGCGCTCCAGTTCCGGCGCGAACGCGTCGTGAAAGCGGATGCCGTATGCGGCTTCGAACTCATCGAAGCGCAGTTCGAGATTGCACATCAGTTGCGTGATGACGTCGCGCCGGAGACGGTCGTCGAGGGAGAGGCGCACGCCGCGACTGATCGCGAGCTGGCCGTTGTCGATGGCTGCCGCGTAGCCCACCAGGTCCTTCGCATTCTGCGCGTAGACGTCGCCGACCTTGCCGATCGACGACGCTCCGAAGCCGATCAGATCGCATTCCGCGCGCGTGCTATAGCCCTGGAAATTGCGATGCAGCGTGCGCTGGGCCTGGGCACGCGCGAGCTCGTCGGTGGGCAGCGCGAAGTGGTCCATGCCGATGTAGACATAGCCCGCGTCCGTCAGCCGCTCGACGACGCGGCGCAGGATCGCGAGCCGTTCAGCGGGGGAAGGCATCGTGGACGGGTCCATCTGCCGCTGCATCTTGAAGAGCTGTGGCATGTGCGCGTAGCCGAACACCGAGAGCCTGTCGGGCGCGAGCGCGAGCATGGTGTCGAGCGTCCGGGTGAAGCTGTCGACGGTCTGATACGGCAGGCCATAGATCAGATCGACGCCGATCGAATGAAAGCCCGTCGCGCGCGCGGCGCGCATCACGCTCGCCGTCATCTCGAGCGGCTGGATGCGATTGATCGCCCGCTGCACGACGGGATCGAAGTCCTGCACGCCCAGACTCAGGCGATTGAAGCCGAGATTGCGCAAATGGACGATGGTTTTCGGCGACGCTTCACGCGGATCGACTTCGATCGAAAACTCGCCTTCCGAATCGGCGCACAAAGTGAAGTGTTCGCGCGTGGCGGCCATCAGCTCGGTCATTTCGTCGTGCGACAGAAACGTCGGCGTACCGCCGCCCCAATGCAGTTGCGACACGGGCCGCGCGGTGTCGAAGAGCGGCGCCTGCAATGCGATCTCGCGCTTGAGCTGCTCGAGATACGGACGCGAGCGCGCGCGGTTCTTCGTCACGACCTTGTTGCAGCCGCAATAGAAGCAGACGGTGTCGCAAAACGGAATGTGAAAGTACAGCGAGAGATCCGTGTCCGATGCGCCCTTGTCGGCAGCGGCGCGGCGGTAGTCGCCAGGATCGAAGTCGTCGCGGAACTGGACGGCCGTCGGATAGGACGTGTAGCGCGGGCCGTTCGAGCTGTATTTCGCGAGCAGGTCGGGGCGGAAGAGGGCGTCGGCGGAAGGGGCGGTAGTCATCGGATTCATATCCCGACGCCTGCCGGATGATGCGCGAACCGCCTGGTCGTTGCGTGCTGGAGCGGTTCGATCGTGCGCTCGGTGAAAAAGGGCAGGCGCCTTGCGAGCGTGGTATCTGTTGCAAAAGTATGCAAACGAGTCTACGGGAGCGGACGCGCGCAACCTTGTGTAAAAAGGTCGCATGCGTCAAATGGCACAATGTGGGCTGAGCGGTGGCCCAGCTCACCTGTGGTGAGCCGGCCTCGTCGAGTGTTTGTCGTTCAGGAAAGCGCAGTGTCTGTCGATTTGTCTCAACCTCCGTCCGCGACAGCGGATCACGCGTGCCGTCCCGACTGCGGCGCGTGTTGCATCGCGCCGTCGATTTCGAGTCCCATTCCCGGCATGCCGGACGGCAAGCCGGCAGGCGTGCGCTGCGTGCAACTCGGCGACGATTTGCGCTGCGCGATCTTCGGCAAGCCGGAACGTCCGGCCTGCTGCTCGGGTCTACAGCCACAGGCCGACATGTGCGGCAACTCGCGCGACGAAGCGTTGATCTGGCTCACGCGTCTCGAAGCCGATACGCGGCCATGACATGATGGCTGCGCGCCGTTGATCGAAGCGCTCGCGCCACAAGACCATCGCGCGAACCTGAACCACCCCTTGCTAGCAACACAAGCGACACGAGCAACACCGATGCGGCGCGCCCGCTGCGTCACAAGGAGAATCTGCATGACCCATCCCGCTGCGCCCGCACGGCGCCGCTTCCTGATTTCGGCGCTGTCCGCGTGCGCAATCGGTGGCTTGATGACATCGCTCGCCGCGTGCGCGACGTCGACGTTCCCGTTTATTCCGGATCACTACACGTTTTCGCAGAAGCAGGTGCAGGAAGCCGTGCAACGCAAGTTCCCGTATCAGCGCACGGTATCGCAGGTGTTCGAGGTCGCGTTGATGCATCCTGTCATCGGCTTGCTGCCGGATACGAACCGCGTGTCGGTGCGGCTCGATGCGCGGCTTGCGAGTCCCTTTCTGCAGCAGCCGGTCAACGGCGTGTTCACGCTATCGAGCCAGCTCGAATACGATCCGCAAAGCCGCTCCGTCGTACTGCGCGCGCCGAATGTCGAGAACGTGAGCGTCGACGGCGACGCGCAGGCCTACATGCAGCAGATCAACGCAGCCGCCGCGGTGCTCGCGACGCAGCTGCTCACCAACTATCCCGTCTACACCTTCAAGCCCGACCAGCTGCAATTTGCCGGGGTGACTTACGAACCAGGTACAATCACGGTCCTTACAAACGGCATACGCGTTCAGATCGTCGAAAAGTGACGGACGCGCGGCCGGGCGGGGCGCGCCAACGTTGCTGACGCGTCCGCGCATCGTCAACCCCCAACGAAGAGGGCCACGGATGGACTGGATACTCACACTGAAAGCGCTGATTCTCGGCATCGTCGAAGGCTTGACGGAATTCTTGCCCGTATCGAGCACGGGCCATCTGATTGTTGCCGGCAGTCTGCTGAATTTCGACACGCCGCAGGAAAAGACTTTCGACGTCGTGATCCAGCTCGGCGCGATTCTCGCCGTGTGCTGGGAGTACCGTCAGCGAATCGGCAATGTCGTGGCTGGACTCGCGACGCGGCCCGACGCGCGCCGCTTCACGCTGAACGTGATCATCGCGACGATTCCCGCCATCGTGCTCGGCCTGCTGTTCGAGAAGGCCATCAAGGCCGTGCTGTTTTCGCCCGTGCCCGTCGCGTTTGCGCTCGTCGTGGGCGGCGTGGTGATTCTGTGGGTCGAGTCGCGCCAGCGAAGCCGGCAAGACCTTCAGCCGCGCGTGCATTCGATGGACGACCTGAGCCCGCTCGACGCGCTCAAGGTCGGTTTCGCGCAATGCTTCGCGCTGATTCCGGGCATGTCGCGCTCGGGCTCGACGATCATCGGCGGCATGCTGTTCGGGCTCGACCGGCGCGTCGCGACCGAGTTCTCGTTCTTCCTCGCGATACCCATCATCTTCGGCGCGACTGTGTACGAGCTGCACAAGGATTGGCAGGCGCTGTCGTCTGACGCGCTCGGGCTTTTTTCGCTCGGCTTTCTCGCGGCGTTCGTCAGCGCGTTTGCGTGCGTGCGCTGGCTGCTGCGCTATATCGCAGCGCACGATTTCAGCGCGTTCGCGTGGTATCGGATTGGCTTCGGCTTGCTGATCCTGCTGATCGGCTACAGCGGCGGATTGAGCTGGGCGGATTGACGCTGCGGCCGGGATCGGCGCGTTGCAAATGAAAACGGCCTGCCGTTCATGAACGGCAGGCCGTTTCTGTTTTTGCTTCCGCCAGCGTCGTTCAGGCGTCCGCGCGGCGCCGGTAAATCAGATCCCACACGCCGTGTCCGAGTCGCAGGCCGCGCTTTTCGAACTTCGTCACGGGACGATAATCGGGACGCGGCGCGTAATCGTCGGCGGTGTTCTCCAGCGCGGGCTCCGCGCCGAGCACTTCGAGCATCTGTTCCGCGTAGTTCTGCCAGTCGGTCGCGCAGTGAATGTACGCGCCCGGCTTCATGCGCGACACCAGCAGCGCGACGAACTTCCGCTGGATCAGACGCCGCTTGTGATGGCGTGCCTTGTGCCACGGATCGGGGAAGAAGATGTGCACGCCGTCCAGACTCTGCGGCGCGATCATGTTCTCCAGCACTTCGACAGCGTCGTGCTGGACGATGCGGATATTCGACAGGTTCTGCTCGCCCATCAGCTTCAGCAGCGCGCCGACGCCCGGTTCGTGCACTTCGACGCCGAGGAAATCGTCGTCGCGACGGTGCGAGGCGATTTCGGCCGTCGTCGCGCCCATGCCGAAACCGATCTCCAGAATGCGCGGTGCGCGGCGGCCGAACACGGCGTCCCAGTCCGGCTGCTCGGGCGCGTACGGCACGACGAAGCGCGGGCCGAGCTCGTCCATTGCGCGGCGCTGGCCCGTCGACACACGGCCTGCGCGCGTCACGAAGCTGCGGATGCGGCGCAGGTGCAGCGCTTCTTGCGGCGCGGCGGCGTCCGATGTTTCCGGGCTTTCGGCGGCCGCGGACGGAGTGTCGTCGCTGGAAATCTGTGAAGTATCGCGCGGCAGACCGGCTTCGTTCGGATCGTGAATCATCGTGGATGAAGACAAGGGTGTGGGGGCGGGAACGGCCGGGCGTGACGGCGGGCGCGTTTCTTTGACAGACAGCGCACTACAAAAAAGCCGCCTTCATGGAGGCGGCTCTCACGCTGGATTCTCCGCCTCGTCTCTCTGCCCGATCATTGCGCGGCAGAGGGAGCGGCTGAAAGTGGAGCGGGCGATGGGAATCGAACCCACGTCTCTAGCTTGGGAAGCTAGGGTAATAGCCATTATACGACGCCCGCAGAGCGCGCCATTTTACGCGGTTTCGGCGGATTTGGGCAAATCGCCGGGCACGCACGCGCCCGGCACGGAGACACGAACCGGTCAGATGCCGAACAGCGTCAGCGACACGGCAGCCCGCGTCACGACCATCAGCAGCACCTGCACGATCACGAACAGCAGAATCGGCGAAAGATCGATGCCGCCCAGGCGCGGCATGATCTTGCGCAGCGGGTCGAGAAACGGGGCGGTCAGCTCATACAGGATCGGCATTGCGGGCGAGCGGGGATTGAGCCACGACAGCAGCGCCATCAGGATCGTCAGCCAGATCAGCAGGTTCAACGCCCACTTGACGACGGTCAGTAGCGCGACGATCAGAAGCGACGGCATCAGCCCCAGCGGATCGACGCCGACGATCACCACCATCAGCACCACGTAGACGATCGACGTGATCAGCGCAGCGACGATGCTCGCCCAGTCGATGCCGCGCACACCCGGAATGATCTTGCGCAGCGGCAGCACGAGCCAGTTCGTCACTTGCAGCACGGCGCTCGACACCGGGTTGTACGGCTGCATGCGCACGAACTGGAGCCACGCGCGCAGCAGCAGGGCCGCGCCGAACAGCGTGAAGATGGTATTGAGCAGAAAACGGGCGATATCGCCGAACATCGTGGGTCCTTTCCTTCAGAAGACGTCTCGCGCGAAGCGGGACGCATGGCGCCGGCAAGCCGGCGGACGGCTGGAAACACCGAGCGCGCGCCGTACGCCGCGCGGCTCGCCAGAATGCTTGCGCATGCCGCTCGCGGCGGCGCTGCGCGGACGGCCGCGTCAGACGGCGACCTTGACTTCGCTGATCAGGATTGTGCCGTTGCCGCCGTCCGTGTAGTTGGGAATGTCGGCGAGCAGTGTGTCGCTGGCGGGTTTAAAGACCGCGTAAAACGCCTCGACGGTATCGAACAGAAAATGCCCTGCGGCCACGAACGGCGGCGGCGTGCCCGGCGGGCCGGCGTTGATGCCGGCATCGACCGACCAGCCCTTCAGCGATGCGCCGAACAGCCTGGCGGCGAGCGGCATATGCGTGCCGCAGTAATAGTCGATGTCGAAACGTCCGCCTTCCCGATACGGATAGAGGATGCTGACCTTGATCATTGTGCGTTCTCGTCGGTTGGTCACGAAGCGCGGGTAAGGCGCCGTGCGCCTGATCGCGTCGTTGCGCGCGTGTTGGTCCTGGTCGTGCTGGCGAGACCGGCCGCGACCTGGCCTGCGACTCCGATGGAGGCACGCAAGTCGTCGTAGTCCCGCTGATGCCGGTCGTCACATTATCACGGCTTACTCGGCGCTTGCACCTGTCGCCGCGCCTTTCAGCGTACGGCTGAGCGACCGTTCGACGGCCGCGCCGATTGCATCAATGGCGGCGGGCGGCGTCGCCCGGGCGCGCGCGAGCGCCACCGCCCGTCGCGACATCAGCCCGAAAAGCGCCGCGTGATCGCCGCCGGGTTGTTCCATCAGCGACAGTTGCTTTTCCACCACGCCCATGTCGCCGCGTGAAACCGGTCCCGCCAACGCGTTGGCGAGCCCTCTGTCGCGCGCCGTTTCGAGCGTGCAGGCCATCATCGGCAGAGGCGCGCGCAGCGCGTCGTTTTCGTCGAATCCCAGCTTGCGCCACAGGTTCAGGTTCTCAGCCAGACTGCATAAGGCGAAGCTGGCGGCGTAATGTGCGGCCGCGTGATAAAGCAGGCGGCTGCCTGGCGGAATCGACAGCGGATGGCAGTGCAGCGCGGCGGCGAGCGCTATCAGATCGTCCTTGAGCGCGCCCTCGGCTTCGATCGTCACGGAGCAGCCGGCGATGCGATTGACATCTGTCAAATCGCCGCTGAACAGGTAAAGTGGATGAAAACCGCCGATCGACGCGCCCTGGTCCCGAGCCGGGACAAGCAGTTCGACGGGCGACGCACCGCTGCAATGCACGACGGCCCACGCTCCTCTCGCCGGCGTCGCATGGCAGGAGAAGTCGAGTGTGTTCGCTGTCGTACCGATGCTGTCATCGGGGACGGTTAAAAAGAGTATGTCCGCCGACTCGACGACCCGCTGGAGGTCGTCATACGCGGCGCAGAATCCGATCTGACTGGCGAGCCGCCGTGCCGAATCCGGCGTCCGGCTCGCGATGGCCGTGACGGGATACCCGGCGCGTGCGAAGCCGAGCGCAAGACACCGCGCAATCCGGCCCGCGCCGACGAAACCAAGGCGCGGCAGGGAGGGCTGGGACATGTTTCCTGCTCCCGACGGGACTGAAGAAGGAAGCTGGAGTATCGCGCTCCAATAATCGCGGGCGAGAACTGGCGGCTTTCATAGGTGGTTTGGGCGCATGCAGACCTGCATTTCGAGGTCAACTGGCACTCCCGGTGCCGTTGGCGCGGCGCACGAAAGCAGGGTACGAGCAAACAGGCGCGAAAACTGCTTAGCGATTTCCGTAGGAGTGGATGAGCAGTCACCCTGGTTTTTAATGTCTCGCAGTCAGATTCGGGAGGTCACGATGAGTATCTTTTCTTACCGAAAGCACTTACGGTTCCTCACGCATTCTCAACGCCGCTGCTGGTGGGATCAGAGGAAGCGCCTCAGCCCTCGGGTCAAGATCAGTGGTGCGTACGTACCGCCGAACGTCACCCGCGAATTCACTTATGTGAAGGTCGGTTGATGTTCACTCGTATCGGATCACGCAAAACGCCTGGCTAGTCGCCAGGCGTTTTTCGTTGGAGACGCAGGCGCGTCGAACGCTCTGTGACGCGCGCCAGCAACGGCGCGGCGCGAATTTGTAATCAAAGATTACCGAAGCGCGTGAGGTGCGATCGGCAGACGCGGTCAAGTTGCCCGATCGAGAGCGGATTGCCGGCAAACCCGTTGATTTTCGACCCCGCGAACGCCATGTAACCGGCGCATGGAAAGCCCCGGCTGACGAACCGCTTTCCCGCAATTGCAATTTGCAACAAATGCAGACTACGGCGTGCGGGCTTTTTCGATACATTGAAATGACAGCATGTCCGTCATGCGACCCGGTCAAGAACTGGCCGCGCCGCCAGGAGAAATACAAGTGAAGAAGATCGTTCCGTTTATCGCCGCTGCCGTACTCGGGGTTGGATTGACCACTGCGGCTCAGGCTCACGTTTCGGTGGGCATCGGCATTGGTGTGCCCGCCTATCCCGCCTATCCCGTCTATGCGGCGCCCCCGCCTGTGTATTACGCGCCGCCGCCCGTGGTCTATGCACCGCCGCCGCCCGTCGTCTATGCGCCGCCTGTCGTAGTGGGCGGGTACTACGGTTATCACCGTCCGTACTATCGCCACGGGTACTGGGGTCGTCCGTACTATCGGTATTAACGCGGCACTGATTTTCGCGCCGCGCAGTTCAACCGCTGCGCGCGCCAACCTGTACAACGGCGCAACGCCGGCTCGACGCCGCGTTGCGCCGTTTGCATTCCAGCCTATGACTTTGCGGCTTCTGACTTGAGTTGCTTATGACTTTGGCCTATGCCCTTCGGGCGATTCGGCCTACACATCCAGTGCGTCCGGTATGCACGCACATCGCGGAAGCTGGGAGAATAAGCGCTTTCTCAAGCCTTGGAGTCATTCGCCCATGCATGCGTTGTCCGCTCCCACCTACGAAGATGTCGTCGACGCCGCCCAGCGCATCGAAGGCATCGCGCATCGCACGCCGGTGCTCACGTCGACCACGGCGAACGAGCGCACGGGCGCATCGCTCTTCTTCAAAAGCGAAAACTTCCAGCGCATGGGCGCGTTCAAGTTTCGCGGCGCGTACAACGCGATTTCCCACTTCGATGCCGAGCAACGCGCGGCAGGCGTGCTGACGTATTCATCGGGCAATCATGCGCAAGCCATCGCGCTGTCGGCGCGGCTCGCCGGGATTCACGCGACGATCGTGATGCCGCACGACGCGCCCGCCGCCAAGGTCGCCGCGACGAAAGGCTATGGCGGCGAAGTCATCACCTATGACCGCTACAAGGAAAACCGCGAAGAGATTGGCCGGCGTCTCGCGCAGGAGCGCGGCATGACGCTGATTCCGCCGTACGACCATCCGCACGTGATCGCGGGGCAGGGCACCGCGGTGAAGGAACTGATTGACGAAACGGGGCCGCTCGACTTTCTATTCGTCTGTCTGGGCGGCGGCGGGCTGCTCGCGGGCAGCGCGTTGTCGGCGGCGGCGCTGAGTCCGCAGTGCCGGGTGATCGGCGTCGAGCCGGAGGCGGGCAACGATGGCCAGCAGTCGCTCGCAAAAGGCGAAGTCGTGCATATCGACGTGCCGCATACGATCGCCGACGGCGCGGCATCCACGCATCTGGGCAACTACAACTTTCCGATCATCAAGCGCAACGTCGAGCAGATCGTGACGGTGAGCGACGCGCAACTCGTCGACACGATGAAATTCTTCGCGCAGCGCATGAAGATCGTCGTCGAGCCGACTGGGTGTCTCGCGGCGGCGGCCGTGCTGGAGAAAGTGGTGCCCGTCGAAGGCAAGCGCGTCGGCGTGTTGATCAGCGGCGGGAACGTGGATCTGCAGCGGCTCGGCGAGTTCTTGCGCTGAGGCTTCGAGGCAACGCTGACGGTATGGCTTCTATATCGTCAGCGGCATCGACGCATGGGACGCGCGCCGGGTCAGCTCGCCGCGTGCGCGGTCTGCACGATCAGATCGCGGTATCCGTTGATGATCACGCTGTACGAAAAATAGGCGAACAGTAACGCCGACAGTACGTGACAGACTCGCAGCAGGCCCGTGCCCGCGCGCTTGCGTCCATGACTCGCGAGCCCGCATACGAAGAGCGTCCAGCACAGACCGCCCAGGAAAAAGCCGCCGAGAAACACGGGTGCCGTCGTTACCGACGTCGCGCCTGCTTTGGCGATCAGTGCGCCGCCCACGGCCGCGAACCACAGGATCGCGCTTGGGGAAGAGATGGCGAGCAACACGCCGCGCAGGAAGCCGCGCTTCGGGTCGAGATGCGGCATCGAAACGTCGGCTTCGCCTTCGACGGGCGGCGCGGACGCGGGAAACAACGCTTCGCGCGCCATCTTCCACGTGAGGAAGAGCAGAATCGCCGCGCCGCCGATCCAGACGACCCAGCGCACCGACTCGAATTGCAACAGCGCCGCCATGCCCGCGAGGGCGAGCGCCGCGTAAATCAGATCGCCGAAACAGGAACCGAGGCCGAGCCAGAAGCCGGGCCTGAAGCCATGTGACAACGTCAGCGAAATGATCGCGACGTTGACGAG
This sequence comes from Paraburkholderia piptadeniae, assembly GCF_900007165.1. Classification (GTDB taxonomy): domain Bacteria; phylum Pseudomonadota; class Gammaproteobacteria; order Burkholderiales; family Burkholderiaceae; genus Paraburkholderia; species Paraburkholderia piptadeniae. The sequence continues at coordinate 70,354 of NZ_CYGY02000020.1, forward strand.
ACCGATATCGAGGCACAACGACAGCGACAGAAAAAAACCGTCCGACAACATCGACAAGCTATGCATCCGACCGACCGCTCAGAATGAATTGTTGTGGTTCAAGGCGACGCGGATGCGAACGACGCTTCGCCGTCGCGGTTCCGCGAACCTGAGTGCTTCAAAGTCCTGACGCTGAGTTCAGGTTCGCGAACCGCGCAACTCACAGACCGAGCTCGTTCCACAGACCGTCGATGCGCGCCTTCACGGCGTCGTCCATCACGATCGGTCGGCCCCATTCGCGGTCGGTTTCGCCCGGCCATTTGTTGGTCGCGTCGAGACCCATCTTCGAACCGAGCCCCGCGACGGGCGACGCGAAATCCAGATAGTCGATCGGCGTGCGATCGACAAGCACCGTATCGCGCGACGGATCGATGCGCGTCGTGATCGCCCAGATCACTTCCTTCCAGTCGCGGATGTTCACGTCCTCATCCACGACGACGATGAACTTCGTATACATGAACTGCCGCAGGAAGCTCCACACGCCGAACATCACCCGCTTCGCGTGGCCCGGATAGCTCTTCTTCATCTGCACGATCGCCATCCGGTAGCTGCAGCCTTCGGGCGGGAGATAGAAGTCGGTGATCTCGGCGAACTGCTTCTGCAGCAGCGGCACGAACACTTCGTTCAGCGCCACGCCGAGCACGGCGGGCTCGTCGGGCGGCTTGCCCGTGTAAGTGGAGTGATAGATCGCGTCGCGGCGCATCGTGATGCGCTCGATCGTGAAGACGGGGAACCACTCTTGTTCGTTGTAGTAGCCGGTGTGATCGCCATACGGGCCTTCGAGCGCATGCTCGTAAGCGGCGCTCGCGCCCTTCGACGGACGCGGCGGCGCTCCATCCGGCGCGGGCGTCGGCTCGCCTTGCCGCGGATAGATGAAGCCTTCGAGCACGATCTCCGCGCGCGCGGGCACCTGCAGCGTGTCGACGCCCGGCGTGATGCACTTCGCGAGCTCCGTGCGGCCGCCGCGCAGCAGGCCGGCGAACTGGTATTCGGACAGCGTATCGGGTACGGGCGTGACAGCGCCGAGGATCGTCGCCGGATCGGCGCCGAGCACGACGGCGACGGGATACGGCTTGCCCGGGTTCTTGAGCGCGAATTCGCGGAAGTCGAGTGCGCCGCCGCGATGAGCGAGCCACCGCATGATGACCTTGTTCCGGCCGATCACCTGCTGGCGATAGATGCCCAGGTTCTGGCGCGTCTTGTTCGGGCCGCGCGTGACGGTGAGGCCCCATGTGATCAACGGACCGGCGTCGCCTGGCCAGCAGGTCTGAACGGGGAGCTTCGCGAGATCGACGTCGCTGCCTTCCCAGACGATTTCCTGGCAGGGCGCGGCGATGACGGTCTTCGGCGCCATGTCCCAGACCGCCTTCGCGAGCAACAGCAGCTTGCCCGCGTCCTTGAGGCCTTTGGGCGGATCTGGCTCCTTCAACGCCGACAGCAGACGCCCGACATCGCGCAGCGACTCCAGCGACGCCTGATCGCTGCCCGCGTCGCCCTGCGCGGCATCGATGCCCATGCCCAGCGCGACGCGCCGCGGCGTGCCGAACAGATTGCCGAGCACCGGGAACGCATGGCGCTGCTTCGACTCGAACAGCAGCGCCGGGCCGCCGGCGCGCAGCACGCGGTCGCACAGCTCGGTCATTTCCAGGACGGGCGACACGTTTTGCGAGATACGGCGCAGCTCGCCGAGCGATTCGAGGCGGCTCGCGAAGTCACGCAGGTCTTTGTATTTCATCGGTCCGGTTGGCGGCCGCGAAGCGGCGGATGCAAGAGCTGAAAACAGTGGCGAGAGCAGGCGGCGCAGCAATGCACCGCCATGCCGAACGGATTGTCGATTTTACATGCGTTAGGAAGCGCACGCTGAATAGCGAAAATGCCGATCGGCTGGAAAAGCCCTTCCGCAGAGGGATTGCGCTCCCTGAACACCGTTCATAATTACAATTAGTTATAAATTTGGCCTTTTATAGTGTTGACGATCTATAAAACCCTGTTAGAATCCGGTCACATTGGTTGCAGGGAATTGATAGTTTTTACCACCGTCCCCCGGTCCTCAGACGCAACGCGTCACCCTTACCGACCCCTGCACGGTATTGACGGTCATAAGTAGTCTCCACCAGCGCACTTCGACGCTGGTTTTTCGCGTGGGAGCCAACGAATGCGTGCTTTTTGGCATGCAGGCGGCGCTTTTCAAGATTTTGGCTCCCCAACGGTACTTTTTGCCGTTTTCCCGACGTCGTCGTCGCCTTAACCAGAGCACGCGGCGTCTTGGTTTTGCGAACAGCAGTCCCAAGCCGGTCGTTTTTACGGCGTTCGCATTGCCAGCAACATGGGAGATCTGAATGAACGCCTGGTTATCGTGGCGTCCCAACGAGCGGATCGCGCAGGTCATGCGCGGCGCGCTGCGTCAGGGGACGCGTTTGAGTCATCACCTATTCAGCGTAGTCGGCGGGTTCGCTGTTCTGTTCGCACTCTCGCTGTGGCTGATGCCCGGCTGGCGCCTGATGCTGGCTACGCGGCTGATGCCCTTCATCTCGGCCGCCGTGCAGGCTGGCCCCGCTCGTCTGCTGCAGGGCAATCCGCTGCCGTCGTTCGCCCCGCAACAGCGCGGCAACGCGGCGCCTCAGGACGATACGCTCTCGACGTCGTCGAATACGGGAGACAACGCCAACGGCCCGGCCAAGGCCGCTGACGCCGGCTTCAGCATTGCGGGCGACAACTCCGGTTTTTCAGCTCCGGCCAGCACGGGCCTTTCGTCGGCCGCGCTGAACGGACTCGATCCGCGCACGCTACCGAGCGTGAGCACGATCGCTTCGATGATTCCGTCGCAACGCGTGTCGGCGGATGCCCGCGACGACCGCGTGCTGATTTCCACGCGTGAGCAGGACCTCGTCTCGTCCTTCCTCTCGCGCCGCTATCGCGTCGCGCAGGAGCCCGTCAGCGAGCTCGTGAAGGCCGCATTCGACACGGGCCGCGAAGTCGGTCTCGATCCGCTGCTGCTGCTCGCCGTGATGGCAATCGAATCGGGCTTCAATCCGTATGCGGAGAGCGGTGTCGGCGCGAAGGGCCTGATGCAGGTCATGTCGACCGTTCACTCGGACAAATTCCGCTACTTTGGCGGCCAGTCCGCGGCGCTCGAGCCGCTCGCGAACATCAAGGTCGGCGCGATCGTGCTGAAGGATTGCATCGCGCGCGGCGGCTCGCTGCCGGGCGGTCTGCGTCTGTACGTCGGTTCGACGTCGCCGGACGACGGCGGCTACGGCGCGAAGGTGATGGCCGAGCGTACGCGTCTGCGCGACGTAGCGCGCGGCCGCAAGGTGCCGATCAATTCGCCGCAGGCACCCGCCACGGTGCAGGCGTCGAACTCGACGCAGGCTGCGACATCAAATGCTTCGAACAAGCGCGTGCAGGTGACGCTCGACGGCCATCCGCTTGCCCCGACGAAGACGGCGCAGACGCCGGCGACCAAGGATTCGGAACAGGACGATGCGAGCGCAAATGCAGCAAAGCATGCGGCGCAGCAGCCGGAACTGGGCGCTTGATCGCGTAACAAGCGCAGTAAGCAGCGCATAGACCCAGGCTGATCGAGCAAAAAGAAAGGGCACCTTCGGGTGCCCTTTGTCATTGTCTCGCTGGTTTCTGCCGCATCGGCGTTCGCTTCTCCCGCTCGACGAGAGCGCCGCCTCGCGTGCGGCGCCGCGTCGCTCGGCCTCAACCGCCGAACAGCTTGCGCAGACGCTCGACAGCCTCTTCGAGCTTCGAATACGCGGTCGCGTACGACAGCCGGATGTACTCGCGCGGCTGGTACGAGCCGAAGTCCATGCCCGGCACGAGAACGACGCCCGCATCGTGCAGCATCGCTCTGGTCAGCGCGGCGCTATCGCCCGCGGCCGGATGCGCGACGCTGCGGCAGTCGGCGTAGACGTAGAACGCGCCGTCCGGCATGACGGGCACAGTGAAGCCCAGCGATTCGAGCGCGGGCGCGATGAAATCGCGGCGGCGCTTGAACTCCATCCGGCGCGATTCGTAGATCGCGAGCGTTTCCGGCGCGAAGCAGGCGAGCGCAGCATGTTGCGCGAGCGCCGATGCGCAGATGAACAGATTTTGCGCGAGCTTTTCGAACGCGCCGACGAGCGCCGGCGGCACCACGAGCCAGCCGAGCCGCCAGCCCGTCATGTTGAAGTACTTCGAGAAGCTGTTGACGGTGACGACATCGTCGCCGAACGAAAGGGCCGACACGGGCGGCGCGTCATAGCTCAAGCCCTGATAGATTTCATCGACGATCGTGAAGCCGCCGCGCGCGCGGACCGTCTCGACGATACGCTTCAGTTCGGCCGGCTCGATCGACGTGCCCGTCGGATTCGACGGCGACGCGAGCAACACGCCGCGTGTGCGCTCGTTCCACAGACGCTCGACGTCGCTTGCCGTCAGCTGGAAACGCTCGGCGGGGCCGCTCGGCACGAGTATCGGCTTACCCTCGGCGGCGGCGACGAAATGGCGGTTGCATGGATAGCTCGGATCGGGCATCAACACTTCGTCATCGCGATCGACGAGCGCCGCGCACGCCAGCAGCAACGCCGCCGACGCTCCCGCCGTCACGACGATCCGCGCAGGATCGATATCGAGCCCATATGCGTGCTTGTAGTGACCGGCGATCGCGTCGCGCAACGCATGAATTCCGAGCGCGCTCGTGTACTGTGTGACGCCGCGCCGCAACGCCTCCGTCGCGGCCGCGATGACGGGTTCCGGCGCCGTGAAGTCGGGCTCGCCGATACCCATATGGATGATGTCGCGCCCCGCGCGCTCCAGCAGCGCCGCTTCCTTGGCCAGTTCCATCACGTAGAACGGATGGATCGCGTCGACGCGGGCGGCCAGTTTCACGAGGGGTTCGGTGATGCTGTTCATTCGATGAGTCCAGTTCAAACAGAGCGCAAGGACAGCTGCGCAAAAAACAAAGGCGGGCCGGCGTTGTACCGGGCCCGCCTGCATCAGCCATGGCTGATGCCAGCCACGCTCACTGCTTGCGAGCGGCCGCTTGCGTCTCGGCGACGCGAAGTTTCGCCGACAGCTTGTCGAGCACACCGTTCACGTATTTATAGCCGTCCGCGCCGCCGAAAGTCTTCGCCAGTTCCACGGCCTCGTTGATCACGACGCGATACGGAATGTCGACCTGATTCTTCAGCTCGTAGGCGGCGACCAGCAGCACCGCGCGTTCGACGGGCGACAACTGGTCGATCGGGCGGTCGAGGCACGGCGTGAGATCCGCGGTCAGTGCTTCGGAATCGCGGATCACACCATGCAGGATGGCGTCCAGATGCTCGTGGTCGGCCTTGTCGAAACCCTGGGCGCCGCGCAGCTGCGCGTCGATTTCACCTGCCGGCGAACCCGACAGCAGCCACTGATAAAGCCCCTGCGTGGCCAGTTCGCGGGAGCGTCGGCGTGCGCTCTTCATGCCCGTTCCTCTTCGTCGTCCTCGTCTTCGCCTTCTTCGTCCTCGTCGCCGTCCAGCTGTTCGAGCGCGACCGCGAGGTTCGCCATTTCGACAGCGGTGCGCGCCGCGTCACGGCCCTTCTCGGTCATGCGCGCGACGGCCTGTTCGTCCGTTTCGGTCGTCAGCACGGCGTTTGCGACGGGGATGCCGAAGTCCAGCGCGATGCGAGAGATGCCCGCGCCGCTTTCGTTCGACACGAGCTCGAAGTGATACGTCTCGCCGCGGATGACCGCGCCGAGCGCGATCAGCGCGTCGAACTGGCCGCTTTCCGCGAGCTTTTGCAGCGCAAGCGGGATTTCCAGCGCGCCCGGCACGGTGACGAGCAGCACGTCTTCGCCCGTTACACCGAGGCGTTCGAGTTCTTCGATGCACGCGTCAGCGAGGCCGTTGCAGACGGGTTCATTAAAGCGCGATTGGACGATGCCGATGCGCAGACCGTCGCCGTCGAGATTCGGTTGGTATTGTCCGATTTCCATATGAGGTCCGTAGTGTGTTGGTTGAGCGCAGGTTAGCGAAAACTGAGCGGTAACTTGGCGTGAGAGCGGTTGAAGCGTTCAGCAGTTTTGCGGCTTTTCGGTCGCGCCGCCCGGCATCGGTACGAAGCCGGTCACTTCGAGCCCGTAGCCGGACATGCTGCCCAGCTTGCGCGGAGTCGACAGCACCTGCATCTTGCCGACACCGAGTTCGCGCAGAATCTGCGCGCCGATGCCATACGTCTTGAAGTCAACCGGCCGGCGCTTGAGCGCCTCGGCCCGGCTCTTCTCGTCGAATGCCTTGAACACGTCGATCAGATGATCCTTCGAGTCGCCGCAATTGAGCAGCACGATCACGCCATGATCGCGCGCGGCGATCTCCTTCATTGCGGCGTCGAGCGTCCATGAGTGCGTGGAGCGGCCCACTTCGAGCAGATCCAGCACCGACAGCGGCTCGTGCACGCGCACCAGCGTTTCGCGGTCGGGCGTGGGCGTGCCGCGCACCAGCGCCATATGCGGCTGGCCGCTCGGCTGGTCAAGATACATCACCGCGCGGAACGGGCCGTGCACGGTCTGCATCGTGCGTTCGCAGACGCGCTCGACGATCGATTCCGTGCGGCTGCGATAGTGGATCAGGTCGGCGATCGTGCCGATCTTCAGGCCGTGTTCTTGCGCGAACGTCAGCAGGTCGGGCAGGCGCGCCATCGTGCCGTCGTCCTTGATGATTTCGCAGATCACCGCGGCAGGCGTGAGGCCCGCGAGCGCCGTGAAATCGCAGCCGGCTTCCGTGTGGCCCGCGCGCACCAGCACGCCGCCTGGCTGCGCCATGATCGGAAACACATGGCCCGGCTGGACGATGTCTTCGGTTCGCGCGTTCGCCGCGACGGCCGTGGCGATCGTATGCGCGCGGTCCGCCGCCGAAATGCCCGTCGTGACGCCTTCGGCCGCCTCGATGCTGACCGTGAACGCCGTGCCGTACTGCGTGCCGTTGCGGTGCGTCATCAGCGGCAGGTTCAGCAGCTTGCAGCGTTCCTGAGTGAGCGTCAGACAGATCAGGCCGCGGCCGTAGCGGGCCATGAAGTTGATTGCTTCCGGCGTGATGAATTCTGCTGCGATGACGAGGTCGCCCTCGTTTTCGCGGTCTTCTTCGTCGACAAGAATCACCATCCGGCCAGCTTTGAGCTCGGCGATGATTTCGAGGGTGGAGGCGAGGGTCATGTTGGCGAGAAGTTTGGGAAAGCGCGTATTTTACGCCACGCCGCCCCGCAAGTCGCCCGTCCGAACGGCATATGCCGTTCGGACGAATGTTCAGCCGCGCTCAGGTACGCGAGACTGGAACGCGAGATTACTTCGGTGCGTTGAGCATCCGCTCGACGTAGCGCGCGATCAGGTCGATCTCCAGATTCACCTTCGCGCCTTCCTTCAACGCCTTCAGCGTGGTCACTTCAACCGTATGCGGAATCAGATTGATCGAAAATTCGCAGCCGTCGTCGCGGTCCGTCACCGAATTCACGGTGAGGCTCACGCCGTTCACGGTGATCGAGCCCTTGTACGCCAGATACTTGCCGATCTCGCGCGGCGCGAGCACGCGCAGCTCGTGCGATTCGCCGACGCGCGCAAAGCGCGTCACCGTGCCGAGGCCGTCCACATGGCCCGACACGATGTGGCCGCCCAGCCGGTCGTGCGAGCGCAGCGCCTTTTCCAGGTTCACTTCGCGCGTATCGGCAAGGCCCGCCGTGCGGTTCAGACTTTCGCGCGAGACGTCCACGTCGAACGAGGTCGACGTTTTTTCGATCACGGTCATGCACGCGCCCTGGATCGCGATGCTGTCGCCCAGTTGCACGTCCTCCAGATCGAGGCCGCCCGCTTCGACGGTGAGGCGCACGCCCGCGTCCGGTTCGCTGCCGAGCGGCTTGATCGATGCGATGCGGCCGACAGCCGCGACGATTCCCGTAAACATCGTGTTGTGTCCTATATCTATCGGTCAGTGTCCGGGCGGCTTCGGCATCAGACGCGCGAGAATCCGCACGTCGCTGCCGATCCGGTCCACGGCATGAAATTCGAGTTGCGTGCGCGCGTCGAGCGAACCCGGCGCGGCGAGATTGAACATGCTCATCGAGTCGTTGCCGAGCAGGCTTGGCGCGAGGTAGACGAGCAGCTCGTCTACACAGCCTTCGCGCAACAGCGACCCGTTCAGCTTGTAGCCCGCCTCCACGTGCAGTTCGTTGACTTCGCGCTTGCCGAGCTCTTCCAGCATCTTCGGCAAGTCGACTTTGCCGTTGTCGTTCGCGAGCTGCACGATTTCGGCGCCGCGATCGTGCAGCGCGGCGGCGCGTTCTTCGAGCAGCGGGGTGAGCTTGCCGCAGAAGATCAGCGTCGGCGCGCCGGCGAGAATCTGCGCATCGGGCGATACTTCGAGCTGACTGTCGATCAGCACGCGGTGCGGCTGGCGCGGCGTATCGACGGCGCGCACGGTCATGCGCGGATTGTCTTCCTTCACGGTGCCGATGCCCGTCAGGATCGCCGATGCGCGGGCGCGCCATGCGTGCCCGTCGTTGCGCGCCGCTTCGCTCGTGATCCACTGGCTCTCGCCCGACGGCAATCCCGTGCGTCCATCCAGCGATGCCGCCACCTTCATCCGCACCCATGGGCGGCCGCGCGTCATCCGCGACACGAAGCCGATGTTCAGTTCGCGCGCTTCCGTTTCGAGCAGGCCGCAACGCACTTCGATGCCCACTTCGCGCAGCATCGAGAGGCCGCGCCCCGACACGCGCGGGTTCGGGTCTTCCATTGCGGCGACCACGCGCGCAACCTTCGCTTCGATCAGCGCGTTCGCGCACGGCGGCGTGCGGCCGAAGTGGCTGCACGGTTCGAGCGTCACGTAAGCGGTCGCTCCGCGCGGATCGTTGCCGCGCTTGCGCGCGTCCTTCAGCGCCTGGATTTCCGCGTGATCGTGACCGGCGGGCTGCGTGTAGCCTTCGCCGATCACCTCGCCGTTCTTCACCAGCACGCAGCCGACGCGCGGATTCGGGTCGGTCGTGTACAGGCCGCGCCAGGCGAGGGCCAGCGCGCGCTCCATGTGGACGAAATCGGTCTGCGAGAACATCGGTTTGGCGTTATCCGTTCAATGTTTCTTCAACGCGGTTCACGCGAGCGACTTGAATGCGCCGCGCGCGGCATCGATGGTCGCGTCGATGATCGCGTCGTCGTGCGCGCTCGACACGAAGCCTGCCTCGTACGCGGAAGGCGCGAAGTACACGCCCGCGTCGAGCATCTTGTGGAAGAACGCGTTGAAGCGCGGCACGTCGCAGCGCGAGATTTCCGCGAAGCTGCCCGGCACGTTCGCCGAAAAATACAGACCGAACATGCCGCCGACGGAATCCGCCGTGAACGGCACCTTCGCTTCGCGCGCGGCTTCCGTGAGGCCTTGCACAAGACGCGTCGTCTGGCGCGACAGCGTGTCGTAGAAGCCCGGCGCCTGGATCAGTTGCAATGTCTTGAGACCCGCCGCGACCGCGATCGGGTTGCCCGACAGCGTGCCCGCCTGGTAGACGCCGCCGAGCGGCGCGAGATGGGCCATGATGTCGCGTCGCCCGCCGAACGCTGCCGCCGGCATGCCGCCGCCGATCACCTTGCCGAGACACGTGAGGTCCGGCGTGATGCCATACAGTTGCTGAGCGCCACCCAGCGCGACGCGGAACCCGCACATCACTTCGTCGAAGATCAGCACCGAACCGTATTCGGTGCAGAGGCGGCGCAGCGCGCCCAGGAACTCCGGCGTCGCGCGCACGAGGTTCATGTTGCCCGCCACCGGCTCGACGATCACGGAAGCGATCTCGTTGCCGAAAGCCTTGAACGCTTCTTCGAGCGCCGCGACATTGTTGTATTCGAGCACGGTGGTGTGCTTCGCGATATCGACGGGCACGCCCGCCGACGTCGGGTTGCCGAACGTCAGCAGGCCCGAGCCTGCCTTCACGAGCAGGCTGTCCGCGTGGCCGTGATAGCAGCCCTCGAACTTGACGATGCGGCTGCGGTTCGTGAAGCCGCGCGCGAGGCGCAGCGCGCTCATCGTCGCTTCCGTGCCGCTCGACACCATCCGTACCTGTTCCATCGAAGGCACGAGCTTGCAGATTTCCTCGGCGATTTCCACCTCGGCTTGCGTCGGCGCGCCGAACGAGAACCCGTTAACCAGCACACGTTGCACGGCCTCGAGCACTTCCGGATGCACGTGGCCGACGATCATCGGCCCCCACGAGCCGATGTAGTCGATATAACGCTTGCCCTCGGCGTCCCAGAAGTACGCGCCTTGCGCGCGTTCGATGAAACGCGGCGTGCCGCCGACCGAACGGAAGGCGCGCACGGGCGAGTTGACGCCGCCCGGAATGGTTTTCTGGGCGCGGTCGAAGAGTTCTTGATTGCTGGACATGAGCGTTGGACCTGCTTGGGTTGGGCTCGCGCGCCGAATGGCTGCAACTCGCGCGAGTGCGGTACATGGGCGGTATCGATGCGCTGCGAACGGGCACGCGCAAGCGCGCAACGAACGCACGACCGTAAGAATGACCTCACGAAATTGTACCGGAGTCGTGTGGATTCGGCCGTGGGCAGGCAGGCGCGACGGGGCGGCGCCGTATGCGTTCAAGTGCCGCCGCCGCTGTTGCCGCCCGAGTTGCCGCCGTTATTGCCTTCGCCGTCGCCGGGCGCACTGCCTGGGCGCTTTGCCTTGCCGAAGTACATCGCCACCCGCGCCGCGCGTTTGCCGGCAGCGGCTTTGTTCGCTTCGCTCCACGCTTGCGTCGCTTGCTCCTTCGTCGATTTCGCCGGCTCGTCCGCATGCGGTGCGACGGCAGGCCTCGGCCGCTTGCCCGTCCTTTCGAGCCAGCGCTTTTCGAGAGCGCCCTCGGCGATCGGCTTGATCGAGATGCCCGAGGTTTGCGCATCCCACGTCTGGACGGAGAAAGGGTGCTGGCGCAGTTCGTCGCGGGAAACCACGACTTCATGATGCGCATCGACCAGATAGTCGTACACGAAGTCGATGCAAAGCCGGTAGCCGCGCTTCTTGGTCGCGTCGGGCACTTCGTATGGCGCGCGCGTCACGTAGCCCGACGCGAACACGCCTTTGGGCTCCAGCGTCACGCGATGAATGAACACGCGGTCGCCCGGCAGGATGCTGCGCGAAAAGCCGCAGCCCCAGACGTCGGTGACGGCTTCGCCCGCCGCGACGCGCTTTGCCACGTCCGGCAGTTCGGGCCACGGCCACTTCCTGGGGCTCCAGATCAGCAGGAATGCGGTCATCTGCGTCGAATGTCTGAGTGAGAAACGGACGGCCAGCTTAACCGATAAGGCGGAGGAGGCTTGTATCCAGCGGGCGCCGGGACGGCTCGGTACGGCGTTGAGCGGGGCGATATTTAAACGTCGGGTTACAATCTCAGGCCGTATCCGCGACCTCGCACGGTCCGCTGGTTCGCCCATCGGCCGATCTTTGCGCGTCGCTTCTCACTGGAATCCAATGTCTCACGTCGTCAGATCCCGGCCGGATGCCCGGCTGATTCTGCTGCTCGGCGCGCTGGCCGCGTGCGGGCCGATTTCGATCGATATGTACCTGCCCAGTCTTCCGTCGATCACGCAGGCGTTCAACGTCAGCGCGGGCGCGGCGCAGGGCACGCTGACCAGCTTCATGCTCGGCTTCTCGATCGGCATGCTTCTGTACGGGCCGATGTCGGATGCGTATGGGCGGCGCCCCGTGCTGCTCGGCGGCATCATCATGTACACGCTCGCGACGATCGTCTGCGCGGTGTCGCTGTCGATCGGCGCGCTCGTCACGTTCCGCTTCGTGCAGGCGCTCGGCGCGGGCGCGGCATCCGTGCTCGCGCGCGCGATCGCCCGCGATGCGCACGGCCCAACCGACGCAGCCCGCGTGCTGTCGATGCTCGCCATCGTCACGTCGATCGGGCCGTTGCTTGCGCCGCTGCTCGGCGGGCAGTTGCTTCTGCTCGGCGGCTGGCGCGTCGTCTTCATCGCGCTGACGATCTTCGGCGCTCTCTGCGCCGCGACCGCGTTCATGCGCGTGCCGGAAACCTGGCCGCGCGAGATGCGCGCGCACGGCGCGGTGCTCCAGTCGTTTGCCGCGTACGGCACGCTGCTGAAGGACCCTGTCACGTGGGGGCACATGCTGTGCGGTGGCATGGCGTTCGCGTCGATGTTCGCGTACATCACGGCGACGCCGTTCGTCTATATCGAGTACTTCCATGTGTCGCCGCAGCACTACGGCTTTCTGTTCGGGCTGAACATCATCGGCATCATGCTCGGCAACTTCGTGAACACGCGTGTCGTCGGACGCACGGGGCCGCTGCCCGTCATTTCGGCCGCCGCGACGATCAGCTTCGTCGCATCGCTGTTCGTTGCGCTGATGTGTCTGACGGGGTGGGGCGGGCTGTGGTCGATCGTCGTCGGGCTGTTCTTCGTGGTGGGCGTGGTCGGCGTGCTGTCGGCCAATTGCACGACCGACCTGATGCATCGCTATCCGCGGAATGCGGGCGCGGCGGCGGCCGTGTTCGGCGCGATGCAGCTTGCGTTCGGCGCGCTGTCGAGCTTTGCTGTCGGGCTGTGGCATGACGGCTCGCCGCAAGGGATGGGCGTGACGATCGCCGTCGCGGGATCGCTGTGCTTCGTCGGACGGTTCCTGCTGATGCGCTGGCATGGGCGGCCCGTATCGCGGGCTTCGGCGGCCTGACTTACACGCGCGAGACCACGCGCGAACGAATCGGCGGATAACAAAAAGCCGGACCTGCTGCTGAATGGCAAAGGGTCCGGCTTTTTTACTGCTGACGCTTACCGCTCGAACGCGAGCGCGGACTAGTCCTTCGGCGAGGCCGCCGCTCCGTGACTGAGCCAATCGAGCACGGCCGTCGTATCGTCGTCGGCGTCCTTGCGCGCCTTCGCCACGGCAGCGCTGACTTCCGCCGCCGGCGCCGCACGACGGATCGCCACGCCGACGGCCAGGATGTCGATCATCAGCAGATGCAGGATGCGCGAGATCATCGACAACTGCGACTCGCGAATCTCGATGTGATCCGTCTCGAGTGCGACCGTTGCGCGCTTGGCCAAAGGCGTGTTGCTCGATGTGATCGCGATCACCTTCGCGCCCGCCTGCATCGCCACTTCGAGCACGCGCAACAGTTCGGGCGCGCGGCCCGACTTCGACACCGCGACGATCACATCGCCCTTGCCGAGCAGCGCCGCCGACGCCGCCTGCATGTACAGATCGCCGTAAGCGATCGTCGGAATGCCGAAGCGGAAGAACTTGTAGTGCGCGTCCTGCGCGACGATGTTCGAATTGCCGAGTCCGTAGAACTCGATGCGCCGCGCGCCGTTCAGCAGATCGATGGCCGTTTCGACATGCTCGAAGTTCAGATGCTCGCGCAACTGCAGGATCGCGGAGACGGTGTTGTCCAGCACCTTCGCGCCGAAGTCCGTCGCCGTGTCGCCGAGATGCACCTGGCTGTGCGACACGGGAATCGTGCCCGTCAGACCCGTCGCGAGCTTCAGCTTGAAGTCGGACAGGCCCTGGCAGCCGAGCGAACGGCAGAAGCGGATCACGGTCGGCTGGCTCACATCGGCCTTGCGCGCGATGTCGACGATGGGATCGTTGATGATCGAGCGCGGGTGGTTGAGCGCGAGATCCGCGACGCGGCGCTCGGCGGGCGTCAGTGCATCGCGCATCTGCCGGATGCGCTCGAACACGGCGGACGAACTGCCGCCCGCGCGATTCGACAGCTGCTCCGCGAGAATCGCCGACACGCCGAGAAACGCCGGATATTCCGCCGTGATCACATAGGTCGGCACGTTCTTCAGATAGGCCTCGAAGCGGCCCTTCGCCTCGAAGCGCTGACGGAACGACGAGCGCGCGAACACGTCGCCCAGACGCGGCACGACGCCGCCGCCGATGTAGATGCCGCCCAGCGCGCCCAGCGTCACCGCGATGTTGCCCGCGAACGTGCCGAGAATGCCGCAGAACACGTCGATCGTCTCGGCGGCGAGCGGATCGCCGTCGAGGCCTTTCTTGACGATCTCCGACACTTCGAGCGTCGCGGGCACGCGTTTTTTGTCGCGAGCCGCGAGCGCGCGATAGATCACTTCGATGCCGGGCCCGGCGGCAACGCGCTCGAACGACACATGCGGCCACTTCTTGCGCGAGTACTGCAGCACGAGGTCTTCGCGCTCGTCCATCGGCGCGAACGTCGCGTGGCCGCCTTCGCTGCCGAGCGCGATCCAGCGGTCGTCGGCGGGAATCAGGCCCGACACGCCCATGCCCGTGCCCGGGCCGAGCAGGCCGATCACGCTGTTCTGCCGGCGCGTGCCGCCGCCCACCTGCACGCGCTGCGAATCGGTGAGGCCCGGCAGCGCCATCGCGAGCGCGGTGAAGTCGTTCACGACGAGCAATGTGTCGAAGCCGAGCTGACGGCGCGTCGCTTCGATCGAGAACGTCCAGTCGTGATTGGTCATGCTGACCTGATCGCCGTCGACGGGATTCGCGATCGCAATCGCCGCATGATTCACGCGACCGATCTTGCTGTCCTTCAGATACTTCTTGATGACCTCTGCGACACCCGGATAGTCCGCGCACGGATAGACGAGAACCTGCGTGATTTCGCCGGGACCGGTTTCAAGCGCGAAGCGCGCATTGGTGCCGCCGATGTCGGCAAGCAGCCTCGGTCCGTCGGCGTGCTGGCCCGCGCCAGGGGCAGCCTTAGTTTGCACACCAGTAGACATCGAGTCTTACTCCCTTGTCGTTCGCCAACGTCGAGATGGCATTTTTTTGTGGGGCGGCTGCGGCGGCTTTGAGCACGTCGAGCTTTTTCTGACCGGCGATCAGTAGGAACAGCCGGTCGATTTTCTTCAACGCGGACATCGACCAGCTCACGCGCGCATGTGGCGCGGCGCCGGGATGCACGGCGACGAACGGATCGGCCGTCGAGACCGCGTGCTCCCATTCGGGCGCGTCCGCGAAAATCGACGCCGTGTGGCCGTCTTCGCCCATGCCGAGCACGGCCACATCGGGCAGATGACGATCGCCGCGCGCGACATCGCGATTCAACGCGGCGACATGCGCATCGAGCGATTGCGCCGTGTCGACGAGCGGCAGGAAGGTCGCCTCACGCGCCGCGTTCTGCAACAGCGTCTCGCGGGCGAGGCGCGCGTTGCTCGCGTCATCCGTCTCGGGCACCCAGCGGTCGTCGACGAGCGTGACGGCGATGCGCTTCCAGTCGAACGGCTGCATGGATAGCGTTTGCAGAAACGGACGCGGACTCGTGCCACCGGACACGGCAAGCGTCGTCGGGCGCGCGTGGGTTGCGCTCGCACGGGCGGCGAGCGACGCCTGTAGCGCGTCGCCGACCGCCTTCGCCAGCGCGTCGGATTGGGCGCGCGGGTCGTCGAAAGCGTGAAGCTCGATCACTTCTCCTCCATGCTGCTTTCTTTGTTAGATCTGAGGTGCTGCGGGGACGGCATCGTCGATCACTTAAGTCGACGCGGCCTTGTCCCGCTGCTGCCGCGACGGGGCCTGTGTCATCTGCGTCACCGGGTTCCCGTCCGGCTGTTCATGCCGTACTGCAAGCGGCGCGCCGGGTGCAATATCGATGCAAAAACATCGATCATCGCAGGACAAAAACAAAACGCGCCGTACTTCGTCAATTCTCTTCTTCGAGCCAGCAGGTATCGTGCTGCGCAAGCATCGCGCTCGCCGCCGCCGGCCCCCATGTGCCTGCCGCATAAGGCTTCGGCTTGCCCGACGCGGCCCACTCGTTGAGGATCGGCTCGACCCACTTCCATGCCGCTTCCTGTTCGTCGCGACGCACGAAGAGCGCGAGACGCCCGTGGATCACATCGAGCAGCAGACGCTGATACGCCTCCATCTGGCCTTCCTTGAAGAACTGGTCGAAGGCGAGGTCGAGGTGCACGCTCGACAGGTTCATCCCTTCGCCAGGCTTCTTCGCGAGGCAGTAGAGGCGGATCGTTTCGTTCGGCTGCAGGCGGATCACGAGACGATTCGCGCCCGGCCGCAGCGCCGACGAACCCAGCGCCGAATGCGGCACGGCGCGGAAGTTCACGACGATCTCCGCGACGCGATCGGCCAGCCGCTTGCCCGTGCGCAGGAAGAACGGCACGCCCGCCCAGCGCCAGTTCTCGATCTCGACCTTCAGCGCGACAAACGTTTCAGTCGCGCTGTCGGTCTTCACGCCGGGTTCCGTTGCATACGCCGGCACCGATGCGCCGCGAATGACGCCCGCATGATACTGGCCACGCACGGCGACCTTGCCGATATCGCGCGGATCGATCGGCTTCAGCGCGCGCAACACGCGCAGCTTTTCATCGCGCACGGAATCCGAATCCATCGAATGCGGCGGCTCCATCGCGACGATCGAAAGCAGTTGCAGCAAATGGTTTTGCACCATGTCGCGCAGCGCGCCCGTATTGTCGTAGAAGTCGCCGCGCGCTTCCACGCCGAGTTCTTCGGCGATCGTGATCTGAATGCTCTCGACCCACTCGCGGCGCCACAGCGGCTCGAACAGCGCATTGCCGAAGCGCAGCGCCAACAGGTTTTGCACGGGCTCTTTGCCGAGGTAGTGATCGATACGATAGATCTGCCCTTCGGCGAAGATTTCGCCGACGGCATCGTTGATTGCATTCGAAGAACGCAGGTCATAACCGAGCGGCTTTTCGAGCACGATGCGCGCGTTTTCGTTGAGACCCACCGACGCGAGCGCGCGGCAGATCGGCACGAAGAGCGACGGGCCCGTCGCCAGATAGAACACGCGCGTGCCGGGCAGGTCCTGCATCGCGTCGCGCAGCTTGACGAAGTCTTCGGCCTTGCCGAGATCGAGCTTCACGTACTCGATGCGTTCGAGAAAGCTCGACCACGCGTTTTCGTCGATGCCGTTCTTCGAAACGTGCGCCTTCACGTGTTCGTTGACCCACTGCAGATAGCCGCCACGGTCTTCCTCATGCCGCGCGACGGCAATGATCTTGCCGCTCGCCTCGAGCATGCCCGCGCGGTGTGCTTCATACAGAGCGGGGAGGATCTTGCGCATCGACAGATCGCCGGTTCCGCCGAAGAGAACGAAGGTGAAGCTGGAGTCGGTTTGCATGAGTCTCCGTGAGATATCTGGTGGGCCTGTAAGGCGCCCGTAGTCCGATAAAATTTTTTTTGACACTGAATTGTAGTTTAACTACAATCCAAATCAAGAGGTAACGTGAATTCGACGAAAAAAGCGTGCGGGGCTTGTGAACAAGCGCCTTTTCGCGAGTGCACATAGCTTCCCTGCATGTTAACGGACAACGCGTTCCGGCATGCGCCAGAGTGCCTTTCGCAGGCGGCGCACGACGGCCGGAACGGGCGTTTCAGCGAATGACGTGCTCGGACCACCTCGAGTCTGCAACGCGCCGCAGTCAGAAGGCGGAGCAGGCAAAAATCAGAAGAGGAGACAGTTCTTGCATTGCAAACCACTCATCTCTTGAGCGTCACGCGGCCGAACCTCGGCACGCCGGCACATTCACTTCACCTCGTGCCTGTCCGACGCTCGACCGTCCAGCGCATTGCCTGTTTGACCAACCATCGCACCCTGGCGACATCAGGGGCCACTCGTTTTTAGTTCAGGTGTCTGGAGGAGATAAGCAATGAAATTCCGCGCGATCATGGGCGCCCTGTGCGCCGCAGGTCTGATGTGTGGCGTCGCCACGGCACAGGCGGCCGAATCCGTCGAAGTGCTGCACTGGTGGACGTCGGGCGGCGAGTCGAAGGCCGTCGGCGTGCTGAAGGACGACATGCAGAAACAGGGCTACACGTGGAAGGACTTCGCGGTGGCAGGCGGTGCAGGCGCAGCAGCCATGACGGCGCTGAAGACCCAGGTGATCTCGGGCAACGCGCCGAGCGCGGCTCAGATCAAGGGTCCGCTGATTCAGGAATGGGCATCGCAAGGCGTGCTCGTGAACATCGACTCCGTGGCTGGCGACTGGAAGAAGAACCTGCCGCCGGAAATCGACAAGATCATGCACGCGGAAGGCCACTACGTCGCGGCGCCGTTCTCGGTGCACCGCGTCAACTGGCTGTACATCAACAAGGCGGCACTCGACAAGGCAGGCGGCAAGGTGCCGACCTCGTGGCCTGAGTTTTTCGCCGTCGCCGACAAGATGAAGGCGGCCGGCATCATGCCGATCGCGATGGGCGGCCAGCCGTGGCAAGACCTGACGCTGTGGGAGGACGTCGTGCTGTCGCAAGGCGCGGACTTCTACAAGAAGGCGCTCGTCGACCTCGACCAGAAGACGCTGACGTCGGACAAGATGGTCCAGGTGTTCGACACCGTCCGCAAGATCCAGGGCTACTTCGACAGCGGCCGCACCGGCCGCGACTGGAACCTGGCGACGGCGATGGTCATCAACGGCAAGGCCGGCATGCAGTTCATGGGCGACTGGGCGAAGGGCGAGTTCGCGAACGCGAGCAAGAAGGCCGGCTCGGACTACATCTGCGCGGCGGTTCCGGGTACGGAGAAGTCGTACACGTTCAACGTCGACTCGTTCGTGTTCTTCCAGCAGAAGGGCCAGAAGGCGGCAACACCGGGCCAGCTGGCGCTCGCGAAGACCATCATGAGCCCGGACTTTCAGGAACAGTTCAGCCTGTACAAGGGCTCGATCCCGGTTCGTCTGGGCGTGTCGATGGATAAATTCGACGACTGCGCGAAGAAGTCCTACGCTGATGAACAGACGGCCATCAAGTCGGCCGGCTATGTGCCGTCGCTGGCTCACGGCATGGCTCAGCCGGACGCAGCAGCAGGCGCTATCTCGGACGTCGTGACGAAGTTCATGAACTCGTCGCAAGACTCGAAGAGCGCGGTTGCCGCACTCGCGAAGGCTGCGAAGACCAAGTAAGCAGTCGTAGCACGCAGTTGTAGCAGAATGCCCGGCGCGCCGGGCCTTGCATGAACGCATGCAGGGACTCCATGCGCGCCGGACGACGATGGTGCGATGCATCACCCGCGCCTCTGCCGTTCCGGCATCGCCCAACGATGACGATGCCGGGCGGTACAGTTCCAGGAGTCGAGTTGTGACTGCTTCTATTAGCGGAAACGCAAAAGGCACGGCGCCCGTCGCGCGCCGCACGTCGCCGATGGCGGCGCTCGCCGACCGCTGGATTCCGAAGCTGGTGTTGTCGCCCAGCATCGTAATCAGCCTTGTCTTCGTCTACGGTTTCATTCTGGTTACCGGCTATCTGTCGCTGTCGAGTTCGCGATTGATGCCGCGCTACGATTTCGCCGGCTTCGACCGGTATGCAGAGCTTTTCGACAACGACGTCTGGTGGACGTCGGCGGCGAACCTCGGCTGGTTCGGCATTCCGTTTATCGCGATCTGCGTCGGGCTCGGTCTGTTTCTCGCGATCCTGCTCGACCAGAAGATCCGTAACGAAGGCGCGTTGCGTGCCGTGTTCCTGTATCCGATGGCGCTGTCGTTCATCGTGACGGGCACCGCATGGCAGTGGGTTCTGAATCCGGGTCTCGGCATTGAGAAGGTGTTGCACGACTGGGGCTGGACGAGCTTCTCGTTCGGCTGGCTAGGCGACCCCGACAAGGCGATTTTCTGCGTCGTGATCGCGGCCGTGTGGCAATCGACGGGCTTCGTGATGGCGCTCTTCCTTGCCGGCCTGCGCGGCGTCGACAGCGAAATTTTCAAGGCCGCGCAAGTGGACGGCGCGACGCTGCCGACCATCTATCGGAAGATCGTGATTCCGAGCATGCGTCCCGTGTTCTTCTCGGTGCTGCTGATTCTCTGCCACATCACGATCAAGACCTTCGACCTCGTCGTCGCGTTGACGGCGGGCGGTCCGGGCACGTCGTCGTCGCTGCCCGCGATGTTCATGTACACGTTTTCGTTCAACCGTGGGCAACTGGGCGTCGGCGCGGCTTCGTCGATGATGATGCTCGCAACCGTCGTGGCCGTGCTCGTGCCGCTGATGTATCTGGAATCGAGGAGCACGCGCAATGCAGCCTAAGATGAACATCAGCCGTGCTGTCATTTACGCGGCATTGATTCTGTTCGCGTTGTACTTCCTGTTCCCGCTGTACGTGATGCTGTCGACGTCGTTCAAGGACATTGATCAGTTGCGCTCGGGCAATCTGCTCACGCCGCCGTCGCACTGGACGGTCGCGCCGTGGGTGAAGGCGTGGAGCGAAGCCTGTACGGGCGTGCGCTGCGAGGGCATGCAGCCGTTCTTCATGAACTCGGTGAAGATGGTGATTCCCGCTGTGCTGATCTCGTCGATCATCGGCGCGTTCAACGGCTATGTGCTCACGCACTGGCGTTTTCGCGGCGCGGATGCGCTGTTCACGATGCTGCTGGTCGGCTGCTTCATTCCGTTCCAGGCGATCCTGCTGCCGATGGCGCGACTGCAAGGCTTCTTCGGTCTGTCGAACACGATCGGCGGGCTGGTGCTCGTGCACGTCGTGTACGGCATCGCGTTCACGACGATGTTCTTCCGCAACTTCTACGTGAGCGTCCCCGCTGAACTCGTGAAGGCGGCGCGTATCGACGGCGCCGGGTTCTTCATGATCTTCTCGAAGATCATGCTGCCCATTTCGCTGCCGATTTTCATGGTGTGCCTGATCTGGCAATTCACGCAGATCTGGAATGACTTCCTGTTCGGTATCGTGTTCTCCGGTGTCGATTCGATGCCGATCACCGTGGCGCTGAACAACCTTGTGAATACGTCGACGGGCGTGAAGGAATACAACGTCGACATGGCGGGCGCGATCATCGCGGCACTGCCGACGCTGCTCGTCTACGTGATCGCAGGCCGCTACTTCGTGCGCGGCCTGACGGCGGGCGCGGTGAAGGGCTAATTTTTCTTGTTGGCGTGTCGCTCGCGTGTTGGTGCGAGCGACGGCCTGAACGGCATTCGGCCTGCGTCGCCAGCTAGCGGCGCATCAGCAGTACAGAGACTAGAGGATTCACAGCATGGCAAGCCTTTCCATCCGTGACGTGTACAAGACCTACCCGAACGGGGTGCCTGTCCTGAAGGGTGTCAACATCGACATCGAAGACGGCCAGTTCCTGATTCTCGTCGGCGGCTCGGGCTGCGGTAAGTCGACACTGCTCAACATGATCGCCGGTCTCGAGACCGTGACGAAGGGTGATATTCAGATCGGCGGCAAGACGGTGAACAACCTGTCGCCGAAGGATCGCGATATCGCGATGGTGTTCCAGTCTTACGCGCTGTACCCATCGATGACGGTGCGTGACAACATCTCCTTTGGCTTGAATATCCGCAAGGTGCCGAAGGGGGAGCAGGATCAGATCGTTTCGCGCGTTTCTAAGTTGCTGCAGATTGAACATCTTTTGGATCGGAAGCCTGGGCAACTGTCAGGTGGGCAGCGGCAGCGGGTGGCTATGGGACGTGCTTTGGCTCGCGATCCGGCTATGTTCCTCTTCGATGAGCCGCTTTCGAACCTGGACGCCAAGCTGCGGATCGAGATGCGTTCGGAAATCAAGCTGCTGCATCAGCGCCTTGGGACGACGATTGTTTATGTGACGCACGATCAGATCGAAGCTATGACTCTGGGCGATCGTATTGCCGTCATGAAGGACGGTATCGTGCAGCAGTTCGGGGCGCCTCAAGAGATTTATGACTCGCCGTCGAATCTGTTTGTCGCAGGGTTTATCGGTGCGCCGCCGATGAATTTCATTCAAGGTAAGGTTGTTGAGCAAGGCTCGGGCGTTGGGCTCGAACTCGATACGGGTGTGAAGCGCGGTGTGCTGAATCTGCCTTTCGATGGCGCCGTGAAGTCGCATGTCGGCAAGGAAGTGATTCTTGGACTGCGTCCTGAGCGGATTACCGATACGCGGAATGCTCACAACGTCGATGATGGCAAGCATCAGCCGATCGACGTCAAGGTCGATGTGATCGAGCCTACCGGGCCGGATACTTTGGTATTTGCTCAAGTGAACGGTAAGCGCATCGTCAGCCGTGTTCACCCGGGAGCTAATCCGCAGCCGGATCAGAATATGTCGCTGATGTTTGATGTTTCTAAGGCTGTGCTGTTTGATCCGGAGACGGAGCAGCGGATTGCTTAAGGGTTAGTTGCGGTCGCTTTGTTGTTTTTTGGAAAGCCTCGGGCGGTTAATATCCGTTCGGGGCTTTCTGGTTTTTGGGCCTTGGATTTCGCTTGGGCGGGGGAAAGCGCGGTTGGCGGGGAGCCATATGCTTTGGATCGCTAGCTAAGAAAGTGGGCGGGTCCGCACAGTTACCTCAGCACGTCTACGTTGGCCTCAGGTCAAAACTACTGAACACAATTTGCACAAGTCGTGGCGTCAACTCTTTGCATCTAGAGATTCGGAACATCGAAAGCAGATAACGACGCTTTCTCTTCACTTCTAGAGGGTGCTGCAACGTTCGCTGAGTGGCATGTGCAACCCGGCTTGGAACTGCTTCGTGAGCATTTAAATGAGCAACTGATGAGGCGCACGTTATTGCGACAATGTGCTGCAGCTGCGCAGGGTACATTGGCGACTGCGCAAGCGACGCTTGATCGCTGCCGTTCGCGTCCGAAAGCCAATCTTGGTGGCTTGTGACGGAGCGGATCAGTGCGCTCCTGACCAAACATTAGAAGGGATCTTTCGTGCCCCTTTCTAATATTGCCGGCGTTTCGGGATAACCCATTAACGAGGACTCTACGCTCGTTCCGTTTGTGCTCGCTGCTCAATTGGTTGTGTTGCTTTAGTGCCATGCCAAGTCATGAGCTTGCGTTACAAATACTCGTTTTTGTCCTAACATGTTGGTCGGGCGATGTCCACGCTTTTCCGCGTTGCGTTAAGAACGCTTTTCACGTGAGAAGTGCACAATTACAAGCGGGAATTGACTACGGGTTAGGTGGGTGGACGGACGAAACAGAACTGGATGAAGAATTTTCCAAAAATGAAAATATTATCGGTTTTTAATAACAAGGGCGGGGTCGGCAAGACGACGCTAAAGAGGTGGCTCCGCTTGT
>NZ_CYGY02000146.1 GCF_900007165.1 Paraburkholderia piptadeniae
TCATTTTGTTAACGCCTGTAAATGCGGGTAGTGATATATGACAATCAACAGCTGTGGCGCAATAAGCCAAGCAGGGCAGCACAGTCGATTTCCTGCTGCGCGCCGATCGTGACAACAAGGCCACCGCGCGCCGCTACTTCGAGAAGGCGATTGACCAGAATGGTGTGGCAGTGTGTCTGGTTTTAGATGTGGGAAGTTGGCGTCTGGGGTCAGGATGAGCGCGCGGCACTGTATCCGGTGGACGGCGTCGCCTGTTCATTGGGGCTGGTGCCGATGGCGGCCTCTTCGTTTTCGGGGGTGCCGGCAGGAGCGAGTTCACCTTCCCATTTTGCAACGACGGCCGTGGCGATACTGTTGCCCAGCACGTTGGTCGCCGTGCGCCCCATATCCAGAATCTGGTCGATGCCCATTACGAGCAGCAATCCAGCTTCTGGCAAGTGGAACATCGGGAGAATTGCGGCCACGACCACCAGCGAGCCGCGTGGTACGGCAGCCATGCCCTTGCTGCTCACCATGAGGATCAGAAGCATCGTTATCTGGATGCCGATGGGCATATATACGCCAAACGCCTGAACAATGAAGATGGCCGCGAACGCCTGGTAGACCATGGAGCCGTCCAGGTTGAATGAATAGCCGAGCGGCAGAACGAAGCCGACGAGACGCTTTCGTACGCCAAATTCCTGCAGAACTTCGGTCAGCTTCGGGTAGGCGGCTTCGCTGCTTGCAGTGGAGAAGGCAATGATCATCGGTTCGCGGATGCTCTTGAACAGTTGACCCATGCGGCAACCAAGGGCCGCGCGGCCCGCGAAATATAGCGCGCCCCACAGAGTGAATAGGGCAACGTAGAACCATCCGATGAGCTTGCCGTACGTTAAGACGATCCCCAGGCCTTGTGAAGTCACCGCACCCGCGATTGCGGCGAAAACGCCGACAGGTGCGAACAGCATGACAGCATTCGTCGCGCGAAGCATGACGTCCATGAGACCGTCAATCGAGCGCTTCAGGAACTCGCCGGGGAGACCGGGAACTTTGCCAAGCGCCATGCCGAAGAACAGCGAGAACACCAGGATCTGCATAATCTGGTTGCTTGCCATTGCTTCGATAACGCTGCTTGGGAACATGTGGGTCAGAAAGTCCTTGAAGTTCAGCGCGTTCGTTTGCAGGTGGGTCGAAGCATCCGCTGCAGGTAGCGGCAGATTCAGATGTGCGCCCGGTCGCGCGATGTTGACGAACAGCAGACCAATGGTGAGAGAAATCAGCGACGCGACGACGAACCATCCGATCGTTTTCGCGCCGATGCGACCAATTGACTTGCCGCCATCCATGCTCGAAATGCCAGAGACGAGCGTAGCGAAGACGAGTGGTGCGATGATCATTTTGACCAGTCGAAGAAAGATGCCCGTCACGACGCTAAAGTCGGCGGCGATGGTTTTTGCGGTTGCTTCATCTCCCGCATACTGGTTGCAGGCGTATCCGACAAGGACACCCAGTACCATACCGAACATAATCCAATGGGCGAGTTTTAGTCTTTTCATGACGGCGCCTCTCCTGATTTTCAGACCGTAGTGACCAAGGCGACGCCTTCCACTTCGACTGCGGCGCCGTAATGGAGGGAAGTCGATTGCGCAACGGCTCGTGCTGGCCTATGGGTGCCAATCCATTCGGCGTAGAGCTTGTTGAAAACTGGCCAATGTTCAATATCCGAAACGAACACCCGGATCTGAACCAACCGATCGCGAGTAGTACCAGCAGCGTTTAGGCAAGCGTCCACATTGCGGAGGACCTGGTCTACTTGCGTTTCAAAAGGTTCGTCACTCAAGGGCTTTCCTGTCGTATCAATGGGCAATTGTCCGGAGACGAAGACGAAGACGTTCGCGACGCAAACGTGCGAGTAGTGACCAGCGGGGGGCGGCATGTCAGGCGCGTTCGAACAAGTAATGATCGAAGTCTGAGGTTCAGTGGACATTTCATAATCCTGGATGAAGCGAGCCAGACAAAACCAGGTACTCGCTGTTTGCAAATACCAGACGGATGTCTTGACTCGGGAGGGCACTATTTCGCAGCACCCTGCTTGAACGTTGATGCAACGCTGTTCCGCAGCATTTCGACATTGTTGGAGCAGTCCTCGCTGTCAAAGAAAGACAGGGCGAAGGCGTCAATTGACCCATCGGCTGCGGACTCGATTCGCGAGCGTATTGACCGATTCGCGGTCAGCGTGGCGACGACGGCGCAGGCTCTAAAAACGGACCAGAGAAAAGCATTGATGCGGGCGCTCAAGGAGAAGAGATATCTCCAATTGCACAAATCCATGGAAACGGTTGCGCAACATTTGGGCGTTTCTCGGGCGACCGCCTATAACGACGCGAAGTAGTATCGAATGCCGAAAAGCATGGCATCCGATACTTGTTCGATTGCTTACCAGCCGTAGAAACGCGGCCAGGCTTCAGTCGAACCGTCAGTATTCACCGCCTGATATTCCGGATGCTGCGCGCCGGTGGCGCAGGCGTGGTTGGGCAAGATGCGCAGCCGTGTGCCGATCGGCAACGTCTCCGTAATATTGACGTCCGGTTTGGAGACACGGGCAACGATGCCGTGCTCCTGGTTTGCTCCGCTGACGAGATAGTCGCCGAGCACTCGCCCGTCTTCAGTGCAAACCTGCCCGTATCCAAAATCGTGGGCCTGTTTTTGCGTGCCGCGGTCCCGGCTCAGTGCCATCCAGCCCGCATCGACGATTGCCCAGCCCTTGTCCTCCTGGTGGCCAATGACAGTCGTCAACACAGAAAGTGCGATATTTTCCAGATCACAAACACCGACGTTGTGCATGACGAGGTCGAACATCACGTAAACGCCGGCACGAACCTCAGTGACGCCCTCAAGATGCTCCGCGGAGAGTGCGGTCGGCGTAGAGCCGACACTGACGACGGGGCAGGGTAGGCCTGCGGCACGAAGGCGTTCTGCCGCGCGCACTGTACGGCTGCGCTCTTGCTCAGCAATTTGCACGAGTGCGGCCCGTGTGTTGTACTCGTAGCTTGAGCCAGCGTGTGCGAGGACCCCACCGAGAGTCATGCCGCCCTCGACCAGCGCCCTGCCCACCTCGACCAGCAGATCATCGTCGGCCTGTATGCCTGACCGATGTCCGTCGACATCAATTTCCACCCAGACTTCGAAGCGCTCATCATGTTCGCGCCCAAAATCGGCAACCGCGCGAGCTACCTGAAGGCTATCGACGACAATCTTGAGGTCACAGCCTTGTTGGCGCAGCGCAAGCGCTTGCGGGAGTTTCGTCGGCACGATGCCGACCGCGTAGACGATGTCGCGAACGCCGTTCATAAAAAACTGTTCAGCTTCCTTGAGCGTCGAAACCGTGATGCCGCAGGCACCAGCTGCGACTTGTGCCTCTACGACCTGCTTGCACTTTGTCGTTTTGACGTGGGGGCGAAATCTGACTCCGAGCTTGTCGAGTTGCGATTGCATACGGTCAATGTTGTGGCGCATGCGTGCCACATCAATCAGGGCTGCAGGGGTGTTCAGGGTGTGAATGCTCACGTTGCTGTCTCGTAGTGGGGCCTGTGTGACAACTATATGCGCAGTCCTTTCTCCTGTGTTTAACGAACGTATAATCCGGAATTAAGCACAGTTAAATCCATGAGAATTATCCGCGGCGTCTCCATGGAGCTGGGTTAAGGAAGGCCCTTGCGGTCTCCAGAAAGATACGCTGTCTGATGGACATGCCTGTTCGTGAGGGCAGCAGCGCTGTCACGGGAGCAGGGGGTAGATCCCAGTCCGGCAGCAACCGGACGAGTTTTCCGGTCGCGAGTAAGCGGGCGACATCCCACTCGGAACGCTCGACGATGCCGAGCCCGGCCAATGCCCAATCGGTAATCACTGTCCCGTCGTTTGCGGACAACTTGCCAGACACGCGTAGGACTGTGGTCCGCTTTGGGTCGCTCTTCAGGGAAAAGCGCCAGCGGGGCAGGTCTTCATCGTTTTCCCGCAAGCAAATACAGTGATAGTTGACCAGGTCCGCTGGTTGATTCAGTCCCTTGATGCTTTTCGCGTATGCGGGGCTTGCACACAGAAGCCGATCGTTGGGTGCGAGCGGATAGCCAACCCAGGATGAGGACTTGAGCTCGCCTATATGTATCACCACGTCCGCACTGGCAGCGTTGACCAATGGACTTTCTGACAGGTGGAGCGACACTTCAAGCCCGGGATGCGACCGGTGGAGTTTGCGCACTATCTGCGAGACGTAGGTTCGCCCGAATCCGAACGGAGCGACGACGCGCAGAGAGCCCGTTACCTCGCCGTTCTCTCCGGAGATATGTACCGGCAACGCTTCGACTCGTTCAAGAATTTCAACGGCCTCCTGGTGCAGGCGCTGTCCTTCCTCAGTGAGTGCAATGCCCTTGGCCTTCCGCACGGCGAGCCGGATGCGTAGTCGTTCCTCCATCCGCTGCAAGCGAATCGTGACCGCAGGCGGTGTCAGGTTCAGCAACTGCGCCGCCGAGGCCAGTGAGCGAGAGACGCCCACGGCGCGTATGAGACGTAGGTCGTCCAGATCCAGCATTTAATGCTCCTTAACGGCAGCGCGATACGCAATTTGACCAAGTAGCCTTCTAGCAACCTGTCGTGAGAAGCTCGGTCACGCTGAGTCCTTGCCTGTGGTGCCGTTTGTCAGCGGTGCTAGCAGGATGACGACAGTGGCTCACGCGTTCCAGACAGGTGGCAAGTGGACGTTACCTAAATAGTTGATATTGTTTGAAGGGAATGCCGTTGCGAACCACGACCGCATAGCCGGCATGGGGCAGTAAGTCGCCCTTCGGCGCCCGGCCCGGCGGTGTACTCGCATAGTTTGCCGAATTTCATTCGGTGGGCGCAAGCATACGATCATGCGGGCGCAATAGAAACGGGTCACGTTTCTCAAGCAGGGCCTCGCGACCAACGCTACCCGAGCGACGCTGGTTCGTTCACTACCGTGGTCTGATATTGCGCACGCAATGATGCTGCGAAAATCCTGTCTATCTCGCGCGGAATACCTGGGCGGGTGAACAGCGTAACGGGTGGCAATGTCCAGTCGAACGCATAGGGGACAATCGCCACGCCCGCAATCCGTACGAGTTCTTCCGCAACGTCTGCCGGCATGATGGAGACGGCGTTCTCGTTCAGTGCGACCGTCTCGCCGATCAGCCGCGGCGAAAGGCTTTCGACAACAGGAAAGGGCGGTGTAACGCTGGCGTGCAGGAACAGATCGGATATCTGGTCGCGCATCGGGGTTTGCGGCGCACCGAGAATCCAGTCGAGTTCGGCGAGTTTTCGCCAGTTCATTCCGCTGCGTGAGAGTCTGGCGGCGAGGCGTCGGCAAGCAATCAGCCGGGGCTTTTGCTGATGAAGTACTTCGAAATGCAGATTGTCGAGGTCGACGCTCGACGATGCCCGTCCGATCACAATGTCGAGCGTATGGTCGCGCAACTGAGACATTAGCCCTTCGCTCGTGCCTTCGTGTATGGAAAAAGTGAGCCGCTGCGAAATCTGCGACTGCGTATGGCGGATCGCCGCCGCCAGAGTCTTTCCGGAAATGAAGGAAATCACGCCAATGTGAAACCGCGTCGCGTGACCGGAGATCAGCGCGCCGACATCGGATGCGAGGTGGTCGAGATCGTGCAGCATCGACTCAGCGCGTGAGAGGACGGTTGTGCCGAGCGCCGTCGGAATCATGCCGCGCGAGGAACGCTCGAACAGCGAGCCCCCGAACATGTCTTCCAGTTCAGCGAGGGCATTCGTGATGGCCGGCTGACTGCTCGCCATGTGCTCGGCTACGCGTGTAAGAGAACCATGTTGCCGTATCTGCAGCAACAACATGAGATGGCGCATTTTCAGGCGTGCGCTCAGGCGCCTTATCACTTCGTCTGTGGTGAATGACACGATAGTGGGAATCCAGACATAACAAAAAGGTGATGCCCCGATAATAAAACAAAATAAACCCCGAATGCCTCGTTCCTAGAATGTGTCCAATGACGATCAGCCGGGATGGGCCCGGCGTACACATAGGAGCACGGCACATATGGACAGGACCGAACGCGAGGCAGCCCTGCAGTATCACGAGTTTCCTACGCCGGGGAAGATATCCGTGAGCGCAAGCAAACCGCTCGTCACGCAGCGCGATCTCGCACTCGCCTATACGCCCGGCGTGGCGGTCGCATGCGAGGAAATCGTGGCGGACCCGCGCGAGGCGTTCCGTTACACAAGCCGGGGAAACCTGGTCGGCGTGATCACGAACGGCTCGGCGGTACTGGGTCTCGGCAATATCGGTGCGCTTGCGTCCAAGCCGGTGATGGAGGGCAAGGCTGTCCTGTTCAAGAAGTTCGCGGGCATTGATGTCTTCGACATCGAAATTACGGAGACCGATCCCAACAAGCTCGTGGATATCATCGCGAGTCTCGAGGCGACATTTGGCGGGATCAATCTGGAGGACATCAAGGCGCCCGATTGCTTTATCGTCGAGCAAAAGCTACGCGACCGGATGAAGATTCCCGTTTTCCATGACGACCAGCACGGTACTGCGATCACCGTGTCCGCCGCGTTTCTCAACGGTCTGAAAGTGGTGGGCAAGGACATCTCGAAGGTGAAGGTCGTCACTTCAGGCGCAGGTGCCGCGGCGCTCGCGTGTCTCGAACTGATGGTCGATCTCGGACTGCCACGCGAAAACGTCTGGGCCACCGACATCGAAGGTGTGGTCTATCAAGGACGCACGGCAGCGATGGACCCCGACAAGGCGCGCTTTGCACAGGTCACGTCGGCGCGGGTGCTGTCCGATGTCATCGAAGGTGCCGACGTGTTCCTTGGGCTTTCGGTGGGTGGCGTGCTGACGCCGGAAATGGTGAAGCAGATGGGGCCGCGTCCGCTGATTCTCGCGCTCGCCAATCCGACGCCGGAGATCTTTCCTGAGAAAGCGCGCGAGGCCCGTGATGACGCGGTCATTGCGACGGGCCGTTCGGACTATCCGAATCAGGTCAACAATGTCCTGTGCTTTCCATATGTGTTCCGCGGTGCGCTGGACGTTGGTGCGACCAGCATCACGCGGAACATGGAAGTGGCCGCCGTTCACGCGATCGCCGGTCTCGCGCAAGAGGAACTGAACGACTCGGTCGCCGCCGCATATGGTGCGTACGATCTCTCCTTCGGGCCACAATATCTGATTCCAAAGCCGTTCGATTCCCGGCTTATCGTTCGCATCGCACCCGCCGTCGCAAAGGCCGCGATGGAGGATGGCGTGGCTACGCGCCCGATTGCCGATTTCGATGCTTACGCGGATCAGCTTCAGCAGTTCGTCTATCACTCCGGCGCGTTCATGAAACCGTTGTTCGCCGCTGCAAAGCAATTCGTGCGCGAGGGTGGGAACTCGCGCATCGTCTTCACGGAGGGCGAGGAGGAGCGTGTTCTGAGGGCGGTTCAGGTGATCGTCGACGAGAAGCTCGCGCGGCCGATTCTTGTCGGCCGGCCGGAAGTGCTGCTATCGAGAATAGAGAAATTCGGGCTGCGGCTGAAGCTGGGCGAGGACGTCGAGGTCACGAATCCAGAAAACGACGAACGCTTTCACCAATACTGGACGACGTATTGGGAACTGCGGTGCCGCGATGGGATTACGAAGGAAATGGCGCGTGTTGAAATGCGCCGCCGCCTGACGCTGATCGGCGCCATGATGGTACGACTGGGCGACGCGGACGGGATGATATGTGGAACTGTCGGTGCTTATCACAAGCATCTGCGCTTCATCGACGAAGTGATCGGCAGGAAACACGACGCACAAACTTATGCGGCCATGAATATCCTGCTGCTCGACAAGCGCACGCTGGCACTCGTCGACACACACGTCAACGACAACCCCACTGCTGAACAGATTGCAGAGTTCACGATTGCGGCCGCAGCGCAAATGGCATGGTTGAATCTGTCGCCAAAAGTTGCGTTGTTATCGCGTTCGAACTTTGGCTCGGCCAGTTCTGCGTCGGGCGAGAAGATGCGGAAAGTACTTGCACTCGTCAGCCAAAAGGCACCCGACATCGAGATCGACGGTGAAATGCACGGAGATTGCGCGCTGGATGAAGCGCTGCGTCAGCGTGTTTTACCCACGTCGCGACTGAAGGGCGCCGCCAATCTGCTGGTCTGTCCGAATGTCGATTCGGGAAATATTGCGTATAACCTGCTTAAGACAGGGGCAGGAAGTAATGTCGCCGTGGGGCCGTTCCTGCTCGGCGTCAACGCACCCGTCAACATAATGACGTCCAGTTCGACGGTTCGTCGAATCATCAATATGACCGCGCTCACGGTGTTGCAGGCAAATCGCGATGAGGTACAAAGCAACGAGAGGAACCGAAACGCTGACGTGAGTTAACCTGCGGACGTCGGGCAGATGAGATCGATATGCAAGGAGTGGTGCTCGACACGACTCCTTGCAGTGGAAGTAAATCTCGCCCTTCGCCGTCGCTCTCGCTGACGATGTACGGCTCGCCGAGCAGATGCCGGTATGCGTGGCGTTCCTGGATGTCCACCCGGACCGCGTCGATCGTCGCCGTGATCAGCAACCGGGCGTGAATCGAATCCCGCGATACACCCTGTTTCCATAGATAACCCTGTCACGTGTGGGTGAGTGTCGACCTTCACCTCAGGAAGTCCGGCATGGCACACGCCGCCTCAACCGGACGTTCCTCCAGAAGCCAGTGATTCGTTTCGATTCACGCTACGCAGTTTCTATTTGATATGAATTCGCTCAACGCTTCGGCGAATTCGACGGGCCGCTCTTCAGGAACATAGTGACCACAGTCGTCAAGGACGATCTCCGAGACATTCGCCGCGACGCGTCTAAGCGTTTGAGCGGAGGCCGGACCATAACCCCATTGCGCGCCAATACTCAACGCGGGCATCGAAAGTGGCGTCTTGCCCCAGATGACGTTGTCTTGCCTGTCGAGCGGCAAGGTCCTGTAGTAACTAAAGGAGCAACGCAGCGCACCTGGCCGGGCGAGGGCGCGAGCGTAGACTTCCACGTCGTCGTTGCTGATCGAATCGGGGGCGAATACGCCAACGGTCTCACGGCGCACGAAGTGGTTCACGAAGAGAAACTCGCGACCTTCCACGAGCGATTCCGATATGTCACCGGCCATGTTGAAGCCGAAGTGCCAGCTTCCACCGCGCGATACGTCCATCGCTTCTTCCTGTCCGAATGCGGGAAGACTGCTTTCGACAAAGACGAAGTGGCTGACCGCTTCCGGCCACTGCGCGGCGTACGCATACGCGACGTGACCGCCCAAATCGTGACCGACTATCGCGACCTTCTCTATACCGAGCCCTTCGACCAGTTCATGAAGCTTGCGCGCGATGGTTTTCTTGTCGAAGCCGGACTCGGGTTTCGAGGAATCGCCGAAGCCGGGGAGGTCGGGCGCGATGACATCGAACTGCTGGCTCAGCAGAGGTATGACACGCCGCCACGCCCAGGACGTTTGCGGCCAGCCATGCAGAAGCAGCACGGCTTGTTTCGCGCCGGCCGCGGTGCTGCGACGATAGGCTAGTCGTCCATCGCGCAGACGATAAGAGCGAAATGGAATGTTTTCGTGGGTCATCTTCATTCTCTTGCGAAAGTGGCGGCATCTTCGATGCTTGACGCCTGCATGTCGGCAGAAGGGACATCGGCCGCGAAGATGCTCTTGATGGAAATGGCGACCGTGCCGATCGCCATCGGAACGCAAAGTGCGGCAAACACGGCATTGAAGCTCCAGCTGGTCGCAAGCAGAACGCCGCCCATAGCCGCGCCGCTGATTGCGCCGAACCTACCTATACCCTGTTCCCAGCTCGTACCCGTCGCGCGCACCGAAGTGGGATAAAAGCGCGCGGCCAGGGCGACATAGCCGACATTCAGGCTGTTCATGCAATATCCCATCGCGCATACGAGCACACTCGTAGTGATGAACGTGCGCTCGGTGGCTGCGATGCACAGCGCGCACAGGCCGGCGGCTACATGTGTTGCACCTAGCACCTTGTGCGGCGAATAACGGTCCATGCACCAGCCGACTGCCAGCGAACCCAGTGCGCCGCCGGCCTGGCCAAACGTCGCGATCAACGAGGCGTCGCTCAGGCTCATGCCTGCGTCCTTGATCATCAGCGGGAGCCAGCTATTGATGAGGTAGAGCGTAAAGAGCGTCGCGAACACGCCTATCCAAAGACTCAGGGTTCCGACGATATACCCGCGCCCGACGATGATCGCCACCTTGCCGCTCCCGTTATCCGCAATGCCGTCCGATACGTGGACGACCGTGCCGGCACGCAGGACACCCGGCGCGAGCTTCTGCATGATGCGTTGAACCGCCAACCTCTTGTCATGACGTGTCGCGAGAAATCGAATGGACTCCGGCAGCGCGAAGATCATCAGGATGCCGAGTGCGAGCGGCAGCACGCCGCCAGCGAACATAACGGCGCGCCAACCGGATAGTTCGATGAGGACGTTGCTGGCAACGCCGCCGATCGCGCCGCCGATCGCGAAGCCTGCATACACGAACGTGATCAGAAAATTGCGGTGCCTTGCGGGTGCGTACTCCGAGACCAGCGTTGCAGTGTTGGGCATGGAGGCGCCCAGACCGAGTCCCGTCAGAAACCGCAGTAGCGTCAGGGTCCACAGATCGTTCGCAAAGGACGAGGCGAGACTGAAGAAGCCGAACAGAAAAACCGATGAAACGACGACCGCCTTCCTGCCGAGCCGGTCGCCAATCGGGCCAGCCGTGAGAGCGCCGACGGCAAGACCGAAAAGCCCGCTCGTGAAAACCGGCGATAGTGCGACGCGCGCGATCTTCCAGTCGGCGACAAGAGCCGGCGCAACGAACCCCACGGCAGTGGTATCCATTCCATCCAGCATTAGCACCAGCAAGCCCAACATAACGACGCGAACCTGGAAGAGACTTAACGGGCGGTCGTCCAGGAACGTCTTGATGTCGATTTTCGATTCGGATTCCACGCAAATGTCTCCATTGTTTGTTTGTGTGTGCTCAGCGGCAAAACTGAATCATCGCCTCGATGAAGCGCTCCGGCTGCTCTTCGGCGACGAAGTGGGCGGCGTCTGGAATCGATACGCTTGTCACGTTCGATGACACCGTGGCAAGGCGTTCGCCGACGCGGCCGGCCCAGCGCTTTTCGCCGCCAATGGCGAGCACCGGGAGTTTTTCGGGAAGTCGTCCTGCGCTGCGGTTGTCAATTGCGTCCTGAGGGAACTGGCGGTACATCTCCATGGCGCATCGAAATGCACCCGGGTGCTTGTACGCCTCGACATACTCGCTGATGTCTGGAAGCGAGATAGAGCCTCGACGGAATGTTTGCTGATTGATGAACGAGCTGATGTACACGTGCTCCCGTCCGCCGACGATCAAGGCTTCAGGCAGATCACGCTTTTGATGAAAGGCGAAATGCCAGACATGCGGATCCGCGATCACCTGATCCCAGTCACCGATACCGGGAATGGTCACATCGATGATCGTGAGCGAACGCGCGTCATAGCGGCTCGCGTAAGCGTAGGCAATCATCCCGCCGATATCGTGACCGACAATATGCGCGGGTGCTCCATGCAGGCTCTCGACAAGAGCGTGGAGATCGGCGGCCATCTCGCGCTTCGTATATCCGGACGCGGGCTTGTCCGACAGGCCAACGCCCTTGAGGTCCGGTGCGACGACGGTATATCGCTCTCCCAGTCCGGCGATGACGCTATTCCAGCACCACCAGTTTTGCGGGAAACCGTGAATGAGGAGCATCAGCGGCGCGGAATCCAGCGCCTTGCCACCGATCACATAGTGCAGATTGACATCGTTCACGATTGCGGACCGATGCTCGAATGACGGAGGCAATTGAACAGCATCTTGAGAAAAACGCATGGAAGAATGCTCCGTTAATTCGGGTAATCGATCACGCTGCGCTTTAGCGCATCGGCAGACGCGTTCAAATCTTCCAGTGGTGACGAGGAAATGATTTCGAGGATGGGGGTTGCGGAAACTCCCGTTTCTTTCACCGCACTCAGGATTTCATGAAAGCGCACCGTTCCAAGTCCGATACGGTCATGGCGCCACTGGCTGCGTGTGCCATCAGAAAGATGGAGTTGCCCGATGCGATTGCCCGATCGCCTGATCGCGTCGGGCTGATCTTCTCCGACGAATTCCGCGTTCGAGACGTCGTAGGCAATCAGAAGCCTTTCATGAGGCAATCCGTCGATGAAGGCAAGCATTGCGTCAGTAGTCGGAATGGGCGTTTGCGGATGAAGCTCCAGGAAGATTTTTTGATCGAGTCGCTCTGCGATGCGAAGAAGCTGCTCCAGGCTGTCGCGAAGCAGAAGCTCAGAATCGGTCCTGGACGGAGGGAACAGCGATGACACCCTGCCGGGGACCACAACCACGGCGCCAGCGCCGAGATCCGAGGCAAGTTGCATCGTGCTGGTGTAGACCTCAACCGAATAGCGGCGGAACGGTTCGACACGACTGACCAGGTTCAGGTCGAGCGCTGGAAGATTGAGCGACTCGACGCGAAGGCCTTCGCTTCTCAGGGTGCCGGCCAGACTCGACCTGTCGTTAGCGGAGAGTTCATCTGGCCAAAGATGTCCGGGGACGACCAGGGCGTCGAAATCGTTCAGGCCGATCGCTTGCATCTTCCGCATGGCGGCGAGCGCTGTGTCTTGCCACATGAATGAGAAGGTGCTGCCTCCAAAACCTTGCGCGACTTTTTCCATGTGCTCCTCGTGAGTGTGCGTTGAGATGATCGACGTGTTGTCCTCATCTCGAATACGAAATCTTATTGTGAACGAGTTCCGTGGAGGGAACAAGGGGTTTTTTGCGACCGTTTCTTGTGTGACGTATACAATGCGGCAGGATCGGCACCTTGACATCTGGAACACATCAGATAATATGTTTCCATATAGAAACATGAGTCATATACTATGCACGCGAACGAAATTGGGGCAGCGAGTACCGTAAAGTCGGCTGACCGGACGCTTGACGTTCTTGAGCTTCTTGCTCATTGGGGCCGCGAGATGTCACATGCGGAGATAGCCGAGGCGCTCGACATTCCAAAAAGTAGCTTAACGAAGCTCATCCGCAACCTCACGGACCGCGGCTACCTACGTTTCGTGGCCGAAACCAAGGGTTACCGGCTCGGAGACACAATCCTCAAGCTCGCGCAGCAGTCGAATCAGATGCGAAGCCTGATCGCATGTGCAGAACCCGTTTTGCGCGACATCACACAACAGACTGCGGAGTCATGCGCGCTCAACCAGCTTAAAGGCGAACAGGTGGAAGTCGTTGCCACGGTCATCAGTCAACAACGGCTCCAATCTCACATGCGGCTCGGTGATCTGGCACCGCTTTATGCGGTGTCTGGAGGCAAGGCAATCCTCGCTCACCTTCCCGACGTGATGCGCGAGGAATACATGCGATCGGTGACATTCGAGCGCTTCACGAAAAACACCATTTCTACGAAGAAAGCCTTGATTGCGACGCTCGAGGATGTGCGCAAGAAAGGCTTCGCGACTTCAATGGAAGAATTCACGCCGGGCATCGTTGGGGTTGGTGTGCCAATTCTGTCGGCTAATGGCTTTCCGCTTGGTTCGCTGAATCTTGCGATCCCCTCGGTGCGTTATTCGAGCGACATCGGTGAGCGCGCGGTTGCGATACTGATGGCGGCGGCGGCGAGAATTCAACGCCAGTACTTTGGAGCATGACGCTTTCAGGCGAGAAAGCGCTGCATCCGCTCCATGATCGTGCGTGCCTGCCGATCGAAAGGATGACCTCGCAATTCGAGGGTCGGAGCTTCGACGGCAAGCGTCAGATTGGCGGGCAGTCTGGTCAGCAGCTCGCGCAATGGAAGCTCGCCTTCGCCGGGCTGACGCCGTGCGGTACGCGCTTCGGTCCGCCGTTCGTCGACCGAAGCTGGCGATAACCGTGGGCCGTCACTAATCTGTATATATTCGACGAGGCGCTGTTCGATGGCGGCGATATCGTCGACGGTGGCGCCGGAGCGAAATACCTGCAGCGTGTCAATCAGTATTCTCGCGTTGGGCTGGCGGCTTTCGCCGATCAGCGAGAGGGCGCTGTCTAGCGTACCGATCGGGCAGTAGGTGATCAATTCGAGGCCGACTGTCATGTCAAATCGAGCCGCCGCTTCGCAGAGCGCGCAGAAGTTGTCGAAGAGGCGAGCCCGGTCGTTGTCGTAGCCGACTGCAAGCGCATGCCTCGCGCCCAGACGATAGCCCGCCTCGAGGGCCGGAAGCAATTCGTCGATGCGTGTGCCGGCTTGCAACCAGATCGCTTCGATATCGAGCAGCCCCACACCGGTCGCTTCGGTTCTTGCCGCGAGTTCGCGAATGAGAGCGGGATTGTGCGCTACGTCGACAATCGTGTCGGCACTCGTGGGCGCGACGACGCGCAAGCCGTAATAATCGAATCCACCGGCAACCGCGGCATCGGCGAGTTGAAGAGGGTGCGCATCGAGCATCGTCAGGTGATGAAGAGAAAGTCTGTGCATGAGTCTCTCCGGGAGATCTACGATTGGCTGGGAAGCACGAATCGGTACGTGAGCAGCATCGTGTTCGGGGCGACTTCGTGCCCACCGGGGCTGACGTGCCCATCTATCTTCAGAAGCTTCGTTATGAGGGCATCTTTCACGCCGAACACGACATCCGAATCGAGATAGGGGTCGTCGTCGATGAAGACATGCGTCACGATGGTCTCGTAACCCGGCGCACTCAACTTGAAGTGCACGTGCGCAGGGCGAAACGGATGACGTCCCTGTGCGTCGAGCATCTTGCCGACCGGGCCATCGTCAGGAATCGGGTAGGCGGCCGGCACGACGGATCGATACCAGAAGCGGCCGTTTGCATCAGTACGGAAGCGAGCGCGCATGTCCAACGCCGACTTGCCGGTGGCGCGCTGGACGTCATACATGCCGCTCCCGTCGGCGTGCCATGTCTCGATCATCGCGTTTGCGATTCCATTGCCGTGTGCGTCTTCAACCGTGCCTTCGACGATTAGCGGCATTCCCCCGGGCTCGCGCGAGATGTTTGCGCCCGACTGAAGGTCGGCGGCTTCTTCCACGTAAAACGGGCCGAGCACGGTGGTTTGTGTCGCGTCACCATTGAAGCGATGATTGATCGCATCGACAAGCATGGAGACGCCAAGCGTGTCCGACAACAGGATGAACTCCTGCCGCGTGTCCGAGCACATCTGTCCAGTGTCGGTGAGGAAGGCAATGGCGCGGGACCATTCCGCTTCCGTCGGTTCTATCTCTTTTACAAAGGCATGCAGGTGACGCACGAGTGCCTCGCTGATCTTGCGCGTGCGCGGGTCAGTGCAGGCAATCATTCTATCGAGCACGGCCTGTGTGATGTTGTCTTCGTTGAAGTTTCGCATTGGGGACATCCTCATTCCATCGGCTGGGGCGGCGACCCTTTCCATGCCCGCCGAAGCATGTTGCCGAGCGCGGGAACGTCGGGCGCTCGCGGGTTCGAGTAAGTGTTCTGCATGATCAACTCCACGGCGCGATCGATCCCCGTCTCGGGCATGCCGAGCGCCTCGAGGGAAACGGGCAAATCAAGGTTGGTGGCGAGATCGTAGAGGCCGGTCCAGGCGTCGCGTGCCTTCAGCGCGCGTGCGATTCGGGCCATTGAGGACGGCGCGGAAAAGGCGTTGTAGGCGGCGACATGCGAAATCATGACCGCATGTGTCGGCGCATGCGCGAGGTCGAACGCTCCGCCGAGGACGTGGCAAATCTTGTGATGCAAGCCCATTCCGACGGTCCCGAGACACGTCCCGCAAAGCCATGCGCCGTATTGAGCGGCGCGTCGCGCCTCGATGGAATCGGGCGCTTGCACGATGTGAGGCAACGACTTTGCCAGCGCCGCGATGCCCTCTTCGGCCATTAACGAGGTAATCGGATTCGCGTCCGCCGCATACAGTGCTTCGACTGCATGCGCAATGGCATTGAGACCGCTCGCGCTGCTCAGGGTGACGGGCAGGCTCAGCGTCAGCTCGACATCGTAGATGACGACTTCAGGCAGTACGTCCAGCGTGCGCTGAGTGGACTTTTGCCCATCACGGGTCTCACCAATGATGGGCGTGACTTCGGAACCGGCGTAGGTTGTCGGTAACACTATTTGCGGCAAACCAGTACGCAATGCAATCGCCTTCGAGAGGCCGATGGACGAACCGCCGCCGATTGCAATCACGCAATCGATCCGCGAGCCTTCCACGACCTCGAGCGCTCGCTGTGTCACAGGCCAGGGGGTGTGCATCGTGGCATCGGCGAAACGGCTGACTTGTCGAGCGTCGAGCCGTCGCGCGATATCTTCGCCGAGCGCAGCCTGATCGCGCGTCGTGACGATCAAGGGACGTGCACAGTTCAGCCTTCCGACTTCGGCGGCCACTTCCTCACGCTTTCCCGCGCCCATAATCACGCGCGCCGGGAGCGCGTTGTACGTGAAAGCGTCGAGTTGACCACCCATTACAGACGTCCCGTTTCGAGCCACGCGCGGCCGCGCTCATACAGCGCTTCGACGGCGGAGCCGGTGAGTCCAGGCATGTCACGTTTGACGGCGTAGCCGATCTTCGTCTGGATATAGGCTAGATGGCGATAGCCTTCGGGAAAGCGGCAAAGTATTTCGGTATCGAGATCCAGCTTCACCCCGGTTTCAACCGGATCCAGACGGTCCTTTTCGTAGATCGGCTGACGCAAGTGCAGCAGCCACGCACCATCAACCTTTTCGTAGAAGTCATAGAAGCGGCCGGTGCAGACGACATCGCAGAGGTGACCGTCCACGTCTCCTCGCTGTGAAATTGTCATTTTGGTCTGCGCAATTGCCCGGGTGCCAGCGAGGTCGATCGACGTTCCGCCAAGAAAATGCAGGATGCTCACCCCGCGCCTCCACCCCTCTTGCGTCACGCGTATGAACTCGGCGCCCGTGCCCTGAAACCAGGTTGCCATCATCACACCCTCCGGGTGCCAAAGCTTTGCGAAGCGATCCCAGTCTCCGGCATCGCGCCAGACGGCCCAGTTTTCAATCGCCTCGCGAATCGCGAGGCGCTCAAGCATCAAATCATTCATCAAAATTTCCAGTTCATGAGTGGGAATGCGTTCTCATAGTGGTTTTATTTGCCGGTAGAGTCAAGCCTAATTTTTCGTGGCTTCGGGATAAACCCCTATTTGTTCCAGCATGGAAACTGCGCGACGAAAATCGTTGACTTTCGATTCATCCGATTTCTACAATTCCAATCGGTCATGTACAGAAACATGTTTCCGTTTATATTTTTTGGAAGGTGAATCGGAATGCGGCAGATCAACGTTGCGGTAGTCGGTGCGGGAGTCATCGGCAAGCGCCACATCCGGGAGATCGCAAATAACGATCAGTGCAGGCTCGCGGCCATTGTCGATCCATCGCCGGAGGCTGCGGCTCATGCCGCTTCCCAGGGCGTGCCGCTTCATAGGGACTATCGCGAACTGCTGGAGGAAGATCGCATCGACGCGGTCATCGTATGCACGCCAAATGGAACGCATGTAGAGGTCGGCACTGCTTGCATCAGCCGGAGCATTCCAGTTCTCGTCGAAAAGCCTATCGCCGATGACCTGGCGTCCGCACGCGCTTTCGCCGACGCCTCGCGCGTTGCGCGTGTCCCGGTGCTCGTCGGACATCATCGACGGCACAACCCAGCCGTGCGTGCGGCAAAGAAAGCGATCGTCGAGGGGTGTATCGGCGACGTGGTGGCCGCAAACGTCATGTGCCTCGCTTATAAGCCCGAGGCCTATTTCGCAGTGCCATGGCGCCGCCGCGCCGGCGGTGGTCCGATCCTGATCAACATGATCCATGAGATCGATTTGATCAGGCATCTTTGCGGTGAGGTCGTTACCGTGCAGGCGGCTTCAACGAACCGGACCCGAGGGTACGAAGTCGAGGACTCTGCAGCGTGCACCCTGGAGCTCGAGAGCGGGACAGTCGCCAACATCAGCCTCTCCGATACCGCCGCGTCCCCGTGGAATTGGGATACGGCTGCGGGGGAGGATCGGCAGCTCTTTGATTATCGGCCGGTGCCTACGCATTTCTTCGCAGGTACGGACGGTGCGCTTTCGTTGCCTGATTGCGCGCTCTGGTCTTACGTCGGTGAAAAAGGCCGCGACCGTCCCATTCATGAACAGCGCATATCAATGGAAGAGGGGAATGTGTATGCAAACCAATTGCGCCATTTCGTCGATGTAGTTCGCGGCACGGCCGAGCCGCTTACCAGTGCGCAGGACGCCACGCAGACGCTTGCGGTGACTCTTGCAGTGATGGAAGCCGCGCAGACCGGGCGAAAGATTGATTTGCGCACCGATGCGCGGTTCAAAGCAGTAGGAGGCGCTACTTAGAACGGTTGGGGGCATGAAAGGGATCGCTTTGAGCCCAATCGAACCTTAAGAACAATTACGGAGACTCGAATGTCTGCTGTCAAGCAACTGAAGATTCAGGAGTTTCTCGAAACACGCGCTTTCGGCGCGTTCCATTGGAGAATCCTGCTGCTTGGATTGACTGTATTGATACTCGACGGGTTCGACGTCGTTGCAATGGGCTTTATCGCGCCGGCGATCATTGATGATTGGAAACTCGGTCATGTCGCACTAGGTCCCGTCCTGA
Source organism: Paraburkholderia piptadeniae (assembly GCF_900007165.1). GTDB lineage: Bacteria > Pseudomonadota > Gammaproteobacteria > Burkholderiales > Burkholderiaceae > Paraburkholderia > Paraburkholderia piptadeniae. The sequence goes on from NZ_CYGY02000146.1 coordinate 18,674, forward strand.
CCATGGGGCTCTTTGGCCTGGCGATCGGAGCCTTGACGGGAGGACCACTGGCCGACCGCTTCGGCAGGCGGAAAATCGTGATCGGCGCAGTTTTTTTCTTTGGCGTGATGAGCCTGCTCTCTGCCTGGTCGCCGAACGTCGCCGCGCTTTCGGTGATGCGCTTTTTGACCGGACTCGGACTCGGCGCAGCGCAGCCGAACGCGGCGACTCTTGCGTCTGAGTATGCCCCGAGAAAGTACCGCTCGATCATGGTGACCGTGATCTATTGTGGCTTCACGCTGGGTGCTGCCGGTGGAGGCTTTCTGTCGACTTATCTGATCGCTCGGCACGGCTGGCAGTCAGTACTTGTGGTCGGCGGCATTGTCCCGATCGTTTTTGCCATTGTCCTGGCGATCATGCTTCCTGAGTCCGCAAAATTCCTGGCGGTAAGGCAAGGCGCACGCGACGCGCTGATGCGGGTCCTCGGCCAGATCGAACCGTCTGTGGCAGACTCATCGACCACGTTTGTTACGACCGAGCATGCTCACGTAGGGCAGGGCGCAATCCGGCTCATTGTGAGCAAGCCTCATACGAGGGTGACGCTAGCGCTTTGGGTTGGTCTTTTTATGAACCTGATGACAGTCTATTTTCTCAATAGCTGGCTACCCATCATGCTGAAGGGTAATCACTTTTCGCTCAGCGAAGCGGCGCTCGTCGCGGCCATGATGCAAGTAGGCGGCACCCTCGGGAATATCGTCATTGGGTGGGAAATGGATCGCTTCAAAGCGCACAGGGTCATGATGGGGACTCTTTTCGTCGCAGGGGGCTTCACGGTGATCCTGGCAAAGATGTCCTTCGCGCTGTTTGGTTTGATGACAATGGTTTTCCTGCTCGGCTACTGCACGAACTCCACGAACACCGGATGGACTGCCATGGCCGCAAGCTACTATCCGACGGAGATGAGGGCCACCGGGACAAGCTGGATGACAGGTATAGGGCGCTTCGGAGCCGTATCTGGGGCTTATGCAGGTGCGATCCTGCTGAGCTTGAATTGGAGTTTCGGTGAACTCTTTATGTTCCTGACAATACCAATTGGTATTTCAATCGTCGCCGCATACCTCGGCTGTCGCCGTAGCGACAGGACGATGCCGTTGCTGCGAAATGCACCGTCTAGATAAAAACATACTACTGTGGTCGTGGAATGCGGCCGCGCCAAGGAGTAGATAATGGTCGAAAGTTCGAAGCTGGCAGACGAAAAGCGCTTGCTTGACGCACCCGTTGATGCGCTGACGCGTCTCTTTTACATCTTGGGTTCACCCATCGCACATGTCCGGGCACCGGTGGTCTGGAGCACGCTCATGCGGCGGTATGGCGTGAACGCGCTAATGCTGCCTGCGGAAGTGTCCGCTTCAAACTTCGATACGGTTATGAAAGGCTTGAAGCTCACCGAAAATGTCGATGGAGCGATCTTCACCATGCCGCACAAGGTCGCTGCGATGAATCACGCGGACGTTTTGACGGAGCGTGCGCAGCGCGTCGGTTCCCTGAATCTTCTTCGCCGACGCGCCGACGGTGCCTGGGAGGGCGACAATGTCGATGGGGCCGGTTTTCTCGCGGGCTTGCGGGCGGATGGCGTTAGCCCGGATGGTGCCAACGTCTATCTGCATGGCTGCGGCGGCGTGGGCGGGTGCATTGGATGGACGCTCGCAATGGAAAAAATCGCTAGCCTCACTGTCAATGATGTCGATGAACACCGCGCGCGTGATTTGGCGCGTTCCATTGCCGCTGTATCCAACGCGCGCGTGACAACCGGCTCGCCGTCGATGGGGGAAATCGATATCGCCATTAACGCGTCCCCCGTTGGTCTAAATGCCGACGATCCCTTGCCTTTCTCTGTCGAAGCACTGCCTCCGCATGCAACCGTTGCAGACGTAATCATGGAGCCTTCCATGACCGCGCTGCTTGGGTCGGCGCATCGCCGCGGACTCCATGTTCATCACGGACGAAACATGATGAATCACGCCATGCCGATAGCGGCGGCTTTTTTCGGCTTGCCGGCATCATTCGACTGGAATGGAGAGGCCCTGTAAGGCAACGCGCAGGGGGGAGCTTTTTCATGGGGCATTGCTTGTTCCCAGTATTGACTGGCTGACTACTGGAGATATTGATTCATTCCTGCACGACCTTGCAGCCCGCTGGAAACCCAGTTCACGCGGTGTCGTTTGCACGAGCCCGCGCGGCTATTTGCGCTTTCGTGCGATGTGAGGTGACGCTATCTATACCGACGTACAACTGCAAACCCTTCTGATAGAGACTGACTGCCCGCCTTGATCGGGCAGAAGTCGACTCAACCCGACGCACACGAGGTCCGGCAAGGCGCG
>NZ_CYGY02000156.1 GCF_900007165.1 Paraburkholderia piptadeniae
AGCAGCAGAACAACTACTATCAGGTGACGTGGGAGCCGAGCCTCGGCTGGGCCGATAGCGACGCGAACTTTGTCGCGATGTACAAGGCCGCCTATCAAGGCATCCACTCGACCGATCCGAACGCGATCGTGATGGGCACGGGCAATCCGTTCGCCTCCAACTGCGATACGTGTACGACCGGCTATCTGAAGAAGTTCGGCGCGCTCGGACTGTGGAACTACATCGATGCGGTTTCGACGCACGGCTACTGGAACGCGGGTACGTATCCGGCGCATCCGCCTGAACTGCAGGACTCGGACCCCGATCCGGCGAACCAGGCCAACGCGCTCGACAACCAGATGAACCAGCTGCGCTCGGTGATGCAGGCCGGCAAGCCGAACATGAAGCTGTTCTTCACGGAAGCGGGCACGAGCTACGACCCGGGCATCAACTACGGCCCGACGACTCCGTCGCAGAACCAGCTGTTCGCCCATGCTGCCGTTGGCGTGCGCTCGCACATCATCGTGCTGGGCGGCGGCGCGCAGATGACGACGCTGTTCTTCGGCCCCGACTATCCGGGCGAAGTGGGCTACGGTTCGTTCTTCGATCTGAACAACGCGCAGGGTGCATTCGGTGCGTCGAATCTGTCGCCGAAGCCTGAAGCGATGGCCTTCGCAACGATGACCCGCGTGCTCGACGGCACGAACACGCTGGGCCGCGTCAAGGGCACGCCGGGTGGGACGTTCGCGTATGCGTTCCAGCAGCTCGGCGACGGCAAGATCGTGACGGCGGTATGGGCGCACGACAACAGCCAGTGGCCGACGAGCAATGGCACGTACAGCCAGACGTATTCGACGGGCTATTCGCTGCAGGTCGACAACCCTGGTACGTCGGGCAACGTGACGAAGATCGACGGCTATGGCAATGCCACGACGGTTCCGTACTCGAACGGCCAGGTGTCGCTGACGCTGACGGAAGTGCCGCAGTACATCGTGTCGAACAACGCGACCGTTGCGAAGAACAATTCGACGGTTCCTGTTGGCTACACGGGCCAATAATCTGAAG
>NZ_CYGY02000036.1 GCF_900007165.1 Paraburkholderia piptadeniae
AAGACGCTGAACGCGCGCATCAACCGGCTGCGCGCGTTCAGCGTCTTGACGACGGCCAGCGACACACGTTTTTGCGCGCCCTCGAACATCGCCTCGTAGAAGCGCTCGGTGTATTCGAGCACGCGCGGCATGTCGTGCTGTACGAACGCATCCTCGATGGTCTTGCGGATTTCGCGCAATTGCCGGACGAGTTCAGGCGTCGATTGTTCGGCGCACGCGCGCGCGGCGTTTGCCTCCAGCAGTCCGCGTAGCTCGTAAATCTCGCCGACCTGCTCGGGATCGAGCCGCGCCACGATCGGCCCCTTCTGCGCGACGATCTCGACGAGTCCCTCCGTCTCAAGATGCCGGAGCACTTCGCGTACGACTGTGCGGCTCACGCCCAGTTCGTCGCACAGCGTACGCTCGACGAGCCGCGCGCCCGGCCGGAAGTAGCCTTGCACGATTGCGCCGCGCAGCTTGTCTAGCGTGAGTTCCCGCAGGGTCTTGGCGTTGCGGTCGATTTTGAGGTCTGACATAGGCGGCAAAGAGGAAAAAGGACGACGTCCCAGCTGCGCGCTTCATCCGTCAAAGCGCGCCGGCTGGCATGCCATATTATCGTCCATCTCACCGTGATGCCGGCGCACGACTCGAAGCGCAGCCGGTTTGCAGGCATCGAGTCGTCGCGCGGTCGCGCGCTCATCAAGCCGCGCGGCGCCGCAAGATCACTCGATCGGCGCTGCGAACGACGGCAGCCCGTCCGTCTAGCGCAGTTGCGCGATACGCCGCGCGGGACTGGCCACGAGCAGCACGATCGTCATCACGCAGAATGCCGCGCCCGCGTAGAACGTAGCAGCCGCGCCGATCCGGTCCCACAACGCGCCCGCGATCACACTCGATATCAGCGTCACGAGCCCGCTCGACAGATTGAAGATGCCGAATGCCGTGCCGCGCAAATGCGCGGGCGCGCTATGCGACACCATCGCCGCGAGCAGCCCTTGCGTCATGCCCATGTGCAGGCCCCACAACGCGACGCCCACGAGCAGAATGCCCCAGTGAACTGCGTGCGCGAGCACGACATCGGCTGCGCAGAGAATCGCGAGCCCGACGATCAGCAAGCGGATATGGCTCGTCGAATCGGCGAGCTTGCCGAGCGGATACGCGGACAGCGAATAGACGACGTTCATCGCGACCATCACGAGCGGTACGAGCGCAATGGGCACGCCGCTGTTCATCGCGCGCAACACGAGAAACGCCTCGCTGAAACGAGCGAGCGCGAACACGGCGCCGACGGCGACGACCCACCAGTAAGCCCGTCCAAGTTGACGGATGTTGTCGCGGCGAATCGGATTGACACGCTTTGCGCCCGCCTGCCGCAACGGCTCGTCGATGCCGAGCGTCAGCAGCACGACGGCCATCACACCGGGAATCACGGCGAGCCAGAACGCGAGCCTGAAATCGTCTGCCCACGTCAGCATGATGACGACGGCGAGCAGCGGTCCGAGAAAAGCGCCTACCGTGTCGAGCGACTGCCGCAGCCCGAACGCGGCGCCGCGCAGATGCGGCGGCGTGACATCGGCGACGAGCGCATCGCGGGGCGCGCCGCGTATGCCTTTGCCGATTCTGTCCATCACGCGGGCGGTCACGACGAAGCCGAGCGTCGGCGCAATCGCGAACAGCGGCTTGCTCAGCGCGCCGAGCCCGTAGCCCGCGACGGCGAGCCATTTGCGGTTGCCGAGATAGTCGCTGAGCGCGCCGGAGAACACCTTGACGACGGGCGCCGTCGCCTCGGCAACACCCTCGATGATGCCGATCGTCGCCGCGCTCGCGCCGAGGCTCGCCATCATGAACATCGGCAGCAAGCTATGGATGATCTCGGACGAAATGTCCATCAACAGGCTGACACAGCCCAGCACCCAGACGCTGTTGGGTATCTGTCGAAGCGTACTGAGTCGTGACGGTGTTTGCATCAGGCGTTCAATGACGGTTCACTGCTCGGTCACATGGCACGGCGCCGATGAAGCTAGCTGGCCGCGAGATACATCGCCGCGAAGAACAACGCCGCGATCAGCGTGATCGCGCTCGCCGCGAAGTTCAGCCAGAACGCGACGCTTTGGGCCGGCGGCGTGATGTTGCACGCGCGGCACCAGCGCACGTATCGGGAATAGAACGAACCCGCATTGACGGTGATCCACATCAGCGAGAGCGCGCCGATGAAAAACGCCCATGCGAGAACGCCCAACAGGACATGCGATCTTTCCATATCAGCGTGCCGTATACGCGAAGCGGGCTCTTGCAGGTTCAGCCGCTGCTGCGTGAATAGCGCAACGACGCGAGCGTGCCGGGCAATTGCGATTGTCCATGAGTCGAGAAAACCAGTGCTGTTCCTTTCGGGCCATTCTATCAAGCCGATAAGAAAGCTTTCTGTCAGTGCAAAACTCCCGCCTGGTGATCGAGCGCATCTCCACACGGTTTAAGTCTCGTTTAATCCGCCCCGCCTAGATTGAAATCGCCACGAAGCTGCGACGACAAGCGGCAATTCGTTTGAACCGCTCGCTCGAATCGCGCGCGTCGAACAGCAATGCCGCGTCATCGACGCGCTTATCTTCACGATGGAGATCGTCATGAACTCATTCGCCAAAACAGGTCTTCTTGCCATCGCGCTCGTGCTTGCGCAGTCCGCGAATGTCGCGTTCGCCGCGACGCCAGACCTGCCGCCGCTTCAGCATCAGGGCAACGTTGCGTATCTGTCGGGGGGCGTCGGCAGCGATCAGTCGGCCGCGCTCAAGGACGAAATGCACAAGTACCCGCTCGTGCTCGAATTCGCGGGCAAGACGCATCAAGGTAACGAATATCTCGCGGACATCCCCGTTGAAATCACCGACATGCACGGCGCGACCTTGCTGAAGGCCACATCGCATGGCCCGTTCATGCTCGCGTCGCTACCGGAGGGACGGTACAAGATCACCGTCAGCTATGAAGGCAAGACGCAGCAGCGCGTGGTCGATGTCAAACCGTCGACGCATGTTCGCACGCTATTCCTGTGGCCGATGCAAACGACGCAAACCGCGCAAGCGAACGGGAGCGTGACGTGAATGCAGTCACCGACGCGCCAATGGACGAGGCACGACGCCGATGGATGATCGCGACGACAGTAGCCGGAGGCATTGCAGGCGTCGCAATCGTGACGCCCTTCGTCGATTCGTTCCGGCCGCCCGCGTCCGCGCTGGCCGCGGGCGCGCCCGTGACGGTCGATATCAGTCGCCTTCAGCCCGGCGACATGCTGACGGTCGGGTGGCGCGGCAAGCCCGTCTTCATCGTCAATCGCACCGATTCGATGCTGGCCGCTGTACGCGCCGCCGATCCGTTCGTCGCCGACCCTCATAGCGAGCGGCCGTTCTCGATGCTGTTGCCTGCGTATTGCAACAACGCGTACCGTTCGCGCGCGGAACGCAAGAACCTGCTCGTCGTGGTGGGCGTCTGCACGCATCTGGGATGCACGCCGAGTCCGCGTTTTCAGCCAGGCCCGCAGCCCAATCTGCCCGACGACTGGCCGGGCGGATTTCTCTGTCCGTGTCACGGCTCGACCTATGACCTGGCGGGTCGCGTGTTCAAGGACAAGCCCGCGCCGCAGAATCTCGACGTGCCGCGCTATCGCTACGAGAGCGCGGAGAACCTCGTGATCGGTGCGGATGAGCATGGTGAAGCGTAAGAGGCGTCGATGGCGGACTTTCGATAACAGCGATCCTCTTGCACGAGAGCAGACGGGAGACAGGATCATGACCGCCCTCTGACATCGCGGCTCGCTGCTGGTCGCGTGTGCCGCGTTCGCTCAGTGGGCGCGCGGACGATAACGCGCGTGCTGTGTTGTGCCTATACTTCGTCCGTAGACTTTCGATGTTCTTTATGGAAATCAACCGATTCACCGAACATCGCAATTACTCGGGAGCGAAGTCATGTTCATTGCAATGAACCGGTTCAAGGTGGCGCTGGGTTCGGAAAAGACGTTCGAGGAAGTGTGGACGACGCGCGACACGCACCTCAAGGACGTCCCCGGCTTCATCGAGTTTCATCTTCTGAAGGGCCCGCAACGCGACGATCACGTGCTGTATTCGAGCCACACGATCTGGGCGAATCGCGCGGCATTCGAGGCATGGACGCAGTCCGAGGCCTTTCGCGCCGCGCATCGGAACGCCGGGAATGAAGCTCGCGCGCTTTATCTGGGACATCCCGAATTCGAGGGGTTCGAGGTCATTCAGACCGTGAAGTGACGGGCGGTTCAAATGCTCGCGAATCGCTCTGCACTCGATCATCCGGGCGCACCCGTCTTTCAGTCGAATGGCAGCGAATGCGTCTTCGGTAATTCGGTCATCGCGTTCAACTGGACGATTGCAAATCGATCTCTCGGCGAATTTCGTATCGTCGATCGCGCGCATGCGAAAACACTTTCGGTCGATGCGCCATTTGCGATCGCACTGGCTGACGGGCGCACGCTGGGCATCGACGAATTGCAGATGATCGAGCCGTTGCGCGAAGAAGTGCCGATAACGAATGCCGACGCACCAGGAAAAGCAGAGCGCAGTGCCGGACGACGCGTGATCGCCATACTTTGCGACAGGCAGCGACGTCTGCGGGTCGAATGGGAAATCGAGCAGCGCGAGAACTCGCCTTATTTGCGGCAGTGTCTGTCGATTACCGCACTCGTGCAGGACGAGCGCATCGTCTTTGTTTCGCTATTGCAGACGCGCGCGCCCTCCGCACAAAAGATGGGCGAACTCGAAGCGGTGCCCATCGTCGAGGGCAATGTCTATCTGGGCTTCGAGCTTCCAATGGCCGAAAGCGAAGTCCGCGACGGCGTGGCCAGCTTCACGGTCACACGCGAGTTGCCTCTCGACAAAGGGAAGACTCTCTCTTATTCCGCCGTGGCAGGCGTGTTTCGCGAAGGCCAATTGCGCCGCGATTTCTCCGCGTACCTTGAGCAGGAGCGCGCCCACCCTTATCGCCCCTTTCTTCACTACAACTCCTGGTACGACATCGGCTTTCTCACTGCCTATACGCAGGACCAGGCGATAGAACGCATTCACGCCGTGGGCCATGAACTGCATGAAAAGCGCGGCGTACAACTCGACTCATATCTGTTCGACGACGGATGGGACGACTACAGCGGCGCCTGGCGATTCAATCGCGCGTTTCCCGACGGTTTCGTGCCCTTGAAGAATGCCGCCGCGCGCTATGGCGCTGCGCCGGGCGTGTGGCTGTCGCCGTGGGGCGGCTACGGTCCGCCTCGCAAAGAACGCGTGACGCGCGGCCGTGCTGCCGGATACGAGACTGTTGGCGATGGATTCGCACTGTCCGGGCCCAGGTACTATCGGCGCTTTCACGAAGCCGCGATGGACCTGCTGACACGACACGGCGTCAATTACTTCAAGCTCGACGGCACAGGTAACGCGAACGTCGTCGTGCCCGGCAGCCGCTTCAACAGCGATTGGGATGCCGCGATAGAACTCATCGACGATATCCGTCGTACGAAGCGCGATGTCTTCGTCAATCTGTCCACGGGAACGCTGCCGTCGCCATTCTGGCTGCGCTATGTCGATTCGATCTGGCGTGATGGCGCCGATTACGGCTTCGCTGGTACGGGCGCGGATCGCGAACAATGGATCACCTATCGCGACGCCCAGACTTATCGCAATGTCGTATGCAAGAGTCCGCTCTTTCCGCTCAATTCGCTGATGCTTCACGGGATCATTTACGCGCAGGAAAACACCCGGCTCAATTCCGATCCCGCCCATGCGCTCGCAAGCGAAGTGCGTTCTTACTTCGGCAGTGGCACGCAGTTGCAAGAGCTTTATGTCACGCCGTCGCTGCTAAAGGAACGCGATTGGGATGTTCTCGCAGAGGCCGCCAAATGGGCGCGCGACAATGCGGATGTACTGCGCGATTCCCATTGGATTGGCGGCGCGCCGGATGAACTCGAGATTTACGGTTGGGCCGCGTGGACACTTTCGAAAGCGATCGTCACGCTGCGCAATCCGAGTGATCGAGCGCAAAGCTTTTTGCTCGATCTGAGGGAGCATCTCGAACTGCCGTATGGCATTACGGGCAGATTCAATGCGCTCTTTCCGTTTATCGAACCTCCTGCGAATTTTCCGCTGCTATGGAACGTCGGGCATTCTCAGGCGATTCGACTCGATCCGTTCCAGGTACTGACGCTCGAATTTTCACCGGCAGCGCCTACGTCAGCGTAGACGCCAGATCGATCGGCTTCGCTTCCGTCTGGTGCAGATCGAAGACGGTAATCGTGTTGTCGCCGGGCTTGAGCCACGGAGCGGGACAATAGAGCCGCATCTGCGGGCCGATATTCCAGTATCGTCCGAGGTTGTATCCATTGACCCAGACGACACCTTTCGTCCATCGGCTCATGTCCAGATACACGTCGCCGACTGTATCCAGCGACAACACCGCGCGGAAGAATAACCCCGCTCTGTTCGGCTCAGAACATATTGGGCGAAGATCTTCGATAAACGAAGCGTCCAAGGGAAGAAGAAAAACTTCCCAACCCGTCAAAACCTCAGTCATTCCAGACTCGTCGCGCAACGTAACAGGCTCGACAAGCCCTTTGCGGTCGATCATCGCGTGCCCATAGTTCACACGACCCATGCCTTCGACGAGCAGGTCCAGTACCGCTGCCTCATTCGATCCGGACGATGGAAGCGCAAGAGACCCGCGATGCATGATATTCAGCGATTGCGCGCGAGCTTGCGGCATGCGCGCGCGTGACGCGCCACCCACATATTCGCCGCCGATGAAAACGCACGCATAGTCGTGAACATCGCCGATATCCAGCACGCCGCCTCGATAATGTTCAAGCCGCTTCCGGTACACGACGAAGCCGGACACGTGACCGTACATCTCGAACGGCTGCGGATCGACGGTCTGCCCGGCGGGCAGAGAGGACGGAAGGTTGTCCCAGATCGACGCGAACCGCTGCGGAATCAAGGAGCGAATATCGGTAGCGAGCGTCGCGACGGGTTCAGGCACGTCAGGCAATGGCGTCGCCAGATACCTGGAAACGATCTCGCGATACTTCATGTACTTCGCGGTCGCCACACCTTGCTCGCTGATCGGCGCCGAGTAATCGTAGCTCGTAATGTCTGGCTGATATTCGCCCGTATCGGCATCCACGTTCGCACCCGCATAGAAGCCAAAGCTCGTGCCACCGTGAATCACATACAGGTTGAACGACAAGTTCTTTCGCATCAGTTCGTCGAGCGTCGCCGAGAGATCGACGGCTGTGCCTTGCAGCGCGTTGTCGCCCCAATGCGTTAGCCAACCCGGATAGACCTCGCCCGCCATCACGGGAACTGCGGGAAACGTCTTGCGCGCCGCTTCGATTTGCGCCGCATTGCCATTGCTCAACGCGATTGCGCCATCGACGACATCCGTACGGTTCTGTTCGACTTGCACCAGACCGTCTTCGGTATAAAACGGCCCTTCGATTCCGCCGCGAATCCAAAGCTGCCTGATTTCTTCGAGGTAAGCCGCATTGCTCGCATACGATCCAAATTCGTTTTCGATCTGGATCATTAGAATCGGCCCACCGTGTATTGCCATTAGCGGCTTGACGCGTGGGACAAGCTCGCCAATGTAACGTGCGACAGCCGACATGTAGCGCGAATCACTTGCCGAATCGGTCCGCAACTGGATATCCGTATAACGCAGCAGATAAGACGGAATGCCGCCGAGATCCCATTCGGCGCAGACATATGGGCCAGGCCTGAGCAGCACCCACATGCCTTCGATCTGGCAGAGGCGAATGAACGCCTCGATATCGCGGTTGCCGGTTTGAAAGTCGAATGCACCCTCGCTCGGCTCGTGGTAATTCCACATGATGTACAGAGCGATGGTATTCATCCCTATCGCCTTTGCCATCTGAATACGATGCCGCCAGTATTCGACGGGAATGCGCGCCGGGTGCATTTCCCCGCTGCGAATCTGGAAAGGCTTGCCGTCGAGCACAAAGCCGTCGCCGTTCTTCTCGAAGGAAAAGACATGCGCGCTGTTCATTTCGCTTTCTTCTCGCGCATGAAGCGCAAAGCGAAGCGCACGAGCGATGGCATCGTTTCCGGACGCAGCAGGCGCTCGTCGTAACCTGAGAACCGCCCGTCGTTCTCTTCGAGGCACAAGATCATCAGCTCACGCACGTCGATTTCCGCGCCGGATAAGGCCTGTGCGCCGTTCACCGTGAAGTTGTTGTCCTGCTTCTGTTCGTTTCCTTCCGCGTCGAACGTGCGCGCGAGGCCGATGCGCTCCCAGCCCAGAAACACCCATACGGCCATCACTTTCAGCTCGAATCGGATGCGCTGCCACCATGACAGCTTCGCGCGATGCCAGGCCACCCAGTTCGCAAACAGAAGAATATGGCGGCATTCTTCCTGCATCACCGGCTCGAACGTGTCGATCAGCTCAGGCGGAAAGAGCCCGGAGCGATGCGCGACCTTGAACAGGCCGAATGCGAAAAAGCTGTCGATGCATTCGCTATAGCCCGTGACGAGATAAGCCCATTCGGCGTCTTTCGGGAATACATAGAGCGCCTCGCTTGCAAGCGGAATCCCGTACGCGGCAACCATCCGCGACAAGACCTCCTTGTGACGGTTTTCTTCCCACGAGTTCAAAGCAAGCGCGCTGCGCATGTCGGGTTCGTCGATGGTCGCCGCGTAGGCCGCCATACGCAGTCGCGCCTTGCCTTCCGTTTGCACGGCGATGTCCCAGATCGGCAGCGAGACGATCCGTTCGAGCGCATCCGGCTCGAGCTTCGGCCAGTCCAGCACCGACGGTCGATAAGGATTGAACGTCTCGCGAAACATCCGGCACGTTTCGCGCAAGTGAATTTCGGAACCAGGCTTGAACGGGCCTGCGACGCGGCTTGTCCAGTGTCGCGTGTTGATTTCGGCGGCATCGACGATTTGCGGGTCGGGCGTGCACTGCGCCAGTGCCGGCGCAGTGAAGTCCGGAATCATCTGTTCGACGTCGAATGTGTCAAGCATCTGCTCGCTCATGGGGAGCTCCACCGGAGAACATTTGCGTTGTCGATTCGGAAGAGATCGGCGTTTCGCGCATCGAAATAAACGCGTGTCATATGTACGAAACGATGCGTGTCGACGGATCAGCCGATCCATTAGTCTATGTCGGCATCAAGACAAGCGCTTTTAAGTAGCCATCGGCGGCTTGGCGGCGACCGCAGCTAACATGCCATAGCGTCGGTAGTTTTTCTCGTACGGGCGTTCGCGACGGGATTCGGGGCAACGCCGTGAGGTGTCAGACAGACCGCGCGATGTGCTCGCGCAGCCATCGATGCGCCGGATCGCGATGACAACGCTCGTGCCAAAGCATCGCCATTTCATAGCCGGGGACGGCGACGGGCGGCTCGACGATCCGCAACGCGCCCATATCGCGCACGAGCCGCGCGGACATACTCGTTTTCTCAAACAATAACGAGGGCTAGCGTGAGCATCAGTTTTCGAGTGTCGGTGGTAGCGGTTGCGTTGTCTCTGACAGCATGTGCCGAAACGGGCACCGCGTTGCAAAGCTTGAATAACGGGTTGGCGCAGTTCAACCAAGCTATGGCCCCGTCCCCGAACGGAACGCCGGCCGTCTTTACGCCGTCGCTTTCTGCTGAACAGCGGACGCAACTGAACAACGCCGTGTCCGCTTCGCTTACGTCGCGCGACGCTGGACTGCGGAACATGGTTAATTCCGCTTCACCGATGATGGTCGCTGTGATGTCCAAGGCTGCCTGCTATCAGAACTGGAACGATGCTCGCGTCCTGAGCATGTACACGTCGGCTCAGATAGGCAATGGGTTCATCCCGGGCCCGTGGGGGCCCATGAAGTACGCTCCGAAGAACCACTGCTTGAGCATCCTGCGCACGGATTCCTGGACGCAGAAGTCCCTCAACGCTTTTCAGTATCGAACCGTCTACTATAGCCTGGAGAGCGGCGAGAGCCAGGCTGTGTTCTATGAGTTCATCAACCAGGATGGCTCGTGGCTCTTGAATAACGCGTACTTCTGATTCGGCTGTCGGGCGACGGCGTACCACGCCGTCGCATCGAATGTGACCCAGCATAACCAAGTCGAAGCGTCAGAAGAGGAACACCTCATGAGTTCATCCGGTTCATCGAAGACATGGAGCACAGCGACTTGGGAAAACCCGAGTGGCGGACGCACCATCATTTTTCGCTATGTTCGAGATTCAGTGGATAACGCGACGAGACTGAGTCAACCAACACTTTGCAGGTTAGTTTGGAGATACGAATCAGGCACTGGCATGCCCGATATCGAGCAGCGTGAAAGGATGGACGAGTTGGAAGATGCACTCGCGCTTGCGATAGAAGCTGATGGCTTCGCAAGCCTGGTGTTGGTCTCTACGGGCGACTGTCGCAGAGAGTGGGCATACTATGCTGGCTCAAGGGAAGACCTCGTGAGTCGGCTGAATCGCGGACTTTCGGGTCACCCAAGGTATCCCATCGAGATATTTGTCAGCCAAGAGCCTGATTGGGAGACTTTCGATGACTTCAAGAAGAGGGTTGCCACATAGGATTTCACCCCGCCTCACACTGGCTTGTACGAGGCGAGACAGTAAGAGGGCCCGGTCCGCTGGAGGCACGAGAGGGGCACAGTAAGTCAAGCGTGGCGCAGGCCGCGCTTGACATCCTTGCAGCCAGTTACTGTTCGACGCCGACGTCGGTCAAGCGGAAGCCGTCACGCTCGTGGTTTCAGGCGCCGTAGCGGGAGCAATGCCGCCCGAGACGGTGCTGACAGACGCCTTCTTTGCGACCGGTTTCTTCGCCGCCTTCTTTACAACTGCCTTTTTGGCTGCAGCCTTCTTCGCTGGCGCTTTCTTGGCGGTCGCCACGGCTTTTTTCACAGCACCTTTCTTGGCGACTGCCTTTTTCGTCGCAGCTTTCTTCGCAGCCGTTTTCTTGGCCGAGGCCGGTGCCTTCTTGGCTGCAGCAGCTTTCGGCTCCACCGCACCCTCGCCCGCACCTGCAATCAGGAATTTTGCGCGGTCTTTGGCGCCAGCGAGCCATGCCGGCGCCGGGCCTCGGCCGCTCCAGGTTGCGCCGGTTTTCGGGTCAAGGTATTTGGCCGGCTGGGGTCCGCGGACGTACGCGCCGGTTTTCGCTGCCGGCTTCTCGGCGGCAGGCGCCGATACTGCGGAGCTGCCGTCAATCAGAAATTTGGCCCGGTCCTTTGCGCCGGCAATCCACTGGGGCGGGCGCGCATGACCGCTCCACGTTTCGCCTGTCTTCGGATTGCGGTACTTGGGCGGCAACTTACCCTTCGCTGTTGTCTTGCCAGCCGCTTTGGCTGCAGCTTTTGATTTGTTCGCAGCCCCGATATTGACTGCCAGGCTGCTGCTGCCGTCAATCAAGAATTTGGTTCTGTCCTTCGCATTTGCAATCCAAGCCGGCGCGCGGCCATGCCCGGTCCACGTTGCGCCCGTTTTCAGGTCCTGATATTTCGCCGCGCCCGTTGCCGGCTTGCCTGCAACCTTAACGCCCGCCTCCCGGCCACGCTTTTTGCCACCAAGGTGCGCTTCGATATCCGCAGTCGTCAGACCGTAACGCTCCATAATGTCGCGAATCTTTGCGATGACAGTTGACGATTCGTTCCTTGCAATCAATTCGGCCTGCGCCTGCAGCTTTGCGATTTTTGCTTGCAGGTTTTCGATCGTAGCCATTATTCCCCCTTTTTTGATGGTAGCCGCACTATGACACACCGACTCGCCGTTTCGCGACGCCGACGAAAAATATTATTGAAAGACTCCGCCTGCTTTGTCAGTACGCAGTGCGTAGCGAAAATGATATCTTGTAGGCACAAAGCTTGCGCGCTTGCATTTGTCCACCTCAACACAGCCCAGAACGTAGCTCAAGGCAAATACTATGGATGAACGGAAACGGGAACGCATGGTTGCTTATCTCCGCCGGCGAATGAAGGAGTTCGGCATTGAGCCCGACGACGTCGCATCAGCAATTGCAGAAGACCAGTTGCGGCAAAAAGAAGCTCGTTATAGAAGCGCCACAGGCGAGACATGGGACGGCAACGGAGAGATTCCTCATTGGCTGAAAAAGGTTATGAGCGCGGGCCAGTCCCTCGAACACTTCGCGGTAAATGGCGAGACAAACCGCGCGAAAAGCCCCCTTCAGGAAGTCGGTTGGCAAAACGACCCATTCGCGGGTAGCCCGTTGGCTACCGTCAAGCCCGCCCGCCATGACAGACGTTAGGCTGGAAGTACAGCGCGAACAGTTTGGCTACGCTGGTCCTTAATGACATAAGGAGCGGATACATGGAAGTGAACACCGAAAGGCTTGTGGACATGCTGCAAGAAGTCGAAGCCGAGGACCCTATTGATTACGCGGACCTGCCATTCGGAGAGCAGGAGCTCAGGCGTGTCGTCATGAGTTCACTCGTCGAGCGCCATCATCTGATTGAGGCAGACATGTCAATCTCCGACATACACGCGATGTACCTGCTGAGCACCGCAAAACTTGTCCTCGAAAATACGGTGCTTCACGCGCGACTGCTTCTCCTTCAGGGACAGCAGATCGATGTACAGTCACTCCTGGCTCCCTTCACCCTACGAGGTAAACGGTAGCCGCGTGGCGTTGCTTCCCGCGCGATGGGATGACGGCCGCTGTCGTCACGGATTGTCTGAAAATGTGAGCGAACTTCAACCGCAGACAGTTGCAGGCACCCGAAATAGACTTTCGGCCGACTGCGCCGCCCGATAAAGCCGTCGCAGCGACGAGTCCTTCACGTGCTGCGCCTAAAGCAGGCCTAGCACGTCTTACGGTGCCGTACTGACCTACACCGCACCGCCTCCATCGCCGTCTTTCCCCGGAGGCCTTGTTTTCGCCGTCGACCGGCAATACTTTCCTGGGAAGTCCCGAGGCGTCGACTATCGCGCGGAATGGCGCGTCTTTCACCCGCTTATCCTGCCATTGACTCGGCCGTCCTGGCCGTACAGTTTCTCCGGCGAGTTCGTCCTTTCGCGGGACCGCCCTCTCGGAGTCAGCCATGAGCACGAAAGTCGATACGGGGTTCAGATTCGTGACGCAACAGCGTCACGCCGTCACCGCAATGATGGAGGCGGTCAAAGACGGCATCGAAGAGTTGCAGCGCAGGCGCTATCTCGCTGCCTATGCGAGCATTCTCGTTTCGATGCTCGACCGAACCCAGCTGGCGCGCGAGGCCGGTCACTCTCGGGGCATGGTGATGGCGAGGCCGGGCTCGCTGGTGCGGGAAGCGATTCTCAGGCGGCAGGTCCGCGCCCGCGCTGCCGGCGAACGCGACCCAGCCGTTGACATTGGTGTGGTCCTCAGGTGCTGGCATTCGCAGCTGCTCGACCGCGTCATCGGCTACGTAGCCGGCGCGTTCGGTCAGGAAATCCTGGGGTTGCTCAAAGACGCGGGTATCGCGACCGGATATGCGTTCTGGACCAGTGGCGCCCGGGATTACGCGATTTCGCCTCAGGAGTGGTCGCAACGTCGGGCGGCCTGGCACCAGGCGCTCCATGGCCAGTCGGGGGAGCGTATCGAGTTCTGCTACGACGTCGAATCGATGGACCTGTTGTGTCCGTGGTCCGAACTTGAGCCTTATCTGCCGTCGCTCGAATTCCGTGCCCGGGAGCTGGCGGAGCCAGCCCTGTTCTCGCGCTGGTATGAATCGTTGCCACCGAAGGGCGAAGACGGCGAGCATATCTGGAAGCGCCACACACAGTTCACGGACCTCCTGAACGACGACCCCGCGATGCGGGCCGCGCTCGCCGCGGATATCGAGCGGCTCAAGCCAAAACTGTTGACGGGCGGTGAACTCGATGCGGCGCGCCGTCGCGAGCAGCTGGTGCTGCTGCCGGCCGGCTTCGCGTGAGGCGTCAGTCACGGCACGCCCAGGGCGCAATGTTCCTAAGTTGCGTGAAGTAAGAGGCCGGAGGAGTCGCCATACCATCTTGCCTCAGCATACGTCGACGGTGGAAACGCCGGATAGCTGTTTGTCGTCAACGCGAATCGCCGCGATTCGACCGACAACATCAGTCACACCGCGCGAATGCCCGCGTCAGAATGAACGTCTCGGCTAGGGAGACGTTTCGGTGCTAGGACTGAATCACGCTCCACGTGCTGGCCGCGCAGGACCACACAGTGTCCTGCCGATGAGAGAATCGGAGTGAATCATGGCGAAAAGGAGCTTCATGCAAAGCGTCGGCGATGCGCTGGCCGGTGTTGCCGCCACCTGGCGAACCCAGCGCAGCTTTCGCATCCAGGCGGTGCTCGCGGCCGCATTACCTGTGATATTGGCCTGGTTACGGCCGCCGCTTGTGTTTTCGGCGCTATGCCTGACGATGGCCATGCTGGTCCTCGCGGCCGAACTGTTCAACACAGCCCTCGAGAGACTGGCCGACCACTTGCATCCCGAGCATCATCCTGCAATCGGTGCAGCCAAAGACTGTGCTGCAGGAGCTGTGCTACTCGTCTGCGCAGGCGCCGGTCTCGTCGGAATACTGACGCTGGTTGTCGTGTTTGCGGAACGGTAGCGCTTGCCCGCAGTCCTCTGGCACAACGACAGCGGCTTTGTACGGAGCGGGAACGGTAGTTGCCGTGCGCTGCACCACGATTTGCGCGACAGCACCTCCGACTCAGGCTGCTAGCCGATGTTGGTAGTACGGCCGGTCCCTGTCATCAAGAATCGCATATTGCGTCGCAAGGTTCTTTGGGTCGGGATTTAGCCACGCGTCGACATACTGCTCTTTGATGGGGATGATGCATCTATCGTGGCCGGCTTCAGCCACCTCCGCTGGCGGCTCATCTGTGATTGCCGCGAAAGAATAAAGGTCCGGCTCACCGGGCGCCGACCACTTTGACCACAGACACGCCACAAGCATTTGCCGCTCATCGTTCGGTCGAAATTCGAGGACGACGTTTTCATCCTTCTCGCCGTCAGCAAGCGTCCGCGCTTCCATCTTCGACCTCGCTACATTTTCGTAGAATGCATCGACAAGCATCAGTCCGTGGGAGTTGCCAAAAAGGCTCTTCCAAAACCCTTCCAGGCTATCCCGCCGAGCGTTGTATGTGCCAGGATATTTGAAGTCATAATTTGCGGGCTTGCCGGCAATGCGGCACTGATACCTCATCGGCTTGATGACACGCTGTCCATTCTCGACGATGAGCACCGGAGCGTAGTGACCGGGAAAAATGCGCGAGTCTTGCGGTGCGCTCTCAGTGCGCTTGATGTCATCAAGACGACGCAGCGTCGCTTCGATTTTGTCGGTCGCAATGCGTTTGCTTTCTGTCGCGGCTTTCGTTGTCTTTGTTTGCAGCGTCCTCTCTGCCGCCACAAACCGCGCACGCTGCTTGAACAGTTCTTCCTCGAGTGTTTTCGCCTGGCTTGTGTTGTACTGGTCGATGAGTCGCCTGATTTTGCGCTCCTCTTCTGACTGGGGCGCGGCGAACGAATCATCCATCGCCTTGGGAATCTTCGCCTTCAACCGCCCTTCGGCACGTTCCCAATAAAGGCGCGCGAACTCGCGAATGTCCATATGCGCACCGAACATACGCACATATCGTTTGTAGTCGGCCTTGATTTGCGCGGAATAACACATGGATGCTCTCCCTGTATCTCGTGCTGGCCCGACTGGCCGCTGTTGCAAGTCTATGGTGACGCGTGCAGCGGCTCAACCGACCTCGGTCCTTGACCCACATCGGTGAGCGCTTGACGCGCTGGCCGTCACCGGTTGGAAAGTAATGCAGGCGTCGGCAGCAGCGGTACCGAAATCGCCTCGCTGGCGACCGGTCCACGTCGCTTCACTATCTCGAATCATGCCGTTGGCCGACGGGCGAAGCGCCAGCCTCAGGATTGGCTTCGTAGCTTGTGCACATTCGGGCCTCCTTTCGCTCCGTCATACCTGTCTCGAACCGGGCTATACTGTACATCCATACAGTATTTTCGAGCACCATGAATGCTCAGGCCCGGATTACCGGAGTCCATCCATCCTTCGCTTTGGCGGGCGTCGCAGCTCGCGCACGGTCGGCTGTCCACAGTCGAAACGGGGTATCCGGCTTTGTCGCATGAACTGCCAGGAGGCGGCTGGCCCGTCGGCGCGCTCGTCGAAATCCTGGCGCAGCACCCAGGCTCAGGAGAGATGCGACTGATTGCACCGGCGCTCGGGGCGCTCAATCTGCCGATTGCGCTGGTTGAGCCTCCTTGCGAGCCATCAATACAAGGCCTCGTCTATGCGGGCTTTGCTCCAGGCCAGTTGGTCCTGGCGCGCGCGAAGAAGACGAGCGACCAGCTGTGGTCGACCGAGCAGATTCTAAAAGCAGGCACTTGCGGTGCCGTCTTGCTGTGGCAAACGCATGCGCGTGCGGATGCGCTCAGGCGGCTGCTGTTGGCAGCCCGTTCGAGCACCTCCTTGTTTTTCGTTTTTCGTCCCATGCATGCAAGCTCGGACGCCTCGCCTGCTGAACTGAGAATTGCCGCGCGCTCAGCAGAAGAAGGCGTGTGCGTGGACATCGTCAAACGTAAAGGGCCAAGGTTCGAAGGCGAACTCACGGTCACCGTTCAGCCCAGGTCGGCGTTGATGAGCCCGCACGGCCGGGCGCGACACGCAATCAGGCCAATCGACATCGACGCTCGAGCGACAGGTGATGCATTCGCCTGAACACGACAAGTTGATGGGCCCGTTTCACCCAAGGAGATTTCATCATGGCAGCGGACGAGTGGGTCCGAGAAGCGGAAAGAGAGTCGAAGCTTGTTGATGCACTTTACCGAGCGCGATACGCGATTGCGGTACACAACGGCATGACCGTACGGTCCGACGACGAAGAATGGGCACTCGATTTTGCTCAGGAACTCAAGTTGATTGATACTGCATTGACGATGGCCGGAATTGACACCAGGCGGCTCAAGCAGTAGGCACCCGGCGAGAGAACTGATGCGAACTGAAAGATGCCGCGAATACACGCTCTGGGGGCATGCGATTTTGCAACAAGAGGACATCCTGCGACCGGAGCAGTTCGTAGGAAGCGGCACAATAACGCGGGACACTAAAGTGATTGCGGTATCGGGCGTACTCGGGGCCTTCGGTACCGATGATGAAGCGGCGCTGGCCGGTCTTGCGTGGTGTCGCGCATGGGTTGATAACCACGGTTAGGGCGCACACGGACCCAGTTCTAAACGGACGCGAACACAACAGCGCCCTTGCTGCCAAACCAACATCCAGCCGATGCAAGTGGACACGCAAGCACTCGATGCGCACGAAATTGGGCGGCGGCAGCGCGCCGATGAGCCTGCTGCCGCGCCTCCCTTCAATTTCTGCGCCGGTTCCATGCACCAGGAAAGGTCGCTGAAGCGACGATGACGACTTCGATGCTCGGTATCAGCTAGGCGCGCCCCTCCGGAGTCGTACTGGCCCGCCTACGCGGGTAGCCGGGCATTTTCATGTGTCTCAGTCACGAGGTCGCCGGCGCGCGGCCGAAGCGGCACGCCTATACTTGAATCACAATAATTCCAGGAAACAAGGAGAATCTCATGTTTCCAACCCTGAAACGTCACGCTCCGACACCGGAGGGCAAGTTCCGCGTCATCGAAGAGCACTTCATGTTTCCAAAGTGCCGATTCGCATCCGACGACCCCAAAGCCGTCGCGACATGGTTGCGCGAGAACGGCGGCTACGGGCAGCCCATCAAGCACGATGCCGGACTGCATGTAGCGACAGCCGACAACCAGTACATCCGCAGCGGACCGACGCTCGACCGCTGGATTGACGACGCGCTCGCCGCTCCCGCGAACCAGTAACAGACGCCTCACCCCTCACCCGACTCGAGCGAGTCGGTTTTTTTTCGTTGTAGGTCATTGGCAACCCCGGGCACACAAGAAACGGTCGGTACTCGATGAACGTGGAGTCCAAGTAAGTAACGCTAATTATTGTCGGCAATGACGTTCAGCGTCTGACGAACGCGGCCGCTTCCTCTGCTGGTAAACGCGTTCCGGTATCCATCACCGCCCGTCGTTCTAGAAACGAGCCGAGCCGTAGTACCTCCGGCGCGGTCGGTGTGGCTACAGGGCCGTCAGGCTTCCTCGGCAAGTCGCAGCCGCAGTAGACTGGAACTTCCATATCCGTCAGGGAGCTTGAGCATGACCTCGCAAACCTGCAATCACGTCGACCTCGCGCGCGAGCAGCTGGAGATGGCGCTCGACGCGTTCCTGGAACGCCATCGCTTCGCATCGGCCATCACCCTGGCCAGCGCGGCCGAACGTGTACTGGGCCAGGCATTAAGGCAATCCGGCAAGCCGGCGGTCCTGGATTGGAAATTCGAGGCGACCGACCTGGTGCATACGGAACTGCATGGCAAGTCGCTGGACAAGGGCGCCTTCACGGATGCCGAGAACCGGGTTAGCAGCGCATTGTGCTACTTTGACAAAACCAGTGCGCCGGACTTCGAGGCCGACCTCGAGGAGGCTGCGTGCTGGATGCTGGTTCGGGCCTGCGAGAATGCGCATCGGCTCGGGTTGACCGTGCAGGGCTTCGACGCATTCAATGACTGGTTCTACGAACACATCGTCGCCGTTTGACCGAGAGGGGCAGCCGATGGCCGACCGGTTGACAGTCCAGGAGTTCTTCGCAGCACTGCGCGAGCAGAAAATCAATCCACGCGTTGACACGCCAGCGGTGCGTGCGAGCGTCGACGCGCGGGTGCGCGCGCTCTGTGCAAGCTATCCAATCCAGGAGCGCTGGCCGGTGCTCGACCTCGAGAGTGCTTACCAGCAGACGCTCAACGAACTGCCCAACGTCCTGGACCTGGTCCGCGACGGCTACACCGGAACCGTCAACCTGCGCGGATACGACGACACCTACACGATGGACGAATGGTTCGGTGATTTCGCGGAGCAGTGGGCGCTATGTGACGCACCTCATATACGGGCGGATATGCTGGAGTTGCTTCCGCGGGCGTCGACCTGGCCATCGCCCAGGTTGTGGGAGGCCTACAAGAACGCCACCCGCGCGCCTCGCGGTTCATGGCTGCGCCGGCTGATAGGCGGCCAGTGAGACAGTTCGTGAAAGCGGTGGTCGTGAGCGCCATGGTTCGGAAATTGCGCGCGACCGGTGCCGCGTTCGTCCTGTCCGCGCTCTGCGCAGCCTGCGCGAACCCGCCCAAAAATCCACCCAAGAACCCACCTCAGGGCGCCAGGATTTACGCGCGGGAATATTTCGGCACGGCGCTGGACCATGGCGTCACCGACAGGGTCGAGTTCTTCGGCGTGGGCTTCACGGCCAACAGTCCTGTAGTGCTCCGCGTTGCCGGCCTCCCGGGCTCCACGCTGGACATCGTCTTCACCGTGCCCGGCACGCCGCCGGCGGACCAATACGGTTTCCTCGATTTCTATTACTCGCCACCGTGTCTCTACCGCCGCGGCGACCGGACGGTCGAACGGCCAATCCGCGCGCTCGCGACCGATGTGGCCGGCTGGACCGTGTATTCCGACGCGCTCACGGCTCAAAGTTTCGCGTGTGATTCGCCGCCGCCGGGCGCCGCGCAAAACGTCGCGCCAGCGAAGTGAGGGTGCTTCATGCCTCGGTGAGGTCACTTGGGTTTGGTAAGCACCGTTATCCAGGTCATCGGAGACTCGGAAGGGCTGCCTACACGCGTGACGTTAGAGCAGCATGAGGCAGCGATACGGGCCTGAGTGCATCGTCGCGACATAATTTCGCCCTCTGTCTTGCAAGACGGCTGCTAACCCAACAGACGGGCCGCGACATCAAGTGCGCTGAGGTTCAGTGGGCGACCGGGCGCGTACGCCACCAAGCCATTAAACTTGCCATGAATACACCCCAGCACGCACCAAGGACCAGCGTTATGAGCGGAATGGCGGCGCACATCGCGTCGAACGAGAGTGCGCGCAGAACACGCGGCAATGCGTACTGGTCACCGGCCATAAGGAAAAACGCGAAGAGCCCAGTAGACACGGCTGCGCGCCCGTGCGTGAAGGCACGGACAGGGCGCATACGGTAGCGGACGATTACATATGCGAAAAAGTAGGCGACGGCGGCAGGAGCGACTAGCAAGAGCGAAAAGAGCGCGTCGTGGTGGACTGCAAAACCCATCAACGCCTCGTGCACATTGTCCAACGCTGCTTCCAACATTCTGATTTGCCCTCGTGAAACATGTTCTGCGCAGCCGCGGCCGCCGAGAGCAGGTATCCGGCAGCTAGCTCAGTTGAACGTATCGGCCTTAGGCAAGGGTAGAAAGTAGATTTCCGTGCCCGAATTCCGTGTCTCTTCGTCGTCGACCGTGTAGTCGGTGGGCGCATCGGCCACCGCTTCGTCGGCCGCGAGCCGAAACAACCGGATGGTGCCGGCCGCACGCAGCGTCTTACACCTCTGCGCATGCCGATAGGCGGACTGTGCGCGAACGAGGCGGCGCGTTTTGAGGCCCATTTCTCCTCCTTTTGTCGCGCTGCGTGATAATCTTCATAAGATACTTTGACTGTAGACGCCTTACCCTTTTATGGCAAGGGAAAGCAAACCCTACAACTTCTGCTGCGCAGCCGCAAGAAATCCTTGCAAACGCCGTACCTGAGCTCGACTCCGGGAGACAACGACAAGATGAAGCGGCAAGACGCGCTGAAGTGTAAGCTCAACCGCTCAACCCGCAGCTCCAACGCTCCAACTGGCTTGGCCTTCCTTGGCGACGTGACCGTCTACGAAGCCTACAGCCGCGGGACATCCGGCGAGCCATCGCTTTATGCATGCGAAATTGGCCGAGCAGTTGGCACGGCGTCGCCGAGCCCGGTCATCTGGCGGGTCGCTGATTCCATACGCGACGGGCACTATTGCCGGGGCTGCGACGGCAGTTGCGTTGGACAGGAGACGCGCCGTTCCCAACGGCTACAGAAATAACGCGGAGAAGTGATGAAACCAGTGATTTGCGGCCTCGTCGCCATGGTCATGGCGTCCCCGGTATTCGCCGGCGAGCACTACAGGGAGGTGTGGAATCCCCCAGAAGCGCGCGGCATGCCACACGCCCAGCCAGACCGCGAGCCACCACCGCATCGCCGTGCGAACGGTTTGACGACATTCCAAGGCAGATAACTCCCGAAGGCAACGTGCTTCGGGTCGGTGGCGGAAAAGCATGCGTAGAGGTCGAACACTGATGCGAAGCGAGAAGCACAAAGGTTATGTCCTCTGGGGCCACGCCATCCTGCAGCAGAAAGATATCCTGCCGGCCGAGAAGTACGCGGCGAGCGGCACAATCACCAAGGACAACAGGGTCATCGAAACGTCCGGTGTGCTCGATGATTTCGACACTGAAGAAGAAGCGGAAACCGCGAGAAGGCATCGAGAAGAAGACGGGCCGATAAAAGCTTCGTGCTTCGTCACAGGACATATCTAAAACGTCCTCTCGAAAAACTTCCTCATAGTTCGAAGAGTCCATTAAGACATTAAAGCCAACTATTGGATGGGACTCTTTTTATGGGTTGGCGGCGCCCCTCCGGAGCGCCCTGATTAGGCCTCCCGCATCATCAGGGTCCCATGCCACGCTCTGCGGACGGCCGGCAAAGACCGTTCGTGAGCCCCCGGAAAGCCGTAGCATCTGGCAGAATCAAAAGCGCTATGCTGGAGCAAACACAATAGCACCACGGCCGTCGATGTGCGTGAAGCTTCGGACAAAGCGATATGGGTGCCCATCAATTTCCAGAAAGTTGATTCCCGCGTGTGTCAACCGGAGAATCTCATCGGCCAGTACTGCCTCAATCGTCCCAAAGCTGCGCAAATCGTCATGCGAGCCAACCGGGTCTCCGATGTACATCGCACATGTCTGGGCACGAGGTCTCATCATGATGAGACTTCCGCCCATATCGAGCGAGAGTTCGAGATACTCAGCCAGGGTCAGCAGTGACTCCGGCGTCTCGTGTTGGGTTCCATTACCCGAACTGGAGGTCACCGCCATATTGCCGCCCTGTCGAACGTGATTACGGTGCATGTTGGCCCGCCGCCCGCATACCCCGGCTCCGCTATGAGCACCCGGGTATGCATCCGGTCTGCTTTTCCGAAGTCCATGACGGAGCAAATACCACCGCGCCCCGGTCCTCGAAGTGTGTAAAGCTTCGAACGTAGTAATACTTCCGCCCCGCGATTTCTACCCGGTTCCGTCCGACCTTTGTCAGCCGAAGAATTCCATCGGCAACTGTTGCCGTAACCGTTCCGTAGAAAGCTAAGTCTGCATGCCCCTCCCGCAGCATTACCAACATACATTCCACACGCACCGTCGCATTGTTGCATCATGACAAGGCTCCCTCCCTTGCAAAGTGGCAGTTCGTGATCGTCGGCCAGCGTCACCAGTGCCTCGGGCGCTTGTCGTCGTCATCCAGCCTGCGTACCGGAAGTTGTCGTCATCGGGACACCTCGTCTGAACGGCTGGCTCGAAAGTAGTTGGCGCGTGGGCGCATCGCATCTGCTTCAGACGGCCGCGAAATCCCGGCACTATATCGAGGAGCGCGAATATCGTTTCGAATTGTGGACGGCTTGCGCTTTTACACGATTGCGCCAATTGCGTGAGTCGACCTGCCTGGTTGTAGCGCTTCGTACCGACGGTCGCGTCGGCAGCGCTTGATTTTCTGGCTGCCCGTGTGCGGAACAGGTGTGTTGCGAGTCACCCAGACATCCTCGCTGTCACCATTTCATGGTCTCATGAAACGACCGCCGTGGCATGACAAAGCTTGACTCACCGGGACATCTTCCCAATAGCTAACGAAACGCCGCGAGAATCGGCGCGTTACCGACCGTTACAGATGAGCGCGGACCGTTTCATTTGCCGGTGGGTCGAGCGACTATGCTTCATATAGCCGTCTAGTAGTCGGGCTGAGCCGAATTGGCAAACCGACGGGAAGTCACATCATGAAGTACGCAATCTCGCTGCTTCTGGCAATCGCTGCGGCCGTCTGCGTACCCGCGTCAGCTTTGGCCCAAGCCAATGTGGGTGTCTATTACGGTCTCGGTGTTCCGGCGCCGGTTCCTGCACCACCACCGTCAGTAATCTACCAACCCTACTATGCACCCTATGCGCCGCCGGGTACCTATGTCTACCCGTCCTATCCACCACCAGTCGTGTATTGGGGGCCGCCCGTTGCGTATTGGGGGGCGCCGGTCGTCTACGGCTATGGCCATTGGCATGGCGGTGGTTGGCGCAGGGGCTGGGAACACCACCGCCACTGGTGACGGGCGACCGTTTGCGTTGAGGACGCCGCGCTGCATGGTCAGCGAAATGGCTCCGGTTGGCGTCGAGTTCTCGCGGGTGGAAAGGCGAACCAATAATCGATGACATCAGTCGATGCAGCGCTTTCGTCAGGTGCGAGTTTGCGCTTTCGTCTGCGTCCGGAACTTTCGCCTGCCCTGAAGCTGCAGGCGAAACTCGTCCAGCACTTGTTCCTCCCTGCGCTTCAACGGAATTTCCCGGCGCTGGCTCGGCAACCAGTCCGGCCTCAGGCTATGCCTTGGGCGCCCAGGCCGCACTCTCGAACTTCGCATCAACCTCTGTGTGGAGCAGATGATTCGAATAGTTGCTGATGGTTTTGACGCCCAGGGCCAGGATGATTTCCAGCACATTTTTCGTGGTGTAACCCGCGCTGACGAACGCTCTCAACTCGGCTTGCGTCGGATTCCCTCGCGATACGACCATCGTCCGTGTGAATTCGGCGAGCGCCTGAAGCTTCGGGTCCTCAATTTCTTCGTCGTCGCGCACTGCCTGGATAGCCTGATGCGGAGTCTTCGATACCTTATCCGCAATCCAGCTATGCGCAGCAACACAGTAGGTGCATTCATTAGCGCGTGAAATGACGAGAAGAACCAGTTCCTGCTCGGCGGGGGTGAGCGTCGATTCTTTCCGGAAGAGCTGATAGCCGTGCAGATACGTATCGAGCAACGCCGGCAGATTGGCCATACCCGCGTACATGTTCGGAATGCCCCCGGTCGCCGCGCGGGCCGCCTCAAGGACTTCCCGTGCGCGGGCATCGGGAGTATCTTCGGTCACGCGTGGGAGAGAAAGGTTTGCGGTATCGTTCAAGTGAACTCCTCTGAAAATGACAAGCTTCAGACCCCTGATTTTGAGCCATTCGGTCCAAAACAGAGAAAAAATTCAGGGCGTCAGGCCCGCGAGCAAAGTCTCCACGAAGGGCGCAAGCTGCTTTTTGGTGAAGCCGCTCTTTGCCATGACCCGCAGCCCGGCAATGCCGGCAACGAGCGTCACGGCCTGTTTCGCGGCGTCGACCTCCAAATCAATGTCTCCGCGTGCCTGCCCGAGCCGGATGACCTCCTCGAAGCTGCCCATCATGCCCTCGAATCCTGCTTTAACCAGTTGCCTTACACCTTCGTCGTGCAGCCCCAGTTCGGCTGCGGTATTGACAAGCAGGCAGCCTCGTCCGCCGTCATTGTCATTGACGATGTCGAGGAGCATCGCACGCAGCTTCGCGCGCGTGTTTCCACCACGCAGCGTGGCACGGACAGCGGCGGTTCGTGAGCTTGCGTAACACGTAACTGCCTCAACCAGAAGGTCCCGCTTTGACCCGAAGGTGTTGTACATGGACGACTTGGCCACGCCCATGTCAGCCGCCAGGTCGTTTGCAGAAAGGGACGCGTAACCGTCCCGCCAGAACGCGTCGACGGCACAGCTGAGCGCGTGATTTCGGTCAAATTCGAGGGGTCTTGCCATGTCGCATCCAGGAATGATTCTGGAACGACTATACCAAAATATCAACCCTGCACGGGCGGGTGAGTGTTGCTATTCAAGTGCCGCCCGGCATCACGGACCGTGCCGCGAGGGCTGCAGGTCCGAGAGCTTCAAGAATGTCATCGCGCGCAAGCTCGCAGCACCGGGTCAATCAACGCAGCATGGGCCTGACCGCTGCATTGATGTCGTGCCCGCTCATCGAGTTAGTACCGACGTGCCGGCACTGCACGCGCCTCCGCCGACGCAACCGGAAAACCGGAATAGCGTGTGTGGCGAGTCTGGTGGCTCACATCCACCCAGACCTTACAGGCAACCATGACGCGTGTGATGCAATCTTTTCGTCAGCCGGACGTCTAATGGTCATGCCGTACTTCTTACTGGGTAGAACGCAATGCTCAAAACGATTCGCAGATATCTGCTCGCGTCGAGCCTGTTACTCGCTGTCGTTAGCGCCTTCGCCGGCGAACAGACGTTCAACCAGGCCCAGTTCGACAGGCTGAACGCTGACGGGAAGCCAGGCATCGTCTACTTCCATGCGACCTGGTGCCCCACCTGCAAGGTTCAGCAACCCATTGTGGACCGTCTGGCCGCGAGCCCGGAAATGAAGGATGTGACTATTTTCCTGGCCGACTACGACAAGGAAGTCGCCCTGAAGCGGGCGTTAAAAGTAACCCAGCAGTCGACCTTCGTTGTCTATAAGGGCGGCCACGAGGTCGCGCGGTCAACGGGGCAGACACGCGAGCAGGACATCAGGAACACGTTCGCCAAAGCTTTGTGATGGATTTCACTCCGGGTACGTACGCGCTCGGGTTCCTCGCCGGAGCCCTGACGACGCTGTCACCGTGCGTGCTCGCCCTCATTCCCGTACTCGTTGCGTCGGCATTGGCAGTACATCGGCTTGGGGTTGTTGCACTCGCCGCTGGATTGGGTGCGTCCTTCTCGGTCATCGGCATTTTTGTCGCGACAGCTGGCGTGTCGTTGGGACTGGGTAACGACGTGTTCCGCCGCGTGGCGGCCGTGTTGATGGTTTTCTTTGGGCTCGCGATGTTTTCCCAACGGCTGCAGGTCGCTTTCAATCGCGCGACCGCTGGGATAGGTGGTCCTAGCCAGCGCTGGCTGGGTAAGGTAAAGGGCGACACCCTGTCTGGCCAGTTCGCGGTCGGACTGCTCCTGGGAGCCGTCTGGAGTCCCTGCGTCGGCCCGACGCTGGGTGCCGCAACCACGCTCGCCGCTCAAGGCCAGAATATCGGCTGTATCGCGTTGTTGATGGGCATCTTCGGCATCGGAGCGAGCCTTCCGCTGACGATGCTCGGTTTACTTTCGCGGGCCTCAATATCGCGACTTCGAGGTCGACTGCGCTCTGCGGGAACCACCGGGAAAGCGGTTCTCGGGACGGTGTTCATCGCCTTCGGTGTGCTCGCGCTCACGGGGTTGGACAAGACGCTGGAGACAGCGCTGCTGTCCGCAAGTCCGGCGTGGTTGACGGCCTTCACAACGTCGCTTTAAGCAGACGCGGATTTCGATGTTGCAGCACGAAAGGATGGTGCTTTCGGCCGTCTACCTCTGGGCAATGGTCTGAAGCCCGTTCAACTGAAATATCCGGTTTCAGAACTCAGAAGCTCATAGTCAACAGTGCGTGCGTTTGCGGCGCTGAGGAAATGAACGGCGCGAAGCCGTTCCGCCAACTGAACGCTTCTGCCCTTAATAAGGCGGCCGATTGTCGTATTTGTGCACCCGCTGGCCCCAAGCTGCATCCGCCATTGACGGCCAATCGTCGCCATCGAATTCCGGTGCGTCCTTGATTTGTTGGGCACTCATGTCGAGACGGAAACACTCGTTGGTGATATCAAGAGTTAATGCGCTCCACGGAATAGCCCATAGTGTCAGGCCTGTGCCCAGGAATTCTCCTTCGGCCAGCACCGCATAGACAATTCGACCGTCGCGCATATCCGCCATGATTTCCAACACCCTTCCAACGTCGTTGCCGTCGACTGAAATTACTGTCACGCCTGCGAATGCCGACGTCGGCATCACGGCAGGCATCTGTCTGGGGCACCGATGTTGCTGCCGCGGCTTTCATCAACGCGAGACCGGTTTCCATGATTGACAGGTTTCATACGTTCCCTCCCGAAACGGTGACGATTTTCTACTACCGCAGCAATGGTCGCGCCCGCCGAAGACTGCAGAGCAGCGTCTTCAGACCCAAAAAAGAAACCGGCGTACCCTTTTCGGCTATCGCATATCGAAGCGCTGTCGCCCTTCGTTCGTCTCGCCATTCGTGACGCCCACGAAATGGCATTCATTCAACCAACGCAGAAACGATACTCTGGAGCAAACGCAGTAGCGCCACGAGAAGCGATGTGCGTGAAGCGTCGTACAAAGCGATACGGCTGCCCATCGATTTCCAGAAAATTGATTCCCGCGCGTGTCAACCGGAGAATCTCATCAGCCAATGATGCCCAAATCGTCCCAACGCTGCGCAAGTCGTTGTACGAGCCAAAGGGGTCTCCGATGTACATCGCACAATGCCAGGACTTTACGTCGCATCATGATGAGGCTTCCGCCCATATCGAGCGCGAGTTCGAGGTACTCGGCCAGGGTCAGCAGCGACTCGGACGTCTGTTGTTGGTGCTGTGTTCCATTACCCAAAGTGAAAGTCCCCGCCACGTTGCCGCTCTTTGGAACATGATGACGGTGCACATGGGCCAGCCGCCACGATACCGCCGATTTGCCATAACCGGCTTACGGCACGCGACTTCTACCCGCTTTCGCCTGACCTTTGTCAGGCCGAAGAATTCTATTGGCAACGTCGTTCGCTGGAACCGTTCCGTAGAAAGGCTTTCCATCCGTCCCGTATGTCTCGACCGTCCGGGAACTCGTCGCCCGCTGGCTGCGCGCGCGAACTTTTGCTACAAGGTAGCAGCAAGGAAGCGCAGGACCGTTGCCAAATCGGCCGCGAACACCCGACGCCTACGCCGCTCTTTCTTGAACCAGCCAAGCGTCTGTGCACGCCCCCGTGTTCAGCAGGTCGACGTTTTGGCGAAGCGGGACTTCACTCGCCGCCACGTCGTTCGACCGGCCAAACCGCTTCTGGGTCTTCTTCAGGCGCTTTAAGCGTCTTTTTGGTGTTGACCGGTCGGCATTGGGCGTGACAAGCGTCGCGAAAGACCTCGGCTCCCCCGTCCCTCATGGGCGTGTTGCCGGGCGCACGAAATCACTGCACGAATCAGGAAGTTCCTTCCTCGAGGCGGATACGGTCGCCCGTTCTCTCGCAGAGCTAGCGCGAGCGGTCGTCCAGGCTCAAAAGGTACTGGAGACCAGGACCGTCGGGCCGAAATGAGAGCAGCACCGGTACGTTCACGTCCTCGTCGATTTCAGGCCAGAACAGTTGCTGGCGGTCCATCGAGATAGCAAAGTGTTCGCGCTCCGCGGCCGTGGCTGCCTGCAGGACAGGAAACCAGTCGAGAGGGAAGCTGACGGCCCGCCCATCGGACAGGTCAAGAAACAGATGTGCGCTGTCGAAGTGCACGTCAACTGCAGCGCCCTGCATGGCTGTCTCCTGACGCGGGATGCACCCTACACGATAGGTCGCGACAGAGCGGCATACAAGAAAGAGCGTCGCTGCCGGCGGCCGGATGGAAATGATGTGTAAGTCAGTCCAACATGACGTCGTCGAGGGCAGTTGCTGGTTTTCTGCGTGATGTCGGCAACGAACCCATGCTCAGGGTGGGTATCAAGGCACTCCGCCGAGGAACTTCACCGCCCTTGAGGTGACCGGAGGCACATTTGACATCACCCCGTTCAGAAGGAAAACAACTTCCTTCGTCAGCCTGATTATCGGCGTCGGCGTCAACGGAAGTACGTCCATCAACTTCTCTTTGTTCAACGGTCAGCACAGTTTGACGCCAACGACGCGCCGCATCATCCAGTTAGTTACGAGGAGACTCGGGCGCTCGATGGCCGAGTTCGATGGCCGATAGAAGGAGAATCCGAGGCCAGCAGCAGTGGAGCTGACCCACCGGGACGACTGTCGATATGACGAAAACGGCCAGGCGGTGAGAAGGAGCCGCGCCGTCGACCGCCCACCTGATGAGCCATGCTGTGCCGGCAGTTGACTACCGCAGAGCGCTTCTAACCCGGAACTCGAGCTGCAGATTACACAGTACGCGTCTGCAACCGCATCGCTGTCAGTAGGCCTTCTTCATTCCGCCGCTGTCGGCGGCAGGTGCGTCCGTTCCCTCCTTCTTCTGCATATTCGGCTTCATCCGCTTTTGCGACATGTTGCCTGACGTTCCCATCGTGTTTGCGCCCGAGGCGCCAGATGTTGACCCGGTAGTACTGTTTGCATTCGGGGTTCCCATTCCAGTGCCCCCTTGGCCTGCACCAGCAGCTCCACCGCCTCCACCGGCGCCCATACCCTGCGCATAAGCGGCGCCGGATAAACTCAAAATCAACGCAGAAAACAAGATTCTTTTTTGGCAACTCGCATGACGGTCTCCTTCGTATGCGGAGCGACTAGCTGCACCCAGGTCGATGCAACCCGCCATCCTGTTTTTGCAATTTCTATACCGCCGTTGGCCGTGGTGTGGGCTCATCAACTTCACGTTTGTCCGTCGTTACCGGCCGAACTATGTCTGTGCACGAGTTGGCCTGCGGCGGGTTTCTAAGTGGATTCTCTACAGCGCCGGGTGCATTCGGCAGACACCATGTTGAGCAGCGGGACGGACGCGCTGGGGAATTCGCTTTGGAGCGGTGCGGGACATCCTCGTTAGCGCGCGGATGCGAGCACTGTCTGAAGGAGAAGAAATTCGAGCTCGATTTTGCGCCTGAGATACTGCTCTGATGCGGGCGCTGGAGCTACTCGGAGTCGACACGTCGCGACCGTTGCTGCGCTCGTCAGCCTTGAAATGGCCGCGACGGCGATACCCGTGCCGCCTCCGCGCAAGCCGCCAAGGACCGACGGATAACCTGAGTCATGCATGAGCAAATGCAGACGACAGCACGGCCCGGGAATTTCCCATATTGGTCTGCGCATTGGCCGCCCCCGGATTGAAACCAGAGGCGGCGTCGGCGGCGAGCGGCTCCGCATGGGATGGCACATGCCGTTTCACAATGCCGGCGAAAAGACACGCCGGCGCGCAGACTATTCGCCATGAATAATCAATCCTGCGTCGCCACATGCCCATGCCGGATAGTCCGGTCAAAATTGCCGAACTAGAATGGGTGTAGATTTGTTCTCTTCTCTTCAGAACATTCAACGAGAGGACGGAATGCCCAGGCTGTCACATCCTGATGCGGCGAGGGACGCGCAGCGTCCCAAGACGCTTGCCACCGGGAAACTGGACACGCGTCCGCACCGTGCAGCCGACTATGCTGCTGAAAACGAGGCGCTGCATACGTTGGCCAGAGCACTGGGCGCGTCGGATGAGGTCATGCTGCAGACGCTGGTCGATACGGCTCTGTCGCTATGCGGCGCGGGCAGCGCTGGCATCAGCTTGCGAGACCGCAATGCTACGCAGGGTTTCGCTTTTCGTTGGGTCGCCGTATCCGGCCAGTGCACAGCCTATGTGGGCCATATCATTCCATCCGATGACAGCTCCGCGGGCGTGGCACTCGAACTCGACTCACCGCAACTGTGCGCTTTTCCGAAGCGCCAGTTCGCCTGCCTTGCCGATATCGAGCCGGAGATTACTGAAGAACTCGTGGTGCCGGTACCGGGCGTACCCGAGCCGTGGGGTGCACTGTGGGTAATGTCGCATGACGAAGCACATCACTTTGATAACGAACATCGCCGTATCCTGACCAGCCTTGCGAACTTTACGTGTGCAGCACTGAGCATCCGGCAGGCGAAAGCCGACGCCGAAGCGCGAGCCGCAGAAGCCGAGGCGGCACGACGTGCGCTCGCCGCAGCCGAAGCCAACAAGGACAATTTCATCGCGACCCTCGGTCATGAACTGCGTGGTCCGCTCGCTCCGGTAGACAGCGCACTGGCGGCTGCGCAAAAGCTGGCGGCCGACAGTCCTGCTGTGCTGTCCGCTCTGGCCGTTGCCAACCGGCAGGTCGGACAACTGAAGCGCATCGTGAGCGACCTGCTGGACGCCTCACGCATCAGGACCGGCAAGCTTGGTGTTCGCCGCGCCTACGGCCTGCTCGGTGACATCATCAAGGATGCAGTGGGCACTGTCCGGGAGGAAGCTGAGAAGCACCAGCATCGGTTACAGGTGGAGCAGCCACCGTATCCGCTAACGGTGTTTGCTGACGCAGGCCGCCTGACGCAGGTCTTCTCGAACCTGTTGGGGAATGCTGTCAAATACACGCCATCGGGAGGTGAAATCACTCTCCACGTTGAAGCGCCCGACCCCGGCACGATTCCCGAGCATGACTCAACGCCGAGGGAAGCCGTCATCACCATTCTCGACAGTGGCATGGGCATCGCGGCTGACCTGCTGCCGCATGTCTTTGACCTGTTCACACAGGCACCTGACGTCCGCATGCGCGCAGAAGGCGGCCTTGGCGTGGGACTGTCTGTCGTCCGGTATCTGGTAAATGCACACCAGGGTGAGATTGCAATCGCCAGCGACGGTGAAGGCAAGGGTACCGAAGTCATCGTGCGGCTACCCATAGTCTGTCGAAGTCACGTTGCGCACGCAGCGTCCACCAGCCACGGGATGCCGCCTGCCCGCATCCTGCTTGTCGACGATATCCCCGATGCGACGGAAGCGCTGGCGATATTGCTGGCGCTGGACGGTCACGAGGTGAAGCGTGCACAGAGTGGACCGGAAGCCCTGTCACTGGTTGAGTCGTTCACGCCGGACGTGGCGCTGATTGACGTCAACATGCCCGGCATGGACGGTCACGAGCTCGCCCGTCTGCTGAAGCAACGCGCACAGTGCGCCTCGACCCGCCTGGTCGCACTCACGGGATATGCCGGGACGACATCCGAACGCCGTGCGGATGAATTCGACTGCTATCTCGTCAAGCCGCCGTCGCTCGAAGACCTGGGTGAGGTGTTGCGCAGGTAACGTTGCCGCCTCGGCCCGGTCAATACAGCCGGACGATAATCCGTTGCTACCTCTTTCTGCACTTACGACGGCGGAACTCGGGTGACAGCGTCCCACGACCGTGTGAACACGGCCCTGCGCCCTTCGTGTCAGATAGGCATCTTCCTTCCGTTCTGCTTGCAGCAGACACCGTACAACCTACGCGGCGCAAGCAGGAATATTTTGCGCGCAGCGCAAAAAGTACAGACGGCCGCCGTCCACTACTGAGTCTCGCCACGTCGCACCGCTGCCTGCGAGTGCGCTAACCGAGGTCCTGGAACAGATGATGCGGTGACGCACACATCGGGGCCCAGGCGGAGTTGTATGACTCACATACTGCTGGTCGACGACGATGCTAACTTGCGGGACGCTCTCAGAGCTGTGCTTGACGCTTCAGGCCACGAAGTAGTCGTCGCGCAGAACGGACGCGAAGCCTTGCGGCTCACGCGTGACAGCCATCCGCAAGTCATCGTTTCTGACGTGACGATGCCGTTGATGGACGGCATTGAACTGACTCGTCAAATCAGGGCGATACCGGGATTCGAGCAGGTCCCAGTCGTTCTCATGTCCGCACGTGAGGCCGTTCCGACAGTCCCTGTCGCGGCGATGCTGCGAAAACCGTTTGCCCCCTCTGAACTGCTGGCGGTGCTTGATGAGCTCTTCGCCCCTTCCGTCGCGAGCGCAGAGTGGTCGAACAGTCATCTGGCCGTGACGGTGGGCGCCGAAGGACAACAGGGCGACGTACTGTTTACGACTCTGAGTATTAAACAGGGCGCTCGGACCATCTCCGCGCGCGAGCGCCGCATTCGGCGGGGCATCGAACTGATTCGGGCTCAGGAGGAACGGTTGCACAGCCTTCACAGCAGCAGCGTTAATTCGGAGCTCGCGGAGCAACTGTACGATTGCCTGCGCGTCAGCGTCACAACGCTCGTACAACTGGAGCACGCATGCCATCCAGGAATGTCACACCTCATCTTTCATGAGCAGGAGTGAGAGCTCGACATCCCGTCACGCTACGTCACCCTCGCGTTGAAGCACAACCCCTTCGCTGCACCGTCCAACTGCAACAACGACACGGGCTTCGCGAGAGGCGCAGCTGCTCGATTCAAGACCGACGCTTTCGCTACCGATGTTCAACTGGTGGTTGAGTCGTGCTACCGATATTCTGAGCCTACGGCACAATGCCGACAATCAATGCCTATATCCCCAAACCGGTGGAGCTGATGTTCGACACAGAAGAAGGTCAGCGAACCGCGAGCGCCGGCGTTGAGTTCGATGGTTGGAATCGGAATGACAAGACCTTGACGCCACTCCAGGTGGCTGCGCTCTCCCGCACGCTTGGAAGTCCGACGTTGCAGTGGGTGATGGATACCTTGGCCACAACTCATCTGATAGCAGCTCCGGATTTCACAGCTGCTTTTAGGCGGGCTGTTTCGAGTGATACCGTTGTACGTCACGCCCACGCGAAAAACATCGGGTCCGGTTCGAGGGTCACGCGAAACAAGGATGACGCACGCGGGCCGTCCAGGCCTCGATACTCGACCTGCCCGAGGGGGCCGACGATGATGACTTCCTGCGCTCCGCTGTTGAGGTACGCGTCAGCCTTGCGCTCAACGTGGTCGGCGTCATTGTCATCGGCGAGCACCTCGATGCACAGTTCGGGAACGAAAGGTAACGGGGCGCCCGAATCGATTTCGGGCCACTTCTCCTCCGGCATCCACACGACGTCGACAATGCGGATGCCAAACGAGCGCGTGGTTACCGGCTGACGCATCGCGACGCGAGGCCCCAGCTGCGCGGCAAGCTGACAGAACATTTCGGTGACCAGAAGTTGATGCCATGGACACGCCCGTCGATGGGCGACGACTTGTCCGAGCGGGTCAACTTCGTACTCAACCGGGCCGTCGCTAGTCGTGTGTGCAGCCAGGTTACGCCATATTGCCAAGAGCCTGTCTCGGTTCGGGAGATTCTGCGCTCTCATGATGCTCTCCGCCAAAGAGACAATTTCAGTGTATACCCCGCGAAGCGGGGCGATAAGGCGCGTCGGCCGCATCGCGAAAACAATCCGCGCGCTGTGCGTCGCACCAAGACTTTCGGTGTTGACCAGCGGTATCAGGCCTGTTTTGAAGCGCAACAGTGCGACACCGCTGACAGCCCGATAAGCAGCGATGGCCGGCCTCGTGTAGGTAAGTCCCGTAAGCGTATACCCGGCCGAGCGGCAACGGCAACCTGGAAATCTGTCCAGTACCCCACCGTGTCGGCAGACCCGCAGTAATAGGTGACGTAATACTGCAAATCAGTTTGATTCTCACGCGCTCTATTTGACCGAAGAAGAACCATCGACCGGAAATGAAAGCGGCACTATCAGTGAGCGAACCCGTTGGCGCTTGATATCAGATGCGAACACGGCACACAGTAGGAGTCTTCAGCACACACGTACAGCGCGCGGTTTCGCCAGTTCATCTTTTCCAGACCTGCCTTCGCTTGGCGGCGAGCGCTTCGTCGCGGGCCGAGCATCACACTACATTACGCGACCATGTCATTGCACGGCTTACCCTGCGGGCTTAAGATAATACGGTATATACACTTGTCGATGACAGATACGCTTTCTGCCATTGATAGAGGCCGACTCGTACTCTTCATCCAGCGACGTTGGGCGGTGTTCACGTCGGCTGAGGGCGAGAAATGCCAGACAAGCACCTTTCCAGTCAGTTTGACGCTGAACTGAATCAGCTATCAACGAAACTGCTTGAGATGGGCGGACTCGTAGAGTCGCAGGTATCTCTCGTTCTCGAGTTGTTGAACGTATTCAACACGTCCACTTTTTCTCAGGTCCTCGAGAGGGAACAGCATCTCAACAGGCTGGAAGTTGAGATTGATGACGAAGTCAACAATGTTATTGCCCGACGCCAGCCCGCAGCACGTGACCTGCGCCTGCTCATGGCGACATCCAAATGTGTCACGAATCTTGAGCGCGCAGGCGACGAGGCGCGAAAAATCGCGAAGCGATTGCGGCGAATTCACGAAAGCGGTGTTGTGTCCACCGTCAACATCACCGAACTGAGAAACTCGGGCGAGATGGCATTGCGCATCCTGCGTGACGCTCTCGACGCATTCGCAAGAATGGATGTCGTCGCTGCCGCGCAAATCGCTCGTGACGACAAAGCCATTGATAATGAATTTCGTGCGTTTGTGCGCAGGCTCGTTGTTTACCTCAACAACGCCCCTTGGGCAATCTCTAACGGCCTTGATTATCTGTTTGTCGCCAAAGCCATCGAGCGCATCGGCGACCATGCCAAAAACATCGCCGAGTTCGTCGTCTACGTCGACAAAGGTCGGGACGTTCGCCACCTGACTCTCGAGCAGCTTGAAGAAGAGATACTGCGAGGCTGACCAGACTCGTATTTCGAGAATTCAAGAAGGCCAGGCCAGCTCATCGAGAGACCTTCATTCCGCTCAAGCTGGCAGTTGTTTTGGCCGCGAGCATTTGGCTAGTCCGCGACTTCCGTCGCGTCGAAACACTTCGTCATCTCAAGGCGAGAGAACCTGTCGAAGTTCATGTCACTTGCACTGAAGTTAATTCTTGAGCCGTTGCTTTCGTACATAAATTTTGACCACTTCGGCACCCTGCAAACATCCTCGGTTTTCGAGGTCTTCAGCAAGCAGAAGACGAAATGCTTCAAAGCCTCCGGCTCCACGGTCCACAATAAACTGGTCCAAAACTTCTGCCACTGCGGCGGTCGTGCTGGCAGGTGTCAGCGTACTGGCAATATGCGAGACTCCGCGAGCAAGCTCAACCTTGAACGCGAGCCGGTGCTCACTATCACCAGACAGCCCTCTGCTGGCAATTTTTCCCATAGTGAAACTCTCTCAGTTATTGTCTGTTCTTACTGCCCGCGAACGTACTTCAGGTTCAAATACACGGCGAGTTATCGCCATGCTCTGCTAGTCTGCGCGGCATAGCGATTAACAACTTTAGACCAAAAATCCAGGTCTGACTCGGGCCGTTTCCCCTGATGAAATGCATCCGCCCCAACGGGTCACCGACATTAACTAGAGGCACATCTAATCCAAGAATGCACGTCCACACGCTGGTCACGGTCGGACAATCGGCTACTGTCGATTAGCACCTTTCCATGCAAGCACCGGAATGAATCGCACAAAGGCTTCAGAGACATCGTGCTGCGGCTCACGCGTCGCAGAGGTCGCTGGAAGGACCGTTGTATCGGACCTCGAGCGAGGACTTGTCCTTGAAAACCAGTCGTTTCACGACGCCAAAGTCCTGGACGGCGAGAACGGCACTCCGGTTCACAAACACACCAGGTTGCTCGTTGGGTAGAACGAGCTGCATCAGTGAGCCAAATTTTTGCGTCGCTTCGAAGAAGTTCGCCTCATGTGACGGCTCTGCTATTCCCAGCCAATACACGAGCGCGGCGCCGGGGTGTTTGGCATCGCGCGCAACCATGCGTAGCTTCCGTTGCCCAAACAGAAACGAAGACGGTTCGATGCATGGCACATCGCGCATGTGGCTCTCCGTGAGAGATGGGTGAGGTTCGTGGCGTACTGTTCTGACGGCAGGTCGATGCGACAGTTCAATCCAAGTGCGTTCCCGGTGCGGGAAGTAGCTGAATACCTCCATGTCGCCGCGGAAAGGATGTAACGCGGAGAATACGTCGTGCCGGCGCGCTCCCGCGTCTCCAGTGCTCTGTCCCGAGCGCTGGAGAGAGCCGCTTTCGCGCCCTGGTTCCAGGGTGGGTAGCTACTAGCCCATGTACAGGCCGCCGTTCAGCGAGAAGTCTGCTCCCGTTGCGAAAGCCGCTTCGTCGCTGGCGAGCCAGGAGACAATCGACGCAATCTCGGAGGCCTCTCCGAGACGGCGAACCGGAATGCTCTGAACGATGGCGTCCAGGATTTCGGGCTTCACCGCACGGACCATATCGGTCCCGATGTATCCCGGAGAAACCGTATTCACCGTGACGCCCTTAGTCGCGACCTCCTGGGCAAGCGACATCGTAAAGCCGTGAATGCCCGCCTTGGCCGTGGAATAGTTGGTCTGGCCGAACTGCCCCTTCTGCCCGTTCACGGACGAGATATTGATAATGCGGCCCCACTCCTTGCTGACCATGCCTTCAATGACCTGTTTGGTGACGTTGAACAGGCTGGTCAGGTTGGTCGCAATGACGTCGTTCCAGTTCTCCCGTGACATCTTGCGAAACACGCCGTCCCGGGTGATGCCGGCATTGTTCACCAGCACGTCAATCTCGCCCACCTCTTTCTTCACCTTCGCCAAGGCGGCCTCGGTCGACTCCCAGTCCGCGACATTGCCTTCCGACGCGATAAAAGTGAAGCCCATCGCGGATTGCTCGGCCAACCAGCGCTCCCGTCGAGGAGAGTTCGGCCCACAGCCCGCCACGACGGTCATCCCATCCTTGTGCAGGCGCTGACATATTACCGTTCCGATTCCGCCCATGCCGCCAGTTACGTAAGCAATTCGCTTCATCATATCTTTGACTCCCTCGGTTACGGTTAGTGCATGGAAAACTTCCGCCACGGTTGCCGGCGGGTTCTCTCAAAAAATAAATAGTAGTACTATTTACATGCAAAATAGTAAGGCCGCTTCACGCCGGTTCCTCACTATCCCGTCTTACCTGTGTGATGCGTCGGCCGGAAGCCAGAATGGACCGGGGTTAATCCGCCACTGTTTAGGCAGCCGTCGCCCCTGACGTCTGTCCGGTACAGAGCCAGTACACGTCAACGTTAAGAAAGGTCGCAATCCGTGCGAATACGCTCAGCGGTGGAACCGTGATTCCACGGCGCCAGAATTGCACTTCGCGTTCGTTCACATCGAAACGCCTCGCGATGCGCGCAGAACTGACGCCAGCCCGCTTCAAGGCGGTGTCAAGGCGCGCGGCAAGGGCGCGCCTTAGGCTACTGTCCTCACCGCTACGCTCGAGGTGCTCCATGGTTTGAGCGTGTTGATTCATCTCGTGTTAAGTCTCTCAGAAGTATTCTTATAGTCGTCGCTTTTTGTGCGACCGATAAAGATAACCGGTCATTTTGACAATTTCAAGTCACAACATCAGCTTTCACGCGGGACTACGGATGTCGGATAGTTGCGACCGCATACAGTACAAGACCACGTGCTTGCCTCCAGCACCGCCAGTGGAGCAACTCTGGCGAGAAACGGCTGTTAAGGGGTCTCGTTTGCATATCCATGCATATACACACTCTTTATGCCATAGACAGCAACGGTGCAAAATTTCTTGCTGAGAGCGTTGTCTTTGCGGCAAGAGCGGCAACGGGTTACTGCGGCTGGATGTTTGCTGCCTGCTTACCCTTCGGCCCCTGCTTGATATCAAAGGTCACACGCTGGTTTTCCTGCAGAGACTTGAAGCCTTTTCCCTGAATTTCAGAGAAGTGCGCGAACAGGTCCTCGCCGCCATCATCCGGTGTGATGAAACCAAAACCCTTCGCATCGTTAAACCACTTGACAGTACCTGAAGCCATAGTTTCAAGAATCAGTTGTATTGACGGATGTCGCCTGTGATTTGGCAAACACTAGAGAGGTTTTTAACACAGCAAAACTGGTGCGGGACATACGCGTTTACGATATTGGGGCGGCTCAAGAGTGCCGCATTCTCCTCATTTCTGAACAATTTCTTAAGGCTCTCATAGAGAGCGATTACCGTTGGCTCCCTGATAGGCCGACATCGTTGATTTTCGCACGCACCTGCAGTTGTACGATTCGCTTCTGTGACGTGGCCGGATGTCGCAATACGTAATGCGTCGCATAACTAATCAAACGGGGCCTAAAAAACTGACCACCCCGCTGTCAAAAAGGCGAAACATCATCTTAGCCGAGGTCGGGAATTTTTCTTGCCATTTCTGGTCGTCCGTAAATCACACCATTCGGACATGCCTGATTTAACGGGCCAAAATAACGGGGCCGCATCAAGCTCGGCCATTCGATTTCGTC
The DNA here is from genome assembly GCF_900007165.1 of Paraburkholderia piptadeniae. Classification (GTDB taxonomy): domain Bacteria; phylum Pseudomonadota; class Gammaproteobacteria; order Burkholderiales; family Burkholderiaceae; genus Paraburkholderia; species Paraburkholderia piptadeniae. The sequence continues at coordinate 38,776 of NZ_CYGY02000036.1, forward strand.
TTTGCTGGCTATCGTATGAAGTATTCGCGCTCGGGTTTGCCGGTAGGCATCGAACCTCCAGCCTCGTCTTTTCCCGGTACCCGGACGAACTTCGCGGGGTGTTCCCGGCACGCGGGCTGTGCTAGTTCGTCACCCTGCCAACTATTCGGTTGAGAGGCGATGCGCAGTGCACCCGCTTGGCATTACCGCGAGCTCAACGAGTATCATCGAACAACGACGCGACGGACGGAGATACTGCAATGGACGACCGGTTTGACAGGCGCGAACTGCTGCTTCACCTCGGGGACATGCTCGAAGCGCTGAGCTGTTTGACCAGGACAGGTCGACCGGATGCGAAGGTAGTGCAGCTCGCAGGTTCACAGGAATCGTTGCAGGATTTCGAGTTTCTCCGAGCACTCACCCCGAAGATGACCGTCGCCGATTTCGGCGCACGCGTCGCCACCGCGTTTTTCCTGTGGCCAAAGGAACTGCTCGAGACGGACCTCAACCGCGAGGCGCTTGCGTCGACCGTTCAGCATGACCTTTTTGGCGGCGACCCTTCCGGCTGGAAGGCATATGTCGCCCATATGCAGAAGAAGGTAAGCTGGTTCGGGACCGGGCTTCCCGCGATGAAAAGCGGCGCTTCGGGCGAACCGGCGCTCGCTGAAGCTGAGTACGCGAGTCCGGTCGTTGCATCGGTCGAGGCAGCACCGCCCACTGAGTGGGATGCACCCGACGAGAAGAAGGGGTGGCCTTGGCCCCAACCGGGCTCGACGTCCTGAAGCGCTGCAAAGCCATCTTGGGGGACGTACGACCGATGTCGGGCTTGCTGCGTGTAATCATCCAGCCGGCCTGGATAGCGTAGGTTTCGTTGCAGCGTTCCCGGGTTTTCGCAAGGCTCAAGGGGGAGCCTGTAGTAGTATTGGACTGAACTCGACGGCGCACAGCAATGCAGCCAGGCACATGTCTCGAACATTTCGCTTGTGATGCTTGACCCCGCTACCCAACGCGGAGAGCCACGACGCGAACAATTACGGCGCGATGCCCTTTACCTCAATACCCGGTCCGAAGACTGGCAAAAGTTGTGACCCGGTTCATTAGTTGATACATGCTTCCTGATAAATCTCCAGCTTCCAGATTCATTGTGCAACCTTCGTCCGTGCATGGACAGGGTGTCTTTGCGAATCAGAATATCGTTCGAGCAGAGCTGATTTCGGAGTACAAGGGCGCACGCGTCTCCTGGCAAGATGTCCTGCAAGGTGCTTCCAGCTACGGCAAGACCCCTGGACACACGTTCCTGTTTGATACCGGTGATGGGACAGTTATTGACGGAGCAAGCGGAGGCAGCACCGTCCGCTGGATGAATCATAGTTGTGAACCGAACTGCAAGGCGTACATCTCCGACGGACGCGTATTTATTTACACGCTGAGAGATATCAAACGCAGTGAAGAACTGACGATTGATTACGGGCTCGTCATCGAGGGACCACTAACAGACGAAGTTCGAGACCTGTATCGGTGCCACTGCGGCTCGCCCAACTGCCGCGGCACAATGCTCCTTACCGAACGGTTTCAAGCCGCCTGAAGTCCATGTACTGGAACGCCCACCGCGACACCGATAATCGTTGCATGGAGCAAAGCGTGTCGCTGCCACTATGGCGAACAGGTCGGGACTCTGACGAAGACCGTCTGCGACGGTTACTGGGGACTGTCTTGTGTTCGTGTGAAAAGCCGGCGATTGTGTATTTGTGCCGCGGGAATCACCACCGCCCTCCACCATGCCCCGGGCGGTGAGGGCCCCAACGACACGCCGCATATCAGGGCGGCCGTACTGGAGCTGCTTCCACCGACCTCGAACTGGCCATCGCCCATGCTATGGATGGCCAGCAATCGCGCCCGCCTCGGGCCTTTACAGCGGCAAGCAGGTTGGCCAATCGGGCACTGACTTTTCTGCGATACAAGCGGCGAAATCGCCGAACCCGTTCGTTCCTCGCGCAAGGATTGAGCGGCGAGCACACTGGCATGCACCTTGCGTGAATACCGGTAACGGGCGCCGTGCACGTGGGTGCGCCCTCTCACAGGACTGAGAGGATGAGATGACCAATACCGAAGAGCAATCCTTACGTCTCGTAGTGGAAAAATGGCTTGGTTTCAACCCTCCCAAGACCGCAAGAATCACCGCGTTTGGCCGTACGGTCTCGGGCGGAAGTCGCTATGTGTGCGTTGAGACTACGCACGACAGTGACCAATTCGCACTCTTCTTCTTTCGCCACAGCGACGGCTGCTGGAGGGTGTTTCCCCCCGCTCCGACGTTCCCAGAAATGACCTTGGAGCGTTTGGCCGCGTAACATCAATGCGATGCATCGCCTCCGAGCGGTATCCTCGGTTGCTCTCTCGCGAGAGCGAATCGGCGACTCTGCTCGCGCGCCGCATCTAAAGAATGAAAATGCGACATATCTGCCCCATGCCGTCGGTGAACTGAAACACATTCAGTCGTCCAGCTCTAACGTCAAGCAGAAGCTGCTCGACATCTGCAATAGAGTACGCAAGGGACGGGTTGAATTCGACGTCGGACAAGAGGTCCCGCCTTCTCTCGAGAAGTCGTTGAATCGCGCTGGCCCGTGAAACAAAGATTTGCTCCATCGATAACCACCTCAACCAGAGCGAGTACCGGCTAACGCCGCTACACCACACAGACCAATCGGCGGGTGTGGCGCGAACCACCGCCCGAAAATTCACTCACGTAAAGCGCAATTTTCAGCAAACCGACAAGCCTGGATGCCCTAATGCAGGCCGCTGCAGCGCTCGTAGCTCGCCGGATAGTGGATGCCCGACGCAGAAGAGGACATCTACCCCCTTCCTCCTCCGGCGCGCCGGCAAGCAAGCCTGAGATGAACTTCCTTACGGTGCTTCGCCGTCGCGTGAGCGCAGTCTGCCATTCATGAACCAGCCCATCTCCACGAGATGGTCCAGGCACATGTCATAGACCGCTCGCACAAACGTAGCGCGGAAGTCGAGTCGGGGATTTTCAGAACCCGCGGCTGACTCGACGCCGAGCACCACCGGCAAATTCACCTCGACGCGTTCAGCAAGCGTCTGCGACCAGCTTGAGATTGACACGCGCTGAAACCAGTCTGCGTCGCCCCCATTCGCGGCCAGCCAGATTCGTTCCAATTCGACGACGTTCCCGATAGTGAGCCAATCGCCACTAACGAGCCTTGCCAAAAGTTGAGACTCAACCAGAAAGGCGAGCAACTCGGCCCTCGCCCGAAGGTCCAATTTCAGTTGGTTCATGATTTTATCTGCACTCCTTATAGATAAGGGAAGCTCGCCGCAATAACGCGAACAAAAACCTCTCTTCAGGCGACCACTTAATTGATTCTTTAAGACGTGCGTGCAGACTTAGCCTATAACGATTCGACCGCGTCATGCGACTCGCGAAGCCTGATAGGCCGAGGGTTTTTCCTATTTATTCGCCGCTCAATTTCATCGAGCTCGTACATCAGCTCTTGCAACGTATTGACTTGATATTCCGTCAGACGAGACGTTTCAATGCGAATGTTCAGCCGATTGCGCCAATAGTCAACAAGCATAATCTCCGGAGCACACTGGACAACGGTCGCACGCATAACCCGGCCGATATGCATGATGTCACGCTCGACAATTGGATTCATCTTTGCCCTCGGAATCTCTTAATACTTGTTCCTACGGGACGCTTAGTGCCTCTTGTTTAAAACGTACACAATTGACGGACTCAATGCAATCGTGTTGCCGTGAAATCTAACGGTATGCTCGCGATTAAAACCAGGATTTAGTAATTTCTTCCCACTCGCATTAAAACGCATCTAAAATGGAATCGATATCACGGTAACAAATTCGCAGATATTGCAAGCATTGGACCTCTTGCCATCAGCTGGATATGCTGATTGGCAGGTTTCATCCCTGTGTGGGACAAAGTCATCCGTGGCGGCTGGTCGCGCCGTGCGATACCGCAATCGCGAATGCGACTCTCAGCATACCGTTCCACGACTTCGTCGCACATCGCGAGGGCGCGCACGCTTCTTTAGAAAGTGGGACTTTCGCGATTCATGCTGCGACGCAGAAGTCTGAACAGAATCTTCTTCGTCGGCGTGACGTCGTGTCGCAGGGTTTCCCCCTGGGTCGGCCTGATTCCCAATGTCTGCAATGCCGCAGGCGGTTAATTGCGTGCACGCGTGGCCCTCCCCAAGAACAAGGATTGACATTTGCGTCTTGGGTCCTAGAATGATTTTCGCTGCGTCGCACCAATGAATCCACTCTGCGACATGCCGCGAACCGTTCGGCTTGGCGGTCTGTTGTTCCCACCACATGGAGCTTGTGATGAGCAGTCTTCGCCCCGAATACTTTGGTACCGCACAGAGAGCTGCCGTTGAAACAACATTTGGCATCTTTAACAAAACACTTGACGGCGCCCGGAAGCTGGTCGAGTTGAATGTGCAGACGGTCAAATCAACTCTCGAAGAAAATCAGGAAAACCTGGTCAACGGCTTGTCATCCCGGGGGCCACAGGCGTTGCTAGCCCAACAGAAAAGCCTGGCTCAAACAGCCCCGGACAAGGCACAGGCGTACTGGCGTCACGTGTGCGAAATCCTCTCGGGGACTCAGGGCGAACTCGTGACATTCATTGAGGCGCAGTCCAGGCAGTACCAGCACAAGGTACAGAATTTCGTTGACAACACCGCGAAAACCGCATCGGTCAGTAGCGAATCCGCTGTTGCGGCGTGGTCATTCCCAAAGACGCCGGGCTAGCCCACAAAGACATAACTATCAAGCAATAGTGTTTTGTCGTCATCTGCCAGGGTCAATTCATGCGAGCCCCGCCCGCAATTTTGCGATTGTCGACTGACGCTTATCAGCAACCGGTGCGCGCGTGCGTCATACACGACGTGTTCCTTTGGGCAACGAGTGTGCAAATACATGCGCGGAGAACCGTCTTGACTTCCTCGGAGCATGGCCCGTGACCCATCATGCAGTGGCAACCTGCGAGCGCAGACGTTCACGCCTTAACGCAACTTCTGCCATGAGCAGCGCGGAGCCGGTATGACAATGGACGACGTTCTCACCGCAGAGCCCTGTGTTTATTCCGAGGGGAAAATGGTAGTTTTCGTTGCGTCAGTCCGTAACCATTCGATGCAATGTTCCATTGCCCGTGCTGCACTTGAGCAGCATTTCTGGTTGCCACCCAATGCGGACAACCGTCGGATGCTGAAGGCATTCGCCGACGGGAAATCGCGCATCGTTGCTGTTGCCGAACGGAGAATGCTCAAGGCGCCGGGCACACCGATAGCATTGACTGCCGCAGATTTTTGCTGAGAGGTGATGCATCGCTGACGGCACAATACACGCCTACCCATGCGCCGCACCGAACTCGCGGCGCTTCTTCCAGTCAGAGGTGCAGGTGCGGGGTGACAGGGCGTGCGCAACAAAGAGCACGCCGATGGCACGGGATGACCCGGAAACGTGGCTCGACACATAAACGACGATGAACGTTAGGAACACTTCTGGCGAAGCCCGCGCCCTTGAACGCGTGGTAAGCGCTGCACGTGAGGTGCAGGCGGCGTCACTGCGCCTCGAAGCGCACTACGCACGCGACTCGAATGAACCACCTACGACGCTCGAACTGGCGCGGTTTGCCGCTGCCATGCAGGAACTGAAAGACGCGCGGGAAGCCTTCGACGCCTTGGTCGCGAAACGAGACGCTTGCTCGACCTAAGGTCATCTCATGGGGCGAGACAACGTCTCTCGCCTCGACGAAAACGCCCAGCCGCCCAAACGGGGACCGCCAGTCATGCAGAAACCGCAAACGCGCCGTCCGGAAGAAATAAGCCTCAAGTTGAAGGCTTTCCACAAAAACGAAGCACCGCCCTCGGCAGTGCCGGCGTCCTGACAGCTGGTCGTCTTAAGCCTTTTTGGGCCGCGACTTGCGACGGACCTTGGCCGGCGCGGCTGTCGTTTCCATTATCGCCTTGACGATTTCGACCTCTTCGGGCGCACGCACTTGCGCCTCGGCGATGTCCCCGCCAGCCACGACTTTCTCTACCTCGTCCGACGCGGCGGCCGGGCACCGTACGGCTTCCGGGGGAATAAGACTCTGGCAGCCAGCGCGCATCACCTCGCCGGCAAACGTCAGCTGAGCGCTCACGACCTCCGATGCTAGTTTGTGAAGGCTTGCAAAGTAGTCCTGCGCAAGCTCGACCAAACCCGGGCCGTTCTTGACCTCCAATGACCTGGCAAAGAGCTTTTGCGACAGTTCGGTACCTTGCTGCAGGAAGGCGAAATGCTGGCTTATCGCCTTTTGCCCCAATTCGAGCATCGAAGCGGCGGCAGCCCGCTGTGCGCCACCTGTTTCAAGGAAATACATGGTTGTTCTTCTCCTGTGTGAAGAGATGTTGTGGCTGAAGATTGCTGGTCAGATGAGGCGCTGATGCGCTCCGAGGCATAGCCTGGCCACTGGCTGGCGCACGCGAGTCAATCGCCATGTCCGACCAGCAACGCGATGACTGCACCAATGCCGACACCGAGAATGATGGGGAGTTCCCTTTGACCGAATCGAGCTACCTGAACCCATCAGGATTTAGCCGCCCGGCCTCGCGCAGCGGCGGCGTCGACCGGGGCTAACAGGCTAACCTTCCGAATCTCGGCTGTCTCGTGGATTCCATGACTTCAGGCGTTTGTCATATGGCAACGCTATAGTCGCGTATCCCCCGTATTGCGCTTATCCTGCGCCGTCGCTCGCCATCTCGCGAGCGCGATAGACTCCGTGCGCAGTTGCGTGGAAACGCCTGATGAAAAGCCGCTCGGTCAACCACGAGATTGCAGTGTCACTGGTATTGTTCAGTCCGTCGGCGCGAGTCGCGCTCGCTGAACCCGATGCAGTCGCGCTTCGGCAGAAACGCCTGGTGGAAGTCGTCCGAACGACTTCCACCAGTGCCGGGTTGCGGTTGACATACGAGGGCAAGGCACCGCTTCAGCGCGTCGGGCTGATGGCAAAATAAACAACCCACGTTGGTCCGTTGGCATCAGATACACATCGACACACCGGTTGACTTCGACGCATTCAACTCTAGAATGAGGCTTCGCTGCAAAGCAGCAAAAGAAGGCGGAAGCATCCTGAC
>NZ_CYGY02000121.1 GCF_900007165.1 Paraburkholderia piptadeniae
CGGTCTCGTGGGCTCGGAGATGTGTATAAGAGACAGAGGATTGGCGGTGTGAGCCCGCTTTCTTTGCTTACTTTCTTTGCGGCGGCAAAGAAAGTGAGTGCCGCCCCGCACAGGGGCAACGCCCGCGCCGCGAGGCGCATCGCGGATGCCAGCGCAAAGGCAAAAAGCACCACCACAAACAAAGCCGTCGCAGACAAAAACCGCATCGCGGATGCAGGCGGCAAGCCAAAAAACCAACCAGCGTCGCAGACAAAAAAAAGCAACTCACGCCTTCGTCGTCACTTCCCGCTTGCCCCGCACGATCTCATCGCCGGCATTTGGCGACAACCGCCTGGTAACGGGAATCGACGCAAACGAACACAACCCGACCACCAGAAACGCCGGCCAGAAATCCGACCATTGCAGTGCCGAGTGACCATGCAAGGCCCGCGTGATCTGCAGCGCGATGCCCGCAACCGTCACGCCGAGGCCGAGCGAAATCTGCTGCACGACACTACCGAGGCTCGTCGCCCGGCCCACGTCGCGGCTTTCGATTTCGGCGTACGTCATCGAATTGAGGCTCGTAAATTGCAGCGCGGGGAAGAAGCCGCCGAGCAGCACGATGACCCAGATGAGCCACGTCGGCGTGCCCGGAAAGAACACGCCGCACGCGGCAATCGCGATGCCCGAGCAAGCGGCGTTGTACATCAGCACCGTGCGAAAGCCGTAGCGACGCAACACGGTGGCCGCGAGCGTGCGCATGAAGATGCCGCCGAACGCCGACGCGCAGGTGATCAGCCCCGATTCGAACGCGCTCATGCCGAGCCCTTCCTGCAGCACGAGTGGCAGCAGAAATGGCACGGCGCCAAGACCGATGCGAAACAGCGACCCGCCGAGCACGCTCGCCTGAAAGGTCGGCACGCGGAAAAAACGCAGATCGAGCAGCGGACGCTCGGCACGCCGCGCGTACAGCACATAGACGCCGAGCATTGCGGCGCCGACGAGCGTCATGATGACGGCGGTGGTACCCGTCACGAGTTCGCCGTCGGTGAGCGACAGTCCCAGCAGGAACAGCGACGCGCCGCCCGCCGACAGAATGAAGCCCGTCCAGTCGAGCGGCCCGGGATGCGGCTCGCGTGTGTTCTGGATGTACTTGTTGGTAAGCCAGATGCCGAGAATGCCGACGGGAATATTGATGAAGAAAATCAGCCGCCAGTGCAGATACGTCGTGATGAAGCCGCCGAGCAGCGGCCCCGCAGCGGGCCCGAGCATCGCGGGCACGCTCAGGTAGTTCATCGCGCGCACGTACTCGGAGCGGTCCACCACACGGAAGATGATGATGCGCCCGACGGGCACCATCATCGCGCCGCCCACGCCCTGAATGAAGCGCGCCACCGTGAAGGGCGCGAGCGACGTCGACGCCGCGCACAGCAGTGAGCCTACGACGAAAATGCCGATTGCCGTGCGGAACACCGAGCGCGCGCCGAAGCGGTCGGCGAGCCATCCGCACACGGGGATGAACACGCCGAGCCCGAGCACGTAGCTGGTGACGGCGATTTTCAGCGTGACGGGGTCCCGGCCGAACGCGCGCGCCATTTCCGGCAGCGCAGTGACGATGACGTTCGCATCGACGCTCTCCATGAACATCGCGCAGGCGACGATGATGGGAGCGGTAAAAGCCTTGAGGGCAGGCGGCACGGGCGGCGAGCGATGTAAGTGACCGCTGATTATTGCATAGCCCGTCCCGCGAGCGCCACGACGTTGTGGCTGCAACGGTGCGGCTTACAACACGGCAAGCCAGCCGCCATCGACGTAGATAATCTGCCCGTTCACATAGCTCGATGCCGCCGACGCCAGATAGACGGCCGTGCCGACGAGTTCCTCCGGCTTGCCCCAGCGCTGCGCCGGGTTGCTGCTCTTCACCCACGCGTCGAACGATGCATTGGCGACGAGGGGCGCGTTCATGTCGGTGAGGATGTAGCCGGGGCCGATCGCATTCGCCTGAATGTTGTGAGCGGCCCACTCGGCGCTCATCGCGCGCGTGAGCATCTTGATGCCGCCCTTGGCCGCCGTGTACGCGCCGACCGTTGCGCGCGCCGCTTCGCTCGTCAGCGAGCCGATGTTGATGATCTTGCCGCCCGCGCCGCGTGCGATCATCCGGCGCGCCGCTTCCCGGCCGACGATGAACGCCGCCGTGAGATTCGTGTCGATCACGCGCTGCCAGTCGGCGAGCTTCAGATCCACGAGCGGCTGCCGGAACTGGATGCCCGCGTTGTTGACGAGGATGTCGACGTGGATGCCCTCGCTGTCCCAGTGCTCGAATGCGGCGCTGACGGCGGCTTCGTCGGTGACGTCGAATGCGCGGCCGATCGCACGTTCGATTGCACGCTCGATCGCGCGGCCATTTGCGCGGTCGTTCGCGCGCTGCGCTGGGGGCAGTTTTGCATTGAGCGCGGCGACGGCGTCCGCGACGGCCTGCTCGCGCGTGCCGTTGATGATCACGCGCGCGCCCGCCTGAGCGAGTCCTTCGGCGAGCGCAAGGCCGATGCCGCGGGTCGAGCCCGTCACGAGAGCGGTGCGTCCATCGAGGTCGAAAAGTGACGGCATGCGGGTTCCTTCCTCCATGTGACGTTGTGGCGATGAGGCGACGTGGCGATCCCGCAGGATACGCGATCGCCCGTAGCGGTGCTTTGGTGCGCGGCATCGGCCTCACGGCGCGCGCTGATTTGAAAGGGATGCTGGCATCCCATCATCGATGGATTTTGCGCGGATGTTATGGATCAAACATTAGACGGCGTTGCCGGTGCGGGCCGCCGTGGTCGAGAAAGGGCGCTGATTGGTCCCGCGGCGCGGCATCGCCCACCGCACCGCGCTCGTCGGTGAGGGCGAAAGCCCGGCGGAGTGCATCATGAAAGATCTGCGCGAGAAGCGAAACGAGACGCTTGGCATCACCGTGTTTATCGTCGTCGTCGTATGGCTGCTGATTGCGGCGATCATGTACAGCTCAATCACTGAAAAGCGTGGGTTCAAGCTCGATAATTCCGCGGCTATGACGGCGTCTGCTGCATCGGCCGTGGCTGCAGCCGCTGCGGCGGCGAACGCGGCAGCGAATGAGGGGGCGAATAGAGCCAAGAGCGCTTCGCAGTAAAAATCCGTGCGATGCGGAAAGCTTGCGCGAAAGCATCCGTCCCGTTCATCAGCGCGATGAAGTCCGCACGGTATTCTGGTTCGACGAAATCAATGAGTGATCCTCGAATCGTCCGATCGCCCGTGTCGTGCTGCTCATGCAGCGCATTTCCGGCGAGTGAAACCCCAATGGTCCGCTATGCGCTCGACGCCGAAGCGGACGAGGCCTTGCCATCCGCGTGGCTTGTGTGATGCCGCGCATATTCGACCGCTTCGATCAGCACAGGTGCGATTTCGCCGACACGTTCGCGCGGAATCCTTATCTCGACCCATTCGCGCATCGCCGAGCGCCCATACGGCTGGAACGCGAACGCGCGGCCCGCGTTGACGAGCATCGCGGCGCGTTCGGCGGGCAGCTTGATGCCGATCCCGCTGCCATACACGCACAGCGCCAGATGCGAGCCGACGAACACGGCAGGGCAGCCGAACATCGTGCCCTCGCGCACGGAAGGGTCATTGTCGTGGACGCAAGCGAACACCGCTTCGAACAGTCCGACATCGTGCAAGAGTCTTGGCTCTGTCTTCATCGCGATTCTCCTGATATCGGCATGCCGCGCGAAACTGCCGTTGCGCCGCATCGCGTGTCGAAAAGCGTCTGCGTGTTCTGTTCTGTGTCCGTACGCGCCTGTTTGCACGTCGTCGAGAGGCCCGTGCGTCGAGGCCTATGCGCCCGTGTGAAGCAGATTACGCGCTTTCAGGGAACGTCGCCGCCGAGCACCTCGAATTCGACCGGGCAGCGCGTGTAGAAGAGCGGCACGCCGCCGTGCCGCAAGCGATCGAGCAGCGCATCGATGCGCGCGTCGTCGCCCGCGAGCGTGACGGCGCGCGGCTGGTCGGCGAGTTCGAGAAAACGCGCAGCGTGATATTTGCCGTGCAGGTCGATGCATTCGCTGATTTCGATGACTGTCGCGCCGTGAAGGCCCGCCTGCTGCGCCTCGTCGAGTATCCAGTCGACGGTGCTCTTATGGTGCTTGCACGGGCCGGTGGTTGCCGCGTAGACGGTTAGCTGGCTGCCTTGCATCGCCGACTCCCTGTGCGTCGCGCTGACGGATGCGAACCATTATCGCGCTGCATGAGCCGGCGCGACAGTCTCGCGAGAGCGGGGCTCATTGCAGCAGTCGAAGCACGCAAGCGGATGCGGCAGTGCGTCATCCATCGCCGCGCTCGCCGACCCGCGCATTTGCTCGTGCGCGAGCGGATCGTTCACAATGAAGCGCTTCGATACTCCGGGTTGCCGACATGACCAACAACAAAACGGATGACGTTCACCACGCTGCAACGCAAGGCTATACGAAGGGCGCGGACACCTACGCGAAAGGCCGCCCCGACTATCCGTCCGAACTGGCGGGCTGGCTGACCGGCGATCTTGGGCTCGGACCCGGCAAGATCGCCGTCGATCTCGGCGCGGGCACGGGCAAGTTCACGCCGCGCCTGATCGAGACGGGCGCGCAGGTGGTGGCCGTCGAGCCCGTCGCGCAGATGCGCGCGCAGCTCGCCGCTGCGCTGCCGCAAGCCGACGTGCGCGAAGGCACGGCGCAATCGTTGCCGTTCAGCGATGCCTCTGTCGATGCCGTGCTTTGCGCGCAGTCGTTCCACTGGTTCGCGACGCGCGAGGCGCTCGCCGAGATTCGCCGCGTTCTGAAACCCGGCGGGCATCTCGGACTCGTATGGAACGTGCGCGATGCGCGCGTCGACTGGGTTGCGCGGCTCGATGCGATCGTCAGCGTGCGCGAGGGCGATGTGCCGCGCTATCACACGGGCAAATGGCGCAACGCGTTCCCGTTCGAGGGCTTCACGGAACTCGAAGAGCGGCACATGCCGCATGGGCATACGGGCTCCATCGAGGATGTGATCGTGAAGCGCGTGCACTCGACGAGCTTCATTCTCGCGTTGCCGCCCGATCAATGGGCCGAAGTGGAAGGCGAGGTGCGCGCGCTGATCGCATCGGAACCTGCGCTGGCATCACGCGATGTCGTGACGATGCCGTACGTCACCCATGCGGTTCGCGCGACGCGGATCGGCTGAAGGATCGGCTGAAGGGATCGACCACGACGCGATCGACAGAAAAGGCCCACGCGGGCGGCGCGAAACACGATAAAACGCGATGCCTAGTGCTTGCGCACGAGGGCATCGACGAGCGCGAACGCCGTCTGCCTGAGCTTTTTCGGATCGCCGTAGATGCGCTCCATCACCGCGATGCCGCGCGTCGTCGTGACGATCAGGCTGGCCGCCTGCTGCGGCGGCATCGTCAGTTGCGCGCGCGCTTCCTTCGTGTCGAGCACGGCCAGCAGCGCCGCCTCCAGCGCGTCGAGCATGGTCCGCAAGGCCTCGCGCAGACGCGGCGACTCCGGCTCGATCTCGACGGCCGTCTTTGTCGACAGACAACCGCGCGTAGGCGAGCCCTGCGTGATCGAACGGATCGCGAACGTAAAGAACGACGTCAGCGCGTCGTGCGGATCGGGCTTGTCGAGCGCCTTGCGCGCATCGGCGACGAAGCGTTCCGCATAGCGCTCGAACACGCGCATGAAGATTTCTTCCTTGTCGCCGTATGCGTTGTACAGCGAGCCGCGCTGCACGCCCGTGGCCTCCGCGAGATCGAGCATCGACGTCGCGCGATAGCCCTTGCGCCAGAAGACGTCCAGCGCCTGCACGAACGCGTCGTCCTCGTTGAATTGACGAACTCCTGCCATGTTTTCCCTCAGTCTCAGTCGTGGAATGGCTCGAGACATTATTTTGACACCAATGGCTAGAATGCACAAAAGACGCCCGCGCGCGTGCGTGATGACCGCGCGCTCGACGGGCTGCCACGGATCGATATGAAAGTCGCCTTGAGGGCGGTAAACGCCCTCGGGACGCGCGACGATCAGATCCGTCTGTCGAGTCAAGGTTGTCTCCGCGTTGTTTCGGCATTGTCTCCGCGAAAAGCCTGGCTCGCGTGAGCGAGGGGCGTGCGCGCGCCGGCATCGGCGCACTCGCGCGATCGGCGAGTGCGCGCATCGTAGCGCTTTGGCGCGAGCGCTGATCCAAAGAGACACCGCTGAAAACGAAGCGCCCCGGCATCGTGATGACGTCGGGGCGCCCGTTCGATCCATCGAGCGTGGACCGCGTATCGATAGGCCGTTACTGGCTGCCCTCCGAGCGGATGTCCGGCTCCTGCGTCGTGCCCGGCTGGGACATCGTGCCGTTGCTCGACGAGCCGTTGTACGAACGGTTCATGCCCGAGCCTTGCGGCGATGCGCCCGTGCCCGTGCCCATGCCGCCGCCCGTGCCCGTCACGCCTGGCGAGCCGTAGCCGCTGTCATTGGTGGTGCCGCGCGGCATGCTGTTGACGCCCGCGCCAGGGGACGCGACGCCGCCTGCGCCGCCCGCGTTGCCGCCGCCTGGGCCGACGCCGTTGCCGGCCGCGCCGCCGCCTGCACCCGCGGTTCCGTTACCGGCACCCATCTGCGCATACACGCCGCCGGATAGGGCCATGATCAGGGCAGTAGCAAGTACCTTCTTCGTCGTGCTTTTCATCGTCTAACCTCCAGAGGTTGGATTGATCATTCCGAGTCGGTGCTGTCGACCCGCCCGTCCCTTTTATTGCGCAAGCACTGTGCCGCGCAGTGCCGTTGCGCGTGCGTGTACCGCGTGTCACATGCATGCGGCGGCGTCGACGACTATCAAGGCGTGAGCGACGTCGAGAAGGAACATATCGCGCTCGCGTACCAGTTCGAACTCGGCAAGGTGACGAAGCCCGAGATTCGCGCGCGCATCGTCAACGAAATCCTCGCGAACTTCGATGCGGATCTCGCGGCGACGCCGCTGCTGATCGCGCCGACGCTCGCCGCGATCGACGGCATCAACGCCGAAGCGACGATCGCCGGCACGCCGTCGATCATGTTCGACGGCGTCGTGGTGCGCGGCGATGAGCAGGGCGCGAAGACGCTCGCGCAATCGGGCGACGCGCGCCACTTCGTGCTCGAAGCGTTCCGGCATCTGATGGCGATTGCGGCGCTCGGCGCGGGCAAGGAACTGCTGAACGCAGCGCATCTGCCCGATAAGGCCGATGGTGTATCGACGCGCGATGACGTCGATGCGGCGCTGAAGCCGTTTGTCGATGCCGTCGGCCAGCATCTCGTGTGGTCGCGCAAGAAGTCGGCGGAATCGGTGCTGGCTTGATCGACATTCGTGCGCCTTGGGCGCGCGTTCGAAGTAAAGCGCCGTTGCTGTGACTGTTGCAGCAACGACGCTTCGATTTTCAATCAACGGTATTCGTATTCGACGGACGCACGATCCAGCACGCGCGCGCGAGTGCTAGCGACGCGTCGAGCGCGAACCCTCGCGCTCGACGGCCTGCAAGCGCCAGAAGCCCGCAACGGGATCGGCGCACGAGTGCGAGATCCACGTCGCCTGGCCTTGCGCCGACGTCATGTTGCCGTGCCGGTCGACGCGCACGCCGTACAGCGTCACGAGTGGCTCGTCCGTGCCGCGCGCACAGCGAGACGACGTGCCCGTCCTCGCGCATCTCGCCCGATGACGGTAATTCGACGCCGCGTCGGTCGTGAGACGTCCACGCGTGGTTCAGCGTATCGAGCCACAACACCGCGTAGTCGTGATTGACGGTGGGGTCGGACGTATTGATCAGGATCGACAAACGCATGTGGCCTCCGGGCAGGCCAAGGGCTTTCGCCGTTTGCAGCAACGGCTGTTCCAGGAAGCATGCGACGCATGCGATTGCGCCGCAGCAAGGCGGCGCGGCACGGCGTGCCGGATGGCGCGCGGCGATGCGCCTGTACAAAGTGCAAGCGCCGTGATCGTTTTTACGCGCTACCTTGAACCGGCTACCTCAGGCGATCCTCTGCGCAAAAAAACGTACACTTGGACTAGCGGAAAGTGGGGTCCGTCGTGCATTGCAGCAATCACGGACGGTCTGCCATCTGCTTTGCATCGGACCAGAGTAGGGCATCGGACAAGAGTAGGGACACAGGAGACAGCATGGATCTTTTCATGTCGATGGAGGCGTTCGTGCGGGCCGCCGAGGCCCAGAGTTTCGCGAGCGCCGCGCGCCAGCTCGGCGTGGCGAAATCCGTCGTCACTTCGCGCGTGAAGCAGCTCGAAGAGCACTTCGGCGTGCCGCTCTTTCATCGTTCGACGCGCGCCGTGCGTCTGTCGGAGCTCGGCGAGACGTACTATCGCGAGTGCGCCGAACTCGTCAACAAGGTCCACGACCTGTCGGGCCGCTCGATCGAGCAGCACGAGTCGCTCGCGGGCACGCTCAATGTCCACGTGCTGCCCGGCTTCGCGCTCGGGCATTTCTCGCAGGCGCTCATCGAGTTTCGTGAGAAGCATCCGCGCATCGAGTTCGTCGTGACCGTCAACGATCGCGTGATCGACCCCGTGCAGGAAGGCTTCGATCTCGCGTTGCAGATCTATCCGCCCGCCTCGAACCTGCTCGTCGAAAGAAGGCTGTTTCCCGTGCGCGGCGTGCTGTGCGCGGCGCCCGGCTACCTGAAGGAAGAACCCGTGATCGAGACGCCGCTCGATCTGCTGCGGCACGACTTCGCGCGCTACTCGTACTATCCGTGGGGCGACAAGTGGCCGCTGATGAAGGGCAACGAATGCTTCGAGATCGCGCTGAACCCGGTGCTGAAGACGAACAGCGTGCATCTGCTGCTCGAGTTCGCGCGCGCGGGCGCGGGCGTCGTCTATTTGCCGACGATGGTCGCCGCCGCCGATCTGCTCGAGCGCCGGCTCGAACGCGTGTTGCCCGACTATGCGGCGCCGCCGTTGTGGCTGTCGGCCGTGTACCCCGCGTCGCATCGTTCGACCGCGAAGGTGAAGGCGTTCGTCGACTTCCTGCGTGCCCGCTATCTGCGCGAGCCGCAATGGGACAGGGCGCTCGGCATCGTCGCCGATGACGACGACATGAAGAGCGTCGGCGAAGAACTGGCCGACCAGTAGCCCGATGCCCCAGGTACTTCCCCTGGGGTCTTTTACTCGCACCCGGCGTTCTGATTTGCCGAACCTCGGATCATTGCCGTTGCGCTTCCCCGCACTTACTCTTGCGTCCATGGAAACACGCACGACGTGTCGAAGATCAACGGAGATCCAAGGAGGCAATCATGCAGCAGACCTGGTTGGCGAGTCTCGACAGCTACCGTAAAGGCTCGATCGAAATCATCAAGGGCAAGCCCGAACACTATGCGATGTCGAACGTGTTCGAAGTCGCGAGCCACGCCGCGCCGTACGAGAAGATCGTCGTCGGCAAGAACCTCAAGTACGTGATCGAGACGCTGCGCGCCGAAGGCACGTCGCCGTGGTTCACGGCTTCGCACGACGAGTTCTGCGTCGTGATGGACGGCGAGATCGACGTGCACTTCATCAAGCCTTCGGACGGTCCCCTCGTCGATGGAGAGACGGAAGGCAGCGTGCGGCTCGAAGGCACGCCCTCGGGCAAGAGCATGGGCTTCGTGCGGCTGCGCCGCGGCCATCAGGCGCTGCTGCCCGCAGGCGCCGCATACCGCTTCGAAACGGCAGGAAAGGGCGTGCTGCTCGTGCAGACCATTCTGGGCCGCTACTCGGTCGAGAAGTGGCAGGACATCTGCATTCAATAACCCGTCACGCACATTCTCTTTTCTGGAGCAGATCATGAGCACCGTCAACACACTGCAAAACATCTGCGCGAGCGAGCCGGATGCTGTCACGGGTTATCGCACGTTCAAGCTCGGCGATTTCGAGTTCTCGCGCGACGCGTATTTCGTTACCCTCAAGTGGCCTGCGAAAGGCCAGCAGCGCTCGCATCAGATGCACGCCGACGACTTCCTGCGCGCGATGATGCGCGACGTCGCATGGGGCTTCTTCTACGGCTGGGTCAACTTCGACGAAGTGATCGGCACGCGCAATCACTACGGCAAGGTCGACATGTATGCGGGCGCCTATAACGCAAGCTTTCGCGACGCAGGCGTCGATCATGTGCAGCAGTTCGACACGCCCGTCATCATGGCGACGTTCAAGGCGATCCTGAAGGACTGGGTCAACGAAGGCTTCGATCCGTTCGCGGCACCGGAAGAAACGGGCTCCGCATTCGGCGCGAAGCATGGCGACAACGTGGCCGCGATCGAGCGCACCCGCATCGCGACGAAGCGCATGCCCGGACTCGAAGGCGATTCGCCGCTGCGCGACGACTTCCCCATCAACCGCCAGTTCGCCGACGTCGTGCAGGACGAGCCCGAGATTCACGCCGCGCCGGGCTTCGAAAAGGAACTGCACGCGTTCAACCTCTTCAAGTATCTGTCGCGTTCGGATGTCACGTGGAATCCGTCCGTCACGTCGGTGTGCAAGCAGAGCCTCTTCTGCCCGACCACGGAAGAATTCGTGCTGCCCGTGTTTCATGGCAACGACCGCGTCGAGTGGTTCCTGCAACTGTCGGATCAGATCATCTGGGATGTGGCCGACAAGGACACGGGCGAGCCGCGCGCGCGCATCACGATGAACGCCGGCGACATCGCCGCGATGCCCGCCGACATCCGTCACAAGGGCTATTCGCAGAAGCGTTCGATGCTGCTCGTGTGGGAGAACGCGACGCCCGATCTGCCGAAGCGGTATGAGAGCGGCGAACTGCCGCCTTACCCGATCCAGTTCTAAGCACTTCCGACTGTCCCCGATCGTGCAATGGACGGCGCCAGGACACTGGCGCCGCGGGGACGCTCACGCCCAAACGTCTCATCGAGCAGGACTGACATGCAAACGCAACTCTTCATCGACGGCCGCTTCGTACCATCGCTCAGCGGCGAAACACTCGCGACGCTCAACCCTCACGACAACTCCGTGATCGCCGACGTGTCGATGGCAAATCACGCCGACATCGATCGCGCAGTGGCCGCGGCGAAAGCGGCGTTTCCGAAGTGGAGCAACCTCGCGGCCGCCGAGCGCGGCCGTCTGCTGCTGAAGCTCGCCGATGCGATCGAAGCGAACGCGGACAGGCTCGCGCATCTGGAATCGATCGACACGGGCCATCCGATTCGCGACACGCGCTATCTCGACGTGCCGCGCACGGCCGCCACGTTTCGCTATTTCGGCGGCATGGCCGACAAGTTCGAGGGCTCGGTGATT
The DNA here is from genome assembly GCF_900007165.1 of Paraburkholderia piptadeniae. Classification (GTDB taxonomy): domain Bacteria; phylum Pseudomonadota; class Gammaproteobacteria; order Burkholderiales; family Burkholderiaceae; genus Paraburkholderia; species Paraburkholderia piptadeniae. Next base: position 11,260 of record NZ_CYGY02000121.1, read on the forward strand.
CCTGTCGAGCAGGGCTTTCTGAACTACCTGACGCGCGAGCCTGTGGGCATCGTCGGACAGGTGGTGCCGTGGAATTTCCCGCTGATGTTCACGAGCTGGAAGATGGCGCCCGCGCTCGCCGCCGGCAACTGCGTGATCATGAAGCCCGCTGAACTCACGCCGCTGTCGAGTCTCGCAATCGCGGAACTGATGGCCGAAGTGGGCTTTCCCGCGGGCGTCGTCAACATCCTGCCGGGGCTCGGGCACGTGGCGGGCCAGTACATCGCCGAGCATCCGGAGATCGGCAAGGTCGCGTTCACGGGCTCGACGGCCGTGGGGCGCAAGATCGTGCAGGCGTCGAGCGGCAACCTGAAGAAGGTGCAGCTCGAACTGGGCGGCAAGGGCGCCAACATCGTGTTTGGCGACGCGAATGTCGATGCTGTCGTGCAGGGTTCCGCGTTCGGCATCTTCCACAACCAGGGCCAGGCGTGCATCGCCGCGTCGCGAATGATCGTGCACGAATCGATCGCGGACGAAGTGCTCGAGAAGTTCGTCGCGCTCGCCCGCACGATCCGCATCGGCGATCCGCTTGATCCGACGACGGAAATGGGCCCGCTCACGTCGCGCCAGCATCGCGACCGGGTGCTGTCGTATGTCGATGTCGCGCGCGAGCAGGGCGGACGCGTGATCGCGGGCGGCAGGTCGCCGGACAACGCGGCGCTCGCGAACGGCTGCTATGTCGAGCCGACGATCGTCGAAGCGAAGCCGACCGACCGCGTCTCGCAGGAAGAAGTGTTCGGCCCGTTCATGACGGTGACGACGTTCAGCACCGACGAAGAAGCGCTCGCGATTGCGAACGGCACCGAATACGGCCTCGGCGCGGGCCTGTGGACGCGCGACCTGCAACGCGCGCATCGGGTCGCACGCGAGATTCACAGCGGCATGGTGTGGGTCAACTGTTACAAGCGCGTGAGCCCGGGCTCGCCTTTCGGTGGCGTGGGCGCGAGCGGCTACGGACGCGAGATGGGCTTCGAAGCGATGCGCGAATACACGCAGGCCAAGTCGGTGTGGGTCAACGTGGATGCGCAGATTCCCCCTTATTTTCCGCGCTAAGGCGCATTTGCACACACACGCCATGAAACCGTTCGTCTATCAGGGCTTGCCTTCGCGCGTCGTATTCGGCGTGGGCAGCCTGGATCAACTGGATCGCGAGATCGAACTGCTCGGAGCGAAACGCGCGCTCGTGCTCGCGACGCCGCAACAGCGCGCGCAGGCCGAGCAGCTTGCGGGGCGCATCGGGCCGCGCGCAGCGGGCGTGTATGCCGAAGCCGTGATGCATGTGCCAATCGAAACCGCGCGCGCCGCACGCGATGTCGCGGCGCAACTCGGCGCCGATTGCGCAATCGCGATCGGCGGCGGCTCGACGACGGGGCTCGGCAAGGCGATCGCGCTCGAAACGGCGCTGCCCATCATCGCGATTCCGACGACCTATGCCGGTTCGGAGATGACGCCGATCTACGGCCTCACGGACGGTGGCGTCAAGAAGACGGGCCGCGACCTGCGCGTGCTGCCGAAGACGGTGATCTACGATCCGTCGCTGACGGTGTCGCTGCCGCCCGCGCTTTCGCTGACGAGCGGCATCAACGCGATCGCGCACGCCGCCGAGGGTCTCTATGCGCAAGACGCGAATCCCATCACGAGCCTGATGGCGGAAGAGGGCATCCGCGCGTTGGGCGAGGGTCTGCCGGGCGTGATCGGCAAGCCCGACGATCTCGATGCGCGCGGCGCGTGTCTTTATGGCGCGTGGCTGTGCGGCGCGGTGCTGGGCAGTGTCGGCATGTCGCTGCATCACAAGCTGTGCCATACGCTCGGCGGCACGTTCAACCTGCCGCACGCGGAGACGCACACCATCGTTTTGCCGCACGCGCTCGCATACAACCGCGACGCGGCGCCTCACGCGATGCAGCGGATCGCGCGCGCACTGCATGCGGACGATGCCGCGCAAGCCGTATTCGACCTCGCGCGCGACCACGGCGCGCCGACCGCGCTGAAGGACATCGGCCTCAAGGAGGCGGATATCGACGTCGCGCTGGAGCTCGCATTGACGAGTCCCTACTGGAATCCGCGCCCGGTGGAACGCGAGCCGCTTCGCGCGTTGCTGCGCGATGCATTCGAAGGGCGAAGGCCCGGATAGCGCGGCGATACATAAACGATACACACCGCGATACGCACACATATAAAAGCAGGAGACAGCAATGGATGGAGATCTCATCGACGGAGGAAGACGCCGCTTCGTGCGCCTCGCCGCGGGCGGCGCGCTCGCCGCTACGGCGCCGATGTTCTCGCCGCTCGTGTTCGCGGCGGGTACGCGCACGCTGAAGATCGGTTATGTGTCGCCGCAGACGGGGCCGCTCGCGCCGTTCGGCGAGGCCGACCGCTTCACGATCCAGCAGATGCAGGGCGCGCTGAAGAACGGCGTGACGATCGGCGGCAAGGTCTACCCTGTGTCGATCGTCGTGAAGGACAGCCAGTCGAATCCGAATCGCGCGAGCGAAGTGGCGAACGATCTGATCCTGAAGGACAAGGTCGACATCATGCTCGTCTCGGGCACGCCCGAAACGGCGAACCCCGTCAGCGACGCGTGCGAGCTGAACGAGATGCCGTGCGTGTCGACGGTGGTGCCGTGGCAGCCGTGGTTCTTCGGACGCAAGGGCGATCCGAAGAAGGGCTTCAGCTACACGTATCACTTCTTCTGGGGCCTCGAAGACGTGATCGCCGTCTACACGGGCATGTGGCAGTCGGTGCAGACGAACAAAAGCGTCGGCGGCCTCTTTCCGAACGATGGCGACGGCAACGCTTGGGGCGATGCGAAGCTCGGCTTTCCGCCCGTGCTCGCGCAAAAGGGCTTCACGTTGAAAGACCCGGGCCGTTTCCAGAGCATGACGCAGGACTTCTCCGCGCAGATTTCCGCGTTCAGGCAGTCGAATGCGCAGATCGTGACGGGCGTCGTGATTCCGCCCGACGCGAAGAACTTTCTCGTGCAGGCGCGTCAGCAGGGCCTCAAACCCAAGGTCATTTCGATCGGCAAGGCGCTGCTCTTTCCGACGTCGATCGAAGCGCTCGGCGATCTCGGCGAAGGGTTGTCGACGGAAGTGTGGTGGTCGCCGTCGCATCCGTTCAAATCGTCGCTGACGGGGCAGAACGCACGCCAGGTCGCCGACGAATACGAGCGCGTCACGTCGAAGCAATGGACGCAGCCAATCGGCTTCGCACATGCGCTCTTTGAAATCGCCATCGACTCGTTCAGGCGCGCGAAGGACATCGACTCGAACGAAGCGATCCGCGATGCGGTGGCGTCGACGAAGCTCGATACGCTCGTCGGTCACGTGGCGTGGGGCAATGGGCCCGTGAAGAACGTCGCGAAGACGCCGCTCGTCGGCGGTCAATGGGTGAAGGGGCAGAAGCACCGCTTCGATCTCGCCATCGTCAACAACCAGCTTGCGCCTGCCGTGCCCGTCAGCGGGCCGCTCAGGCTGATCGCGTGACAGCGCATCAGCGGCATCACGAGGAGAGTTGCGATGAGCGCATTGCTCAGACTCACGAACGTATCGAAGCGTTATGGCGCGCTGACGGTGACGGATGCGATCAGCTTCGAAGTCGGGCGCGGCGAGACGTACGGCATTCTCGGGCCGAACGGCGCGGGCAAGACGACGCTGTTCAATCTCGTCAGCGGCGACGCGAAGCCCGATGAGGGCACGGTCGAGTTCGACGGCGCCGACGTCGGGCATCTCGCGCCGCATCGCCGCTGCGCGGCGGGCATCGGCCGTTCGTATCAGGTGCCGCGTCCGTTCGGCGGCATGACGGTGTTCGAGAACCTGCTGGTCGGCGCGCGTTTCGGCGGCGCGCTCGACGAACGCGCGGCCTGCGATGTGTGCGTCGACGTGCTGGAGCGCACGGGCCTGAAGCGCCGCGCGAACCAGCTGGCGGGCACGCTCGCGCTGCTCGATCGCAAGCGGCTCGAACTTGCTAGAGCGCTCGCGACGCAGCCGCAATTGCTGCTGCTCGACGAAATCGCGGGCGGCCTCACGCAAGGCGAGACGCATGAGCTCGTCGACGAAATCCGCCGCGTGAAGGAGCACGGCGTGACGATCGTGTGGATCGAGCATGTCGTGCATGCGCTGCTCGCGGTGGCCGATCGCCTGCTCGTCATCAACTTCGGCCGCAAGCTGGCCGAGGGCGCGCCCGCTGCCGTGATGGACGACCCCGAAGTGCGGCGCGTGTATCTCGGACTGGAGGCGTGACATGGCGGCACTACTGCAGACGCATGGGCTCACTGCGTTCTACGGCGATTTTCAGGCGCTGTTCGGCGTCGACATCGACGTGCAACCCGGTGAAGTGGTCGCGCTGATCGGCTCGAACGGCGCGGGCAAATCGACGTTTCTGAAAGCGCTCGCGGGGCTGACGAAAGCGAAGCGCGAGCAGATCGTCTATCGCGGCGAAGCGATCGGCGGCATGCCGGCGGCGAGCATCGTCGGCAAGGGCATTGCGCTCGTGCCCGAAGGGCGCAGGCTCTTCGCGAGTCTTTCCGTCGAGGAGAACCTGCTGCTCGGCGCGTATAGCGGGCGGCCCGGACGCTGGAATCTCGAAGCCGTCTACACGCTGTTCCCGGCGCTGCGCGAGCGGCGGCATCATGCGGCCACGGCGTTGTCGGGCGGACAGCAGCAGATGGTCGCGATCGGCCGCGCGCTGATGAGCAATCCCGATCTGCTGATGTGCGATGAGCTGTCGCTGGGGCTCGCGCCCGTGATCGTCCGCGAGATCTACGCGGCGCTGCCGGACATCGTGTCGGACGGCATGAGCGCGATCGTCGTCGAGCAGGACGTGCAGCTCGCGCGGCGCGTGTCGTCGCGTTTCTATTGCTTCCAGGAAGGGCGCATATCGCTGTCGGGCGTGTCCGCCGATGTCTCCGACGAAGCGATCACGCAAGCCTATTTCGGAGTGGCCGCATGAATACGCTCGCCAATATCGTCGTGCAAGGCGTGCTGCTCGGCGCGCTGTATGGTCTGTTCGCGATGGGCCAGTCGCTCGTGTTCGGCGTGATGCGGCTCACTAATACGGCGCACGGCGACTTCATCGTGCTGCTCGTGTTCGTGCTGTTCGCGCTGACGAGCCTGCTGCATGTGCCGCTCGCGCTGTCGCTCGTACTGTTGCTCGTGATTGCATTCGGCGCGGGATACGCGGTGCAGTACACGGTGCTCAACCGCGTGAGCAGCCGCGATCCGCTGCCTTCGCTGATCGTCACATTCGGGCTGTCGATCGTCATTCAGAACGTGTTGCAGCAACTGTTCTCCGCCGATCCGCGCTCGATCGCAACGGGTAGTTTCGAAGCGCAGAGCGTGACGTTCGCGGGCATCACGGTTGGCTATCTGCCGCTCGTGACGCTCGGCGCGACGATCGCGCTCGCATTCGCGATGCAGTGGCTCTTCGGACGCACGCCGCTTGGCCGCGCCTTTCGCGCAACTTCCGACGACCGCGAGATCGTCCAGCTGATGGGCGTGTCGTACCGGCGTACTTACGCGCTCGCGATGGGCATCGCGTTCGTGCTGATCGCGGTGGCTGCGGCACTGTACTCCATGCGCACGGCCGTGTCGCCGACGGATGGTCCCGCGCTGCTGCTGTTCGCATTCGAGGCTGTGATCATCGGCGGCATGGGATCGTTCTGGGGCACGTTTGCGGGCGGCATGGCGCTCGGCATCGCGCAGCAGGTCGGTTTCTATTTCGATCCGGGCTGGGGCATCTGGTTCGGCCATATCGTGTTCCTGTGCGTGCTGGTCGTGCGGCCGCAAGGCCTGTTGCCGAAAACGGCATGAGAGGGTTGTCATGACGATGCATCTGAATCAGGCGCGTGCGTTCGAAGTCCATCGTGCGACGCGCGCGAGCAAGGTCACACTGTTCGCGTTGCTGGCATTCGCCGTCGCGGCCGCAAGCGCGCCGTGGTGGGCGGGACGCGAGGCATTGCACGATTTCGTGCAGCTCGCCGCGTATCTCGTGTTCGCGATGATGTGGAATCTGCTCGCGGGCTATGGCGGCATGGTGTCGATCGGGCAGCAGGCGTTCTTCGGCCTGGGCGGCTATGCGATGCTCGTGCTCGCGAACTACTGCGGCGTGTCGCCGTTTCTCGCGGTGCCGCTCGGCGCGCTGATCGCGACGTTGGCCGCCGTGCCCGTGTCGATGATCGCGTTTCGTCTGGAAGGCGGATACTTCGCGATCGGCACATGGGTGATCGCGGAAGTGTTCAGGCTCACGTTTGCGAATATCAGCGCGCTCGGCGGTGGCTCGGGCACGAGCCTCACTGCGCTGCGTGGCATTCCGCGTGTGCTGCGCGAATCGCTGACGCTGTGGCTCGCGCTTGCGATCGTCGCGGCGGCGATCGGTCTGCTGTATCTGTTCCTGCGTTCGCGAGCGGGCCTTGCGTTGACGGCGATGCGCGACAACGCGGTGGCGGCGAGCAGTCAGGGCGTCGACGTGAAGCGCGCGCGGCTCATCGTCTATCTGGTGTCCGCGTGCGGCGCGGCGCTCGCGGGTGGCCTGTACTTTGTCGGCAATCTGCGCATCTCGCCGGATGCGGCCTTCTCCGTCAACTGGACGGCGTTCGGCATCTTCATCGTGCTGATCGGCGGGCTCGGCACGCTCGAAGGGCCGGTTGTCGGCGCGCTGATTTTCTTTGTGCTGAACAAGTTTTTGTCGGACTATGGCACCTGGTATCTGATCGGTCTCGGCGCGCTGGCCATCGTCGTGACGATATGTTTCCCGCAGGGGTTGTGGGGCTACGTTTCGCAACGCCTGCATCTGCAGTTGTTTCCCGTCGGGCGGCGCGTCGTGTTCCGCGATGCCGCCGCGCCGCGTCAGCAACCGCTGCCGGACGAGGTCGAGCAGGCGCTCGATCCGCATTCGACCAACGCACATCGAGCGTGAGGACATCATGAGCGAGACAACCATCCAGCGCGCGGCCGATCGCGCGGTTCATCCCGTCACCGAAACGGTGCTGGCAACGCTTTCCGGTTGCGGCGATGCGCGCCTGAAGGAAATCATGTGGGCGCTGATCCGGCATGTGCACGCGTTCGCCGAAGAAGTGCAGTTGACGGGCGACGAATGGCGGCGCGGCATCGACTTTCTCACGCAGACAGGCAAGAAGTGCGACGGCATTCGTCAGGAGTTCATTCTGCTGTCGGACACGCTGGGCCTGTCGATCATGCTCGATGCGATTCATCGCAAGCAGGATGTGACGGAGTCGGCGCCGACGGAGAACAGCCTGCTCGGGCCGTTCTACCGGGAAGGCGCACACGACGAAGCGTATGGCGCAAACATCGCGCGCACGGAAGGCGAGCCGGCGCTGTTTCGCGGGCGGCTCATCGACGAGACGGGCAAGCCGGTGCCGAACGCGCTGATCGAAGTATGGGAGACGGCCAACAACGGCATGTACGAAGGCCAGGACCCGGACCAGCCGGAGAGCAATCTGCGCGGCCGTTTCCGCTCGGGACCGGACGGCGAATACGCGTTCCGCTCGATCAAGCCGACGCCGTATCCGATTCCGACGGATGGTCCCGTCGGGCGGATGCTGCTCGCCGTCGGCCGCCATCCGATGCGGCCCGCGCATGTGCACTTCCTGATTCAGGCGCCGGGCTACGAGACCATTACGACGGCGCTCTTCAGCTCGGATGATCCTTACGTCGAATCGGATGCCGTGTTCGGCGTGAAGTCTTCGCTGGTCGTCGAGTATGTGAAGAACGAAAGCGCGGCCGATGCGAAAGAGTGGGACTTGCCTAACCCGTTCTTCGACGTGCAGCGCGATTTCGTGCTCGTGCGTTCGCAGGAAGCGGCGCGATGATGACTGCCACGGTGTTGTGTCCGCTCGATGACATTCCCGATGGCGGCGGCAAGGAAATCGCATGCAGCGGCGCCGACGAACGCGCGGGCAAGCCTGCGATCGTCGTGCTGCGGCGTGGCGACGACGTATGGGCATACCGCAACATGTGCCCGCATTTCTCGATACCGCTCAACTACGAAGCCGACACATTCTGGACATACGAAGCGGAGCACCTGATGTGCGCGCATCACAGCGCGATGTTCCGCTTCGAAGACGGCGTGTGCGTCGACGGGCCGTGTCTCGGCGCGGCGTTGACGCGTGTGCCCGTGCGAATCGAAGCGCGCATGGTCGTCGAGGAAGATGCGGACGACAGCGACGGTGTTTGACAATTCAACGTCGATTTACCGCGCAAGAGCGGCAGATTGAGCAGAGTAGCGGCGTTTCGCAGCGGCATCTGCTATCGTCGCGTCTATGCAACCCATCATCTCGGTTTCGAATTTATCCAAGACATACGCATCGGGTTTTCAGGCCCTCAAGCGTATCGATCTCTCCATTCGCAAGGGCGAAATCTTTGCATTGCTCGGGCCGAACGGCGCGGGCAAGACCACGCTTATCAGCATCATCTGCGGGATCGTCAATGCGAGCGAAGGCAGCGTGACGGTCGACGGCCACGATATCCGCGGCGACTATCGCGCCGCGCGTTCGCTGATCGGCCTCGTGCCGCAAGAACTGACCACGGATGCGTTCGAAACCGTCTGGGCGACGGTCTCTTTCAGCCGGGGCCTGTTCGGCAAGCCGAAGAACCCGGCGTACATCGAAAAGGTCTTGCGCGATCTCTCGCTTTGGGAAAAGCGCAACAGCCGCATCATTCAACTGTCGGGCGGCATGAAGCGGCGCGTGCTGATCGCGAAGGCGCTGTCGCACGAGCCGCGCGTGCTGTTCCTCGACGAACCGACGGCGGGCGTCGACGTCGAACTGCGCCGCGACATGTGGAAGCTTGTCCGATCGCTCAGCGCGAGCGGCGTGACGATCATCCTGACCACGCACTATATCGACGAAGCCGAAGAGATGGCCGACCGCATCGGCGTGATCAACGGCGGACAGATCATGCTCGTCGAAGAGAAAGCGGAGCTGATGCGCAAGCTCGGCAAGAAGCAGCTCACGCTGCAACTCGAAGCGCCGCTCGCGAGCGTGCCGGCCGCGCTTTCGCAGTATCGCCTGGAACTCGCGAACGACAACAGCGAGCTCATCTATACGTACGACGCCGAGCGCGAAAAGAGCAGCAGCCTCGTTGCGCTGCTCAACGATCTGAGCGAAGCGGGCATCCGCTTCAAGGATCTGCACACGACGCAAAGCTCGCTCGAAGACATCTTCGTGAGTCTCGTGCACCGCAAACAGGAGGAGAACGCGTGATGAACCTCCATGCTATCCGCGCGATCTATCGCTTCGAAATGGCGCGCACGGGGCGCACGCTGATGCAGAGCGTGATCGCGCCCGTCATCTCCACTTCGCTCTATTTCATCGTGTTCGGCTCGGCGATCGGCTCGCGCATCCGCGAAGTGGAGGGCATCAGCTACGGCTCGTTCATCGTGCCGGGGCTCATCATGTTGTCGCTGCTGTCGCAGAGCATTTCGAATGCGTCGTTCGGCATCTATTTCCCGCGCTTTACGGGAACGATTTACGAACTGCTGTCGGCGCCCGTGTCGTACGTGGAGATCGTCATCAGCTATGTGGGCGCGGCCGCGACCAAGTCGATCGTGCTCGGCCTCATCATTCTCGCGACGGCGGGCCTCTTCGTGCCGCTGCAAATCCAGCATCCGTTTTGGATGATCCTCTTTCTCGTGCTGACGGCCGTCACGTTCAGTCTGCTCGGATTCATCATCGGCATCTGGGCCGACAACTTCGAGAAGCTGCAACTCGTGCCGCTGCTCATCATCACGCCGCTGACGTTCCTCGGCGGCAGCTTTTATTCGGTCGCGATGCTGCCGCACGGATGGAGAGTGGTGACGCTGCTGAACCCGATCGTCTATCTGGTGAGCGGCTTTCGCTGGAGCTTCTATGGGCTCGCGGACGTGAGCGTCGGCATCAGCCTCGGCATGACGGCGATCTTTCTGTGTGTCTTTCTTGCCGTGATCGCGTGGATTTTCAAAACGGGCTATCGTCTGAAGTCGTAGTGCGATGAATGCCGTCGGCGCGCGATGCGCAGGCGTGAAAAAGCCGGGCATTGCATGCGCAATGCCCGGCTTTTCGTTTCTGCCTTCCTTGCTGGCTCGATCAGCTAAAGAGCTTGATCGCCTGCAGCAGCGTGTTCACCACGCCCCACGTCAGCGGAATCAGCACGTACAGCCAGAACACGGCGAGCAGCCCCTTGTTCGTCGGATGAGCGGTTTGCGTCGACATTGCGTTTCTCCGTTGTCTGGTTCAGTTGCCGGCCGCGAGTTGCGCTTCCGTCATGTGATGCTTATCGTGCACGTGCTTGACGAGCAGATTGCAGATGAAGCCGATCACGAGCAGCACGGTCATGATGTGGACCGTCATCGTGTACGCGTCCGCTTTCGCGACGCCGTTCGCCACCTGATACGCGCGGATGTAGTTGACGAGCACGGGACCCGCGACGCCCGCCGCCGCCCATGCCGTCAGCAGACGTCCATGAATGCCGCCGACGAACGCCGTGCCGAACATGTCCGCGAGATACGCGGGCACGGTCGAGAAGCCGCCGCCGTACATCGACAGGATCACGCAGTAGCACAGCACGAAGAGGGCGATGTTCCCCGTCGATGCGAACGTCGGCACGAGCCAGTACAGCACGGCGCCCAGCGCGAAGAAGATGTAATACGTGTTCTTGCGGCCGACGTAATCCGATGCCGATGCCCACACGAAGCGGCCGCCCATGTTGAAGAGCGACAGCAGGCCGACGAAGCCCGCGGCGGCAGCGGCGCTCACCGTGTTCTTGAAGCTCTCCTGGATCATCACCGACGCCTGGCCCAGAATGCCGATGCCCGCCGTCACGTTCAGGAACAGCACCAGCCAGATCAGATAGAACTGGGGCGTCTTCAGCGCCTGATCGATGTGCACGTGGCTTTGCGTGATCATCTTCTGCTTCGTTTCGACGGGCGGGGTCCAGCCGGCCGGCTTCCAGTCGGCGGGCGGAATGCGGATCGCGAGCGCGCCGATCGACATCGAGATGAAGTAGGCGATGCCGAGCACGACGAACGTCTCGGCCACGCCGATGCTCGTTGCGCTCTTGAAGTGGTTCATCAGTGCGACGGACAGCGGCGCGGCGATCATCGCGCCGCCGCCGAAGCCCATGATCGCCATGCCCGTCGCCATGCCGCGGCGGTCGGGGAACCAGCGGATCAGCGTCGAGACGGGGGACACGTAGCCGAGCCCCAGGCCGATCCCGCCGATCACGCCATAGCCGAGATAGAGCAGCACGATCTGGTGCGCCCACACGCCGATGGCCGACACGATGAAGCCGCCGCCGAAGCAGCACGCGGCCGTGAACATCGTGCGGCGCGGGCCGACTTTTTCGAGCCACTTGCCGGCGAACGCCGCCGACAGGCCGAGAAACACGATGGCGAGCGAGAAGATCCAGCCAAGCGTGGTCAGCGACCAGTCGTCGGGCGCGGACTGGCTGATGCCGATCACCTTGGTCAGCGGTCCGTTGAACACGGAAAACGCATAGGCCTGGCCGATACACAGGTGCACGGCGAGGGCGGCAGGCGGCACCATCCAGCGGGAAAAGCCGGGTTGGGCGATCGTTGCCTGCTTTGAAAAGAAGGACGGCGAGCGGGCGTTGCCGCCCGGCTCAGTAATGCTGCTCATGGTCGGTCTCCGATCAGGCTGAACGTACGTAGTTATCGGTTGCAATTGCCGAAACTGGAGCGGTGCCTGTTCAAACGGATATGCTGGTCTGCAACATATTTGACAATGTGCCGCTTGTCAGGCGAGTTCGGCAATTCGCGAGACGATAGGCGGCCCGATGCGGCTTGGCAATATGAGAATTGAATGCATATGAGAATCGCCGGCAGCGTTGTGCGAAGCGGGATGCAGCGATGCCAGGCGACATGAGGCCGCAAGCGACGACGTGACGTACCAGTCGCGCGCACCGGCCACGAAGAAGATGAGGCGGCGACATGATTCTTGCTGCATTTGCACATGAAAGGTGGATCGCGCGGTTTTTTCAAAGCGCCGCCACGACACCGTTTTCTTTTGACGAACCCTTCGACATGTACAGTTTGTCGATGCCGCGGGAAGCACAGTAGCTTTATCCACTATGGGTTTGCGATCGCCGTGCTACGTTTGGACTGCTGCAGCTTCTGAACAACAGCATTTGATATATCACATACAAGATACTTGATTTTTGGCGCGATGCAGCATATGATTGAGTCATCAAATCACTCAATGACCGGAGCAACACATGGATTTCGTCTCGCTTGCTTTCTTTGCCGTCGCTGTCGTGGGCCTGGGTTCGGCCGCAACCGTCCTGATGACGCGCTGGGTGCCGCAGCACGTTGCCGAGCTTGCATCGAAGCACGGCCGTTATGTCGGTCTCGCGGCCGCTACCGTTCGTGAAGCCACGCCGTACCGTGCGCGTGTCGAAGCGGCGATGAACGCGGTCGGCTCGTCGAACTAAGCTGTGGTCACACCTGCATTGAACCTGCCCCTGGCGTTGCAGCCCATCGGCAATAGCGCCAGCCTCCGCGATCAGGCCTACGCGATGCTGCGTCAGGCCATCGCGGACGCGGATATTTACGCGTCACGCGAAGAGATTCGTCTCGACGAGCGCGTGCTGAGCGAGACGCTCGGCGTGAGCCGCACGCCCGTGCGCGAGGCGATGACGCTGCTGGAGCAGGAAGGTTTTTTGCGCATGGTGCCGCGCCGCGGCATCTATATCGTGCGCAAAAGCAAGCGCGAGATCGTCGAGATGATCCAGATGTGGGCCGCGCTCGAAAGCATGGCCGCGCGTCTTGCGACGCTGCACGCGACGGATGAAGAGATCGCGCGGCTTCGTCACATGTTCGACCAGTTCCGCGATTCGACGCCCGCCGAGCATATCGCCGAGTACTCGGACGCGAACATCGCGTTCCACCAGGCGATCGTCGAACTGTCGAAGTCGCACATCATTCTGGACACGATCAAGAACATCTTCATTCACGTGCGCGCGATCCGCCGGCTGACGATTTCACAGAGCGACCGCGCGTCGCGGTCGATCGTCGATCATCTGCGGATCATCGAAGCGCTCGAAAAGCGCGACACCGAACTCGCCGAGCGTCTGGTGCGCGATCACTCGCTGGGGCTTGCGGCGTTTGTCGAAGCGAACTGCGATTTTCTCGACTGAGCCGAGCTTGGTGCTTTGATGTATTGAGCCGGAAGGCCAGCGGACCTGAAATGTCCGCTGGCCTTTTTCATGGCTTGGCGCGTACCGTTAGCGCATCGCGTGCAGCATCGTCTCGCCGAGCGCCGCCGGCGATTGCGCGACATGAATCCCCGCCGAGCGCATCGCGTCGATCTTCGCGCCCGCCGTCCCCTTGCCGCCCGAAATGATCGCGCCCGCGTGACCCATCCGCCGTCCGGGCGGCGCGCTCGTTCCGGCGATGAATCCCACCACCGGCTTGTTCGTGCGCGAATCCTTGAGGAACTGCGCCGCGTCCTCTTCGGCCGAGCCGCCGATTTCGCCGATCATGATGATGCCTTCCGTGTCGTCGTCGGCTAGGAACATTTCCAGGCAATCGATGAAGTTCGTCCCGTTGACGGGGTCGCCGCCGATGCCGATGCACGTCGTCTGGCCGAGGCCCGCAGCCGTGGTCTGCGCGACGGCTTCATACGTCAACGTGCCGGAGCGCGACACGACGCCGATCTTGCCCGGTCGGTGAATATGCCCTGGCATGATGCCGATCTTGCATTGCCCAGGCGTGATGACGCCCGGGCAGTTCGGCCCGATCAGGCGCGTCGCCGAGCCGGCCAGCGCGCGCTTGACGCGCACCATGTCGACGACGGGAATGCCCTCGGTGATGCAGACAACAAGCGGAACTTCCGCATCGACGGCTTCGAGAATCGCGTCGGCGGCCATCGGCGGCGGCACGTAGATCACCGAGGCGTTCGCGCCCGTCGCAACGACGGCATCGGTGACGGTATCGAAGACGGGCAGTCCCAGATGCGTCGAGCCGCCCTTGCCGGGCGTCACGCCGCCCACCATCCGCGTGCCGTAGGCGAGCGCCTGCTCGGAGTGAAACGTGCCTTGCGATCCCGTGAAGCCCTGGCAGATCACTTTGGTATTGCGATCGATCAGAACGGCCATCTCAGTTCGCCTCCGACGTTGCAGCCACTTTGGCCTTGTTGTTGACTGCCGCGACGACCTTGCTGGCCGCATCGGCGAGATGATCGGCGGAGACGATGGGCAGTCCCGAATCGCGCAGAATCTGCTTGCCGAGCGCGACGTTCGTGCCTTCGAGCCGCACGACGAGCGGCACGCGCAGATCCACTTCGCGCGCGGCGCTCACGACACCTTCCGCGATCACGTCGCAGCGCATGATGCCGCCGAAGATGTTGACCAGAATCCCTTCGACTTTCGGATCGCGCAGAATCAGCCGGAATGCGGTTGCGACGCGCTCCTTCGTCGCGCCGCCGCCCACGTCCAGAAAGTTCGCGGGCTCGCCGCCATAGAGCTTGATGATGTCCATCGTCGCCATCGCGAGACCGGCGCCGTTCACCATGCAGCCGATGTTGCCGTCGAGCGTCACGTAGTTCAGGCCGTGCTTCGCCGCTTCGAGTTCGGCTGCGTCTTCTTCGGCTTCGTCGCGCAGCGCCTCGATGGCAGGGTGCCGGAAGAGGGCGTTGTCGTCGAAATTGATCTTCGCGTCGAGGGCGATCACGTCCGCTTGCTGCGTGACGACGAGCGGATTGATCTCGACGATCGACGCGTCCAGCTCGACGAACGCGCGATACGCGTTGGCGATGAACTGCGTCGCGGACTTGATCTGCTTGCCGGTCAGCCCGAGGCCGAACGCGATCTGGCGCGCGTGAAAGGGTTGCAGGCCCGTCGCGGGATCGATCGCGACCTTGAGGATTTTCTCCGGTGTGCGCGCGGCCACTTCTTCGATCTCCATGCCGCCTTCCGTCGACGCCATCACCGTGATGCGTGACGTGCTGCGATCGATCAGCATGCCCAGATACAGCTCGCGTTCGATCGCGCAGCCTTCTTCGACATAAACCCGCTTCACTTCGCGGCCCGCGGGCCCCGTCTGCTTCGTGACGAGCACATGCGACAGCATCTGCGAAGCGTGCAGGCCGACATCGCTGACCGTCTTGACGACGCGCACGCCGCCCTTGCCGCCCGGATCGTCCGCGAAGCGGCCCGCGCCGCGCCCGCCCGCGTGAATCTGCGACTTGACGACCCAAACCGCGCCGCCGAGCGCGAGCGCCGCGTCTTCCGCCTCCTGCGGCGTGAACGCGACGCGCCCGTTCGGCACGGCGACGCCGTAGCCCTTCAGCAGCTCTTTCGCCTGATATTCGTGAATGTTCACCTGTCTCCTCGCTGGTTGAATTCGACGCCTGACGGCGCAAAAAGTGGGCGGTCGGCTCAGAGTTGAAATATGGTATGTGATATATCATAGATTCTCAAGCGGTCAAATTGATCGGGGTTTTCCCTTTATGAAGCGCGGGCCGGTTTCGTCGTTCGCTCAGAAGGCCTTGTTTTTAAAGGCTTACGGCGTTTCTCGGGGATTGTCCTTACGCGGCTGAAAGCGCTTGCGGCGTTTTGATATATCACATACCGTATTGAGCACGGACGAACAAAACCGGACGAACAAAGATAGTCAGGCGAATTGCTCGGAGGGGACAACATGGGCAAAGCACTCGACGGTGTGCGCATTCTCGATTTCACGCATGTGCAGTCGGGGCCGACGTGCACGCAGCTGCTGGCGTGGTTCGGCGCGGACGTGATCAAGGTGGAGCGCGCCGGCGCGGGCGACATCACGCGCGAGCAGCTGCGCGATGTGCCCGGCGCCGACAGCCTGTACTTCACGATGCTCAACCACAACAAGCGCTCGGTGACGATCGACACGAAGAACCCCGAGGGCAAGCTCGTGCTCGAGGCGCTGATCCAGAAGTGCGACGTGCTGGTGGAGAACTTCGCGCCGGGCGCGCTGGACCGCATGGGCTTCACGTGGGAGCGCATCCAGGAGCTCAATCCGCGGATGATCGTCGCGTCGGTGAAGGGCTTCGGCCCGGGGCCGTACGAAGACTGCAAGGTGTACGAGAACGTCGCGCAGTGCGTGGGCGGCGCGGCGTCGACGACGGGCTTCGACGATGGTCCGCCCGTGGTGACGGGCGCGCAGATCGGCGACAGCGGCACGGGCCTGCATCTGGCGCTGGGCATCGTCACGGCGCTCTATCAGCGCACGATGACGGGCCGTGGCCAGAAGGTGCTCGCGGCAATGCAGGACGGCGTGCTGAACCTGTGCCGCGTGAAGCTGCGCGACCAGCAGCGCCTGGAGCGCACGGGCGTGATGAAGGAATATCCGCAGTATCCGAACGGCACGTTCGGCGAGGCGGTGCCGCGCGCGGGCAATGCATCGGGCGGCGGCCAGCCGGGCTGGATTCTCAAGTGCAAGGGCTGGGAGCACGACCCGAACGCGTACATCTACTTCATCACGCAGGCGCCGGTGTGGGTGAAGATCTGCAACGTGATCGGCAGGGAAGAGTGGGCGACGCATCCGGACTACGCGACGCCGGACGCGCGCCTGCCGCGCCTGAAGGAAATCTTCGCGGAAGTCGAACGCTGGACGATGACCAAGACCAAGTTCGAGGCGATGGAAATCCTGAACGAACACGACATTCCGTGTGGGCCGATCCTGTCGACG
>NZ_CYGY02000005.1 GCF_900007165.1 Paraburkholderia piptadeniae
GCGGTTGCAAGCGGTTTTTTGACCGTTGCCTTCAGCGATGTTTGAACACGGGTTTGCGCTTCTCGACGAACGCAGCCATCCCTTCCTTCTGGTCCTCGGTTGCGAACAACGAGTGGAACAACCGGCGCTCGAAATGCACACCCTCCGCCAAAGTCGTTTCATAAGCCCGGTTGACGGACTCCTTCACCATCATCACCGCCGGCATCGGAAACTCGGCGATCGTCGCCGCCGCGGCAATGGCCTCATCGATTAGCGTCGCAGCAGAAATCACACGCGACACCAGCCCCACGCGCTCGGCCTCCGCTGCGTCCATAAACCGGGCCGTCAGGCACATATCCATCGCCTTCGCCTTCGATACAGCGCGCGGTAGTCGCTGCGTACCGCCTGCACCCGGCATGATCCCGAGCTTGATTTCCGGTTGACCGAACTTTGCCGTGTCGGCTGCAAAGATGATGTCGCACATCATCGCGAGCTCACAGCCGCCACCCAATGCGAAACCGGCCACCGCCGCGATGATCGGCTTCCGAATCGATCGGACGGCTTCCCAATTTCGAGTGATGTAGTCGCCCTTGTAGACATCCATATAGGAATAGGTCGCCATCATTCCGATGTCCGCACCCGCCGCAAACGCCTTTTCACTCCCGGTGATGACAATGGCGCCAATGCCCTCATCCGAGTCGAACGTACGCAGGGCCTCACCGAGCTCGTCCATCAGAGCGTCGTTGAGCGCGTTGAGCGCCTTTGGACGGTTCAGCGTAACAAGGCCTACGCGGCCACGTGTCTCAACCAGAATGTTCTCGAAAGCCATGCACTCCTCCTAAGTGTTTACCTGCAGACGCGAGGGGCTCGCGCTGCATCCTAATAATGCTAACATTCACCAACCAACCGGTCGGTCAATGAATCGACGAGGTTTCCTCCACCGTTCAATGAGCACGTCGCCCGCCATGACCCATCCGCTATTTACGAAGCACGAAGACACGCTGCAGAAAGCTCTTACCGCCATCGAGACCCGCGGCTACTGGAGCCCGTTCCCGGAAATGCCGAGTCCCAAAGTGTACGGGGAAACCGCCAACGCGGACGGCGAAGCGGCATTCAAAGCCCATCTGAACAAGACATTTGAACTCGACCAGCCGAGCACGGGCGAGACGGTTGGCGCAGAGCAATCTCCGTTTGGCTTTCCGCTTGGCATCCGCTACCCGAAGTCAGAGCCGGATGCACTGATCGCCGCCGCCGCCCAAGCCCAACGCAAATGGCGTGAAGCCGGTCCGAAAGCGTGGATCGGCGTGAGCCTCGAAATCCTCACGCGTATCAATCGCTTGAGCTTCGAGATCGGCTATAGCGTGATGCACACGACCGGCCAAGCTTTCATGATGGCGTTCCAGGCGGGTGGTCCGCACGCCCAGGACCGCGCACTCGAAGCCATCGCCTACGCGTGGGACCAGTTGCGCCGCATTCCTGCCGATGCTCACTGGGAAAAACCGCAAGGCAAGAATCCGCCGCTCGCGATGCAAAAGCACTTCAACATCGTGCCGCGCGGGACAGCCCTCGTACTCGGATGCTGCACGTTCCCGACATGGAACGGCTACCCCGGCCTCTTCGCCGACCTTGCAACCGGCAACACGGTCATCGTCAAGCCGCACCCGGGCGCGATCCTTCCGCTCGCGATCACCGTGCGCATCGCCCGCGACGTGCTGCGTGAAGCCGGCTTCGATCCGAACGTCGTGACCTTGCTCGCGACTAATCCCAACGATGGAGAACTCGTCCAGAACCTCGCGCGCCGCCCGGAAATCAAGCTGATCGACTTCACGGGCAGCACGCAAAACGGTACCTGGCTGGAGCGCAACGCGCACCAGGCGCAGGTGTTCACCGAAAAGGCTGGCGTCAACCAGATCGTGATCGACTCTGCCGACGACCTCAAATCGGTCGCGCGCAACATCGCCTTTTCGCTCGCGCTGTACTCCGGACAGATGTGCACGGCTCCGCAAAACATCTACGTGCCGCGCGATGGCATTCGCACCGCCGAAGGCACGGTCTCTTTCGATGCCGTCGCTGAGGCAATCGCCGGCGCTGTCCAGAAACTCTGCTCCGATGCTGCCCGCGCCGTCGAACTGCTCGGTGCGATCCAGAACGAAAGCGTGATCCAACGACTCGACGAAGCGCGCAAGCTCGGGCGTGTTCTCGCGGACAGCCAGTCACTCGAACACCCGGCGTTCGCGGACGCCCGCGTACGCACCCCGCTGGTTCTCCAACTCGATGCCGCGAAGGACGAGGCCCAGTTCACACGAGAGTGGTTCGGCCCGATCTCCTTCGTGATCGCGACGGACTCGACGGACCAGTCGCTCGATCTGGCCGGACGTATCGCCGCCGAGCACGGCGCGCTGACGCTCGCCGTCTACAGCACCGACGACAAGGTGATCGAAGCAGCCGAGGAAGCATCGATTCGCGGCGGTGTCGCGCTGTCCATCAACCTGACGGGCGGCGTGTTCGTCAACCAGTCGGCGGCGTTCTCGGACTTTCACGGCACGGGCGCCAACCCGGCTGCCAACGCCGCGCTCGCGGACGCAGCCTTCGTGGCGAATCGCTTCCGCGTCGTTCAAAGCCGGGTTCATGTTGAACCGAAGGCTGTTCCGGCGTAAGTCGGCCGAACGATATAGGACGTTTGACCGGCGTTTTGGCCTATGACCTACGGCCGACTGATCGCGCATCAAACGTCGCACTAACATGCAGTCCACGGGCCAGTGTCCGCGCCGGCCCCCTCTTCGCAGGAACTCCGACATGACTGATGCCTTTATCTGTGACGCGATCCGCACCCCCTTCGGCCGCTACGGCGGGGCCCTGAAAGACGTTCGCGCCGACGACCTCGGCGCCGTTCCGATCAAAGCGCTGATCGAACGAAACCCGGGCGTGGACTGGCGCGCGCTCGACGATGTGATCTACGGTTGCGCGAATCAGGCGGGTGAAGACAACCGCAACGTCGCGCGCATGTCGGCGCTGCTCGCAGGGCTGCCGACCGATGCGCCCGGCGCGACGCTCAACCGTCTGTGCGGCTCGGGCATGGACGCAGTCGGTACGGCAGCCCGCGCCATCAAGGCCGGCGAAGCGCGTTTGATGATCGCGGGCGGCGTGGAAAGCATGACGCGCGCACCGTTCGTGATGGGCAAGGCAACGTCCGCGTTTTCGCGGCAATCCGAAATCCATGACACGACGATTGGCTGGCGCTTCGTCAATACCCAGATGAAGCGCGATTACGGCGTCGACTCGATGCCCGAGACAGCAGAAAACGTCGCCGTCGACTTGAACGTGAGTCGCGCCGATCAGGACGCGTTCGCGCTGCGCAGCCAGCAGAAGGCCGCCCGAGCGCAACGCGACGGAACGCTCGCGCAGGAAATCGTCGCCGTCGAGATTCCGCAGAAAAAAGGCGAACCGGTTCGCGTGACGCTCGACGAGCATCCGCGCGAAACGTCGCTCGAAGCGCTCGGTAAGCTGAAGGGCGTCGTGCGCCCGGACGGATCAGTGACGGCGGGCAACGCATCGGGCGTGAACGACGGCGCGTGCGCGCTGTTGCTCGCCAACCAGGCCGCCGCGGACCAGTATGGCTTGCGCCGCCGCGCCCGCGTGCTCGGCATGGCGACGGCCGGCGTCGAGCCGCGCATCATGGGCATCGGCCCCGCGCCCGCCACGCAAAAACTCCTGAAGCAACTCGACATGACCCTCGATCAGTTCGACGTCATCGAACTCAATGAAGCGTTCGCATCGCAAGGTCTTGCCGTTCTGCGCCAACTCGGCGTGCACGACGACGACCCGCGTGTGAATCCGAACGGCGGCGCCATTGCGCTTGGGCATCCGCTCGGCGCGTCGGGTGCGCGTCTGATCACGACGGCGCTGTATCAGCTGGAGCGCATCAATGGACGGTTTGCCCTGTGCACGATGTGCATCGGCGTCGGCCAGGGTATCGCGCTCGCCATCGAGCGCGTCTGAACGGCGCGACACTGAATTCCGTATGGAGACGAGGAGACAACCGATGCCATATGAAGCGATCCGCGTAGACATCGACGCCGCCACGCGCGTCGCCACCGTGACGCTGAACCGCCCTGACAAGCTGAACAGCTTCACACGTGCGATGCATCACGAACTGAGCGCGGCACTGGACGAAGTCGAAACGGCAGGCGCCCGCGCGCTCGTGCTCACGGGTGCGGGCCGCGGCTTCTGCGCCGGCCAGGATCTCGCCGATCTCGACTTCACGCCGGGCGCAATGACGGACCTGGGCGACCTGATCGACAAGCACTTCAATCCGTTGATCCGCCGCTTGCAAGCCCTTCCGCTGCCGGTGATCGCGGCCGTGAACGGCACCGCGGCAGGCGCCGGCGCGAATCTCGCGTTGGCGTGCGACCTGGTGCTGGCCGCGCGCTCGGCCAGCTTCATTCAGGCATTCGTGAAAATCGGTCTGGTGCCCGATTCCGGCGGCACGTGGTTCCTGCCGCAACGCATCGGCATGGCGCGTGCGTTGGGGCTCGCGATCACCGGCGACAAGCTCAGCGCGGAAAAAGCGGAAAGCTGGGGTCTCATCTGGCAAGTCGTCGACGACGCCGACTTGCAAAGCACGGCAGCCAGACTGGCGACGCAGCTCGCGCAGCAGCCAACGCGCGCCATCGCCGCGATCAAGCAGGCCATGCGGGCAAGCGCGACACAAACACTCGATCAGCAACTCGATCTCGAACGCGACATGCAGCGCGAACTGGGCGCATCGCATGACTATGAGGAAGGTGTCCGTGCGTTCATCGAAAAACGCGCGCCGCGCTTTGAGGGCCGCTGACATGTCCACGCAACCTGACCTGAGCAATACGATGACGCCCGACGAACTCGCCCGCGCAACCGCCGACGCCATGTACGCCAAGGACGCCTGCAGTCAGGCGCTCGGCATCGAAATTGTCGAGGTACGCGCAGGCTACGCGTGTATGCGCATGAGCGTGCGACCCGAGTTTTTGAACGGGCATCAGATCTGTCACGGCGGACTGATGTTCACGCTCGCCGATACGGCATTCGCCTTCGCCTGCAACTCGTACAACATCACCACCGTCGCCGCGGGCTGCTCGATCGAGTTTCTGCGGCCCGTGCAAGGCGGCGACATCCTCACTGCGGAAGCTGTCGAGCAGACATTGAGCGGCCGCAGCGGCATCTACGACATTCGTGTCACGAATCGAGCAAACGAAACCGTCGCGATGTTTCGCGGCAAGTCCGCGCAGATCAAAGGCACGGTGATTCCCATCGACAACTGACGGTGCGCCTGATCGCGCCATAAATCACTGCTCCGCCTCTCGCGCTGCAACCTATTCTGAAAGAAAGGAGACACCCGATGACTACCCCGCTCCCGCTCGACCCAATCGAAAAGGCGAGCCGCGACGAGCTCGCTGCACTCCAGCTCGAACGGCTGAAATGGTCGCTCACGCATGCGTATGAAAATTCGCCCGTCTATCGTCGCAAGTTCGATGAAGCAGGTGTGCATCCGTCAGAGCTGAAGTCGCTTTCCGACCTGTCGCGTTTCCCGTTCACCACGAAGAAGGATCTGCGCGACAACTATCCGTTTGGCCTCTTCGCCGTGCCACAGGAGCAGATCTCGCGGATTCACGCATCGTCGGGTACGACGGGCAAGCCGACCGTCGTCGGCTATACCGCGCGCGACATCGACAACTGGGCCAACCTCGTCGCGCGCTCGATTCGCGCGGCAGGCGCGCGGCGCGGCGACAAGGTGCATGTGAGCTACGGCTACGGCCTCTTCACGGGCGGTCTCGGCGCGCACTATGGCGCCGAGCGCGCAGGCCTGACGGTGATTCCATTCGGCGGGGGGCAGACCGAGAAGCAGGTGCAGCTGATCCAGGATTTCCGCCCCGACATCATCATGGTGACGCCGAGCTACATGCTGTCGATCGCCGACGAAATGGAGCGCCAAGGCATCGAACCCAAGGAATGCTCGCTGCGCATTGGCATCTTCGGTGCGGAACCGTGGACCAACGACATGCGCCTTGCGATCGAAGAGCGGATGGGTATCGACGCAGTGGACATCTACGGCCTGTCCGAAGTGATGGGGCCGGGCGTGGCATCGGAATGCGTCGAGACCAAAGACGGTCCGACGATCTGGGAAGACCATTTCTATCCGGAGATCATCAATCCCGAGACGGGCGAAGTGCTGCCGGACGGCGAGCTTGGCGAACTCGTGTTCACGTCGCTAACGAAGGAAGCACTGCCCATCATCCGTTACCGCACCCGGGATCTGACGCGTCTGCTGCCAGGCACCGCGCGCACGATGCGCCGTATGGAAAAGATCACGGGCCGCTCGGACGACATGATGATCATCCGCGGCGTCAATGTGTTCCCCACGCAGATCGAGGAGCTTTTGCTGAAGCAGCACGCGCTGGCGCCGCACTATCAGATCGTGCTGACCAAAGAAGGTCCGCTCGACGTGATGACGCTGAACGTCGAACCGTGTCCGGAGACCGCGCCGGATACGGCCGCGCTCACCGCCGCGAAACAGGCGCTCGCATATGACATCAAGGCGATGATCGGCGTCACCGCGAATGTCGTCGTACAGGCTGTCAACGCCATCGAGCGTTCGGTGGGCAAGGCGCGTCGCGTGGTGGACAAGCGCAAAGCAGGCGCTTGACCGTCGGAATTACCGAGCGGAGACGAAGCGCATAAGCAAAGCCCGACGGCAGCCATATGAGCCGCCGTCGGGCCATGCATCGGCAAAAAACGTCAAGAGCAAGAACCGAAGCTCAAGAAAAGAACAAAGCTCACGAATTGGGTAACAGCAGCCACATCCGTCCAGCCTGTTTCATCTTCCCCGCCAGATCGCCGGCTTCATCGCCGAGCCCCCAGAAGTAGTCTGCGCGCACGCCGCCCTTGATCGCCGTGCCCGTATCCTGCGCGAACACCAGGCGATTCATCGGCGCATTGGTCATCGGGCGCGTTGTCTGGAGGAACACCGGCGTGCCGAGCGGAATCGACGAAGGATCGACGGCAATCGAACGCTCGGGCGTCAGCGGCACGCCCAGCGCGCCGATCGGACCATCAGCGCCGCCCGACGGCATCGGCTCGTTCGACGGCATCTCGCGGAAGAACACGAAGCGCGGGTTCGTATCGAGCAACGCATCGACACGCGTCGGGTTCGCGCGAGCCCAGCCCTTGATGCCTTGCATGGTCGCCTGCGCGGGCGTGAGTTCACCGTGGTCGAGCAGCCACCGGCCAATCGACTTGTACGGCTGGTTGTTCGTCCCGCCGAAGCCGACGCGCATCACGCTGCCGTCTTCCATCACGATGCGTCCCGAGCCCTGAACCTGCAGGAAGAAGGCCTCGATGGGGTCGTCCACCCAGACAAGCTCGTTGCCGTTCAGCACGCCCGCGCGCTCGAGTTGAGCGCGCGCCGGCAGAGCAGCGCCCGGACGATACGCCGAAGGCCAACGGTACAAGGCGGTCTGATACACGCCATGGCGCACGCGCGAACCGCGCAGTAGCGGCTCGTAGTAGCCTGTCACGAGGCCGTCCAGCGTCCCGTCGGTATTGGCGAACTGAAACGGCGTGAAGTAGGTTTCGAAGAAGGTGCGCGCGCTGGCCACGTCGAGGTCATCCAGCAGCAATGCCGCCGCGCATGCGCGCCGCCACGTCGGCTGGCTCGCGAGTCGCACGCAGTTCTGCCGCAGCGCCGCCGCAGCGCCGATCAGCGAATCGTCCTGCCAGCCCGGCACCTGTCGCCACGCAACGGCCGTCAGTCGCTGGGCGGCCATCTGGCCGGGGATGATCGCGGCGCCCGTCGGCGGCGAAACGGACGGCCGCAGCGCGCCGCCTCCCCCGCACGACGCAAGCAATACGGCAACCGACAGTGCACCCGCCCAGGCGGCGGCCCGGCGGGCAAAGCGCATACAATGATTGTTCTTGATGGAAACTGCCATGTCTGATCTGTTCGACGAATACCCGATGCTCATCTTCGCGCTGGAGTCGCTCCTCGCGCTCTTCCTGCTGATTTTCATCGTTGTGTGGACGGCGTCTGGCAAGAAGAAAGCCGCACGCCAGCAGCAGGACACGAAGCCGGCCCCGCCGCAGCAACAACCGCGTCGCTGATCGAACGCGCGCGGCACTTTCCGTTCAATGCAGCGTGCGCGGCATGCGCAAAACGAATTCCGGCACGGGCGCTTCCCAGCGCTCGCCATCCTCGGCGACGCAGAAATATTCCCCGCGCATGGTGCCGACGGGCGTCGCGATCACCGCATAGCTCGTGTATTCGAACTGCTCGCCGGGCTTCAGCAGCGGCTGATGTCCGACGACGCCCAGCCCTTTCACTTCCTGAACGCGATTTTCGCTATCCGTGATGATCCAGTGGCGCGCGATCAATTGCGCCGTCACCTGGCCGGTGTTGCGAATGCTCAGCGTATAGGCGAACGCGTACTTTCGATGCTCCGGGTCCGACTCTTCGGAGATGTATCGGACTTGGGAAGAGACGCTAAATTCGTACTGACTCATGCTGATTCGCCTGATTCCGATAGTGAGCAACGCGGGCTATCGACCGCGCGAGACCGTCTGCGGGCGGCTCGCGCGCTGATTGCGGCGCGCCCGCGGAGGCATTGACATGGTTTGGCATTCTGCTTCATGCCGCGCACGCTCGCAACCGCGTCGGCCGAACGGACAAGGCGGGGACAGGTCACAGACAGGATGTCGAGCGGCGCGGCCAGCGATGCCGCCGCTGCGTCTCCCCCAGGGCCGCAGCGCGCGTGGCGGCGCTAAAATAACGGCTTTCCGTCTCCCGCCCTCCCCACTGCCATGACCCAATTCCGCATCGCTCCCAGCATCCTGTCCGCCGATTTCGCGCGGCTCGGTGAAGAAGTCCGCAACGTCGTCGCTGCCGGCGCCGACTGGATTCACTTCGACGTAATGGACAACCACTACGTGCCGAACCTGACAATCGGCCCGCTCGTGTGCGAAGCGATCCGCCCGCACGTGCAGGTTCCCATCGACGTGCATCTGATGGTGCGCCCCGTCGACCGCATCGTGCCCGATTTCGCGAAGGCCGGCGCGAACGTGATCAGCTTTCACCCTGAAGGCTCCGATCACATCGACCGCACGCTGTCGCTGATCCGCGATCACGGCTGCAAGGCCGGCCTCGTGTTCAATCCCGCCACGCCGCTGAACTACATCGATCACGTGATGGACAAGCTGGACCTGGTGCTGATCATGTCGGTGAATCCGGGCTTCGGCGGACAGTCGTTCATTCCCGAGGCGCTGAACAAGCTGCGCGAAGCGCGCGCGCGCATCGACGCCTACAAGGAAAAGACCGGCCGCGAGATTCATCTCGAGGTGGACGGCGGCGTGAAGGTCGACAACATCGCGGAGATCGCGGCAGCCGGCGCGGACACGTTCGTCGCGGGCTCGGCGATCTTCGGCAAGCCCGACTACAAGTCTGTGATCGACCAGATGCGCGGCGCGCTGGCTTCCGTCGGGCGGTGACATGGACGCGACGTCCCGTTACCCCGCCCCCGCGTTCCCGGCCGGAAAGCTGCACGCGGCCATCGTCGACCTCGACGGCACGATGGTCGATACGGCCGACGATTTCACGGCATCGCTGAACGGCATGCTGGCGCAATTCGACGCGGAAGAAACCACGCGCGAGGAAGTGATCGATTATGTCGGCAAGGGCTCCGAGCATCTGATTCGCAGCGTGCTCGCGCCGCGCTTCGAGACCGGGCTGGCGCAGTCGCGTTTCGACGAGGCGCTCGCGATCTACCAGGAGGAGTACGCGAAGATCAACGGTCTGCATACGCGACTCTATCCCGATGTCGAGGCGGGCCTGATCGCGTTGCGCGACGCGGGGCTCAAGCTCGCGTGCGTGACCAACAAGCCGCATCGCTTCGCGACGCAGCTGCTCGAACGATATGGTCTGCTGCGCTACTTCGGCGTGGTGCTGGGCGGCGACAGCGTCGCGGCGAAAAAGCCCGATCCGCTGCCGATGCTCACCGCCTGCGAAGCGCTGGGCGTCGAGCCGAAAGCAGCCGTCGCGATCGGCGATTCGCAGAACGACGCGTTCGCCGGCCGCGCGGCCGGCATGGCGACGCTCACCGTCCCATATGGCTACAATCACGGCGAATCTGTTCAAACCATAAAATCCGATGGTATAGTTGCGTCGCTGCTGGGGGCCGCCAAGGCGATCGCAGCGCACAATGCAGTACAATCGGCAGCATCTAATCCCTGACTTAACCAAGTCTTCCTCATGTTTCTGAATAAAAAACGGAGTCTGAGCACGATCGACCGGGGAGCCTGGCCCTGGCGTCGCTGGTCGCGCTAATACCTCGCCTGAGGTACGCTGAAGCTCGTCTTCGGCACCCGTTTTTTACTTCGCTGCGCTCACGCGCTTTTCCCGAACTGCCGCGATCGTCAATCGACCGGCTTAACTTCGCTGCACCGCGTTTCAGCTAGCCGTCGCGTACCTTGCGTACTATCGTCGTGCTGTGAGGCCGTGCAACGTCGTCGGGAAAGCGCGCGCCGGTCTCCTCACCTGTGACGAGCACATTCGACCGGTAACGCAGCCCCGCTTTGTCCGACGCCCGCCGCGGCCGGACGCACGAACAGGATCGGAACATGACCGAACTCGAATTTCAGTCCCTCGCAAACGAGGGCTTCAATCGCATCCCGCTGATCGCCGAAGCGCTGGCCGACCTCGAAACGCCGCTCTCGCTGTACCTGAAGCTCGCGCAGACCGAGCGAAACGGCGCGAACTCGTTTTTGCTGGAGTCGGTGGTCGGCGGCGAGCGCTTCGGACGCTACTCGTTCATCGGCCTGCCGGCGCGCACGCTGGTCCGCACGCGCAACGGCGTGACGGAAGTGGTGAAAGACGGCAAGGTCGTCGAGACGCACGAAGGCGATCCGCTCGAATTCATCCAGCAGTACCAGAGCCGCTTCAAGGTCGCGCTGCGTCCGGGCCTGCCGCGTTTCGCGGGCGGCCTCGCGGGCTACTTCGGCTACGACGCCGTGCGCTACATCGAGAAAAAGCTCGCGCACACGGCTCCGCCCGACGATCTGAACCTGCCCGACATCCAGCTGCTGCTGACGGAAGAAGTCGCCGTCATCGACAACCTCGCGGGCAAGCTGTACCTCGTGATCTACGCCGATCCGACGACGCCCGAAGCGTACACGCGCGCAAAGCAGCGTCTGCGCGACCTGAAGCAGCGCCTGCGCACGACCGTGCAGCCGCCTGTCACGTCGGCGAGCATGCGCACCGATATCTACCGCGAGTTCAAGAAGGACGACTATCTCGCCGCCGTGCGCAAGGCGAAGGAGTACATCGCCGCCGGCGAACTGATGCAGGTGCAGGTCGGCCAGCGTCTGACCAAGCCGTATCGCGACAATCCGCTGTCGCTGTATCGCGCGTTGCGCTCGCTGAATCCGTCGCCGTACATGTACTACTACAACTTCGGCGAATTCCATGTGGTCGGCGCGTCGCCGGAAATTCTCGTGCGCCAGGAAAAGCGCGGCGAAGACCGCATCGTCACGATCCGTCCGCTCGCCGGCACGCGTCCGCGCGGCAACACGCCCGAGCGCGACGCCGAACTCGCGACTGAACTGCTGAACGACCCGAAGGAAATCGCCGAGCACGTGATGCTGATCGACCTCGCGCGCAACGACGTGGGCCGCATCGCGCAGATCGGCTCAGTCGCCGTCACCGACAAGATGGTGATCGAAAAGTACTCGCACGTGCAGCACATCGTCAGCTCGGTCGAGGGCAAGCTGAAGCCGGGCATGACCAACTTCGACGTGCTGCGCGCGACGTTCCCGGCGGGCACGCTGTCGGGTGCGCCGAAGGTGCGCGCGATGGAATTGATCGACGAACTCGAGCCCGTGAAGCGCGGCCTCTACGGCGGCGCAGTCGGCTACCTGTCGTTCACGGGCGAGATGGACCTCGCGATCACAATCCGCACGGGCGTGATCGCCAACGGCAATCTGTATGTGCAGGCGGCGGCGGGCATCGTCGCCGACTCGGTGCCCGAATCCGAATGGCAAGAGACCGAGAACAAGGCGCGCGCCGTGCTGCGTGCCGCCGAGCAAGTGCAAGACGGCCTCGATAGCGACTTCTGACGGAGACTGACCATGCTGCTGATGATCGACAACTACGACTCGTTCACCTATAACCTGGTCCAGTACTTCGGCGAACTCGGCGAAGACGTGCGGACCTATCGCAACGACGAAATCACTCTCGAAGAAATTGCAAAGCTCAACCCCGAGCGCATTTGTCTCTCGCCGGGACCGAGCAATCCGCAACACGCGGGCATCACGCTCGACGTGCTGCGCGAATTCTCCGGCAAGTATCCGATTCTCGGCGTGTGCCTCGGCCATCAGGCGATCGGCGAAGCGTTCGGCGGCCGCGTCGTGCGCGCGAAGACCATCATGCACGGCAAGGTGAGCCAGATCGAAACCGATTGCAAAGGCGTATTCGCCGACCTGCCGAAGCATTTCACCGTCACGCGCTATCACTCGCTCGCGATCGAGCGCGAATCGCTGCCCGATTGCCTCGAAGTGTCCGCATGGACCGACGACGGCGAAATCATGGGCGTGCGTCACAAGACGCTGCCTGTCGAAGGCGTGCAGTTCCATCCGGAATCGATCCTCTCGGAACACGGCCACGCACTGCTCGAAAACTTCGTGAAGCAGTCGAAGGCTGCCGTCCGCACCGCATAAGCAGCGCACTAAGGAGACATCACCATGATCACGCCACAAGAAGCGCTGCAGCGCACGATCGAGCATCGCGAGATTTTCCACGACGAAATGCTGCACCTGATGCGCCTCATCATGCGCGGCGACATGTCGCCCGTCATGGCGGCCGCAATCATCACGGGACTGCGCGTCAAAAAAGAGACCATCGGCGAAATCACCGCGGCCGCCACGGTGATGCGTGAATTCGCACGTCACGTCGAAGTCGAGGACAACTCGAACTTCGTCGATATCGTCGGGACAGGCGGCGACGGATCGCACACGTTCAACATCTCGACGGCGACGATGTTCGTATCGGCGGCAGCGGGCGCGAAGGTCGCGAAGCACGGCAATCGCGGTGTGTCGAGCAAGTCGGGCAGCGCTGATGTACTCGAAGCGCTCGGCGTCAATATCGACCTGCAGCCGGAACAGGTGGCCGCATCGATCGCCGAAACGGGCATGGGCTTCATGTTCGCGCCGAACCATCACCCTGCGATGAAGAACATCGCGCCCGTGCGGCGCGAACTCGGTGTGCGGACCATCTTCAACATCCTCGGTCCGCTGACGAACCCCGCCGGCGCGCCGAACCAGCTGCAAGGCGTGTTTCACCCGGACCTCGTCGGCATTCAGGTTCGCGTGATGGAGCGTCTCGGCGCGAAACACGTGCTGGTCGTGTATGGTATGGACGGCATGGACGAAGTGTCGCTGGGCGCGGCAACGCTCGTCGGCGAACTGCGCGACGGCGAAGTGCGCGAGTACGAGATTCACCCGGAGGACTTCGGCATGCAGATGGTGTCGAACCGAACGCTGAAAGTGGCTGACGCCAACGAATCGAAGAAGCTGTTGCTCGAAGCGCTCGACAACAAGCCGGGCGTCGCGCGCGAGATCGTCACGTTGAACGCGGGCACGGCGCTGTATGCGGCGAACGTCACGGCATCGATCGCGGACGGCATTCAACTGGCCCGCGAAGCCATCGCCAGCGGCAAGGCGCGCGCAAAGGTCGACGACCTGGTCCGCTTCACGCAGCAATTCAAGCAATGACTAGGCATTAGCCAGGCATTAACCAGGCATTAGCCACGCATCAATCAGGCTTTAACGAGGCAACGGGATTCATATGAGCGACATTCTGGACCGCATCATCGACGTCAAGCGCGAAGAAGTGCGCATCGCGCAGCAAAGCGCGACGCTCGAAGAATTGCGCCTGCAGGCGTCGACGCGCGATGTGCGCGATTTCGTCGGTGCGATTCGTGCGAAGCATGAGGCCGGCCTCGCGGCCGTGATCTCCGAGGTCAAGAAAGCGAGCCCGTCGAAAGGCGTGCTGCGCGAGCACTTCGTGCCCGCCGACATCGCGCGTTCGTATGCGAAGCATGGCGCGGCGTGTCTGTCCGTGCTCACCGACGTGCAGTTCTTCCAGGGCAGCGCGCAGTATCTGGAAGAAGCGCGCGCCGCCTGCACGCTGCCCGTTCTGCGCAAGGACTTCATCGTCGATCAGTATCAGATCCTCGAAGCGCGCGCGATGGGCGCCGACGCAATCCTGCTGATCGTCGCCGCGCTCGAAACCGCGAAGATGCAGGACCTCGAAGCGTACGCGCATTCGCTCGGACTCGCCGTGCTCGTCGAAGTGCATGACAAGAACGAGCTGGTCGAAGCGCTCACGTTGAAGACGCCACTGATCGGCGTGAACAATCGCAATCTGCGCACGTTCGAAACGTCGATCGAAACGACGCTCGGCCTGCTGGACATGATCCCGGAGGACCGTATCGTCGTGACCGAGTCGGGCATCCTGTCGCGCGCCGATGTCGAGCGGATGCGCGCGATGGACGTGAACACCTTCCTCGTCGGCGAGGCGTTCATGCGCGCCGAAGAGCCCGGCGCGGAACTCGCGCGAATGTTCTTCTGATCCGGCAAGTTCGGGAGCGACGCACGCGATGGGCATGGAACAGGAAATCAAGCTGTCGCTGCCGACGGATCAGGTCGGCGCGGCGACGCAATGGTTCATCCAGCGCGCCGGCCGCGCGGGCCGCACGATCACGCTGGAAAACAGCTATTTCGACACGCCGGCGCTGACGCTTGCGCGCGCAAAGAGCGCGGTGCGCGTGCGCCGCACGCCGGACGGCTGGCTGCAGACGTACAAGACAATCGGCACGTCGAAAGACGGTTTGCACAACCGGCACGAATGGGAAATGCCCATCAAAGGCAATGCGCTCGAAGTCGACGCGCTGATCGATGCCTGCGACGACGAGCCGTCGAAAGAAGCGCTGCGCAGCGCGCGCGACGAACTGATCGCGCTTTTCAGCACCAATTTCTCGCGGACGCTGTGGCACGTGAGGATCGAGGGCGCTGACATCGAAGCGGCCATCGACCAGGGCGAAATCCGCGCAGACGTGAACGGCGAAACGCGCCGCGCGCCGATCTGCGAGATCGAGCTGGAGCTGAAGCGAGGCGATGCCGACGCGCTGCACGCGTTGTCCGCGGAACTGGCGCAAGCGATTCACGGCCTGCGCCCCGATGACGTCAGCAAGGCGCAGCGCGGTTATCGTCTGCGCGAAGGCGGCGGCTCACGGTAACGCGGCTCACCGCGCACAAATGCAAGGCCAGACGCACGCAGCGATGCTTGAGCGCTCAGGCGTTTGCTGCCACACTAGCCCGCCATGAATTCCGCAAAACGCTCCCCCATCCAGCCGGCGCAGCCGTCCCTGTTCGCCGGCGACACCGACGCCGCGCCCTCTCCCGCTGCCGATATCCAGACGCTCGAATCGCAGTTCGACGCGTTGCCGCCTGCATGGCGCGCGCACCTGAAGCCGTTCATCGACAGCGACACCTACGCGCCGCTGTGCCGTTTCGTCGACGGCGAGCGTGCGGCCGGAAAGACGGTCTATCCCGCCGACGTATTCCGCGCGCTGCGCCTGACGAGCCCCGACGACGTCAAGGTCGTGATCTTAGGCCAGGACCCGTATCACGGCGAAGACCGCGGCACGCCACAGGCGCACGGGCTCGCGTTTTCGGTGCCGCCGTCGGTGCGTCCGCCGCCGTCGCTGCGCAACATCTTCAAGGAAATCGCCGCGAGCCTCGGCTATGAAACACCGCAGCACGGCTGTCTCGATGCGTGGGCCAAGCAAGGCGTGCTGCTGCTCAACACGGTGCTGACCGTCGAACGCGATCGCGCTGCGAGCCACGCGAAGCGCGGCTGGGAAAAATGCACCGACACGCTGATCCACGAGCTTGCGATGCGCCACGACAACCTGGTCTTCATGCTGTGGGGCGCGCATGCGCAAGCGAAGCGCGCGCTGCTCGACGGCAAGTCACATTGCGTGCTCGAAGCGCCGCACCCGTCGCCGCTGTCCGCGCACCGAGGGTTCCTCGGCTGCCGGCATTTCGCGCTCGCCAACGAGTTTCTCGAAACGCACGGCCGTGCGCCTATCGACTGGCGTTTGCCGGAAAACGGTGAAGTCTTCGCCTGAGCCCGAGCCGGTTTGAAGCACCCATGAAGGGTCCCAAACAAGGCGGCCCAAAAACAAAAACGCCACGGAATCGTGTTCCGTGGCGTTTTGTTTTGCCGACGCGATGCGGCCGATAACCGTATCGCGTCGACGGCCGGCTGGCGGCCGTTCAGACCGCTCAGGCTGCCGCGATCGCTTCGCGTGCGCCCGCGAGTGCCGCTGACGCTGCGTCCGGGCCCATGTTCAGGCCTTCCGCGTAGATGAAGTTCACGTCGGTCATGCCGAGGAATCCGAGGAACGTCTTCAGGTAAGGCGTCTGCGTGTCGCCCGGCGTGCCGACATACTTGCCGCCGCGAGCCGAAACCACGAACACCTTCTTGCCGTTCACGAGGCCTTCCGGACCATTCGCGCCGTACTTGAACGTGATGCCAGCGCGTGCGATGAAATCGAAGTAAGTCTTCAGTTGCGACGAGATGCCGAAGTTGTACAGCGGCGCACCGATCACGACGATGTCGGCGGCTTGCAGTTCGGCGATCAGCGCTTCGCTGCGCGACGAAATCGCTTGCTGTTCAGCCGTGCGCTGCTCGACGGGCGTGAAGAATGCGCCGAGGATCGTGTCGTCGAGGTGCGGCAGCGCCTCTTCGTGCAGGTTGCGAACGACGACTCGCGCACCCGGGTTCGATTGTTGCAGCTTTGCCGTCAGTTCGTTGGCGAGGAGCGTCGACTGAGCGCCTTGCGAGCGAGCCGACGAGTTGATTTGCAGGATCGTGGTCATCTGTGACTCCAGTGAGGGGCGCGCTGTGTTGCGCGAGTGGAGCCATTGTGTTTTTTTACCCGGCGCGGAAAAAGTACCGCGGCGGCGACGGATTGTTGCAGTGATAGAACAATCCGCCGCCCGGTTACGAGCCGGCGGCGGGGGCCGGCGAGCGGTTGCGCGCCGTTATTTCCCCAGCCAGCGCTTGCGCGCCGAGCTCGCCGACGCGCGCTTGTTGTTCGACGTGAGCTTGTAGCGCGACACGTCGGGCCCGTCGAGCTTGACTTGCGCGACGCGCAGTTCGTCGCGCCGGAACGCGTGCACTTCGACTTTGGCGCCGGGCACATAGCGCGACAGCAGCGCGTCGAGATTCGAGCCCGTCACGCGCAACCCGTCGATCGCGATCAATACGTCGCCGGCCGAAAGGCCCGCCTTCTGCGCCGCGCCGCCGTCGTGAACGGCCGCGAGCGCGCAGTCCGCGCCGTTGCGCACGCGCGCGCCGAGCGACGGCTTCGCCTTCGCGTCGACGTCCGCCTCGAGCTTCACGCCGAACGGTTCGAGCAGCGCTTCGAGCGGCAGATCGCGCGTGCCGCGCACGCCTTCGGCGAAAACCTCGGACAGATCGGCGCCCGTCGCTTCCGTGAACAGCGCCTCGACCTCCGACTCTTCGATGCCGTTTGCCTTGCCGCGATAGAAGTCGCGTCCGTAGCGCTGCCACAAGAGGCGCATCACGTCATCGAGCGACTTGCGGTTCTGCGTTTGCGCGCGAATCGTCAGATCGAAAGCGAGCGCGACCAGCGAGCCCTTCGTGTAGTAGCTGACGATCGCGTTCGCGGCGTTCTCATCCTGACGGTAATACTTGACCCATGCGTCGAACGAGCTTTCGGCGACCGTCTGCTTCAAACGCCCGCTGCCGCGCAGCACGCCACCGATCGTCTTGCCGAGCAGCGTGAAGTAATCGGCTTCCTTGATCAGGCCGCTGCGCACGAGCATCAGATCGTCGTAGTACGACGTGAAGCCCTCGAAGAGCCACAGCAGCGACGTGTAGTTTTCCTGCGTCAGGTCGTACGTCGCGAACGCGGCGGGCTTGATGCGCTTCACGTTCCACGTGTGGAAGTACTCGTGGCTGCACAGCCCCAGGTACGTGCGATAGCCGTCCGTCATCTCGTCGCGGCCGACGACGGGCAAATCCGAACGGTTGCAGATCAGCGCCGTCGATGCGCGATGCTCGAGTCCGCCGTAGCCATCGCTGACGGCCTGGGTCATGAACACGTAGCGGTCCATAGGCGCCTTTTTCGAGCGCGGCTCGAAGAGCGCGATCTGCGCTTCGCACACGCGCTTCAGATCCGCCGACAGCCGCGCCATGTCCAGCCCGACCACGCGCCCCGCGATCACGATGTCGTGCGGCACGCCGTGCGCCTTGAAGGTCGCGAGCGCGAATTCGCCGAGCGTGACGGGATGGTCGATCAGCTCGTCGTAGTTCTGCGCGGTGTACTCGCCGAAGCCGTAGCGCTTCGTGCCGCGCGCTTCCGTCAGCGCCGTCGCGACGCGCCAGTTGCGGAACTGCGGGCCCGCCGGCTTCTGGATGTCGACGACGCAGCGTGCGTCCTCGAAACCGAGCGGCGACAGAAACACGCTCGTGCCGTTGAAGAAGCCGGTCGTGTCGTCGAGATGCGCGGCCCGCACCGACATGTCCCACGCGTACACCTCGTAGCGCAGCGTCAGCGCGCCCTTCACCGGCGCGGCCTGCCACATGTGCTTGTCGGTCTTTTCGATGCGCACCTTGCGGCCCGCATCGTTGAAGGCGCGCAGCGTGACGATGTTGCGCGCGAACTCGCGGACCATGTAGCTGCCCGGAATCCAGACGGGCAGCATGAAGCGCTGGCCCGACGGATCGGGTTCGGCGACGGTGACGGTGACTTCGAAAATATGGGCGGCGGGGTGCTTCGGAACGATGGTGTAGCGGATCGGCTTCATCGGCGCTCGTGTGTGAAAACTACGGAAGGGATTCGGAAGGCTTGAAACGGGCAGCGATCGTGCCGCATGTGTTGGTAAGGCGCTAGTGCACCGACAGCAATCGACCGCTTCGCGTGGGGCTGGAGCAGGTGCTAATGCGCTAGCTCCAGTCGACCGCTTTGCATGGGGCCGGAGTAAGCGCTAAAGCGCTGACTCCAAGCCGACCGCTCTGCATGGGGCCGGAGTAAGCGCTAAAGCGCTTACTCCAAGCCGACCGCTCTGCATGGGGCCGGAGTAAGCGCTAAAACGCTGACTCCAGCCGACCGCTCTGCATGGGGCTGGAGTAAGCGCTAAAGCGCTTACTCCAAGCCGACCGCTCTGCATGGGGCTGGAGTAAGCGCTAAAGCGCTAACTCCAAGCCGACCGCTCTGCATGGGGCTGGAGTAAGCGCTAAAGCGCTAACTCCAGCCGACACACAACGCGACATGCGCCTCGCTCAGCGCACCGACGACAACGCCTTGTCCAGTTCTTCCGCAGGCACGGCGCCCGGCAGGCGGCGGCCGTCGGCGAGGAAGATAGTCGGCGTGCCGCTCACGTTCATCGATTGGCCGAGCTTCAGGTTCTTGTCGATGGCGGCCGTATCGCAAGTGCCCGGCGCGGTCGGCGCGCGGCGGTCCTGCATCCACGCTTCCCAGGCCTTCGCGCGGTCGGCGGAACACCAGATCGACTTCGACTTGACCGTCGAGTCCGGCGACAGCACCGGGTACAGGAACGTGTAGACGGTGATGTTGTCCATCGACTTCAGCGTCGATTCGAGCTGCTTGCAGTACGGGCAGTTCGGATCGGAGAACACGGCAATCTTGCGGCTGCCGTTGCCCTTCACCACCTTCACGGCGTCGCCAAACGGCAGGTTCGCGAAGTCGATGCGGTTGATCTCCGCCAGACGCGCCTCCGTCAGGTTCTTGCGCGTCTTCGCGTCGACCATGTCGCCAAGCAGCAGATAGTCGCCCGCCGCATCGCTGTAGATGATCTGCGAGCCGAGGTTCACTTCGTACAGACCCGCGATCGGTGACTTCATCACGCTCTTGATCGACGCTTCGCCGAGGCGCGATTGCAGCGTCGCCTTGAGCTTGTCGGTGGTCTGGTCGGCCTGCGCGGAACAGCCGAGCGCGGCCGTCACGACGGCCAGCGCCATTGCGGCGATGCGGATGCGTTGCTTCATGCTGCTACTCCTGATTCGATTTTGGCGCCGATGTTTGCGGCCTTCCGCGGCCTGTCGGCGCCCGTGTTTACGTTCCGCCCGCGTTCCCGATCGTGCTTCCGTCGCATCGGGAGCCGCGTGACGGATGGTATGCCCTGGGGCTTATCCTGCCACACATGCGCCCTGACGATTGAGGGCGCAACGTACATGCCCGGCGTTTCAGCCCAGCGCCGCCGACACCAGCCAGCGTTTGACCAGCGGCTGCCCGCCGACGAACGCCATCCCCGTATTGCGGACCGCGCGCGCGATATTGCCCGGCAGCGAGAACAGCCGCTGGAGGCCGTCGGTGGCAATAGTCAGCGCGCGGATGTCTTCGCTGCGCGAGCGTTCGTAGCGGCGCAACAGCACCGTGTCGCCGAGATCGCGGAACGCCTCTTTCTTCGCGATCACGTCCACCAGCGACGCCACGTCCCGCAAGCCCAGGTTCATCCCCTGCCCGGCGAGCGGATGGATCAGATGCGCGGCATCGCCGACGAGCGCCACGCGCGGCGCAACCAGCCGGTCGACCGTTTGCAGCGCGAGCGGAAAGCCTTGGGGGGGCGTCACGCAGTCGAGCTTGCCGAGCGCGCCCATCGTCACACGTTCGACTTCCGCCGCGAGCTGTGCCGGATCGAGCCTGATGAGCGTGTTCGCATGATCGGTCAGCGCCGACCAGACGAGCGACACGTGGCCGTCGGGCAGCGGCAGCAGCGCGATGACCTCACCGTCGCGAAACCACTGATACGCGGTCTCGCCGTGCGGACGCTCGGCCTTGAAGTTCGCGACGACGCCCGTCTGCCTGTAGTCGCGCCGGCTCGTCTTGGAGCCGA
The DNA here is from genome assembly GCF_900007165.1 of Paraburkholderia piptadeniae. GTDB lineage: Bacteria > Pseudomonadota > Gammaproteobacteria > Burkholderiales > Burkholderiaceae > Paraburkholderia > Paraburkholderia piptadeniae. The sequence continues at coordinate 20,947 of NZ_CYGY02000005.1, forward strand.
TCTGCGCGCGCACCCACGAATGCGCGCCGTCCGCGCCCACGACGAGGTCCGCTTCGAGCACATTGCCGTTCGCGAGGCCGATCGTCGCGCCGCCCGTTTTCACGTCGAGCCCTTGCGCGCGCGTATCGAGCCACGTGAGATTGGGCTGAAAGCGCAGCGCGGCGTCGAGCGCGTGTTCGATCAGCGACGATTCGGCGATCCACGCAAGCTGCGGCACCGAGGCCTGAAACGCCGAGAAATGCAGTTCGGCGTGCGCGTCACCGTAGACGCGCATGTCGTAGACGGGCGATAGCCGCGATGCGTCGAGCGCCTGCCACACGCGCAGACGCTCGAGCAGCGCCTGCGAGCTCGCGGACAGCGCGTAGATGCGCGAGTCGAACACGGCGTCGCCTGGCAGCGGCTGGCAATGCTGCGCGAGCAGCGCGACGCGCAGGCCGCATTGCGTGAGCGCTAGCGCCGCCGTCTTGCCGACGAGCCCGCCGCCGATCACGGCGACGTCGAAGGATGAGTGGTGAGCGTTCATCCGGGCATTATAGCTGCGAGGGGTGCCCGGGACGGACGGGCGGGACCGCGCTACGGCCGCGTTTGCGCCTCCCTGGACCGATGGTTGATGCATGTCGGGCGCAGGCGTGGACGTGCATCGCGATGCAATGGGCCGGGACCCGTTCATTGCGCAGAACGTGTTTAAGCGGGTCCGTCAGGCCCCAGGCAGACGACGCCACCTCATCACACGCGCAAATAGGGGCGACGCTCCACGACCAGCCGCGCAAACAGCCGGTCATGTACGAATCGCCTGGCCCACGGACCGCATCAGTTTGCTATTTGCTTGCAGCTGTCGTCGTCACCGTATCGAGCACGCCAGTGTTGATCACCTTGTCGACGAAATTTTCCATCGCATTGGCGATGGCTTTCTTGCCCGCTTCCGCGAGTGCGTCTGCCCCCACGCCGCACGAACCGTCCTGACTCGAATGGCCCTGTCCGCGGAACGTCGTTGCGATCAGTTCCCTGCCGCCCTTGTCCGACACCCGTGCGTGAATGGCAATGTCGACGTTCGCATCCGCAGTCGGAACGAAGAAGCCAGGCGTAAAGCGAATGCGCGGATCGAATTCGGACAGGTCGAACTTGAACACAAGGCCGTCACCTGCCGCGGGAATTGCGCCGCCGTTTCTGACAGCTTGCGGGAAAGCGGCTTCGACCGTCTTTGAAAGCGAGTTTTCCAACGTTTCCCCGATATACATCGGATAGCTATGAGCCCCGCATGCAAACCCGGGCTTCACGTCTTTTCCTGCAGTCGCAAGGTTGTCACTGAACACCATGTACGCCTTGTCCTGCTTTACCCGCGTGCTCATCACTTCCGCCGCGCCGGACTGCGACGAAACTTGCACGTTGTGCGCGCAGCCTGAAAACAGGCCAACCGTCGCAAGAACGGTTACAGCCTTGATCCACCTCATTGCATCCCCCGTAGCGTTATTTGTTCGGCCTGACATGGTCACTGCCCTGTCACTGCGCTATATCGGCCACATTCGACGGATTCTTTATACGTCGGCCCGATCTCCCGGCACGCTTCCCGCCCTCTCCATCCGCTCCGATCAAGGCGTCCGAAAGCGTTACAATTGCCGTTTTTCGAGCACAAATCCGGTACAGAATCGTGGTCCGAACGCCCGAATGCGTACTGTCTGTCTCGTCCCCAATTTCTTTTGCGGCTTTCCTGATCCCGCTCTCGCCGGGCTGCGCGAGACGCGCCGGCAAGCCGCAAACACTGATCTGAAAGGTTTTCCATGAGCCTCCAATGCGGCATCGTCGGCCTGCCTAACGTCGGCAAGTCCACCCTGTTCAACGCGCTGACCAAGGCGGGCATCGCCGCCGAAAACTATCCGTTCTGCACGATCGAGCCGAACGTCGGCGTGGTCGAAGTGCCGGACGCGCGTCTGAAGGCGCTCGCGGAAATCGTCAAGCCGGAGCGCATCCTGCCCGCCGTCGTGGAATTCGTCGACATCGCCGGCCTCGTCGCCGGCGCGAGCAAGGGTGAAGGGCTCGGCAACCAGTTCCTCGCGAACATCCGCGAAACCGACGCGATCACGCATGTCGTGCGCTGCTTCGAAGACGAAAACGTGATTCACGTCGCGGGCAAGATCGACCCGGTGTCGGATATCGAAGTGATCAACACCGAGCTCGCGCTCGCCGATCTGGCGACCGTCGAAAAGGCGCTCACGCGCTACGCGAAGGCCGCGAAATCAGGCAACGACAAGGAAGCGGTGAAGCTCGCCGCCGTGCTGGAAAAGGTTCGTGCGCAACTGGACCAGGCGAAGCCGGTTCGCGGGCTCGACCTGACGGACGAAGAGCGTCTGCTGATCAAGCCGTTCTGTCTGATCACGGCCAAGCTGGCCATGTACGTGGCGAACGTGAAGGAAGACGGCTTCGAGAACAACCCGCATCTGGATGCCGTGCGCAAGTACGCTGAAACGGAAAAGGCGCCCGTTGTCGCCGTGTGCGCGGCAATCGAAGCGGAAATCGCCGATCTCGCCGACGAAGACAAGGAAGTGTTCCTCGCCGACATGGGCATGCACGAGCCGGGTCTGAACCGCGTGATTCGCGCGGGCTTCAAGCTGCTCGGCCTGCAGACGTATTTCACGGCGGGCGTCAAGGAAGTGCGCGCGTGGACGATCCATGTCGGCGACACGGCACCGCAAGCCGCGGGCGCGATTCATACGGACTTCGAACGCGGCTTCATCCGTGCGCAGACCATCGGTTTCGACGACTTCATCACGTACAAGGGCGAGCAAGGCGCGAAGGAAGCGGGCAAGATGCGCGCCGAAGGAAAGGAGTACGTCGTGCATGATGGCGACGTGATGAACTTTCTGTTCAACGTCTGACGAAGAATTGTCAAATGCATCTCGCCGCATGACGCGAGATGCCAGACGCAAAGAAAAGCCGCGCATCGACGCGGCTTTTTTTCGCCCTCGTTGTGCGAACACCAATCGGTGCTTCGGGTAATCGCGCTTTCTCGCACTATTCTTCGATGTTAAATTGCCCTTCGACACCGAACCGGGCACTTAGAAAAATCACCGACGCGTTCCTGTCATCGACCATAACTAGAATCGCGCACCGCACAACGCGCGTTCGATGCCCTGTCCGGGCATGAGACCAGAGTAAGTGCTCTGCATGGGGCTTGAGCGCCAACTCTGGTCGACCGCTCTGCATGGGACCAGAGTAAGGCGCTGAAGCGCCAACTCTGGTCGACACACAAGGAGACTCTCGATGCATAGCAAGCCGCTGTTCCGTTCGCTGTCCGTCGCGGCCGTTCTGGCCTTGGGCGTCCATCAAGGCGCACATGCTGCCACTGAGATCCAGTTCTGGCACGCGATGGAAGCCGCGCTCGGCGAGCGCCTGAACGCGATCGCCAACGACTTCAATGCATCGCAAAGCGATTACAGGATCGTCCCAGTCTTCAAGGGCACGTACGACCAGACGCTTGCCGCCGGCATCGCCGCGTATCGCAGCGGCAATGCGCCCGCGATCCTGCAGGTCTACGAGGTCGGCACGGCGACGATGATGCAGGCGAAAAAAGCCGTCGTGCCCGTGTCGGACGTGTTCAAGCAGGCGGGCATGACGCTCGACGAGAAAGCCTTCGTGCCGACCATCGCCAGCTACTACAGCGATTCAAAAACAGGCCATCTGATTTCGATGCCGTTCAACAGCTCGACGCCCGTCCTCTACTACAACAAGGACGCCTTCAAGAAAGCCGGTCTCGATCCGAACGCGCCGCCCCAAACGTGGGCCGAAGTCGAGCAGGATGCGCAGAAGCTGAAGGCAGCGGGACTGTCGTGCGGCTATTCGTCGGGGTGGCAAAGCTGGATTCAGCTCGAGAACTACAGCGCGTGGCACGGCGCGCCGTTCGCGACGGAAAACAACGGCTTCGAAGGCGCCGATGCGCAGCTCGAATTCAACAAGCCGCTGCAGATCGCCCACATCACTTTCATGCAGAAGATGGCCAAGGAAGGTACGTTCACCTACGCAGGCCGCAAGGACGAACCCGTATCGAAGTTCTATAGCGGCGACTGCGGGATCATCACGAATTCGTCGGGCTCGCTCGCGACGATCCGCAAGTACGCGAAGTTCAGCTTCGGCACGGGCATGATGCCGTACGACGTGAACGTGAAGGGCGCACCGCAGAACGCGATCATCGGTGGTGCGAGCCTGTGGGTGCTGTCGGGCAAGGACCCGGCCGTCTACAAGGGCGTCGCGAAGTTTCTCGCTTATCTCAGCTCGCCGCCCGTCGCCGCGAAATGGCATCAGGACACGGGCTATCTGCCCGTCACGACGGCCGCTTATCAGCTGACGCAGCAACAAGGCTTCTACGAGAAGAACCCGGGCAGCGACACGGCCATCAAGCAGATGCTCAACAAGCCGCCGCTGCCGTTCACGAAGGGTCTGCGTCTGGGCAACATGCCGCAGATCCGCACGATCATCGACGAAGAACTCGAACAGGTCTGGGCCGACAAGAAGACGCCCAAAGATGCGCTCGATTCGTCGGTGTCGCGCGGCGATGATCTGCTGCGCCGCTTCCAGAAGGCCGGCAGCTGATCAGCACGAGGGGCGCGCTCTCGTCGCTGTATGAAGTTGAATAAAGCAACGAAGCGCGCCTGATTCGCTCACTGTAGGGAAGGACGTCGATGGACAAGCGCTCCCGCTTCGGCACCAGCTTCCTGCCTTATCTGCTCGTCGCGCCGCAGCTCGCGATCACGCTGCTGTTCTTCCTGTTGCCCGCGGGCGAAGCGCTTTGGCAATCGACGCAGACTCAGGACGCGTTCGGCACGTCGAGCGAATTCGTCGGACTCGGCAATTTCAGGCAGTTGTTCGCCGATCCGCTGTATCTGTCGTCGTTCGAAACGACGCTGATCTTCTGCGCGCTCGTCACCGTTTCGGGGCTCGCGATCTCGCTGCTGCTCGCCGCCTGCGCCGACCGCGTGACGCGCGGCGCGAAAGCCTATCAGACGCTCCTGATCTGGCCGTACGCCGTGGCGCCCGCGATTGCGGCCGTGCTGTGGTCGTTCCTGTTCAATCCGAGCATCGGTCTCGTGACCTTCGCGCTCGGCAAGGCGGGCATCGTGTGGAATCACGCGCTCAATCCCGGTCAGGCGATGTTCCTGGTCGTGCTCGCATCGGTGTGGAAACAGGTCAGCTACAACTTCCTGTTCTTCTATGCGGGCCTTCAGGCGATTCCGCGCTCGCTGATCGAAGCGGCCGCGATCGACGGCGCCGGTCCCGTGCGGCGCTTTTTCGGCGTCGCGCTGCCGCTACTGTCACCCACGACTTTCTTTTTGCTCGTCGTCAATCTTGTCTACGCGTTCTTCGACACCTTCCCGATCATCGATGCCGCGACGGGCGGCGGTCCCGCGCAATCCACGCGCACGCTGATCTACAAGATCTTCGCCGAAGGCTTCCAGGGACTCGACATCGGCAGCTCGGGCGCGCAATCGGTCGTGCTGATGGTGATCGTCGTCGGTCTGACTGTCGTGCAATTCCGCTTCATCGAGCGGAGGGTTCAATACTCATGATCGAGAATCGCCGCGGCTTCGATCTTTTCTGCCACGCCGTGCTGATAGTCGGCGTGCTGCTGGTCGTGTTTCCCGTCTATGTCGCGTTCTGCGCAGCGACGATGAGCGAGCACGAGGTGTTCAGCGTGCCGCTTTCGCTGGTGCCGGGCACGCATCTGTTCGAGAACGTCGCGAACATCTGGACGCACGGCACGGGCAACGCCGCGAGCCCGTTCGGCGCGATGCTGCTCAACAGTCTCGTGATGGCGCTCGTGATCGCGGTCGGCAAGATCGCCGTGTCGATCGTCTCGGCGTTCGCGATCGTGTTCTTCCGCTTTCCGGGCCGCAATGCCGCGTTCTGGCTGATCTTCGTCACGCTGATGCTGCCCGTCGAAGTGCGCATCTTTCCGACCGTGCAGGTCGTGTCGTCGATGCATCTGAGCAACACGTACGCCGGGCTCACACTGCCGCTGATCGCCTCCGCCACCGCGACGTTTCTGTTCCGCCAGTTCTTCCTCACGCTGCCCGACGAATTGATGGAAGCCGCGCGCATCGACGGCGCCGGTCCGCTGCGTTTCTTCTGGGACGTGGTGCTGCCGCTGTCGAAGACGAATCTCGCGGCGCTCTTCGTGATCACGTTCATCTACGGCTGGAATCAGTACTTGTGGCCGATCCTGATCACGAGCCAGCAGTCGCTGACAACGGCCGTGGTCGGCATCAAGAGCATGATCGCTTCCGGCGACACGGCGACCGAATGGCATCTCGTGATGGCCTCGACGCTGCTCGCGATGCTGCCGCCGCTCGGCGTCGTGCTGGCGATGCAGCGCTGGTTCGTGCGCGGCCTCATCGATGCTGAAAAATGAATGCTGAAAACGAGTGCTGAAAAACAAGGATAAAAACCCATGTCCGCACTGACGCTAAAAGGGGTGAAGAAATCGTACGACGGCAAGCAGAACGTCCTGCACGGCATCAACGCCGATGTGCGCGACGGCGAGTTCGTCGTGATGGTCGGGCCGTCGGGGTGCGGCAAGTCGACGTTGCTGCGCATGGTCGCGGGCCTCGAAGCGGTCACCGAGGGTGAGATCGCGATCGACGGCAAAGTCGTCAACGATCTCGAACCGAAAGATCGCAACATCGCGATGGTGTTTCAGAACTACGCGCTCTATCCGCACATGACGGTCGCGGAAAACATGGGCTACGCGCTGAAGATCGCCGGGCTGCCGAAATCGAAGATCGACGCGCGCGTGCTGACGGCCGCGAAGATTCTCGAACTCGAACCGCTGCTGTCGAGAAAGCCGCGCGAGTTGTCGGGCGGTCAGCGGCAGCGCGTCGCGATGGGCCGCGCGATCGTGCGCGAGCCGGCCGTGTTTCTGTTCGACGAGCCGCTGTCGAATCTCGACGCGCGGCTGCGCGTGCAGATGCGGCTCGAAATCCAGCGCCTGCATGGCCGGCTCAAGACGACGAGCCTGTACGTGACGCACGATCAGATCGAAGCGATGACGCTCGCGCAGCGCGTGATCGTGATGAATCGCGGCCACGCGGAGCAGATCGGCGCGCCGACGGAGGTCTACGAGCGGCCCGCGACGACTTTCGTTGCGGGCTTCATCGGCTCGCCGGGGATGAATCTGCTGAACGGCCGGATTGCCGACGACGGCGCCTCGTTCGAAGTCGCAGGAGAAGGACCGAAGCTGCCTCTTGAGAGCGTGCCGTGCATCGGCCGCGAAGTGGTGGTCGGCCGCGTGTGCGTGCTCGGCATCCGGCCCGAGCACATGACACCTGGGCAGCCTGGAGCGCCGGCTGCAACGCTGGCCGTCGATTCCTGCGAACTGCTCGGCGCGGATAATCTCGCGCATGGGCGCTGGGGGCAGCATGACATTACCGTGCGGCTGCCGCATAGGCACCGGCCGGGTGCCGGTGAAATGCTTCAGGTCGCGCTGCCGGCGCAGCATCTTCACTTCTTTGATGAGGAAGATGGCAAGCGGTTGAACTGAGGTCTTTTTTTTTGTCTGCGACGCTGTTTGTTTCTTGCTTTTTCGCTGGCATCCGCGATTGCGTGACTATTTCAGCGTGCCGCTGGCATCCGCGATGCGCCTCGCGGCGCGGGCGTTGCCCCTGTGCGGGGCGGCACTTGCTTTTGTTTGCAACGGCTTTTGTTTTGGTGTTTTTGCCTTTGCGCTGGCATCCGCGTATGCGCCTCGCGGCGCGGGCGTTGCCCCTGTGCGGGGCGGCACCTACTCTTCTTTGCCGCGGCAAAGAAGAGTAGGCAGAAGAAAGCCGCTCACACCGCTAGTGCTTGACCCTTACCCACGGGCTCTCAACGTCCCCATATTTCGCACGGCAGAGTGCTGGTTTGCGTTCGTTGCCAACGTTCTCGCTAAACGCCTCACCCGCCTCACGCGCCCGTGACACGATCGAGGGTATCGAACGTTCGGCGCCGCATGTCGGTGAATGGAGGTTGCTGTGTCGTACAGGGCAACGCGCGCACTTGTAGCTGCATCGCGTAGCGAGGGTGTCCTGGGCGGCGCGAATGCCTACACACAGTTTGCCGCAAAGGGGCGCGGGATCTTCGTCGTCGCGTGCCGCAACGAGGCGCATGAAGAGGGTGAGGCTTTTAGCCAGAACGATGGCAACGAACATAAGGCAGCCCGCTGCCGTGTGAAGGATGGGGACGTTGAGAGCCCGTGGGTAGCGGTCAAGCATTGGCGGTGTGAGCGGCTTTCTTTTGCTTACTCTTCTTTGCCGCTGCAAAGAAAAGTAAGTGCCGCCCCGCACAGGGGCAACGCCCGCGCCGCGAGGCGCATACGCGGATGCCAGCGCAAAGGCAAAAACACCAAAACAAAAGCCGTTGCAAACAAAAGCAAGTGCCGCCCCGCACAGGGGCAACGCCCGCGCCGCGAGGCGCATCGCGGATGCCATCGCAAAGGCAAACACACCAAAAAAGCGTCGCAGACAAAAAGCCCCCAAACACCCAAGTACAATGACACATCCGCCCGCCCGGGCGCCGGCACGCTTAGTGCCGTATCCACTCAACGCCCAACTCAAGCAAATGGCCCAATACGTCTTCACCATGAACCGGGTCGGCAAAATCGTGCCGCCCAAGCGTCAAATCCTGAAAGACATTTCGCTTTCGTTCTTCCCCGGTGCGAAGATCGGCCTGCTCGGCCTGAACGGCTCGGGCAAATCCACGCTGATCAAGATTATGGCCGGCGTCGACAAGGACATCGAAGGCGAAGCCACGCCGATGCCGAACCTGAACATCGGCTATCTGCCGCAGGAACCGCAGCTCGATCCGCAAAAGACCGTGCGCGAAGCGGTCGAAGAAGGTCTCGGCGACGTGTTCAACGCGCAAAAGAAGCTCGACGAAATCTACGCCGCGTACGCGGAACCGGACGCCGACTTCGACGCGCTCGCCGCCGAACAGGCGAAGTACGAAGCGATCCTCGCGACGTCCGACGGCGGCAGCGCCGAACAGCAGCTCGAAGTGGCCGCCGACGCGCTGCGTCTGCCGCCGTGGGACGCGAAGATCGAGCATCTGTCGGGCGGCGAAAAACGCCGTGTCGCGCTGTGCAAGCTGCTGCTCGAAAAGCCCGACATGCTGCTGCTCGACGAGCCGACCAACCACCTCGACGCCGAATCGGTCGAATGGCTCGAGCAGTTCCTCACGCGCTTCCCGGGCACCGTCGTCGCCGTGACGCACGATCGCTACTTCCTCGACAACGCAGCCGAGTGGATTCTCGAACTCGACCGCGGCTACGGCATTCCGTGGAAGGGCAACTACAGCAGCTGGCTCGATCAGAAGGAAGACCGCCTGAAGCAGGAAGAGGCGTCCGAATCGGCGCGTCAGAAAGCGATCAAGAAGGAACTGGAGTGGGTGCGCCAGAATCCGAAAGGCCGTCAGGCGAAATCGAAGGCGCGTATTGCCCGCTTCGAGGAACTGAACAGCCAGGAATACCAGAAGCGCAACGAGACGCAGGAAATCTTCATCCCCGTCGGCGATCGCCTCGGCAATGAAGTGATCGAGTTCAAGAACGTCAGCAAGTCGTACGGCGATCGCCTGCTGATCGACAACCTCAGCTTCAAGATTCCAGCGGGCGCGATCGTCGGCATCATCGGGCCGAACGGCGCCGGCAAGTCGACGCTCTTCCGCATGCTGACGGGCAAGGAACAGCCGGATTCGGGCGAGATCGTCAAGGGCCCGACCGTCAAGCTCGCGTATGTCGACCAGAGCCGTGACGCGCTCGACGGCTCGAAGACCGTGTTCGAAGCCGTCTCCGGCGGCGCGGATGTGCTGACGGTCGGCAAATACGAAACGCCGTCGCGCGCGTATATCGGCCGCTTCAACTTCAAGGGCGGCGACCAGCAGAAGATCGTCGGCAACCTGTCGGGCGGCGAGCGCGGCCGTCTGCATCTGGCGAAGACGCTGATCGCGGGCGGCAACATGCTGCTGCTCGACGAGCCGTCGAACGACCTCGACGTCGAAACGTTGCGCGCGCTCGAAGACGCGCTGCTCGAATTCGCCGGCTCGGTGATGGTGATCTCGCACGACCGCTGGTTCCTCGACCGCATCGCGACGCACATCCTCGCGTTCGAAGGCGATTCGCAAGTGACGTTCTTCGACGGCAACTACCAGGAGTACGAAGCGGACAAGCGCGCGCGTCTCGGCGAAGAAGCGGCGCGTCCGAAGCGTCTGCGTTACAAGCCGATCACCCGTTAAGCGTTCGCTGTGCCGCCGTCCGCACACGGGCCGCTCGCGCGGCTCGATGCGAACGGCATAGGGCTTGCTGGCTCGTCACACGCAGACGAGGAGATGGCATGGCGATATCAACGGGCAAGCGCGTGGTGGCGGCCTTGGCGGGCGTGATCGTGCTGCTCGTCGTGATCGCGCTCGGCGTGCTGTATTTCGTGCAACACGAAGTGAAAGAGCGCGTCGTCGAGACGCTCGCGCCGATCGGCAGCGCGCAAAGCATCGACGTCGGCCTCACGTCGATCACGCTCAATCGCGTGCGGCTGACGGCGCCGAAAGACTGGCCGACCGCCGACTCCTTCACCGCCGAGCAGATCACGATGACGCCCGATGTCGGCGATCTGCTTGCGCATCGCGTGCATTTGAAAAGCGTCGTGCTGCGCGGCTTCAGTCTCGCGCTGGTGCGCAGGGCGAGCGGACGTCTCGAACTGCTGCCGAAGCTGCGGCAATCGGTGAGCCAGTTGCCGAACGAGGCCAGCGCGGCGAGCGGCGCAGCGTCGAGCCGACCGCCCTTGCCCGCCGAAAAACTCATCGAACACATCGCGTTTGCAGACGGCCAGTTCGTCTTCTACGACGAATCGGTCAGCAAGCCGCCGTACAAGGTGATCATCAGCGACGCGAGCGCAAGCGTCGATCACATCCATCTGCCCGATCTCACCGAACCGACCAATCTGTCAGTCCGGGGCTCGATCAAAGGTCCGGCGCATACCGGCAAGGTGACGTTCGACGGCTGGATGAAAATCGCCAGCAAGGACTCGCAGACGAGCACGACGCTCCGCGGCGTCGACGTCGTCACACTCGATCCGTATCTGCTGAGAAAGGCGGGCGCGAGGACGCAGGTAACGGGCGGCACGCTCGACCTGAACATGCAGGCGACCGTGACCAGCTATCACATCCACGCGCCCGGCACGATCACACTGCATGGTCTGCAATTGGCCGATACGGGTGATCCGCTCGATACGTTCATGCAGATTCCGACCCGCGCCGCCGTCGCCGCGCTGAAGAAGCATGGCGACGACATCACGCTGCACTTCACGATCGACGGCAATTTGCGCGACCCGAAGTTCAAGCTCAACGAAAGTCTGATGACGGAACTGCGCGCGAACTTCGCGAAAGCGCTGGGCGTCAGCGCAGAAGGTGTCGCGAAGGGCGCGGGTGAAACGGTGAAAGGACTCGGCAACGCGCTGAAGAATCTGCTCGGGCAATGACGCTCGCTTCAGCGGCAGCGCGCTGGTTGCCAGGCTCAGACGGCCAAGCCTAGCGCTCGCAGCTTCGCTTCCGTTTCATCAGCGTTCGTGTGATGCACGCCATGCCAGCCGAGTTCGGTTGCCGCGTTGGCGTTCTTGATGTTGTCGTCGATGAAGACGAGTTCATGCGGCTGCACATCCGGCAGATGCGCGCGAATCCGGCGCAGCATTTCATCGAAGATCGCCGGGTCTGGCTTGACCATCTTCACGCGACCCGACACGACGATGTCCCTGAAGCGGCGCAACACCGGATAGTGCTCCCACGCATACGGAAACGTCTCGTCCGACCAGTTCGTCAGGCCGAAGAGCGGCACGTTCGCGGCTTCGAGTTTCTCGACGGTCGCGACGCCGTCGTCGAGCACGCCGGCGACCATTTCGTGCCAGCGCTCGTAGAACGCGCGAATCAGCGGCTCGTGCTCGGGAAACTTTTCGATCAGTTCCGCCGTCCCTTCCGCGATCGGCTGGCCGCCGTCCTGGCGGACCACCCAGTCCATCGTGCAGACATTGGACAGGAACCAGCGGCGCTCGGCGTCGTCCGGAATCAGCGCGCGGTACAGATACTCGGGGCTCCAGTCGATCAGCACGCCGCCGAAATCGAATACGACTGCCTTGATGGTCATGCGAACTCCGTTTGCAGAATGTCGGCGAGGGGCCGCACTTTGACGCGCTTGCCCGTCATCGACGAATTGGCCCAGACGAAGTTCTGGTGCTCGACGATCTTGTCGGCGGCGAGGTGCGGCTTGTCCTGGGTCGTATGAAGGTCCGACACGACCGTCGTGCGCAGGCCGAGCAGTTCGGCGCGCCGCGCGGTGGCGTTGACGCAGAACTCCGTCGCGTAGCCGCACAGGATCACGCTGTCGATGTCGATTTGTTGAAGCTGCGCGGCAAGCGGCGTGTCCTGAAACGCATCACCTACGGTCTTGAAGATGGAACAGTCCTTCTGCTCGCGAACGAGCGCGGCGGGCAATTGCCATGCGTCGCTGCCGCGCGCGAGCGGCCCATTCCCATCGCTTTCGTGCTGCACGAAAAACACTGGCGCATTCGCATCGCGCGCAGCCGACGTGAGCCGGTTGATGCCATCGATCACGTCGCCGGCGCGATGAGCGGCCGATGGGCCGCTGAAGAACATCTGCTGTACGTCGATGACGATGACGGCAACACCGGACATGCGAGCCTCGCTATTCGTTGATCTTTTGGTTGCGATACGGCGGATCGGCGGCGCCGATGCGCGAGACGACGCCGCAAAACAGGCGGCCGCGGCGTCCTTCGCGTCAGATCGGCTGCGTGCGCGTTTCGAGCCACGCCTTCGCGTCGCCCGACACATGCGGCGACACGCGCGCACGCACCATCTCGTGATACGCGTTGAGCCACGCGCGCTCGTCGTCGCGCAACAGGTTCAGCGCGACGCAGCGCGTGTCGATCGGGCACAGCGTCAGCGTTTCGAATTCGAGGAAATCGCCGAACTCGGTCTGCTGCGCCGGACGGTTCAGCACCAGATTCTCGATGCGAATGCCCCATTTGCCCGGACGATAGATGCCCGGCTCGATCGACGTGATCATGCCCTCTTCCATCGCCGTCCACGCTTCGGCGGGCGCGTAGTGCGAGATCACCTGCGGACCTTCGTGGACGTTCAGGAAATAGCCGACGCCGTGACCCGTGCCGTGGCCGTAGTCCGCGCCCATTTCCCAGATCGGCGCGCGCGCGATGGCGTCGAGCATCGGCGAACGGATGCCGCGCGGAAACTTCGCGCGAGAGAGCGCCATCGTGCCCTTCAGCACGGTCGTGAAGTCGCGGCGATGCTCGTCGTTGATCGCGCCGATGGGTGCGACGCGCGTGATGTCGGTCGTGCCGCTCAGGTACTGGCCCCCCGAGTCGATCAGCAGCAGGCCGTTGCCTTCGATCGTCGAATGCGAAGCGGACGTCGCGCGATAGTGCGGCATCGCTCCGTTCGCGTTGAAGCCGGCGATCGTCGCGAAGCTCAGCGTGACGAAACCCGGCCGGCGCGCGCGCGCCGCCGTCAGCTTTTCGTCAATCGTCAGTTCGGTGATCTTTTCGCGGCCGAGCGCTCCCTCGAACCACGCGAAGAATTCGGCGAGCGCCGCGCCGTCCTGCTCCATCGTCGCGCGCACGTGCGCGGCTTCGGCTTCCGTCTTGCGCGACTTGAAGAACGTCGACGGATTCACCGACTCGACGATTTCCACCGACGCCGGCACCGATTGCAGCAAGCCATACGTGATGCGGCGCGGGTCGATCAACAGCGCCTGGCCGCCAGGCAGCGCGGCGAGCGCGTCGGCGGCTTTCGCGTACGGCTCGACGCGGATGCCGTCGCGCGCCAGCGATTCCGCCAGCGCTGCGGGCACTTTGCCGTCCGTCACGAAAAGCGACGCGCGCTCCAGCCCGATCAGCGCATGCGCGACGAACACCGGGTTGTAGTTCACGTCCGCGCCGCGCAGATTCATCAGCCAGGCGAGGTCGTCGAGCGTCGAGATGAAGTGCCACTGCGCGCCCTTTTCCTGCATCGCGCGGCGAATCCGGTCCAGCTTTTCGGCACGCGAGACGCTCGCGTGCGGCGCGACGTGCTCGTAGACGGCGCCCGTCGGCAGCGACGGACGCTGCGGCCAGATGGCGTCGAGCAGATCGAAGTCGGTGCGCAGCTTGACACCGCGCGCCGTCAGCGCGTCGCTCAGCGCGCGCGCCGCCGCGACGCCGAGCACCGCGCCATCGACGCCGACCGTCGCGCCCGCTGGCACGTTCTGCGCGAGCCAGTCGATGTGCGGCGCCGTCTGCTGGCCGCCGAACATCTTCATCAGTTGAATGCCCGTGCCCGCCAGCTGGGCCTCGGCCTGCACCCAATAGCGGCTGTCGACCCACAGGCCAGCGAAGTCGGCCGTCACGACCAGCGTGCCGACCGAGCCGGTGAACCCGGACAACCATTCGCGGCCCTGCCAGCGGCCCGGCAGGTATTCGGAGAGATGCGGATCGGCCGACGGCACGAGCCAGGCGGCGAGCCCTTGCTGCGTCATCGCGCTGCGCAGTTGTGCAATGCGCTCGGGGATCGAGGCGGTTTCGGGGAATCGTACATTCATCGGTTTCACCTGCAAAGAGTCATCGACGGGATAACAAGCCGACCGTCACGGCAACGGCAACAAGAGCGAAAGCGGTGCAGACGGGCCATTCGAGCGTATCGCCGTCATGGAAGAGCTGGACGACGTTGCCGGCCATGTGCGCGATGGCCGCCCCCGCCACGCCGACGAGGAGCGCCACCCACAGGCTCACGCGGCTCGCGCGCCGCAGCGGATGCAGCCACCAGCTGACCAGACCGACGACGGCGCCAAGGAGGATCAGCCCGGGCCAGCCCATCAGCGCGCTCCACCGCTGATCATCAATTTAAGACTCATCTGATAGGCGGCTGTTTTATCGATGGCTAGCATTTTTTTCTCTTTCACTAGAAGGTCAGCACGGCTTTCTGCGTAGCGGTTGAGTTTAGGGGCCCGGGGTAAGGTTAGGCAAGCCGAAAGCCTCCCGCGCCAGGCCGCTGCGTCCCGCCCTTCGTCCCATGCGAATCGCCCTTATTGAGCCAGACCTGCGGCATGCGGAAATCGTCGGCCGGCTATTGTTTGCCGGTGGGCATGCCTGTCACCACTTTTCCGCCAGCGCACCGTTTCTGGCGGGCGCTGCTCGCGAATTCTTCGATCTGCTCGTCACCGACGCCTTTTGCGGCGACGCAGCCGCAGAAGACGTCATCGCGCGCGTGCGCGAGGTGCTGCCGGGCTTGCCCGTCGTGGTGCTGATGACGTCGCCGCGCGAAAGCGAACTGGTTGCGACATTGCAGGCGGGCGCCGACGACTGCCTGTCGAAACCCGCGCGCGGTCCCGAGATGCTGGCGCGCATCGACGCGCTGATGCGCCGGGCCGGCATCCGCCGTCCGCGCAATCGTGCGCGCGAAATGTTCGGCGAATACGCGTTCGATGCAGCCCGCTCGGTCGTCACGTTTCGGGGCCAGAGCGTCGCGCTGACGCCGAAGGAACTCCAGTTCGCGCTGCTGCTGTTCACCAATATGTCGCGTGCCGTTTCGCGCGCGCACATCCTCGAAACCGTCTGGTCGCGCCGCCGCGACGTTAAGTCGCGCACGCTCGATACCCACGCGTCGCGCATCAGGACCAAGCTCGAATTGCGGCCGGAATTCGGCTACACGCTGGTTCCGCTGTATGGCTACGGCTACCGTCTGGACCAGATTCCCGTAGAAAAGTCGGATGGCGCGGATAAGGCCCTCGCCAATGAAAGATTCATGGAAACGCTATAATATTGGGCCTAACCATAGCCCCAATACGTCGCCTTGCAAGGCCGTAGCGTCCCCGTGCAACTCTTAACGATCGGAATCAATCACCACACCGCGCCCGTCGCCTTGCGCGAGCGCGTGGCGTTTCCGCTCGAACAGATCAAGCCGGCGCTCTCGACGTTCAAGGACATCTTCCTCGGCCGCACGGCCCGTACTGCGCCGGAAGCGGCGATCCTGTCGACCTGCAACCGCACCGAGCTGTACTGCGCCACCGACGACCACGCCGCCCGCGAAGCGGCGATCCACTGGCTGTCGAAGTACCACAACATCGCCGTCGATGAACTCGCGCCGCACGTGTATGCACTGCCGCAGTCCGAAGCCGTGCGCCATGCGTTTCGCGTCGCGTCGGGGCTCGACTCGATGGTGCTCGGCGAGACGCAGATCGTCGGCCAGATGAAGGACGCCGTACGCACCGCTTCGGAAGCCGGCGCGCTTGGCACGTACCTGAACCAGCTGTTCCAGCGCACGTTCGCCGTCGCGAAAGAGGTGCGGACCACGACTGAAATCGGGGCGCAATCGGTTTCGATGGCAGCGGCCTCCGTGCGCCTCGCGCAGCGCATTTTCGACAAGGTATCGAACCAGCGCGTGCTGTTCATCGGCGCGGGCGAAATGATCGAGCTATGCGCGACGCACTTTGCCGCGCAGCAGCCGCGTGAACTGGTCGTCGCGAACCGCACGGCCGAGCGCGGCGAACGCCTCGCCGGCCGCTTCAACGGCCGCGCGATTCCGCTGTCCGAACTGCCCGCGCGCATGCACGAATTCGACATCATCGTGTCGTGCACGGCGTCCACGCTGCCCATCATCGGCTTGGGCGCCGTCGAGCGCGCGGTGAAAGCGCGCCGTCACCGGCCCATCTTCATGGTCGATCTCGCCGTTCCGCGCGACATCGAACCGGAAGTCGGCAAGCTCGAAGACGTGTTCCTGTACACCGTCGACGATCTCGGCGCGATCGTCCGCGAAGGCAATGCGTCGCGACAAGCCGCCGTCGCGCAAGCCGAAACGATCATCGAGACGCGCGTGCAGAATTTCATGCAGTGGCTCGACGCGCGCAGCATCGTGCCCGTCATCCGCCACATGCATACGCAGGCCGACGCGCTGCGCCGCGCCGAAGTCGAGAAAGCGCAGAAGATGCTCGCGCGCGGCGACGACCCCGCCGTCGTGCTCGAGGCGCTGTCTCAAGCGCTGACGAACAAGCTGATCCACGGTCCGACGCACGCGCTCAACCGCGCCAGCAGCGAAAACCGCGATCAACTCATCGAGCTGATGGGCGGCTTCTACAAACACGCTCATTCTTCGTCGGAGCGTTAGCGGCGCTCCACGCCGACACATCGCGCGTGTTGCCGTCCAGGCCCGCACGATGCCTTATCCGCAGCGTCCCGGGCATTCGTCCCCGGCTTTCGTCCCGAATCCCGAATCCAGCGTTCCTTTGCGGAGTCCGCTCCGACCGCCCCAATGAAAACGAGCATGCAAGCCAAGCTCGACCAGCTCACCACCCGGCTGGCCGAACTGAACGACCTGTTGAGCCGCGAAGACATCACGTCGAGCATCGAGCAATACCGCAAGCTCACGCGCGAGCACGCGGAACTGCAGCCTGTCGTCGAACAATACGGTCTGTGGCGCCAGGCGCTGAACGATGCGGCGACGGCACAGGAACTGCTGTCGGATGCATCGATGAAGGATTTCGCGGAAGAGGAAATCCGCACGGCGCGCGATCAGATGGAAAAGTTAGAAGGCGAGCTGCAGAAGATGCTGCTGCCTAAAGACCCGAACGACGACCGCAACATCTTCCTCGAAATCCGCGCGGGCACGGGCGGCGACGAGTCCGCGCTTTTCGCAGGCGACCTGCTGCGCATGTACCTGCGCTACGCGGAGCGCAACCGCTGGCAGGTCGAGATGATGTCGGCGAGCGAATCGGATCTGGGCGGCTACAAGGAAGTGATCGTGCGGATCGCGGGCGACGCCGCGTACTCGAAGCTCAAGTTCGAATCGGGAGGCCATCGCGTGCAGCGCGTGCCGGCGACGGAAACGCAGGGCCGCATCCACACGTCGGCGTGCACGGTCGCGGTGATGCCGGAAGCGGACGAAATCGGCGAGGTCGAGATCAATCCCGCCGATCTTCGCATCGACACGTTCCGTGCGTCCGGCGCGGGCGGCCAGCACATCAACAAGACCGATTCGGCCGTGCGCGTGACGCACCTGCCGACGGGCATCGTCGTCGAATGTCAGGACGATCGCTCGCAGCACAAGAACAAGGATCGCGCGCTGAAGGTGCTCGCCGCGCGCATCAAGGACAAGCAGTACCACGAGCAGCACGCGAAGGAAGCTGCGACGCGCAAGAGCCTGATCGGCTCGGGCGACCGCTCGGAGCGCATTCGCACCTATAACTTTCCGCAAGGCCGTCTCACGGATCACCGGATCAACCTGACGCTGTATCGCCTCGAAGCGATCATGGCAGGCGATCTCGACGAACTGATCGCGGCGCTCGTGTCCGAGCATCAGGCGGAATTGCTGGCGTCGCTCGGCGACGCGGACTGAGCCGCCCGCATGAATACAGCCGATACCGTCGCTACGCTGCTGCGCGCGTCGCCGTTGCCTGCGCTCGAAGCGCGCATTCTGCTCGGGCACGCGCTCGGCTGGCGCCGCACCGAACTGATCACGCACGCCGACGACGCGCTCGATCCGCAAAAAGTCGCGGCGTTCCTCCAGTTGCAAGCGAGACGCGTCGCCGGCGAGCCCATTGCGCAGCTCATCGGATCGCGTGAATTCTTCGGGCTCGATTTCGACGTCACGAGCGATGTGCTCATTCCCCGTCCCGAAACCGAATTGCTCGTCGAAACGGCCGTGCAGGCGCTCGAAGCGTATGCGGCGCGCGCTCGCGTGCTCGATCTCGGCACGGGCACGGGCGCGATCGCCGTGTCGATTGCGTGGTCGCGCCCCGATGCGCGGGTCTGGGCCGTCGACCGGTCGACGGAAGCACTGGCCGTTGCCACGCGCAATGCGATCCGGCTGCTCGAGCCGAAGCGCCCCGGCGGTGACGTGCAGTTCGCGCAAGGCGACTGGTACGGCGCGCTCGACCCCTCGCTTACGTTCGATGTGATCGTCAGCAACCCGCCGTATATCGCGAGCGGCGATCCGCATCTGTCGCAAGGCGATCTGCGTTTCGAGCCGCGCGGCGCACTCACCGACGAGGCCGATGGCCTATCGGCGATCCACGCGATCGTCGCGGGCGCGCCGCCGAGGCTCGCGCGCGATGGCGTGCTGTGGATGGAACACGGCTACGACCAGGCGGAAGCCGTGCGCGAGATTCTGGCGGCGCAAGGCTTCGCCGATGTCCGTTCCGAGTGCGATCTGGCCGGCATCGAACGCATCAGCGGCGGGCGCTGGCCGGGCTGACACGCAACCACATCACGCCGATTCCGCCACCGGCCGGCATCTGCGAAATCCGCTATCATTTGACTCTATCCCCAACACATACCGGAACCGCAAGGTCAGTCATGGACACGCAACAACGCATCAAGCAAATCGTCGACGAAAACTCCGTCGTGCTTTTCATGAAAGGCAACGCGCAATTCCCGATGTGCGGCTTCTCGGGCCGAGCGGTGCAAATCCTGAAGGCATGCGGCGTCGATCAGTTCAAGACGGTCAACGTCCTCGAAGACGAAGCCGTGCGCCAAGGGATCAAGGAATTCTCGAACTGGCCGACCATCCCGCAGCTGTACGTCAAGGGTGAATTCGTCGGCGGCTCGGACATCATGATGGAGATGTATCAGTCGGGCGAACTGCAGCAGCTCTTCGCCGCAGCCTGATTCACGCAGACGGGCGCCGCACGCCATGGAACCTCGCGCAGCGGCGCCACGTCGTCTCATCATCGCCATCACGGGAGCGACGGGCGCGATCTACGGCGTCCGGCTGCTTCAAACGCTGCGCAAGCTTGGCGGCGTCGAGAGTCATCTGCTGATCTCCAGCGCAGGGTGGCTCAATATCCAGCACGAACTCGAGTTGTCGCGTGAAGACGTGCATTCGTTCGCGGATGTCGTTCACTCCGTGCGCGACGTCGGCGCAAGCATCGCGTCGGGCTCGTTCGCGACGGACGGCATGATCATCGCGCCCTGCTCGATGAAAACGCTCGCGAGCGTTGCGCACGGACTCTCCGACAATCTCATCACGCGTGCCGCCGATGTCACGCTCAAGGAGCGTCGACGACTCGTGCTGATGGTTCGCGAAACGCCGTTCAATCTCGCGCATCTGCGCAACATGACGGCCGTCACCGAAATGGGCGGCGTGATCTTTCCGCCGTTGCCCGCCTTCTACAACCGGCCGGCAACGATCGACCAGATGGTCGACGACACCGTCGCGCGCGTGCTCGATCTGTTCGCGCTCGGCCCGGCGATCGCGCCGGCGTGGCAAGGGCTGAATAATCCGGCGCAATAAGCCGGGCGCGGTTGTCTCACCTCACTGGCCGCACGAGCCGACCATTCGGCTGAATTCGCAACAGCGGCGAGACAATCAAATCCGCCTTGAGCCGTTTATCAATCGCGAGTGCGGCCTTATATTCGCATCAACGAAACCTTTCCGGCCTCAACGGCCCGCACCGCCATGACCCGCTTGCCCTCCCTCTTCCTGTCGCACGGCGCACCGACGCTGCCGATCGATCCGTCGATGCCGCGCGAGCAATTCGCGTCGCTTTCCGCCGAAGTGCCGCGCCCGAAGGCGATCCTGATGCTGTCCGCGCACTGGGGCACGTTGCAGCCCGCCGCCAGCACGTCGGACGCGCCCGAGACGATTCACGACTTTTACGGCTTTCCGCGTGAGCTGTATGAGATCCAGTACCCGGCGCCGGGCGCGCCCGACGTCGCGCGGCGCGCGGCGGAATTGCTTGGCGAACAGGGCATGCCGACAGCGACGCAGCCGCACGGCCTCGATCACGGCGCGTGGGTGCCGATGCTGCTGATGTTCCCGGATGCCGACGTGCCGATCGCCCAGTTGTCGATCCAGCCGCGGCTCGATCCTGCGCATCACTTCCGCGTGGGGCGCGTGCTGCGTCCGCTACAGGCCGAGGGCGTGATGATCGTCGGTTCCGGCCAGATCACGCACAATCTGCGCGAGGCGGATTTTTCGGCGCGGCCCGAGGATGCCGATCCGCGCGTCACTGAATTCACCGACTGGTTCGAGACGCGCCTTGCCGCCCGCGATATCGACGCGCTGCTCGACTATCGCCGCCAGGCGCCGCACGCCGCGTTCATGCATCCGACCGACGAGCACCTGTTGCCGGTATTCGCGGCACTCGGCGCGGCAGCCGACGATTACAAGCTCGGCGTTCAATCGCTGGGGACGTTCCAGCGCTCGCTGGCGATGACGAACTACGTGTTCGGCAACGCGTAAGCGCCGCTATCGCTGGACGAGAAAAAGCCCGCCAGGATTTCTGGCGGGCTTTTGCTTTAGCGAATCAGGCAATTCGCGGCGATCAGACGCCGATGCCTTCGAGAATCTCGTCTTGCGCTTCGCGCTCGTCCAGATACCCGGTGCGATAGCCCGTATGCACACCCCAGTAATAGAACACGAGCGAGAACACGATCACAACCAGCATGTCCCAGCCATACGGCAACAGCCCCATCCCGCCGAACTGCTTGCTGCCGATCAGCGACAGGATCGCCATGCCCGGCAGATACGCGACCAGCCACCACGCCGCCTTCAGGTCCTGGTTGAAGCCCGTGAAGCCCGACTTCGCCTGGAAGTAGAAGAACACCGGCAGCGCGACGACCATCAGCAGGATGATCTCGCCCGTCAGCGGCCACTTCGCCCAGTACAGGATCAGCGACGCGCACACGAACGCGAACGGCGCGATCACGCCCATGCCCGGAATGTGCAGCGGACGCTCGAGGTCCGTCGCCGAGCGGC
>NZ_CYGY02000151.1:0-308 GCF_900007165.1 Paraburkholderia piptadeniae
CAGCACAATGCGGCAGCGCCTGGCCTGCCGCCTGCACAGGTCGATGGCCGCGGTTTTCAACGCACCATGCCACTCGCCATCGAGAAAGACCAGTTGCGGACGTAAGGCAGACAAACTGTCCGCAAGGTCTTCGCAGTTGCTGGACGCTGTGTCGAAACCTTGAAGCTTTGCAATGAGCAGCATGGACTGCGCAACCGGCTCGCGCTCGTGAACCACGAGCAGCCGGCGGCCGGCGCCAGGCGACGTAAAGCGGCTCGCTTCCGCGTCGGCCCTGAGCTGGAGCTGATGCGAGCGCCAGAAAAGATGAG
>NZ_CYGY02000151.1:318-17063 GCF_900007165.1 Paraburkholderia piptadeniae
AATGTCTCCCGTGTGCCCATAAATGCCCTGCTTGCGATTCACCAAGTAAAAAGCATAGGTCGTATGAGGATTCACGCCAGGTCAATTTTGCACGATTCCTTTCAAAGGAGGTTAATTTTGTCCGATTTTTTGCCTGCTCGGTGCCATCTGACAAAATTTTGTTCTCACCTGCACGCACGAATACTGCTTGTCGCACGCGGCCGACGATTCACGCGCGGCTCCGGCAACCCACCGCTCGGTGAAGTACAACATGGCAAAGCGTTTTTCCGGCGGCGATTGTGGGATTACGAAGTGTGTTCACTATTCGAATTCGCGAAAACAATTTGTTTCAAGTCATAGCAGCGTGAGCCAGTTTGCGGTTCGGTCGGGCGGCATCGGAGCGTTTCGGATATTTCGATTTAGGTTGTCGTTTCGGTTATTTCGAATTAGAATGGCGCATATAGCCAAGACGCAAGGAGCCCCCATGAACAGATCCGTAACCCCCGCATCGTTGCCTTCGGCGGCCGAGATCGAGATCGCCCGCGAGTCGAGCCGTGATCTGGCTGTTGCGCTGACCAGTAGTGCGGAATCGCAGCAGTTCGACTTCAGGGATGAAAAGGGAGAGATGCACAGTGTCAGTCTTCCGACGACGGTCTTGAAGCTGTTGGTCAATGTACTCGCGGAAATTGGACAGGGCAACGCCGTATCAATCATTCCAATCCACGCTGAAGTGACCACGCAGGAAGCAGCTGACCTGCTTAACGTATCGCGACCTTACTTTGTGCAGTTGCTTGAGAAGGGGGACATTCCTTTTCGACGGGTCAATACGCACCGGCGTGTCCGCTACCAGGACGTTATCGACTACAAGAAGCGCATTGACGAGGCGCGTCTCGCCGCGCTGGACGAGCTCACTGCGCAGGCACAGGAACTGGGCATGGGCTATTGAACGATGGCGTCAAACTTCACTGTAGTTTACGACGCCTGTGTTCTGTATCCGGCTCCGTTGCGCGACCTGCTGATGCATCTTGCGCTGACTGACATGTACCGCGCTCGATGGAGCAACATGATCCACGATGAGTGGACACGGAACGTGCTCGAACACCGAAAAGACCTGAAACCGGAGGCTATCGCGCGCACGCGTCAGCTCATGGATGCGAACGTACGCGAAGCGTTGGTCGAAAACTTCGAGCACCTCATTCCTGCGATCGAATTGCCAGACCCGAATGATCGGCATGTTGTGGCCGCGGCTATGCACGCGGGCGCCGAACTTATTATTACGTTCAACCGCAAGGATTTTCCTGCCTCCGAATTGCAAAAGTACAATGTCTCGGCCCAGCATCCGGACGACTTCATCTTCGACCTGTTCGACCTCAACGCCGCCAAAGTGCTACAGGCTGCCTCTCGACACCGCAAATCGATGAAGAATCCACCAAAATCTGTCGATGACTACCTGGATACGCTCGCCGCTCAGGGCCTGACGCAAACTGTGAACGTGTTGCGTCCGTTGGCTTGGGCAGTTTAAACCATCCGACGCCGCGTTGCCATGAAGCATTCCGACT
Organism: Paraburkholderia piptadeniae; assembly: GCF_900007165.1. Taxonomy (GTDB): domain Bacteria; phylum Pseudomonadota; class Gammaproteobacteria; order Burkholderiales; family Burkholderiaceae; genus Paraburkholderia; species Paraburkholderia piptadeniae. The sequence continues at coordinate 1,857 of NZ_CYGY02000151.1, forward strand.
TTCACATTGGTCTTGAATTTCTCGGCTCCGCCGGGTTCCGCTGGCGTTGCACTGACGTCGGCACGCGCACCGTTATCGCCATCCTGCTCGATAACGACGATCCAAACTGGTATGACGGGCCGCCGTACGTTGCGAAGGAAGTCGTGTTCGATGAACACGAGCTGGCACGGTGCCATCTGACGGATGAGGACGCGATCCAGGCGGCGGACACGTCGGGACACCCGGGATTTCCGAACGATGTCGTCAATCACATGATGCGCGCTCGGTTTGAAGAAGCCGACGCGCCTTACCCGCACAAGGGCGTGCTGCGCTTCGACCGGCGTGCCCTGGACGGTGAGATTCTGCATCCTTACGCGGGTCGCAAGGATGGCTCGCAATGGCGCGTCCGACTCTATCTGCCGTTCCGACGGACGTACAGCGAGATGCCCGAACGTGACTTCATCGCGTTGCCGATCGCCACGGCCGCCGACATACGCGCACGGGCCGATCGGCAAACCGGCGGGTGAACGAACAGGCACACCTGCCCGCGACTGGTGAGAACCTGCGATAGATCCTTCGAACGGCCCCAACACGCCACTACGGACAGGGGATCCGTGTAATCCAACCCCGTCGATTACAGGGGAAATACAATGAACCGTATTTCGCTGGACGCTGTGACCCGATCCATGAGAGCGGTGCAGGCGATGAATCTGAGGCAGAAGGAGGACCTGGTCGATGAAATACATCTTGCCCAGCCTCATATGCTCGGCTCGGTTCTCGTGCTGAAGGAGTTGGGCGTGTCGCTGGAGAAAATGGAGTTTGCCTTCGAACTTCTCCTTCTGTGCTTTCAAGCCATGAAAGAATCGGGCTTGACATGGCCTTTGATTTCGGAAGATGAGCAGGAGCTGCAGCAGCGGATTTACGTGACCACCGTCAAGCTGGGCGAAGACCTGAGTCCACCGCTCCGGGACCGCCTGATGCAGCAATACATCGGGAGCCATCCCGAGAAGAACCTGATCGCCTGCGTGTGGTCGGAGACGGCAAACTGGCTGAAACGAATCGTGTCGGAAGACAGTGACAAGTACGTGATGATGGTCGCTGCGAATCTCGTGAACTGCATTGCCTTCGTCCCCATGTCCGCACAGAAGAAGCCGCATCACGGGCAAAGAAAACCAGCATGAAAAAGGATCGATGTGATCGGTGCGCAATACCTGTCGCGACTTACGAAGCCATTCCTTACATCTGCATCGCGAGCGGCTAGAGGCTGCTTTGTTGCAGCCAATGTTTCAATGCAGAGGTCGCGAAGCAGAACAGCCCGATGGTCCGAAAACCCTCTCCCGGCCGCATTATGCAAGAGTTCGCGACCTGCAACTCTTGCATACAGTTGCTTCCCGGCCCTATCCTCGAAATTGGAGACCTTTGATTGTCGGTCGATGCATAAGTGAACCTAAAATATAGGATACCTATGGATATTCGCTAAATTGAGTTTCTGCGCACTCATGATCCGCGCCTTGAAGTAGCGCCTGGCCGTCGCCGGCGAAATCGCGACACCGTAGTCCCACTCAATCAGAGAGTCGGCAGGATTCAAAAATCCGCCACATCTCATCTTAATCTCGACACGATGTAAGAGCGAAACAGGTCGCCGGCTCAAGCGGTGAAACGCGGGACAAAAGATCACCCGCGGCGTTTCGCGGATTTCGACGTAGTACGCGGACGTGCAACGGGCTTTTGAGACGCGACCGAACGGTTCGTCTTCGACGTGCCGGGATCGGTGTTGCCCCTGGGCTTTTTCATGGCGGCGGGGCCGGACTTCGCGGTCGGCGTCGCGACCTTGCCTTTCCGTGCCGATTTCACGGTCACGGACGGCTTCGGCGTGGTCAAAGCAGACTTTCTCGCTTGCGAAGTGGATGGTTTGCGCGTGCGGTTGCCTCGGACCGTGCCGGCATCTGCAAAGGGTTCCGTGTCAATGTCGATACCGAACACATCGCCCAGAACCGCATTATCGAGCAGCTTGCCGGACGCCGGGACTTTTCCCGCCCCGGACAAATTCGCGCCTGTGTGATTGACGAGATCGGAAGGGTCAACGCCACGCAACGTAAAGAGCAATTCGGGCTGCTGGTCGAGTCGTGCGCCAATGCCGTAGAGTACTGCCGCGATGTGCTTGCACATCACCGCCCAATCCAGGCAGTTGCAACCGAACCTGATATCTTTCGGTGCGGGGAAAAGCCCGGTGCCGGGCTTGCAGATGCGGCCCATCACCGCAGCCGATAGCTTACCCAGCAGCAATTCGACCATAGAGTCAATCGACGACGAACAATCGGCGCTCAACGCGCGCCACTGCCTTTCCGGACAGGCGGCGACCTCAATTGTGATCTCGTACAGGCTTGAACCCATCACCTGCGCATGGATCTTGCCCTTTGTAATCTGCAGATCGATCACCGAACCATTGCGCACGTAGGTGCGCCCCCTTGGCAGGCGGCTATCGTAGTCGCTGTAATGCTCCAGATTATCGCACCACGCTTTGCCCCAGAAAGTCTTCGCAATGGCCCCGCGATACGGTGCGATGGGTGACAGGGTCTTGCCAGCCTTGGTCGCTCTGGCGGCCAGCTGCTGCGCTTTTTTTCGCCGCTCGGCCACCGGGACGTAAGGTTTCCATCCACCGTAGTTAGCCATCAGCGTTCCTCTCCATGATCAGTTTTCCTGCGCGGAATGAATATCGAGCTTGACAAGATCAAGCAGCTCCTGGTCACTCATTTCGGTCAGCTGCAGTTCCGCACCGCCTTCAAGCATATCGTTCACCAACTGCTGCTTCGATTCGATCAACTGGTCAATCCGATCCTCGACCGTACCCTGGCAAACAAACTTGTGCACCAGAACATTCTTGCGCTGGCCAATGCGAAACGCCCGATCGGTCGCCTGATTCTCTACGGCGGGATTCCACCAACGGTCGAAGTGAATCACGTGAGACGCCGCTGTGAGATTCAGTCCCGATCCTCCCGCCTTGAGCGACAGCACGAAGAACGGCGTTGATTCGTCCTCCTGGAATTGCCTGACCAGTTCGCGCCGTTTGCCTACGGGCGTACCGCCGTGGAGAATCAAACCCTCCCGGCCGAAAAGGGATCCCAGGAACGCGGCAAGTGGCTCGGTGGTTTCGCGGAACTGGGTGAACACCAGTACCTTTTCCTGCTTCGCCGCGATCACGTCGACCAACTCCCGCATGCGGCCAAACTTGCCGCTGGCTTCGGGGCTCCACGCCGCGTCGCCAAGCCACTGGGACGGATGGTTGCATATCTGCTTGAAACGCATCAGGTAGCTTAATACGATGCCTTTGCGTTCAATACCGTCGGCACCCTCGAGCGCCGCCGCCAGGTCCTTGACCGCGCGTTCGTACAACGCGGCCTGGACGGGGCTCAGGTGGCACCACGCCTTGAGTTCGGTCTTTTCCGGGAGATCGGCGATCACACGCCTGTCGGTTTTCAGACGGCGCAAGATATAGGGCCGCACAAGCGTGCGAAGCGGACCGAAATGCTCGATTTTCGCCAAACGCCGGCTGAGATCGGCAAATTCCTTGGCCGAGCCCAACAGGCCCGGATGCGTGAAATCAAAAATGGACCACAGATCCGACAAGCGGTTTTCCACCGGGGTGCCCGTCAGGGCGATACGTGACTGGGCCTGAAGCTTCTTTACCTGTTTCGTCTGCCTGGCGCCGGGATTCTTGATCGCCTGGGCCTCGTCGACAATCGCGATGCGCCACTGGATCGTTTCCAGACCGGGTTGACGCAGCAGCGAACCGAAACTGGTAATGACGAGGTCTGTCTGCGTAAGCTGCGTGTCATTCAGTGCGCATAGTTCTTCTGCAGGCGTCACGGACGGGTGAGCCACCAGCACACGCAGGCCGGGTGCGAAGCGTTCAGCTTCCGCTGCCCAGTTTGCCAGCAAGGACGCGGGTGCGACCAGCAGGCTGGGGCGCGAGTCGGCCTGTTCGCGCTTCAGGATCAATAGCAGGGAGAGTACCTGCATCGTCTTTCCGAGGCCCATGTCGTCGGCCAGACACGCGCCCAGCCCGAGCCGGCGGAGCAGGTATAGCCATCGCACGCCGGCTTGCTGGTATGGCCGAAGCTGGGCTCTCAGGTCGGGGCCCGGATCGACCTGCGCCAACCCTTCCGGTTGGCGCAAATGCCCAAGCGTCTCTGCCAGCCAGTTTCCTGCAACGACCTGTGCCCAGTCGCGCTCGTCGGAGCCTTCAGCTTCGCCGCCTGATACGCCCGCGAGGAGACGCAAGGCATCGTTCAACGGCAGCCCCGATTGCGCGGCCTTCTCCAGACTCTCGAAGCGTTGGAGTACGTGGCCGAGCTTTTTCGTGTCCACTTCGATCCAGCGTCCACGAATCCACTGGAGACCGTCGGCCCCCTTGAGCAGACGCCGGATCTCGGCCGGACTTAACGCTTCGCCATCGAGCGACACCTCCATTCTGAAGTCGAGCAGCGCATCCTTGCCGAGGAGCGACGGAGGCCGTGCCCCAACGCTGGCCTTGACCGCAGGTCGCGCGGGGCGGCCCGTCGCCCAGGTAGCTGGTAGCCGGACCATGATTCCGGCAGATTCCAGAGCGGGCAAATCGCAGAGAAGACGGTAAGCGTCAGCCGGCATCCAGCGCAACGGGTGGTATATTTCGCGCGAATCGAGCATCGCACGAAGCCAGTCGCAGCGTTCAGCGGCGCGCTGAACCGGCATCAGGAGAGAGAGCAGCTTCGCCTTGTTCCGCGCACCGGAAAATTCCTCGAGCGCCCGCGAAAGTGGTTGATGTTGTGTCTTGCCATGGGCCGATATGCGCGCTGCGTAGGTTGCCAGGAAGGCGAAAGGGGCTTCAGGATCCTTGCGGTTTTCGGCAAGGTTGAAGTGAACACGGCCCACAAGATTCCAGGCAGGATGACGCGACTTGAGAAATGCCTGAAGCGACTCCCCCGTGCTCGCCAGCTCATCACGTAAAGCGGTGTCGATTTCGCCCCACAGTGCCGCCAGGACATCCGACGTGAGATATTCGGCACCCGTCATGGGCGGCGCATCTTCGATCAGTCTTTCGAAGTCCCCTGTGTCCGGTTGAGAAACCGTGACCTCCTCGCCTTCTGACGTGGTGCATAAAGACGTGACATAGCGGGCGCCAAAGTCGCGCCACCATGCCCACGCAGGCGGCAGTGCACGCCCTATGGTTGCGCTCCCCAGATAGAGCAGCCCATGACCCGTGCCGCGCCTGAAGGAAGCGCCTAGCGCAACGTCATCTGGCAAGGGAGGCGCATCGACGTCCGGCGCTGCAAGGAGGTGGCCCGCCGGTGTGATTTTGGGCGCGAGACAATCGCTATCGGTCAAAGACATGGATGGTCGATGGGGAAGTACCAGGTTCGATTGCAGGCGGCAAATAGCCTTGCGTGCAGATCACGTAATATCTTGCGCCCCGGGAAAAACTGCGATTCCTGATCATGGTGCTGGGCTTCCGCCGGCATGTTGTACGGCCTTGCCGGATGAAGCTTCTGTCCGTGCCGCACAAAGTTTGACCCGCAGGCTGCGGCGACCGGGCCTTTGCTCAGGGCGCAAGACGGGTCAAGAGCGGTCAGTGCTTCGTCACGTGCTCCGGTACGCCTGCTGTTACCGATGCAATGCCATGCGAGCTGATGGTGTTCAACGCTTCTGCCAGCGCGGCTCCGTCGGTCGGAAACGGGTCGCCCCAGACTGTTGATGTTCCGTGCGAGTCGATGATTTCCAGGATCCAGCCATCGCGGCTGTCGTTTCCGGCCCGATAGACGTGCACATCGACAGACGTGCTTTCGCGAGTGACGCTGGTAGACAGTGGGGACAATGCAAGCGGGTGAAACGCATCTTCCGTCGTCCGGCCGAGCGAATCGACAAGGAACAGGTCTTCGGACTCGTTCCCGTCTTGCGCATCCAGATCGCTGCGTCCGGCATGCTTGCCCGTCCTGTCTTTCGGCCTTGAAACCGCCGGGATCATGTTCGGCCGCTCGCCCTGTTCCATCAGTTTTCGGCGCTCCTCACCCCAGTATCGATGGATATTGAGCGCTGCGGCCGTGAGCAGGTTTGCGAATGACCGACGTTGCTCGACGGTGTAATCTCGCTGCCCCAGTGCCTGGTATCCGGAGGCTGTTCCAAACAACAGGATGACATTGAACCACTCGGGGTGTCGTTCGATCAGCAGCTCCCAGGCCTCCCGATCGATTTCGATGCCTTTGCAATAGCCCTCGCACCACTCGTCGAGGACGATAATCTCTTCACCCTGCCACTCGGTCGTGTGCAGCGGAGGTTCGAACAGATCGGGACACTGATTCAGGGCGTTGTTGATGTCGTTCCAGTATTGAATGATCAGTCCGGTAATCTTGCGTGCCCGACCGGCTGATAAAAATCTGGGCTGACGTGTTGCGTGCCGCGCATCCCAGATCCACGGAAGAACCGCACTCGGCATGACCATGCTCGGTCCAGAGATGACGGCGGTCAGAAAGCCGTGCAACATGACGGCGTCCATCGCATCGTCGCAAACGGCATTGCTCGAAAGAAAGCATTCGAGCACACCAAACTCTTCGTCAGTCAGCGGATCGTCAAATTCGGGATCGAGATTCATGATATTCCCACGGTGGTACACGGTAGACGCGATGCTGATCGCCTGTGTATGTCACTGTCGCCGACATGCAACTCGATGCAGCGCTTGCACGCAACCATTTCGGCGGGCGCCGGGAGGCCAACATTTTACCCGATGGGGTGACGTGCAAATCGGACTGCTGTCGGTAGGCGATGAAATTCTTTTGGGCGCATGTCGCTAACCCCTGTGATCGATAGAGATGCGTTTTCTGGAGAAACTCCAGTTTCGCGAAAGCGCCTCCCCATTGTTACGGCACCTATAACATACCGACGCCAGTCACCGGCTTCCAACCTCCTTCCCCGATGCGCCGTCAGTGTCCGCCGTGCGTGCCGGATACGCAGACTATGGCAAGCCAAAAATATTACATAGGAATCCTTTCGCGCTCACGGGCATGACTTCCCGCCGTCACAATCCTGGGTGCTCGCAGGGCTGCGTTAACATTCACGTTGCCGATGCGCGCATCAGATTGCGCAGCCTGATGCGGGCGTGCACCGATGTTTGAACCGAATGCACCTTGGGCCGGAATCTGCCCATTGCCGGCTCCTAACTTTATGCGTTCTCGAATGGAAGAAACGAATGAACTGGCGGCTACTCAGGACAATATTAATCGCAAATCTGCTGTGCGCTCGTGGTAGCGCACATGGGACGTCTTCTGCGCCAGATCCCTCAGCAGAGATAGGCTCGCGGTCCACTGAGGCAGCAATCACCGCGCGCCTGCCGACGAACACCGGCGGGTTCGCAACGGCGACCGGGTCAGACGATTCCGCCGTCACGGTTGCCAGCCTCGCTGATCTGCTGGCCGCATTCAACGCGCGACAGCACCACATCCTCGTCAAGGGGGAAATCTACGGCGGGCCGCGACTGACGACCGTCACCTTCGCCAGCACGGACTGGGACAACACCACGATCGAAGGCGCCAGCGGAGGCAGTGCAGTGCTGAAAAACATCCAGCTCAAATTTGACGGCGAAATGCTGCCGGCAGGCAAGAACATCCAGAATGTCGTGATCAGGAACATCACTTTTCATGGCGTTATCCGGGACCTTCAGGCCCTGCCTGCCCAGGTTTACGGCACATCCAGCAACGCCGGCATCAATTATGAAGGCGTGTCGCTTCGACGGGTCACCAATGCGTGGATCGATCATTGTGCCTTCTACGATACGAGCGACGACCTAATGAGCGTGACACTGTCATCGGATAAGGTGACGGTTTCCTATAGCCGGTTCTATTTCACCAGCGAATGGCTGACGATGCACCCCGATCCCATGTGGAACTGGGCGGGCAAGAACCAAGACTTGGCCAATGAACGTCTGACGATGGTGATTGGCGCAAACCGGCAGGATTCCTATGAATATGGAGGGAACAGGCTGCATGTCACGTTGCACCACAACCAGTTCGGCCCGAACCTGAAGGGACGTCCGCTGCTGCGGGGCTGGATTCACGCCTACGACAACTATTTCGATAACGGGGCGACACCCACTGGCCTCACGGCGGCTGGGTCAGACGAGACCCAGTACAACGCTCTGCAGATTGGCAGCGGCGGCGTTGTGTATTCGGAAAACAACTATTTTTTCAGGACAAACCAGAGCATTCAGGTTGGCCTGGATTCGCCGGGCGACGTCTACGCTTTCCATGAGAACGCAAACCGGTACGACCAGACCACCGGCAGATCGGCAAAGGGCGAGGCTTTTTCACTCGCACCCGTCGGTTACGCGTATCGGGCCGCGACAGCTTCATCTATTCTCAAAGCTGTGCAGACCTTCGGTCCTCGCTAGCGGCAGGCATGAACAGGACGACTGCCCGGTGGCTGTTGGATTTGTCTCACGGGCATCGACGTCAGTAAAGGCCGATGCTCGCCAGCGACGTATCGCGGGGCGCCGCAATATTCGTTCGCAGATCGGGATTCCCCGCCGTGCAACACGCAACGGTGATCGGTATGTGCTGGCGGGAGCGCGTTTCACTTCAGGGTGAAAGTGAGGGTTCCGTATTCAGGCCAGTCGAAGCCCCCGCTGTTGGGTCCGTAATCGCCCCGCCGGCCCTCTGGTCTTACCTTGGCCGCAAAGGCTTCAATGTCGGGCGCGTCGAACTTCTTCGCGATGACGTAGTGGTTGTAGAGAAGCTCCCAGATGGTCGTATGTCGCCGCAGTCCGCGTTGGAGATCGTCGGCTACCTGACGTCGCTTTCCTGATACAGCACTTCGGACAGCGGAAAGCCGCCGCCAATGGCCTTCGAGATCAGGGTCGCATCGGGCACGATGCACCGCCAGCTCTAACGCGAACATCGTTCTGGTCCGGCCGAATCCCGTCTGAATCGTCGATCACGAGTGGGATGCCGAAACGTTCGGTAAGGTCGCGCGCCCCCGTAGTCACGAGGCCGGCGCTGGAATCACCCCGCCTTCACCCAGCACCGCCTCGACGATGACCGCGGCAGGCGCGACGATGCCGCTTTCGGGATCATTCAGCACGCGCTCGATGTACGCTAGCGAGAGTGCTTCCGTACCCGACCCGTCAGTGCCGAAGAGGCAGCGGTACGCAATGCACGTCCGGCATCAGCGATGCGACGTCCGTCTTCGCGTTCAGGTTGCCCGTCAGGGCGAGCGCACCCGCGGTCATGCCATGATAGCCGCCGTGAAACGCCAGCACCGAGCGCCGGCCGGTGGCCGTCTTCATCAGCTTGACGACGGCCTCGGTCGCGTCCGAGCCGGACGGCCCGCAGAACTGGATGCGGGCCTGCTGCGCGAATGTTTCTGGCAGCGCGTCGAACGGCGCTTCGATGAAGCAACTCTTCGCGGGCGTCGTGAGGTCGAGCGCCTGGAGCAGTTGGTCGGACTGAAGATATTCAATGACGCGGTCGCAGACGTACGGGTGGTTGTGGCTCAGCGCCAGCGTGCCGGCGCGAGACAGGCAGTCGAGACACTCCTTCCCATCGCTGTCGGCCACGTGCGCGCCCCGGCCTTTCACGAACACGCGGCCCAGCGCGTTCGGATAGGTGCGCACGCGGGCGTTGCCGAACTAACTCGAACATATCGGGTAGATCGAACAATTCAGCATCTGGTCCGTTCATCGGTACAATCCCTGAAAGAGCCATTTATATGACGGCCCTGCGTTCCGCTGTGATTCTCGCGCTCGCGACGACCGCTTGCCCGAGTGCAATACCGCCGTCGTTGGTCGGCACGTCGCGATGCGCATGTACGTCGAAGCCTCGCCGCCGAAGTTCGACCAGCGCATTCACCAGCAGGAATTCATTCAGGAACACGCCGCCGCTCAGCACGACCGTGTCGAGCGCATGCCGGCTGCGCAGCAGGTCGCACAGCGACGCAATCGCCAGTACGATCGTCGAATGAAAGCGCCGGCTGATCGTCGCCAGCTCGACGCTACCGGCAGTATCCGACACGACCTGCCGCACGAGCGGCCGGTAGTCAAGCTCGACCGGCGCGTCGGCGGACGGGTCAAAAGCGTAACGATACGGTTCGCTCATCGCCAGATCGCGCGCAAGCAGCCCCTCGAATTCGATCGGCCCGTGCGCTTCATATTCCGCCCGCGAGCAAACGCCCGCCAGCGCCGCGACGCCGTCGAACAACCGCCCCATGCTCGACGCGCGCGTCACGTTGATGCCCTTCCGCCACATCGTCGCGTACACGTGCCGCGCTTCATGGCCAAGCGCCGCAAGCGCGGGCACGCTCGCCAGCATGCCTTCATCGCCGTCGAACGATTCGAGCGCAAGTGCGAGTGCCGTGCGCACCGGTTCATGCACCGCCTTGTCGCCGCCCAGCAGCGACAGGTAACGCAAGTGTCCCTCGCGCTGCACCGCCCGCGCGTCGCCGATGAAAAACTCGCCGCCCCAGATCGTGCCGTCGAGGCCGTAGCCGGCGCCGTCCAGAATCACGCCGATGGCCGGCCCATTGAGCCCGTTGTCGGCGAGGCACGACGCCATGTGTGCATGGTGATGCTGGACCTGCTGACGCGACACATGTGTGTCCGACGCGAGCCGGGTCGACCGAAACGACGGATGCAGATCGCAGGCGGCCACTGTAGGCTTCACGCGATACAGATCGGCCAAGTGCGACGCGATCGTCTGATGCGAACGAAACGTGTCGTCGTTGCCGAGATCGCCGATATGCTGGCTCACATAGATTCGCTCGCGATCCGTGAGCGCGACTGTCGTCTTCAGTTCCGCGCCATAGGCGACTACTGGCGCCATCGAGCGACCGGCTTCTATTACGTATGGCGCGAAGCCTCGCGCGCGCCGCAGGAAACTGACCTGCGGTTCGGGCAACTGCGGGTGGTTCGAGCAACGAATCACGGAGTCGTCGATGCGAATCTCGATGTCGCGGTCATTCAGCAGCACCAGGTCGGACACCTCGAACAAGCGCGCGAGCGCCTCCTCGTTGCGATACGCAATCGGAAATCCGGACACGTTTCCGCTCGTCATCACCAGTGCCGGCAGGTCGGGATCGGACAGCAGCAGGTAATGCAGCGGCGCCGACGGCAGCATCACGCCGAGGTTCGGATTGCGCGGTGCGACGTTCTCCGCGAGGCCACCGCCGTCCAACTTGCGCAGCAGCACGATTGGCCGGCCGGGCGACCTCAGCCATTGCGCCTCAAGTTCGCTGCAGTCGGTCCAGCGCCGGGCCGTCTCGACCGACGCCATCATCAGCGCGAACGACTTCGAGTTGCGGCGCTTGCGGTCGCGCAGCCGCGCAATCGCGTCCGGATTGCGCGCGTCCACGACGAGATGAAAACCGCCGACGCTCTTGACCGCGACCGTCAGGCCCGTGCGCAACGCGTCGATCGCCGCGCGCAACGCGTCGTCGCCGGCCGACAGCATCCGGTCGGCATCATATAGCTCCACCCGCGGCCCGCATTCCGGACACGCGTTCGGTTGCGCGTGATAGCGGCGGTTGGACGGATCGCGGTACTCCGCCTCGCACCGCGTACACATCGTGAACGCGCGCATCGTCGTATTGACGCGATCGTACGGAATCGCCTTGATCAGCGAGAAGCGCGGCCCGCAGTTTGTACAGTTAATGAAGGGATAGCGATAGCGCCGGTTGGCCGGATCTGCCATCTCGCCCAAGCAGGCATCGCACACGTGCGAATCCGCAGGCAGTTGCGCTAGGTGGCTGCCGCTACGCTCGCTGTCCCGGATCACGAAGCGTTCCGTCGCGTCATGCAGCGGCGCGACGCAGTGCGACTGCAGCGACGCTACGCGCGCAAGTGGCGGCAATTCCGAGCGTAGTGCCGTAGCGAAATCGGCCAGTGCGTGCGCGTCGCCCTCCACCTCCATCAGTACACCGTCGGCATCGTTCAGCACCCAGCCGCGCAACGCGCGCGACGTCGCAATCCGGTACACGAACGGCCGGAAGCCGACGCCCTGCACCACGCCGGTAACACGCACGCGCCATCGAATCGGCCCGTTCGCGCCGGCGTGCGGAGCGACGGCGGTTGCGTTGCCGGTCAGCATAGGCGCGGCAACTCCGCGCCCGCCAGTTCCTCAATCGTGCGCAGCTCGCCGTTGCGGGTGCGCATGACGACTGCGCGATCGCCCGCGTCGCGCACCTCGCCGATCTCGACCGCCTGCCTGCCGTATGGATGACCGCGCAGCACCGTTAGCACCTGCTCGACATGCTCCGGCGCGACGAACAGGCAAAGGCAGCCTTCGTTCGCCATGTTGATCGGATCGACGCCGAGCATATCGGCCGCCATCGCGGTCTCCGCCTGGATCGGTAGGTCGGCTTCACGAATTTCGATCGTCGAATCGAGCGCGGACGCATATTCGTGCATCACGGCCGACAGGCCGCCGCGCGTGACGTCGCGCACCGAGCGCAGCGCGCTTTCCGGCATCGCGTCAAACAGCACGGCCAGCATACGGTTGAGCGGCGCGCAATCGCTCAGCACGCGCGTCTCAAATCCGAGCCCTTCGCGAATCGACAACAGGTGGATCGTGTGATTGCCGATCCACCCGCTCAGGATCACACGATCGCCCGGCCGCACCTGCTTCATCCGCAGTGGAGCGCGCCCGAAGAATCCAATGCCCGTCGTGTTGATGAAGATCCGATCCGCCTCGCCCTTGCCGACGACCTTCGTATCGCCCGCGACGATCTTGACGTTCGATTCGCGCGCCGTGTCGCGAATCGACTCCAGCACCCGCACAAGCGTGCTCAACGGCAGGCCCGTCTCGAGAATCAGCGCGAGCGACAGGAACTTCGGTGTCGCCCCCATCACCGCCAGATCGTTGACGGTGCCGCACACCGCAATCTTGCCGATGTCGCCGTTGCCGAACAGCGGTGGATCGACGACGAACGAATCCGTCGTCATCGCGAGGCGTCTACCGTCGACGTCGAGCAGCGCGCTGTCCTCCATTTCGCCGATATAGGTATCGTCCAGCACCGACACGATCATTTCTACCAGTTCGCGGCTCAGTTTGGCACCCGTGCCGTGGTCGAGCACGATCGTCGAGCGCGAAAGATCATTGATATTCATGGATCCTTCAATCGAAAGTTTTTGGATGAATGCGCTCGTCCGCCTGCCGCGTGCGCGGCACCGCGCCCGGCGAGCCCGTGCGTCAAGGCGTCTTGATCACCTTGCGAGGCAGGTGACCGAACTCGTCGATCGTGCGCAGTACCTCGGTCGAATCGGTCACAGTCGCGCAATAGCCGTCGAGCCATTCGAGCGCTCGCTTCTTGTCCGCTTCCTGCGCGGAGACGACACAGTCGGACGGCACCCAGATGTTGTATCCACGAAAGAACGCATCCGCCGCCGTGGTCTGCACGCAGATCTGCGTCTGCATGCCGGTCACTACCACGGTGTCGACGCCGCGCGCCTGGAGCATTTCGTGAAGATCTGTCTCGTAAAAGCCGCTGTCCTTATTCTTTTCGACGACCAGATCCGATTCGGCGAGGAACTCGGAGATTATCTGTGCGCCTTCGCTACCTTTCGTCACAGGCAGATAGCCGTTGTACCGCTCGGCATTCGCGTCGTCTTCTCGATTGATGAGTTGCAGGTGCACGATGTCACAGCCGCGCTTCCGCATGCCGTCGAGAAACCGGCAGAAATCGTCCTTCGCGTCGGCCACGGCGCGAATACGCTCGGGATTCTTGTTGACCAGCTCGTACTGCATATCATTCGTCAGAACCGCAATTTTCCTTGCCATGTCATGCATTCCTGTAGGACTGTGAGTGACGGCCACGGTCGCGGTCACGGCCGCAGCGGCGTCGATGGTTGTTTTCGTTACGCCGGCGCCCGCACGGCGCGCGTCGAGCACCACGCGGTCGATCGTGTAGGCCGATCGCGAGCACGATCGCCTTCGCGTGGCGCCGACGGGTCGCACCGGAATCGCAGGGCCAGCCACTTGATCAGCCGCGTCGCCGCGTAGGTCATCCCGAAGCTGCAGATGCCGTGCATCACGCGTGCGCGGCCCGCGATCCACGGCCCGAACGCATGGCTCGCATAAGCGGCCCACGCACCCTGCACGCACATCGCGCGGAGCGACGCCAACGTGGGCCGGCGTCATTCGTCCTGCTGGACGGACGTGATTTCGAACTCGGACTCGCCGAGAATCGGCGTGTCTGGGCGGTGCCAGAACGTTTTCGTGCGCTGCTGGTATGCGATCACGTCGTCCACGTACGCGCGAAGAAAATAACCCGTGATCATGCGGCCGTTCACGCGCGCGAAGTCGTCGAGTCGGCCGTACTCGACGAAACCAAGACGACGCCATAGCTGCTCGGCCTTACCATCGCTGCGTACATCAATGACGATCATTTCGCAGCCCATCTTCTTCACACGTTCGAGCGCAAGCCGCCAGCCGTTGAGCACGAACCGCCCTCGATACCCAGGCTCGATCACGCAGCGCTTCATTTCGACGATGTGTCGCCGCGCGGGCAACGCTTGACGCGCGAGAGTCAGCATGCCAACGATCCGACCGCCCGGCCGCTCGCGTGCGATCAGCAGGTCGACCGCGCGCGCGCGGAGGTCGGCATCGAGAGACTCCATCATCGCGAGACCGGTCGACGCGGTGATGGGCTCGAAGAATCCGAGCGTCGTCTCGCGCGTCGATACCGTATTCATCAGGTCGACCAGCTCGGTCATGTCCTGTCGCGACAACGACGACGGCCATTCGAATGTCATAGAGCCCTCATGCAGGGAACTACCGGATCAGGGGAATCGCGCCGCGGCGACGCATCGCGCGCTGCGCGGAGGACGGCGTGCAGCTCACGCGAGCGCGCCGCTTTCGGCCACAGTGGTGATCGCCGCGACCGGTGCCCTCATAGCCGTCTCAGGGATTCGGTGCCGGCACGCGCACGCTGTGCGCGACTTCAACGAAGTAAGACACGAACGGCTCGTTGAGCTTGACGAGGTGTTCGACGAGGCGCGCTTCGTCCGCCGGGTGTTGATCGTGCGCGTGATCATGTTCCAGAACCATATTGACGTGATCGTTGTGCGCTCACCTGAGGAGTACGGAGCATAATCGCATCGATCATCCTAACGCGCAATGAAGAAAGTGGATGGAATTGACTTGCATCAGGCCGATGTCTACCGTCCGGTGGAAATACGGTGCGTGGTGCCGGATCTGATAATCATGTAGCCGG
>NZ_CYGY02000023.1 GCF_900007165.1 Paraburkholderia piptadeniae
TTCACCGGCCTGCGTAAGCGCGACCTTGCGAGTCGAGCGGTTAAGAAGCCGTGTCTGCAATCGCTCTTCAAGGTCGGCGATGGCGCGCGACATTGCCCCCGGGCTAACACACTGAACTCCAGCCCGGGGGCAATGTCGCGCGCCATCGCCGACCTTGAAGAGCGATTGCAGACACGGCTTCTTAACCGCTCGACTCGCAAGGTCGCGCTTACGCAGGCCGGTGAAATCTATCTTGAAAGATGCAGGCAGATTCTGGAAGACGTCGTCCGCGCGGATGAGGAAGCAAGTGAGGCCCAATCGCGACCAATGGGGAAATTGCGCGTCCACAGCTTTGCCAGCGTAGGCATGTCCTACATCCTGCCAGCAATAAAGGAGTACCGTGCGAGCTACCCTCAAGTCTCGGTCGACCTGACGCTTTCTCAACGAGTTCCAGAACTCTTCGAAGGGGGTACGGACGTCGCTATCGTAGCCATGTCGTCGGCGCTGCCGGACTCGGACCTTGTCTCTCACCTGCTCGGGAGTTCGTTCAGCATTCTTTGTGCATCGCCGGAGTACGCGCGCGAGAAAGGAACTCCGTCGGTGCCGGCCGAGCTGGTGAATCACGAGTGCCTGCCCCTGCGGACGCCAGCCTTTCCAGCATTCGAGTGGCTGCTCGAGAGTCACGGTCGTCCCGAATCAATGAAAGTTTCTGGTCCCGTGGAGCTGAACACGGCAGAGGCTGTGGCCATGGCTGCACGTGCGAGCATGGGAATCGGGGGCGTGCCGGTTTATACGGCGCTCGAAGGCCTCACGGAACATCTACACGCTTCATCCTTCGCGCAGGTACATCGACGCACGAATCCGAACGTGGATTGAGTTTCTACGGCAATTCATGCCAACGGTTATTGCTCGAGACTCCCATCTGCTCGAAGAGTGTTCGGCTTCACGTTAACACCTTAGGGTCGGGAAAAGGCCGCCTCAATGGGACGATTGTCCGGTCCCCAACGTTGCAGAACATTGCGATTCAGAAATTCTCGTGACCCAGTTTCTTCACAGGTGTCCCATCTGCCGGATTTACCGAAGTCGACAGCAGGCTTCTCGTTGGTCGCTCCGAAGATATTTCGGCTCATATTTGCGCGAGCTTCGCTAAAGCTCAGCCGCGACCGTTGACACAATATTTCTCACTGAGGCAGCTACCGGCGGCACGTTGGAAAGATGAGGTGCCGGCGCAATCACACGAGTGCGAGGGCGTTTTGCGGAAGAGCCAGTTGTTTTAACCGCTCCTGAAGTGTCACCCGAACCGCGTCCGCGAAAACGCCGGCCGCTGTCGACCGAGTCTTCCCGATGGGGTACAAGAATCCGTAGTCCATCGGCATCCCCTCGGCGAACTCTCGAACCCGCAGATTCGGTGCACCGGTCGATATTGCCACGATAGGGTCAGCGAGTGCGACACCTAATCCGTGAGCGGCGAGTTCGCAAGCGGTAAGGCCGTTCGTAGCCTCGTAGCGGATGTTCGCCTTTTTCTTTTCGTTACGAAAAAGACGCTCCAGATGTTGACGGAGCAACGAGCGCGAGTGGGTCGCGACCAGTGGAAGGTCGAGAATGTCTGCGAGAGAAACGACGTCTCGCTTCGCGAGCGGATGCAACTCGGACATGACAATTACCGCGCGCGTCCTGAGAAACGGCTCAACCTCAATAGCCGGATTGTCGATGGGCAAGATGCTCAGGCCGACATCAAACTGCTCTTGCGTTATCCAGGTCTCGATATCGAGACGCACTCGCGACGCCACTTCCGCGGTGAACGTCGGCAGCCTGCGTTGGACTTCCACTAGCGCCGGTGAAACCAACGCGTTGGTGACGTGCGGCGCGACGAGTATTCTCAGGTGGTCCGACGAACCCGTGCGGATTTGGTTCGCAGACCGGGTGAGTAGCTCTAGTTCCCGAATTACTCTGTCGACCTCTTCGTAAAAGCGCCAGCCCTCTGGCGTCGCGCGCAGTCGCTTCCCGACACGGTCGAACAATCGAAAGCCGACAGAGTCCTCCAGTGACGTAAGAAGTCGGCCAACCTGCGGTTGTGTGCGTCCGAGACGGTCGGCAGCCAGTGTGACCGACCCGCATTCAATAAACGCCCTGAAAGCTTCAAGTTCTCGAATGTTCAGCATGGCCGCCCCTTATGCGTTTTTCGCACATTATGAATTATTTTTCGCATTTGACGCATGAAAGTCACGCTCGTTAAATGCTCGTGTGCGGTCCAACTGGACCACTGGCGGGGGTCATCTGCGGAAGACTCCTCATGAGAACGACCTGGACGCCTTCTGGCAAGCAACGGAAGGCTGGAGACACAGCATGTCTAGCGTTGCTGCGCGCCTCGAACGGCTGCCGTTCTGTGGCTTTCACAAAAAGTTGTTGTTCATGGGCGGCCTTGGCTACACCTTCGATGCCATGGATTCGTCTTCGATGGCCTTCGTCTTGCCAGCAATTACCAAAGCGTGGGGCTTGTCATCTTTTCAGACGGGGCTCATCGCCAGCAGCACCTATACGGGATTCTTCTTCGGGGCCATGCTGGCTGGCCTGTGCGGCGACCGTTTCGGACGTCGGTTCGTGATGATGACGGCGCTGGTGATTTTCTGTATCGCCTCAGTCATCAGTTCTCAGGTTGACCACTGGCAAGCCTTCTACGCGATTCGAATCTTCGCGGGCTTCGGCGCCGGCGCAGAAAGCGCTATCGTCGCGCCATTTCTGTCCGAGTTTGTTGCACGCAGGTACCGAGGGGCGTTCACTGGAGCGTTGGCCGGGTTCTTTGCCTTCGGCTATGTGATGTCGGCTGTTCTGGGCAATCTGATAATTCCGCATTTTCACGACGGATGGCGCTACGTCGTGGTCGTCACGTCGCTGCCCATCTTCATTCTCATCTGGTGGCGGCGTGCCCTGCCTGAATCCCCACGATGGCTCGAAAGCCGCGGGCGGGTCGCCGTGGCCAACGCGACACTGGACCGAATCGAGGCCGAGGTCCTCAAGGAAGGGCAGACGTTTGAGCCGGTTACCGAGACGATTGTGCGGGCGAATCCTCAGGTCCACCAGTCCACGTTCTTCGGAAACTTTGCCGCGATTTGGTCGCGAAAGCTGCGTAGAACGACGGCCATGTCGTGGACGATGTGGTTCGCCATTGCCTTCAGTTATTACGCGTTCTTCACGTGGATTCCTAGTCTGCTCGTTCAGCATGGCATGACTATCACGAAGAGCTTTGGATTCTCCTTATTGATGTACGCAGCGCAAATCCCAGGTTACCTCTCGGCGGCTTACCTCAACGAACGCCTTGGCCGCCAGGCAACAATTGCGACTTACATGGTTTTGGGTGGACTGTCAGCCGTTGGGATGGCTTTCTCGGACGCAACGTGGCAAATCGCTGTCGCAGGTATCTGCCTCTCATTCTTCATGAACGGCACGTTCGGTGGCGTCTATGCCTACACGCCGGAAATCTTCCCGACGCACCTTCGCGCTACTGGCGTCGGTACGTCATCGTCCTTCGGCCGAATCGGCGCGGTCATTGCGCCAATCCTCGTCGGTGTCATCTACCCGACGTTGGGGTTTGCCGGAGTGTTTGGAGTCACAACTTGCATCCTGCTCGCAGGCGCAGCCGTCGTTCTCATCTTCGGTATTCCGACTCGCGGTCTCGCATTGGAAGACATTGCGACATCAGATAACCAGCCTGCTCGTCCCGGCGCCGTGCCGGTTCCCTCGCGGGGTGACGCATGACGTCCTGTGAAAAACTGGTCGACGGGCTGCGTTCCATCACAGAAGCTCACGGACTAACTGAGCAACCCCTGTCGACCTTAGTAGCGCTGGATAGTGCAATTGCAGGGGTCGTTGGCCGGAAATTGCTTACAGTGCTGGCTGTCCACGCTGACAAAGGAGTTGTCGAGCGTGCATATAGCAACGTGAGCGATTCATACGCTGCAGGTGGCACCAAACGTATTGATTCGGCTCCTCGACTCCAAAAAGTGCTCGCGTCCGGGCAACCCTTCATCGGACGCAATCGAGCAGACATTGTTGCCAATTTTCCCGACGCGGAGACGATTCTCGCAACGGGTTGCTCAAGCATATTGAACGTTCCAGTGATTTGGATGGGAAGGATATTGGCAACAGTCAATCTTCTCAACACAGAAGACTATTACCGGGACGAACATATCCCGATTGTCCGCTGCCTGGCTCAGGCAGCGGTGCCAGCCTTCCTCTGCGATGGACCTGTCAAATCTCGCACATTGAAATCTCAGTAAGGGAATCATCATGTCTGACCGTGACGATAAGAACTCGGCGTGGAAAATTCCGCCGAGCCAGTACGTTTCCTCCAGGCCCGCGGAGTTCCAACTTCCAGCGGTCCCCGATTCGCAATACATAACGATGCGTGATGGTTGCCGCCTAGCCGCAGACATCTATATTCCCCAAGGTCATCAACAGGCGCAACAGTTTCCGACGCTGCTCATCTTCACGCCGTATTACAGGCGCTTCCATACGGACGGAAACGTTGCTGAAGCAGCGCCGGCAGCAGCCCGCTATCGGGACTTCTTTGTCGTTCGCGGGTACGTAGTTGTGGTTGTCGATGTTCGCGGTACAGGAGCAAGCTTCGGAACACGTGATGCCCTCCGGTCTCCAACAGAGCGCGATGACTACAGGGAAGTTGCGCAATGGACCATCGAGCAACCGTGGTCGAACGGCGTTATCGGCTCGACGGGCATATCGTATGTTGGCGCAGCCGCGTGCTTTCTCGCCAGTACCGGGCACCCGGCTGTCAAAGCAATCGCGCCGCTCTTCGGCGTGTCGGATATCTACAGTGAACAGCTGTATCCTGGTGGCCTTCTTTCAAAGGTTTGGACGCAGGCATATTCCGACCTCATGGTGGCGATGGACCACGACCGCCGCGACCTCCTCAGCCGGTTCTCGTACTACGAGGACCCAGGACTTCAGGGACCGCATCCTGTGGACGAGGACGTCGACGGCAGTTTGCTTGCTGCAGCAATCCGTGAGCATCGCAGCAACTTCTCTCTGGCGGAGGCGGCTCCCGAATTTGCGTTCAGAGACGAGGGGATGCTTCACAACCCCGAGTTCAAACTGGCCGTTTGCAGCCCCTATCACTACCTCGGCCAGATTTCGGACGATGTCCCAATCTACTCGGTCTCCGGCTGGTTCGACGGCGCCGGGTACGCCAATGGAGCCATCACGCGGTTCCTGACCCGCGCAAACCCGAAAGACCGTTTGCTCCTTGGCGCATGGGACCATGGAGCGCGCACAAACGTCTCGCCGTGGCGTGAACAGGAAGCGCCCCAGTTCAATCTTCTCGCTGAGCTACTCCGGTTCTTTGACACCCATCTGATGGGCCAAGATGTGGGTCTTTCAGACGAGACGCCGATTCACTTCTACAACGTTCACGCCGAAGAGTGGCAGTCTTCGACAGCTTGGCCTCCCCTCTCGAAGAAGACCCGTTTGAATCTTTCCGCTGGAAATCTTCTTACCGAAGCGCCAGGTGAACATCACGTAGATGTCTTCAAGGTCGATTTCGAGACGACAAGCGGTAAGCAAACCCGTTATGAACGACTTGGTGCATCTGGCATCGTCGACTATTACCCCGACTGGGCTGATTGTTCCATGTCGATGCTGCACTATGAGACTGCACCGTTGACCGAACCCGCTTCGGTTGAAGGACATGCAGTAGCGACCCTTCGTATGTCGATTGACCAAGGCGATGCGTCAATATTTGTCTATCTGTCTGAAGTCGACGTGGAAGGAAACGTCTTCTACATGACGGAAGGGATGCTCCGCGCGATTCATCGGAAGACGACTGACGCGCCATCGGATTACGTGACGGCTTGGCCCTTTCGCTCATACCACCGCGCTGATGCAGCGCATGTAAAGGCCGACGCGCTGAATGAGTTCATTATTCCGTTGCTGCCGGTAGCCTGGACTCTGAAAAAAGGTAGCAAGCTGCGTTTTTCGATTTCTGGCGCCGACGCTGGGCACTTTGTGCCTATGCCCTATGGTCGACCACCGGTCTTCTCGGTCCACGCTGGCATAGCTGGAAGCTTCGTAGACCTGCCGCTTCGAACGTCGGTGAGGTAAGGCAGGTCGGTTGCCTTTGGAACGCGCAGCAGCCCGCGGTGATGCGAGCGCCAGCGTCCGGAATGACCTTCGGCGACCACGCCCTCCTTACTGAGGCGTGATGTCTCGCTTCACTCGGTGGATATGCTGCTCAACGTAGAACGCCGCGGCATCCGCGTCTCCGCAGACAATGGCCTCATAAATCAGTCGGTGCTCGGCGACATAGAGTCGAATACGGGATGGGTCGTAAATTCCATCGTCCTTGAGCCGCTTCCAAAGCGACTGGTCCATGGTGGACGCAATCTCTTCTGCGATTTTGGCTAGCAACGCGTCACCAGTCATCACAGCTAGCTGACGATGGAAGAGCCTGTCACTGTTGTTCCACAATGCTCGCTCCTCTGGCGTCGCCACGTCAGTCAACGTCTCCATCTGGTCAAGATAGTGCTCGGCGAGTCGGTCCCGCTGCTTGTGTGCTGCCGCACGCCGCGCAATTGCGGGCTCAAGAATCAAGCGCACGTCGAGCGTCGCCGAGGGACTGAAGTCCGACGTCAATTCGCCGGTCACGGCGTTTGCGCTCGGTGCCGTCGCGAGAATCTCGTTGGCTGCTGGGGCAACGTAAGTGCCGGAGTTGCGCCTGGTTACAACAAGACCTTCGTTCTGCAGTGCTCCGATTGCTTCGCGTACAGCCGGCCGCCCAACACCAAAGAGCGTGGCTAGCTCGCGCTCCGATGGCAGCCGAGCATCGGGCAAGAATCGGCCGCTTCGGATTTCGCCCCGAATCTTTTCCGAAACCTGCTCGTAAATCTGCAATGGTCGAAAGTTGCCTTCAAGTTCGAAGCGGGCGGATGCCATCGTGGATTCCCAGAGTGCGGTCATGTGGTTCCTTAATATACCACTCCCGGCAACTTTCTGGCGCGACGCATGTGTGCCCTCCCGCTGAGACAGCTCACACAGCCATCTAACATCCAGACCAATTATTTACATGATTGCGGCATAAAGCATGCTTATTGGTCCTATATCATCCACATGTGATGCATATCTGTCTAAATTGGCTTGCAGCAGAGGCCATAGTGGTATAGATTCGTCCCACAACTTGCCAATCCTGGAATTGGCTTCATTGAGGCCAGATTCCGGAAAAACAGCAGGCCGAATGCGTCGGCTTTCTGAAAACCCCAAACCAAAGGCTTCCAAATGACGTCACGTGACATCCGAAATTTCGACGCGGCCACGACTGCCTCGCTGCTGGACTACCGGCTCCTCGTCCGCACTCTCGCCGAGACTATCGTCGGATACAACGACGGAAAGGTGAACGAGTCCCGAGCGTCTAGCAATCCCAATGCAGGAAGGTGGCTTGATGTTGTCGATGCCGGCGAGCGCAGAAGACATCGCGATTCATAAGCTGGTTAACGTCTGCCCCTCCAACGCCGCGCGCCAGTTGCCGACCATTCACGGTCAGGTCATCGCCTGCGACGCGTTGACGGGCGAGATGCTCTTCGTCCTTGACGGACCTACCGTGACGGGGCGCCGCACTGCTGCGGTGACCGCACTGGGAATCCAGACTCTGCACCGCGAACCGCCGCGGGAAATCGTCATCATCGGTACCGGCAAGCAGGCTTCAAATCATGCGGAAGCACTGGCAGCCATCTTTCCGGCAGCGCAGCTGCGCGCAAAGGGCCTTTCGAAGGCTGATGCAGACGACTTCGTTGCACGCAACCTGGCGGTGGCGCCGAATCTCACCGCACTTGTTGACGATGCGATTCCCGAAACCGCGGACGTAGTCATCACCCTGACGACCAGCAAGACGCCGGTGTACACAGAAGCTGCCCGCCCGGGGCGCCTTGTGGTCGGCGTCGGCGCTTTTACACCCGACGCGGCAGAGATTTCCAGGCAAACCGTTGACGGTAGTGCGCTGGTGGTGGACGACCCGGTCGGCGCAAAGCACGAAGCGGGGGACCTCATCCAGGCAAACGTTGACTGGAACGCCGTTTCGCCGCTGGCAACGGCTCTCGCAGGTGACTTCCGGGCTACGAAGCCTATTCTTTTTAAGAGCGTTGGATGCGCAGCGTGGGACCTGGCGGCATGCCGGGTCGCTCGCAACGCCTTGCGCTAATCGTCAGTGGGACGGTGCTCGCCTCCCTCCGAGGGAGCACCGTTTCAGCAGCACCTCAAGTCCTCTCGCGTGGAAGCACCAAAATCGGGCGACGCTGAGGAGACGCGTCGGAGAGTGGTCGTACGAAGGTTGGCGTAATGGCTGCTTTGTTAGACCTATCTCCAGGTTTGCCGCGATGAACCGAACCCCGGCTTATCGCCATGTTCGTTTGGAAAAGAGTGATTCGCCATGTCGACTCCCCCCGCAAATTCACAGCAGACTTCATCCCGCCAGCCCGCAACTGAGCCGTTCAGTCAGTTCACCGCTGAATTGGTACCACAGTCACGCCTGCGCGAACTGATTACCGCCGCCTACCGAGAACCTGAAACCGAATGCGTGCCTCGAATCCTTGACCAGGCTCGGCTTAGCCCGCCCATCGCGAAAGCCACGGAACAACTGGCAGCCAGACTCGTGGAAGCGCTGCGCCGGAAGAACACCGGCTCCGGCGTGGAAGGACTCATCCAGGAGTTCTCGCTGTCGAGCCAGGAAGGTGTCGCGTTGATGTGCCTCGCCGAGGCGCTGCTGCGCATACCTGACCGGGCCACGCGCGACGCGCTCATCCGCGACAAGATTAGCCGCGGCAACTGGCGGACTCACCTTGGACAAGCGCCCTCGATTTTCGTGAACGCGGCCACTTGGGGGCTGCTCATCACAGGCAAGCTGGTTGCCACGAGCAGCGAGGCAACGCTGGCGTCGGCCCTGACGCGCATCATTGGTCGCGGCGGCGAGCCATTGATTCGCAAAGGCGTCGATATGGCGATGCGGCTGATGGGCGAGCAATTCGTCACCGGCGAAACCATCGAAAAGGCGCTCGCGAACAGCCGGAAGCTGGAAGCACAGGGATTTCGCTACTCCTATGACATGCTTGGCGAAGCCGCGACCACAGCCGAGGACGCGAAGCGCTATTACGAGTCGTATGAGAAGGCGATTCATGCCATCGGGAAAGCATCGGCTGGGCGCGGTATCTACGAAGGTCCGGGAATCTCCATCAAGCTCTCGGCGCTGCACCCGCGGTATTCGCGCTCTCAGCACAGCCGGATGGTCGAAGAGTTGTTGCCGCGCGTTCGCGCGCTGGCGCTTCTCGCGCGACGCTATGACATTGGCCTGAATATCGACGCGGAGGAAGCCGACCGGCTCGAAATCTCCCTTGACCTTCTTGAGGCGCTTTGCTTCGACAAAGACCTGCAGGGTTGGAACGGTATCGGGTTCGTCATCCAGGCATATCAGAAGCGCTGCCCGTTCGTCATCGACTTCGTTCTTGACCTTGCACGCCGTAGCGGCCATCGAATCATGGTCCGCCTGGTCAAAGGCGCTTACTGGGATACTGAAATCAAGCGTGCGCAGCTTGAGGGCCTCGACGGCTATCCGGTCTACACGCGCAAAATCTACACGGACATCTCTTACCTCGCTTGCGCGAAAAAGCTGCTTGCAGCAGCGGACGCCGTCTATCCGCAATTTGCTACGCACAACGCCTACACGCTGGCGGCAATCTATAACCTCGCGGGACCGAACTATTACCCGGGGCAGTACGAGTTCCAATGCCTCCACGGAATGGGCGAGCCTCTGTTTCAAGAGGTCGTTGGACGCAGTCAGCTGAATCGGCCATGCCGCATCTACGCTCCGGTCGGCACGCACGAAACCCTGCTCGCGTACCTGGTTCGCCGACTTCTCGAGAACGGGGCGAACACCTCGTTCGTAAATCGCATTGCCGATAAGAGCGTCGCCGTCGCCGATTTGATTGCTGACCCAATCCGCGAAGCCGAACAACTGTCGCCGCTTGGCGCTCCGCACGCAAAAATTCCGCTTCCGCGAGACCTCTATGGCACGGAACGCCCGAACTCGGAAGGCATCGACCTTTCGAACGAACGGACCCTGCAAGCCCTAGGAGAATCGCTGACGTCCAGCACGCAGAGGACGTGGACGGCAGCCCCGATGCTCGGAACCGAACCCGCGGTGCAGCGTGCCGGCGCACCGGTTCATAACCCTGCAAATCGCGACGACATTATCGGCACTGTTGCCGATGCGACGCCTGACGACGTGGAGCTTGCGCTTTCCAGTGCAGCGAGTGCCTATCACGACTGGTCTGAAACAAGCGTCGCGCATCGCGCCGGCTGTCTGACGCGAGCCGCTGACCAGCTGGAGGCGGAGATGCCGACCCTGATGGGTCTGGTCATCCGCGAAGCAGGAAAATCGCTTCCCAACGCCATCTCAGAAATTCGCGAGGCAGTGGACTTCCTTCGGTACTACGCCGCTCGCATCGCTGAATTCGACGAACAGTCCCAAGAGCCGCTGGGCCCTGTGGTGTGCATCAGCCCCTGGAATTTCCCGTTGGCGATTTTCACGGGTCAGGTGGTGGCAGCCTTGGCTGCTGGCAACACCGTCATTGCGAAACCGGCTGAACAGACACCGTTAATCGCGGCTCAGGCGGTACGCATCCTCCGGGAGGCCGGCGTACCGGCAGGTGTTGTTCAGCTTCTTCCTGGCGACGGTGCGAAGGTTGGAGCAAAACTGGTTGCCGATTCGCGCGTCCGCGCGGTCATGTTTACCGGTTCTACCGAAGTTGCGCACATCATCAACCAGACTTTAGCGACACGGCTTGACGAGGCCGGTCGGCCGATTCCGCTGATTGCCGAAACTGGTGGTCAGAATGCGATGATTGTCGATTCGTCGGCGCTTGCCGAACAGGTCGTGGTGGACGTTCTTCAATCGGCTTTCGATTCTGCTGGCCAACGTTGCTCTGCTTTGCGAGTGCTCAGCATCCAGGAAGAAGTCGCCGACCGCACGCTTGAGATGCTTCTCGGCTCGATGCGCGAACTCGTCGTCGGCAATCCGGACCGGCTGTCGGTCAATGTCGGACCGGTGATTGACGCCGAGGCACGACAAGGACTGGAGGCGCACATCGCTTCAATGCGTGCGTCCGGCCACCGGGTCACTCAGTTGCCACTGCCGGACGGTTGCGCCAAGGGCACGTTCGTGCCGCCAACGCTTATCGAAATCAACTCTCTGGATGAGCTCAAGCGCGAAGTGTTCGGCCCGGTGCTCCACGTTCTGCGCTTCAAACGCACCGAGCTACAGAAGCTCATGGGCGAAATCAGGAACACAGGGTACGGACTTACGCTCGGCGTTCACACCCGTATTGACGAGACTATCGGATTTGTTCTGGAGCACGCCCACGTCGGAAACGTGTACGTGAATCGAAACATCGTCGGCGCAGTGGTCGGTGTCCAGCCGTTCGGTGGCGAGGGGCTCTCGGGTACGGGACCGAAGGCCGGGGGCGCGCTGTATCTGCGCCGCCTCCTCGGAAAACGTCCGGCGAGTCTGCCGAAATCTCTGAGCTTCACGCCCACGACGGCTGTCACCGCTGCCGCGAATCCGACGTATACGCTTGAGCGGCTGCGTGAATACTTCAATAGCGTGGGCGACGAGCATTTGGCATCGCGTTGCACACAGTACATTCAGAACCCTGTCGTTGGCGTTACTGCCGCTCTGCCAGGGCCTACCGGCGAGCGAAACACCTACTCGCTGGCGCCTCGTGGGACGGTGCTGTGTGTGGCCAACTCCGTCGACGGCGCGCACGCGCAACTTCTCGCCGCGCTCGCTACCGGCAATTCCGTAGAACTCTCCGGAGCCGTTGCAGAGCAGGTCTATCAGGAGCTGCCGCAGGCGCTTCGTCAGCACGTCGCCTTGGTTGACGTCGCCTCCTCCCACCCGGACGCGGTTCTCTACGATGGAGATGAAACGGGTCTGCTTTCGTTGACGAAGCTGTTGGCACAGCAACGCGGTGCCATTGCTACGGTGCAAGCCCGACCGCGTCAGATGCGCGGCAACGAATTCGAGTATGCCGTCGACCAGCTTCTGGTCGAGCGGACCGTCAGCGTCAACACAACTGCTGCTGGCGGAAACGCCAATCTTATGACGCTCGCGTAACCTGTTTTCCGGCAGCCGTCGAAGTTGAATGCTCGACATCGACGGCTGTGCACAGAGACCTCAAAGAAAAAGCGCAGGCTCGAATGAGTCTGCGCGCTTGATTATGGCTTTTCGTTCGGTCTTGGCGGGTGGCCGGCGATACAGCCGCCGGTTATCGCAACTCGCGGACAATAGAGACCTTGCTACCGTCCGGCTGGGTGCCGATTTCCGGGAGCATCACTCCCAAACCAGGTCCTCTCCCAGCGCAGGCCGTGCCTTCGCTTACTGTACCTGCGCCATCCTGATAAAGGAACGCCAGGTGGTCATGGAAGCAGTGATATTCGGCTGAGACGACGTTGGCGCGTGCTGCTGCGAAGTGAAGCGTCGCTGCTTGAGCAACGGACGTTGAGAAGCACTGAGGTGTAGAGGAGACGCCGGCACGAGCTGCCATCTCATCGAGGGCGAGAGCGCCTGTAACGCCGCCGCACAGCGGCAGGCAATATTGCATATGTGAGATAGCCTTCGCGTCCACGAGTCGAAGAAATGCGTCGTGGCGATACTCTGCCTCGGCGGCGATAACCGGTAGGAATTCACGATTGATACGCTGCATCAGCACGACGTCATCAAACGCAACCGGCGATTGGATGGCTTCTGGATTGAATCTATCCAGCGCGGCGAACCATTGACCTGCGGAGTCAGATGTCAATTGATTCACACCATCAATCCATAAACGTGCCTCATCGCCAATGGCAGTGCGAACTGCACCCACTCGCTCCATGTCCGCCGCGAGAGGTATCCCGGCGATTTTCATCTTGAACGAAATGAATCCGCTGTCAACGTAGCGTTGAAATTCCGACTTGAGGGCATCCGAATCCTGTCCATCGCGATACAAGCCACCGCTCGCGTACACCGGCGCTGATGCATCGGTGCCGCCTAGCATTTTCCAGAGAGGAATACCTTCTCCTTTGGCAGCTGCATCCCACAGGGCAATGTCTACGGCGCTGATGGCCGCAGCCCGCGCCCACGCTGGCTCCAACGCCGAGAAAGATGTGCACAGGTAAGCGTAGGCTTCGCTCGCCGAGCCGAACGTCTTTCCAATCAGCGCAGGTCCGACCTTGTCCGCAAGCATGGTCAGGACGGACTCGCAGTCCGTGTATTTCGACCATCCCTCGCCGATGCCAACAACACCGTCATCAAGCTCGACCAGGACTAGCGGCGCGCGTCTCTCGCGCCATCGAAATGCTGGGTTCCACGCCGTTCCGTCCAGTTCCCGGCTGAATTCCAGAACAGATACCTTCGAGATTTTCATTGCAGTTCAGCGGTGTGCCGGCCGTCGCCGCGCGTCTCAGAAACTGACCTCAGGCAGTCGCGATTTCCGAGAGGAACGACTGCGCGCGCGGGTGCTTGGGCGAATTGAAGAATTCGTCGGGCGCGCCGGTTTCAAGCAACGTGCCTTTGTCCATGAACCAGATGGTGTCCGATACGTCGCGAGCGAACTTCATTTCATGCGTGACACATACCATCGTCATCCCTTCTTTCGCCAGGGACTTCATGACCGAAAGCACCTCACCAACCATCTCGGGGTCAAGCGCGCTGGTCGGCTCGTCAAACAGCATAACCGGCGGCTTCATCGCCAGCGCACGGGCAATGGCCACTCGCTGCTGTTGTCCGCCCGAAAGTTGTCCAGGGTAAGCCGTCGCCTTGTGGCTAAGGCCAACCTTGTTCAGAAGTTCATGGGCAAGAGAAATCGCCTCGTCCTTCGGAACCTTCGCGACTCGGGTCGGCGCTGCGATGATGTTGTCGAGCACTGACAGATGCGGGAAGAGGTTGAACTGCTGAAACACGAAGCCGACACGGCTCCGGAAAGCGTTGATGTCAAGACTCTTCGCGTGAATGTCCTGGCCATCAACCTCGATGGTTCCACCATTGATTTCCTCGAGGCGGTTCACTGTGCGAATGAGCGTCGACTTACCGGAACCGGACGGGCCGCAGACGACCACGACCTCTCCGCGCTTGACGGTGGCACTGACATTCTGAAGCGCGTGATAGTTTCCGTACCACTTCTCAACGTTCTTGAAAGTAATCATCTCACGACTCCAACGATGTCAACGCGATAAAGAGGACACGACAGGCGTTACGCCTTCTGCTTCCAGCACGATGTCAGTCCGTGCCGCAGTGCGCTTCTTCGACACTTGCGCTTCGAGATGTCGCGCAAGCTGGGTGAACGCGAAGCAGATGACGAAGTACACGAGCGACAGCAGGAAGAAGACCTCGAACGGCTTGGTGAGCGTGTTGTTGTTCACCTGGTTGGCGGCATACGTCAGTTCCTGCACACCGATGACATAGCCAAGCGATGTATCTTTGATTGCAGTCACGAACTGTCCCACCATGCTCGGCAGCATGTTGTAGAGGGCTTGCGGAAGAATCACGACCCGAACTCGCATCCAGTAGCTCATGCCCAGCGCGGCTGCCGCCTCTGTCTGCCCCTTCGGCAAAGCGTCGATGCCGGCTCTCACGATTTCCGCGAGATAAACCGCTTCGAAGATGACGAGCGTCCAGACCATCGTAGTGAACCCGGTGACCTGATGTCCGACCAGAACCGGAATCACGAAGTAAGCGCCGAAGATGAGCATCACCAGCGGGATGCTTCGAACGAGGTACTTGATGGCAATAGCAGGGCGACGAATCCAGTCGAAGGGACTCAGTTGCGCGAGCGCAAGCAGGATGCTCAGCGGAAAGGCAAGACCAATACCGATTACAGAAAGAATCAGCGTTGCGGCCACGCCGCCGAGAGGGCCGCTCGGATATGAGCCAATCAGAATCAACAGCCAGTTGTCTCGGATAATTTCAAACATGGCTTACCTCGAAGGGATATGGAATCGGCGCGCAAGTGCGGCTCCCGCCCACATCAACGCCAAGGCGATACCAACATAAACAGCCGTGCTGAGACCGTAGATGTCGAATGCTTTGAAGGTGCTGTTCGCAATCTCTTTGGTTGCGTACGTGAGCTCCACTGCTCCCACAACCATCGCGAGGCTCGTTGTCTTCATCAAAAGGACACTGCCACTGACCATCGGCGGTATCGCGTTTCTCAGGGCCTGCGGCATGATGATGTAACGCATCGCGCTCAGGTAGTTGAAGCCAACCGCGCGGGCCGCTTCATGCTGACCGTACGAGACGCTGCGAAGACCGCTCCGAATGTCCTCCGACACGTAAGCAGCGTAATAGAGGCCGATGGCTACCGCGGCGAAGTACATCTCTCCATGATGTGCATTCGCCACCTGCTGCAAGCTGACCGGCAGCAAATTGGACACGCCGAAGTACCAGAGAAAAATGTGAACCAGTGGCGGCACGCACCGTTGGTATTCGACGAATGCGATGACCAACCACTCGAAAAAACGGATTCTCGTCATTCGGACAACGGCAAGGATTGTTCCGAAGATGAACGCAAGAAGCCAACTGCCCATGGAGAGGATGACCGTCGCTGCAATACCGCTTGCCAACAGCTTGATGTTCTGCGGCGTCAGAATTGAGAGGTGCCCCCTCCAGCCGGTCGGTACAGCGGCCTTCTGAGCAGCCTTGCTTGGCGTGACAGTCGCTGCTCTGGGAATCGGCGAAATCCGGAATTCACGCTTCATCTTGTAAAGCGTGTTTGGTCCGAGCCATTTGTCGAAGATTTGCTGTGCCTCGCCAGACCGCTCGATAACCTGGAGTGCGCTGTTGACCGATTTCAGGAATGGCTCTTCTCCTTTCCTGACACCGAAGCCCCAGATTTCACTCCCGATGGGAGGCTCCAAAATCTTGAACTGAGTGGCTGCTGGGCCAAGTTTGTTTACGAGGCGGCTTGCAACCTCCTCTGAGACGCTGATGGCATCGCTCTTGCCCTGCGCCATCGACGTGAAGGCCGTCGGCGTGTCCTCGAGACCGACAAGGATGGCGCCTGGGACCTCTTTCTTGACGTAGTTCTCGGCGATGCCGCCTTTTGTGAAGGCGATTCGCCTTCCGTTCAGGTCGGACACGTTGTTGATACCATGGTCGACGCGCACGGCGAGGATGTGCGGGCTCACGTAGTAGCCGTCCGAAAAATCCACCTGCGTAGCACGCTGTGCCGTGTAGGCGAGGCCCGCGGCCATGATGTCAATGCGGCCGGCCTGGAGCTCGGGAATTCGGGCTTCAATCGCCACAGGGCGAACTTCAGCCGTAACGCCAAGCCGCTTCGCAAGCGCGTTGCACATATCAACGTCGTACCCTTGCAGCTGACGGTCCTTCCCAACAAAGCCAAAAGGCTCGAACGAACCGAGAACGCCACAACTCATCGTTCCTTTCGCTTTCACGTCCGAAAGTTCATCCGCCGTTGCGGTCACGGAGACAGTGCTCGCAAGACCTAACGCGATGGCGACAATGCCGAAAAAATGCCACTTCATCATGTCCTCAGGAAATCACGCGCGTGGACAAGGTATGCGTCTTGGGCTCGCACAGTGGTAACACGTATTACCAGAAATGGCGGTACAACCTCGGTTGCACCTGCAATGTGGAACGGATACTAGGCCAGAAAGCGAGTTCATTCAAGCCTGCTTCGAGCATGTGGTATATAAATGAACCACAATTCCGGGAAAACCACTAGGTGGAGCGTCGTCGTCCGGCAAATCGCCCGGTGGCGCGATTTCGTGGCACTCCAATGCGCTTAATTGGTTGCGCATCAACCAGAATAAGGGTTTTCCTTCTTGAAATAGGTTGTATCTGAACCAAATCACCGGTAATCTGGTCGCTCACTGTTCCAATTATCTGGAGTCTTCATGCGCCGTCTCGTAACAACAATGGCCGTCTTAACGGCCGCCGGCTTCTCCCTGTCAGCCAATGCGCAAACGGTCGTCACCATCGGTCACTCGGCTCCGCTCACGGGTCCGCAGGCACCGAACGGGAAAGACAACGAGAACGGCGCGCGTCTGGCCATCGATGAACTGAACAAGGCCGGCATTACGGTGGGCGGCCAGAAAGTGACGTTTAAACTGGACTCGCAAGATGACCAGGCAGACCCGAAGGTGGGTGTTCAGGTCGCGCAGAAACTGGTCGACAGCCGCGTGATTGCTGTCATGGGCCCGTACAACTCGGGTGTGGCCATTCCGGCATCCCGCGTGTACAACACCGGCGGGGTACCGATGCTGCCGGTTGCCTCGAACCCGGCGCTGACGAAGCAAGGCTTCAAGAACATCTTCCGTGTTGGTGCGAGTGACGAGCAGTTGGGCGGGACGATGGGCCAGTTTGCTGCCAAGACGTTGAAGGCCAAGACCGCCGCGGTTATCGACGACCGCACGGCCTATGGGCAAGGGGTGGCCGAGCAGTTCGTGAAAGAGGCAAAAGCAAACGGAATCCAAATCGTCGACCAGCAATTCACGAACTCGTCGGCGACCGACTTCCTGGGCATTCTCACCAGCATCAAGTCCAAGAATCCGGATGTCATCTTCTTCGGCGGATACGCAGCTCAAGGTGCTCCCATGGCCAAGCAGATGCGCGCACGCGGACTGCGAGCCAAGCTGCTTGGTGGTGACGGCATCTGCTCGGCTGACATGGGTAAGGTGGCGGGCGAAGCGGCGTCTATCGTGTATTGCGCACAGGGTGGTATTTCGCTCGACAAGACGCCAGCCGGCCGCGAGTTCCTGAAGAAGTACAAGGCCGCGTACAACACGGACACGCAAGTGTACGGGGTTAGCTACTACGACGGCGTGAAGCTGCTGGCCGATGCGATGGTCAAAGCTGGAACCACGACCGACAAGGCGAAGCTCACGGCTCAACTGGCGAAGACCGACTATAAGGGCGTCGCCGGCACTTATACCTTCGATGAAAACGGCGACCTGAAGGGTGCACCGACAACCGTCTACATCATCAAGAACGGCCTGCCGGTACCGTACGGTCAGTGACGTCAATAGAGTAACCACGAAGCACACATGAAAATCACTCGCACTATTTCGACAGTTGAAGTTCATACCGGCGGCGAGGCGTTCCGTATTGTTACGAGCGGACTTCCTCGCCTCCCCGGTGACACCATCGTGAAGCGTCGAACATGGCTGAAGGAAAACGCGGATGAGATTCGGACTGCATTGATGTTCGAACCGCGCGGTCATGCCGACATGTACGGTGGGTATCTGACAGAACCGATAAGCCCCACGGCCGACTTCGGAATCATCTTCCTCCACAACGAGGGTTACAGCGACCACTGCGGACACGGGGTTATCGCGCTGTCTACCGCGGCTGTCGAATTAGGCTGGGTTCAGCGCAAGATTCCTGAGACGCGCATCGGCATCGACGCTCCATGTGGCTTCATCGAGGCGTTTGTGCAATGGGACGGTGAACACGCCGGCAACGTTCGCTTCGTGAACGTCCCGTCGTTCATCTGGAAACGAGACGTGACTGTCGAGACGCCGTCCTTTGGCACGGTGAAGGGCGACATCGCTTTCGGAGGCGCCTTCTACTTCTACACCGACGGTCAACCGCATGACCTCGAAGTTCGCGAGTCGTCTGTCGAAGAACTCATTCGGTTCGGCGCCGAGGTTAAGGAAGCTGCAAACAAGGCTTATCCGGTTGAGCATCCTGACATCCCGGAAATCAATCACATTTACGGGACTATCATTGCCAACGCACCTCGGCACGAAGGCTCGACACAAGCCAACTGCTGCGTGTTCGCGGACCGTGAAGTGGACCGCTCACCGACTGGCTCCGGTACGGGTGGACGCGTCGCTCAGTTGTATCTGCGCGGTGAACTGGGCAAAGACGAGACCCTTGTGAATGAGTCCATCATCGGCACTGTCTTTAAAGGACGTGTGCTGAGCGAGACGACGGTCGGCGACTTCAAGGCCGTCATCCCTGAGGTCCAAGGCAACGCATATGTTTGCGGTTTCGCAACCTGGATTGTGGACGAGCGTGACCCGCTGACCTACGGCTTCCTCGTCCGATAACCGGCTCCTTGTAGTACCTTGTAGCGCGGAACGCTGTGACCCAGCGTCCGCGCTTTTTTCTCGCGATTCGGGAACGCAGACATCGGTATTCGCTCTCTGACGGCAACCAGTCGAAACACCGTCCAGGATGGTGAAGAGACCGAACGTCCCCACTGCGAAATCGGAGCAAACATGGACACACAGGCACAGCGAGCCCATGAGCCGGAGCCACTGGCTGCCGTTTTTGACAAGATTTGGGACCACTTGTATGCAGGCGCTAACGCCCGACAAGAACGCTCGGCATACACGATGATGCAGCTTGCGACCATTGGTCGTGACGGATTGCCGAAGCTCCGTACCGTTGTGCTGCGCAGGGCGGTCAAAGAGCGGGCGCTGCTCACCTTTCACACGGACCTGCGTTCAGAAAAGGTACGTGAGATTGAGCGCCAGCCGCACGTCGCACTGCTTTCAAGTGATGTTCAAGCAGGCATCCAGATACGACTCGAAGGCGTTGCGTGTCCCGTCGCGGATGAAAACGCCAGGATGACAGTGTGGAACTCCAGTCGTCCAGGGACCTTAATTCTTTACCAGGCGCCGTTGGTTCCCGGCTCGCCGATAGCAGCTCCGTCCGACGCGACGCCGTCTCCCGATGACGCCGCGTCAACGCACACGGCTGGCTTCAGGAACTTCTGCTTGATGGACGTCGGAATTCAAAGGATTGGTTACCTGGATGTATCGGGAGTGGTGCATAACCGAGCGCAGTTCTGCCTCGAAGGTGGCCATTGGTGTGGTCAATGGGTCGCGCCCTGACCTCTTCGCCAGAGCGTCGTCATCATCTTATGCCCAGACATGCCGTCGCTTTCGGCGAGCTCAAAGCGGACGTCGCGGTCGTGATGTTTTTCGACATCGATGCCGAAGACACTGCCACCCTCCACCAGCCGGTGGAGGAAGTACGCATGACCCGGCAGTGCGCTGCTTCACGGGTACATCCCCGCTTCCTGCGATATGCACGCCAGCTCCCGCAACGCCCTGCGCGCAATTCTCTGACGCTTGCGGCAGTACGCTTCGGCGTTTGCGCGCAACACGTATCTCGGCACACCGACGATGTACACTGGCCGCAGGACGTGTTTGCGCAGTAGCCGCCGCGCGACATAGCCGCGGCTGACGTGTTGCTATGGAGAGCAAATCCTCGCTCGGACGTGCCGATTTCAAGTCGGCCTACTCCTTAGCGCTGCTGGGCACCTACTGCAATGTGCACTCGGTCTCCGTGTTCATGAAAGGTCGTAGCCACGAGACCCTCACAGTTATGACCGATTGCTGCGTTCATGTCGCCAGCTTCATATGCATGTTAGTCATTGACGTTCTCTTTCTCATCGCGGTCGGGACCACCGCCTCGTGCATGACGGGCTCGCTCGTATATCACGACTCTGTTTTCAACTTGAATTCTTCGCGTAATCCGCCGCCGGGCGGTGCTCACCACTGGAAGCATCGGAATTTGTGTCGATTGGCCTGAGTTGTATTCGCGAGCAAGCATGCCTGGTTCAACATCGACTTTCAGTTTGCGAAAGATTTCAGCGGCGATGTTCTCCAATGTGCCGGCCGGCTTCAGGCTTCCCGTAAATTTGTTGGGCCGGGTCTTGACGTACACCCCTAAACTTACGCGTACAAGAGTACCTGCGTCGACAAGTCTTCGCAAAACGCGAGTGAGCTGAGAGCGGCTTCCCAAGTGCTTGAGTTCGGAACGTAGAATCACGATGCTCCGCTCTTGAACAACAAAGCGTCGAACGCGGCCCTCCAAAAGATTCATGTCGAATTTCTCGTAGATACGTTATCGCTCCACAAGCCAGCGATACGCCACGCCTGAACAGCGCCAACGCGCGCGTATCACAGCCATCCGCGTTCCACTGGAATAAACTTGACGAGGACCTTGGCATCAGGGGTTACTGCGCGCGGATTTTGCGCGCGAGCTAATGCGCGATGCCATGTCAATAACAAAGTCTGTGATGAAAGAACCGGCATGCGAAGCGCAGCGCGATAGTCACTCGTACCACTTTGCGTCCGACCTTGACCAAACACTTGGCAGCACGGCAGCAGATAGGTCGATGTCGCTGGGCTCGGGGAAGTGCTTCAGCAGCGACGTCGCACGGCGTCGCAGCGTGTCCGCATCTATCTGCTCTCCCATTGAAAGCTCCCGGAGCAAATCGCGTGTCCGAAGTACAGCTCGCGTATGCTCGAAAGGAATTGTCATCAAAGCCTCCTATGGCATTTTGAAATTGCATCAGAGTACAATCCGGCTGCTTGCGATACGCGCGCCAGCTCCCGCAGCGCTCTGTGCGCAATCCTCTTTCGCTTGCGGCAATACGCTTCGGCTTTCGCGCGCAGCACGTATCTCCGGCCACCAACGACGATGACTGGTCGCAGAATATGCTTGCGCAGCAATTTCCGCATGACATAGCCACTGCTCACGTTTAGCAGTCGCGCGACCTCGGCGACTGACATCAAATTGCGTTTGCATTGTCCCTGCATTCGACATCACCGTCGACATTGACGATTTCAGCAATACCGAACCTATCGATACTGCGCCGCGGCTTGCTCGCGGTAGCTCTCAGTTCGTTGTTTGCTTCCGAGATGGTCGTGTAGCAAAACGCGCGGTTATTTTTCAAACCAGTGTTCGAACTCCGTCCGGTTTCGGTTACAGGCTTTACTATCGGCAACTATTAACGCTCGTATTTTATGGTTCGGCTCCCGACCTGAATCTTTCGGCTTATCCGGCGCTTGCCCGTGCTTACGACTCGGTCCATGGGAATCTGAGTTGTACGTCCCTCGTTGTACTCGCGTGCGAGCCGGCCTGGCGAAACCTCGATACGCAGCTTCCGAAACGTCTCCGCGGCAATGGCTTCAAACGTCGCCGCCGGTGCCAACCCTCCTGTGAACCGATTCGTGCGAGTTTTGGCGTACACGCCTTTGCTTACGCGCACCAGCCTCCCATCCGCCACAAGTTTTGCAAGTACCCGGCCCACCTGCGCGACGCTACCCATCGATGCGACCTCCGAGCGCAAGACTACGACGCCCTTGCGCCGTCGAATCGAGCGGACGATTTTGTCTTGAAGTCGCACGGCGCTACAGCTGCGTGAGAACTTTGCGAACAATCGCCGCGACGTCGTCGTCATCGTTAACGTCCACCGTGGCTGTGTGCGCATATAACGGGGGTTCGCCGACGATGGTCGCGACTGCGTGCCTCTCGTCAATGCCGATGTCCAGCCGGAGGACCGGCTTGACGCCAGTGCCGGTTCCGCGGCCAACAAACACTGTTAGGTGCTTCCCCGCCGCTCGCGGCGTGCTGTATTTGTCTGCACACAGTTCCAGCACCTTCAACGCTTCCTCAAGCGCTGAGAAAGGTGGGCGGCCGTACGGGACGACACTGCCCTCGAGGTCAAACAGGTGCGCGAGCGAATCCAGGCTCCCGGTGTATTTGCCGTCATATGCCGCTATGGTCAAAACGGTTCCTTCACTCGTCATCGTTTTTGTCCCCAAGCTCATACGCCCCCGCCTCCTGCTGCACGCGTGTCATTTCTCGCAGCGCCGTGTTTCCAATCCGCTGCCGGTCCCGGTGATACGCCTCCGCGTTCGCTCGGAGAACGTGCTTTTTTCCGTCAACAGCAATCACTTCGCCGAGACGGCTCTCGTGCATGAGCCTGGTCACATAGCAGCGGCTGACGTTCAGCAGCCGCGCAACCTCGGCTACCGTCATCAGGTCGCTATTGGCGGTAGCTCTCGGCATGGTCACCAACCCGGAAGGGTTTGCACACGGTGCATCAGCCTGCGCGTCCCTTTGTAAATGACGGTGCCCACACCGCGGGCAAAGCGGCTGCTGAGGCATCCATATCCGCCGCGACGGGGAAGTGCTTCAGTAGCGCTTTGGCGCGACGGCGCAAGGCATCCACGTTGTCGCTCTCGCCGAACGCGAGTTCTTTTAGCAGCTCGCGCGTACGTAGCACCGCTTGTGTGCGCTCGTAGGGTACAGTCATCATCATTCCCTCGACATTGCTTCCAGTTTTGTTTTCAACTCTTCGAGGACGTGCGGCGCGCTGATGCCAAGCACCGGGTCCATTCGAGAGTGATACGTTGAACCAATCACTCTTGCCCGCAGCGCGGGTGTGAGCCTTCGCGATACGCGGCGTATGCTTCCGCGATACCGGCGCACCCATGACGTGCTCAACACAATGCTCACTTCAGGATAAGGCGCCAACGTTTCCTCGAGTAACGCGCAGTGCTCGAACAAAGCATGACCAGGGCAGTTGAAAAGTTGTGGGCCGTGTTTGCGATACAGATACACGCATTCGGGATGTGTTATTACCCCGTCAAAATCAAGGTAGAGGAGTTTGCCACCCGTCCGCCTAGGCGGTGGCACGTGAAGCGTCGGCCCCGGCAATCCTGTCAGCATCGCTAACGTTGCCCATCAAGAAAGTCCGACCAATCATGCGCCCAGGCGCGGTCCATCGGGTCGGAGTCCTCGCTTATCAACGGCCTGCTGCCATTTGCAATATTTCTTCGAAAGAAAGTCCGTGCCGGCTCCGGAATTTCGCGCAGTCTTACGTATCGCCGGTTATCGCTTATGTAAACAGAAACCTGTGGCGGCACCGGACGCGGCGGCAGCTTTTCCTTGCCACCATTTAGCGCAGCAGCAATGCAGCGCGCGACCAAGTCCCACACGCTTGCCGACCATCTGGGGTAGCTGCGCACATGGGCCGTGTCACCGATGTTACCCAACAGGGCTTCGTGCAAATCCGCTTCGTAATCGGCGAGCGCACCGTCGCGAATACGCGCGATGTCGGCAGTTGCAATCACTCGCCGTGCAGACTCGCGGCCACCTGGCCACAGTTCAACAGTTACTCTAAGCATTCTCGCCTCTCCTGCATCGTGTCATCGTGTCGTATGTATCTGCATTGCGCAGTCAGCGCTTTCGAAAATGAGCTATGACCTTCTTTGCAACATCGACGACAGTCTGATGCTTGCCAACAGGCATCGTTTCGGCTTCACGTGGTCGGCCGGACGCAAATATCGTTCTTATGCGGATGTAGTCGTCCTTTGCGAGAATTTGCACGCAAGCTTCCGGTACCGGCCGCGTGTAGCCTGCAGACTGGCGGGCTACGAACAAGGTGTGAGTTCTATATTCGGGATACGGACCGAGCGGCCATTCGTATCCATGTTCATGGATAGCCTTGGATGCTCTTGTCCACAAAGGTTTCCGCGGGTCAATCTCGGTTATTGCGGTGTACAGGGGCGTGACGTCTGCTGGCTCACTTTCGTGTTCCCCCTCGTACAGGGTGATGGAGGTTCGTGAGTATTGTGCGGCCCACGCCTCAGCGACTTCGCGGAGGCGCTTGTAATCACGGTCATCATCGAGCATGTGAAGGGGGATTTTGGCACCCAGTGCGCCGTGCGGTGACGACAAGAAATCATGACGGCTGCCTGCGGGCGCGGGCACGATGATTCTGCAAATTGCCTGCAGACGTTTTGCATTCAGTCTTGAGTCGGCGAGCAGAGCCGGGAAATAGTCGGTGCCATCGACGTCCAGCCCGAACAGTTCACCGTCTGCAAGCATGCGACCGAAACGCTTTTTGCTGATACCAAGGCGAGCACAGAATTCGTCCGCCGACAGAAGCTGACCTTCAACGACCATGTGACGCCGTGTTTGCAAAGCTTGCTCACGAATACTGTCTTCGAGAGACGCCGTGTCGGATGCTGACTTCTCGACTCCAGAATTCTTCGCCTCGATGCTTCCCAATTGCGGCGACAGAATGACAACGTGTTCCGACCAGCTTTCATCAGTCGCGTCGTCGCAACCAAGGGTGTGGCCGTGACTCGCGGGATGATGGACATCTGTGGCGGTGCCATCGGCCTTGTGGTGTCGCTCGCAGGTCCACGGCTCTGCAATCAAGACCACGTCGTTGAGTTCTTCTGCCTCCGAGTAGTCGGCATAGTTCGGCAACAGCAAAACGACTGCCTCGGGCTCGGCGTCTTTGAGGCGCAAGAGGAGTTCAGCGACTTTCATCACCAGCCCTTCGCAATCAGCTGCTTCACAATCTGCAGTACTATCGTTGCTGCGTCGTCATCCGGGTCAACGTGGACGCTCTCTACGCCCACGCACTCACCATGCTCAAGCAACACGCTCGCATTCGTTCGTCCGTTTCGTGCAACCAAATCGATGCGCGCGACAAGCTCGGTACCACTGCGCCGCGAGCGCTTGATTAACACAGTGAAGCAGTCCGTCGGCGGCGTTGGCGTGCTGTACTTGTCGAGACACATCTCCAAAACTTTGCACACCTCCTCAAGAAGGCTTAACCGTTGCCCATCATGGCGCACGACGCAGCCCTCGACCTCGCAGAGAGGTTCGTGTGAAGGATTGCCGCCCAAGTCGTCTCTGTCGTAAATCGCGATTGTCAGCATGGCCCTTCCGGCGA
Organism: Paraburkholderia piptadeniae; assembly: GCF_900007165.1. Lineage (GTDB taxonomy): Bacteria > Pseudomonadota > Gammaproteobacteria > Burkholderiales > Burkholderiaceae > Paraburkholderia > Paraburkholderia piptadeniae. The sequence continues at coordinate 25,524 of NZ_CYGY02000023.1, forward strand.
ACGATATTTGAAAACGGACTTCCTTCTGCTTTGGCCAATTGGCAGGGCAATGCACCTCTTCCTCGCGCTGAATGCTCAAAGGCCCGGACGCGCTAACGCAGCCTCCAACACGCGACGCGAAGCGGTCACCACGTCGTCGCCAATGACGTAGGGGGATGGCGGAAGCTGTTCGACCGACTGACCCGTTTTTACGGTGGCGACAGCGAACTTGCCCTCGCATCGAACGTCGATTCGAAAGGTGACCACTGCGTGAGGGTCCGTCGTCGCATATCCAGACGTCTCGTGAACAAAAATCGTGAATTGCGCGGCGACTGGATATGGACCGGGCGGAGTCGGATGCGCAAGGGCGAGCAACGCGCGCTCCCACGTCGACCCGCGCGATTCGCTTGAGATGCCGTCGCACACTACGAACAAGGTATCGGCACTGCAGTCACCCAGGTACACAGCGACGTCAGTCTGCAGGGAGGTGGTGCCTAGTGAAAAGCTTGGAGCTCCGCTCATCGCCCGTCCTCTCGTCTGTAGGTTCCCCTCACGGCGTGTCCTTATTAGCTCGCTCATACATAACTCTTTTGGTGCCCACCTGAATCCGCCGGGTAATACGTCGTCGGCCAGTCGTGACCACTGCCACCATCGGCAACTGCGTGGAACGACCCGTGTTGTACTCGCGGGTCAGGGCTCCCGGACCGACGGAGATGCCAAGTCTTCTGAAAGCTTCTGCAGCTATTGATTCGAACGTTGCTGCCGGTGCGGGACGACCTGCAAATCGGTTTAATCGGGTTTTGGCATATATGCCGTGGCCCACTCGTACCAGTTGCCCGGTCGCGACCAGCTTGGTTAGCACGCGTGTCAGTTGCGCCTGGCTTCCCAGTCGCGACAGGTCCGAGCGAAGAATGACGACGCCCGTACGTCGGCGGATTGAGCGCGCAACACGAGCCTCGAGCTTCATCTTGTCGTCAGTCGCTGTCGCGTCTGTGGCAAGCAAGTCTCACCATTGCTGCGTCGACTTGTTTTTTGCAAAACGCGAGCAGCGTCAAAAGAGCGACTGTTCACAATGGGTCTCCCCGCCGCATACGGCGCATGATGTCTGCGACTGCGGGTTGGTAATCCAGACTAGCTAGATGGAGCAGCACCGCAAGGCCGATTTCCGAAGCAGATTGAAGTGGGTCAACGCGCAAGCGTGATATTTTTATCGCCCGCTGGCCAGTGGCAACAGCTTCGCCGCGCACCCGTCCAACCGAGTCAACGGAGACGCTGAAGCGTGCGGCCGCATTTTGCACACGCGCTCGTTCGCGCTCCACAAAGCAAGTGATATGCGCAACACGGTCTCGCTTTGTCGTTGGTGCTCGCCCAACCTCTACCATCGGACCGCTTCCTGATAAGAGGTGAGCGCTTTCATCTCGATATAGAGCGTGATACGCGTCATTCCATATGTCCTGCGCGCCGCCGTGCTGTATGCAACGGGTGTACAACTCCTGTACCCAGCGAAGGTTGGAGCCGAACCGACCTACACACACACCGATAAAGATGTCCTCGCGCTGTCTGAACGTTGCGGGGTCTACTACATAAACTGACACTGCTGCTCCTATTGCATCGCGTCTGACCAGCTGGCCGCCACTTCGGTCGGCGGCGCCCGCACACTCACTCCGGTCACTTCCTGACATCAAGTCTGTTCGAAAACCGGGTCCGTGTTGGCTGACGGCCGGAATCTGCCGCCCGGACACCCCCAGAAAACTCGTGCTTGGCGTCCCCCCAACTTTCGACCGCGTTCTGAGCATACGACTCCAGCCACACGGTCTGGGCCGCAAGCGAATACCCGCAGGGAACCTTGAGCACATAAACGGGCGTCTGAGCCCGCTATGCCCAACTCGCCTGTAGGGCTGAAGTATCGCCAGCAAAGCCAAGGGCGACCTGTATGTCAGTAGGCCCTGCCCGCGACGTACAGGCGCGCTCCGCCACCAAGTGACCGATGGGGCCAAGTCTAAAGCGACAAACATACAATGTAAAGATTGGCAGTTTAGAAACTGCCAATTTAAATAGGGTAGATTCGTAACTGGCGATGGGCGATGCTCCTGTCGCATATGGAAGACACCACAACACCACACCAAAGGGCCGCCCGGCTGCGGCTTGGTACGAATCTAAAATTGTTACGAGGGAAGCTCGGAATCTCACAAGAGGTGCTCGCTGACCGCGTGGGGTTGCACCGAAATCACGTCGGGCAGATTGAGCGGGGCTTGGCGAACGTAACCTTGGACAATCTGGTGTCGCTGGCCAATGCACTCGGAGTTCACGAATCGCAGTTGCTCGTAGAACCTACTGAGCAACCTGTGTCTATCAAGACTGGCCGCAAGAGGAAAATCGACGCAGACGGCTAGCCTATGGGCGACCGGAAAAAACTAATAAGCTAACGCTGGCTATCCAGCTATCAACGACGTCGTGGCGCCAGCGAAGAAGTTCGCGCTCGTAAAGTTCAGCGCGCGGTGGCAGCAGCCAGGGGCGATGTTTTGCTCGCAGGATGATTGTTCGGAAGGACACGCCGAGAAGTTGGATGACTCCTGCCGGGTCGAGATAGCACGATTTCGAAAGAAGGGATGTTGGTCTCATCCGGCGTCTACAGAGCCGCATTTATGTCGCCGCAGAAGTGAAAGGTGCTGCGACAGTAGCATCTCGGATGGTCAACGCTCAAATCCCGGTGTGCATTGCTTGACCGCCCCCACCCTATCTCCTCCATCCTCATTTCGCCCCTAGAGCGGATTGCTCCCATTTGACGTCGGTTGTATGCCGTGGAACCAGGCCTTCGGCTCGATTGGTGGGTGAGGCGGCAGTCACTGGTGCCGCTTTGCCCGCAGGAATCACGAAGCCTGCGCCAATCCAACCTCTCAGCAAGGTACCAAGCGAACCGCGAAACCTCATCCATCGCTGGACCGCCGCGGTCTGTCCGCTCCTGTCAGTTTCACCCGTCTCGCCGTTGCTATTTCGTGGCTGTCCTCATTCGATTCTATCGAGCGCGCTGTCGGTCGTATCGAGTCATTCGGCACGTTTAAACCAGTTCTCTAGATAGGCGACCATCAATCATCTTCCTTGATGCCGAGCGGCTGTAACGGACAGACGGTCATTGGTCTCCAAAACCTATGACTGGAGGACATATGACAATCTTTAATGATTTCAATGACCTACAGAGGTTCCGTTACCACGTAAAGCTGTGCCATAACGAAGGCAACGGCGACTCTTGGCGGCTCATCGAAGATTCACTTGGGCGTCAAATGCAATTCACGTACAAAGAAGTAATTGCGCTCAGAAAGCGCGACCTCATCGGCACCAGCGAATCCCCGAGTTCGGCCGATACACAGGTGTTTCGAAACAACATCTCCTCGCTACACTCGTACCTTGCGTACTTTGGGAAAACAGAAGACTCCCCAATTGGACGCGAAATGCTCAATGGTTTTAACGAGAAGTTGCAGTCTTACTTGGATTCGGTGAATGTCGCGCCTCGGACGAAGAGCGACAGGCGCAGTCACCTTCGTGCTTGGCACAGTATGGTCGCGAATTTAACGCAGCCAGCATCCGACAAGCGTTCTGAAAACGTCGCGACCGATGTTGGGACGTCCATGACGTTTCATCAAATGCTCCGCCATGCAGTCTCCGCTGCGGGATACGCACCGAAAACCATCGCGAAGCGAGCGGGAGCGTCAGCCTCTGCCATTCAGCGCTGGCTAAAAGGCGCCTTTCCGAACCGGCGCGCATTCCCGTCAGTTCGCCGCATCGAGGTGGAACTGGGACTGGAGCGAGATGCGCTTTTGAGCCGCGTGCCATCGGTTATCAGGAAAAGCCAACCTCAATCCTTCTCGATTGCATATCGTGAACGGCAACGAGAAAACACCAAGAGCGCCTACCGATTGAGAGTGGATGACATGTCGCCGGAATTTCTTGAGGAATGGGCCAATTATTTCGAATACAAAACCTCACGAAGCCCGGCGTTTGCCCGGTCAAGTCGCGGTTCCTGGCGGATGCTTCCCATGGAGAAGATTGCGGCGGACATTCCGCCGTATGCGCGTCGAGGTAACCGGGGATGCGTGACCGCAACGATGACTATGGACCGATTTCGCAGCTTTGTCGGCTACTTGTCGCTTCCCAAGGCACTTGGTGGCCTCGGTATCCCGTTGCACGAAGCACAGTCCTTCGCGTGGCTTGCCGTGCCGAAAGCAATCGAAGGTTTTTTGACATTTGTCTGCGACCGTTCCGGAGGTGTTGTTCATAACGGGCACGTCGGCTTTTGTTCATTCGGCGCGAGCATGACCCACCCGCAAACAGGCTATCTCACACAACAGCCTTCATTTGCCGCCAACATTCCCGAGGGAAGCACTCGCGGTGCCTGGTCGGAGGCCTGTGCCAAAGCCTATGCGCTGTATCGACAGTGGGCAATAGACGCAAAGGAGATGTCTCGCAAACCCTATGAGCCAATCCAAGGGCTTCTTAACCTCTCTGAGCCTTTGGCCCCACTTATCCGCGCTGTCAACAAGCTCGACCAAATGGCGGCGGAATCGGCGGCAGGTAGTCTGCAAGAAGCCATATACAAGCGCGATGCGCTTCTCCTCTCGATGCTAATGGCAAACCCGCTCCGCGCACGCAACTATATTTTGATGACCTGGGTTGAGGACGGTACCGGGTCACTCTATCAGCGCGAAAACGGGCAATGGCGTATCCGGTTCGGCGCGAACGATTTCAAGAACGACCGGAACGCGTCACAGACGGACTACGACGCGCCACTTCCCGCGGCTCTCAGCGACCGCATTGACGAGTACTTGGTCGAATTCCGCCCTCGTCTGTTGAAAGAGCATCCTCGATGCGCGTCGCTATTCCCTGGGAAGAATGGCCGCATCTGGACGAAGGGATTGAGTAAGCAAGTCGCCAAAGTCACGCGCCGCCTCGTACCCGAAACTCCCGGTATCGGCCCTCACGCGGTGAGGCACCTCGTTGCGACGGACTGGCTGCGGAAGCATCCTAACGATTTTCTGACTGCGGCACAGTTGCTTCATGACAAGCTGGAGACGGTACTGAGAGCTTATGCGCATTTGCGCCAGGACGACGCTTTCAATCGTTTCGAGGCGCATCTCGAAGCGGTTGGGCAGGCGATGAGGCGCTAATGGACTACGCACACCCTAAACGAACAACTACCATGACATCGCTCACGGCTTTCAAGTCGAGACAAATAACCCCGGAAGCCTAGAGGTCTCACTGCATCACCGACGCCCTTGGCTTCCTGAGGGGAGCCGCCGTTCCCGGGAGAATGGCGGCTCGTTTTCTTGCAGCTCATTGAATTTATGCTGCTGATTCAGTTGTTTGCCATTCGGCAAACAGCATGCGTTCGACTTCAAGCATTGTCACCGTATGTCTTGAAAGTAAGTCAGCAAGATGCTTCTGGTCGAGTAGTTCGACCGCGTTCAACGTGGCATTCTCTTGGGCCTGGCGGTTGAAAAATTGGTTCGTGATGCAAACCTTCTCAAAAGTCACGCCGGGATGGCGGCGACGGTAGAAGGCCTCGCCGGCCACGACTTCCTTGACGGCCTCCCATCCCAGCCTGGTTCCGTCGGTCCCGCTCGTCTTGGCCTGGATGAGCTGCCCTCGATTACCATCAAAGGCGACAATGTCGACTCCATTGTCATTCGCTCCAGGCGTGCGATAGCAGTCGTAGCCGCGCTTGCTCCAAAGCGCTCCCACAAGACACTCAAAGTGCTGCCATCCCATGCGGAGCGCCATATCGAGAGTAATGCGCTCATCAATCGAGGCGCTCTGCGAGTCGGGGACGACATCAGCGATGTTAAAGTCCGCGGGCGCCACATCGCCCGCGCCGTTCAGCATGTCTTCTGCCAGCCCCCGTTTGTAGCCCAGCAACTGGTCGAGCTTGACATCGAATGTCGTGAAGTCGGGCGCATGAACAACGGGATAGTAGACGTAGACCGGCTTCTTCTGATTGATGCGGTACGCGCGGTCAGTGGCCTGGTCTTCCTTGGCGGGGTTCCAGGTACGCGAGTAGTGGATGACATGGTTTGCCGCCTGGATATTGACACCGAACCCAACAGCAACGGGCGAAAGCACCAAGACACCAAAGCCGGGCGCGTCCTGGAATGACTTGATTCTCTTCTGGCGACTCGCGACGTGGCTCGACGACGCGCTCGTATCCCCATTGATGATGTCTGGCCGTAACCCGAACTCCGCCTCGATATAGTGCTGGAGGAGACGCTGAATCTCGCGAAATTCGCAAAAGACGATGGCTTTCTCGCCCTTGGCCCTGATTTCATGAAGCTGCTTGAGAAGCCAGTCGAGCTTGGGTGACTTCGCGCGATACGCGCCCAAGGGTTCTGGCTTGAACACGCCCAAGCCATAAGGTCGTGGGTCCGTACATAGCAGCCTCAGGTAGTGCAGCAGTCCGAGGTGATTCTTGAACGGTGTCGTATGGTTCGGTTCGTTGCGCTTCGCAAAACTCTCTACCGCCTTGGCGTACAGATTGCGCTGGACACTCGAAATCGGCAGTTGCCGACAGTCTTCCACCACGATTTTGGGTGGCAGTCCTGTGTCCACTTCCGTCTTGAGACGCCGGAGAATCTGCGGCGAGATGCGCGCGCGCAATTCTTCGACGCGTGCCGTTTCTTCCTCGGTCTTGGCTTCAATCGGCTTTCTGTACCGCTGTCCGAAATCGTTGAGGGCGCCGAGCAGACCGGGTTGGACATAGTCGAACAGGCACCACATGTCCGCCAGCGTGTTCTCGACCGGCGTTCCCGTACAGGCAATCTTGAATGCGACGTTCTGTTTCTTGGCAGCGCGCGTCACCATGGCGGCAGGATTCTTGATGCGCTGGGCTTCGTCACACACCATCAACGACCACTTCTGCGCAGCGAAGGAGAATTCAAGGTCGCGCAGCGTTTCATACGTTGTCAGGACCACCTTGGCGTCGCCAACCCAATCCGGTTTCAGAAACTTGACGAGACCGTCCTCGGTTTGCAGACGCTGTTCAATCTGACCGCGTGGTACCCGAAGTCCGGTGAGGCCCTCACCGTAGGCCGTCAGGAGTGGCAGCGCATCGGGTTCAAAAAACTTGTTCGCCTCCTCTGCCCAGTTTTCGAGCAGTGAGACGGGAGCGACAACCAGCATGGGGTCCATGTCGGGCTCCCGCTCCAGTAGCGACGCCATCAGCGCAAGCAGCTGGAATGTCTTGCCCAATCCCATATCGTCTGCGAGGATTGCTCCCCGCACCTGGTAGTCGGTCTGCAGACTGAACAGATGCTGCATCCACGCGAGGCCCGCCTGCTGGTGCGGCAGCAGGGCGAACTCCGGACGGATGCTCGTGGGGAGCCTCGGTTGCGCGGGCACGGCCTGCATTGCCTCGCGGCGCATCTCCTCATACTCGAGCGCCTGGATATTGGCCCGCAATACAAGCTGTTTCTTTGGCCCGCGTTCCTCGCGTCGCTCGCGTTGGCTACGCTCCGGGTCGAATGGCTTATCGGAATCCAGTGAGGAAAAGACGTTCTCGAACGTCGTAACTATTTCCTTCGCGTCGGCTAGCGAAATCGGGTCCTTCAGCCATGAGACATCAAGCTCGCTTGCGCCCTTCGCCTCAGCGGCCTGCAGGTCCTTCCTGAGCTTTTCAATCGCTGGCTTGCTGGTAGGAACCGCGACCCGCTCACCCCCATCTTTCGGTTGGTAGACCACGACCGGCAGGACATTGTCAGGAAACCACCCCTCCTCCTCGCTCTTCTTCGCGATATACGCTGAGTGATAAGGCTTTTCGACACCGATGGACTCGATGCGAGCTGAATAGCCACTCAGGTCATGTACCTGGGCGTAGGATACAAGCGTCGGCGGCGTCTGACGCTGCGCGAGTGCCGCCGTCAGGTCCTTTAAATGCTGCTCGGCATCCCCCTGCACAACCAGGTCGTAGCCCTGCCACCCGAGGAGCTGATGACCGAGCGCCAGCGCCCTTGAGAGTGCCTTGACGAAAGCCGATAGCTCGTCGTCGTTGAGCCAATGGCTTTCCGAGGAAGTCGGACCGCTTGCCACCGCTGTTTCGATGAGTAGACCAACCCGCACCGGATAGCCCGCGGCGTCGCGCTCGAATACCGGCACGAAACGCTCGTAGTCGAGACCAGCATCCTCACGCGCCCGCTCAAACTGCGACTCTTCGATGACGTCAATGGCGTCCGCGCCTAGTGCCGCATAGGGGTTCAGCAGAAACGCCTGGGCTCGCGAACCGGCCACGCGCCGCCCGGGCAGCCGCTTAATTTCGCGGAGCACCGTTCGCACTTTGGGAGTGACCAGAATCTGAACAATACCCTCTGGGGTGACGATGTCATACCGGTCACGAATCTCACGCGCCCGGTCGAACGTGTCGAGCCAGGCCGGAGGAGCCCCGTCGAAACCCGGCTCAATTTCAACCACGTGGTCATCGGATACGCTGTCCGAGCGCCTTAGCCCGATATGCAGTTTCTCCGGGCTCAGCACCACCGACCGGTAAAGGAAATCATCAAGGCGTGCACCCGCTGCAAGTGCAAGCTTGCGGATTCGTCCCCAGCCCTGGCGATTGGCCACATCGGTACGTTCGTCTGCTCCACGCCGTGAGAACGCAACCACGGCGTTGAACAGCTCCCACTGGGCGGGGCGCATGAGCGCCTCCGTGGGTCCGTCCGCCATGACCGGGCCGGTGAGTACACCGCGAAATTGGCCCCCATCGTCGGCAAACCATCCATCCAGTGCAATAGCAAAGTCACGGTCCGCCAACGAATGACTGCTTCGAAGAACAGGACGGGTCGCAGTGAATGAGGGAAGTTTAAGAATGTCGCGCAATGGCGCGTAGTCCGACCGCTCAATCGCCGCGTACAGCGAATCCCAGTCCAGCAGGAATCCGTCGCCAGTTTGCCCGGCGAGGCCATCATCGGCCAGTTGAGTGAGATAGCCTTCGACCAGACTACCCTCAACAGGCACGCCGTCTGGTTTCGGATGACGGGTCAGGACTAATCCGGCGGGTAACCAGTATCGTCTCCATGACGTGAGGTCAGGCTCTTTTACTTTCTTGAATAGCTTGAACACGGTTCGACCTATCTCCACCATCCCTTGCCCGGCTTGGCGCGGAAACCCCAGCGCGTCAGCACCTGATTGACCATATCGTCGCTACTGGCGCCGCGGACCCAAAGGTTGCCTCCCATGGATGTCTTGTCGTCGACTTCCAGTCCATGTATCGCAGCGAAGCGTCGGAGCGCGACGTTCGAATAGGATTCGGTTGTCGACCTGCTCCGATTTGATGGCGAGTCTCCAACCCCACGCTTCCCGGAGGACAACGGCTGCACGGGTTGCGAACTTCTCTGGGTGCCCTGCGGCGCTGGAGCAGACGGAAGAATGCCAAACTCCTTGCGCAACGTCGCATCGAACATTTCTTCCCATTTGGCCCAACCGTGAATACCGTCCTGGTGGCTGAGCCAAAGGATGGACCTGCCCTTCTGCTTCAACGAATTGTTTCCGCCGACCGAAAGCCCGAGAGTGCGGGTCGTGTCGAACGGTATCGAACGCCCAGCATCGTAGCCGTAGAGCGCATTTCCAAGACCGCTGAACTCGACCGCGACCAGTTTCCCCATCGTCATAATGAAGGCATTGTTTGCGCCGGACGCATCGAGCTCGCGGGTAAGACCTGTCATTTTCCTGCGCAGCGTGATGAAGTCCGGCTCTCTCGAGTTGCGTGCAAACGAGCCCAATGCGAACTCGATGTGGTCAATGGCTTTGACGTACCGCTTCCAGAAGTTCATCCGGCGCGGGTCGCCAAGCCCGTCTTCCGCGAGCTTGGTGAAAAACGTCTCGATGAATTCGAGCTTCAGCCATTCAGCCACCATTGAACGCGCGGCCGGCACAACGCCTCCCCAGCGGGTTGCGTTCGACGGCAACCACGGATTCCCCCACCAGGCAACGGCATGGTCACGCAGGCCCGGATGCAAGGTGGTACCGGGCACCTGCGCATATCGGTCAAGGACCATAATCATGCCGCGGTCGCGCAGCACTTCGTTGTTGGCCAGCAGAGCGAGCAATCGGGGCAGGAGATGCTGGAACTCGCCATGGCTCCGTTTCGTGGCGCCCTCCACCTGAGCAAGGACCAGCTGCCGCAAAAACCAGGACCCCTTCCCGATTTGAAGCCTCCCGCACAGTTCATCAATGCTCGACGCGTCACCCTGCAGCAAAGCGCCCACATAAGGTGCGCAAGGCACCTCGCCGAACAACTGCCTGTTTTCGACAGCGGTGTCGACCCACTCCGGACAAGGACCTCTGTCGCGAATATCGCCGTTGTTGTCGTGAAGGTAGTCCCGCAAGACGCCCCAGTTCTTTCGCCCGACCGGAGGCACTTCGGGCGCGTCTGCGTCATAGGTGAAGTAGCTCTTGACCAGCCCCTGATAACAGCGTCTGTATGCGCTAGTCTTGGATTTGTACCCATCGACGCCGTCCAGAACGCCCTGCAATCGAGGTCGGTCCTCCAATACACACTGGCCGCGCGGACGATGGGGCAGGCAAAGACTCCAGGACAGCAGATAAGCATCGCGGAAGGTGCTGACTTCCTGGCTATCCCAGTAGCGGCGTACGGCGTCAAGCTGATGGTCTTCCGAAGGTGCTCTGCCACCTCCTGACTTCAAGCGCGCCTTCATCTCCACCAGCAGGGCATCGATGCCACCGTCCGACGTCATTGTTTTGGCTCCTTCGCCGAGCGATGGTCGTAGCAGGGACGCCAGATGGTCAAGTGCACTCATCGCAATGCGCAGTCGCCGAAGTTGCCCGTTTGCACCGGTACCGGTGGGCGCTGCTCACCGAGACCAAGGAACTCGAGACGCATCTCGACGCGACGGCTCTCCTCGTCCGTGTCTTTAGAGTCGTTGAACGAGTAGCCGCCGACCAGAAACAGGTTTCGCACGTTCTCCTTCTGGTCCTCGTTGAGCAGGCTCCCTCCGGCTGTTGCGAACATGCTGCACAACACCCGTTCGCTACGCTGCAGGCTGAGGTTCAGGTTGCTGAGATACGTGCCTGTCCTGTCCGTGTAGCCTTCAACGACCACCCGCTTCAGGACGCGCTTGCCAAGGTCATCATTCGCCCGCGTCAGGATTTCGGGGACAAACTGGCGCAGCACCTCTTCCTGCTCGGGGGCCAGATTGGATTTCCCGAACGCGAAGCGTGCGCGGTCACCAAAGTCGATTACGCGTCGGTCGCGGTCGACCTTGATACCGTTATACCGCTTCGCGGCGCTTTGAAACCGGTCCAGAATCTGTTCAATGTCCTTTCTGTGTTGCTCTTCGCGCTTTTCCTTCTCGGTCACATTCTTCGTTACAGCAAGCAACGCTACGCCCATGACGACAAGAAAGAGCACCATCAACGCGGTCATCAGGTCCGCAAATGATATCCAGAACGGCTTTTCCGCCTCGTCGCGGCCACCGCGCTTGACGACTATCCGGGCTCCAAGCATCGCTTACTTCCTCACCGGCGCGAGCGTCCCCATTGACGCGAGGGTCAGCTCAAGTTCACCCACGGCGGCCGAAAGCAGTCCGACCGCCGAAGTGAGTTTGGTATGGAACTCGGTATTGGCCTTGTCAAGCGTGCGCTTGACCTCTGTCGCAAAGGAGGTATGTGCCTCCCCGAGAACCCGGCTGACACCGGCAAGATACTCATCGGCCTGCTTCTGCGCCGTTCCAAGACGGCTCGCTGAAGTCTCGATACGATTGAGAATGTCGGCGGTCAGCGTCGCTTCCTTGCGCGCGGCGTCGACCGTTGCGCGCAACTCAGTAACCAGCTGACTGATGGCGTCGCGGTGAGCACGGTAATCTCTCAACAGTTCCTGGATTGCCCCAGCTCCACTCGTGAGGCTGCCAGACGTCTCGGCCAGCTTTGCTGACACGCTGGCTGCCTGGCCCATGACACCCGAGACACGCTCGCCTGCCGCCGCAAAATTGCGCGATGCCGTACCCAGCACCTCGGCACCCGCGTTCATCCGGTCCACGGATGACGTCGTGGCCTGTGTCAGCGAGGTCACACTCTGTGCCATTTGGGTGGTCGCGGCGCCGAGCTCCCTGACAACAGACTCTACCGACTCGGACATCGTTGCGACCGCGCCGGTGGCGCGTACCGTCATGGCACTCTCACGCGCCCGGTTGTTCTCAAATACTTCCTTCTGCGCCCCACTGAGCGTTGCCAGCATTTCGCTGACCTGTGTACCAAGTGTCTCCAGCGTCGTCTGCAGTTTCTGGCTTGTCTCCGATTGGGAGGTCGCAACCAGCTGGCGAATCTGCTCGACAAACGCGGCCGACTGGGCGTTCATCGCCTCCTGTCGCGATTCCATCTTCTCGATGGCCTCTGCCATCCGCTGTGCCATTGCATCAGTCGAACGTTGACTCGAAGCCTCAATGTTCGCGACCAGTGTGTGCAACGTGCCGACTGCCTCCTGGATGCTCTTGGCGGTCTGCTGGTTCAGTTCGTTGAGCCCCGAAATCTGGCCGCCAAACAGGTCATTCAGCCGCTGACTGAAGCTCGCCATCACATCCTGCAGCATGCGCACGGCGCTCTCACTCTGGTCACCACTGGCGCTTTTCACGGTGGCGGCGATTTCTTCGAGCGGTCCCTTGAGACCCTGCTGGATACTTTCGGCAATCGCGTTGCCCAAGGCGACGTTGTTCTGGCGGGCCGCCTCAGCTGCCAGCGTCTGTTGCTCTCTGCCGGCGGCTATCTGTGCGCCGGTCAGTTCGCGCAGCAGTTCGCCCAGTTCCTCGACAAGCGCGTCCTTCAGGATTTTCGACTGGCTCGCCGATTCTTCCGACGCCTTGACCAGCCGTGAGAGGTATTCCTCGCCTGCCCCGGCTTCGAAGCACGCGTCAATCGCGTGCGCAATCTCCTCGGTGCGCCGGTAGAGCGATGCGAGGAGGAGCTTCTCAACAAACGTGACAGCCATTGCAACAGCAATCGCGGATGCCGAGACGAGGAACGCCTCGCCGACCGAATGCATAAGCGACTCGAGACTGCTTCTCACGGTTGCTGCGTTCTCGCTTACCTGAAACGCACGGAGACCCTCAATCAGCCCGCTGAAGGTACCGATAATGCCGATGCCTGTGAAAATCCCTGGAACATGCTTGAAGAACTCCGTACGCAGGCGGCTGTCGACCACGACTTGGTCGTTGAAATAGAGCTCGGCGGGTACGGTGGCGCGAACAGCCTGGACGACCATTTGCCCATCCCGCTCCTCGCGCTGGCGATGCAACGATTCGTCATACTCTTTCCAGAGATGCGCCAGCCTCCGGTCACTGGCAAACACAGCCTTGAATTGAGACGGATAGTTTGCGGTTTCGAACTGTGCGATGCGCTTCTGGACATTCCTCAGGCGGAACCAGTGAATCACGGCCGGCACGAGAAAAACGCCAATGAAAATTACGACGAGTGCGGCGAGTACCGCACTGGTGACCAGCACCGGAGTGGGTACTGCAGCCACGAATGCTTGGAAATTCACTTCGGTCTCCCCTCGGCGAGGAATCAACTTATTGTTTCGCGCTGCACTGCTTTTCTGAGCTGGTCAGGGAGCGATGCACGCCTGCGGCGCGTGTAAGCTCGGGTGCCCATTGCGGTCCCGCAGAAAGCAGAATCGGCACCTTTTACGGGATAATAAGATATTACAAAATGTTCGTCGGCAAAACCGGGAAAAGAGCGGGCAAACGGCGGTAATCTGCGTCCGCATAACTGAAACGCGAATTTGATTAGACCCCAATATACGCGCGCCCCGGGTGCCTCTCGGGAGTTCGGGCCGGCATTACCTTCATTCGGGCCAGGTCTGGTGACTCTGCCTCGTAGCACCGGTGCGGAAGGGGCAAATCAAGGCATTCACTGCTACCCCGACCTGCTATGCTGAAAATCGTGTAGCAGCCGCGCAGCGCGGCGTGACGGGGGTTCCCGGGCATCTACCGCGAGTCCCTGATTCGCCACCAAATGCAAGAAGCCGCTGTTTCTCACGAAACAGCGGCTTCTTCATTTCCACCGCCGATCAAAAAGATCGATGGCCGCACAACCAATGCGGTCGTGCGCTTTCTCACCGCTCCACGATCCTCGTCAGATTGCCCCGCACCTTCTGCAGCAGCGCGATGAGTTGCTTCACTTCCTCGTCAGTCAGTCCGCTGAGCCCCTCCGCCGCTATCTGATCGCCGACTTTCTTCGCATCTTCCAGCGTCCGCTCGGCCTTCCCGGTCAGGCGAATCTGCTTCTCGCGCCGATCAAGCGGATTGCCAATGCGCTCGATCCATCCACCCTCTTCCATCCGGTCGAGCAGCCGGCCGGCCGAAATGGGCGCGACTTCCAGCAGATCCGCGAGCCGTGCCTGATTGATGTCGCCGTAATGCGACAGATACGCGAGCGCGCGGCATTGCGCGCGCGTCAGGTCGATCGACAGCCGCGCGAGATCGTCGAACCGCTTGCCGACCAGCCTGCCGACATCGGAAATAAGAAAGCCGAATCGCTCGTCGAAATGGGTTTTCATCGCGCGATTATACGAAGAGGCTCCGCTCCGTCGGCCCGAAACATCCCGCGAACCACGGCACCCGGAAAATTCAGCGTTTTCATAAAAAGCAGCTGACTATACAATAAGCATGCTTATTATCCCAAAATTGTCGCTTCATGGCCCCCGATTTGCCGGCAGCAAAGCCCGCCGTCGCGCTGAACCGTCCGATGATCACGATCGCGATCATGCTCGCGACGCTGATGCAGACGCTCGACAGCACCATCGCCAACGTCGCGCTGCCGCACATGCAGGGCAGTCTGTCTGCGTCGCAGGATGAGATCACGTGGGTGCTCACGTCGTACATCGTCGCGGCCGCGATCGCGACGCCGCTCACTGGCTGGCTGTCTGACCGGCTGAGCGTGAAACGCCTGCTGATGTTCGCGATCGGCGGGTTCACGGTCGCGTCGGCGCTGTGCGGGCTGTCCGAGACGCTGACGCAGATCGTTGCGTCGCGCCTCTTGCAGGGCATCTTCGGCGCATCGCTCGTGCCGCTGTCGCAGTCAATCCTGCTCGACATCAATCCGCGCGAGAAACAAGGCCAGGCGATGGCCGTCTGGGGCATGGGCGTGATGGTCGGCCCGATTCTCGGCCCGACGCTCGGCGGCTGGCTCACCGATAGCTACAACTGGCGCTGGGTCTTCTTCATCAATCTGCCGATCGGCGCATTCGCCCTCTTTGGCGTGCTGACTTTTCTGCCGTCGCGCGAACCGAAGCACGACACGAAGTTCGATGCCTTCGGTTTCGCGACGCTCGGCCTCGCGATCGGTGCGCTGCAGGCGATGCTCGATCGCGGCGAGCAGCTCGACTGGTTCGGCTCGCATGAAATCGTCGCCGAAGCACTGATCGCGTCGATCAGCTTCGCGTTCTTCATTGCGCACACGGCGACCGTCGGCAAGTCCTCGTTCTTCAAGTACGAGTTGCTGAAAGACCGCAACTTCGCGACGGGCACGTTTTTCATCTTCATCATCGGCGCGGTGATGTACGCGACACGCGCGCTGCTGCCGCCGATGCTGCAAAACCTGATGAACTATCCCGTCGCGACGACAGGCCTCGTCACCGCGCCGAGCGGCGCCGGCACGATGCTCGCGATGCTGCTTGCAGGCCGCCTGCTCAAGCACATCGACGCACGCCTGATGCTGCTCACCGGCTTCGTCGTATCGGCATTCGCGCTCTGGCAGATGATGCACTACACGATCGTGCTGTCGGCATCTGATATCGTGTGGCCCGGCGTGATCCAGGGCTTCGGCCTCGGGCTCGTGTTCGTGCCGCTGAGCGCGCTGACGTTCTCGACGCTCACGCCCGCGCTGCGTGCGGACGGCACCGCGACCTATAGCCTGATGCGCAACATTGGCAGCAGTATCGGCATCTCGATCGTGCAGACCCTGCTCACGCGCAACACGCAGGTCGCGCATTCGGACCTTGCGGCGAACGTGAACATGTTCAATCCCATCGTCCAGCCGATACTCGCGACGGGTTCACGCGTCGACGTCGCCGTGCTCGATGCATCGATCACGCAGCAGGCCGCGATGATCGCGTATCTGAACGACTTCAAGCTGATGTTCGTCGCGACGCTGTTCGTCATTCCTCTCGTGCTGCTGATTCGGTCGTCGCGCGCCGCGAGCAGCGAATCCGTCACCCACGCGGCCATGGACTGAGGCCGCGCACGGAAGTACGTCAGCCTTCGATCCGCCCTCGCGTCACGCCGAGCAGCGATGCCATCGCGTGACGCGCGCGCGGCGCATCGCGGTCGCGGATCGCTTCGAACACAGCCGTATGCTCGCCTAGCGATGCATTGAACACCTCGGCGCGTTTCGCATTCAGACGCAACTGTGCTTCGAGCGTGCGCTCGATCAGCGTGCCGAGCGGTATCAGCAATTCGTTGCTGCAAGCGGCAAGCACGCTCAGATGGAACTGCAGGTCGGCGCGCACCCATTCGTCGACATTGCGCGCCGCGGCCATCGCCGAATGCGCGGCCTCGAGCGCGCCGAACGATTCATCGCTATGCGACGCCGCCGCGAGCGCGGCCGCGTAAGGCTCGATCATCTCGCGCATTTCCTGCAGCTTCAGCGCGAAATCCATCGCGGGCGCGACGCGCGAATACCAGTCGAGCAGATCCGCATCGAGCAGATTCCACGCGGTCTTCCGACGCACCCGCGTACCGACGCGCGGCCTCGATTCGATCAGACCTTTCGAAGTCAACGTGCGCAGCGCTTCGCGAAGCACCGTGCGGCTCACGCCGAACGTCTCCATCAGGTCCGCTTCGCGCGGCAGGACGGATTCCGGCGCATAGTCGCCGCGCAGAATGGCCGTCGCCAGCAAATACGCGACGCGGCCGTGCAGGTCTCGCTGAATGTCGGTTCTCCTGATGCGGATTATCGGTGGGGTCTGTTGCGCGGCATCGCCTGATGAAGCGACGCGGACCGCCCGCGATTATCGGCGATCGGGCGCGCGAAACCCAACACGAATCCCCGTGTCGCCCGATAAAACCCCGCCCCAAATAATACTATTAATACTACTTTAAAGCGATTTTGCTGTAGCATGTGGCTCCTCGACTGCCGCGCCGCGCTCAACCCATCGGTGAAACGAGGCGCTCATCAACTGCAACCGGCTTTGCCAGCAAAGGAGACAACCCATGAAGATCACCCGAATCGAAACGTTCGTCGTTCCTCCGCGCTGGTGCTTCGTGAAGATCGAGACGGACGAAGGCCTCGTCGGCTGGGGCGAGCCCGTCGTCGAAGGCCGCGCTCACACCGTCGCGGCCGCAGTCGACGAACTGTCCGACTATCTGCTCGGCAAGGACCCGCGCAACATCGAGGACCACTGGCAGGTCATGTATCGCGCGGGTTTCTATCGCGGCGGCCCGATTTCGATGAGCGCGATCGCGGGTGTCGATCAGGCGCTGTGGGACATCAAGGGCAAATTCCACGGCGTGCCCGTGCACACGCTGCTCGGCGGCCAGGTGCGCGACCGTATCAAGGTGTATTCGTGGATCGGCGGCGACCGTCCGAGCGACGTCGCGAACAACGCGCGCGCTGTCGTCGAGCGCGGCTTCAAGGCCGTGAAGATGAACGGCTCCGAAGAGTTGCAGATCATCGACACGTTCGACAAGGTGCAAGGCGTCATCAACAACGTCGCGGCCGTGCGTGAAGCCGTCGGGCCGAACGTCGGCATCGGCGTGGACTTCCACGGCCGCGTTCACAAGCCGATGGCGAAGGTGCTGGCGAAGGAGCTCGATCCGTTCAAGCTGATGTTCATCGAAGAGCCCGTGCTGTCGGAGAACGTCGAGGCGCTGCGCGACATCGTCAACCAGACGAGCACGCCCATCGCGCTCGGCGAGCGTCTATATTCGCGCTGGGACTTCAAGCACATTCTCGCGGGCGGTTACGTCGACATCATCCAGCCGGACGCATCGCACGCGGGCGGCATCACGGAATGCCGCAAGATCGCGTCGATGGCGGAAGCCTACGACGTCGCGCTCGCACTGCACTGCCCGCTCGGACCGATCGCGCTCGCGACATGCCTGCAGATCGACGCCGTCAGCTACAACGCGTTCATCCAGGAACAGAGCCTCGGCATCCACTACAACCAGGGCAACGATCTGCTCGACTACATCAAGAACCCCGAAGTCTTCAAGTACGAGGAAGGCTTTGTGTCGATCCCGCAAGGTCCGGGGCTCGGCATCGAAGTGAACGAGGACAAGGTGCGCGAAATGGCGAAGATCGGCCATCGCTGGCGCAATCCGGTATGGCGTCACGCAGACGGCAGCGTCGCCGAGTGGTAAGCAGGCTCGCGCCGTATCGCAAATGAACAAGCAGACGCCGCCTTCGGGCGGCGTTTGTCATGGCGCTTGTCATTTGACAACCGCTCGTTTCGTCACGGATGTTACGTCGAAGGTCGCCACATAGGGCGTTTCAGTAACGTTACATAACTGGCCGGGCAAGCGCGTTGCCGTCCTTCGCATGCGTCGCCACCGTCGCGAAAGCCCTTGAAGGACAAGCCTCCTCGCGCTGCGAGACCGCACTTCGCCACAAATGGCCCGCTCCTTGCTGAACGTGATGCAAACATCCGTTCAAGCAGAGGACGCAATGGGCGAATTTCTTCCCGACTACCTGATCCGCGAACAGGCGGCCGTCGGTGCGCTGGTGGTGTTCGGCGTGTTGCGCGTGATCGGCGCGGCGATCGCGTGCGAGCGCGGCTGGCGCATCTCGACGGTCGAAAAGTGTTTCCTCGCTGCAGCATTTCTTTATTGCGTGCCGCAACTCCTCGATCTGCTGATGCACATGACGAGTTCACATGCGGCAGCGGCGGAACTCGAGGGCAAGGCGGCGGGCTGCGCGATCGCACTTTTTTGTGCGCCTATCGTCGGGCACAAGCTGGGCTACGAGTGATGCGTTCATCGATGTGCATCGGCGCCGCACGTCGTCGTGCGGCGCATTCGTGCGTGACGATCCGGCGTGCTTCAAGCTTCGCGCGCTTCAAACGCTTCGCGTGCCTCAATTGTCGGAGCCGCTCGGGTTCAGCCCACCGCGACATACCCCGGCACGCTGTGCGACAACACGGCCGCGGCCGCGAAGACGCCGAGCATCGCAAGCGCCTCGAGATACAGCACGTTGGAGAAAGTATGCGCATCCATCGTCGCGGCGGTGCGGCGCAATCTCGGCAGCGCGCCAAAGCGGTTGAGTCCGCCCATCACCAGCGCGAGCGCGACGAGCACGAGCTTGAGCGTGAGCACGTGTCCCCATGCGCTTCCTGTGATCGCATTGAACGACCCGCCCGAGCCGCGCGCGGCATTGAACACGCCTGAGAGCAGCACGAACACGACAGCAACAAGCGACACGTTCGACAACTGCGTCCCCGTGCGTATCATCACGCCGCGCGCGATCGACGTGCCGAGCGCCGGCAGCACCGAGAACCCGGCTGCGAGCACGAGGCCGCCCCACACGGTAGTCGTGAGCACATGCAGCGTTTGCATGCCGATAGCGGCCGATCCAAGACCCGCATCCGCCGCATGGCCGAGCGATGCCTTGCCGCCTGCAATCGCGATCACGGCGAGCCACAGCAGCGCATTGCGCAGCATGTTGGTCTGCCGTGCGAACGATACGAGCACCAGCACGAGCGCGCCGCCAAACGCGACGCTCCAGCCGAAACCGACATGCGTCTGCGACAGCATGGTCGGGACGACGCCGAATGCTTCAGGCAGGCTGACGCCCGCCATCTCCGCCGCCTGATAGAGCAGCCAGCCGAGATCGGCCAGCACGAGCGCGATCGCGGCAGCCTGCATCGACCGCTGCGCACGCAACCACGCGGGGCGCGCGGGCGCGATCTTCGCCTGCGCATCGTTCGCGAGCCACGCACCGAGCAACGCCGAACCGACGGCAAACGCGAATGCGATGTTCATGAGCGCGGCCATCGCGACCTGCCCGATCCACAATCCGTCGACTCTCATTTGACGTTGAAGGCGTAGCTGCCTTTGGTCCGGTGTCCATCTTCGGCAACAGCCGTCCATTGCACGGTGTAACGCCCCGGCGCGAGCGGCTGCAACGAGAGACGCATGGTCTTCCTGTCCGCTGCATCGACTTCGGAAGCGGTGGATGCCGCCCGCTTGCCATGCGCATCGACGATCGCGATCTTGCTGAACGCCGGTTCGAGCGGCTCGCTGAAGTGGATAGTCACTGCGGAAGGGGCTGTGACCTCGGCATCGGGCGCGGGTTCGCGCGACGTCGGCGTCGCATGGGCAAAGGCGTTCGACGCGACGACGAGCGATACGCCGCACGCCGCAAGCCAGCGAAGTGGCGAGCGCAATGGCTGGGAAAGAGTCATAAGGTGGTTATGAGTGGAATGCTGGGAAATGCAAGGACGCAAGGACGGTCGGAATAGTACGCTTCGATATCTCGCGGCCGACTCAGTTCAACGATGCCGAGCCGTTCATCGCGTAGCGCGGCGTCACTTCGCGAACGAAGCGCCGCGCGTGAATACCGTAGCGAGCGAAGAGTGGAAACACCGCAAGCAAGCAACCGCCACCGATGCAAATGCGCAATCTTAAATGAGCTGGAAGCGCTGCCGCCAGGCCGCAAAGCATTTTGTGAGCAAGCGCGCGTACTTATGCGATGACGATCGCTTGCGTCAACTTGTCGCATCGAGGGGTGTCGTGAGGGCGCATCAGGTGGGAAATTGGTCGTCTGTGGCAAATAGTCACCATTACCCATCGATGATAGAATGCTGCGTCGCCGCGCAGCGTCTGAAGTATCCATCACGCTGCTCACACCGATCCGCTCGAAGTTCGGCAAGGTCCCCGATAATCATGGAGTTACGCGTGTCTTCAAGACGCATTTTCCGCCCGTTGCTCGCCCTGTTGTTAATCGGGTGCGCAGGCGTATCTGGCGCTGCGAAAGCGCAAACTCAGCCCAAAGCTCCGGACACGATGGAATCGCGCGTGCAAGGCTGCACGGCATGTCACGGCTCGAAGGGCCAGGGTACGGATAACGATTACTTTCCGCGTCTTGCTGGCAAGCCGGCCGACTATCTGTACAACCAGTTGAAGAACTTCCGCGAAGGCCGCCGGAAGTATCCGCCGATGAACTACCTCGTCACGTATCTCTCGGACGACTACCTTCATCAGATCGCGACGTACTTCTCGCAGCAGCGTCCGCCGTATCCGACGCCGGCCAAGCCGACCGTCTCCGATGCAACGCTCGCGCGCGGCAAGGACATCGTGCTGAACGGCGACGCATCGAAGCAGATTCCCGCTTGCGCGGCTTGCCACGGCAAGGGCCTGACGGGCATGGAACCGGCTATTCCGGGCCTGGTCGGACTGCACTCCGACTACATCAGCGCGCAACTGGGCGCATGGCGTTCGGGTTCGCGCCACGCAATCGAGCCTGACTGCATGCACACGATCGCCACGCGTCTGACGGACGCAGACGTGAACGCAGTCGCCGCGTGGCTGTCCACGCAGCAGGCGCCGCAGAACCCCGTGCCGGCACCCGCCAAATCGTTGAAGACTCCGCTTGCCTGCGGCAGCGAACCGCAATAAGGCACCGGGAGAGACAAACAAATGAAACGCAAGTCTTTGTTCGCGCTTTCGGCTGTCGTCGTCGTTGCGGCTGCCGCGCTCGTTCCCGTCCTGTGGTCGGGTGTCGACAACCTGCACAACGGCACCGCGATGGCTGCCACGCCGGCAGACCAGGCTGAACTGATCAAGAAGGGCGAGTACCTCGCTCGCGCCGGCGACTGTATCGCGTGCCACACGGTGCGCGGCGGCAAGATATTCGCCGGCGGCCTGCCGATGGCCACGCCGTTCGGCACGCTGTTCACGCCGAACATCACGCCTGATGACCAGTACGGCATCGGCAAATGGTCGCAGGACGACTTCTATCGCGCGATGCACACGGGCCGCTCGAAGGACGGCAGCCTGCTCTATCCGGCGTTCCCGTTCACGAGCTACACGAAGGTTTCGCGCGCCGACTCGGACGCGATCTACGCCTATCTGCGCTCGGTCCCGCCCGCATCGGTGCCGAGCCGTCCGCACGAACTCAAGTTCCCGTTCAACAACCGCAACCTGCTGATCGGCTGGCGCACGCTGTTCTTCCGTGAAGGCGAGTACAAGCCGGACCCGACCAAATCGGTCGAATGGAACCGCGGCGCGTATCTGATCGAAGGCCTCGGCCACTGCGGCATGTGCCACACGTCGATCAACGCAATGGGCGGCCCCGTCAACTCGGCTGCGTTTGCGGGCGGTCTGATCCCGCTGCAGAACTGGTACGCGCCGTCGCTGACGTCGAACAAGGAAGCGGGCCTCGGCGACTGGGACATCAAGGACATTTCCGATCTGCTGAAGACGGGCGTGTCGCCGCGCGGCGCGGTGTTCGGTCCGATGGCCGAAGTGGTTCACAACAGCCTGCAGTACATGACGGACGATGACATCCACGCGATGTCGACGTACCTGAAGACGATTCCGCAGAAGAGCGAAGCGCCTGAGCATCTTCAGTTGGAGACGTCGGAGCAGTTCGGCGGCGAGCTGTTGAAGCAAGGCCAGAAGGTCTACGCGGACAACTGCGCGAAGTGTCACGAATCGAATGGTCTCGGCCAGCCGCCGAACTTCCCGCCGCTCGCGAACAACCAGTCGATCCAGATGCCGTCGGCCGTCAACCCGATCCGCATGGTGCTGAACGGCGGCTATCCGCCGAGCACGGACGGCAATCCCAAGCCGTATGGCATGCCGCCGTTCGCCCAGTCGCTGTCGAATCAGGAAGTGGCAGCCGTTGTGACGTACATTCGCCAGTCGTGGGGCAACCACGGCACGGCTGTGTCGCCGCAGCAAGTGGTCGATCTGCGTTCGGCGCCGCTCGACTAAGCGCCGTCTGACGTATCGGGGCGCGGCCTGCGGTTATCGCGGCCGCGCCCTTCGCTTTTTGTAGCATCGTGTAGCATCGCGGTTTCGAAGCCCGTCTGTCTTCGACGTAACAGATATCTGACATATCGGGCTTATAACGTATGTCCAGTGTCGTTTGTCGGATGACGCAGGCATCATGCGGGAGGAGTACCGTGCACGTCGGGGAGCGTCTGAACAGCATCACTCACCTGGTGGGCGCCGTGTTGTCGGTGGCGGGGCTCGCAACGCTCGTGACGATGGGCGCGCTCGACGGCGATACGTACAAGGTCGTGAGCTTCAGCGTCTATGGCGCGATGCTTTGTGCGCTGTACGGAATCTCGACGCTCTATCACAGCGTAAGCGGTCCGCGTCTGAAGGCGATCCTGCAGAAGTGCGACCACTCCGCGATCTATCTGCTGATCGCGGGCAGCTATACGCCGTTCACGCTGGTCACGCTGCGTGGTCCGTGGGGCTGGTCGCTGTTCGGCGTGAGCTGGGGCCTGGCGGCGCTCGGGATCGTGCAGGAACTGACGCTCGGGCGACGCACCCGCAGCGTATCGATGGTGCTTTATGTGCTGATGGGATGGCTTGCGCTCGTCGCCATCCGCCCGCTGGTCACTGCGTTGCCGGCCGCGGGCACTGCATGGCTCGTGGCCGGCGGGATCATCTATAGCGCGGGCATTTACTTCTTCGTCAACGACGAGCGCATCCGGCACGGACACGGTATCTGGCACCTGTTCGTACTTGCCGGCAGTCTGTGTCAATTCGTCAGCGTCGCGCGTTATGTCGCGTAAGACGCGCGGCGGCGGATGCAACTTAATGCCAGTCGACGTGTCTGCATAGCGCGTCGAGCATTCGGCACGCATCGCGCGTGCCGCCGATTTCTCCGTGAACGGTGAGTGTCGGGCGAGCGATCGTCTCGATCGCCCGGGAGCGCGCCTGATGGCCGCGTTCGCACCATTCGCACAATTGCATTGCAAAGAGCTTTTATGTCTTTTGATTCTCTCGGCTTGTCCGAACCGCTGGTCCGCGCAGTAAACGAACTCGGCTACACGTCTCCGACCCCGATCCAGCTGCAAGCCATCCCCGCCGTGCTCAACGGCGGCGACCTGATGGCCGGCGCGCAAACGGGCACCGGCAAGACGGCCGGCTTCACTCTGCCTATCCTGCAACGTCTCCTGACGATGCCGCCCGCGCCAGGCGGCAAGCGCGTCGTGCGCGCGCTCATTCTCACGCCGACGCGCGAACTCGCCGCACAGGTCGAAGAAAGCGTGCGTGCTTACGGCAAGTATCTGAAGCTCAAGTCGACCGTGATGTTCGGCGGCGTCGGCATCAATCCGCAGATCGACGCATTGAAGCGCGGCGTCGATATCGTCGTCGCGACGCCGGGCCGTCTGCTCGATCACATGCAGCAGAAGACCATCGACCTGTCGCATCTCGAGATCCTCGTGCTCGACGAAGCGGACCGCATGCTCGACATGGGCTTCATCCACGACATCAAGCGCGTGCTCGCGAAGCTGCCGACGAAGCGGCAGAACCTGCTGTTCTCCGCGACGTTCTCCGACGAGATCAAGGCGCTCGCCGACAGCCTGCTCGATTCACCCGCGCTGATCGAAGTCGCGCGCCGCAATACGACAGCCGAAACGGTCGCGCAAAAGATTCACCCTGTCGATCGCGATCGCAAGCGCGAGTTGCTCACTCACCTGATCAAGCAGCACAACTGGTTCCAGGTGCTAGTGTTCACGCGCACGAAGCACGGCGCGAACCGTCTCGCCGAACAGCTGACGAAGGACGGCATCAGCGCGCTCGCGATTCACGGCAACAAGAGCCAGTCGGCGCGTACGCGCGCGCTCTCCGAGTTCAAGGACGGCACGCTGCAGGTCCTCGTCGCAACGGATATCGCCGCGCGCGGCATCGACATCGATCAGCTGCCGCATGTCGTCAACTTCGATCTGCCGAACGTGCCGGAAGACTACGTGCATCGCATCGGCCGCACGGGCCGCGCGGGCGCGACGGGCGAGGCGGTGTCGCTGGTGTGCGTCGACGAACTGCAACTGCTGAAGGACATCGAGAAGCTGATCAAGCGCGCCGTGCCGCAAGAAGTGATCGCGGGCTTCGAGCCCGATCCGAACGCGCGTCCGGAACCGATCCAGCGTCGCGGACAAGGCGGCGGTGGCCGCGCACCGCGTCAAGGTCAAGGCGCAAGCCAAGGCCAGGGCCAGCGTCAAGGCCGCAGTCAGCCGAAGCGCGAAGGCTCGGCGGGCGCGAACAGCGGCGGGTCGCGCGACGGTCAGCGCGGTTCGGCTTCGGGCTCGGGCTCGGGTTCGGCCGATAAGCCGAAGCACCAGCCGCACGCCAAGCCGCATGCGAAGCCGCAAAACGCAAAGCCCACGCATGCGCGTCACGACGGCTCTCGTCATCAGGACAAGCCGCGCGCGGCAGCGCATGACGGCACAGCGCATGCTCCGCACGCGCCGCGCAAACCGCGCAATGCGAACCCGGGTGCGCTGCTCGGCGGCGGCAAGCCGCGCAGCGATGCGCCGCATACGCGGCGCGACGGTCAGCGCGGCAACTAACGCAAATCGATCAAAGCGCTTCTGTCGATGCCTCGCGGGCACCGAACCCGCTTCTGACCGCTATCTCCCAGCCGCCGCGTCGCCGGCGGCTTTCTTCAGGTACTCGATCTGCTGCGTCCAGCGCTCGAGTACCGCATCTCTCCCCTCTTCCAGTTCGAACGTGATGCCGGACGTGAGTCGCGCATAACGCACCCGCTGCGCCTCACCCGATTCGATCGATCCCGCAAAGCACGCAAGCCCGGCACCGTCTGCGTGCATCGGCGCAAGCTGGAGTTGAATCTGATAGAACGCATCGTCGAATACGAACGTCAACGCGGAACGCCCGTTGAGTCCGATCGCTCGCGCCGCGCGCGACTGCGGCCATAGCGCGATGCATAGCGTGCGCGAATCCGGCGCATACAACTCGCCGATGCCGAGCAGCGACGTGCGCACGTGTCCACCGCTCGGATCGACGGTCAGCAGCGACGCGGTGAATCCCACTTTCGATTCGAGCGCGGCACCATCGAAGAGTGCGCGCAGTTCGACAGGCCATTCGTCGAATACCTGTTGATCGAGTGCGCGGTTTTGATCCGCGGATGCAGTCATGAATCTTTCCTCCGTCGTGACTCTTCGGGCCCGATGCGGTTTAAACGCGAGCGCCTCATGGCCGATGCCGTGCCCAATGCGAATGGCCCGCGCGTGGCGGGCCATCCCTTCGTCGTATGTCCTTCGTCAGCGGTCGAAACCGGCCAGCAAGGTGCGGCCGCGCCCGCGGCATTCAGCGGAAGAACACGTGTTGTGTGATCTTCGCCAGCGGGTAATGGACACCAGGCTGAATCTTCGCCGGCAGATCGAGCGGCTTGAGCAGCATCTTCACACACATATCGGCCGACAGGTTGTGCCGCACGAGCCGATTCACGCGCGCGGCCCTGTCGCGGTTATACGCCGGATCGTTGACGCGCTCCGGATAGCGGATCGCGAAGACATGACGCAGCGCGATCTCCGAGTCTTCGTTCTTGATTTCCATCACGCGGCGCATCAGCGCGCCCAGCACCGCAAGGCGGCCATTGCCCTCGATCTTGTTGTACTTCTTGAAGTACTTGAAAAAGTGCTTGTAGTGACGGACTTCGTCGGTGCGAATGTTGTCGGTGATTTCCTTTAGCACGGGTTCATCCGAACATTCGCCGATCGCGCGATACAGCGTAGCCGTGCCCGTCTCGACGACGCAGCGCGCGACCATCTCCAGCGCGCGCGTCTTCTCGAAGTCCTCGACATTGCAGGTCTTCGAATACTCTTCGAAGAAGTTGCGGAAGGCCGTGTCCCAATCGAACTCGGGCCACACGTGCGCGATATAAGCCTTTAGTGCGCGGCCGTGCTGCATCTCTTCCGGCTCCCACTCGTTGTTGAGCCACGCGGACACTTCCGGATCGCCGTTGAAGAACTTGCTCAGATTGCTGGTGTAGAGGTCGGTGCCGCTCTCGATGAACGAAGCCGCGCAAAGCAACAACAACAGGTCTTCATTGGCGACCGCGCGTTGACGGTCGATACGATTGAGATCGATGTCTTCGATGCGCCAGGGCATCACGTGGGCAGCCTCGTTGTGCATAAACGTACGCTCCGAAAGCCGTAGCGCCCCGTGCGCGGGCTGATCCGTATGAATCCCGGTTCGACCGCCACCCGTGACCACTACAGTGCTTTGCAACATTTGACTTCTTTCTTTCATCTTAGCCGTTGCTCTGCAATTTCGCAGATAACACAGCACAGACCGTGCCGGAGGGGCGCAGTTCCACTCAAGCATTAGTCGAAACGTGCAAATACATCAAACGATCAACGCGACGCACAAGAAGAACGGGCAGCGTGCAGACGCAGCGCCTTGCGGACCAGGCGCGATGGCTTCACACACGCGATCGCATTGCAGTATTCGACTGTAAGCAGAGCAGCGGGTGTTATCGCGAAGGCCTTCGTTAGCGACCACAATGCGGGCTTCCGAATCGTTGTCGTTCGAACTATTCGAGCACGCCGGGCGCGATCGGCAAGACCGATGCGACGTGCGAGAGATCCAAAGTCCAAGGCCCGCGCCGACGAAGGTCTTACAATACGGCCAAGCCAACCTTCGCCCGCTCATCGTGCGGCGCTCAACACAATTACCATGACACGAGACCCACGCCTCACGCTCAATGCACGTCAACAGGAACTGCTCGAGTGGGTGCAGCGTGACGGCTTCGTGACGGTCGACGATCTGGCCTCGCACTTCGACGTGACACCGCAGACCATTCGCCGCGACGTCAACTGGCTCGCCGACATGAATCTGCTGCGCCGCTATCACGGCGGCGCCAGTTTGCCGACCAGTTCGGAGAACGTGTCGTACAGCGCACGGCAGCGGATGTTCCACGACGAGAAGCGGCGCATCGCGGCCCTCGTGGCCACGCACATTCCCGATCAGGCTTCGCTCTTCATCAACCTCGGCACGACGACGGAAGAAGTCGCGCGTGCGCTGAACCGGCATCGCGGGCTGCACGTGATCACAAACAACCTGAACGTCGCGAGCATGATGAGCGGCTATCCGGATTGCGAAGTGCTGGTGACGGGCGGCATCGTGCGTCCATGGGACAAGGGCATCGTCGGCGAGCTGGCGATCGACTTCATCCGGCAATTCAAGGTGGACTTCGCGATCATCGGCACGTCGAGCATCGAGACGGACGGCACGCTGCGCGACTTCGACACGCGCGAAGTGCGCGTCGCGGAAGCGATCATCGAGCATTCGCGCACCGTCTTTCTCGCCGCCGATCATTCGAAATTCGGCCGACCGGCGCTCGTCCGCCAGGGACATCTGAACCAGATCGACTCGCTCTTCACCGACGCGCCGCCGCCGCCGGAAATGGCCGACATGCTGGCCAGCGCGGGCACGCAGGTCTACGTCGCGGAATGACCCTCTTCGGGGCATACACGCGGCCCAGTCGCAAGCCGATTTCCGCCATGCTGCACCGCACGCAATACCTCCAGTGAAATCAAGGAGTTGCCGTCGAACCCGGACCGCCTCTCAGGCGCCGCGCTGTCAACGGGAAAATTTTCGGGGGCCGATTTGGACTTCCGGCTGCGATTGACTACACTCCAGTTCCCCAACGTCCTTAAACGTCCTAGGACGGCAGCGAATGCACGGACGTGGGGCGATAAAGCACTACTTCAGGCCTGATCCACGGGAATCACCCCCGCTGGATCCTCTGCCCGCCGAGAGGGCCGTCGGCTGGCGCAAAGGCAACCCGAGTACGCTTGACACGGAGAGAAACGATGCTGAGTCCGCATGAATTCGCCACGTTGTTGCTCGTCAAGGACGCCCCCAATCAGGTCGACATGGAACGCGAAGAGCTCGACGCCCTGCTCGAACGGCAGCTCGTTCAGCTCGAAAAACTCGCGTCTGGCTTGCAGCAATGGCGTGTCACGGAATCTGGCGATACTGCTCTGCGCGCTATCAAGCGCTTTTCCTGACGGCAAACGATCGGGCCTCACCGACTTGCCAGTCAAACCTCCGCGGCCGTCGGCGTGTTCGCAATGAACACGCAAGCATACGGACGCCTGGACGGTCACGCGGCCTTGCCCGCCTGGCCGTCTTTACGTTTTTGCGCCTTGGGTTTTTACGCCTCGCGTTGCGCACGTCCGATCTGACGCACGCTCAACGCGCTGATTGCGCGTTCAGCCGCTGCGCAGCGTTGGATCGACGGCCGCGCGCCAGCTCAGCGCCTTCACGCGCTGCGCGTTGAAAAACTCCACCCATTGATTGCGCGCCTGCGGATCGCTGCTTGCGCCCTGTGACGCGTAGCGCTGCGCGATCGACGTCTGGAACGCGCAGAAATCGGCTTTCGACAGCCCGCCGCGCTTGTTCGCCACATACGCATCGAACAGCGTCACATAGACGGACTGCGCGTCGTTTCCATAATCGACCCGTTGCGTGCCGCACATCGCCTGAATATCCGCGAACGAAGGCGCGCCCAACGTCCCGCTCAGGCTCGGCGTGCTGACGCATGCCGTGAGCGCCACTGCCATCGGCAGCGCCGCCGCGCCCGTCTTCCAGAGTCCACGCATGAAATTCACCTCGTCAAACCGCTAGTTGGCTGTTTGCCGAAAGTATCGTCCGGGCGTGGCATTCGCGCCACCAGGCGTGCGAAAACGCACATCTACCTTGGTCGAGTCGAACTTTACTTTTTCGTATACGTTCATTAAAGTTTCGAAAACGAACATTTGAATTTCCAAACATGCCAGCTTTCTTTCTCCGTCAGGGGCGCTCCGGGTGACGCACGACTCCATTTACGACCTGCTCGTCGTCGGCGGCGGGATCAACGGCGCGGGTATCGCGCGCGACGCGGCGGGGCGTGGCCTGTCGGTGCTTCTGTGCGAGCAGGACGATCTGGCCTCGCATACGTCATCGGCAAGCACCAAGCTGATTCACGGCGGCTTGCGCTATCTCGAGTACCGCGAATTCGGCCTCGTGCGCAAAGCGCTCCAGGAACGCGAGACACTGCTGCGCGCGGCGCCGCACATCATCCGGCCGCTTCGCTTCGTGATGCCGCATATGCCCGATCTGCGTCCCGCATGGTTGATCCGCGCCGGGCTCTTTCTGTACGATCATCTCGCGCGGCGCGAATTGCTGCCGGGCTCGCGCGGCATCGACATGCGCCGGCATCCGGCCGGCGGGCCGCTTGTCGATTCGATCAGACGCGGTTTCGTCTATTCGGACGGCTGGGTCGACGATGCGCGCCTCGTCGTGCTGAACGCGCTCGACGCGAGCGAGCACGGCGCGACGATCCTGACGCGCACGAAGCTCGTCGGCGCCGAAAGAACGAGTGGCGCGAACGGCGAATGGCATGCGCGGCTTTTGCGCGCGGACGGCTCGACGATCACGGTGCGCGCGCGCTCGATTGCGAACGCGGCAGGGCCGTGGGTCGGCGAACTGCTGCGCGGTCCCCTGTCGCGCGGCCGCGATGCGAACTACAGCGTGCGGCTCGTGAAGGGCAGTCACATCGTCACGCGACGTCTGTTCGACCACGACCACGCGTATATCTTCCAGAACCCCGACAAGCGCATCATCTTCGCGATCCCGTACGAGCGCGACTTCACGCTGATCGGCACGACCGATATCCAATACGTCGGCGATCCGTCGAAAGTCGCGATCACTGCGCAAGAGACCCAGTATCTGTGCGACTCGATCAATCGCTACTTCAGGAAGCCCATCACGCCGCGCGACGTGTGCTGGACGTACGCGGGCGTGCGCCCGCTGCTCGAGGACGAAAACGCGGACAACCCGTCGGCCGTCACGCGCGACTACCGGCTCGAACTCGACGCGCCCGCGGGCGAAGCGCCGCTGCTGTCGGTGTTCGGCGGCAAGATCACGACGTTTCGCAAGCTCGCGGAAGAAGCCGTCGACGAACTCACGCGCGCGCTGGGGCATGTCAGACCATCGTGGACAGCTAGCGCACCGCTGCCTGGCGGCGACATCGCGGATGCCGACTTCGAGCGCTTCGCATCGCAGTTCCAGCAGCAGCACGCCTGGCTTCCCGCCGACCTCGCGCGCCGCTATGCGCGCGCATACGGGACGCGTGCCGCGCGCGTGACGGGCGCCGCGCGTTCGCTCGCCGATCTTGGACAGCGGTTCGCGCCGGGCCTTTATGAAGCGGAACTGCGCTATCTGCGCGAGACGGAATGGGCGACGACCGCACAGGACGTTCTATGGCGCCGCTCGAAGCTCGGTCTGCATGTCGAGCCGGGCACGCTCGATACCGTCACGCGCGAAATTGACGCCTGGTTCGCCCGCGTGCCGGCGAAGCAGCACGCCTGAACGTAGCCGATCGGTAGCCGATCGAGAACGCTTGCGCGCACAGCCACGTCACATGCAACAATCCGCGCAAGCAGGTCGCGTTCGCGCGACCCGGGCGCGAAGCCGCGCCCGTCCAACAAGATACGCATGGAGAAGACAATGCAGGATCAGTACATCCTGGCGCTAGACCAAGGCACCACCAGTTCGCGCGCGATGCTGTTCGACCGCAACGGCAATGTCGTCTCGGTGGCGCAGAAGGAGTTTCAGCAGATTTATCCGCGTCCGGGCTGGGTCGAGCATGATCCGCAGGAAATCTGGTCGACGCAGGCAGGCGTCGCCGCCGAAGCCGTCACGCGCGCCGGGCTGAACGGCACGTCGATCGCCGCGATCGGCATCACGAACCAGCGTGAGACGACCATCGTCTGGGATCGCGAAACGGGTCATCCCGTCTACAACGCGATCGTCTGGCAGGACCGGCGCACGGCCGACTTCTGCGACCAGTTGAAAGCGCAAGGCCTCGAAAATTTGGTGCGCGCGAAGACGGGCCTGCCCATCGATTCGTATTTCTCCGCGACGAAGATCCGCTGGATTCTGGACAACGTCGAAGGCGCGCGCGAAAAGGCGAAGCAAGGCAAGCTCGCGTTCGGCACGGTCGACAGCTGGCTCATGTGGAATTTCACGAAACACGGGCTGCACATCACCGACGTGACGAACGCATCGCGCACGATGCTCTTCAACATCCATACGCTGCAATGGGACGACGAACTGCTCGACGCGTTCGACATTCCGCGCAGCATGCTGCCCGAAGTGCGTCCGTCGTCCGAGGTGTACGGGCCGACGAAGACGACCGTGTTCGCGTCGACGATTCCGCTGGCGGGCATCGCCGGCGATCAGCACGCCGCCCTCTTCGGCCAGATGTGCACGCGCTCGGGGATGGTGAAGAACACCTACGGCACCGGCTGCTTTCTCGTGATGAACACGGGCACGAAGCCGATCGAATCGAAGAACAATCTCGTGACGACGATCGCCTGGCAGATCGGCGATCAGGTCAACTATGCGCTAGAAGGCAGCATCTTCATCGCGGGCGCCGTCGTGCAATGGTTGCGCGACGGGCTTGGCGTCATCCGCAGCGCGTCGGAGGTCGAAGCGCTCGCGCGCGGCGTGCCGCACTGCGACGGCGTGTATCTCGTGCCCGCGTTCGCGGGTCTCGGCGCGCCGCACTGGAACGCTCGCGCTCGCGGCACGCTGTTCGGCGTCACGCGCGGCACCACGTCCGCACATATCGCGCGCGCAGCGCTCGATTCGATCGCGTATCAATCGGTCGACGTGCTGAAGGCGATGGAGGCGGATTCGGGCATACACATCGACGAACTGCGCGTCGATGGCGGCGCGTGCGCGAACAATCTACTGATGCAGTTCCAGGCCGATATTCTCGGCGTCGATACCGTGCGTCCGCAGGTCAGCGAAACGACGGCGCTCGGCGCCGCGTATCTCGCCGGCCTCGCAACGGGCTACTGGAAGGACATCGCCGAACTGCAAAGCCAGTGGAAGCTCGAACACCGCTTCTCGCCGTCGATGCCCGCCGACGAAGCGAAAGCCTGTCTCGCCGGCTGGCAGCGCGCGGTCCGCGCCGCCAAGGCATGGGCCGATGCACCCTGATGCGGCGCCGCTGGTTCCGCACCCGCACGCGTGCTTGCGTCAGCCCGCGCGCCCGCTTGACGCGTGGGGCTGCGAAGCACGTATCATGTCGCTTTCAGCCCGCCACCCGGCCTGTCGTTTCATCGGCACGCCGACGCTTGCGGGCCGCGCTTCCCTTCAGTTTTTCCGCATGATCGAACATCTCATTTGCGACTGCGACGGCGTGCTCGTCGACAGCGAAGTCATCGCCGACCGCGTGATGCACGACACGCTCTCCTCGACGTTTCCGACGCTCGATTTTCACGAGATCTGCAAGACGGCTTTCGGCCAGCAGACCTCGCGCTTTCTGAAAAGCGTCGAAGCGGCCTTCGACATCGTGCTGCCCGCCGACTTTCTCCAAACCGTCGAGACGAACGTCGAGGTGGAGTTTGCTTCGTCGCTCTCCGCGATCAGCGGCGTGCGCGATGCGTTGCAGCGCGTGACGCTGCCCGCCGCCGTCGTGTCGAATAGCCATATGGCGCGCGTCAGCGCATCGGTGCGCCGCGCCGGGCTCGCCGAGATTTTCGGGCCGCGCGTGTTCAGCGCCGAGCAGGTCGCACGCCCGAAGCCTTACCCCGATGTGTATCTGTTCGCCGCGCAGCAGCTTGGCGTCGATCCGTCGCGCTGCATCGTCGTCGAAGATAGCGTCGCGGGCCTGAATGCGGCGCGCGCGGCGGGCATGAAGACGATTGCGTTCGTCGGCGCGAGCCATATTCCCGACGGTTACGCGGATGTGCTGCGCAATATGGGCATCACGCGGATCATGCAGCACATGGACGAACTGCCCGCGCTGATCGACGCAGGCGTGCGCGGAGAGTTTGGCGACGTGCAGTCGTAGCGTCCGGTAAGGCGCCGTCACGCGCGATCGAATACCGCGCTCGCTTCGAACAAAAGGCCCGCGTATCGTCACGCGGGCCTTTTCATTTCGACTGAACGCTTACCGCTTCACGCTTCGTCGACGCACAACTCACGCGCCGCCGCCAGCGCCTGACGGAACTCGACCAGCTCCGCGATCGTCAGCATCGGCATATTGTGATTTGCCGCGAACCGTTCGACGTCCGCGCCGCGCATCATCGTGCCGTCGGCGTTCATCAGTTCGCACAGCACGCCTGCGGGCTTCAGTCCAGCGAGCGTCACCAGATCGACTGTCCCTTCCGTGTGGCCGCGGCGCGCCAGCACGCCGCCCGGCATCGCGCGCAGCGGATACACGTGGCCCGGACGCACGATGTCCGAAGGCTTCGCGTGATCGGCGATCGCCGCACGGATCGTCGTGATGCGGTCCGCCGCCGACACGCCCGTCGATACGCCCTCGCGCGCCTCGATTGATACCGTGAAGGCCGTCGTGTTGCGGCTTTCGTTGTGAACCGTCATAGGCGGCAGATCGAGCGCGCGCACCTTGTCGTCGGCGAGACACAGGCAGACGATGCCGCTGCATTCGCGGATGAAGAGCGCCATCATCTCGACGCTCATCCGCTCGGCGGAAATGATCAGATCGGCTTCGTTCTCGCGGTCATGGTCGTCCTGAAGCACGACGGCGCGGCCCTGGCGCAGCGCGGCGAGCGCAGCGGCAATGCGCGGCGAAACGGGTTCGGTGGCGAGCAGAGGGAGATCGGCCGTCGCGTCGTCAGCGACGATCGGCGAAGCGGGCCAGACAGATGCAGCAGACCGGGATACAACGGACATGTGAAACGCTCCTCGCAAGAGTGTGGGCGAAAAACGTTTCAGGGCATTGCAAACAGACAAACGCGCCCTGCGGGCCGCGAGCGCGCGTCTATCCAGCAACGGACGACACACCCGCGCCGCTCGCGATGACGAGCAGCACGGCAGGCAGGAACAGTCAGATGACTATCTGCACATCTTCTTCCATCCGGACTCTAACCGTCGGCTCTGGCCTCTCACCAGATCTGCTGACCCTGCGACAAAAACAACAATGCAGGCGCTCGCGGGCTCGCAGACTCTCGCACGATGTGCGCCGCCTGCATACCGCCGGTGGGGAATTTCGCCCCGCCCTGAAGACGTACTGATTGCCGGAACGATCCGGCTCGCAGAGCATACAACAACCGCGCGCCTTGTGCAGCGCGCGCGTACCGCATGGTTCACGCCTCGGAATGAGCGCGCGCGGGCGCTTCTTCCGTGACGACCTTCGCAGATTCTTTTGCGACCTCCCAGCGCGGCGGCGTCTCCGCGTTCACCGTCACGCGAAACGCGCGCGCTTCCGTGTCGCCGGGATTGCGCAGGCTGTGCGGCTGATCGGCATCGAAGACGATCGAATCGCCCGTCGCGAGCAACTGGCGGCGCTCGTGCACGCTGACCTCGATCGTCCCCACGCTGACGACGAGATTCACCGTCGTCCCCGGCGCGCGGCGCGTGCCCGGCTCGGTGTGCAGCGGCGCGATGCGCAGCTCGTGGAACTCGGCCGTCGACGGCTCGGCGTCGGGATACAGCGCACGCGTCCAGAAGCGGCCATCCGATGTGACCACGCGCGCGGTGCTGTCAGCGGGCAAGTGCTCGAAGCCGTTCACGGCATGCTGGCGCAGGAACGCCGCCACCGACACCTTCAATGCCGCCGCGACCTTGCACAGCACCTTGATGGACGGCACGCTGCGCGCCGATTCGATCTGCGCGAGCATCGCGCGCGAAACGCCCGACGCGCGGGCCAACGCATCGAGCGACAACTGACGCTCCGCGCGCAGCCGCGCGAGATTCACGCCGACGCGATGTTCGAGCGCATCGAACTCCGACGCACGCGCTTCGTCATGTGCGTGCGGCGCATCGTCTTGACCGTGGTGATTGCCGGAACCATTGGAACCTTCGGATGCGCGGTCGCGCACGAGCGCAAGCGGTGATTGCATCGTTGCCTCCTGACACCCCGCGGCAAAGCGGAGCAAGCATGAATGGAGGCAAGCCTAGCACCCGGCTTTCACGCGCCCAACGAAGTTATCTTCACACTGTTATCACGATCGCAGAGGACGCTTATGCGCTGACGTGCGATGCGAACAGCAAGTGTCGCTGTCGGCGGCCGGCGCGTTTTTATGGCTTGCGGCGCGTCGCGGCACGTCGCGAGATGTGTGCTCGTCGAGTGCGCCCAGGCTTGCCGCCCGACAAGCGCAGCCACGATCATGGCCGCGCATCGATTCTCAATGTGCGGCTCAAGCCCGCTCGCGCACTTCACGTGCAACGACAGGAGCAGGCGCATCCATCCGCGCGGCGATCGACGTCACCGCGAGCGCCACGAGCGCGACGATGGCCGCCACATACGGCAGCGCATCGAGCCCATAGCCATGCCCGATCGCGAGCCCGCCGAGCCACGCGCCGCCCGCGTTGCCGACATTGAACGCGCCGATGTTGAGCGTCGACGCGAGATTCGGCGCAGCCTTCGCCTTCTCGACGACGCGCATCTGCAGCGGCGGCACCGTCGCAAACGCCGCGATGCCCCAGACGAACACGGTGGCGGCCGCCGCGATCCGCGAGTGGCTCGTATGCGCGAACATGGCCATCACGACGGCGAGCGCAATCAGAATGCCCATCAGCGACGGCATCAGCGAGCGGTCCGCGAGCTTGCCGCCGATCATGTTGCCGACCGTCAGGCCGACGCCGAACAGCACGAGAATCAGTGTGACGCCGTGCGGCGTGAAGCCGCTCACCTGCTCGAGGATCGGCGTGATGTACGTGAACACGACGAACACGCCGCCAAAGCCGAGCACTGTCATCGCCAGCGCGAGCCACACTTGCGGCTCTTTCAGCACGCGCACTTCGTGACCTAGCCCCGCCGGCCCCGTGTCATGCCGGTTCGGCACGAGCGCAGTCACGCCGAGAAACGACAGCACGCCAAACGCGGCGACGATCCAGAACGCGACTCGCCAGCCGAACTGCTGGCCGATGAAGGTGCCGAACGGCACGCCGAGCACGTTCGCGAGCGTGAGACCCGTGAACATCAGCGCGATCGCGCTCGCACGCTTTTCCTGCGGCACGAGCGACGCGGCCACCACCGCGCCGATGCCGAAGAACGAGCCGTGCGCGAACGACGTCACGACGCGCGCGATCATCAGCACCGAATAGTCGGACGCGATCGCGCACAGCACGTTGCCGACGATGAACACGCCCATCAGCAGTTGCAGTGCGAGCTTGCGCGGCATCTTGCTGGTGACGACGGCGAGCAGCGGCGCGCCGACGGCCACGCCGAGCGCATAGCCGCTGACGAGCAGACCGGCGGACGGAAGCGACACGGACAGATCCTTCGCCACTTCGGGCAGCAAGCCCATGATGACGAACTCCGTCGTGCCGATGGCGAATGCGCTGATCGCAAGCGCAAGCAAGGGGATAGGCATGTGAGACTCCAGACGACGATTCAGAAGGACGCGCGCCGGACATTGCGCGCTGCCGTCACGAATTCCATGACGACGGCGGGCGCCAGCGCGACGAACAGTTGCACTTCACCCGAGAGCGGCACATCGGCGGTCCGATACGCGACGCCCGCCGCCTCCAGCCGCGCGAGCAGCGCCTGCCACTCGTCGCCGCCGTCCAGACGGAACGCGATGTGGTCGATGCGCGGACTCGCGCGGCCTGGGTGATGCGGCAGATTCGAATCGACGAGATGGATCACGGGGCGGCCACCCGCGTACAGCCAGTGGCCGCCGACGCCGAACGGCGGCCGCGCCCCTTCCGTCAACCCGACGACATCGACAAAGAATTGCCGGGTGGCGTCGAGATCAGAGGTGACGCTCGTCGCGTGGTCGAGATGCATGGTGCGGACTCCGGGTAAACGCGGATTTCGCGTTTTCAGCGTCGAATTGTCCGCGCACGTCGCGCTTTTGATAATTGGCGTAGCATTTGAAGGATTTTCAAACGGCTCGGAATAATGATCGACAATCTGGGCGATATCCGCCTCTTCGTCGAAGCGGCGCAGCTAGGCAGCCTGTCGGCGGCGGGCCGCAAGCTCGGCTTGACGCCTGCCGCCGCCAGCGCGCGCCTCGCGAAGCTCGAAGGCGGACTGAAGGCGCGCCTGTTCGAGCGCACGACGCGGCAACTGCGTCTCACCGACGAAGGCCGCCTCTATCTGAACTGCTGTCAGCAGGCGCTGCGCGCGCTCGACGACGCCAAAGCGGCATTGCAGGAGGGCCAGAACGCCGTGCGCGGCAAGGTGCGCATTTCCGCGACGTCCGATTTCGGCCGCAATCTGCTGATGCACTGGCTCGACGAATTCAACGTGCTTTACCCGGACGTCACGTTCGCGCTGACGCTATCCGACTCGCTGTCGAATCTGGTGCAGGAAGATATCGATCTCGCGATCCGCTTCGGCGTGCCGCAGGACAGCTCGCTCGTCGCGCGCCGGCTCGCGCCGAATCCGCGCGTGCTGTGCGCGTCGCCGGAATACATCGCGCGACGCGGCGAGCCGAAAGATCCGCTCGATCTGGCGCGCTTCGACTGCATCGTGCTCGGCACGGCTTCGGGGCCCGTCAACGAATGGCGCTTCACGCGCGGCGCCGAGACCGTCACCTACACGGTTCCGCTCGAATCGGCGCGCGAAACCAACGACGGCGCCGTCGCCCGCGAATGGGCGCTGCGCGGCTACGGCATCGTGATCAAGTCGATGTGGGACGTCGAAGCGGACCTGAAAAGCGACGGCCTGCGCGTGCTGCTGCCCGACTGGCGCTATCCCGATGCGCCGCTGCACGCGCTGTATCACCGCAACCGCTTCATGGCGCCGCGCGTGCGCGTGCTGCTCGATTTTCTCGCCGACCGTTTCGCAACGGTGACGGGCGAACTGGAAGCGCAATTCGGCCTGCCGCACCCGCCGGACAGCGAGCCAAAACCGCATGCCGATCTGCGACTGGCGCCCCGGCACGCCGCCAAAGCCCCACGCCGCAAAGGGCTATAATGTTGGACTACGCTGTAAAAACGCGCTTTGGGCTGGCCAGGCCCCGATTCTCGCGCCCCCGGCGCCGCGCGCGTTTTGTCTCTTCACCTTTTATTGACGCCCCCAGGTTAACCACTGCGACCGGCGAACACTCGATGACCAAGAAAGTTTATGTAAAGACCTTTGGCTGCCAGATGAACGAGTACGACTCCGACAAGATGGTCGACGTACTCGGCGCGTCTGAAGGCCTCGTCAAGACCGACAATCCCGAAGACGCCGACGTCATTCTGTTCAACACATGCTCGGTGCGCGAAAAGGCGCAGGAGAAAGTGTTCTCCGATCTCGGCCGCGTACGCGAACTGAAAGAAGCGAACCCGAATCTGCTGATCGGCGTCGGCGGCTGCGTCGCGAGCCAGGAAGGCGCGTCGATCGTCTCCCGCGCGCCGTACGTCGACCTCGTGTTCGGTCCGCAAACCTTGCACCGCCTGCCGCAGATGATCGACCAGCGCCGCGCGAGCGGCCGTCCGCAAGTCGACATCACGTTCCCCGAAATCGAGAAGTTCGATCACCTGCCGCCTGCGCGCGTCGAAGGCCCGAGCGCGTTCGTGTCGATCATGGAAGGCTGCAGCAAGTACTGCAGCTATTGCGTCGTGCCGTACACGCGCGGCGAGGAGGTGTCGCGGCCGCTCGACGACGTGCTGACGGAAATAGCCGGCCTCGCCGATCAGGGCGTGCGCGAAGTGACGCTGCTCGGCCAGAACGTGAACGCATACCGTGGCGCGATGACCCCCGGCTCGAATGAAATTGCCGACTTCGCGACGCTGATCGAATACGTCGCGGACATTCCGGGCATCGAACGAATTCGCTATACGACGTCGCATCCGAAGGAATTCACGCAGCGCCTGATCGACACGTACGCGAAGGTGCCGAAGCTCGTAAACCATCTGCATCTGCCCGTGCAGCACGGCTCCGACCGCATCCTGATGGCGATGAAGCGCGGCTACACCGTGCTCGAATACAAGTCGGTGATTCGCCGGCTTCGCGCGATCCGCCCGGACCTGTCGCTGTCGACGGACATGATCGTCGGCTTCCCCGGCGAGACGGAAGAAGACTTCGACAAGATGATGCAACTCGTGCACGAGATGAGCTACGACACGAGCTTCTCGTTCATCTACAGCCCGCGTCCCGGCACGCCCGCCGCGAACCTGCACGACGACACGCCGCGCGAAGTGAAGCTACGTCGCTTGCAGTACCTGCAGGCGACCATCGAAGAAAACGTGCAGCGCATCAGCGAGGCGATGGTCGGCAAGGTCGAGCGCATTCTGGTCGAGCGCCCGGCGCGCAAGGACCCGAACGAGCTCGCGGGCCGCACCGAGAACAACCGCGTCGTGAATTTCCCCGCGCCGGTGGAATCGCATGCGCGCCTGATCGGCCAGATGATCGACGTGAAGATCGTGCATGCGTACCCGCACTCGCTGCGCGGCGAACTCGTGATGGTTCACGACACGGCGTCCGCCACTCACTAAGCCCGTAGCGCACCGACAGGATCGAATATCAGCCTTGAAGCCCACTCAGCAACTGGAATTCACTGCGCCGCGCGACGA
Organism: Paraburkholderia piptadeniae; assembly: GCF_900007165.1. GTDB lineage: Bacteria > Pseudomonadota > Gammaproteobacteria > Burkholderiales > Burkholderiaceae > Paraburkholderia > Paraburkholderia piptadeniae. The sequence continues at coordinate 65,945 of NZ_CYGY02000023.1, forward strand.
TAACGCGCGGCTCGCCAACCTCTGCGGCCCCCTCGACGAGAACCTGAGGCAGATCGAACAGGCACTCGACGTCACGCTGCAACGCCGCGGACACCGCATCAGCATTCGCGGGCGCGGCGCGAAAGTCGCGCTCAATGCGCTCGAAAACTTCTACAACAGCGCGCGCGATCCGCTCTCCGTCGACGACATCCAACTCGCGCTCGTCGAAGCGCGCCATCCCGGTAACAACGGACGCCCGAACGGCGGCAACGGCGACACGGAAGAACTCGATCCGCGTTTTCGCGGCGACCCCGATCATCCGTTCGACGAACCGACGCATGAAGGCGACGTCGAAGTTGAAGAACTCGGCCCGAAGCTGTACACGCGGCGCGCCGACCTGCGCGGCCGCACGCCAGCGCAGCGCGAGTATCTGAAGCAGATCGTCTCGCACGACGTGACGCTCGGCGTCGGCCCGGCGGGGACGGGCAAGACGTACCTTGCCGTCGCATGCGCCGTCGATTCGCTCGAGCGCGATCAGGTCAAGCGCATCGTGCTGACGCGTCCCGCCGTCGAAGCGGGCGAGCGGCTCGGCTTCCTGCCCGGCGATCTCGCGCAGAAAGTCGACCCGTATCTGCGTCCGCTCTATGACGCGCTCTACGATCTGCTCGGCTTCGACAAGACCGCGAAGATGTTCGAGCGCCAGATGATCGAAATCGCGCCGCTCGCGTACATGCGCGGCCGCACGCTCAATCACGCGTTCATCATTCTCGACGAGGCGCAGAACACGACGCCCGAGCAAATGAAGATGTTCCTCACGCGTATCGGCTTCGGCTCGAAGGCGGTCGTCACGGGCGATACGACGCAGGTCGACTTGCCGCGCGGCCACAAGAGCGGGCTGATCGAAGCGCAGCAGGTGCTCGCGAACGTGCGCGGCATCGCGCTCACGCGCTTCACGAGCGCCGACGTGGTGCGGCATCCCCTCGTCGCGCGCATCGTCGAGGCGTACGACGCGCACTCGAAGCGAGAAGCGAGCGCGTCTGACGCAGCCGACGCCGCCCGGTGACACGGACATGACAGGCACCCAGAACCCCGCATGAGCCGCGCCCCGAAACTGTCGCTGAACCTGCAATTTCCCGCTGGAAAAGCGTGGCCGGAGCACAAGGCGCTGTTGCCCAAGGCAACCGTCGCCGCGTGGATCAAGGCGGCGCTTTTCGCCGACGCCGAGCTGACCGTGCGCTTCGTCGACGCGGACGAAGGCCGCACGCTGAACCGCAGGTATCGCGGCAAGGACTACGCGACCAATGTGCTGACCTTCGCGTACGCGGAATCGGAAGACGATCCCGTGACGGGCGATCTGATCCTGTGCTGCCCCGTCGTCGAGAAAGAAGCGAACGAACAGGGCAAGCCGCTCGAAGCGCACTACGCGCATCTGCTCGTCCACGGCACGCTGCACGCCCAGGGCTACGACCACGAGCAAGAGGACGAAGCCGAAGAGATGGAAGCGATCGAAACCGAGGTGCTCGGCAAGCTCGGCTTCCCCGATCCGTACGAATGACGCTCGACAGCACTCAGCATCAGGCGACAGAGCCGGCATCGACAGATCGTCCCGCAGATCGCCGGCTCTGAAATCCAGTCCAGCCGCCCATCGATCCAAAACCCACGTGAGCCAGCCCCTTTCGTCACCGACGCCGCCTCCGCCCTGCACCGGCTATCCGCCGTCGCTCGGCGAGTCGCGCCTGCTGACGGACGATGAGTTGCGCGCGTCGCTCGATTGCTCCCTGCGCGACTGGGACGGCAAGCGCGACCTGTGGCTCTTCGGCTACGGCTCGCTGATCTGGAACCCGGGCTTGCCCACCGTCGAAGCGATGCGCTCGCGCGTGCACGGCTATCACCGCGGGCTGTATCTGTGGTCGCGCGTCAATCGCGGCACGCCGGAGCAACCGGGCCTCGTGCTCGCGCTCGATCGCGGCGGCTCGTGCAGCGGCATCGCGTTTCGGCTCGCTGCGCAAGGCGCGATGCCGCATCTCGAAGCGCTATGGCGCCGCGAAATGGCGATGGGCTCGTACCGTCCCGCATGGCTGCCGTGCGCGCTCGGCGACGGGCGGCGCATCGAAGCGCTCGCGTTCGTGATGCGCCGCGACGTGCCGTCGTACACGGGCAAGCTTTCCGACGAAGTGGTGAGAACGGTGCTCGGCTGCGCGTCCGGACGCTACGGCACGACCCTCGACTACGTGAGCCGCACCGTCGAAGCGCTGCGCGAAAGCGGCATGCCCGATCGCGCGCTCGAGGCATTGCTTGCGCGTTGCCGCAAGTAAGCGCTGCGCCGCCGCGCGCCGAAAATGCACGCCAAAAATGCACGCATGCCAAGGCTGCCGAAAGGAAGCGCCGACAATTTTGACCATGCGCCCCCCGGCGCTGCGATATCAGTTAGGATAAAAGCGAGCGTCGCCCCGCGGGACGTCTTTGCCATCAACCGGCAACAACCGCGCGCCGGGAACTGCGCTTTGCACCGCCTCGTGTGCCGGGACACGGTCCTGCCATGAGCGTGGTGTATCCTTAACGCTCTGCAACAGCGCGCCCGGCTTTTGGGGCGCACCACCATGAACGACACGTATCCCAGTCGACGCCATACCAGCGACAAACCCCATGAAAAACGCTCGCTCCTTGAGCGATTGACCGATTTCATCTCGCCCGAGCCCGATTCTCGCGGCGAACTCCTCGAAATCCTGCAAGACGCGCACGAGCGCAATCTGATCGACGCCGATTCCTTGTCGATGATCGAAGGCGTGTTCCAAGTTTCCGAGCTATGCGCACGCGACATCATGATTCCGCGCGCGCAAATGGACGCGATCAACATCGCGGACTCCCCCGACGAATTCATCCCCTACATGCTGGAAAAGGCGCACTCGCGCTACCCCGTGTACGAGGGCAACCGCGACAACGTGATCGGCGTGCTGCTCGCGAAAGACCTGCTGCGCTACTACGCCGAAGAAGAAGCCGACGTGCGCGGCATGCTGCGCCCTGCCGTGTTCATCCCCGAATCGAAGCGCCTCAATGTCTTGCTGCACGACTTCCGCGTGAACCGCAACCACATCGCGATCGTCGTCGACGAATACGGCGGCGTCGCGGGCGTCATCACGATCGAGGACGTGCTGGAGCAGATCGTCGGCGACATCGAAGACGAATACGATTTCGACGAGGAAAGCGGCAACATCATCGCGTCGCCGGACGGCCGTTTCCGCGTGCGCGCGCTGACCGAGATCGAGCAGTTCAACGAAGAGTTCGGCACCCACTTCTCCGACGAGGAAGTCGACACAATCGGCGGACTCGTCACGCACCATTTCGGACGCGTGCCGCATCGCGGCGAGAAGGTGAAGATCGACGAGCTGATCTTCGAAGTGCTGCGCGCCGACGCGCGGCAGATCCACATGCTGCTCGTGCGCCGCGATCCGCTCGCCGGACAGCGCGAACGCGACGCCCGGCACGTGCAAACCTGATTTCCACAGTTCTCATCAAGCCGACCACGCAACAATGGCCGACCCGATCACTTCCCGTCTGCGCCGCGGCGTGACACCCGACGCAGCCGATAGAGGCGCACGGGTGCTGCCGTGGTGGCACTACCTCACGGCCGCCGCAGTCGGCGCGCTCAACACGCTGTCGTTCGCGCCGACGCCGCACGGCGGCTGGCTCGAACTGGCGATCTTCGCTTTCTTCTTCGCGTGGCTCACGCGCACGACAGGCTGGAGGAGCGCCGCCCTCACCGGCTTCGCGTTCGGCTTCGGCAACTACGTGACGGGCGTGTGGTGGCTGTACGTGAGCATGCACTTCTACGGCGGAATGGCCGCGCCGCTCGCGGGCGCGGCGCTCGTGCTGTTCTCGCTGTATCTGGCCATCTATCCGGCGCTCGCCGCCGGCATCTGGTCGTTCTGCGCGGGACATGCGCGCAACGGCAAGCTCGCCGACCTCCAGCCGTTTTCGCCGACGTGGCACGGCGCGTTCGCCTTCGCGAGCGCGTGGGCCGTCGGCGAATGGCTGCGGGGCACGGTGTTCACCGGCTTTCCGTGGCTCGCGAGCGGTTATGCGCAGGTCGACGGGCCGTTTGCCGGATTCTCGCCGATTGCGGGCGTATACGGTGTCGGCTGGGTGATGGCGCTCGCCGCCGCGCTGATCGCGCAGGCCGTGCTGCGCTCGCGCGCGGCGTCGAACGGCGATGCGAAGGCTGCGCAGCGTACCAGCCGCGTCGTCACGCCCGCCGCGATCGCCGTCGCGCTGATCGCAGCGGGCCTGCTGCTGCCGCTCGTCTCATGGACGACGCCCGCCAATGCGCCGCTGACCGTGCGGCTGCTGCAAGGCAACGTGAAGCAGGACATGAAGTTCGAAGAGTCGGGCGTGAAGGCCGCGATCGACGAATACGAACGGATGATCACCGCGAAGCCCGCCGATCTCGTCGTCACGCCGGAAACCGCGATTCCCGTGCTCGCGCAAGCCATTCCCGAGTCGTTCGCGGTGGCCGTGCGCCGTTTCGCCGATTCGACGAATACGTCGATCCTGTTCGGCGCGATCGGCGGCACGATCACGGCGGAGGGCCACGTCGTCGACTACACGAACAGCCTGTTCGGTATCACGCCGGGCGAGGCGGGCGTGTACCGTTACGACAAGCATCATCTCGTGCCCTTCGGCGAGTTCGTGCCGTGGGGCTTTCGCTGGTTCGTGAACCTGATGAAGATTCCTCTCGGCGATTTTGCGCGCGGCGCGCCCGTGCAGAAGCCGTTCGTCGTGCACAACCAGCCCATCGCCGTCGATATCTGCTACGAGGACATCTTCGGCGAGGAAATCGCGCGCACGGTGCGCGAGAGCGACACGCCCGCGGGCGTGCTCGTCAATTCGACGAATCTCGCGTGGTTCGGCAACACGATCGCGCTCGATCAGCACTTGCAGATCGCGCGCATGCGCTCGCTCGAAACGGGCCGCCCGATGCTGCGCGCGACGAACACAGGCGCGACGGCCGCCATCGACGCGCGCGGCAACGTGATCGCGCGTCTGCCGACGTTCACGGAAGGGTCGATCGAGGCCGTCGTTCAGGGCACCACGGGCAAAACGCCGTATGTGACGAGCGGCAACAACACGGTGCTCGCGGTATCGCTGCTGTTCCTCGCGTTCGGTTTTGCGTTCGGTCCGGGCCGCGCGCGGTCGAACGGCAAAAACGGCAAGAACGGCGCGAGCGGCGACGCAAAGCGCAATCGCGACGCCTGACAGGCTCGGAACAACGGGCGGCGCAACGACAACAAGCACAACGGCGCGCCCCCGCTGAGCCACCAGGCAATCACCAGGCCCCAGAAAGTCTCAAGCCACCGGCAATCCGGTAAAATTCAGGGTTTTACAGCACTGGGCCGCGCAACCGGCCGGCTGATTGATCGATGGCCAGCAAGGTCATCGCGTCACGCCAGCCGCACGGCATCCGCGTCCTGCCTGAAAGGCACCTTCAAGGCTCTTCATGCTCACGTTTCAGCAAATCATCCTGACGCTGCAATCCTATTGGGACAAGCAGGGTTGCGCGCTGCTCCAGCCGATCGACATGGAAGTCGGCGCGGGCACGTCCCACGTCCATACGTTCCTGCGCGCGATCGGCCCCGAGCCGTGGCGCGCTGCGTACGTCCAGCCGTCGCGCCGCCCGAAAGACGGCCGCTACGGCGAGAATCCGAACCGCCTGCAGCACTACTACCAGTATCAGGTGGTGCTGAAGCCCGCGCCGGAAAACATCCTCGACCTGTACCTCGGATCGCTCGAAGCGCTTGGCTTCGACCTGAAGCAGAACGACGTGCGCTTCGTCGAGGACGATTGGGAAAATCCGACGCTCGGCGCATGGGGTCTCGGCTGGGAAGTGTGGCTGAACGGCATGGAAGTGACGCAGTTCACGTACTTCCAGCAGGTGGGCGGACTCGACTGCAAGCCGGTGCTCGGCGAAATCACCTACGGTCTCGAACGTCTCGCGATGTATCTGCAGAAGGTCGAGAACGTCTATGACCTGATCTGGACCGAGTGGGAAGAAGAAGGCCCGAACGGTCCCGAACTGCGCCGCCTCACGTACGGCGACGTGTATCACCAGAACGAAGTCGAGCAGTCGACGTACAACTTCGAACAGGCCAACACCGACTTGCTGTTCACGTTCTTCAACAGCTACGAGAGCGAAGCGAAGCGCATGATCGAAGTGCCGCTCGCGCTGCCCGCTTACGAGCTCGTGCTGAAGGCCGCTCACACATTCAACCTGCTCGACGCGCGCGGCGCGATCTCGGTGACGGAGCGCGCGGCTTACATCGGCCGCATTCGCGCGCTGTCGCGCCTCGTTGCGCAAGCGTATTACGACTCGCGCGAAAAGCTCGGCTTCCCGATGCTCGGCAATCCCGTGCACCGCGTGCCCGGCCTCACCACCGACGAACAGGACGCCGCGCTGCCCGCGTGGGCGCCGCCGCTCAAAGTCGAACGCAAGATCGATCAGGACTGACGAGACCAAGAAGACATGACGCAATCCCATCAAGCCACCCTGCTCGTCGAACTGCTGACCGAGGAACTGCCGCCCAAAGCGCTCGCGCGTCTTGGCGATGCGTTCGCGGAAGGCCTCGCGCAACGCCTCGCCGCGCGCGATCTGATCGAAGGCGAACTGTCGTTCCAGCGTTACGCCACGCCGCGCCGTCTCGCCGTGGCCGTGAAGAACGTGCGCACTGTCGCGCCGGAAAAACACGTGCGCGAAAAAGTGCTGCCCGTCTCCGTCGCGCTCGATGCAAACGGCCAGCCCACGCCGCCGCTCGCGAAGAAGCTCGCGGCGCTCGGCTTCCCCGATTTCTCGGTGAGCGATCTCGAACGCGCGAACGACGGCAAGGCCGAAGCGTTCTTCCTGCGCTACGCGGCGCCCGGCGCGACGCTCGCCGAAGGACTGCAAGCGGCGCTCGACGAAACGCTCGCGAAGCTGCCCATTCCGAAGGTCATGACATATCAGCGCCCGGACGGCTCGAACGTGCAGTTCGTGCGCCCCGTGCATCGCCTCACAGTGCTGCATGACAACCAAGTCGTGCCCGTCACCGCGTTCGGCATCGACGCCGACGATACGACGCTCGGCCATCGCTTCCTGTCCGAAGGCTACGTGCAGATCCAGCACGCGGATCATTACGCCGAGACGCTGATGCACAAGGGCCACGTGGTGCCGAATTTCGCGGACCGCAAGGAAGCGATTCGCACGCATCTGCTCGCGCACGCGAACGGCGACCAGGTGGTGATGCCCGAGTCGCTGCTCGACGAAGTGACGTCGCTGGTCGAATGGCCCGTCGTCTACGCGTGCAAGTTCGAGGACGAGTTCCTGCAAGTGCCGCAGGAATGCCTGATCCTCACGATGCAGACGAACCAGAAGTATTTCGCGCTCACCGATGCGAACGGCAAGCTGCGCTCGCGCTTTCTGATCGTGTCGAACATCGAGACGAAGACGCCTGTCGAGATCGTCGAAGGCAACGAGCGTGTCGTGCGTCCGCGTCTCGCCGACGCGAAGTTCTTCTTCGAGCACGACAAGAAGAAGCCGCTCGCCGAGCGCGTGCCGCGACTTGCGAACGTCGTCTATCACAACAAGCTCGGCTCGGCGCTGCAACGCGTCGAGCGCGTCGAAGCGCTGTCTGCTGCGATTGCGCAGATGATCGGCGCGGACGTCGCGCTCGCGAAGCGCGGCGCGCATCTCGCGAAGGCCGACCTGCTGACCGACATGGTCGGCGAATTCCCCGAGCTGCAAGGCACGATGGGCACGTACTACGCGCGCCACGACGGCGAGCCGGAAGAAGTCGCGCTCGCGTGCACGGAACACTATCAGCCGCGCTTCTCCGGCGACGCATTGCCGTCGACGGCGACGGGAACGGTCGTCGCGCTCGCCGACAAGCTCGAAACGATCGTCGGCATCTGGGGCATCGGCCTTCAGCCTACGGGCGAAAAAGATCCGTTCGCGCTGCGCCGTCACGCGCTCGGCGTGCTGCGCATTCTCGTCGAGAAGCAGTTGCCCATCGATCTCGTCGAGCTGCTGCGCGCCGCTTACTCACAATTCACGAACGTGCCGAATGTCGCCGATTCGACGCAAGCGATCTACGAGTTCTGCATCGACCGTCTGCGCGGCCTGCTGCGCGAGCGCGGCTATGCCGTCGGCGAAGTCGATGCCGTGCTCGCGCTGAACCCGACGCGCTTCGACGACATCGTCGCGCGTCTGGATGCCGTGCGCGAATTCGCTGCGCTCGCCGAAGCAGCATCGCTTGCGGCCGCGAACAAGCGCATCTCGAACATCCTGAAGAAGTCGGAAGGCGCGAAGGTCGACGGCGTGGATATCGCGCTGCTCGTCGAAGCGGCCGAAAAGGCACTGCATGCGCAACTCGAACAGGTCACGCCGCGCGTGCAGTCGCAACTGGCCGAGCGTCAGTACACGGGCGCGCTGTCGGCGCTCGCGGCGCTGCGCGAACCCGTCGATACGTTCTTCAACGACGTGATGGTCAATGCCGAAGATCCGGCGCTGCGCGCGAATCGTCTCGCGCTGCTCGGCGCGCTGCATCAGCAGATGAACTGCGTCGCCGATATTTCTCGCCTCGCCGCCTGAGCACCACATCATGCCGATTAGCGCAAAGAAACTCGTGGTGCTCGACAGGGACGGCGTGATCAACGTCGACTCGGACGCGTACATCAAGTCGCCCGACGAGTGGGTTGCCCTGCCCGGCAGCCTCGAAGCGATCGCGCGGCTGAATCAGGCCGGTTATCGCGTGGCCATCGCGACGAACCAGTCGGGCATCGGCCGTGGTCTGTTCGACATGAACGCGCTCAACGCAATGCATCTGAAGATGCATCGCGCGGCAGCGGCTGTTGGCGCGCGCATCGACGCGGTGTTCTTCTGCCCACACACGGCGGAAGATCACTGCGAGTGCCGCAAGCCGAAGCCCGGCATGCTGAAGCTGATTGCCGAGCGCTTCGAGATCGAGCCGTCCGAAACGCCCGCAGTCGGCGATTCGCTGCGCGATCTGCAGGCGGCCGCCGCGCTCGGTTTCATCCCGCATCTGGTGCTGACGGGCAAGGGCAAGAAGACGCTCGCGGCAGGCGGCCTGCCCGAAGGCACGCGCGTGCACGACGACTTGCGCGCCTTCGCGCTCGACTTCCTCGCCGAAGAACAAGAATGACGCGCACGAGCGCGCCCTCATCTCACCGACCACACCGATGCGCTTCATCCGATCGCTGTTGCTGCTGATCTTCTTCGCGGTCTTCACGATTCCGTACGCGACCGCGTGCTTCTTCGCGTTTCCGTTCATGCGCGCCGACAACCGCTACTGGATGGCTGTCGGCTGGTGCCGCGTGACGCTCGCCGTCGTGCGCGTGCTCAACGGCATCCGCTACGAAGTGCAAGGCATGGAGAATCTGCCGCGCGGTCCGGCTGTGCTGCTGTCGAAGCATCAGTCCGCGTGGGAGACGGTCGCGTTCCCCGCGCTGATGCCGCGACCGCTGTGCTATGTATTCAAGCGCGAATTGCTGTACGTGCCGTTCTTCGGCTGGACACTCGGCATGCTGAAGATGATTCACATCGACCGCAAGGAAGGCAAGAACGCGTTTGCGTCGGTGACGAGGCAGGGCGCGCGCCGCATGTCGGAAGGCGCATGGGTCATCATGTTCCCCGAAGGCACGCGCACGCCGACGGGCAAGCAGGGCAAGTACAAGACGGGCGGCGCGCGCTTCGCGGTCGCGACGGGCGCCGTCGTCGTTCCCATTGCGCACAACGCGGGACGCGTGTGGCCACGCAACTCGTTTACGAAATATCCGGGTATAGTCACAGTGTCGATCGGCAAACCGATCGACACCACCGGGCTCACGCCCGACGAAGTGAACACGCGCGTCGAAACGTGGATCGAAGCCGAAATGCGCCGCATCGATCCAGCCGCCTACGGTGTCGAGCAGAATACGCCCGCCGCCGCCCGTATCTGACGCGCCACGCCGCAACAGGCATGTGCAACACGCGTGCCTTGCCCGACGTATCAGCGCGAAGTGAGTCCGATGCAGAAGTCTCCAAAGCCGCAGCCTGCTGCGGCGCTCGATAGCCGGCAACTCGATCTGCCGCTCTTCGACGAGCCGGGCCAGTCTGCCGCGCCGCCGCAGTCCAAGCCCGCCGTTCCCCTCGCTCCCGACGGTTCCAAACTGCGCAGCGTCACGCTCGGCGCGCGCACGTTGTTTTACGCGTTGAAGCGCTCGTCGCGCCGCTCGATTGGCTTTGCGATCGACAGCACGGGTCTCACGATCACGGCGCCGCGCTGGGTCACGCTCACGGACATCGAAACGGCGATCGCCGAAAAGCAGCGCTGGATTTTCACGAAGCTCACCGAATGGCAGACGCGCACCGAACAGCGCGTGATGCCGCGCGTCGACTGGAAAGACGGCGCGGAACTGCCGTATCTCGGACAGACCGTGCGCGTGACGCTTGCGGCGCCGAACGGCCTCGTCGCATTCGATGCCGAACAGAATGTGCTCGCGCTGCCGTTGCCCGCGCACGCCGATCCGCAGCAGATCAAGGACCGCGTGCAAGGCTGGCTCCAAGGCGAGGCGAAGCGCATCTTCGGTGAACGCCTCGATGTGTATGCGCAGAAGCTGGGCGTCACGTATCGCGCGTATGCGTTGTCATCGGCGGCGACGCGCTGGGGCAGTTGTTCGAGCGACGGCAAGATCCGGCTGAACTGGCGGCTGATTCACTTCCCGCTGTCGATCATCGACTATGTGGCCGCGCACGAGCTCGCGCATCTGCGCGAGATGAACCACAGTCCGCGCTTCTGGCAGACGGTCGAATCGATCTTCCCCGAGTTCAAGGAAGCGCGGCAGACGCTCAAGCATCATCCGCCCGAGTTGCTGCCTACGCTGTAAAGCAAAAAGCGCCGGACTCATCATCCGGCGCTTTCGTTTTTACATCACGACTTCTTTTGAATGAACTCGATCTTGTAGCCGTCCGGGTCGGTGACGAATGCAATGACAGTCGTGCCGTGCTTCATCGGACCGGCTTCGCGCACCACCGTGCCGCCCTGCTGCTTGATCTTCTCACATGCCGCGTACGCATCGTCGACTTCGACGGCGAGGTGGCCGAATGCGTTGCCCATGTCGTACGACTCGGTGTCCCAGTTGTGGGTGAGCTCGATCACCGTGCCGTCTTTTTCATCTTCGTAGCCGACGAAGGCGAGCGTGAACTTGCCTTCCGGATAGTCATTGCGGCGCAGCACTTTCATGCCGAGCAGCTCCGTGTAGAACTTGATCGAGCGGTCGAGATTGCCGACTCGAAGCATCGTGTGAAGAAGGCGCATCGTGTACTCCCCTGTTGCCTGATGATGTCGAGGACGACAATGTACAGAAAAAGCCGCGCGTTCGCTGACGGCGAAGTCACGGCGTCGTCCACGTTCGCGTGCGCAGCGTGCTCAGAACAGATGCCGCAGCCCCGCCATCATGCCGATCTGCGAGCCCTTCTGCGCGAGGCCGACGCCGTTGACGCCCTGCAATTGTGCGCCAATCAGGTCGCCGCGATACAACGCATAATCGGCTTCGAGATAGACGTCCGTGCGTTTGGACAGGTTGTAGTCGGCGACCAGTTGATACTGCCACGCGGAGCCGTCCTGCGCATGCGTCTTGCCGTCCTGCAAGGTCCGCCACACGTTCGCAGCGAAATGCCATGCGGCGCCCACCTGCTGCGTGATGCCGCCCAGTATCATGCGCCGGCGCGAAAAGTCGGTGTACTTTAGCGCGGCCAGCACGGGGGCCGTGAACGGACCGTTCGCGAAGTTCGAAAAGCCCGGGTCGTTGCGGTTGACGATATAACCGAGCGCGAAGCGCGTCTGGTCCCATGTGTACGATGCGCCGAACGTCCACGCTTTCGCGGTGCTTCCGTTCACCGAATCGCGCGTCTCCTCGTACGCGCCGCCGAAATTCACGGGCCCGCCGTGCGGCGTATAAGCGGCGGCCGCGCCGAACTGCGAGCCATACGACGTATGCCCCGCGACGCCGCCGAACGCATAGGCCGCCGAGAACAACAGGTCATGCGTACGCGCCTGATACTGCACCTGATTGCTCGTCCAGATGCCGCCCGACATCGTCACTTCCGGCTGGAAGCTGAAGTCGTACGGAATCCACGGATTGCTGCCATAGCCGCCGATCGTGATGCCCTCGATCAGCACATTCGGCATGCGCCCGAAGATCAGCTTGCCATACGACGACGACTGCACGCCGATCTGCGCTTCGTTGAAGAACGGCAGAGTCGGGTCGCTCTGACCGCTGTTGATGAAGATGCGATTTTCAAGCTTGAAGAAGGTGGACCAGCCGCCGCCCAGGTCCTCGACGCCGCGCAAGCCCCAGCGGCTTTCCGACATGCCGCCGTTGCCGAGGCCCACGCTCGAATCGCCCTTCGTGTTCACGTGCGTCATATAGCGGACGCTTTCGTCAACGATTCCGTATAGCGTGACGCTCGATTGCGCGTGCGCCGTCGTAGTCGTCAACACGGGCGCAAGCGCCGCGCAGGCGCAAAACAGAAGCCTCTTGCTCACCATCGTCATACCGTCTCCTCAACCAGCATGCATTCGAATTGAATTGCCAGGGAAAGCCATAAAGCGGTGCGGCCGCCGGCGCGAATGGGCGAGCGCAGGCAAATGCGTAAGATTAATCTGTGTGATGCGTCAGAAAGATAAAAGAAAGCCCGCGTGTTGCGGGCTGTCTACACTGATCCGTGCGAATGCAACGAGGGACGCTGCATGATCTCCGGCTAGCCGCCCGCTGCGCGCGAAACGGCCTGCGCGACGGCCACATATTCTTCGACGGGCACGTCTTCGGCGCGGCGTTGCAGATCGAAGCCGAGCGCCTCGAAATCGACGGTATCGCGGTAGCTCGTCAGCGTGTTGCGCAGCATCTTGCGCCGCTGCGAGAACGCCGCCGTGACGAGGTTGCCGAGCGTCTTTTCATCGACGACTGGCAGTTCGTGCGGCGCGTACGGAATCATGCGGACGATGGCCGAATCCACTTTCGGCGGCGGCTGGAACGATTCGGGCGGCACGTCGAGCAGCTTGTCGATTACATAGCGGTACTGCAGCATCACCGAAAGCCGGCTGAACGCTTTGCTGCCGGGCTCCGCGACCATGCGCTCGACCACTTCGTTCTGCAGCATGAAGTGCTGGTCGATCACGCGCCCGGCGAAAGTGGCGAGATGAAACAGCAGCGGACTGGAAATGTTGTACGGCAGATTGCCGACGATGCGCAGCGTCGGCTTGTCGCCCTCCGCCGCGAGCGAGCCGAAGTCGAACGCGAGCGCGTCGCCTTCGTGCAGCTCGAGCAGATCGCCGAACTTCTTCTTCAGGCGCCCGATCAGATCGCGGTCCAGTTCGACGGCATGCAGCGGCGCTTCGGGCGTCGCGAGACGCTCGATCAGCGGCCCGGTGAGCGCGCCCAGCCCCGGCCCGATTTCGACCATGCGTTCGCCGCGTTGCGGACGGATCACGTCGACGATCGAATCGATGATGCCGAGGTCGACGAGAAAATTCTGTCCGAAGCGCTTGCGCGCGAAGTGGCCCTGGTGCTGTCTGCTTGAACTGTTGGACATCGAAGAAGCTTACGAAAAAATCACGCGGCGCGGCGGTTGCGCGCCATGGAAACCGCGGTGTCGATGGCGGCGATCAGGCTGCCCGCGTCCGCGCGGCCCGTGCCCGCGAGGTCGAGCGCCGTGCCGTGATCGACGGAAGTGCGAATGATGGGCAAGCCCAGCGTCACGTTGATGCCCTCGCCGAACGTCGCGTATTTGAGCACGGGCAGGCCCTGGTCATGGAACATCGCGAGCACGCAATCGGCTTCATTCAGATAGCGCGGCTGGAACAGCGTGTCGGCGGGATACGGGCCGCGCGCGTCGATGCCCTGCCCGTTGGCCAGCTTCAGCGCGGGCGAAATCACGTCGATCTCCTCGCGGCCGAGATAGCCATTCTCGCCCGCATGCGGATTAAGGCCCGTGACGAGAATGCGCGGCGCGGGCAAGCCGAAATGATGGCGCAGATCGTGATCGATGATGCGCAACGTATCGACGAGCCCATCGACGGTCAATGCCGCCGACACGTCCTTCAAAGGCAGGTGCGTGGTCGCGAGCGCGACACGGAGCGGCCGCGCGCCCGTGCCCGCGAGCATCATCACGACGCGCGGCGTGTGCGTGCGTTCGGCGAGATATTCCGTGTGGCCGGTGAAGGGCACGCCTGCATCGTTGATCGTGCTCTTTTGCAGCGGCGCGGTGACGATTGCATCGAACGTGCCGGCAAGCGCGCCGTCGATCGCGGCATCGAGCAGGCCGAGCACGTACGGACCGTTTTTCGCATCGAGCTTGCCCGCCTGCGCCGGCACGGCGAGCGCGTGATGCTGCGTCGCGATGCGACGCCCCTGCTGCGCCGCCCAGTCGATCCCGATGGCCTTCGCGCGCTCGGCCAGCAGGCCGCTGTCGCCGAGCACCGTGAAATGCGCATCGTGCCAGTGCGCGCCCGCTGCGGCGAGCGCCAGTGCCGTCAGTTCAGGACCGACGCCGGCCGGCTCGCCCGTGGTAATCGCGATATTCAGCGGTGCGTTCGAGGACTGGTCAGCGGTCATGACGGCTCCGGAATTTATTGCATCGATGTGCCCGTGACAGGGCCTACCTTGTAGTCGACATACGCGGTGTCGCGCAGTTCACGCAGCCAGTCGGCATATGCCTGTTCCGCCTTGCGCTGGCCGATGGCCTGACGCGCGAGATCCATCTGCTGCGCAACCGAGCCTTCCGCTTCGCGGCGGCCCAGCACCTGGATCAGGTGGTAGCCGTATTCGCTTCGCACGGGTTCGCTGATCTGGCCGTCCTGCAGCGAGTTCATCGCCCGCTCGAACTCGGGCACCGTCTCGCCCGGGCTGATCCAGCCAAGATCGCCGCCTTGCGACGACGAGCCGTCCTGCGAGTAGGTGCGCGCGAACTTGTCGAAGTCGCCCTGGCCCGACTGGATGTCGCGCTTGATTTCGAGCAGCTTCTCGCGTGCCTGCGGTTCCGACATGCCTTCGCCGACGCGCAGCAGGATGTGGCGCACGTGGGTCTGCACGAGCTTCGTCGAATCGGCGGACGTGGCGCCCTGGCCCGAACGACGCTCGACGAGACGCACGATCTCGAAACCGTCGCCAGTGCGGATCACGGACGGATTGACCTGGCCCGGACGCAGCGTCGAAGCCGCCGTCACGAATTCAGCCGGCAGTTTCGACGGCTGCTGAAAGCCCATGTCGCCGCCCTTCGATGCATCCGGCGCCTGCGAATTGGCCTTCGCGAGCCGTGCGAAGTTGCCGCCGTTCGACGCTTCCTGAAGCAGCGAATTCGCCTTGGCCTGCGCCGCCTCGATGTCCGTCTGCGATGCGTTGAGCGGCGCCTTCAGGAAGATGTGCTCGAAGTGCAGATCGGACGTGACACCCGCCGTCGGCCCGCGCTGGCTCGCGATGTAGTTCGCCACTTCGGCATCCGACACCGTGATCTTGCTGTCCACTTCCTTCTCGCGCAGACGCGACAGGATCAACTCCGTCTTCGCGTCGCCCGTGAAGGTCGTCCAGGGCACGCCTTGCGCCTCGATGCGCGCGCGGTACATTTCGAGCGGCATGTTGTTCGCCTGCGCGAGACGTTCGAGCGTGCGCTGCACCGTTGCGTCGTCGACGGTGATGCCGTCTTCGCGCGCCTTCTGCAACTGGATGCGCTCCAGCACCATCTGGTTGAGCACCTGCTGGCGCAGTTGATCGGCGGGCGGAATCGGCGCGTGCTGCTGGTTCAGCCGCTTCGTGATCAGGCCGACGCGCATGTCCAGCTCGCGCTGCGTGATGACGCCGTTGTTGACCACAGCCGCGATCGTATCGACGGGTTGCGCGTTGTTGTTGCCGTTCAGCGCCTGCGCGTGCGCCGGAACCGCCAACAGAATGGATGCGGCCGCAGCGAGGCCGGTCGCGAACGTTGCCAGGCGAAGCTTTTTCATGATTGCCACAGATACTCCAATGATGTCGGGCACGCTCGGCCCGTCTGTCGACCAGAGTTGGCGTGTCGACTGGAGTTGCCGCTTTCGCGCGTACTCCCGTCCCATGCCTTGCTCTGGTCCCATGCAACGCGGTTGCGGTCGACGGTAGCTGGCGCTTCGGCGCCTTACTCCGATCCTATGCAACACAGTTGCCTTTCCCTTCTGCGAACGACGCGACATCCGTCATTCGCGCCCCCCGTCATCCGCGACCCGGTCATTCCTGACCCGGTCCGCGCCCCGGTCACTCGTAGTTGTTGAACTGCGATTCGGGCGGCGGCGGTGGCGGCAGCGGCGTATAGCCCGCCACGCTCGCGCGGAACGCGGACATCAGCCCGTTGTCGACGCTCGACAGCCCCTTGAACGTCAACTGCGCAAGCACCCGCGTGCCCGCCGTCTGGCCGCCCGTCGAGTTGATCCCGTTTGCGTAGCGCTGGAAGCCCACGCCGAGCGTCCAGCAATCCGCGTCGTACTGCACGCCGAGCAGCGCGTCGACGGCGCGATGTCCCTTCAGGTCGTAATTGATCCGCCCGACGCCGTAGAAGCGGTGCGTCAGCGGCCATTGGCCCGAGATCAGCAGCTGGTTGATCGGCTGGTTGTCCAGCGTCGTGTTGGCGCGCGTGTAGCGGTATCCGACGTTGATGACTTTGCCGGACTCCGGGCTGAACCCGAAGCCGACGCTGGTTTTGACCAGCTGGTTGTTGTCCGCATTATATTGGAACGCCGTTTCCGAGGCGAAACCGGCCCCGAGCTTCAGCGACGCGCCGAGAATCAGGTCCGAATGCGTCGCCTGCTCGGTCGTCTGCGACTGGTTCAGCGTCACGCGCTGATCGCGGAAATAGTACTGCTGCGCGATCACGAAGCGCGCGCGCTCGTCGCCCGTGGCCGGGTTCAGGAAACGCGTCGTCAGCGCGGCCGTCAGGCGGTTTGCATCGGCGATGCGGTCGTTGCCGACGAAAGTGTTCGGCGTAAAGATTTCCGCGAGGCCGAAGTCCGATTCGGCCGTATCGAACAGCGGCGCGAAGTTCTGGTTGCGAAACGGCGTGTAGACGTAGTACAGACGCGGCTCCAGCGTCTGGATATAGTCCTCGCCGAAGATGCGTACCGAGCGGTCGAAGATCAGGCCGGTATCGAACGAGAACGTCGGCACCGATTCCGTGAAGTTCTTCGGCTGGCCCGCGGGCGCGCCCGTGCCGATGTTGCTCAGGTCGTACGACGCGAAGTGCCACTGCACCTTCGGCGTGACGAAGTAGCCCGGGCCGACGACGGAATACGACAGGTACGGATTGAAGACGACGCGATCGCCTTCCGTCGAGTCCGCAGTCGTGATGCGGAAGCGCGTGTAGTCCGCTTCAGCGCCGAAGTCGAAGCCGCCGACGTTGTACTTGTTGTACTTCACGTTCAACTGCGGCTCGCGGCCGTACGGCGCAGTGGATGGCGGCAGCGTCTGCCAGTGCTGCTCGCGCGCGAGCACGGACCACGGACCGTTGTTGTACGTGAGGCCAGCTTCCTGCTGATACAGCAGTTGCGTGCCGTTCAGAAACTGGTTCGTCGTCGACGCCAGGTCTTCCGGATACGTGTTGTCCGAGACCTTGTTGTAGTAGATGTACCCGGCGAAGCCCGAACCGAAGTTCTGGTTGTGCTGGATGTACAGCGCGTAGCGGTTCGTCTTCGTGATCTTGTCGTCGGGCAGGAACTCGCCCGTGATCGACCCGCTATATGTCGGCGACAGATAGCGGAAATTCGCTTGCGTCTGCACGCCGCGCTTCGACAGGATGCGCGGTGTCAGCGTCAGATCGCGGTTGGGCGCGATGTTGAAGTAGTACGGCAGCGACAGCTCGAAGCCGTTGGTCGAACTGAGCGACGCCGTCGGCGGCAGCAGGCCGCTGCGCCGCGCGCCTGATAGCGGGAATGACAGCCACGGGCTCGCGAACACGGGCACGCCCTGGAAGAACAGCACGCCGTTGTGCGCGACGCCGTCGTCGGCGCCCGAATCGAAATCGAACTCACTGCCCTTGATGTACCACGCGGGATCGTCCGTGCATTGGCACGCCGTGTACGTGCCGCGCGTGAACACCGAGCGCTCGTTGTCGATCAGATCGACGCGTTCCGCGCTGCCCGAGCCGCCCGTCGCGTTAAAGTGGTACTTCGGCGAGGTCATGAAGCCTTCGCTCGACTCCACCTTCATGTGCGCTTCAGGCCCCGTAAACACACTGCCGTTGCCCGACAGATGGACATTGCCGTAAGCGTCGGCCATGTCCGTATCCTGATCGTAATGAAGCGCGTCCGCCTTGAGCGCCGAATAGCCGCGGCGGACTTCGGCCGAGCCTTTTGCGGCGATGTCCTGGTCGGCCGTGCCCGTGGTCGAGTCGCCGAGCACGAAGGTCGCGGGACTCTGACCATTGGGCGCCGGGTGTTCTTCGAGTTGTGGAGCAAGCCGCAGGCCCCACGGCGCGTCTATCGGCTGCGCCTGCGCCGCCTCTCCCGCCAGCTGCGCGTGCGAGAGCGCGGGCAGCAGGCCCGGCACGGCGACCAGCGCCGCTGCGAGCCGCCTTCTGCGTGGCAGGCCGTCAGAGGAGGAAGTGGTCGGGAAAAGCTTGTTAGGCGGCATGTATCGTTTGGCGTATCGGCTCTGCGGTCAGTTCATCCACCCGGTTCATCGATCACAAGCTGCCGCCTGTGCAGTCGAGCTTCGAATGCACAACGCTTGACGATTCATGCAGCGGTAAGGCGGGCGATCCGGGAGATGCGCGAGAACTGACGCGAGTCGCGTCAAAAAAGTCGTGGGGTATTATATGGCAAGACGTTGCCCACCCCGATTTTGTCACCAGCATTTCATGACGCTTCCCCCCGCTTCCTCCGCTTTTTCTGCCACTTCCGCTGCTTCGCGCGCGGATCACCGCCTCGATCTTCTGAGCGCATGGCTGCGCACCCACGCCGACCGCTACGGACTCGAGCTCGCGACGCTCGCGCCCGCGTCCGCCGATGCCAGCTTTCGCCGCTATTTCCGCCTTGCCGGCAGCGGCGCAGACCTTGGCGCGAGCGATCCGGCCCGCGCGACGGTGATCGCCGTCGATGCGCCGCCGCCCGAAAAATGCCGTGAATTCGTCCGGGTCGCGGGTTTGCTGGCCGACGCGGGCGTACATGTGCCGCGCGTGCTCGAAGTCGATTTCGATGCGGGCTTCATGCTCGTGACGGACCTGGGCACGCGGTCGTATCTCGGCGCGCTCAAGGAAAGCAGCGCCGGCGACGCGAAAAAACTGATGCGCGATGCGCTCGACGCGTTGATTCGCTGGCAGCTCGCCTCGCGCGAAGACGTGCTGCCGCCGTTCGACGAAGCGTTCCTGCGCCGCGAGATGGAGCTGATGCCCGAGTGGTTCATCGGCCGGCATCTGGGGCGCGAGGTCGACGACAACACGCGCGGCGTGCTCGACCGCACGTTCGCGCTGCTGATCGCGAGTGCGCGAGCACAGCCGCAAGTCTTCATGCTGCGCGATTTCATGCCGCGCAACCTGATGATCGCGAGCCCGAACCCGGGCGTGCTCGACTTTCAGGACGCGGTCTACGGGCCGATCAGCTATGACGTCGCGTCGCTGCTGCGCGATGCGTTTATCAGCTGGGACGAAGAGTTCGAACTGGATTGCTTCGTGTACTACTGGGAGCGCGCGAAGAAGGCCGGCTTGCCCGTCGATGCCGATTTCGGCGAGTTCTATCGCCAGATCGAATGGATGGGCCTGCAACGGCATATCAAGGTGCTCGGTCTGTTCTGCCGGATCAACTATCGCGATAGCAAGCCGCATTACATGGCCGACCTGCCGCGCTTCATCGGCTATGCGCGCAAGGTCGCGGAACGCTACCGGCCGCTCGCGCCGTTCGCGAAACTGCTCGATGACCTCGAAGGCCGCGCCGTCGATGTCGGCTACACCTTCTGACGGACGGATGAAAAACTTGAACAAAGCGATGATCTTCGCCGCCGGACGCGGCGAACGGATGCGTCCACTGACGGATACCTGCCCGAAGCCGCTTTTGAAGGTCGGCGGCAAGGCGCTGATCGAGTGGCAAATCGAACGGCTCGCGCGCGCCGGATTCACGACCATCGTGATCAATCATGCGTGGCTCGGCGAACGGATCGAGGCGGCGCTCGGCGACGGCTCGCGGTATGGCCTCTCGCTGCGCTATTCCGCCGAAGACGAAGCGCTCGAAACGGCAGGCGGCATTGCGCAGGCGCTGCCGCTGCTCGAAGACGCGGGCAAGCCGGAAGTATTCGTGGCCGTCAGCGGCGACGTGTACGCCGACTTCGATTACGCGGCGCTGCGTGTGCCCGCCGCACGGCTCGCCGAAGCGGCTGATCCGGGCATGCACCTGGTGATGGTGCCCAATCCCGCGTTTCATCCAAAGGGCGATTTCGCGCTGGGCAGCGACGGTGTGCTGTCACTGGAAGGCGCTCCGCGCTATACGTTCGGCAACATCGGGCTCTACGACACGCGGATGTTTCGCGATCTCGCGCCGGGCACGCGTCGCGCGCTCACGCCGTATTATCGTGAGGCGATTGCGCAGAAGCGCGCAAGCGGCGAGCTTTATGAAGGGCTGTGGGAGAACGTCGGGACGCCGGCGCAGCTCGATGCGCTCGACCGCCAGTTGCTGGCGCAGAACGCGTAACCGCTAGAAGAGCAGGCAAGCGGCGCTTTAGTGCCCCTCCCCATTCCCCTGCTCTTCGACCGCTTCTTCGGCGTGCGCCGCGCGCTCCTGCTGCAACGCCCACATCTGCGCGAAGAGCCCGCCCATCAAAATCAGTTCAGAGAAAGTGCCGCGCTCGACGATGCGCCCCTTGTCCATCACGATGATCTGCTGCGCGTGCACGACCGTCGATAACCTATGCGCGATGATGAGCGTCGTGCGTTCGCGCGCGATCTGATCGAGCTCGTGCTGGATCGCGCGCTCCGAGCGCGAGTCGAGCGCGGACGTCGCTTCGTCGAAAAGCAGAACGGGCGGATTCTTCAGCACCGTGCGCGCGATCGCGACGCGCTGCTTCTCGCCGCCCGACAGCTTTAATCCGCGTTCGCCGACGGGCGTCTCATAGCCCTTCGGCAGGCTCTCGATGAACTCGTGTATGTGCGCCGCGCGCGCCGCCGCGATCACTTCGTCACGCGTCGCCGTTGGACGGCCATACGCGATGTTGTAGTAGATCGTATCGTTGAAGAGCACCGTGTCCTGCGGCACGATACCGATCGACGCCCGCAACGAATCCTGCGTCACGTCGCGAATATCCTGTCCATCGATGCGGATCGCGCCGCCCGTCGCGCGGTCCAGATCGTAGAAGCGGAACAGCAGGCGCGCGAGCGTCGACTTGCCCGAACCGCTATGTCCGACCACAGCCGTCGTCGTGCCCGCTGGAATCGTGAAGCTCACGTCGTGCAGAATGGGCCGCGACGGTTCATACGCGAAGCTCACGTGCTCGAAGCCGACCTGCGCGCCGCGCACGGCGAGCGGCAGCGCATCGGGCGCGTCGGGCACTTCGCGCGCCGCGCCGAGCAGCGTGAACATGCGGTCCATGTCGGTGAGACTCTGCTTCAGCTCGCGATACACGACGCCGAGAAAATTCAGCGGAATGTAGAGCTGCAGCATGAACGTGTTGATCAGCACGAGATCGCCAAGCGTGAGGCGCCCCGCCATCACGCCTTGCGTCGCGCGCCACAGGATGAACACGAGCCCGATGCCGATGATCGCCTGCTGGCCGAAGTTCAGCGCCGACAGCGAGTTCTGCGACTTGATCGCCGCCGCGCGATAGCGCTTCAGATTTTCGTCGTAGCGCTTCGCTTCCCACTCTTCGTTGTTGAAGTATTTGACCGTCTCGTAGTTCAACAGCGAATCGATTGCGCGCGAGTTCGCCTTCGAATCGAGTTCGTTCATCGTGCGGCGAAAATGCGTGCGCCACTCGGTCACCTTGACGGTGTACGTGATGTACGCGGCGAGCGCGGCGAACGTGACGAGCGCGTAATACGCCTCGTACTTGACGACGAAAAAGCCCAGCACGAGACCGACTTCGACGAGCGTCGGCAGAATGCTGTACAGCGAGTACGAAATCAATTGCGTGATGCCGCGCGTGCCGCGCTCGATGTCGCGCGACATGCCGCCCGTCTGCCGCTCCAGATGAAAACGCAGCGAAAGCGAATGCAGATGCCGGAACACCTTCAGCGCAAGCTGGCGCACGGCGCTTTCCGTCACCTTCGAGAAAAGAATCTCGCGCAGTTCGGTGAAGAGCGACGTCGACAGCCGCACGACGGCATACGCGACCACCAGCAGCCCGACGCCGCCCAGCAGCACGATACCGGGCGCATTCGTCGCGCGCCCGAGCGCCGTCAGATGCTGCACCGACGCGAGATTGTCGACGATGCGCTTCATCACGACGGGAACGCCCAGGTTCGCGACCTTCGCGCCGATCAGGCAACTGAGCGCCAGCACGACGCGCCACTTGTACGTCGCGAGGTACGGCAGCAGCGAGACGATCGTCTGCCAGTCGTTGCGCGGCTGGTTCGAGATCGGCGGCGGTTCGGACGAAGCGGAATAGCGACGCATAATTGCTTTGTGGATGAGCCCGCACGCTTTGACGCGTGACTGATGGGGAATGTGACGGGCGACGCGCCTGAAGCGCCCTGGAGCCTGATGCGCTCCGGCATGCGCTTTCCCGTACAATTCCCAGTTTGGCAATATTGTCGCAGAAGCCGGCTGGCGCCGCTTTCGCAGCGCTGACCCAAGCGTCGTTTGCAGTCCCCGCCGTGCCGTTGTCGTGAGATCCGCCGCTGCCGCTGTCGGCTCAACTGATTTTTATGGATACCCCGATGACCGAGACTCTCCAACTCCCGCAGAAACCGTGCGCGCTGCGCGTCGTCCCACAACCGTCGGATGCGAACGTCCACGGCGATGTGTTCGGCGGCTGGATCATGGCGCAAGTCGACATTGCCGGCTCGATTCCCGCGAGCCGCCGCGCGAACGGCCGCGTCGCGACGATCGCGGTCAATTCGTTCGTGTTCAAGCAGCCAGTGTTCGTCGGCGATCTGCTGACTTTTTACGCGGATATCGTAAAGACGGGCAACACGTCGGTCACGGTCGACGTCGAGGTCTACGCGCAGCGCATGAGCCTCGCGGAAGAAGTGGTGAAGGTCACGGAAGCGACCCTCACCTATGTCGCGACGGATAGCGACCGCCGTCCGCGCGCACTGCCTCAGCTGGGCTGAGGTTCGAACATCGGGACGCCGCCAGGGGCGGTGCCCGGCGCGCTCACGCCTGGATGCCGTGCGATCAGGCGTCCGCGGGAGCCACGTCCTCGTTCTCGGCGGCATTGTCCGCGCTTCGCTGCAGCATGTCGGGTATCGCGTCGTGCGGCAGCGGCTTCGCGAAGAAGTAACCCTGCATCTCGTCGCACGCGCGCTCCTTGAGGAAGTCGAGCTGCGTCGACGTCTCGACGCCTTCCGCGATCACCTGCAGATTCAGCGAGTGCGCGAGCGCGATGATCGCCGACGTGATCGTTTCATCGTCCGACGATTCGCCGATATCCGACACGAACGATCTGTCGATCTTCAAGCGGTCCACCGGGAAGCGCTTCAGATAGCTCAGGCTCGAATAGCCGGTGCCGAAGTCGTCGATGGCAAGACCGATGCCGAGCGCGTGCAGTTCGGTGAGCATCGTCACCGCTTCTTCCGCGTTGCGCATGATGGTGCTTTCGGTCAGTTCGAGCTCCAGATACTGTGGATCGAGCCCCGTCTCCGCGAGCACCTGCGTCACGAGCTTCGCGATGTCGCGCTGCTGGAACTGCCGCGCCGACAGATTCACCGACACCCGCGCAGGCGGCAGGCCTTTGTCCTGCCAGGCCTTGTTCTGCCGGCACGCTTCGCGCAGCACCCATTCGGACAGCGGCCCGATCAGCCCGCTTTCCTCTGCGACGGGAATGAACTGCGACGGCGGAATCAGGCCGGCCTCGGGATCGCGCCAGCGCACGAGCGCTTCCATGCCGACCACCTGGCCCGTTTCGATATCGACCTGCGGCTGATAGTGCAGCAGGAATTCGTTGTCGCGCAGCGCGCGGCGCAAACGCCGCTCCATGTTGAGCCGCGCGCCCGCCGACACGTTCATCTCCGGCTGATAGAACTGGAACGTGTTGCGGCCCATGTCCTTCGCGCGATACATCGCGAGATCGGCTTTTTTCATCAGCGTTTCGACATCTTCGCCGTCTTGCGGGAAGAGGCTCGCGCCCATGCTGCAACCCACATACAGCTCCGTGCCGTCGAGCCACACGGGCTCCGAAATGGACGCGCGCACGCGCTCCATCCACGCGATCAGCGACTGCTCGTCGACGGTATCCGTCATCACGATCACGAATTCGTCGCCGCCGTGACGCGCCACCGTATCGCTTGCGCGCGCGCAACGCGCGAGACGGTCCGCGACCACCGACAACAGACGGTCGCCGACGCTGTGCCCCAGGCTGTCGTTGACGTTCTTGAAGCCGTCGAGATCGATGAACACGACGGCGACGCCCTTGCGATGCCGCTCCGCGACGATCAGCGCATGTTGCAGCCGGTCACGTAGCAGATTGCGGTTCGGCAGCCGCGTGAGGCTGTCGTAGTTCGCCTGGTATTCGAGCTGTTCCTGATAGCGGATCAGCGCCGTCACGTCGTTGATGACGGCGATGTGGTGCGTGGTCTGTCCGTCGGCATCGGGCACGGGCGCGATATACAGCTGATTCCAGAACAGCGCGCCGTCCTTGCGGTAATTGCGCAGCACCGCGCTCACTTCGCGGTTCGCAGCGAGCGCCTGACGGATCGCCGCGATGCCGTCCTGATCGCGGTCGTCGCGCTGCAACAGGCGGCAGTCCTGGCCGATCACTTCCTGCGGATCGTAGCCCGTGATGCGCTTGAACGCCGGGTTCACGTATTCGATCAGATTGCCTTCGTTCGAAGGCGCGGTGATCAGAATCGCGTTGACGCTCGCATCGAGCGCGCGGCTTTGCAGACGCAGCGCGAGATCGGCGCGCTTGCGCTCCGTGATGTCCGTGTACGAGCCGAGCACGCCGATGACGCGGCCCTCGCCGTCGGTGAACGGAAGCTTGCTCGTCATCGTCGTGCGATGCACGCCGTCGATCACGACGTCGACTTCGAAGTTCATCTTCGGCACGCCCGAGTTCATCACCTCGCGATCCTGGCGATGCAGCTCGTCGGTGAACGCGCGCCACGGCATGTCCTCGTCGAGCTTGCCGATCACCTGCTCCGGGTACGCGAGCCCCGCATCGCGCGCGAACGCCATGTTGCAGCCGAGATAACGCAAATCCTTGCCCTTCCAGAAGATGCGCTGCGGGATATTGTCGATCACCGTTTCGAGCATCTGGTTCGAACGCTGCGCTTCGGCTTCGGCGTTGATCTGTTCGGTCACGTCGTCGGCGAGCACGAAGAGCGCGGGGCGGCCCACGAACGTCATCGCGTGATACGAGATGTCGGCGCTGATCAGCGAGCCGTCCTTGCGGCGGTGATGCCAGATGCCCGCCATCGTGCGCGGGCCGCCCGGCGTCGCGCCGCTGCGCTGCAGATGCGAATCGAGCCGCGCGACCTCGGACCCCGGGCGGATGTCGCGGATCGTCATCGACAGGAATTCGCTCTCCATGTAGCCGTACTGCTGGACGGCCGCCGCGTTGACGGCGAGAAAGCGCAGCGTTTCGCGGTCGAAGATGTACATCGGCACGGGATGCTCTTCGAACAGCCCGCGAAAACGCTCGTCGTTCCGATGCAGCGCCTTCGCGATGCGCAGCTTTTCGCGCGCGACGTTTTCGCGCGCACCGAACGTGTAGATCAGGAGCCCGCTGCCCGCGAGCATCGTCAAGATGAGGACGAGCGTCGCGTACTGCGTGTCGCGCATCGATTCGTCGAGCGCGGCCTTCAGCGCGCGGTCCTCCTCGTCGCGCAGACGGCCGATGCGCTCGTCGATCAGGTCGGATTCCATGCCGAGGTGCGTGTACGCTTGCGCCGCCCAGGCGCGCGTGCTGTCCTCCTCAGGCGCCATCGTCCGATCGAGCGCGAGTGCGATGTCCTGCTGGAGACGGCTGCCGTCGGGCGTGAGCCGGCCGAACTCGGCGGCGATCGCCGGTTCGCTCGCCAACTGGTCGCGCAGCGTCTTTTCGAGCTTCGCCAGCGTCGCGGACATCGCCGATCCTGCATTCGCGGGGGCCGGCACGCCCGCCGCCTCGTACCGGCCGAGCACGGACAGGCCGTGGTCGAGCGTCCCGCGATACGCTTCGAGATTCTCGCGAATGGCCGTCGAGCGCACCGTTCGCTCATCGGCGTCGCGCTGTCCGCGAATCTGCGTGTACGCGACGAAGGCGTTCGCGCCGACAGCCGCGGCAACGACCGCCAGGTTGATCAGCAGCCGCTTCGATAGGAAAGAGATCATAGGTTCCGAACGTCGTTCGATCCTGCAGGCGATGCCCGCGAGGGAGCCGTTCACAGGCGGCGCACGCGGGCGCCCCGGACGAGACGCGTCGCCGGGCGCGGCGCTCTTACGCGCCATCTTTGGATAACGGCAGCGTTCGGATGAGATTGAGTGTGAAAACGAAAAAATCCTTCGCCGGGATCAGCCGGCGAGACCGAATTCCTTCATCGCGGGCAGGAAATCGTGGTTGCTCGCGCTCTTGCGGGCCAGTTTGGCGAGCACATAGCGCTTGAACGGATCGAGCCGCGCCCAGTCGTCGACGCCCGGCGGGCTCAGATGCGCGAGATTCGCCTGATGCAGCACCGTCTCGGGCACGGCCGCCGTGTCGCGCCATGCCGGGTTATCCTCGGGCGAGAACCACTCGGGCTCGACGTTCGCGTGCGTGCGCATCATTTCGAAGAGCGCGTGATCGAAGTTCGGCTCGATCGCCGTGTCTTCGTCGACGGGAAAACGCGCGAGCAGCGCGCGGTCTTCATGCGGCAGCATCTGCCATTGTTCGAGCGAAATCCGCAGCCCGAAACGGTCGAGGTTGAAGCGGACGACCATCGGGATAAATTTCAAATTCTCCGAAGATTCGATCTCGAAGTTGAACAGCAGGGGCGCATCATTGAGTCCCATGGCAGATTCCTCTTGTTCGGCGGCCAACGCGCTAAGCCGGTCTGAGGTATTTTAGAACCTTATTCGCGGCGCGGCGGCCCTGCCGTCGGGTGCCACCAACGCGCAGCAATCCTTTGCACGGGACGAGAGGAGCAGGCAGGTGAACGAACTGGAAACGGGCGAACAGCCGGGTGTCGTCGAGCAATCGGTGCGCCGGCACCGCGGCGACGCGATCGAAACGGTCGCCGATCATGTCGGCCAGGAGTGGCCCGTTGCGCTCGTCTTCAACGGCATCTCGCATGCGGTGATGATGTGCACGCCGCGCGATCTGGAGGAGTTCGCGGTCGGGTTTGCGATTTCCGAAGGGATCGTCGAGCGCGGCGCGCACATTCAGGACATCGAGGTCGAGTTGCGCGACGGCAAATTGCCACACGCGGAAGTGCAGCTGACCGTCGTGCAGCAGGCGTTCGTCGCGCTGAAGGAGAAGCGCCGCGCACTGTCCGGGAGAACGGGCTGCGGCGTGTGCGGCATCGAGAGCATCGATCTGCTCGACCTGACGCCCGAGCGCATACCCGACACCGGCTTTCTGCAACGGCTCGCGCCCGATGCGATCGCGCGGGCCGCGAAGGAGCTGCCAGCGCATCAGGCGCTCACGAAGATGACGGGCGGCCTGCATGCCGCCGCATGGTGCGACGCGACGGGCGCGATCCGCTACGCCTTCGAGGACGTCGGCCGCCACAACGCGCTCGACAAGCTGATCGGCCGGCTCGTGCTGGACCGCGTCGACACGACGGACGGCTTCGTGTTCCTGTCGAGCCGCGCGAGCTACGAGCTGGTGCGCAAGGCGGCGCGCGTCGACATTCCGATGGTCGCGACCATCTCGGCGCCTTCGTCGCTCGCCATCACGATTGCGCGCGAAGCGGGCGTGCGGCTCGTGAGCTTCTGCCGCGAGTCGAGTTACGTCGATTACGACACCGTCTGACGACGACGGCTCACGCAGACGCGCTCGCGTTCAGTCGAACTGCCGGAAGTCCGGCTTGCGCTTCTCGAAGAACGCGTTGAACGCTTCCTTCGCCTCGGGCGCGAGCAGCATCTTCGCGAAGTGCACGGCCTCTTCGGTCATCTGCGTACGCAGTTCGTGCTGCGCGGCGCGCTTCATCAACTGCTTGGTCACGCGCAGCGACGATGCAGGCAGCGCGGCCAGCTTCTGCGCCTGCTTCATCGCGAACGCATCCACTTCGGCGGCGGGCAGCAGCCGGTTCACGAAGCCCATGCGCTGTGCTTCCTTCGCGTCGAACGCTTCGCCGAGCATCAGCTTTTCGGCGGCCGCCTGGTAGCCGGCGACGCGCTGCAACAGCAGCGACGACGCCGCTTCCGGGCACAGGCCCAGTTGCGCGAACGGCAGCGAGAACGTCGCGGTGTCGGCGGCGTAGACGAAATCGCAATGCAACAGCAGCGTCGTGCCCACGCCGACAGCCGCGCCCGCCACCGATGCTACGAGCGGCTTTCCCGCCGCCGAGATCGCGCGCAGGAACTGGAACACGGGCGCGTCTTCGCCGACGGGCGGCTGTTTCAAGAAGTCTTCGAGATCGTTGCCCGCGCTGAAAATGCCGATGCTGCCGCGAATCACGATCGCACGCACCGAGGCGTCGCCTTGCGCCTGAACCAGCGCGTCGGCCATCGTCTGATACATCGCGGCCGTGATCGCGTTCTTCTTGTCGGGACGGTTGAAGGCTATCGTCAGCACGTCGGCTGTGCGTTCGACCAGAATGTCCATCTTGTGACTCCTCGACGTTCGTCGGTGTGTTCCGCGTTGCGCGTGCCAGGCGGACCGCCCGCATCAACGCGGCAAAAAGCGGCCCGCAAGCAACAGGAAACCAGGGGATAACTACAGCCGCTCGATGATCCCCGCCGCTCCCATGCCCGTCCCGACGCACATCGTCACCATCCCGTACTTCAGATTGCGCCGCCGCAGCCCATGCACGACTGTTGCAGCACGAATCGCACCCGTCGCGCCGAGCGGATGGCCGAGCGCGATCGCGCCGCCGAGCGGATTGATCTTCGACGGATCGAGGCCCAGGTCGTTGATCACGGCGAGCGACTGCGCGGCGAACGCCTCGTTCAGCTCGATCCAGTCGATATCGTCCTGCCTGAGACCCGCGGCCTTGAGCGCGGCGGGAATCGCTTCCTTCGGACCGATGCCCATGATCTCCGGCGGCACGCCGCGCACCGCGAAGCTGACGAAGCGCGCGAGCGGCGTCAGGTTGAACTGCTTCAGGATCTTTTCCGACACAACGATCAGCGCACCCGCGCCGTCCGACGTCTGCGAACTGTTGCCCGCCGTCACCGAGCCCTTGTTCGCGAACACGGTGCGCAGTTTCGCGAGACCTTCCATCGACGTATCGGCGCGCGGGCCTTCGTCGAGCTTCACTTCGCGCGTCTTGACATTGACTTCGCCTGTCGCCAGATCGGGGAAGCGCTCGGTGAGCGTGTACGGCGCAATCTCGTCGTTGAATTCGCCCGACTGCTGCGCGGCGATTGCCTTGCGGTGCGATTCGACGGAGAACTGGTCCTGCTGCTCGCGGCTCACCTTCCAGCGCTCCGCGACCTTCTCCGCCGTGAGGCCCATCCCGTAGGCGATGCCGACGTCTTCATTGCGATCGAAGATATGCGGCGACAGCGACGGCTTGTTGCCCATCATCGGCACCATGCTCATCGATTCGCAGCCGCCCGCGATCATCACGTCCGATTCGCCGACGCGAATGCGATCCGCCGCCATTGCGAGCGCCGTCACGCCCGATGCGCAGAAACGGTTCACCGTCACGCCGCCGACCGTGCTCGGCAGACCGGCCAGCAATGCGCCCATCCGCGCAACGTTCAATCCCTGCTCCGCTTCGGGAATCGCGCAGCCGACGATAGCGTCTTCGATCAGCGACGTATCGAGGCCCGGCACTTGCGCGACAGCCGATCGGATCGCGCGCACCAGCAGTTCGTCGGGGCGCGTGTTCTTGAACATTCCGCGCGGCGCCTTGCCGATCGGTGTGCGGCTCGCTGCGACGATATAGGCGTCCTGCAATTGCTTTGTCATTTGAAACTCCTGTGTCGACGGGAGTTGGTGCTTCGGCTGTCGGCTGGAGTTGGTGCTTTAGCACTTACTCCAGCCCCATGCAGAGCACCTACTCCGGTCCCATGCATATCGATTCGGTCTGCCCGCAACTCAGTTGCGCACCGGCTTGCCCGTTTGCAGCATGCCCATGATCCGTTCCTGCGTCTTCTGCGTGCCGAGCAACTCGACGAACGCGCGACGCTCGAGCGTCAGCAGCCATTCTTCGTCGACGAGGCTGCCGGCTTCGACGTCGCCGCCGCACACCGCTTCCGCGATGCGGCTCGCGATCAGGTAATCGTGGTCGCTGATGAAGCGGCCGTCGCGCATGTTGACAAGCGATGCCTTGATCGTCGAAATCGCCGAGCGTCCGGCGACGGGCACCTGCGTCACGCGCAATGGCGGACGATAGCCCGCGGCGGCCAGCGCGCGCGCTTCCTGCTTCGCGGTGTCGAGCAGTTCGAAGACGTTGAAGACGATCGTGTCCGACGGCTTCAGATAACCCATCGCGCGGGCGTCGAGCGCGGAGCCCGAGACCTTTGCCATCGCGGCGTTTTCGAACGGCTTTTGCAAGAACTTCAGCAGATCGTTTGTCGCTCCGGTCTGCGTCGCGGCTTCGGCGGCGCGCAACGCCGCTTCCTTCAGGCCGCCGCCCGCCGGCACGAGACCGACGCCCACTTCGACGAGGCCGATATAGCTCTCGATGTGCGCGACGCGCTTCGCGCTGTGCAGCACAAGCTCGCAGCCGCCGCCGAGCGCGATGCCCGACACGGCCGCGACCACGGGCACGTTCGAATACTTCACGCGCAGCATGCCCTGCTGGAACTTCTTCACGAACGGCTCGATGCCCTTCGCGCCGCCCATCATGAACGCGGGCATCGCTTCTTCGAGATTCGCACCCGCCGAGAACGGACCGCCCGGCGCGCCGAGCTTCAGCGACGTCGGCTGCCAGATCACGACGGCCTTGTAGTCCTGCTCGGCGACATCGATGGCCCGCACGAGGCCGTCGATCACCGACGGCCCAATCGTGTTCATCTTGCTCTTGAACGACACGATCAGAACGTCATGCTCACCCGCGCGATCGTCGACCCACGCGCGCACGGCATCCGTTTCGAACACGGTCTTGCCGTACGTCTTCGGATCGGCGCCGGTTTCGCCCGCGAGCGGCGCGCGGAATACCTGCCGGTCGTACACGGACAGCGACGAGCGCGGCACGAAGCGCTGTTCAGCCGGCGACCACGAGCCTTCGTTCGTGTGCACGCCGCCCTTTTCGGCGACGGGGCCTTCGAGCACCCACGCGGGCAGCGGCGCATTCGACAGCGCCTTGCCCGCCGCGATGTCTTCCTGCACCCACTCGGCGACCTGCTTCCAGCCCGCCGTCTGCCAGCCCTCGAACGGGCCTTCGTTCCAGCCGAAGCCCCAGCGGATCGCGAGATCGACGTCGCGCGCGTTGTCGGCGATCGACTCCAGATGCACGCCGATGTAATGGAACACGTCGCGGAAGATCGCCCACAGGAACTGCGCCTGCGGATGCTGCGTTTCGCGCAGGAGCTTCAGACGCTCGGCGGGCGGGCGCTTGAGAATCCGGCCGACCAGTTCGTCGGCCTTCGCGCCGCCGTCGACATAGCTGCCCGTCTTCGCGTCGAGCACCTTGATCGTCTTGCCTTCCTTTCGGTAGAAGCCCGCGCCCGTCTTCTGGCCGAGCGCGCCCTGCTTCACCAGTCCGGCGAGCACGGCGGGCGTTTCGTAGACCGGGAAGAACGGATCGTCCGCGAGGTTGTCCTGCATCGTCTTGATGACGTGCGCCATCGTGTCGAGACCCACGACATCCGCCGTGCGGAACGTCGCCGACTTCGCGCGGCCGAGGCGGCTGCCCGTCAGATCGTCGACTTCATCGAAGCGCAGGCCGAACTTCGCGGCCTCCGCGATCACCGCCAGGATCGAGAAAATGCCGACGCGGTTCGCGATGAAGTTCGGCGTGTCCTTCGCGCGCACAACGCCCTTGCCCACGACGCTCGTCAGGAACGTTTCGAGTTGATCGAGGATTTCCGGGCGCGTCGCCGTGGTCGGGATCAGCTCGACCAGGTGCATGTAGCGCGGCGGATTGAAGAAGTGCACGCCGCAATAGCGCGACTTCAGTTCATCGGAGAAGCCCTTCGACAATTCCGTGATCGACAGGCCCGAAGTGTTCGTCGCGAAGATCGCGTTCGGGCCGATGTGCGGCGCGACTTTCTTGTAGAGATCGTGCTTCCAGTCCATGCGCTCGGCGATCGCTTCGATCACCACATCGCATTCGGCGAGCTTTTCGATGTCGTCGTCGTAGTTGGCGGGCTGGATGTATTGCGCGTCGTCCTTCACGCCGAACGGCGCCGGAGACAGCTTCTTCAGGTTCTCGATCGCCTTCAATGCGATGCCGTTCTTCGGGCCTTCCTTTGCAGGCAGGTCGAACAGCAGCACGGGCACCCTGGCGTTGATCAGATGCGCAGCGATCTGCGCGCCCATCACGCCGGCGCCAAGCACGGCGACCTTGCGAATGATCAGATTGCTCACGTCGTTCCTCCGGGGAGTTATGCGGTGTCGCGAGTTGCCGCGTGAAGGCGCTCGTAGCCTTCATGACGCGGCGTGTGTGAGATAGAGGGGCGGCGGCGCATGGCGTGACGAGAGATGCGCCGCCTGCGATCGCTTTAGAACAGCGCTTCGTCGATCTCCATCAGCGTCTTCGAGCCGGCGCGCGCAGCGCGGATCGCCGAGGCCGTTTCCGGCAGCAGCTTCGCGAAGTAGAAGCGCGCGGTCGCAAGCTTCGACTTGTAGAACGGATCGCCGGATGCTTCGTTGTCGAGCGCGATGCGCGCCATGCGGGCCCAGAAGTACGAGAACACCAGATGGCCGACGGTGCGCAGATACGGCACGGCCGCCGCGCCCACTTCGTCCGGGTTCTGCATCGCCTTCATGCCGATTTCCATCGTCAGCTTCTGGACCTTGTCGCCGATATCCGCGAGCGGATTGACGAACTCTTGCATCTCCGGCTTGATCCCTTCCGCTTCGACGAAATCCGTCACCAGCTTGCCGAATTTCTTGAGCTTCGCGCCCATGTCGCCGAGCACCTTGCGGCCCAGCAGGTCGAGCGACTGAACCGTGTTCGTGCCTTCGTAGATCATGTTGATCCGCGCGTCGCGCACGTACTGCTCCATGCCCCATTCGGCGATATAGCCGTGGCCGCCGAACACCTGCATCGCGAGGTTCGTGCCTTCGAACGCGTTGTCCGACAGGAACGCCTTCAGGATCGGCGTGAGCAGCGCGACGAGATCGGCGGCTTCCTTGCGCACTGCTTCGTCTTCATGCGACAGCTCCTTGTCGATATGCAGCGCCGACCAGTACGTGAACGCGCGCGCGCCTTCCGCGTACGCCTTCTGCGTGAGCAGCATGCGGCGCACGTCCGGGTGGACGATGATCGGGTCGGCGGCCTTGTCGGGCGCCTTCGGACCCGACAGCGAGCGCATCTGCAGTCGCTCCTTCGCATACGCGAGCGAGTTCTGATACGCGACTTCCGTCAGGCCGAGGCTCTGCATGCCGACGCCCAGACGCGCCGCGTTCATCATCACGAACATCGCATTGAGGCCCTTGTTCGGCTCGCCGACCATCCAGCCCTTCGCGTTGTCGAGATTGATCACGCACGTCGCGTTGCCGTGAATGCCCATCTTGTGCTCGATCGAGCCGCACTTCACGCCGTTGCGCGCGCCGGGGTTGCCGCTCGCGTCGGGCACGAGCTTCGGCACGATGAAGAGGGAAATGCCCTTCGTGCCGTTCGGCGCATCGGGCAGACGCGCGAGCACGAGGTGAACGATGTTGTCGGCCAGATCGTGTTCACCGCTTGAGATGAAGATCTTCGTGCCGCTGATCGCGTACGAACCGTCGCCATTCGGCTCGGCCTTCGTGCGCAGGATGCCGAGATCGGTGCCGCAATGCGGCTCGGTCAGGCACATCGTGCCCGTCCACAGACCGGACACGAGCTTCGGCAGATACGCCTGCTGCAGTTCCGGCGTGCCGTGCGCGTGCAGGCACTCGTAGGCGCCGTGCGAGAGGCCGGGGTACATCGTCCACGCCTGGTTCGCCGAGTTCAGCATCTCGTAGAGCGCGTTGTTGACGAACGCGGGCAGGCCCTGGCCGCCGTACTCGGGATCGCAGCCGAGCGCGGGCCAGCCCGCCTCGACGTACTGCCGATACGCCTCCTTGAAGCCCTTCGGCGTGGTGACGACGCCATCGCCTTCGTACTTGCAGCCTTCCTGATCGCCGCTCTGGTTCAGCGGGAACAGCACCTCCGAGCAGAATTTTCCGGCTTCCTCGAGCACCTGATTGATCGTGTCGGCATCGAGATCCGCGTGCCTGGGCATCTGCTTGATCTCGGCTTCGACGTTCAGCAGCTCGTGCAATACGAATTGCATGTCGCGCAGCGGCGCGGCGTACTGTCCCATGAGTCTCTCCAGTCAATCCAAAGGTGTTGGCTCTAGCGTGGCAGCCAGCCTCCCGCCGTTTGGATCCGATGGACCCAGCCTGCCCCGCTAGCGGCTCGTGCTCTCGCTCTGACGCGAAACAATCAGTTTTTCCAGCGCGGCCCACGTGAGGCGCACGGCATCGGGCAGATGCAGAAAGCGTGCGTCGTGATGCAGACCGAGCGTGAAGCTATACAGTTCGAAGAGCATCAGTTGCGAGTCCGTATCTGCGCGCAAATGCCCTTCTTCGATTGCCTGCGAAATGGCTCGCGTGAGCGCGGCGCGCCACATCTGCACGCTCGCCACCAGCTGCTCGCGCACCGCGCTGTCCGCGCGATCGTCATACTCGACCGCGCCGCTGATGTAGATGCAACCAGTCGTGACTTCCTGGACGCGCTTCTCGATCCAGCGCGAGAGCATCGCGCGCAAGCGGGGCAAGCCACGGGGCTCGCGCAGACTCGGGAAGAACACCTCGTCTTCAAAACGACGGTGATATTCGCGCACGACTTCGACCTGCAAGTCCTCGCGCGACCCGAAATGCGCGAACACTCCGCTCTTGCTCATCTGCATACGCTCGGCCAGCAGGCCAATCGTCAGACCTTCCAGTCCGTCGCGGCTTGCCAGATCGAGTGCTGCATCGAGAATCGCGGCTCGCGTTTGTTCGCCTTTTCGCATAGCTGTGTACCGTCTGATTTGATCGAAAGGAAAATCGAACGGTCGTACCATTATTGGGCGTGACCGTCCGCGAAACAAGGAATTTATTAGAAACGGGTTTCTAACGACGCTTCGATTTTCCGTCATTCGTCTATAGGACGATGCGGAATTTTTAGAATCATTCGCCGGAACTGATCCGAGTTGTCTCCAAATTGTTGTTTTCTGAGCGCCGCGGATCGTATTTTGTCCGCGCTTTTTTGTCCTTTCCAGCCTGCCTTCCGATCGTTCGTCTAGTCGTACCCGCCGACCGTCAGCAGCTTCATCGCCAGCCGATAGGTGTTGTACGCGAACCAGCTGAGCAGCCGCTCGCCGGCGGGACGTGACTCGTAGTGCTTTTCGTCGATGCGGCGCGACTCTTCGAACGCCGCGAGGATCGCGTCGCGCAGCTGATCGATCTCGGGATGCAGCACGAGCACGACGTTGGCTTCGTTGTTCAGCACGAGGCTCAGCGCGTCGAGATTCGACGAGCCGACCGTGCCCCAATTCGAATCGACCACGGCCACCTTGCCGTGGAGCATGGTCTTTTCGTACTCGGCGATCTTCACGCCCGCCTTCAGCAGCGAGCGGTACAGGAACGGCACTGCATAGTCGAGCGCTGCAAACTCCTTTCTGCCGATCACGAGACGCACGTCGACGCCGCGCTGCGCCGCGAAGATCAACGCACGCCGCAGCTTTCGGCCGGGCATGAAGTACGGATTGGCGAGCAGCACTTCGGAGCGCGCCTGGCCGATCGCCGTCAGATACGCCTTCTCGATCGCGCGCCGGTTGACGAAGTTGTCGCGCGCGACGAACGCGACGCACGGCTCGGCTATCGCACGCATATCAGCAGTGCGGGCGCTCCTCGTGCTAAGGCGCGCGCGCACGAAGCGCGCGGTCGCGGCGCGCGGCGTCGGGCCGCCGACAGGCGGCGTCGTCAGCGCGGGCCGGTGGCCGATGCGGATGCGCTCCCATTGCACGTCGAACGCTTCGCGCACGTCGGCCACCACGGGCCCTTGCAGCTCGACCGCGAAATCCCAGCGCGGATAAGGCAGGCGCATGCCGTTCTGATCGTAGTCGTCGACGATGTTGATGCCGCCGCACCACGCGAACGCGTCGTCGACCACGGCGAGCTTGCGGTGCGTGCGCGAAAAGCCGAAGCGGCCGAAAAGATGCGGGTTGTAGACGCGATGCTCGACGCCCGCCATCGTCCAGTCGTTGAACATCGCGAGGCGCTCGGTGCCGATGCCGTCGGTGATCACGCGCACGCGGACGCCGCGCGACGCGGCCCGTCTCAGCGCATCGGAGACGGGGCGGCCCGCCGCATCGTCGCAGAAGATATAGGTTTCCAGCGCGACGTCGCCTTGCGCGGCGTCGATGCGCTCGACCAGCGACGCAATGAACGGCTCGCCCGCGGTGAAGAGGCGAACCTCGTTGCCGGTACAAAAGCGATACCTGGACCAGTAGCGCCGACCGGGCAAATGCTGGGTCAGTCGCGCGAAGCGGCGGCCGCCGCCGCTCATCGGCAACGCTCCTTCACGCGTTGCGGCAATTGCAGGATCGCGTCGCGATTGGACCACGAGAAGCAGCGCTCGGCGGCCTCCTGCCAGGGCAGCCACAGATGCGCAGTATGTTCGAGCGGTGCGAGCGTCACTTCGAGACGCTCGGGCACTTGCACGCTGAACCAGTGCTCGGTGTTGTGCGTGACGCCTTCTGCATAACGATGGCGCCACGTCGAAAAAATCTCGAACTCGATGTGATGATGCCAGTCGACAAGCGCCTCATGCGGCACGAGATCGCCGCCGATCACGATGCCCGTCTCTTCCGCCACTTCGCGGATGGCCGTTTCCGCGATCGGCTCGTCGATGCGCTCTTTCGAGCCCGTCACCGATTGCCAGAACCCCTCGCGATCGGCTCGTTCGATAAGCAGCACGTCGAGCTGGGGCGTGTGAATGACGACGAGTACGGATTCCGGAATCTTCGGCGGTTTCGGCATGGTGATAAAGCGGCGCGTGAGTCGCGCGATCGCATGTCGGAAGGCGTAGCTTTCAGTGACTGTAACGCAAAAAACGAAAAAGGCGCATCGCGCGCCTTCTTCGTTCGTTGTTTCGCGTACCCGCCGTTGTTTTAACGGCGCGTCGCGCTAAACGTCACATTTACATCTTCTGCTCGGGCTGACGCAGACGGATGTGCAGCTCGCGCAGCTGGCGCTCGTCGACTTCGCTCGGCGCCTGCGTGAGCAGATCCTGCGCGCGCTGCGTCTTCGGGAACGCGATCACGTCGCGGATCGAATCGGCGCCCGCCATCATCGTGACGATGCGGTCCAGACCGAATGCGATGCCGCCATGCGGGGGCGCGCCGTATTGCAGCGCGTCCAGCAGGAAGCCGAACTTCGCGCGCGCTTCTTCCGCGCCGATCTTCAGCGCGCGGAACACCTTGCTCTGCACGTCCTCCTGGAAGATACGCACCGAACCGCCGCCGATTTCCCAGCCGTTCAGCACCATGTCATACGCCTTTGCGAGGCAGCGGCCCGGGTCCGTTTCCAGATATTCGAGGTGCTCGTCCTTCGGGCTCGTGAACGGGTGGTGAGCGGCGACGTAGCGGCTTTCCTCTTCGTCGTACTCGAACATCGGGAAATCGACGACCCACAGCGGCTTCCAGCCCGCTTCGACGAGGCCGTTCGCCTTGCCGAACTCCGAGTGGCCGATCTTCAGGCGCAGCGCGCCGAGGCTGTCGTTCACGACCTTCGCGCGATCCGCAGCGAAGAAGATGATGTCGCCGTCCTGCGCGCCCGTGCGCTCGATGATGGCCGCGATAGCCGCGTCGTGCAGGTTCTTCACGATCGGGCTTTGAAGGCCATCACGGCCCTTCGCCACTTCGTTGACCTTGATCCACGCGAGACCCTTCGCACCGTAGATGCGCACGAATTCCGTGTAGCTGTCGATATCGCCACGCGACAGCTCGCCGCCCTTCGGCACGCGCAGCGCCGCGACACGGCCGTCCTTCGTGTTGGCCGGCGTGCTGAACACCTTGAAGTCGACGTCCTTCATGGCGTCCGTCAGTTCCGTGAATTCGAGCTTCACGCGCAGGTCCGGCTTGTCCGAGCCGAAGCGGCGCATCGCTTCCGAGTACGGCATCACGGCAAACTTCGCGTCCAGTTCGACGCCGATCGTTTCCTTGAAGACAACACGCGTCATGTCTTCGAACAGATCGCGGATTTCCTGCTCGTTCAGGAACGACGTTTCGCAGTCGATCTGCGTGAATTCCGGCTGACGGTCTGCGCGCAGGTCTTCGTCGCGGAAGCACTTGGTGATCTGGTAGTAACGGTCGAAGTTCGCGACCATCAAGAGCTGCTTGAAGAGCTGCGGCGACTGCGGCAGCGCGAAGAACTGGCCCGCGTTCACACGCGACGGCACCAGGTAGTCGCGCGCGCCTTCAGGCGTGCTCTTGGTCAGCATCGGCGTTTCGATGTCGATGAAGCCGCGCGAATCGAGGTACTTGCGCACTTCCATCGCCACGCGATAGCGAAGACGCAGGTTGTGCTGCATCTGCGGACGGCGCAGGTCGAGCACGCGGTGCGTGAGGCGCGTGGTTTCCGACAGGTTGTCGTCGTCGAGCTGGAACGGCGGCGTGACGGACGCGTTCAGCACGTTCAGCTCGTGGCACAGCACTTCGATCTTGCCGCTCTTCAGGCCGGCGTTCGTCGTGCCTTCCGGACGGTTGCGCACCACGCCCTTCACCTGGACGCAGAATTCGTTGCGCACGCCTTCGGCCGTCTTGAACATCTCAGCGCGATCCGGGTCGCAGACGACCTGAACGAGGCCTTCGCGGTCGCGCAGGTCGATGAAGATAACGCCGCCATGGTCGCGGCGCCGGCTCACCCAGCCGCACAGCGACACGGTTTGACCCAGGAGGTGTTCGGTCACCAGACCGCAGTATTCAGATCTCATCGACATGATGTTTGTCTTTCGTTTTGCATGGGTTGAACGGCGCGAGCCAAACGGATGTTCGAGTGGCGCGCGCCGGCATTACATGGGTGGCTCGACGGTCGTGCGGCGCTCCGCCAACGGCTGATGCGTGGGCGAGGACGGGGCGACGACGCCCATCGAGACGATGTACTTGAGTGCGGCGTCGACAGTCATGTCGAGCTCGATCACTTCGCTTTTCGGCACCATCAGGAAGAAGCCGGACGTCGGGTTCGGCGTAGTCGGCACGTAGACGCTGACGTGATCTTCCTTCAGGTGGTTAACCACGTCGCCGCCGGGGATGCCCGTCAGAAACCCGATGGTGTAGGACCCTTTGCGCGGGTACTCGATGAGCAGCGCCTTGCGGAATGCATTTCCGCTCGACGACAGCAGCGTATCGGACACCTGCTTGACGCTGGTGTAGATCGGACCGACGACAGGAATGCGCGCGACGATCACTTCCCACCAGCCAACCAGCTTCTGCCCAACGAAGTTCTGCGTCAATAGACCGACGACGAAAATGAACGCGAGGGTCAGCACGGCGCCGAGTCCGGGCAAACGGAAGCCGAGCATCCGCTCCGGCTGCCACGAACGGGGCAGCAACAGCAGCGTCTGATCCATCGTGCCGATGATCAGCCCGAGCACCCACAACGTGATGGCGAGAGGCACCAGCACCAGAAGGCCCGTCAGAAACACCGATTTGAGCGTCGTCTTTTTCGTCGTCATGTGTATCGCCAGAAATCCGCACGAACCCCTTGCGCGGCGTCTACTTCACCGTCGAGCAGCGAACCGGCTACGCGCCCGAGCTGCTTGCCGCGGCGGGCGCCGCTGCGGGTGCCGCAGCCGGCGCGCTCGTGGAAGCCGCGCTGTCGGACGAAGCCGCCTCCGGCTTGCTCTCGGCCTTGCCAGCCGCTGCGCCCGAGCCGTTGCCGGAAGCCCCGCCCGAATTGCCGCCGCGGAAGTCCGTGACGTACCAGCCCGAGCCCTTCAGCTGGAAACCGGCGGCAGTGACCTGCTTGCGAAACGCATCGGCTCCGCACTCCGGGCATTGCGTCAACGGGGCGTCGCTCATTTTTTGAAGCAGGTCCTTCCCGAAGCCGCATGACTCGCAACGATAAGCGTAGATCGGCATGATCTTGTCCCTACAGAAATCTTTTGAACGCTTGCAAAGCCTTGAATTATAGCCGCAAACGATGGCCCGCCCCGGAATTCCAGGGGAAACGGCCGGCGTTGCCGTAAGCTATGTAGATGAGGGCGATAGCGCCGCGAATCAAGCCCTTGTTGCGCCACGCCGACGCCACGTCAGCCAGCGCTCCCGGCCGGCGAAGACCGCGATCGAATCGTTAACGGGCTCGTCCTCCACCAGTTCGAAATGGGGCTTGAGCAGCGCGTCGAGGTCGGCGCGCTCGATGCCGAACGGCGGCCCCTTCGGCGTCGCGCCGATGAAGAAGAAGCCGGCGAGTAATCCGCCAGCAGGCAATAAAGCGGCCATGCGCGCCACATAGTCGTCGCCCCGCGAAGGAGGCAGCGCGCACATGAACGCCCGCTCGTAGACCCAGCCGGGTTCGAAAGGCGGCTGATACGTGAAGAAGTCGGCGACTTCCACGACATCGGCGCGCACGCCCAGTTGGGCGCGCGCGGCTTCGACCGCGTTGGGCGCAAAGTCGATTGCGCGAACCGGCCAGCCTCGTTCGGCAAGCCACCACGCCTCGTAGGCGCTCCCGCAGCCGGGAATCAGCACGGGCATCGGCGCGTGCCGCTCGACGAATGCCTTGAACGATGCCGGCACACCCGCCTGATCCCATGGCGTGTAGCCGCGCCCGAAGCGCTCGTCCCAGAAGCCGGGCGCATTCGGATCGCGGTTTTCGAAATCCGGCGCACCGGAAGGAACAGTTGGCCTGGAGTTGCTCATCGGCGCACCTCGAAATGGGGAGTTCAGTAGCCGCCGTACGCGATGGACAGCCACGCGCGAGCCAGCATTGCGCCGACACCGACGGCCACGCCGAACATCAAAAGCCCTTGCAGCAGGCGGTTCGTGCGCTTCTGCTCGAGCAGGATCTGGCGGATGGTTTCGTCGTTGATGCCGCGCTGCAGCGCGTCGTGACGCAGCGCCAGCGCGTGATGTATCAGCCGCGGCAATTGCGGGAGCGTCTTGCTCCATTGCGGCGCCTCGATCTTGAGCCGCTCGTACCAGCCGCGCATGCCGACCTGCTCGTTCATCCAGCGCTCGAGATACGGCTTCGCCGTCTTCCACAGGTCGAGCTCGGGGTCGAGCGAACGGCCCAGCCCTTCGACGTTGAGCATCGTCTTTTGCAGCAGCACCAGTTGCGGCTGGATTTCGACGTTGAAGCGGCGCGACGTGGAAAAGAGCCGCATCAGCACCTGGCCGAGCGAGATGTCCTTCAGCGCGCGGTCGAAATACGGCTCGCAGACCGCGCGAATCGCGCTTTCCAGTTCTTCGACGCGCGTTGTGGGCGGCACCCAGCCGGATTCGAGGTGCAGCGTCGCGACGCGGTGATAGTCGCGCTTGAAGAACGCGAGAAAGTTCTGCGCGAGATAGTTCTTATCGAAGTCCGACAGCGCGCCGATGATGCCGAAATCCAGCGCGATATAGCGCCCAAAATGCGAGGGATCGAGACTCACCTGAATGTTGCCGGGATGCATGTCCGCGTGAAAGAAGCCATCGCGGAAAACCTGCGTGAAGAAGATCTCGACGCCCTCGCGCGCCAGCTTCGGAATATCGACGCCCGCCGCGCGCAGCGTATCCACCTGGCTGATCGGCACGCCAACCATGCGCTCCATCACGAGCACGTTGGCCGTGCAGAATTCCCAGTACATCTCCGGCACGAGCAGCAGATCGAGACCCGCGAAATTGCGCCGCAACTGGCTGCCGTTCGCCGCCTCGCGCATCAGGTCTAGCTCGTCGTGCAGATACTTGTCGAATTCCGCGACCACTTCGCGCGGCTTCAGGCGCTTGCCGTCCGCCCACAGGCGCTCGGCCCACACGGCGAGATCGCGCAGCAACGCGAGGTCCGAATCGATCACCGGCAACATGTTCGGCCGCAGCACTTTCACGGCGACCTGCTTGCCCGCGTGCTCGCCCGTCTTCAGGGTCGCGAAGTGAACCTGTGCGATCGATGCGCTCGCCACGGGCACGCGCTCGAAGTCGTCGAAGATCGAATCGACGCGCGCGCCCAGCGACTTTTCGATGATCGCGATCGCGACTTCCGAATCGAACGGCGGCACCTGGTCCTGCAGCTTCGCGAGTTCGTTCGCGATGTCTGGACGCAGCAGGTCGCGGCGCGTCGACAGCACCTGGCCGAACTTCACGAAAATCGGCCCAAGGCTCTCCAGCGCGAGACGCAGCCGCAGCCCGGGCGGCTGATCGAACTTGCGGCCGATCGTGGTGATACGCAGCAGCAACCGCACGCGGCGGTCGTTGATGCGGCTCAGCATCATCTCGTCGAGGCCGAACCGGATGACGGTAAAGAAGATCTTGAGGAAACGCAGGAAACGCATGACTGAGCCCGATGACTAGCGCGCGCCGCGCGACGTGGCGGCGCCGCCCGTCGCTTGCGCGCCGCGGGCTTGGACCTTCTGTTCGAGACGCTCGATGCGTTTCTCGACACGCGCGAGCGCATCGCGAGCGCGTGCCAGCTCGGCGTTGAAATCGTCGAGCGCGGCGCGGCGCACCAGTTGCGGGTTCTCGTCGAGCAGATATTCGGCCACCGATTCAAGCAAGTTGCGGCCCGTGCGCATCGCATGATCGCCGACCGTGCGCGCCACCGACGCGATCCGCCACGCGGGCCCGTCGCCGATCAGCTTCGCCAGGTCTTCTTCGGGCTCCCAGCGCAGATGCTCGGCGAGCTTGGCGATCACGGTCGCGAACTCCGCATCGCCTTCGATCTTCACATGCTTCATCACGGCCGCCTGGCCGCCTTGCAGAAACGCGGGCGCGGCATCGGCGGGCACGGAGACGGTGACGTCGAACGCGTGCGCTTCGCTTTCGTCGACGGCGCTCAGATAGCCGTCAGGCTGGACCAGCAGGATCAGCGTGACGGGAGGACACGAGAGCCGCGCGGTCTTGCCGGGATACGGGGTGAGGCGTTCGCGCGCCCACGTTTCGCGAGCGAGCAGATGGTTGACGGCAGCAGCGAAGGGCTTGGCGGCGAAGGTCATCGGAAGTGGAAAGAGAAAACCCGCGCCGGCGACTGCCGACGCGGGTTCCTATTGTAACGTCCGTTCGCTTCGCGCCTTGCTCTGCCGAACGGCTAATCCTTGACGGAATATCAGTGATGATTCACTTGCTGGATGCCCGCGAGCAGCCAGCCTTCGCCCGTACGCGTCGACTTCGACAGATTCCAGATTTCCTCGAACGGCTCGGCCGTGCCGCCCATCGTTTCGCGGATCAGGCCATGAAAGCGCACGCTCGCGAAGTACTCGCTGCCGCGATCTTCGACGCCGAGCAGATCGGCGTCGAGTTTCACGACGTCGGTCTGGTTCTTCTCCGCGCCGCGCGAAGCCAGGTCGACCTTTACTTCGGCGAACATTTCCGGCGTCGTGAACTCGCGGATGTCGTCCATGTTGGCGGCGTCCCAGGCTGCCTGCAGGCGCACGAAGTAGACCTTTGCGTTACGCAAGAACGCTTCGGAGTCGAAGCCGGCCGGCACGACGGGCGCTGCGGCGACTTCGGGTGTCGTCAACGGGTTGCCTTGCGGGGCGAGGTACGAGCCCGACGGCGGCGCCGTATAGCGCGGCTCCTGCGAGTAGCCCGTGCCGCCCGCGTTCAGCGTCGGCGAACTGCCGGCATAAGCGGGTGCCGACGCATCGCGCTTGCGGCCAAACAGCTTGCGGATCAACCAGATTGCGACGAACGCGATCAGCGCGATGACGATCAGATTCGCCATCATGCCGGCGAACGCTTCGCCAAGACCGAAGTGCGACAGCAGCGCCGCGATGCCCAGACCCGCGGCGAGACCGGCGATCGGCCCCAGCCAGCGCGAGCGGTTAGGCTGCGGCGCGGGCGTGGGCGGCGGCGTGGCCGGACGCTGTGACTGCATGCCCTGCGCCGGCGCGCCCGGCGACTGCGAAGGCGACGGCGCCGTCTGCTGATGCGGCTGGGTGATGTTCGACTGGCGCCCGAAACTGCGGCCGCCGCCCATGCGTTTCGCTTCGGCGTCGAGCGAAGTCAGCGTGCCGACGGTGATCAGGCCGACCATTGCGATCAGTCCGATTCTCCTCGCCCACGCCCCCTTAGCCTTACAACGAGATAACAAATTCGAATCCGACATTTTCGCAATTTCCTTGAAAAACGAGAAGTTAGGGACGCTAGTATTTGGTCCCGATATGTAAAGCTACCACGCCAGCTGACAAATTGTAATATTTGACGGCGTCGAGGCCAGCTTGTTCCATCATCGTCTTCAAA
Organism: Paraburkholderia piptadeniae; assembly: GCF_900007165.1. Classification (GTDB taxonomy): domain Bacteria; phylum Pseudomonadota; class Gammaproteobacteria; order Burkholderiales; family Burkholderiaceae; genus Paraburkholderia; species Paraburkholderia piptadeniae. The sequence goes on from NZ_CYGY02000023.1 coordinate 110,728, forward strand.
GTTTCCTGGTCCGGATGCATGCGGATCGATTCAGCCAGGTAGCGGTAGCTGTCGGCGTCTCTCGCGAAGCGCTCGCCGAGCCACGGCAGCACCTTGAACGAATAGACGTCGTACGCCTTTTTCAGCGGGTCCCACACTTTCGAGAACTCCAGCACGAGCAGCCGCCCGGCCGGTTTCAGCACGCGGCGCATTTCCGCGAGCGCCACGTCCTTATGCGTCATGTTACGCAAGCCGAATGCCACGGTGACGACATCGAAGTAGTTGTCCGGAAACGGAATCTTTTCGGCGTCGCACAGCAGCGCCGGCGTGATGATGCCCTTGTCGATCAGCCGATCGCGGCCGACGCGCAGCATCGATTCGTTGATGTCGGTGTGCCACACTTCGCCCGTCTCGCCCGCCTGCTTCGCGAACGCCTTCGACAGGTCGCCCGTGCCGCCCGCGATATCGAGCACCTTGTAGCCGGTCCGCACGTTGGCCTGCGCGATCGTGAATGCCTTCCACGCGCGGTGCAGCCCGCCCGACATCAGGTCGTTCATCAGGTCATAGTTGGAAGCGACCGAGTGGAACACCCCCGCCACTTTCTTCGCTTTTTCCTGTTCATCGACTGTCTGATAGCCGAAGTGGGTATTGGTCATCGCGCTTCGTCCTTTCGCGTATTCATTCTGAAAATTGTTTCGCCGCATCCCCGCGGATGGCCGCCCCGCGGATCGTATCAGTGTCTGTGGCCATGCGCCGGGCTGGATACAGGCATCGGCGCGTCCCGGTCGACGCCCGCTGTCTTAAGTTTGTCGAAATACTCGGCCCAGAGTTCGTCCTGACGGGTCGCGAGATCCCACAGCAGATCCCACGAATAGATGCCCGTGTTGTGACCGTCGGAGAACGTGGGCTGCAGCGCGTAATTGCCGACGCCTTCGAGCGCCGTAATTGTCACTTCGCGCTTGCCCGTCTGCAGCGTCTCCTGGCCGGGGCCGTGGCCGCGCACTTCCGCCGATGGCGAATAGACGCGCATCAGCTCGAACGGCACGCGGTAGCTCTTGCCGTTCGCATATTGCAATTCGAGCACCCGTGATACGGCATGAACGACGACGCCGGCGGGCACCGGCGTATCGGATTTCAATCCACTCATGATGACCTCAGGCGAGAGCTTGTTCGATTTCGCCGCGTACCGCTTCGCGCAGCAGCGTCGCCTGCGCGCGGCGCTGGGACAGCATCGTTTCGGATACCGTCCGCTGACGCGGCGCCCAGATGGGCAGCGGGAAATGCGCGTCGTTGGAGAAGCGCGGGATCACGTGCCAATGCACATGCGGCACCTGGTTGCCGAGGCTCGCCAGGTTCACCTTGACGGGTTGCAGAATGCGCCGGATCGCGCGCTCGACCGCGTAGACCACGCGCATCACGTGGTCGCGCTCCCCATGGCCGAGGTCGGAGAACTCGGCCACGTGCCTGTTCCAGATCACCCGGCAAAAGCCGGGATAGTCGTGTTCGTCGGCGAGGACGACACGTAATGTGTCGTCCTGCCACAGTACGTCGCCGCCATCTTCACGGCAGAAAATACAGTCCATCGTCGACCTCGAGCGAAACGCCATATCGTGCCATTAGACCAGCACGCGCTCGATTCCGCCATTGTTCGCGCGCTGGACGTAGTCGGCCATCCAGTTCTCGCCGAGCACATGCCGCGCGATTTCGACGACGATGTAGTCCGCTTCGATGTTCGCGTCCTCGTTGTAGCGCGACAGCCCTTGCAGGCACGACGGGCAGCTCGTCAGGATCTTGACGTCCGCTGCGCCGTTCGCTCCCGCTGCGCCGTTCGCTCCCGCTGCGCCGTTCGGCTGCGGACCGTCACCTGCCTTCAGCACCGAGCCCGGCTGAGCACCCGCCGCGCCCGCTGCCGCGTTCGCCATGTTGATCGCGTTCGCGCCCGCGTCGGCCACGACGGGAATGCCGCGCAGCTTCGCCGCGCCCTTGCGGATTTCCTCTTCCTTGCGGAAGCGCACCTGCGTCGAAATATCCGGACGCGTGACGGCCAGCGTGCCCGACTCGCCACAGCAGCGATCGTTCTTCTCGATCCGGTAGCCGTCGTTCTTCTCGGCACCCATCAGTTCGTTGACGAGCTTCACTGGGTCGATCGTCTTGATCGGCGTGTGGCAAGGGTCGTGGTACATGTAGCGCGTGCCCTTCACGCCATCGAGCTTGATGCCCTTCTCCAGCAGGAATTCGTGGATGTCGATGATCCGGCAGCCCGGGAAGATCTTGTCGAATTCATAGCCCGCGAGCTGGTCGTAGCACGTGCCGCACGACACCACCACCGTCTTGATGTCGAGATAGTTCAGCGTGTTCGCGACACGGTGGAACAGCACGCGATTGTCCGTGACGATCTGCTCGGCCTTGTCGTACTGCCCCGAGCCGCGCTGCGGATAGCCGCAGCACAGATAGCCCGGCGGCAGCACCGTCTGCACCCCCGCTTCCCACAACATCGCCTGGGTTGCGAGACCGACCTGCGAGAACAGGCGTTCCGAGCCGCAGCCGGGGAAGTAGAACACCGCTTCCGAATCGACGGACGTCGTCTTCGGGTTGCGGATGATCGGGACGATCTTGTTGTCCTCGATATCGAGCAGCGCGCGCGCCGTCTTCTTCGGCAGGTTGCCCGGCATCTTCTTGTTGACGAAGTGGATCACCTGCTCCACCACCGGCGGCTTGCCCGTCGTCGCGGGCGGATGGGCCGTCTGCTTCTTGACGATCTTCTTCAGCACTTCGTTGCCGAGGCGCTGCGCCTTGTAGCCGACGCCCATCATCGCGGTGCGCGCGAGATTGATGGTCTGCGGATTGGTCGCGTTCAGGAAGAACATGCCCGCCGCGTTGCCCGCGTTGAACTTCTTCTTGCCCATCTTGCGCAGCAGGTTGCGCATGTTCATCGACACGTCGCCGAAGTCGATCTTCACCGGGCACGGCGTCACGCACTTGTGGCAGACCGTGCAGTGATCGGCGACGTCGTTGAACTCGTCCCAATGCTTGATCGACACGCCGCGGCGCGTCTGCTCTTCATACAGGAACGCTTCGACCAGCAGCGACGTCGCGAGAATCTTGTTGCGCGGGCTGTAAAGCAGGTTCGCGCGCGGCACGTGCGTCGCGCAGACGGGCTTGCACTTGCCGCAGCGCAGGCAGTCCTTCACGGAATCGGCGATGGCGCCGATATCGGACTGCTGCATGATCAGCGACTCGTAGCCCATCAGCCCGAACGACGGCGTGTACGCGTTGCGCAGGTCCGCGCCGTCGAGCAGCTTGCCCTTGTTGAAGCGCCCTTGCGGATCGACGCGCTGCTTGTACGCGCGGAATTCGCCGATCTCGTCTTCCGTCAGGAATTCGAGCTTCGTGATGCCGATGCCGTGCTCGCCCGAGATCACGCCATCGAGCGAACGCGCGAGCTTCATGATGCGCGCGACCGCCGTATGCGCGTCCTGCAGCATCTCGTAGTTGTCGGAGTTGACGGGGATATTCGTGTGCACGTTGCCGTCGCCCGCGTGCATATGCAGCGCGACGAACACGCGGCCGCGCAACACCTGCTTGTGAATCGCCTGCGCTTCGTCGAGGATCGGCTTGAACTCGCCGCCGTTGAAGATCTGCCGCAGTTCCGCGCGGATCTCCTGCTTCCACGACACGCGCACCGTGCGGTCCTGGACGATATGGAACACGTTCGCGTCGGGTTGATCGTCGACGCGGTCCGCGAATTTCTCCGCAAGACCCGCATAGCCGAGCTGCACCAGATAGTGCTGCGCCTCGCGCAACGACAGATCGAGCTTGTCGCGCAGGAACTCCCAGCGCTTCTTCACGTGGCCGAGCAGTTCCAGCGCCTGCTGCACGCGGTCTTCGAGCAGTTCGGCGCTCGGAATTTCGTTCGCATCGTCGGTCTTGCCGAGGGGCAGCTTGCCGCTCCGGAAGAACACTTCGAGCGCGTCGACCAGTTGCAGCTTGTTCTTGATCGACAGCTCGATGTTGATGCGCTCTATGCCATCCGTGTACTCGCCCATCCGGTTGAGCGGAATCACGACGTCTTCGTTGATCTTGAACGCGTTGGTGTGCTTCGCGATCGCGGCCGTGCGGCTGCGGTCGAGCCAGAAGCGCTTGCGCGCCTCGGCGCTCACGGCGACGAAGCCTTCGCCGCTCTTGCCGTTGGCCATGCGGATCACTTCGGACGTCGCGGTAGCAACGGCATCGGCGTCGTTGCCGACGATATCGCCGATCAGGACCATCTTCGGAAACGCGTTGCGCTTGCTCTTCGTCGCGTAGCCGACGGCGCGCAGATAACGTTCGTCGAGGTGCTCGAGGCCCGCGAGAATCGCGCCGCCCTGCTTCGACGTTTCGAACAGATAGTCCTTGATTTCGACGATGCTCGGAATCGCCTCGCGCGCCTGGCCGAAGAACTCCAGACAGACGGTGCGCGTATGCGCGGGCATCTTGTGCAGCACCCAGCGCGCGGACGTGATCAGGCCGTCGCAGCCTTCCTTCTGGATGCCCGGCAGACCAGCGAGGAATTTATCGGTGACGTCCTTGCCGAGCCCTTCCTTGCGAAAGCGCCGGCCTTCGATTTCCAGCAGCTCCGTGCGCAAGAGCTTTTCGCCCGGCGCGTGCTCGCCGTCGAACCACTTCAGTTCGAAGCGCGCAACGGGAATGTCGTGAATCTTGCCGAGGTTGTGATCGAGACGCGTGACTTCGAGCCAGTTCCCTTCCGGGTCGACCATGCGCCACCACGCGAGATTGTCGAGCGCGGTGCCCCACAGCACGGCCTTCTTGCCGCCCGCGTTCATCGCGACGTTGCCGCCGATGCACGAAGCGTCGAGAGAAGTCGGATCGACGGCGAATACATAGCCCGCCTGCTCGGCCGCTTCCGTCACGCGACGCGTGACGACGCCCGCGCCGGAGAAGATCGTCGGCACCTTGTGCGCGACACCGGGCATTTCCGTCAGTTCGACGGCGCCGAGCTGTTCGAGCTTCTCGGTGTTGACGACAGCGGAGAACGGCGTGAGCGGCACCGCGCCGCCCGTGTAGCCCGTGCCGCCGCCACGCGGAATCACCGTCAGGCCGAGTTCGAAGCACGCCTTGATGAGGCCGGCGATTTCGGCTTCCGTATCCGGCGTCAGGACGACGAACGGATATTCGACGCGCCAGTCCGTCGCGTCCGTCACATGCGAGACGCGCGAGAGGCCATCGAAGCGGATGTTGTCCTTCTGCGTCTGGCGTCCCAGCACCTTCGTTGCGCGGCGGCGCAGGTCGGCCATCTTGTCGAACTCGCCTGCGAAGGCATCGACGGCGCGGCGCGCGGCGGCGACCAGCGTTTCGACGCGCGCGGCGCGACCGACGCCCGCTTCGTCGCCATGTTCGGTCAGGTCGGCGCGGCGGCGCTTCTCGATTTCAGTGAGACGGTGGTTCAGCGCCTCGATCAGCAGCGTGCGACGCTTCGGGTTGTCGAGCAGATCGTCCTGCAGATAAGGATTGCGGCGCACGACCCAGATGTCGCCGAGCACTTCGTACAGCATGCGCGCCGAGCGGCCCGTGCGGCGCTCCGCGCGCAGTTCGTCGAGCGCGGCCCAGGCTTCGTCGCCGAGCAGGCGAATGACGATTTCGCGGTCGGAGAACGACGTGTAGTTGTATGGGATTTCGCGCAGACGCGGTTCGGTATCGGCGACGACGTTAGCGGCGGCGCCGTGCGGATCGAAAACTTGAGGTGCGTTCATGTTTGGACGACTCGGTAGGTCAGCTACGCGCGCTCATCGAACATTCGGCGAAGAGGCGTGCTGACGGTGCGCGTGGGGCGCAATGCTGGAAATCTTTCTATTGTGCGAAGCCTCGACCGGCGGCCTGTGCCCGGGATCGCCGGGGACATGGCGAGAACGTAGATGGCCGGTCGCGTCGCGGCGCTCAGATATAGCTACACGATCGTGCATGCCGCACGTGCCGCTGCGCCGCGGGGCGAGCCTCACGCGGGACGGGCATCAAATGGGCGATCCGAGGCTGCCAATGCATCATCTGATCCTTTTCCAAAACAAGATTCTACCGCATCATCCGCGCGCGCGTTGACGCCAGGATGTCCGCGCGACAAGCCTTTGCGCGTTGGCTTGCCAGAATTCGCCGCAAAACCGCCAGCCGGCGACGCACCCGGAATGCATCGTCGCCCGCATCAGGCGGCCCGTGATTTTCCGACCGTCCGGTCGGCTGGCCGGCAGCATCAATACGGCGAAAGCCCACGGCCGAATGCCCGATCAGATGCGTCGGGGCGGGCCGTTGGCGCTATCATTGATCTTTTCCCGTCCCATAAAAGCGCATCGCGCGTGACCCGCATGGCTTCCCACGACTATCTGAAGAAAATCCTCACCGCCCGCGTCTACGACGTCGCGCGTGAGACCGAACTCGAACATGCGCGGAATCTGTCCGCACGGTTGCGCAACCCGATTTACCTGAAGCGCGAAGACAATCAGCCTGTCTTCTCGTTCAAGCTGCGCGGCGCGTACAACAAGATGGCGCACATTCCCGCCGACGCCCTCGCGCGCGGCGTGATCACGGCTTCTGCGGGCAACCATGCGCAGGGCGTCGCGCTGTCGGCGGCCCGCATGGGCGTGAAGGCGATCATCGTCGTGCCCGTGACGACGCCGCAAGTGAAGGTCGATGCCGTGCGCGCGCACGGCGGACCGACCGTCGAGGTCGTGCAGGCGGGCGAATCGTATAGCGATGCCTACGCGCACGCAGTGAAGCTGCAGGAACAGCACGGCCTGACGCTCGTGCATCCGTTCGACGATCCGTACGTGATCGCCGGCCAGGGCACGGTCGCGATGGAAATCCTGAGCCAGCATCAGGCGCCGATTCACGCGATCTTCGTTCCCATCGGCGGCGGCGGTCTCGCGGCGGGCATCGCGGCGTATGTGAAATCGGTGCGCCCGGAGATCAAGGTGATCGGCGTGCAGACCGACGACTCGTGCGCGATGGCGCAATCGCTGAAGGCGGGCAAGCGCGTGACGCTGAACGAAGTCGGCCTGTTCTCGGACGGCACGGCCGTGAAGCTCGTCGGCGAAGAGACGTTCCGCCTGTGCCAGGAATATCTCGACGATGTGCTGACGGTGAACACCGACGCGCTGTGCGCCGCGATCAAGGACGTCTTCCAGGACACGCGCAGCGTGCTGGAGCCAGCGGGCTCGCTCGCAGTCGCGGGCGCGAAGCAGTATGCGGAGCGCGAAGGCATCGAGAACCAGACGCTGATCGCCGTCACGTCCGGCGCGAACATGAACTTCGACCGCATGCGCTTCGTCGCGGAACGCGCGGAAGTGGGCGAGGCGCGCGAAGCCGTGTTCGCCGTGACGATTCCGGAAGAGCGCGGCAGCTTCAAGCGCTTCTGCGAACTGGTGGGCACGCGCAGCGTCACCGAATTCAACTACCGAATTGCGGACGCGAAGTCCGCCCATATCTTCGTCGGCGTGCAGATCCGTAACCGCAGCGAGTCGGCGCAGATCGCGGGCGCGTTCGAGGAGCACGGCTTCGCGACCGTCGATCTGACGGGCGACGAACTGTCGAAGCAGCATATCCGCTACATGGTCGGCGGACGCTCGCCGCTCGCGCACGACGAGCGCCTGTTCCGCTTCGAATTCCCCGAGCGGCCGGGCGCACTGATGAAGTTCCTGTCGTCGATGGCGCCGAACTGGAACATCAGCCTCTTCCACTACCGGAACCAGGGCGCGGACTACAGTTCGATCCTCGTCGGCATTCAGGTGCCGTCGGCGGAAGACGCGGAATTCGCGCGCTTCCTCGCAACGCTCGGCTATCCGTACTGGGAAGAGACGTCGAACCCGGTGTATCGACTGTTCCTCGCCTGACGCATGTCCATTGACGCATGGCCTTTTCGCTGAACGACAAGCTGGTGGTGGCGATCTCCTCGCGCGCGCTGTTCGATTTCGAGGAAGAGAACCGCGTGTACGAGGAAGGCGATCTGCGCGCATACGAAGGGCTGCAGCGCGAACGGCTGAACGTGCCGGCCAAGCCCGGCGTCGCGTTCGGGCTGATTCGCAAGCTGCTCGCGCTGAATGCGGGCGCGCATCGCGTGGAAGTGGTGATACTGTCGCGCAGCGATCCCATCAGCGGCTTGCGCGCATTCAGTTCGTGCCGCGAGCATGGGCTTGCGATCGAACGCGGCGTGTTCACGCGCGGCCGCGCGCCGTTTGCGTATCTGAAGCCGCTGAATGCGTCGCTGTTTCTGTCCGCGAATCAGGACGACGTGCGCGATGCGCTCGCGGCAGGATTTCCCGCTGCGCGCGTTTTGCCCGAATCGGCGAAAATGGCGAGCAAGTACCCGGACGAAATCCGCATCGCGTTCGACGGTGATGCCGTGCTCTTTTCCGACGAAGCGGAGCGCGTGTTTCAGAGCGACGGCTTGCGGGCATTCGTCGGTCATGAGATCGACAACAAGGATTTGCCGCTCGCCGACGGACCGCTGAAGCCTTTGCTGCAAGCACTGCACCGCTTGCAGACGCTGGCCGACGAAGCAGCGCCGATGCACATTCGCACGGCACTCGTGACCGCGCGCTCGGCGCCCGCGCATGAGCGGGCGATCCGCACCTTGATGGCCTGGAACATTGAAATCGACGAAGCGATGTTTCTTGGCGGGCTCGACAAGAGCGCCTTTCTGCGCGAGTTCGAGCCGGACTTTTTCTTCGACGATCAAATTCGCCACTGCGAATCGGCCCGTGACGTGACAGCGATCGGGCATGTCGTGAGTGGCATCGTGAACGCATCATGACACCCGAACAATCCCCGCTGGGCAAACCGGCCACTTATACCGAACAGTACGACGCAACGCTGCTCTTTCCGATCGCGCGGAAAAATGCGCGCGACCAGATCGGCATCGGCGCGACCTTGCCTTTCTTCGGCACGGACATCTGGAACGCGTATGAGTTGTCGTGGCTCAACGCGCGCGGCAAGCCGCAGATCGCGATTGCGACTTTCTATATCCCGGCTGATTCGCCGAATATCGTCGAGTCGAAATCGTTCAAGCTGTATCTCGGGTCTTTTGCACAGACTTCATTCGATTCGATCGACGTCGTGCGCAATACGATCAAGCGCGATGTGTCCGCCGCGTGTGGCGCTTCCGTGTCGCTGCATCTCTATCCGCCCGCGGAGTTTTCGAAGCTCGGACTCGATGAGTTCGAAGGGACTTCGCTGGACCGGCTCGATCTCGATGCCGAGATTTATCGGCCGGATGCCGGCTTGCTGAAGGCCGCGCTGGATGAAGCACCTGTCGAGGAGACCTTGTTCTCCAATCTGCTGAAATCCAACTGCCCGGTGACGGGACAGCCCGATTGGGGCTCCGTGCAGATTCACTACGTCGGGCCGCAGATCGATCACGCTTCACTGCTTCGGTACATCATTTCTTATCGGAACCATACGGGGTTCCATGAACAGTGCGTCGAGAAGATTTTTACCGATGTACTGAAGGTTTGCCAGCCGGTGAAGCTGGCCGTGTACGCACGTTATACGCGGCGCGGCGGGCTCGACATCAATCCGTTCCGCACGAACTTCAATCTGCCGATGCCGGATAATCTGCGCACTGCGCGGCAGTGATTTTTTCTGTCCGCGACGCTGTTTGTTTTTTTGTAATTTCGTTGGCATCCGCGTTAGCGCCTCGCGGCGCGGGGGCAACGCCCGCGCCACGAGGCGCATCGCGGATGCCAGCGATAAGGGCAAAGCAAACCAACGCATCGCGGATGCCAACGAAAGGGCAAAGCGAACCAGCAGAAACCAAACCTCAAGCCGCAGGCTTCTTATAAGCAACGCAATCGACTTCGACCTTGCAGTCGATCACCATCGACGAAACGACACAAGCGCGCGCGGGCGGATTTGCACCGAAGTATTCCTTGAACACCTTGTTGAAGGAAGCAAAATCGCGCGGATCGTCGAGCCACACGCCACAACGCACGACGTGCTCCGGCCCGTATCCCGCCTCGGCCAGAATGGCGAGCACGTTCTGAATCGCCTTGCGCGATTGATCGACGATCCCGCCGTTGATCACTTCGCCGTTCTCCATCGGTGTCTGCCCCGACACGAACAGCCAGCCATCCGCTTCGACCGCACGCGCGAACGGCATCACCTGACCGCCCGTGCCCTTGCCACCTTCAACGCCATAACGCTTCATCGTTCAACTCCTGTCACGTAAGCGCGTTCGCACCCAATGCGAACGCATCAATCGAAATTCAAAATGCGTCGGACAACGCGGCACGCGATGCCGCCGTCGCTCCACGCGCGACGAACTTGCCCGCGCGCTCGCCCGTCGGCTTGCCATCGAGATACGACAGCACGCCATTCACCCACACCGCGTCGATACCATCGGCGGCCTGCTGCGGCTTGTCGAACGTCGCCGCGTCGCGCACGCGCGCCGGGTCGAACAGCACGAGATCGGCGTGATAGCCGATATGCACTTCACCGCGCTCCTTCAAGCCGAAGCGTCGCGCCGACAGGCTCGTCATCTTGCGGATCGCTTCTTCGAGCGGAATCAGCTGCTGGTCGCGCGCATAGTGTCCAAGCACGCGCGGAAACGCGCCCCACAGACGCGGATGCGGCAACGGATCGTTCGGCAAGCCATCGGAGCCGACCATCGTCGCCGGATGCGAGAGGATGCGCCGCACATCGTCCTCGGACATGTTGTGATACACGGCGCCCGCCGGCTGCAGGCGCTTCGCGGCTTCCTGCTGCGTCACGCCCCACTCGGCGGCGATGTCCTTCACCAGCTTGCCCGCCATCTCGGGGTGTGGCGTCGACCACGTGATCGTGATGTCGATATCGCCCGTCACCTGCTTGAGATCGAGCGTCGACGAACTGCGGTTGTACGGATAGCAGTCGCAGCCCACGGGATGCAGCCGGCGCGCGCCCTCGAGCGATCCGAGCACTTCGACGCTGCGCCCCCAGTTCGACGGCCCCGCGCACTTCAGATGCGAAATGACCACGGGCACGCGCGCGTGCTTGCCGATCCGATACGCCTCGTCCATCGCGTCGAGAATCGCGTCGAACTCGGTGCGCATGTGCGTCGTGTACAGCGCGCCCGACGCCGCGAGCGGCTCGGCGAGCGCCATCACTTCTTCAGTCGGCGCGGCGAATGCGGAGCCATACGCAAGCCCCGAGCTCAAGCCGAGCGCGCCGTTCGCCAGCGCCTCTTCGAGCTGCGCGCGCATGCCGTCGATTTCCTGCGGCGTCGCCGCGCGATCGAGCCGGTCCATGTGATTGTTGCGCAGCGCCGTGTGCCCGATCAGCGCGCTCACGTTCACCGATGGCTTCGCCGCATTCACCGCGTCGACATACGCGGTGAAGGTCGGATACTGGAACGCATCGCGCTCGCCGAGCAGGTTCATCGGATCGGGCGGATCGCCCTTCAGCGATACGGGCGACGCGCTGATCCCGCAGTTGCCGACGATGACCGTCGTCACGCCTTGTGTGATCTTCGGCAGCATTTGCGGCGAGCGGATCACATGCGTGTCGTCGTGCGTGTGCACGTCGATGAAGCCCGGCGCGAGCGCGCGGCCGTTCGCCTCGATCACTTCTTCGGCCAGCCAGTTCGACAGATTGCCGATCGCGACGATCTTCCCATTGCGTATCGCCACGTCGCGCTCGACAGGCGGCGCGCCCGTGCCATCGTACAGTTGCGCGCCGACGATCAGCGTATCGGCGGCTTCGGGGTGCGAATGCATGGATCAGTCTCCTAGCGGTTGTCGGTCGCCGCCGCCGCGATGCGCATCGAGAGCATGCTTCATGCGGCGCAGCAGTTCGCGGCTCTCGTCGCCCTGACTCAAGGCCAGTTCGGTGACGAGCACGTCGAGCGCCATCATCATCGCGTAGCGCGACGACGACGGCTTGTAGATGAAATCCGTTTCGAACGCGACGATGGGGATCAGCCAGTCGGCGAGCTTCGCGAGCGGCGACGCGGGCGCCGTCACCGTGACGAGCGTCGCGCCATAGCTGCGCGCGATGCGGCAACTGTCGACCATCTCCGGCACGCGGCCCGTCGTCGAAAGCGCGATCACGACGGTGTCGCGCGATACCGTCGACGCCACCATGCGTTGCAACAGGCCATCCTGATACGTCGCGACCGGCCGGCCCAGCCGCACGAGCCGAAAGCGCATTTCGTCGGCGAGCGCGGTCGAGCCGCCGCCCATGCCGAACACGTAGATCATCCGCGCTTCGCGCAATGCAGCAGCGGCTTGCGCAATGGGCGCCTGGCACAGCAGGTGATGGTTGTGTGCGAGCGCCGTCTGCAACTCGTCGAACACACGCGTTGCGAGCGGCTCGGGCGTGTCGGGCTGCGCGCCCGCCTGCAGGAAGCGCTGGCCGACAGCGGCCGCCTGCGCAAGCCGCAGCTTCAGTTCGCGCACGTCGCGGCAGCCGACCGCCTTCGCGAAACGCGTGACCGTCGCGACGCTCACTTCCGCCCGCTCGGCCAACGCGCCGATGCTGGCGCGCGATGCGCCCATCAGATCGTCGAGGATCAGTGCCGCCACCTTCCGCTCCGCCGAGCGCAACTCGGGCGCGCATTCGGCAATGCGCGCGACGATGTCGAAGGCAACGGGTTCGGCTGTGGAATTCATGGCTCGCGCGCACCACGCAGCGCCGGTAACATCGGTCGCCGGATGCGTGGTACTAAATAACATTTCATCAACCATCGTACTTTCGGTAACATGTGAAAGTCAACTTCGATTCGATTTAACTGGATGATGGAGCAGCGTGACATGAAAGTTACAAACTATCAGGGAGCGACAATCGATCCTTATAGCAAGGGCTTGGGCAACGTGCCTGGCACGAGTATCCAGCTTGCGGACGCAGCGCGTCTCGAATGGAATCTGCTCGACGAGGACGTGAGCCTGCCTGCCGCCGTCCTGTACGCGGACCGCATCGAGCACAACCTGAACTGGATGCAGAAGTTCGTCGCCGAATACGGCGTGAAGCTCGCGCCGCACGGCAAGACGACGATGGCGCCGCAACTGTTCCGTCGCCAGATCGAAACGGGCGCATGGGGCATCACGCTCGCGACCGCGCATCAGGTGCGCGCCGCGTATCACGGCGGCGTCTCGCGTGTGCTGATGGCGAACCAGCTGGTCGGCAAGCGCAATATGCTGATGATCGCAGAGCTGCTGAGCGATCCCGAGTTCGAGTTCTTCTGTCTCGTGGATTCCGTCGAAGGCGTCGAGCAGCTCGGCAAGTTCTTTGGCTCGGTGAGGAAGCAGTTGCAGGTGCTGGTGGAACTCGGCGTGCCGGGTGGCCGCACAGGCGTGCGCGACGAAGCGCAGACTAACGCCGTGCTCGACGCGATTGCGCGTTATCCGGATTCGCTGAAGCTCGCGGGCGTCGAACTCTACGAAGGCGTGCTGAAGGAAGAACAGGAAGTGCGCGACTTTCTGCGCAGCGCCGTCAGGCTCACGCTCGAACTGTCGGATCAGGGCCGCTTTGCGCGCACGCCCGCCGTTCTGTCGGGCGCGGGATCGGCATGGTACGACGTTGTCGCGGAAGAGTTCGCGAAGGCTTCGCGCAAGGACCGCATCGAGATCGTGCTGCGTCCGGGCTGCTATCTGACACACGACGTCGGCATCTATCGCAAGGCGCAGACGGACATCTTCAAGCGTAATCCCGTCGCGAAGCGCATGGGCGAAGGGCTGTTGCCCGCGCTGCATCTGTGGGCCTACGTGCAGTCAATTCCCGAACCGGACCGCGCGATCATCGGCCTCGGCAAGCGCGACTCGGCGTTCGACGCTGGCTATCCGGAGCCCGCGAAGCACTACCGTCCGGGCACGCAGGCGCCGCGCGATGTCGCCGCTGACGAGGGCTGGGAAATTTTCGGCATGATGGATCAGCACGCGTATCTGCGGATTCCCGCAGGCGCCGATCTCAAGGTCGGCGACATGATCGCGTTCGACATCTCGCATCCGTGCCTGACGTTCGACAAGTGGCGTCAGGTGCTCGTGCTCGATCCGTCGTATCGCGTGACGGAAGTGATCGAAACGTTCTTCTGATTTTTCTTCGATCGGTTGCTCAACCAGTGCTTCGATTGGAGCGGCGCTGCGCGACACTCGCTTCGTGTCGCGGCATGCGCTGCTCTCATTCAGTCGCTCAACGCCCTGCGGCCGTGGCTTCCGTGTCAGTCGACGCGGCCGTCACCACCTCCCCGATGCGCGCCTCGAGCATCGTCAGCGCGCTCCCCAATCCCGCCAGCACGTCGTCCGGCAAGGCGGCCATCGTGTCGTGCAGGAACGCATTGCGATCTGGCAGACTCGTTTCGATTGCGGCGCGGCCTTCACCCGTGAGCTTCACATTCGTGATGCGGTTATCGCGCTCGTCCATGCTGCGTGCGATCCAGCCCATTGCTTCCAGCGACTTCAGCTGACGCGTCAGCGCGCCCGGGTCGACGCGCAAGCGCTCGACCAGCTTCTTTTGCGACGATTCGCCCGCCTGTTCGTACAGCGCGAGCAGAATGCGCCAGCGCGGCAACGGATGGCCGACGCGCGTTTCGAACGCGGACATGAACGCACGATACGTGCGGCCGAACTGTTGAAGGATAGCGACGCGGTCCTGTTCTTCCATGATCTTTCTACGATTCTGAAGCCCTGAAACACCGGTCAATCGACGTGGACGACCGGCTCGATCCGCTTGCGCAGCCTGACGGGCGGAACGCGCCGGCTTTGCCAGACCGCAAACACGGCGACCAGCGCGCCCAGCGCGAGACCCATATGAATCGCGCCGACCAGCGATTCGCGCGCCGACTCCAGCAGCACGGCGCCATTGTGTCCTGCGTGCGCGAGTTCATTCAAAAGCGTGTGCTGTCCATCGCGATTGACGAGAATCTGCGGATCGCCGAGATTGGCGAACCACTGGCTCGCGTGCTCGGCATCGAGCGCATTGCGCACGCCGCTCGCGTACATATGCGTGACGAGCGTGCCCGTCAGCGCCGTGCCGATCATGCCGCCGATCATTCGCAGCGATTGCAGCAGCGCCGTCGCGATGCCGAGATGCTCGCGGCCCGCCGTCTGCTGCGCAAACACGGTGAGATTCGGCAGCACGAAGCCGAGGCCGAGGCCGCCGAGCGTCATGAACAGCATCAGCAGCCAGTGCGGCATCGAACGCGTGGCGACCACTACGCCGAGCGACGCTGCGGCGAACAGTGCAAAGCCGATGTACAGCATCACGTTCGGATTCGGAATGCGCGACACGACGCGCCCGTTCGCGATGCTGCCAATCGTGATGAACACGACGAGCGGCGTGATCACGAGTCCCGCCTCGTTCGGCATCATGCCGAAGCCGCCCTGAAACAGCAGCGGCGCGTAGAACAGCAGCGAGAACATCGCGAAGCCGCCCAGCACGGCCAGCATGAAGAGCGCGGAAAGGCTCTGGTTGCGGAACATGTCGATGGGAAGAATCGCTTGCGGGAAGCGCTTTTCCCACTGCCACAGCGCAATCGCGCTGGCGACGCTGATCGCCAGCAACGCAACGGCCGACGCCGTCACGCCATGCTTCGGCAGAAGCTCGACGAAAAGCTGCAAGCTGCCGAGCGACAGCGCAATCAGCAGCGCGCCCGGCCAGTCGAGCCGCATCTTGCCTTCATGCACGACGTGCCGCAGGTGCGGCAGATACCGCCACACGAAGAACAGCGACAGCAGGCCGACAGGCAGATTCACATAGAACACCGAACGCCAGCCGTAGTACTGCGTCAGAAAACCGCCGAGCGACGGACCGACGGCATTCGCGATGCCGAATGCGGAGCTCATCAGCACCTGCCAGCGCAGGCGGACCACGGAATCAGGGAACAGATCGGGAATGCACGCGAACGCGGTGCCGACCAGCATGCCGCCGCCAATGCCCTGAAGGCCGCGCGCGATCACGAGGAACAACATGTCGTGCGCCGCGCCGCATAGCACGGAGGCCGCCGTGAACACGACGATCGACGCAATGACGAACGGCTTGCGCCCGTAGTAGTCGCCAAGGCGGCCGAAAATCGGCACGGTGATCACAGACGTCAGGAGATAGGACGTCGCGACCCACGCGTATAGCTCGAAGCCTTTCAGGTCGGCGACGATCGTGGGCAGCGCGGTGCCGACCACAGTCTGGTCGAGCGCGACGAGCATCGACACGAAAGAGACACCGAGCATCGCCAGCAACGATTCCCGGAACGGTAAAACTTGCCCACTCGAATGGTGAGCGGCAGTGTGTACGGCCATTTTTGATGGTGCAACTGTTGACGAGTCAACGATACGGAATCATACCACGCTGAAGAGTTCTAATCTTGCGTGCGTCGGGCATGCCGTTTTCGCCCGGAATGCGTAAGAAAATCGTCATCAGACGAAGTCAGGGAGATTCATGAATCCAGCCACGCTTGCCGCCACACTGCTTTCCACCGACGACCTCGCGGCTCTGCGCCGCGCGAAGCACGAACTCGAAACCCCCGCGCTGGCGATGAAACTGGCGGGCATTGTCGGGGCGCCGCTGGAAAAACTGATCGCGCGCATGCCGTCGATGGCGAGCGACAAGGTCAACGACGCGACGCAACTCGCGCTGCGCAAGTGTCTGCAAATCGCGCTGCGCACGCTCGGGCGACCGATTGGCGGTGCGCTCGGCGTCAGCGAACGGCCGAGCAATCTGCTGCACAAGTTCGCCGTCGCGACGACGGGCGCCGCGGGCGGCGCATTCGGACTGCTCGCGCTGCCCGTCGAACTGCCTGTCACGACGACACTGATGTTCCGCTCGATCTGCGACGTCGCGCGCAGCGAGGGCGAGGATCTGACGTCGATCGATACGCAGCTGCAATGTCTGACGGTGCTCGGCATGGGCCGCACGTCGAAAGCCGACGACGACGCCGACTACGGCTACTTCATCATGCGCGGCGCGCTGGCGCAGGCGGTGTCGAAGGCGTCATCGGAGATCGCGACGAAGGGATTCACCACGCACGGCTCGGCGGCCCTTTTGCGCCTCATGAATACGATCGCGTCGCGCTTCTCGGTGCAGGTCAGCGAGCAGATTGCGGCCAAGTCGATTCCGGCGATCGGCGCGGTGCTCGGCGCGATGGTGAACACCGTGTTCATCGATCACTTCCAGCAGGTCGCGCACGGCCACTTCACCGTGCGCAGGCTGGAGCGCCAGTACGGCTCGGAGGCCGTCCAGGCGGCGTATCAGGCAATCGACGTTTCGCTCGACGGATGAACGTTGCCCGGCACGCTCGTCACGCGCTGGAGGAAACGGGCGGCGAGATCGAGCGCGCGGCTCGCCTCCGGGATGAACGGCACCCACAGCTGCCATACGTGCGGCATCTTGCGCCAGATCTCGAAGTCGACATCGACGCCCGCCGCGCGCGCCTTGTCCGCGACCCGGCGTGAATCGTCGAGCAGGACTTCCGTGCTGCTCACCTGCATGAAGAGCGGCGGCAAGCCGCTCAGATCCGCGTAGAGCGGCGAAGCGTACGGATGCGTCGCGGGCGTGCCGCCTAGATAAAGCTTCGCAGCGCGCGCGACGGACGGACCATGGAACATCGGATCGACGCCGTCATTGGTTTCCAGCGACGCGCCTGTCGCGGCGAGATCGGTCCAAGGGGAAAACAGGATCGCGCCCGCGGGCAGCGAATCGCCTGCATCGCGCAACGCGACGAGCGTCGCGAGCGCGAGTCCGCCGCCAGCCGAATCGCCCGCGATCACGATCGATTCCGGCTTCGTCCCTTCTGCAAGCAGATGTCGATAGGCGGCGAGCGCATCGTCTAGCGCGGCAGGAAACGGGTGCTCCGGCGCGAGCCGGTAGTCGAGCGAGAAGACGCGCGCGTTGCTGCGCGTTGCAAGACCGAAAGAAGCCGCGCGATGTGTCTGCGGCGAGCAGAAGTAGTAGCCGCCGCCATGCAGGTACAGGATTGTCGCCGCGTGCTGGCCGTCTGCGCGCGTGAGCCATTCGCCGCGCAAGGGCCAGTCCTGCTCGCTGTACCGTTCGTGCAGCGCCCATCCGGGCGGCACGCGCGGCGTATAAGCGCGCTTCGCGGTCATCTTGCGCGCGCGTTCGGCGTTAATCGTCGGATGCCGCGTCTGCGGATGAAACTGACGGCGCAGAAACCAGCACGCCAAGGCGCTCTGCCAACTCATCGGAATGGCCTCCATCGACGGTTAAGCGTCATGGTACGTCGCTTTGAGCTGACTTCCGTCGAAGGAGACTCGAAGGCGGGTTTTATTGGCGCCGCAAATGGGCGCGCGCCGTTTGAAAAACGCGAGCGCCGGGAACGCTGTGGACGGTTCCGGCGAACACGTCCGCTCAATTCGCCGGCAGAAGCTGGCCGCGAATTTCACCCGATGGATTCAGCGCCGTGTGAACGTTGAAATACCACTGCCCCGCCATCAGGTCCGTGACCTGCTGTTCGGTCAGCGTCGCGGAACCTTTGATCGGACTGGCCAACGCGTTCTTGTCGATGGGCACCTGCACCTTCGCGTTCTGACCGACGGGCGCTGGACCGTGGAAGTGCGCCATCGTCACTGGACCCGACAGACCCTCGTAAGTCGCCATCCATTTGAGGGTTTTGGTCGACGTATCGAAAGTGGCATCCAATGCGCCGTGCCCATGACTCACGCGCGGCGGCACTTCGCTCGACGGTTCGAGGTCGGCCTTCAATTCGACCGTATCCGCACGCGCAACACCCGACGCCAGCGCCCACAGCACAGCCACCAAGCTCAGCTTTCGAATTGCAGTCATTGTTTTCTCCGAGTCTTTGCACGCGGCATCGGCGCATCGGCATGGCGGCCGATGCGCCGATGCCGCACGTAGCGCCAGCACATACTAGTGCAAATCGGAGCACCGCGTGTGACTCACACGCAGCAACGTAAGGCCTTGCAAAGCGCGAGGAAATGAGACCTTAGGCAAGCAGCGCAGCCTGCGCTTCGATGCCGTCGAGCATCGCATTGCACGTGCGCACGAGAGCCATGCCGTCGCTGCGCAGCATCTCCGGCGGCGCGATCGTCAACTGTCGACGATAGTGTTCGAGCGCGCGGAGCAACGGCGGATACTGCAACACGCCAACGGCGCCAGCGACACGATGATGCCATTGCCGCAGCTCCGCGACATCCGGCTCATGCAGCAACGCTGGCAACGCGCGCATGTCGTCGCGCACCGCGGACACGAACGCATCGAGCAACGACTTCACGGTCGATTCGCTGCCCCAGACCTGGGTCAACTGGCTGAGATCGACGGGGAGGAACGTCATGCTGCCGGCATTCTCGGGCCGCGTGTCGACCACGGGAACGCCTGACGCCTCGCCGGGCGCGCCGGTACGCGAGCTGTCCGCACCAAACCAGCGGCTCAGGTAGTCGCGCAACGTGGCGAGCCGCGTCGGCTTGATGAGGCAATCGTCCATACCGGCGTCGCGGCACGCCTTCAGATCTTCCGGCGCGGTGTTCGCGGTGATGCCGAGAATCGGCAGCCGCGCGCCCGTCAACGCCTCTTTCTCACGAACCGCTCGCGCGAGTTCGTAGCCGGACATCCGCGGCATGTGGCAGTCTGTAATGAGAAAGCCGTACGGTGTCGAACCAAGCGCTTCGAGGGCTTCGGCACCATCGTTGACGACGTCGCAGGCAAAGCCGAGCAGCGCCAGTTGATGGCGGATCAGTTCCTGGTTCACAGGATGATCCTCGGCGACGAGCACGAGACGACCGCTTGCGATCGCGCGTTCCCGATCCGGTGGCGCAACGACTCCTGCCTCTGCATCGCCAGGCTGACGCGCCGGCGTGGGCGACAGCCCCGTCAACGCCGCGGCGCAGGCCGCGCTCAGGCCGCGCCACGAGATCGGATTGATGCTCACGCGCACTGCGTTGTCGACAATCCGGTAGCCCGTCGGCTTGGGCTTCTCGGTCAAGACAACGACCTTCGCGCCGGACTGCTCGACGGCCGCGGGCACCTCGACGCGAACGTCGACGAAAACCAGATCGACGCCGCGTAGCGCTTGCGGATCGCTTAGTTCGCCGCGCGCCGGATCTGCGCAATGCGAATCGATGCCGAGCGCGGCGCCGAAGTGAATCAGCCCCTGCGCGACGGCCGCATCGGCAGTCGCGACGAGCCCGCGCTTGCCGCGCAATCCGCCCGCCGTGTAGTGCTCCGTTTCAAGCGGCATCAGCAGCCGCAGCTTCATGTGCGTGCCTTTGCCTTGTGTACTGGACAACGTGAGCGTGCCGCCCATCAACGCAACCAGTTTGCGGCAGATCGTCAGGCCAAGGCCCGTGCCGCCGAAGCGCCGCGTCGTCGACGATTCCGCCTGCACGAACGGCTCGAACAGCCGCGCCTGCACTTCGGGCGCGATGCCGATACCCGTATCGTCGACAGTGATCTCGACCGTCTGCCCGGCCTCGCTCTGCTCGACCACCACGACGCGCACGTCGACCTCACCTTGAGGCGTGAATTTGATCGCGTTGCCGAGCAGATTGAACAGGATTTGTCGCAGACGCACACTGTCGCCGCGCAGCGTCGCGGCCACCTGCGGCTCGATGTCGACGCGCACTTTCAGGCCTTTCTCATGTGCGCGTCCTGCCAGCAAGCCAACTGCCGTGTCGACAAGATCACGCAAGTCGATCGGCTCCGATTCGATGGTCAGCCGTCCCGCTTCGATCTTCGAGTAGTCGAGCAGGTCATCGAGAATTTGCAGCAGCGCGCCCGCCGACTCGTGAATCATGCGGAGCATCTCGCCCTGATCGGCCTCGAGCCGCGTGCGCTCCAGCACTTCGACGAGCCCGAGCACGCCGTTCATCGGCGTACGGATTTCGTGGCTCATCATCGCGAGGAAGTCGTCCTTTGCGCGCGAGGCGGCTTCGGCCAGGTCGCGCGCGTGCGCCAGTTCGTCGGCTCGCAACCGCTCGATGCTCGCGTCGACCCAATAGCCGCTCCAGACGGTCGCGCCCGACGGCTCGAGGCGCGGCACGAGCTCAGCCCGGACCCAGCGCTGCTCCGTCGGCCCGTCGATCCGGAATTCCAGGTGCACGGGCGCCGACAATTCCGCCGAGCGCTCCAGCTCCGAGACGACAACCGGCCGGTCGTCGACGCAGATGGTCGCGAAATCGAGTGCGCCCGTGCGCATCAGCGCTGCGCTGTCATAGCCGAGCAGATGCTTCGTATCGCCGCCGACGTAGGGGAACGTGTATTTGCCATCGAGCCCGCGGCGCAACTGGAACACCACGGCGGGCAGAGACGCCGTCACGTCGACGAGACGCCGCTGCGTTTCGCTCGCAAGCATTTCGGCGCGGCGGATGTCGGTGATGTCGACGACCGTGCCCAAAACACAGGAAGGCGCACCGTCGGCGCCATTGCAAACGCGCACACAAAACAGGCCATGCCGCGTATCGCCGTTGGGGTCTTCGAATTCGAGTTCGATCTGCGTAGGTATCCCGCTCGCCAGCGCGTCGTGCGTCAGCTGTTCGAGACGCACGCTGTTGTCATCACCCCACGCGCGGACGTCGGCGCTCGTGCGGGCCATGACCGCGTTGCGTCTAAGCCCGGTCGCTTCCTCGTAGGCACGATTGACGGCGATGTAGCGCCCGCGCAAATCCTTCGCGACAAACGGATACGGCATCATCTCCATCATCGTTTGCTGGAAGTTCAGTTGCGATTCGAGTTCGTGCTCCGTGCGTTCGCGCCGGGTGACTTCACGCTGCAACATCACGTACGCCCGCAGCGTCACCAGCAGCACGACGCCGATTCCGATCAGCACCGGCAACAGTCTTAGCGCGGTCACGCTCCAGCCGCCCTGCGCATGGACGTCGCCCGTCACCCACTTCTGACGGATACGCTGCCGCTCCGAGGCAGGCATCGCGAGCAATGCGCGGTCGATCAGCCCGGCCAGCGGCGCGAGGTCCGGGCGGACTGCGAAGCCGACCGCGTCCGGCTCGCGCACCGTGCCGACGATCTTCAGCACGCCAGCATATTGCTGCGTGAGCGCGGCATCGACTTCGGCGACATTGCCGACCAGCGCATCGGCGCGGCGGGAGGCTAGCGCCTTCAACGCCTCGTCCAGCCTCGCGGTAACGGTCACGCGCGCCGCGGATACGCCATACAGATGAAACGGCACCGAACCCTGGGTATGCGCCGACACCATCACACGGCGCGACGAGAAATCGTTGAGACTGCGTGCGGCAGGTTCGTTTTCGCGCGCCACGATGACGAGCGGGTAGGTTTCATATGGTTGACTGAACGCCGCTTGCGACAGCCGCGGATCGTTGCGCGTGGCGGTGGCGAGCACCGCGACGTTGCCACGGCCGAAGTCGGCAAGCGTCGCGAACCAGTCCTTCGCAGGCGCGCGATGGAAGGTAACGCCAAGCGTGCGCCCCAGATAGTCGAGGTAGTCTGCGGCGACGCCAGACGGTCTGCCCGTTTCATCGAGCGTACTGAATGGAGCCCAGTCGCTATCGAAGCCAACCGACAATGGCGGCAGCGACTGAAGCCAGACCTGCTCTTCTCGGCTCAGCACGAGATTGGGCACCGCCGAGGCAGGCCGTGCGTCGAAGCCGCCGCCGAGCCAACGCGCCCGAATGGCCGCTTCGTCTTCTGGTTGCATCGCTGCGAGTCCACGGTCCAGCTTGTCTCGCAGACCGCTCCTCGCAACAGGCACCGCGAAGCGCATCTCGCTGAACTGGCCGGTTTCCTCGAATGCAACGCTCAAACTGCGAAATTCGGGATCGGCCAGGTAATGCCGCACGGCGGGAGTGAAGCCGAAGTAGACGTCGTCGCTGCCCTGTTTGATCGCCCGCAATGCGGATGAGGTGTCGGCGAAGGAATCGATCCGCGCATGCGGAAATCGCTCACGCAACACCGAGCTGAGTGCAAAGCCGCGTTCGACGGCGACACGCGCGTTCTGGACCTGAGTCTGGCCGGACAACACCAGCGCGTTGCTGGCAAGCGTCACAGCGGAAGTCGAACCCCGAAAGTAAGGCACCGAGAACGACAGGCAATGCTCACGCTCCGGTGTGCGAGCGATGCTCATCAGCACGTCTACCCGGTTCGAACATGCCGCCGCGAGCAGTTGCTCCATATCGGGAAACGCTTTTGTCTCGATCTTCGTGTCCGGTCCGACAACCGCGTGCAGATAGTCGACGCTCAGGCCGGCTAGCATGCCCTCCTGAAACATCTCGAATGGTGACCAGCCGTTTGCGAGCACGCCGACAACCAGCCTCGATGGAAACGCGAGCGGATCGCGTCCAGGTGCCGCGTACGCCGGTTGGCCGCACAGCATCGACAACAGCGCGAGGCTGCTCGCGAGCGCTCGGCAGATACGGATCAGCGTGGCACCGAATGCGAAGCCGGAGAGCGAACGGGTGGAAACGCACGACCAAAGCATGTTCGCGCACTCAGGCCGACTTGCCGTGCCCGTCCCCGCGCGAAGACGGCGCAAGTGCATCGTGCGGATGACGGAGCAGATACGAATGCAGCAAGCCTGCAAGCATGCCACCCGCCAGCGGCGCCGCCCAGAACAGCCACAACTGGTCGAGCGCCCAGTCGCCGACGAAGAGCGCTGGCCCCGTCGAACGCGCGGGATTGAGCGACGCGTTGGTCACAGGTGTCGCGACGATGTAGCTCAACGCCAGCCACACGCCTGTAACCAGTGGACCAAGCAATCTCGCCGCCCTACCGTCCGACGTCAGCATGCGCGCCGTGACGAACGCGAAGGACATCGCGAGTTCGACGGCCAAAGCGGAGTGGAGTTGAAAGTCAGCGGGAGAATGATCGCCGTATCCGTTGGCGCCAAACTCGCTAGCCGCAAGGGCGAAGCCGGGCCGGCCGCCTGCGACATAGGCAAGCAACGCGGCGCCAGCGATCGCGCCGAGAACCTGCGCGGCAATATACGGAGCGAGATCGCGAACCGGAAATCGCTGAGCCGTCACAAAGCCGACCGTGACGGCGGGATTGAAGTGAGCACCTGAAAAACGCCCGAACACATAGGTCGCCGTAGCCAGCGCAAATCCAAATGCGAGCGGCACGACCAGCATGTTGCTGCCTTGCGCGCCCGCATTGAGCACAGCCGTGCCGCAACCCACGAATATGAGCCACGCCGCTCCGGCGCCCTCGACGATCAACCGCTTCCCCAGCCCTGACATGCATCCTCCCGTAACTGCGCCACCCGATAAGTCCACGGGCTAGCCTCATTGATGCGCTCGGTGTCGATTGATTTGCATGGCGAATCAATGGCATGGCGCCACGCCCCGCGAATCGGGGACAACAGAGAATTGTTTGCCTAGCCGAATAAAGGCGGAATCAGACAACTCCGAAAAGCGGTGGCACATGCAAAGGGCGCACTAGGCTCGCGAAATGCGCTCACGTGAGCCCGATCTGGCAGGCGTAGTCGATAACGTCGGCTTCCGTTTCCAGCCCCAACTTGCGCATCGCGTTGCGCTTTTGCGTGCTGATCGTCTTGGCGCTGCGGTTGAGCCTGACGGCAATCTGACCGATCGTCATGCCGCTTACGTACATCGTGAACACTTTCCACTCGCATGCACTTATGACGCCCACCCTGGGCTGAGGCGTGCCTGCCTGCGCGATTGCGGTTCGGGCGTGATCGGACAGATAGCCCTGCCCGGTCAGTGCTGCGTCAATTGCGTGGACGAGCGACGACGTGATGTCGCGCTTGTCGACGACGCCCGCAACGCCATGCTGTAGCAACCCCACCAGGATGGACGCCTGATGGATCATGGTGAGCACCACGACAGGCAACTGTGGCGCGTGATGCAACAGACGCCTCAGAAACTGGATCGCATTGCTCTCGCCGTCGATACCCGGCATGCCGATATCCGACACGACGACGTCACACGCGCGAGAATCGAGCAAATCGGCGAGTCCTTGCGTATCGGACGCCTCGCCGACTATCGACACGTGCGTGATCTGATTGAGCAAAAACCGGATGCCATCGCGCACACAGGCGTGGTCATCGGCCACGATGACGCGAATCTTGTTTTCCATCTTTTTGTATTCTTGTTAGTCGACCGCCGTCGCATATCGCGCTTCCCCTCGGACGGTCGCTTTGCCACGTTCGCAATGCCAGTGCGTCAGGCTCTTGCGGCCATCCGTCCTTCGGCGCCCGATTGGTCGCCCGGCACGAGACCATGCTCGACTGCGAACCTGAACAGATCGGCATCGCTTTGCAGCGACAGCTTGCGCATCGCCGTGCATTTCTGAGCGCTGATTGTCTTGACGCTTCGTCCGAGCCTCAGCGCGATCTCGGTCACGCCGCGTCCCGACGCGTAGTGCGTCAGCACTTCGAGTTCGCGTCTCGATAGAACCTGTCGTACATAGTCGATGCGGCGCGACAGCGTGGCTTCGGCCAGTAGCGCACGAATTGCAGGACCGACATAGCATTCGCGCGCCAGCGCCGTGACGATCGCCACGTGAATCAGATCGATGCGATCGCGCTTGCTGATCACGGCACCCACGCCAAGTCCGATCACTTTTTGCAGCACATCGGCTGTGACCTCCATGGTCAATACGACGACGACCACATCGGGATGACGCTCCCTGAACTGACGGACCATTTCGATACCATCGCCATGCGTGCCGCCCGGCATATACAGATCCATGACGACGAGATCACATTTGACGCGCTGCGCCTCGGCGAACAGTTCGGATGAGTCTGTAGCTTTGCCCACCAGTTCAATGTTCGGAAAGCCGGACATCAAGTTCTCCATCGCGAGCAGGACCAGTGGATGATCGTCGGCGATGATGGTGCGGATCGGCAGTGTCACGTCCTTTCTGATGTTCACGACGTGGGTCCCTCCTTTGCTCTAGCTTGGTATCGATGTGGTAGGCGCTATGCCCGCGAGATTCAGACATTCAACTACACGCAGACATAAGAGTTCTCTGAAAGTGACGAATCAGATAATCAGTTAGCAATCCGTGATACGCCTTTGTACAAGACCGTACGCGCGCACGAACGCGAAGAGTCCGGGGTCGTTGCTGACGCCGAGCTTCGCCATTGCATCGCGCTTCTGCCGGCTGATCGTCCTGACATCGCGTCCGAGTTCGCGAGCGATTTCCGAGATCGACTTGCCGCGCACGAACATCCGGATGACTTCCGCCTGACGCGGCGACAGATGGCGCATCGGTGACATGCCGAGCGGCTCGCCGCTCGCGTCTGCCAGTGTTTGCAGGATCGACCGGCTGACGTAAGAGCGATTCATGCCGGCTGCGCGGATGGCCGACGCGAGTTCGTCCATCGATTCGCTCTTGTTGAGCATGCCGATCACGCCGTCCGACATGATCGAGCGGAGAATGGCGGCGTTGGTCAGACTCGTCAGCACGACGATGCGCACTTCCGGCCAGCGCGTGCGAATGCGCCGGATGAGTCGCAGCCCGTCGTCGCAGTCGCCGGACGAATCGGGCATGGTCAGGTCCGTTACGAGCACGTCGCATGGCGTTTTCTCCATCAATTGCACGAGTGACGAAGGACTCGTCGCCTCACCGACGACAGTGAAGCCTCCTTGCGCCATCAGAGTGGCCCGGATACCGAGCAGAACAAACGGGTGATCGTCTGCCAGCATGACTCGAAGGTTCACTGTTGCCGCCTTGCCCTGTTATTGGTTTATATCTGTCAGCGCCGAAACGCCCATTTCAAAGTAACGTCGAAACAGGCCCGCTTTACGGCAACGCTTGCGACATATAACGAATCGTGTTCCGACGAACAGAATCAAAACATCCGCGGGAAAAATGGAATATCAGAGAGTTCCGAATCAATGTCTGATTCAAGGATAATTTGAAAATTTCGTTGAGAATTACCGCTTTCAAACGATTTCACGATGAATACGCTTATCCGTTTTCAGCGAATCGTTTCCGAAATTTCAAAACAGGCGTTAGGAAGCAGCAGCGCGAATACGGCCGACGCACGGAGCCACAAGGCTTAGCGCACCTCTCTCATGGCTGCCTGCCTAGGCACGCTTGGATTCAACATTGAAAAATAGGCAATCCACATCTTCACGGTCGCCAAATATACGCTCAAAAGAGAAGCCCCCTGGAAGCACGAATCAGAAAAACCAATTTCTAAAATAAATCTGACTTTCGTGACAGACAATTCAGACTCAACGGAAGGTTTTTCAGTCACCAGATTAATTCGATCAATCGCGCATAAACCAATAACCGCAAAAATAAAAAGGCGTTCAGCACGTGGCTGAACGCCTAAACCCAAATCGGTGAAATGCGACCCGACGATCACGCCCTGACGCGCGATCCATATCCTGCAGCACGCGACGGACGCGGAAACACCGGCAACGCAAGCAACGCGCAAACGCTCGCAATCGCCCACACGGCTGGCCAAGACGTCGCCGCGAGCAGCGGAGGAATCGCGAGCGGCGTGACGAATAGCGTCATGAACGCGCATGTGTTGCCCATCGCGAGAGCCGTGCCTGCGCGGCGCGTCCCGGCGAGTGTCGCGAGTTCGGTGTAGGCCACGCCGTGCCAGGCAGAGGCGCTCACGCCGCCGAGCACGATCATCACCGCGAGCGCGACAGTCGTCCATCCGTGCCTGCCACCCACACCAGCCGCGATCAGCGCGAGCGATGCGAAGAGCAGCGCCGTCAGCACACTGCAGGCGCGCATGTACTGGCGTCTGTTGCCGTGCCGGTCGGTCCATCGGCCGCTCCACACGCGAGCGACGGCCGCGCCCGTCTGCACTGCGGCCATCGTCGCGCTGATCGCGAGCACGCCGACGCGGCCGAAGTCGTGCAGAAAGACCGTCGCGAACGTGACGACGGCGAGTTGCGGCACACACAGCACGCCGATACCCAGCGCCACGCGCCACACGCCGATGTCGCGCAGCGGCGAAACAGGCTGTGGCTGTGAATCCGCGCCTTCGTCGTCGATGGCCGCTTGATGCGCTTCGCGCGCAGCCGCGACGGGCGGCTCATGCAGCCAGCGCCACGCGAACCATGCCGTCACGGCGCACAACGCAGCAAGCACGCCATACACGGCGACGAACCCAACGTGCGCAGCGAGCGACGGCAGCATCATCGCGCCGAGTCCTCCGCCTGTGGGGACGGCCGTTTGCCGGATGCTCATCGCGAGTCCGCGCTCGCCTTCGCGAAACCACGCCATCACCGCGCGTCCGCTCGACCCGTTGACGCTTCCGCCGAGCAACCCGACGGCGAGCAGTCCCAGCGCAAGCGGCACGATGCCCGGCGCACCGGAGGCGCGCGGCACGACGAAGCCCGCCATCGCGGCGAGCGCCGCCGCCGTCGTCAACAGGCCGAGCAGCAGCACGCGCCGGTCGCCCCAGCGATCGGTGAGCAGCCCCCACGGCAGTTCGCTGACCGCGATCCCAAGGCCCAGCATGCCGAGCACGACGCCGAGCCCGCCATTGCCGATGTGATAGCCGTGGCGCAAAAAAACCGCCGTCGTCGGGATGCCCGAGAACGCTGCCGAAAAACTCGCGTTCGCGGCAAAGCCGACACCGAGCACCTTCCATCGATGATTGGCGCGCACGCCGCCTGAACTTCCAGTTCGATCAACCACTTGTCCCACGATTGCCTCCGCATCAGTTCCGGTGACGGCAATGCTAGGGTTGGACGATCAATCGGAAAAGCGGGAAAATAAGATGCCATCCATCGGAGAATCCGAAACATGAACCAGCGTGCGTTCGACCTCGCGCAATTGCGCACCTTCGTCGCCGTCGCGGAAGCGGGCAGCGTATCGGCGGGTGCGGAACGCGTGTTCCTGTCGCAATCGTCGGTGAGCGAGCAATTGAAGAAGCTCGAAGAGCGCGCCGGCCAGCCTCTTTTCCTGCGCGGCAAGCAGGGCGTCACAGCGACGCCGGCGGGCGCGAAGCTGCTCGACCACGCGCGTCGCATTCTGGCGATGAGCGAAGCGGCGTTCGAAGACCTGCAAGGCCGTTCGCTAGACGGCGAGTTGCGCATCGCGATCACCGACTACTATCGTCCGCACGATGTCGCGCGCGTGCTGAAGATGTTCTCCGAACAGCATCCGCGCCTGCGTCTGCATGTGACCGTGCTGCCGAGCGCAGTGATCGACAGCAGCGTCGAAGACGACGCCACGTTCGACATCGGCCTGTCGCTGCGCATCATGGCGCCGGGCACGAAGCGCGCTACGGGTGGCAACGCGCGCGCATCGAGTACCGTCGTGCGGCGCGAGAAGCTCGTATGGGCGATGTCGGCCGATGCCGATCCGCAGCAT
This sequence comes from Paraburkholderia piptadeniae, assembly GCF_900007165.1. Lineage (GTDB taxonomy): Bacteria > Pseudomonadota > Gammaproteobacteria > Burkholderiales > Burkholderiaceae > Paraburkholderia > Paraburkholderia piptadeniae. The sequence continues at coordinate 139,906 of NZ_CYGY02000023.1, forward strand.
CTCGCCGCGCCCTTTCATCTGGTGCTGCTGCCCGCGACATGCCAGTTGCAGCGCTTCGTAGTCAGATTGCTCGACGAACGCGACGTGCCATACCTCGTGTCGCATTCGGCTTCGGGCATGGCCGGGCTTCAGCTCGCACTGAAGGCAGGTCTCGGCATCTCGTGTCTGAATGAATCGTCGATCGGCTCGGGCATGGTGCCGTGTCCGCCGGCCGTCGGCCTGCCTGAGTTGCCTTCAGTCGAATTCCATCTGTTGCCGGCGCGCCCAGGCGAAAGCGCACTGGTCAGCAATGCGCGCGCAGCGTTCACGCGGCTGCTTGCATGACGCAACGGTCGTGTCCGCAAACGGGGCAATGACCGCATTTCGTGCGGCATTCTTTCTGGCATTCGTTGAAAGCACGCAGATTGCCTCCTATGATGGTTGCAATGCCAGCGTCATCGTGATGCTCTAGCTTGTCGGTTCTGCGGCAAGCCTGTTCGTGTGCGGAGTCGAAGCCGCTTCGCAGCCGCACGAGGCAGCGGTTTGGTAAAACATCGTAAAACCTGGCAAAACCGTCCCCTATTCTGCATCTTTTTGCGAACTTGAATACACTGTCGGCGCAGCGCGTCGGACGGACAAGCAGCAGCCATTCGATTGACATAAGTCACATACGTGACTGAGGCGACCAAGCAGTATTGAAGAGAGCGACCCGCCTCTTCAAAGGGTGTTCACACAACGAATCTAGAAACCCATTTCCCTACGAGGCCACTCGTGCATCGCAGAACCGTCGGCTCTTCGATCCTGTTGCTGATTTGCGCCATTTGCACCTTGTGTGCGCGGCCTTCGATTGCCGCCTCGAACGACGTACCGCCGCCGTCGGCTATGGACGAAAAAATGCACGCCTGCACGACCTGTCACGGCGTGCAGGGCCAGGGGCGCAACAACGACTACTTCCCCCGCATCGCCGGCAAGCCCGCGGACTATCTGTTCAACCAGCTGACTGCATTCCGCGACGGCGGCCGCACGTATCCGCCGATGGGCTATCTGCTCGCGTTCCTGCCTGACGACTATCTGCGCAAGATCAGCCAGTACTTTGCCGATCGTCAGCCGCCTTATCCGAATCCCGATACCAACCCGCTGCCTCAAGCGACGCTCGACTACGGCAAGCAGCTCGTCATGCAAGGCGACACGAAGCGCGGCATTCCCGCGTGCGCCGCGTGTCACGGCGAGCACCTGACGGGACAACAGCCCGGCATCCCGGGCCTGCTCGGCCTGCACGCGAGCTATATCGCCGGACAGATGGGCACATGGCGCTCCGGCACGCGTCATGCGCTCGCGCCCGACTGCATGCACTCGATCACCGTCAAACTGAACGACAAGGACATCACCGCGGTATCGAGCTGGCTCGCGCGCCAGCCGCGGCCCGCCGATCCGCGTCCCGTGCCGCGACTGCCCGGCAAGCTGCCATTGGCATGTGGGAGCCAACCGGAATGAAGACTCTCTCCTCTCGCTCCGTCAATCGCATGCAACGCGCCGCCCGCATCACGCGCCGCGCGACGATCTCATTGGTCGCAGGCACCGCGCTTGCGCTCGCTGCCATCGCCCCGCAATCTCCGTTCGTCAGCGCTGCTTATGGAGCGGGCGCGGCCACGCCCGCAGCCGCCGGCGCGCGTCCCGAACAGGTCGTGCGCGGCGAGTATCTTGCGCGCGCGGGCGATTGCGTCGCGTGTCACACCGCGCCGCGCGGCAAGACGTTCGGCGGCGGTCTCGCGATGGAAACGCCGTTCGGCACGCTCTACACGCCGAACATCAGCCCCGACAACGAGTACGGCATCGGCAAATGGACTGCCGACGATTTCTTCAAGATGATGCGCACGGGCAAGAGCCCGGATGGCAAGCTGATCTATCCGGCCATGCCGATTGCGCAATACACGAAGGTCACGCGCGAAGACTCCGACGCGATCTTCGCGTATCTGAAGTCGGTCGAGCCCGTGCATCAGGCGAACCGCAAGCATGCCCTGCGCTTCCCGTTCAACCAGCGCGAGCTGTTGATCGGCTGGCGTTCGCTGTACTTCCGCGAAGGCGAGTTCCAGCCGAACCCGACGCGCTCCGTCGAATGGAATCGCGGCGCATATCTGGTCGAAGGGCTCGGCCACTGCACGATGTGCCACACGAAGATCAATCTGCTCGGCGGCTCGTCGAAGAGCGAGCAGTTCGCGGGCGGCCTTATCCCGGTGCAGAACTGGTACGCGCCGTCGCTCACCTCCGACAAGGACGGCGGCCTCGGCGACTGGAGCATCAAGGACATCGTCGATCTGCTGCAGGCGGGCATCTCCGATCGCGGCGCGGTCTATGGCCCGATGGCGGAAGTGACGTACCACAGCCTGCAATACATGACCGACGACGACGTGAAGGCGATGGCCGTCTATCTGAAGACGCTGCCCGACAACGATCCGGGCCGCAAGACGGGCCCATCGGCGACTGTCAAGCCTGCCGTATTCGAATCCGGCCAGCACATCTACATGACGAAGTGCGCGATGTGCCACGGCGACAACGGCGAAGGCAAGCTCCAGCATTACCCGCCGCTCGCGCGCAACCAGTCGATCGAAATGGATTCGGCCGTCAACCCGATCCGCATCGTGCTCAACGGCGGCTTCCCGCCGGGCACGCGGCGCAATCCGGAGCCCTATGGCATGCCGCCGTTCGCGCAGGAACTGAACGACGCCGACGCCGCCGCTGTTGTCACCTACATCCGCACGGCCTGGGGCAATCACGGCCAGCCCGTGACGGCGAAACAGGTCAACGAGTTGCGCAAGGCGCCGCTGCACTGATCACGCTTCACTGACACAAACCCTGTCCTCGGAGACTTCGCAGATGGACCCTAACGATCACTCCGGCGACCACTACGGCAACGCTTCGGACGACGAAGTCGAACGCATCGTCGCGCAAGGACCGAACGGCGCGATCGCGGTCGCGGGCGTCGCCGCCGTGGTCGTCCTCGCGATCTGGATCGGCTTCTACTTTCTCGTGTTCCTGCCGCGCGGCGTCATTCACTGATCATGTCGACCCAACCTTCCCATTCTCCAGACAGCGGTCATGCCGTCTCCGTGCGCTCGGAACGGCGCTGGGCGTACTTCGTCATCGCGATCGTCGTGTTCATGCTCGTCCTCGTCGTGTACTCGGGGCTGCACTGGGCAATGATGCCGCCGTCGCGCGTCGAGACCATCGATCCGTCGCGGCTGCAGATGTCGGGTGAATTCGTCGAGAGCAATCTGGGCAGCGCCGTCGAGCCCGACGGTTCCGTCGTCGTGCGCTTCATCGCGCAGCAGTACTCGTTCACGCCGCAGTGCCTGCTGGTGCCCGCCGACACCGACATCACCTTCCGCACGACGAGCGCCGATGTCGTGCACGGCCTGCTCGTCACCGACACGAACATCAACACGATGGTCGTGCCCGGCTACGTCGCGACGTTTTCCTCCTCCTTCGACAAACCCGCCGACCATCTGATGCCGTGCCACGAGTTCTGCGGCTTCGGCCATCAGACGATGTGGGCGCACGTGAAGGTCATCGACAAGGCTGCCTTCTTCGAACAGGCAAAACAACATCGGAGGCTCAGCTGTGTTTCACGCTAAGCGACTCGTTCTCGCGCACTTCTGGCTCGCGTTCATCTCGTTCGGGGTCGCGCTGCTGCTGGGCGCATGGCAGATGCTGGTGCGCAGTCCGCTGCATCCGTGGATCGGCGAACCGGAGCTTTACTACCGTTCGGTGACGGCGCACGGCACGGTGATGGCCTATGTGCTGCCCACGCTGGTCGCGATGGGCTTCGGCTACGCGATCGTCGAACTCGCGCTGCAACAGGCGCTCGTCGGCTTGAAGTGGGCATGGGCCGCGCTGATCATGCTCGCGATCGGCGCGGTGATGGCAATCGTGCCCGTCGCGGCCGGCCAGGCGTCGGTGCTCTTCACGTTCTATCCGCCGATGATCGGCAGCCCGTTCTATTACCTCGGCGTGGTGCTCGTCGTCGTCGGCTCGTGGATCTGGGTCGTGCTGATGGGCATCAACCTGCGCATCTGGAAGCGCGCGAACCCGGGCAAGCCGGTGCCGCTCGCGATGTATGCGAACGTCGCGGGCGCGTATCTGTGGGCGTGGACGGCCGTGGGCGCGGCACTCGAAATCCTCTTCCAGATCCTGCCCGTCGCGCTCGGCCTCAAGACGACCATCGATGCCGGTCTCGCGCGTGTGCTGTTCTCGTGGACGCTGCACGCGATCGTCTACTTCTGGCTGGTTCCGTCGTATATCGCGTACTACACGCTGGTGCCGCGCGCAATCGGCGGACGGCTGTACAGCGATTCGATGGCGCGCGTGTCGTTCATCCTGTTCCTCGTGTTCGCGATGCCGATCGGCATTCACCACCTGTTCGCCGATCCGCAAGTGGGCGCGGGCTTCAAGTTCGTGCATGCCGTGTTCACGGGCATGGTGTCGGTGCCGACGCTGCTGACCGTGTTCACGATCTGCGCATCGGTGGAAATCGCCGGACGGCTGCGCGGCGGCAAGGGCGCATTCGGCTGGCTGAAGGCGTTGCCGTGGGACAACCCGATGATGCTCGTCATCGCGTTCTCGTTCATCATGCTCGGCTTCGGCGGCGCGGGCGGGCTCATCAACATGAGCTACCAGCTCAACGAGACGATTCACAACACGCAGTGGGTCACGGGCCACTTTCACCTGATCTTCGGCGGCGCAATCGTCATCATGTACTTCGCGATCGCGTATGAACTGTGGCCGCAACTGACGGGCCGCGCGATCGGCTCGCTGAACCTGATCCGCTGGCAACTGTGGCTGTGGTTCATCGGCATGATGGTCGTCACGCTGCCTTGGCACTACGTGGGTCTGCTCGGCGCGCCGCGCCGGATGGCCTACTACGACTACAGCAATCCCGCGATTGCGCCGCAAGCGGTCTGGGTTGCCGTCTCGGCATTCGGCGGTCTGATACTCGTGATCTCCGGACTGCTGTTCCTCTACATCCTCGCGAAAGCGCAGTTCGGTGCGATCGAACAGCCGAAGCAGTTCCGCTTCAGCGCGCCCGTGCATCCCGTCGAGCGCGTGCCTGCCGCGCTGAACAGCTTCGGCCTGTGGGTCGCGCTGATGATCGGCCTGACGGTCGTGAACTACAGCGTGCCGATCGCGCAGTTGCTCGGCTTGCAACAGACGTCCGTGCCGGCCGTCGCAGTGGGAGCACGGTGATGAGCGACGAACGCGTATTCAGCTTCAGCAACCGATGGTTCACGTCGGGCGTCGGCGGCGTGATTGCGATTGCTGTCGTGTCGATTCTGATCGGCTTCATCTGGCTGCCGTCGAAGCATCCCGACTTCACGCAACGCGGACTCTGGGCGGCGATTTGCAGCGCGGCGGGCGCGCCGTCGTCGTGGTATTCGCAAAACGAGAACATCGCGGGCCCGGCGCCCAGCAATGTGGTCGTGCTGCCGCCCGCGCCGCCGTTGAGCCGCCCGAGTCCCGATGCCGTCTCGGTCGGGCGCGGCGCGACGCTCGCGCAGAACTGCTCGATGTGTCATGGCGTAGAGAGCCTGATTCAGGTCACGGCGCCCGTGCTCGCGGGGCAGTACGCGGACGTGATCTACAAGCAGTTGCGCGACTATCAGAGCGGCCAGCGCATGAACTCGATCATGCAGCCCATCATCCGTCATCTGAACGACCGCGACCTGCACGATCTCGCGAACTACTACTCGACGCTGCCGCGCCCGCCCGCCGTCGAAAAGGGCACTGTCGACGACGCGAGCATCCGCAAGCTCGTCAACGAAGGCTCGCCGATGCGCAACATCGCGCCGTGTGCCGCGTGTCACGGCGAGCGCGACCGCAAGGGGTCCGCGCCGTGGCTGGGCGGGCAGTCATCGGTGTATATGGCGGCGCAGTTGCGCGCCTTCGCCAACGGCGATCGTCATAACGACGTCAACGAGCAGATGCGCAACGTCGCGCGCAACATGACGCCGGAAGAAATCGACGGCGTGGCGAAGTACTACGCGGTGCGGCCCTAAGGCCCTAAGCTGCCGCAAAAACAAACGGCGGTGCAAGCGTCGAAGGCTTGCATCGCCGTTCTCTTTTGCGTCGATGATGAAGCGCGAGCAAGTGACGCTTCGCCTCCTCTTCACGCACCCTGATCCGTCGGCGATGCAAAGACGTGAGCTACGTCTTTGCGATTCCATTCGCCAACATGCCTAGACGGCGTCGGCTGTCTCCAGCGACACGTCCAGATCCGGCTTCTGCGCGACGGCGCGACGCGCAACGGGACGCGGCGAAGAAGCGCGCGTGCTGTCGGTGCGGAACACGGCGACGGCCTCCGTGAGATGCCGCGCCTGCTCTTCGAGCGAACTGGCGGCTGCCGCGGCCTGCTCGACGAGCGCGGCATTCTGCTGCGTCACTTCGTCCATCTGCGCGACCGCGACGTTCACCTGATCGATGCCCGTGCTCTGCTCGTTTGCCGCTTCGGCGATCTCGTTCATGATCGCGCTGACGCGCGCAATCGCGTCGACGATCTCCGTCATTGTCGAACCCGAACGCTGGACGAGATCGGCGCCCGCCGTCACACGTTCATTCGACGTACCGATCAAGCCTTTGATCTCCTTCGCCGCTGCCGCGCTACGCTGCGCAAGCGAACGGACTTCGCTCGCGACGACCGCAAAGCCGCGCCCCTGTTCGCCTGCGCGCGCGGCTTCGACGGCGGCGTTCAACGCGAGGATATTGGTCTGGAACGCGATGCCCTCGATCACGCCGACGATATCGGCGATACGCCGCGAGTCGTCGACGATCTGCTGCATCGTGCCCACCACCTGCTGCGTGAGTTCGCCGCCTTGCGCCGCGAGCGTCGATGCGCCTTGCGCGAGCGAGCTGGCCTGCTTCGCGTTGTCGGCCGTCTGCTTGACCGTCGACGTGAGTTCTTCGATGCTCGCCGCCGTTTCTTCGAGCGAGGCCGCCTGCTCTTCCGTGCGCTGCGACAGATTCGTATTGCCCGCCGCGATTTCGCTCACGCCTGTGTCGATCGAATCGGTGCTGTGGCGCACCGTGTTCACCGTCGCGATCAGCGACTCCTGCATTCTGCGCAGCGCCGCGGCGAGGCGGCCCATTTCGTTGTCGCCGGTATTCTCGATACGGCCCGTCAGGTCGCCGTGCGCGATGCGCTGGAACTGCTTGATGGTGGCATCGACGGGATGCACGATCGCGCGAACCATCACGACGCGTCCAATCCACGCGAAGATCAGCGTGCCCGCCATGCCGATCGCAACAGCGATACACACGGCATAGAACAGCTGCTGGGCATCCTGGTAGCGCTTTTCGGCGTGATCGAGCTGTAGCTTTTCGAGCGTCAGCATCGGCTTTTCGTAGGCGCTGTACAGCGGCGACAGCTTGTGCCCCTGCAACTGGTGGAACATCTCCTTGTCGCGGGCCTTGAGCGCCGCCATTGCAGGTTCGACGCCTTCGCGCAGGAACGTATCGCGCTTTTCCTGCATCTCCTTGATGAGCCGCTGCTCGTCGGCGTCATTGCTCGCATTGCGAAGGAAATTGGCGAGACGTTCGTTCGACACCTTCAGATAGGTATCGAACCGCTTGAGTACCGCGCCGGCGCCTTCCTGGTCATTCAGTTCGTTGAGCGATGAATACGTCGCGAGCGAGAGGCGCAGGCGAAGCAGCTGGCCCGCGCTGCCTTCGAGATCCGCGACGGCGGGCGTGTCGACCGTATACATCCGCTGCAACGACGCATTGCTTGCACGCAACGAGAGCAGCCCCGCCGCCGCGCCGATCAGCAATACGATGCCGAACAGCACGATCATCAACGTAAGGTACGTACGAATCGAAAGACCTTTCAACATGAAGCATGTCTCCTATGGCCGCCTGACCGGAATCTCCAGTGTTCCGTGACAGGATTGCTGCGCCCGGCCGCCAGGCAAGGTCCGCAACTCGATTGAACATTAAGCAGATGCACCACATCGCCAGTTACGGCTGATTTGGCGAAAACTTTATGGCCTGTCGGAAAGCTTTCTGTCGGAGGGCCGCCAGGCTTGATCTCACGCAATCTCGCCCGGAACATCGGGCGTGTCGCGGATCAGCCGACCTTGAGTCCGCCCGCCGCTTCGAAGATCTCGCGGAGCCATTGCGCGAACGCGCGCACGCGCGACGACAGCTGGCGGCTTTGCGGATACAGCACGGTGACGGGCATCGGCGGCGGCGGAAATTGCGGCAGCACGACGACGAGACTGCCCGCGGCGAGCTCGTTCAGCGCCCGATAACGCGGCACCTGCACGAGACCGAGTCCGGCAACAGCCGCGCCCGTGTACAGATCGGCGCCCGTCACCGACACGATCGCCTGGAGATTCACTTCGACCACGCGTTCATCGACGGTGAATTCGAGCGGCATTGCGCTGCCTGTCGCGCTCGATATGTAGTTGACAGCGCGATGCGTGGCAAGCGCGGCGAGATCGGCTGGCAGGCCATGCCGCTCCAGATATGCGGGGCTCGCGAGCGTCACCTGCTCCAGCCGCGCGACGCGCCGCCCCACCATCGACGAATCCTGCAGTTTGCCCGCCCGCAGCACGCAATCGACGCCTTCGCGCACGAGATCGACAAGCCGGTCGTCCTCGCCGATATGCAGTTCGATGCCCGGATAGCGTTCGAGAAAATCCGGCAACGCCGGAACGATGAAGTGCCGCGCAAGCGTGCCCTGCAAGTTCACGCGCAACAGCCCCTTTGGCGCGGCGTCGCGAAACGAGCCTTCGGCCTCTTCCATGTCGGCGAGCAGGCGCACGCAGCGCCGGTAATACGCTTCGCCGTCAGGCGTGAGGCGCACGGTGCGCGTGGTGCGCTCGAGCAGCCGCGCGCCGAGCCGCTGCTCCATCCGCTTCATCAGGTTCGTGACGGTGGCGCGTGGAATCTGCAGATCGTCGGAGGCACGCGTGAAGCTCAGCCGCTCGGCGATGCGGACGAACACCTGCATTTCCTGGAAACGGTCCATGGCGGCTTGCTGCGCGGTCTGCTGCGGCGCATTGTTGAAGTGAATGGAACGATGGTAGCAACTCTCGGCCGATTATCTCTTCCACGAAATATCCGATCATCCTTTCACCAAATCACTACTTCGAGGAACGGCATCATGAACAACGTGAAGAATGGCAAGGTGGCTATCGTGACGGGCGCATCGCGCGGCATTGGCGCGGCCATCGCGCGGCGGCTCGCCAGCGATGGATTTGCGGTCGTCGTCAACTACGCGGCGAGCTCGAAGGAAGCCGACACGCTCGTCGAGGAACTGAAGGCGCAAGGCGCGGCCGCGATTGCGGTGAAAGCGGACGTGTCGAACGCCGACGACGTGCGCCGCATGTTCGAAGCGACTGAGCAGCAGCTGGGCAAGGTCGACGTGCTCGTCAACAACGCGGGCATCATGAAGACGCTGCCGCTCGCCGACACCAGCGATGCGCTCTACACGCAGACGTTCGACATCAATGTGCGCGGCACTTTCAATACGCTGCGCGAAGCGGCGGCACGGATGAACAACGGCGGGCGCGTCATCAATTTTTCGAGCACGACGCTCGCGCTGAACATGCCGGGCTACGCGATCTACAACGCGACGAAGGCGGCCGTCGAAGCGTTCACGCATGTCTTTGCCAAAGAACTGCGCGGCCGCGATATCACCGTGAATGCGGTCGCGCCGGGGCCCGTCGCGACGGCGCTGTTCCTCGAAGGCAAGACGGAGGAGCAGATCCAGAACTTCGCCAAGATGCCGCCGCTGCAACGGCTGGGACAACCGGAGGATATTGCGTCCGTGGTCTCGTTTCTGGCGGGGCCGGATAGCGCGTGGGTCAACGGGCAGATTCTGCGGGCGAATGGAGGGGTGGCTTGAGGCTGGGGGCGGGGCTTCGTTTAATCCTTCCCTTGTCCTTGCTCTTGCAACAGTCGCGACAGGCGTGCGCATAAAAAAACACCCCGCTCGAAGGCGGGGTGTTTTCCTGTTCGTTCGACGCGCGATGTTTCGCTGCGCCGGACTGTTTTTGTGCGGGACGAGTCAAAACGGAATATCGTCGTCCATCTCGTCGAAGCCGCCGCCAGCCGGCGCGCTCGGACGGCTCTGACCGCCGCCACCGCCGCCGCCCGACGCACGGCCACCCCCGCCACCGCCCGACATGCGGCCGCCGCCGCCGCCACCGCGCTCCATCGACTCGCCGCGGCTATAGCCGCCGTCATCGCCACCGCCGCCGCCCGAACCGCTGCGGCCGCCGAGCATCTGCATCTGATCAGCGACGATTTCCGTCGAGTAACGGTCGGTGCCGTCCTGCGCCTGATACTTGCGCGTGCGGATACGGCCTTCGATATACACCGACGAGCCCTTCTTCAGGTACTCCGACACGATCTCCGCGAGGCGCCCGAAGAACGACACGCGGTGCCACTCGGTCATTTCCTTGAATTCGCCCGACTGCTTGTCCTTGTAGCGATCGGTCGTGGCAAGGCGGATGTTCGCCACTGCGTCACCGCTCGGAAGGTAACGGACTTCCGGATCGGCGCCGAGATTGCCGACGAGAATGACCTTGTTCACGGATGCCATGAGTTTCTCCTGTTGATTCCGTTTCCGGCGACGCGGCACCGATGGCTTTCTACGCCATGGCCGCCTGTGTCAATGTCCGGAAAGCGCGTCCGCGCCCCGTTTGACCGCCGCCTATAAATTCGTGCCGTAAAAAGACTTATGCTTTGCGCGGCGGCTGCTTCATGTTTGCGGCGATTATAAGCCAGCAAAACACAAGCCCAGAACACGCAAAGAAAACAGCGCTTTGTCCATCCACTTTCAGCAGCCAGCCGCCAATCACGCCGCCCATTGCAAGGCCGATCGACTGAGTCGTGTTGTAGACGCCGGCCGCCGCGCCCTTGCGATTGCCCGGTGCCAGTTTCGACACCAGCGAAGGCTGCGATGCTTCGAGAATATTGAAGCCAAGAAAGTAGATAAACAGGATCGCCGCCACAGCCATAATGGTATGCGCTGCAACGCCGAGAAGTAACTGGCCGATCAGGATAAGACCAATCGCACCCAGCAGCACGGCCTTCATCTTGCCGCGCTTTTCGGCGGCGATGATCGCGGGGACCATCATCACGAACGCCAACCCCATCACGGGCAGGTAAATCTTCCAGTGCGACGCGACGGGCAGACCGCCCGCTTCGAGAATGCGCGGCACGACGAGGAAAAGCGCCGTTTGCGTCGCGTGCAGCACGAGCACGCCGAAATTGAGGCGCAGCAGCTCCCGGTTGTGCAGGACTTCGCGGAACGGCGCGGGCACGTGCACGGGCTTCGGCGCATCCGGCACGACCCACAGCACGACGCCGATCGCCAGGATCGAGAACACGCCGACGAGCGCGAACAGTCCGCTCATGCCGACCCAATGGAACACAATCGGCGCGCCGACGATCGCGACCGCGAACGACACGCCGATCGATCCGCCGACCATGGCCATCGCCTTCGTCCGATGCTCTTCGGCCGTCAGGTCCGCGATGAACGCGATCACCGCCGACGACACCGCGCCCATCCCCTGAATCACCCGCCCGACGATGATCCACGTCATGTCGTGCGCGAACGCGGCAACGAAGCTGCCGAGCGCGAAAATCAGCAGGCCCGTCGCGATGACGGGCTTGCGGCCGACCTTGTCCGAGATCCAGCCATAGAAGATGTAGAGCAGCGATTGCGTGACGCCATACGCACCGAGCGCAATGCCGACGAGCAGCACGTTGTCGCCGCCGGGAATCGTCTTCGCGTAGATCGAGAAGACGGGCATGATCATGAAGAGACCCAGCATGCGCAGCGCGAAGATCGCGGCAAGCGACACGGTCGCGCGCAGTTCATGCGCGCTCATGCGTGAAGAAGTGGCGGACGGATTGGACATCGGGAGCGATATTCGAATGAACGGACGGCGAACCGCGTGGGTCCGCATGCACAGCTTCTGACGCGTGCAGCGCTTGCGCCGGCCACCTGCAGCCTTGCAGACGACGGAAAACGCCTCACATACAGGTGTCACCTACAGGCAGTTCACCGCGACGCTGGACCGCAAAAAAACGACGGTTTCGTATCTGTCAGCACGCCGTTTGCACGCTGTCAGGAAGCCGTAACGGCGGTCTGGAAAAGTCGTTATAGTAGCAGGTTTAGCCTTCTCCTCTTCCCGCCGGTTCATGGAACAAATCCGTATCCGTGGGGCTCGGACCCACAACCTGAAGAACGTCAATCTCGACTTGCCGCGTCACAAGCTGGTCGTGATTACCGGCCTGTCCGGCTCGGGCAAATCTTCGCTGGCCTTCGACACGCTCTACGCCGAAGGCCAGCGCCGTTATGTGGAGAGCCTGTCCGCGTACGCCCGCCAATTCCTGCAACTGATGGAAAAGCCGGACGTCGATCTGATCGAGGGCCTGTCGCCCGCCATTTCGATCGAGCAGAAAGCGACGTCGCACAACCCGCGCTCGACGGTCGGCACCGTCACCGAAATCCACGACTATCTGCGGCTTCTTTACGCACGTGTCGGTACGCCGTACTGCCCGGACCACGAGATTCCGCTGGAGGCGCAAAGCGTCTCGCAGATGGTGGACGCCGCGCTCGCGCTGCCCGAAGACACGAAGCTGATGATCCTCGCGCCCGTCGTCGCGAATCGCAAGGGCGAGCACACCGAACTGTTCGAAGACATGCAGGCACAGGGCTTCATCCGCTTTCGCGTGCGCTCGGGCGGTGGCACGGCGAACGAGGGCGTCGCGAAGATCCACGAAGTCGACTCGCTGCCGCAACTGAAGAAGAACGACAAGCACACCATCGACGTGGTCGTCGACCGTCTGAAGGTGCGGCCCGACGCGAAGCAGCGTCTTGCCGAATCGTTCGAAACGGCGCTGCGTCTCGCTGACGGCCGCGCGATCGCGCTCGAAATGGACACGGACAAGGAGCATCTCTTCAGCTCGAAGTTCGCGTGCCCGATCTGCTCGTACTCGCTGCAGGAACTGGAGCCGCGCCTCTTCTCGTTCAACAACCCGATGGGCGCGTGCCCGGAATGCGACGGCCTTGGCCAGATCACGTTCTTCGATCCGAAGCGGGTGGTCGCGCATCCGTCGCTGTCGCTGGCGGCGGGTGCCGTGAAGGGCTGGGACCGGCGCAACCAGTTCTACTTCCAGATGCTGCAAAGCCTCGCAGCGTTCTACGAGTTCGATATCGACACCGCGTTCGAAGACCTGCCGGAAAAGGTGCGCCAGATCCTGCTGTACGGCTCCGGCAAGCAGACCGTGCCGTTCTCGTACATCAACGAGCGCGGGCGGACATCGGTGCGCGAGCATGTGTTCGAAGGGATCATTCCGAATCTGGAGCGGCGTTACCGCGAGACGGATTCCGTCGCGGTCCGCGAAGAACTCTCGAAGTATCAGAACAACCAGGCGTGCCCGTCGTGCGAGGGCACGCGTCTGCGGCGCGAAGCGCGTTTCGTGCGCATCGGCGCGGACGGCGACGCGCGCGCGATCTACGAAGTGAGCGGCTGGCCGCTGCGCGACTCGCTCGGCTATTTCCAGACGCTGCGGCTCGAAGGCGCCAAGCGCGAAATCGCCGACAAGGTCATCAAGGAAATCGTCGCGCGCCTGATGTTCCTGAACAACGTCGGGCTCGATTATCTGTCGCTGGAGCGCAGCGCCGAAACGCTGTCGGGCGGCGAGGCGCAGCGCATCCGGCTCGCATCGCAGATCGGCTCGGGGCTGACGGGCGTGATGTACGTGCTCGACGAGCCGTCGATCGGCCTGCACCAGCGCGACAATGACCGCCTCATTTCGACGCTCAAGCATCTGCGCGATCTCGGCAACTCGGTGATCGTCGTCGAGCACGACGAGGACATGATCCGCATGGCCGACTATGTCGTCGATATGGGACCGGGCGCGGGCGAGCATGGCGGCATGGTGATCGCCGAAGGCACGCCCGTCGAAGTGCAGGCGGACCCGGCATCAATGACGGGCCAGTATCTCGCGGGCACGCGCCGCATCGAATTCCCCGACGACCGCAAGCAGCCCGACGAGCGCCATCTGCGCATCGTCGAGGCTTACGGCAACAACCTGAAGCGCGTGACGCTCGATCTGCCCGTCGGTCTTCTCACTTGCGTGACGGGCGTCTCGGGCTCGGGCAAGTCGACGCTGATCAACGACACGCTCTATCACGCCGTTGCGCAGCACCTGTATGGCTCGTCGACAGAGCCTTCGCCGTTCGAGGCGATCGAAGGCCTCGAGCATTTCGACAAGGTCATCAACGTCGACCAGTCGCCAATCGGCCGCACGCCGCGCTCGAATCCCGCGACGTACACGGGCGTCTTCACGCCGATCCGCGAACTGTTCGCGGGCGTGCCCGCCGCGAAGGAACGCGGCTACGATCCGGGCCGCTTTTCGTTCAACGTGAAGGGCGGACGCTGCGAGTCGTGTCAGGGCGACGGCGTGCTGAAGGTCGAGATGCACTTCCTGCCGGACGTGTACGTGCCGTGCGACGTGTGTCACGGCAAGCGCTACAACCGCGAGACGCTCGACATCCAGTACAAGGGCAAGAACATCAGCGAAGTGCTGGAGATGACCGTCGAGCACGCGCACGAATTCTTCCGCGCGGTGCCCGTCGTCGCACGCAAGCTGAAGACGCTGCTCGATGTCGGCCTCGGCTATATCCGCCTGGGCCAGTCGGCGACCACGCTGTCGGGCGGTGAGGCGCAGCGCGTCAAGCTCTCGCTGGAACTGAGCAAGCGCGATACGGGTCGCACGCTTTATATCCTCGATGAACCGACCACGGGCCTGCACTTCCACGATATCGCGCTGCTGCTCGAAGTGATCCATCGGTTGCGCGATCAAGGAAATACGGTTGTCATCATCGAGCATAATCTCGATGTGATAAAAACAGCCGACTGGGTCATCGATCTCGGTCCCGAAGGCGGTGCCGGCGGCGGTCAGATCATCGCGCAGGGCACGCCGGAGCAGATCGCGAAATCGAAGGCAAGTTTTACCGGCCGGTATCTCGCGCCGCTGTTGCTGCGCGGCGCGGCCAGCGAATCGGCACCGGAAGCGCAGGCCGGATCAGTTGAATCGGCGGACGCGGAATCAGACGAACAGTCCGACGACGAAACCGGCGAAGCCGAGGCAACCAGGGGCAACACCGCTGCAGAATCCGAAAAAGCGGCCGTAAAACCGGCGAGGGCAAAGAAAGCCGTCGCCGCCGACGCACCGAAACGGGCTTCGAAATCGACAGCGAAGCCAGCGGCAGGAACGGCAAAAGCGACAGCAAAAGCCGGCAAGCCGAGCGTAAAAACCTGAGGTTGGAGACGATAGAAAGCCATGGCCAAGCGAAATCCGGCCCGCGACGACGGGCAGGTGCAGGATCTGCGCCCTCGCCCGGTCAGGCTGACCAGCGACATGAGCCTGCCGAAACTGTCGGCGGTCGAAATCGGCAGCTATGTCGTGGCGCTGCTTGCGATGTGGGCGGTGCTTGAACTGAGGCTGCTGGGCGCGCTGCTCGCCGGCATGCTCGTGTTCCAGCTCGTCCATACGCTCGCGCCGCGCATCGAAAAACACATGTCGAGCTACCGCGCGCGCTGGTTCGCGGTGGTGATCCTGTCCGCCGTGATTGTCGGCGTGCTGACGGGCATCACGGTCGCCATCATCGAGCACTTCGAGAATGACGTGCCGAGCGTCCAGAAGCTGCTCGACCAGGCGATGTCGCTGATCGACCAGGCGCGTGGCCGCCTGCCGCAGTTCATCGCGCAGAACCTGCCCGTCTCGACCGAGCAGATGAAGGAAAAGGCCACCGTGCTGATGCAGACGCATGCGGGCACGCTTTCGCAAGGCGGCAAGAACGCGGCGCGCATCTTCACGCACGTGCTGATCGGCATGATCATCGGCGCGATCGTCGCGGTCGGCGCGCAGAAGCATATCCAGCGGCTGCCGTTGTCGACGGCGTTCATCACGCGCGTGGGCCGTTTCGCCGATGCGTTCCGCCGCATCGTGTTCGCGCAGGTGAAGATCTCCGCGATCAACACCGTGTTTACGGGCATATTCCTGCTGTTGCTGCTGCCGCTCTTCCATGCGCCGCTGCCGATGGCGAAGACGCTCGTCATCATCACGTTCATCGTCGGGCTGCTGCCCGTGATCGGCAATCTGATCTCAAACACGCTGATCGTCGCAGTGGCGCTGTCGGTGAGCTTCCCGGCGGCCGTGACGGCGCTCGTGTTCCTGATCCTGATTCACAAGCTCGAATATTTCCTCAACGCGCGCATCATCGGCGGACAGATCGAGGCGCGCGCATGGGAGCTGCTCATCGCGATGCTCGTGATGGAAGCCGCGTTCGGCATTCCTGGCGTGATCGCCGCACCGATCTTCTATGCGTACATCAAGCGCGAACTGATCTATCTGCGGCTCGTGTAGCGCATCGCAACGGGTGCATCGACGCAAAAAGGGCGGCCGCGAGGCCGCTTTTTTAATGTCCGCATCGATGTCCGCATCGCGCGGCAATCAGAAGTCGAGGCGCTCCTTGGCGATGACGAAACTCTTGCGACATCGACGCACGCGCCTTAAGATGCGAATAATTCTTATTTGCATGGACGCCACGCAGTCATGTCTGCCACTTTTTTGCCGTCGACGGCCGTCGCTTTCGACGGAAACCGCGCATGAGATCCGCGCTCGTTCGACTGCATCGCTGGTTCGGCATCGGGACAGCGTTGTTTCTATTCGTCGCGGGACTGACGGGCGCGCTGATCGCGTGGGGTCACGAACTCGACGCGGCGCTCAATCCGTCGTTCTTCGACGCGCGCAGCGATGCCGCGCCGTTACCGTCGCTGGAACTCGCGCGCCGTGTCGAGTCGAGCGACGCTCGGCTGCAAGTG
Source organism: Paraburkholderia piptadeniae (assembly GCF_900007165.1). Classification (GTDB taxonomy): domain Bacteria; phylum Pseudomonadota; class Gammaproteobacteria; order Burkholderiales; family Burkholderiaceae; genus Paraburkholderia; species Paraburkholderia piptadeniae. The sequence goes on from NZ_CYGY02000023.1 coordinate 156,786, forward strand.
ACCTATCTGCCGCTCGCGGCCGAAAAAGGACACACGCTGCAAATGATGGTGATGCCGCGCGTCGATCCGAAAACGAACCAGCCTTATCCGCTCGATTTCAATCAGATCGCCGTCGATCCCGCCACGGGTCAAATTCAGGGCCGGCGCGAATGGGGCGCGTTGTCGGTCGCGCGGATCAATCTGCTGCCGTTCATCTACAAGCTGCACTACACGCTGTTTCTGCCGTTCACGCATGGCATCGACATCGGCACGTGGCTGATGGGCATCGTCGGCATCGTGTGGATTTTCGATAGCGTGATCGCGCTCGTGCTCGCGTTTCCCAGCGCGAAAGCGTGGAAGAAGTCGTTTGCGTTCCGCGTGCGGCGCGGCGGCTACGCGCTCACGTTCGATCTGCACCGCTCGGGCGGCGTATGGATCTGGGGACTGCTGCTGATCGTCGCGGTGACGTCGGTGTCGATGAATCTGTCGACGCCGGTTGTGCAGCCGATCGTCAAGCTGTTCTCGACGCTCACGCCAACGCCGTTCGCCGATCCGTCGATGCTGCCCAACGCCAGGCCCAACGACGAGCCGCTGCCGCGCGAGCAGATCCTGAAGGCGGCGGAACAGGCGCGCATCGAAAAGCGTATCGATGCACCGCCGGGCGCGATCTATTACGCGCCGGCATTCCATGTGTACGGCGTCGGCTATTTCGGAGCCGGCGACGATCACGGCGACGGCGGCCTCGGCAATGCATGGACGTACTGGAATGCGCAGACAGGCCAGGCGCTCGGCGCGCAGATTCCCGGCCAGGGCACGGCGGGCGATCTCTTCATGCAGGCGCAATTCCCTCTGCATTCGGGGCGCATCCTCGGCATCGGCGGACGCATTCTGGTCAGCTTCGTCGGCGTGATGGTGGCCGCGCTGAGCGCGACGGGCCTGTTGATCTGGCTAAAGAAGATGAACGCGCGCCGCCGTGCGATGAACGCGCGCGACGCAAAATCACGCGCCGTTCGCGCGCAAACCGAAAGCGCGACGTCGCAATAAAAAAACCGGCGCGGTCGATCACGATCCGCGCCGGCTTCATGAAAAAGAAAAAAAGACTCAGCGGAACACGACCGTCTTGCTGCCGTTCAGCACGATACGGTGCTCGACGTGCCACTTCACCGCCCGCGCGAGCGTCACGCATTCGACGTCGCGGCCGATCGCCGTCAGTTGATCCGGCGTCATGCTGTGATCGACGCGCTCCACTTCCTGTTCGATGATCGGGCCTTCGTCGAGATCCGTCGTCACGTAGTGCGCCGTTGCGCCGATCAGCTTCACGCCGCGATCGAACGCCTGGTAGTAAGGCTTCGCGCCCTTGAAGCTCGGCAGGAACGAATGATGGATGTTGATCGCGCGCCCGGTCAACCGCTCGCACAATTCAGGCGACAGAATCTGCATGTAGCGCGCGAGCACGATGAGATCCGCCTTGCATTCGTCGATCACTTCGAGCACGCGTGCTTCCTGCTGCGCCTTCGCGTCCTTCGACGTCAGCGGGAAGTGATGAAAGGGAATGTCGTAGCTCGCGGCGAGCTGATAGAACTCCTTGTGGTTCGAGATGATCGCGGGAATCTCGATGTTCAACTGCCCCGTGCGATAGCGGAACAGCAGATCGTTCAGGCAGTGGCCGATCTTCGACACCATGATCACGACACGCGGCTTCACGTTCGCGTCGTGCAATTCCCAGCGCATGCCGAACTGTGCGGCGAGCGTCGCGAATGCTTCGCGCAGCGCGTCGAGGCCGGGATCGCCGCCCACCTGCTGGAAGTGGACGCGCATGAAAAATTCGCCAGTGTGGCTGTCGCCGAATTGCGCGGAGTCGAGGATGTTGCTGCCGCGATCGAACAGAAAACCCGACACGGCGTGAACGATGCCGGGCCGATCGGCACACGACAGTTTGAGAATAAAGCTGTGTTCGGTCGACATGACCCGGTGACTCCCTTCTTCAGTGCGTGTTTCGTAGAGTGAGATGCGGTGCTTCGGGTGCGCGTTCGTCCGTCAGTGTCAGTCGAAGACGGGCGGCTCGAACAGCGCGTCGATGCCAGCGCAGGCCTCTTCGTCGATCCAGCGGCGGCGCAGCAGGCAATCGAGCGTCGCGAGGCTCGCATCGACCGTCATCGCGCCTTCTTCGATCCACCGCGCGACATCTTCGATGCGCGCCAGCCGATGTTCGCCCACTTCGCCATCCTGATTGCGCGGCGCGAAGTCTTCGGGCAGTGCGAGGTCGTAGATGAAAATCTGCTCGGCCTGCGTGCCTTCGGGCAGCGATTGCAGCACATGCGCCGTGCGTCCCGCGACCGCACGCGCGGCGATCTCTTGCGGAATGCCCGCTTCTTCCCAGCATTCCTTGACGATCGTTTCAGTGAGACTAAAGCCCCAGCCGACGCCGCCCGCAACGACGTTGTCAAGCTTGCCCGGATCGGTTGCCTTCGTGTCGCTGCGGCGCGCGATCCACAACTGCGGCGCGCGATCTTCGTATTCTACGACGCCGTTCAAATGCACCGCGTACGTCATCGTGCCGAAAAAACGTGACGCCGCGCGCTCGATATACGCGAGCGGCGGCGCATCGAACGCATTGCGAATCGCGTAGGTTTCGTCGCGCCAGCCGGGAATGCGGCCGTCAGCGGCGAGCGCGCCGATCACCGAACCGAGCGCGGCGCTACGCAGCTCGACCGTGTTGAATTGCGGCGCAAGCGTGACGCTCTTCGCATCGATGTCGAACACATCGGGCCAGCGCGCGAGCAGCGGCGCATCGGTCGCGCGAATCCAGCCGACGCGCTCCCCGCCGATCACGAACCGGAGATGCCGCGCAGGATCGAAGCGGCGCGCGGCGGCGATGCAAGGCAAAGACATGAAGACTCCAGACAGCTCCAGACAGCGTGACGTGTCGACGATCCAGCCGACGACTCAAACGGCAACCAACGAATCAGTCGCGCAGCGCGACGCGGATGCCGATCGCGATAAACGTAGCGCCCGCAAGCCGGTCGAGCCACACGCCCGCGCGCGGACGGCGCCTCAGCCATCCGCCGATCAAACCCGCGCACACGCCGAACAGCGAAAACACGACGACCGTTTGCAGCATGAACAGCGCGCCCAGTTCGAGCATCTGCAACGTGACGCTCTGCGCGCCGTGCGGATCGACGAACTGCGGCAGGAACACGACGAAGAACAGCGTCACCTTCGGGTTCATCATGTTGCCGATCACGCTCTGCCGGAAGATCGACGAAAGCGGCTGTGGCGGGCGCTCGTGCGCCGTCGCGAGACCGTTGCTGCGCAATGCCTTGATGCCGATCCACACGAGATACGCGGCGCCCGCGAGCTTGATGATCTGGAACGCGACAGGCGACGAGCGCAGCACTGCGGCGACGCCGAGCGCCGCGAGCGTCGTATGAAACGAAATGCCCGCGGCGAAACCGAGCGCGGCGACGAAGCCCGCGGCGCGTCCTTGCGAAATGCCGCGCGCGAGCACTTGCAGATTGTCGGGGCCAGGCGCGAACGTGATCGCTATCGACGTCGCGAGAAAGAGCAGGAAATTGGGCATTGCTCAGAAACTCCGTTGGAAAGACTCAGTGACCGCCGAATCCCGTCACGGTGAAAAGCGGCAGCCCTGCATCGCGCAGCAGCTTCGAGCCGCCGAGGTCGGGCAAATCGATGATCGCCGCGCCTTCGACCACTGTCGCGCCAAGACGCTCGAGCAGCTTCTTGCCCGCCATCATCGTGCCGCCCGTCGCGATCAGATCGTCGACGATCACGATGCGGTCACCCGGCTTGCACGCGTCCTCATGAATCTCGACGGTCGCCGTGCCGTATTCGAGCGCATACGATTCGGACACCGTCTTGTACGGCAGCTTGCCGATCTTGCGGATCGGAATGAAGCCGAGATTCAGTTCGTACGCGAGAATCGGCCCGATGATGAAGCCGCGCGCGTCGAGCCCCGCGATGTAGTCGAGCTTCCGGTCGATATAGCGCTGCACGAACATGTCGATCAACACGCGCAGCGTTTTCGGGTTTTGCAGCAACGGCGTGATGTCGCGAAACTGCACGCCGGCTTGCGGCCAGTCGGGCACCGTGCGGATCCGGCTGTTGATGTATTCGGCCGCATCGAATGGCTTGTTCGCAGGCGCGTTGGACATGATGACTCCAGACGGGTCGTCGAAGACCCCGATGTTTCCAGTGAGTTGCTTGAATACGGCGCGCGTTCGTCGAGCGCCGCCGCGTGATCGGTGTTGATGGATGGCAGCAAGCGTCAGGCCGCCGCCGCGCCCGCGCGCCGATGCTTCGACAGACGCTCCTCCGCTTCCGCCAGCGCTTCGGGCAAGCCGCGCAGCACGACGATGTCGCTTGCGCGAAGTTTAGTCGATGGATCGGGCTCGACGCCGCGAATGCCGTGCCGCCGTATCGCCGTCACTTCGACGCCGAGATCGAAGAGGCCGAGTTCTTCGAGCGTGCGCCCGACAGCATCGGCCTTTTCGTCGACGGGGACCGATTGTAGCCGCACCTGCTCGTGACCGTCGTCGTCATCGACGTCGTCCGCGCCGTGGAAATAGCCGCGCAGCAGGCTATAGCGCTCGTCGCGTAACTCCTCCACGCGTCGCACGACGCGCCGCATCGGCACGCCCATCACGACGAGCGTGTGCGACGCGAGCATCAGACTGCCTTCGACGATTTCCGGAATCACTTCCGTCGCGCCCGCGGCGAGCAGCTTTTCGAGGTCGCTGTCGTCGACAGTGCGCACGATGACGGGCAACGTCGGCTCGAGTTCATGGATGTTGTGCAGCACGCGCAGCGCCGACGGCGTATTCGCGTACGTGATCGCGACGGTCGCCGCGCGATGGATACCCGCCGCGAGCAGCGACTCGCGCCGCCCCGCGTCGCCGAACACCACCGATTCGCCCGCCGCCGCGGCCGCCGACACGCGATCGGGATCGAGGTCGAGCGCGACATACGACAGCCCTTCGTGCTCCAGCATCCGCGCGAGGTTCTGTCCGGCGCGGCCGTAGCCGCAGATGATCACGTGGCCGGTTTGCTTCAGGCTTTGCGTCGCGATGCGCGTCATCTGCAACGACTGCATCATCCATTCGGTCGACGACAGCCGCAGCACGATGCGATCCGCGTTCTGGATCAGGAACGGCGCGGCGAGCATCGACAGCAGCATCGACGCGAGAATCGCCTGCAGGAACGTCGCGTCGACGAGATGCCTATCGAGGATCAGATTGAGCAGCACGAAGCCGAACTCGCCCGCCTGCGCGAGCCCGATGCCCGTGCGCATCGCCACGCCGGGCGTCGCGCCGAACAGCCGCGCAAGCCCCGTGATCATCACGGCTTTCAGCAGCAGCGGGGCGATCAGGAACGCGAGCACGACGAGCGGATGCGTCCAGATCACGCGCGGATTCAGCAGCATGCCCGTGGTCACGAAGAAGAGACCGAGTAGCACGTCACGAAACGGCTTGATGTCCTCTTCCACCTGATGACGGTACGGCGTCTCGGCGATCAGCATGCCCGCGATGAACGCGCCGAGCGCGAGCGACAGGCCGAACCTGTCGGTGATGAACGCCGCGCCCAGCGTGACGAGCAGCAGGTTCAGGACGAACAGTTCCTGCGAACGTCGGCGCGCGACGACGTTGAACCAGCGCGTCATGAATTTCTGCCCGACGATCAGCAGCAGTGACAGCGCGATCACGATCTTGATCGACGCGATGCCGAGCGCTTTCATCAGATCGTCCGAATTGCCGCCCAGCGCCGAGATGATGATCAGAAGCGGCACGACGGCGAGATCCTGGAACAGCAGCACGCCAAAAATGTTGCGGCCATGCTCGGTCTCGATCTCGAGCCGCTCCGCGAGCAACTTGCTGACGATGGCCGTCGACGACATCGCGAGCGCGCCGCCCAGCGCGACGCTGCCCTGCCACGAGATGTGCACCCAGCGCTCCAGCACCATGCCGAGCGATACCGCGACGGCCACCGTGCCGAGCACCTGCAGCAGCCCGAGGCCGAACACGAGCCGGCGCATCGAGCGCAGCTTCGCGAGCGAAAACTCCAGCCCGATCGAGAACATCAGGAACACGACGCCGAATTCGGCGAGGTTCTGCGCGCCGACGGAATCGGGCACGATGCCGAACGCGTGCGGGCCCACGACGATCCCCACCGTCAGATAACCCAGCATCGGCGGCAGGTTCAGATAGCGGAACACGACGACGCCCACTACTGAGGCCAGCAGCAGAAAGAGCGTCATTTCGAGCGGGGAAATCATCGGCAAAAGCGCATCGAGGAGAGCGTCCTGGTTCGTCAGCGAAGCCACGCGCAAACGCCCGCGCAGCAAGGTCGAGGGGCCGGTGAGGGCAATGTCCGGAACGTTCGGTCCCGGCGCGGCGAACATACGCCTTTGCTATACTCCCCGGATGATAGCGAAAATCAATGGCGATCGGGCACTTGCGCTCGCTCGTGACGTGCTCGACATCGAAGCGGACGCCGTGCGCTCCCTTCGCGATCATCTCGACGACGCCTTCGTCGAAGCGATCGATTTCATACTCGGCTGCCGTGGACGCGTGGTCGTCTCAGGCATTGGCAAATCCGGTCATATCGCGCGCAAGCTGGCGGCGACGCTCGCCAGCACGGGCACGCCCGCGTTCTTCGTGCATCCCGCCGAAGCGAGCCACGGCGACCTCGGCATGGTCACGGCCGAAGACGTCTTCATCGGTCTGTCGAATTCCGGCGAATCGGAGGAACTGGTCGCGATCCTGCCGCTGATCAAGCGCCTCGGCGCGAAAATGATCGCGATGACGGGGCGCCCCACTTCGAGTCTCGCCAAACTGGCCGACGTCCATCTATATTGCGGCGTCGAAAAAGAAGCGTGTCCTCTGAATCTCGCGCCGACAGCGAGCACGACGGCAGCGCTCGCGCTCGGCGACGCGCTCGCGGTGGCCGTGCTCGAAGCCCGCGGCTTCGGCACGGACGATTTCGCGCGCTCCCATCCGGGCGGCGCGCTCGGCCGGCGCCTGCTCACGTATGTGCACGACGTGATGCGCACGGGCGATCAGGTGCCGAAGGTCCTGTCCGGATCGAACGTGCGCGACGCGCTGTTCCAGTTGACGGCAAAGCGCATGGGCATGACGGCCATCGTCGACGAAAACGAGCGCGTCAAGGGCATCTTCACCGACGGCGACCTGCGCCGCGTGCTCGAACGCGACGGCGATTTCCGCGCACTGCCGATCGAATCCGTCATGACACACGGCCCGCGTACGATCGGTCCCGACCGGCTCGCCGTGGAAGCCGTGGAACTGATGGAGCGTCATCGCATCAATCAGATGCTCGTCGTCGATGAAACGGGCAAGCTCATCGGCGCGCTCAACATGCACGACCTGTTCTCGAAGAAGGTGATCTGATGACCTCTTCCGCCCTGACCTCGGCCGAACGCGCGAGCCGCGTGAAGCTGATGATTTTCGACGTCGATGGCGTGCTCACCGACGGCGGCCTGCTGTTTACGGCCGAAGGCGACACGATGAAGGCGTTCAATTCGATGGACGGCCACGGCGCAAAACTGCTGCGCGAAGCCGGTATCGACACGGCAATCATCACGGGGCGCAAGTCGGGTATCGTCGCGGCGCGCGCGCGGGAACTGCGCATCACGCATCTCTATCAGGGCGTCGAGCACAAGCTCGAAGCGTTCGCGCAACTGCTGAACGAAACGGGCCGCACGGCCGAAGAATGCGGCTACATGGGCGACGACTGGGTCGATCTCGCCGTGATGCTCAAAGTCGGCTTCGCGGCCGCGCCGGCCAACTCGCATCCCGAAGTGATCGCCCGTGCGCACTGGGTCAGCGAAGCGCGCGGCGGCCACGGCGCCGTGCGCGAGGTATGCGACGCGCTGCTGCGCGCACAGGGCCGCTATGACGCGCTGCTCGCGGCGGCGTGCAGCGGCGAGATGCCGCGGGGCCTCGTCGGATGAACCGGTTTCGCTGGACTTCGCTGATACCGCTCGCCGCGATGGCGGCGCTCGCAGGGATCACATATTGGCTGCTGCAAGCCACGCTGCCGCACGAGAACGAAGGCGCGGTCAAGCCGAAGCAGCACACGCCCGACTATTTCGCCGACAGTTTCTCGGTGTCCGAGCTCGATCAGTCGGGCGCAACCCAATACCGTCTCACCGCGGCGACGCTCGTTCACTACGAGGACACCGAAGTGAGCGACCTGACGAAGCCCGCGATCCGCGCGTTCCAGCCCGGCAAGCCCGTCGTCACCGCGACGGGCGATCGCGGCACGGTGAACGCGGACGCGTCGATCGTCGATCTGTACGACAGCGCGCGCATCCTGCGCGACGCGGGCTACGGCGATCCGCAGATGCAGGCCGATTCCTCGCATTTCCGCGTGCTCGTCAACGACGATGTGATCGAGACAGAAAAGCCGGTTAAACTTCAGCGCGGCCAGTCGATCATGACGGCCAGCGGCATGAAATACAACAATGTCACCCGGGTCATGCAGCTATTCGGCAACGTGCGCGGCGCCATCGCCCCCGCCGACTCCGGCGGCTCCCAGAAGCAACCCGGGTAATCCAATTCCAGGCGTGACTGCATGAACGAATCGTTCCCCCGTTTTGAGTCCGGCCGCGTGCGCACGCTGTGCGCGAGCCGCGCCGGACTTGCGGCACTATTGCTTGCATTACCGCTCGCCGGTTTTGCGCCGCTCGCGCACGCCGAGCGTGCCGACAAGGACAAGCCGCTCAATATCGAAGCGGACAACATGACGTACGACGACCTCAAGCAGGTCAACATCTTCACCGGCCACGTGGTCGCGACAAAAGGCACGATCGTCATCAAGGCGGACCGCGTCGAAGTCTCGCAGGACCCGCAGGGCTATCAGTATGCAACGGGCACGTCGACGGGCAAGAACCTCGCGTATTTTCGCCAGAAGCGCGACGGCGTCGACGAATATATCGACGGCGATGCCGAACGCATCGACTACGACGGCAAGCAGGACCTCACCACGCTGACGACGCGCGCAACCGTGCGCCGTCTGCAAGGTCTCACGACGTTGATGGACGAAGTGCATGGCAGCGTCATCACGTATGACGGCCAGAATGACTTCTATACGGCGAAGGCCGGCAAGGACGTCGCGGGTCCGGGCAATCCGAATGGCCGCGTGCGCGCGATGCTGTCGCCGCGTAACGGCGGCGCGCAACCGATCAGCGGCCCCTCCGCGACGCTGCAACCGACCAACCAATTCCAAGGACAAGGAACGACGAAGCCGTGAGCGCCCCTGCCCTTCCCAACCGAAAGCCCGCCGGCACCAGCAGTTCGCTCGTCGTACGCAATCTGAAGAAGCGCTATGGCTCGCGCACGGTCGTCAAGGACGTGTCGCTCGACGTGAAAAGCGGTGAAGTAGTCGGTCTGCTCGGCCCGAACGGCGCGGGCAAGACCACGTCGTTCTATATGATCGTCGGCCTCGTGCCGCTCGATGCCGGTGAGATCGACCTCGACGGCAAGTCGATCAGCCTTCTGCCGATTCACAAGCGTGCGTCGCTAGGGTTGTCGTATCTTCCGCAGGAAGCTTCCGTTTTCCGCAAGCTTTCCGTCGAGGAAAACATCCGCGCCGTGCTCGAACTGCAGATCGGCGACGACGGCAAGCGGCTGTCGAAAGATGCGATCGCGTCGCGCACGGAAGCTTTGCTCGACGAGCTGCAAATTGCACATCTGCGTGAAAATCCTGCGCTGTCGCTGTCGGGCGGCGAACGCCGCCGTGTCGAAATTGCACGCGCGCTCGCAACGAACCCGAGCTTCATTCTGCTCGACGAGCCGTTCGCGGGCGTCGACCCGATCGCCGTGCTGGAAATCCAGAAGATCGTGAAGTTCCTGAAGCAGCGCAACATCGGCGTGCTCATCACGGATCACAACGTCCGGGAGACGCTCGGCATCTGCGATCACGCATACATCATCAGCGACGGCAGCGTGCTCGCGGCCGGCGCCCCCGGCGACATCATCGAAAACGAGAGCGTGCGCCGCGTCTATCTGGGCGAACACTTCCGCATGTAAAGCGCGCCCGCGCCCGGGCGGCCGTTGCGTTCGGCTCGCCCTTCTTCGCCCAACCCTGCGGCCGTTTCAGGAACGGGTGCAGTAATTTTGACGCCGGGCTGGCTTGTTTCCGCCGTCCGCGCCAAAATCTAATGCACGCGCGTTTTTGCGGGTGTCGCAATGTATCGCGGTCGTGGCAAACTCTCTACAATGATTCACAACTTGCCATGAAAGCCAGCCTCCAACTCCGCCTGTCGCAGCATCTTGCGCTGACACCTCAACTGCAGCAGTCCATCCGGCTGCTGCAGCTGTCTACGCTTGAGCTGCAACAGGAAGTTTCGATGGCGATCGCTCAGAATCCGCTGCTCGAAGCGGAGGACGACTGGATCGCGAGTCCGTTGCGCGTCGCCGCCGACGGGTCGGTGATCGCGCAGACGCCGCAGGGCGCCGTGCCGGAGGAAATGTCGAGCGCGCCGCCGTCCACTTCGTCGACGTCGACCAGCGAGAGCGCCGATGGCGGCGAGCCTCGGAGCGTCGACGAGTACAACGGCCTCGGCGCGGATGCGAACACCGATTCGAGCCAGTGGAACCTGGACGACTACGGCCGTTCGGGCAACGCGTCGGACGACGACGATCTGCCGCCGCTGCAAATCCACGAATCGACGACGACGCTGCGCGATCATCTGACCGCGCAATTGCGCGTGACGCAGGCGAGCCCTCGCGACCGCGCGCTCGTCACGTTCCTGATCGAATCCCTGGACGACGACGGCTATCTGACGGCCACATTCGACGAAATTCTCGCGGACCTTCCCGAAGAGCTAGAAGTCGATACCGACGAACTGAACGCGGCACTGGCGTTGCTGCACAGCTTCGATCCGTCGGGCGTCGGCGCACGTTCGGCGTCGGAGTGTCTGCGTCTGCAATTGTGCCGGCTCGAGCCATCGCCGACGCGCACACTCGCGCTCGACATCGTCGCGCATCATCTGGAACTGCTCGCCGCGCGCGATTTCACGCGGCTGCGCAAATACCTGAAGGCCAGCGACGACGACCTGCGCGAAGCCCACGCTCTGATCCGCTCGCTCGAACCTTTCCCCGGCGCCTCGTACGGCAAGGCCGAAGCAGACTACGTCGTGCCCGACATCATGGTGCGCAAAACGGCACAGGGATGGCTGGCCGAACTGAACCCTGAAGTCGTACCGAAGCTGCGCATCAACCATCTGTACGCGAATATCCTCCGCAACAATCGCGGCGATCCGGGCAGCGGTTCGCTGCGGCAACAACTACAGGAAGCGCGTTGGCTGATCAAGAATATTCAGCAGCGTTTTGAGACGATTCTGCGTGTCGCCCAGGCGATTGTCGAACGTCAAAAGAACTTTTTCGCACATGGCGAAATTGCCATGCGCCCCTTGGTTTTGCGGGAAATAGCTGATACGCTGGGTTTACACGAGTCGACGGTCTCGCGTGTGACAACCGGCAAGTACATGCTCACCCCGTTCGGGACGCTTGAATTTAAGTACTTCTTCGGATCGCACGTATCCACCGACACCGGGGGCGCGGCCTCTTCCACGGCCATTCGCGCACTCATCAAGCAACTGATAGGAGCAGAAGACACCAAATCTCCTCTTTCAGACAGCCGCATTGCCGAACTGCTGGCAGAACAGGGTTTCGTGGTCGCGCGCCGTACAGTTGCGAAGTATCGCGAAGCACTGAAAATCCCAGCAGTCAATCTGCGCAAGTCTCTGTAGCCCGCTACCTCCTGTGGCGGGCATTTCCCGGCCGCGCCGCTGTATGGCGGAGCAGGCTGGCCGATGCGACCTGCCAGTAGCCTGTCAACGGGGGACGGCGTGGCAGTCGCGAGAATCGACCGGCGCTCGCGCGATTCATGCGGACCAGGCGGCTACTAGCTTGGAGAAGCACTATGAATCTGAAGATCAGTGGACACCATCTCGAAGTAACGCCAGCGTTGCGAGAATACGTGATCACCAAACTAGACAGGGTGCTAAGACATTTCGATCAGGTGATCGATGGCAATGTGGTCCTCTCGGTCGACAACCACAAGGAAAAGGAAAAGAGACAAAAGGTTGAAATCAACCTGCATCTGAAAGGCAAGGACATTTTCGTCGAGAGCTGCGATGGCGACCTTTACGCCGCGATCGACGTGATGATCGACAAGCTGGATCGGCAAGTCATTCGTCACAAGGATCGCCTGCAGGGTCATCAGCACGAAGCGATCAAGTATCAACCGGTCGCGGCACAGCCTGAAGTGCCACCGCAATAAGCAGATCCGGAAGTTGCTTCCTCACCCCGCGAAACCGCCCGACATCGGGCGGTTTTTCGTTGAGAGGCCGTTGCAGCCTATCGCACGCGTGCCGCGTTTCATGCGAACGTTCACCCCGATCGCGCGATTAGGGGCGACTCGTCTATTCACTCATGGCGCGGCGCACCATATGTTGCAACCCTGTTCTATAATGAATCGGTTGCCTTTCGGGGTTTTGTCCAGCCCGAGTCCCGCACAAAGGGGTCGTTGCGGATCTCAGGGGCGGGGCTCATTGCGCATCGTTGTGTCCGCTATGAGCAGTTGCCACGCATGGAACGCTTTTCAAACGCCACAGCGAGGAGAATCCAGGCGACCTTTGCGCCTGCCAACATGAATCGTTTAGCCAAATATCTTCCCCTCGAAAACGTCGTCGTCGGTCTTTCGGTTACCAGCAAGAAGCGCGTATTCGAGCAAGCGGGCCTGATCTTCGAAAACCAGAACGGTATCGCCCGCAGCACAGTGACTGACAATCTGTTCGCGCGCGAGCGTCTCGGTTCGACGGGACTCGGCGAGGGCGTCGCGATCCCGCACGGCCGCATCAAGGGCCTCAAGCAGCCGCTCGCCGCGTTCGTGCGCCTGTCCGAACCGATCCCGTTCGAATCGCCCGACGGCCAGCCCGTTTCGCTGCTCATCTTCCTGCTGGTCCCGGAACAGGCGACCCAGCAACACCTGGAGATCCTGTCGGAGATCGCCCAACTGTTGTCGGACCGCGAAGCGCGCGAACGGCTGCACACGGAACAGGACCGGGAGGCATTGCATCGCCTGCTCACTCAGTGGCAACCTTGACGTACCGGCGTGGCGCAGCGTCCGTGAGAAGAGCACGAGGCCGCGTCCGACGCACGCGGCGATCGTCCGGTGAGCAGGGCGTCGCGGCGAGCCGGACACATCCCGTGCAAAGCGTGGCGGAACGAGCAACAAGCGGGTAACGAGCAGGCAACAGGCGGGGCAACGGTCAGAGCGCACCGAAGCGCCACTACGGCAGCACGAAGGCGGCACCACAGCGGCACATATGAAGTCAGGGAGTCAGGGATTCATGGATACGTCCAGCATCAACGCCCAAAGCATTTTCGACGACAACGCCGCCGCGCTGAAGCTAAGCTGGCTGACGGGGCATGAGGGCTGGGAGCGTGGCTTCTCGGCAGAAACGGTTGCGACCGCAACGTCCAGTGCCGACCTCGTCGGCCACCTCAATCTGATCCACCCGAACCGGATCCAGGTGCTCGGCGACGCCGAAACCAACTATTACCAGCGTCAATCCGACGAAGACCGTTCGCGCCACATGGCCGAGCTGATCGCGCTCGAACCGCCGTTCCTCGTGGTCGCGGGCGGAGTCGCCGCGCCGCCGGAACTGGTCTTGCGCTGCACGCGTTCGTCGACGCCGCTCTTCACGACGCCGATGTCGCCGGCTGCCGTGATCGACAGCCTGCGCCTCTACATGTCGCGCATTCTCGCGCCGCGTGCAACGTTGCACGGCGTGTTCCTCGACATCCTCGGGATGGGCGTGCTGCTCACGGGCGACTCGGGCCTCGGCAAGAGCGAGCTCGGCCTCGAACTGATCAGTCGCGGCCACGGTCTTGTCGCCGACGACGCCGTCGACTTCGTGCGCCTCGGCCCGGATTTCGTCGAAGGACGCTGCCCGCCCCTGCTTCAGAATCTGCTTGAAGTACGCGGCCTGGGGCTGCTCGACATCAAGACGATCTTCGGTGAAACGGCCGTGCGCCGGAAGATGAAGCTGAAGCTGATCGTGCAACTGGTGCGCCGACCCGACGGCGAATTCCAGCGTCTGCCGCTCGAGAGCCAGACCGTCGACGTGCTCGGCCTGCCCATCAGCAAGGTCACGATCCAGGTGGCGGCCGGCCGGAACCTCGCGGTGCTGGTCGAAGCAGCCGTGCGCAACACGATCCTGCAACTGCGCGGCATCGATACGCTGCGCGACTTCATGGATCGCCAGCGTCTCGCGATGCAGGACCCCGACAGCCAGTTTCCTGGCAAGCTGATCTGACGCGATGGACGAGAAGCCGCAGCGGCACAGCGGGCGGCACCGGATGCTATGATGAACTCAACGGACTCCTCGACTCCATGCGCATTATCCTGATCACCGGCATCTCCGGCTCCGGCAAGTCTGTTGCGTTGAACGCGCTCGAAGACGCGGGCTACTACTGCGTCGACAATCTGCCGCCGCGCTTTCTGCCCGAGCTCGCCGCGTACATCGCGAGCGACGGCCAGGACAAGCTCGCGGTCGCGATCGACGCACGCTCGGGCGCCTCGCTCGAAGACATGCCGCAGATGATCCGCGATCTCTCCGGCCAGCACGACGTGCGCGTGCTGTTCCTGAACGCCAGCACGCAAGCCCTGATCCAACGCTTTTCCGAAACACGCCGCCGTCATCCGTTGTCGGGCTCGCCCGCGCACGATGCCGACGTCGGCGTGCTGACTTCGCTTGCCGAAGCGATTGAACGCGAGCGAGAACTCGTCGCAGGTCTCGCCGAGTTCGGCCATCAGATCGACACCAGCAACCTGCGGGCAAACGTTTTGCGCGCGTGGGTCAAGCGTTTTATCGAACAGGAGCACACGGGCCTTGCGCTGATGTTCGAGTCGTTCGGCTTCAAGCGCGGCGTGCCGCTCGATGCCGACTTCGTGTTCGACGTGCGCGCACTGCCGAACCCTTACTACGACCGCGAGCTGCGTCCGTTGACGGGACTCGACAAGCCCGTCATCGATTTCCTCGATGCATTGCCGATCGTCCAGCAGATGATGGCCGACATCGAGTCGTTCCTGCAGAAGTGGCTACCGCATTTCCGCGACGACAATCGCAGTTACCTGACCGTCGCAATCGGTTGCACGGGCGGACAGCACCGCTCGGTATTCATCGCCGAAACGCTTGCCGCGCGTTTCGCGAGCGAAGCGAACGTGATAGTGCGGCATCGCGATGCGCCGATCGACGTCGACGACTCATCGAAACTGGTCGCCTGAGGTCTCCGATGGTGGCTTGACCGGCCGCTCGAGGCGGCCCTAACCGAAGCGTTGCGCCATGTCCTCTACACCGTCCGTGCTTGCCGATGTGCCGCTGTTTCCATTGCACACCGTCCTCTTTCCCGATGGGCTGCTGCCTCTGAAAATCTTCGAGGCCCGCTACCTCGACATGGCGCGCGACTGTCTGCGCGACAAGACGCCGTTCGGCGTGTGTCTGCTGAAAAGCGGCGCGGAAGTCGCGCAGCCCAACGAACCCGCCGTGCCGGAAGCGATCGGCTGCCTCGCGGAAATCGACGTGTGCGATGTCGACGAGTTCGGCATGCTGCTGATTCGCGCGCGCGGCACAGAACGGTTTCGCCTGCTGTCGCATCGTGTCGAATCGGGCGGCTTGCTGGTCGGCATGGCGGAGCTGATCGGCGGCGACATGCCGCTCGAAGGCACCGGCCACATGGAGAAATTCGGCGCGTGCGCGGAAGTGCTCGAACGCATCATCGCGACCATACGCGAGCGCGACCCGGAAAGCCTCCCGTTCATCGAACCATTCAGGCTCGACGATCCCACATGGGTATCGAACCGCTTGTCGGAAGTGCTGCCGATCGCATTGAAGGCGCGGCAAAAACTGATGGAGTTGCAGGACGCCGGCGCGCGCATCGACGTCGTGCATCACTACATGCAGCAACATCAGCTGCTGTAGCCGCTATCAGATCAGCGAACCCTGCAGGCCTTCGAGCAGCTTGCGCACGGGAGCGGGCACGCCATACGCGTCGAGTTCGTTCAGCGACATCCATACGGTTTCGGTGTCGCGTGCGTTCGCGGCGTTTGAAGAGCGATCGAGTTCGGCAAGACGCGGCTCGATATCCAGCCTGAAGTGTGTGAACACATGCGTGAGCGGCGCGAGCGGCGACACATCGGCACTCGCGCCGAAGTCGCGCGCGAGTTGCGCGAGCGCCGCTTCATCCGCTGCTTCCGGCAGACTCCACAAGCCGCCCCAGATGCCCGACGGCGGACGCTTTTCGAGCATCACGGCATCGCCGTCGCGCAGCAGCAGCATCCACGTGCGGCGCGTCGGCACGCTCTTTTTCGGACGCGCCGCAGGCAATTCGCGCTGACGGCCCGTCACCTTCGCCACGCAATCCACCGCGAACGGGCAGCGCGCGCAATCGGGCTTGCCGCGCACGCACAGCGTCGCGCCAAGATCCATCAGGCCTTGCGTATAGGCGCTCACGTCGTCGTCGGTTGCGTTCACGGGCAGCAGCGATTCCGCGAGCAGCCACATGCCGTTCTCAACTTTCTTCTCACCCGGAAAGCCTTCGACGCCGAATACGCGCGCAAGCACGCGCTTCACATTGCCGTCGAGAATCGTCGCACGTGCGCCGAATGCGAACGATGCAATCGCGGCCGCCGTCGATCGCCCAATACCCGGCAATTCCGCGAGCGCTTCGACCGATTCGGGAAACCGGCCGCCATGCTGTTCGACGACGACCTGCGCACAGCGATGCAGATTGCGCGCTCGTGTGTAGTAGCCGAGGCCGGCCCACAGCGTCATCACGTCGTCGGCGGGGGCGCACGCGAGCGCGGCGACATCGGGGAAACGCGCGAGAAAACGCGCGTAGTACGGAATCACCGTCGACACCTGCGTCTGCTGCAACATGATCTCGGACAGCCAGATCCGGTATGGATCGCGCGTGTTCTGCCACGGCAGGTCATGACGGCCGTGTTCGCGCTGCCATGCGATCAGGCGCACAGAGAAATCGGACAGAGCAGGTATCGTCGAAGATGCGGTCGCAGAGACGATCGCAGATGCTGTTGAAGAGGCAGGCGAAGAAGCGGTCGAAGGAACGGAAGCGGACATGAATGATTCAGCGCTGACAGGTCGGACAGTAGTAAGTGGAGCGTTGCCCCTGCACGATCTGTTTGATCGGCGTGCCGCACACGCGGCATGGCAGCCCCGCGCGATCATAGACGAAATAGTCGAGCTGGAAGTAGCCGCTCTCGCCGTTGCTGCCGACGAAATCGCGCAACGTGCTGCCGCCCTTTTCGATAGCGGAGGCGAGCGTGGCGCGCACGGCGTCTGCAAGCAGATCGTAACGAACGAGCGAGATGCGTCCCGCGGGTGTGGTCGGCCGGATGCCGGCGCGGAACAGGCATTCGGATGCGTAAATGTTGCCCACGCCGACGACGATTTCACCCGCGAGCAGCACCTGCTTCACTGATACCTTGCGCCCGCGCGTCTTACGATGCAGCAGCGCACCGGAAAAAGACGGTGCGAACGGTTCGACGCCGAGCTCCGCCAGAAGGGGATGATCGAGAACGTCGCCTGCCGAGCGCGGGTGCCATAACACAGCGCCGAAGCGGCGTGGATCGCGAAAGCGCAAAATGAAGTCGTCGAATACCCAGTCGACGTGATCGTGTTTTGCGGCTGCCGGCGGATGCGGCACGTTGCGTAGCACTCTGAGCGTTCCCGTCATGCCGAGATGCACGATGAACCAGCCCTCGTCGATCTCGAACAGCAGATATTTGCCGCGCCGTTCCACTTTGTGGACCAGCCGGCCATGCAGCAGGCGCGCGAAACCGGCTGGAATCGGCCAGCGCAGCGCGGGTGTGCGTACGTCGACGCGTTCGACGCGCCGGCCGGCGACAAACGGCTCGATTCCGCGTCGCGTAACCTCAACTTCTGGCAACTCTGGCATGTCTAACTGGTCTGCAACTTGCGTCAGTGGTTATGCGCTTATTGTAGCGAGCGCGTTACAATCGTCCGAAACATTGAACGGATCTGTATGAACCTGTCCTTCGTTACGCAGTTTTTGAAGCGCCGGACTGGTGCGAACAGCGTACCGCACGCTGTTTCTCCACGCCGGCTGCTCGGTGTGGCCGCTCTGGCTGTCTGGGCGCTCGCCGCATTGCCCGCGCATGCCCAGGATCCGTCGCCCGATACGGATGACAACGCCGTCTCCGTGCAAGACGCCTTCGGCCCTGAATCCGCCGAAGAAAAGAACAATCTGCCGAACGTTGCGCTGACGAGCCAGATCGTCTTCCAGGTGCTCGCAGCGGAAGTCGCGCTGCAGCGCAATCAGCCTGCGCCCGCGTATCAGACCTATCTCTCGCTCGCGCGCGACACGCACGATCCGCGCATGGCGCAGCGCGCGACGGAAATCGCGCTCGCCGCGCAGAGTCCGTCGGATGCGCTGACGGCCGCGCAGCTATGGCAGCAATATGCGCCGACGTCGGAGCGCGCCGCGCAGCTCGACGCATCGTTGCTCGTGCTGTCGGGCAAGCCCGATGACGCAAAGCCGATGCTCGCGAAAGAACTCGCGAAGATCCCGCCGGAAAATCGCGGCAGCGGCATTCTCGCGCTGCAATTGCTGATTTCGCGCGGACCGAATCGCGTAGGCGGATTGCACGTGCTGCAGGATCTGCTCGCGAACGACATGAACCGCCCGGAAGCGCAATTTGCAATGGCGCGTCAGCAGCTTCTCGCCGACGATGCGCCCGGCGCACGCAAGTCACTCGAACAGGCGCTCAAGCTCAAGCCCGACTATCTGCCCGCTGCGCTGCTGCTCTCGCAGATGGGACCGGAAGAGCGCAAGGAAGGCATCGAGTCGCTGGAAAAGTATGTCAAGGCCAATCCGAAGTCGCATGAAGCGCGGCTTGCACTCGCGCAAATGTACCTCGCGAGCGATCGCCTCGACGACGCGCAGAAACAGTTCGAGTACATGCAGAAGGACAACCCGAAGGATCTGACGCCGCTGATGGCGCTTGCGCTCATCAAGATCCAGCAGAAGAATCTGCCCGAAGCACAGAACTATCTGCAGCAGTACGCGCAGAGAGCCGAAAAAATGCCGGGCGCGGATGCAGGTCAGGCGTATATCTATCTCGCGCAACTGTCGCTCGAACAGAAGGACAACGACGCAGCGGGCCGCTGGCTGGACAAGATTTCGCCGACCAGTACGCAGTACGTTCCCGCGCAGATCACGCGCGCGCAGTTGCTGGAAAAGCAGGGCAAAGCCGATGACGCGCGCAAGCTGCTCGCGGGCATTCATCCGCAGGACCCGCGCGATCAGGCGCTGATCGCGCGCACCGACGCCGCCATTCTGTTCGACGCAAA
This sequence comes from Paraburkholderia piptadeniae, assembly GCF_900007165.1. GTDB lineage: Bacteria > Pseudomonadota > Gammaproteobacteria > Burkholderiales > Burkholderiaceae > Paraburkholderia > Paraburkholderia piptadeniae. The sequence goes on from NZ_CYGY02000023.1 coordinate 176,203, forward strand.
GCGCTATCCGGAAGCCGAAACGCGGCTCGCGCAAGCCACGGGCGATTTCCCGGACGACCCCGATCTCACCTACGACTACGCAATGGCTGCGGAAAAGAACAGCCATTTCGACGTAATGGAAACGCAATTGCGCAAGCTGATGCGCACGCAACCGGATAACGCGCAGGCATACAACGCGCTCGGCTATTCGCTCGCGGATCGCAACCAGCGTCTGCAGGAAGCGGACAAGCTCGTCGAAAAGGCGCTGTCGCTGGCGCCGAACGATGCGTTCATCATGGATAGCGTCGGCTGGGTCAAATACCGGCTCGGCGATACGACGGATGCGATCAATCTGCTGCGCAGGGCCTACGATCTGCAGCCGAACGCCGAAATCGGCGCGCATCTCGGTGAAGTGCTGTGGAAGAGCGGCGATCAGGACCAGGCGCGCGCGGCATGGCGCGATGCCCGCAAGCTCGAACCGGACAACGACACACTCGTAAAAACGCTCAAACGTTTTCAGGTGAACGATCTCTGATGCACTTTCCCCGTCTCGTGTTTTCAACCCCGGTGCCGCGCCGCGCGGCGCTGGGTCTCGCAGCCGCAGCCGTCGTCGCCTTGGCGGGCTGTGCTTCCGTCAAGCCGCAAGGACCCTCCACGTCGAATGCCGCAACGGCCGTCACCGCGCAGACGGCCCGCGCGTATCACGGCCGTTTTGCCGTTCAGTACGTCGACCAGAACGGCCAGCAGCGCAATGCGTATGGCAATTTCGACTGGCAGGAACGTGGTGACACCGTCACGGTGCAATTGCGCAATCCGCTCGGACAGACCATGGCGATCGTGACGTCATCGCCGGCAATCGCCACGCTCGAACTGCCGAACCGTCAGCCGATGACGGCCGACAACGTCTCCACGCTGATGCAGAATGCGCTCGGCTTCACGCTGCCCGTCGAAGGGCTGCGCTACTGGCTGCAGCCCTCCGTCGCGCCGACGTCGAAGGCGACGACCGAAAGCGATCCGCGGCAGCAGTCGCATCTGAAGCAGATTCAACAGGACGGCTGGACGATCGACTATCTCGCCTATGCCGATGCGCCCGCAACCGGCGTGAAGCGCGTCAATCTCGAACGTTCCGAACCGCCGCTCGACATCAAGCTCGTGCTCGACCAGTAATCGCGCGCACGCGCTCCTTGCAAAGACTCATGATCGAAACGAACGACTCGCTGCGCGACTGTCTCGCTCCGGCGAAGCTGAATCTCTTTTTGCACATCACCGGCCGTCTGCCGAACGGTTATCACGCATTGCAGACGGTGTTCCAGTTGCTCGACTGGGGCGACACGCTGCACTTCACGCTTCGCCACGACGGCGCGATCACGCGTGGCACCGAGATCGCCGATGTTCCCGCCGACACCGACCTCACCGTGCGCGCAGCGAAGCTGCTGAAGGATCACACGGGCACGCGCCTCGGCGTCGACATCGAGATCGACAAGCGTCTGCCGATGGGTGCGGGCCTGGGCGGCGGCAGCTCCGACGCAGCGACGACACTGCTTGCGCTGAACCGTCTTTGGAAGCTCGATTTGCCGCGCGTGGAATTGCAGGCACTCGCCGTCAAACTGGGCGCCGACGTGCCATTCTTTATCTTCGGAAAAAATGCCTTCGCTGAGGGTATCGGAGAAGAACTTGAGCAGGTACAATTGCCGCCGCGCCACTTTCTGGTGGTGACACCGAGGGTTCACGTTCCAACCTCAGCGATTTTTTCAGAGAAAACGTTGACAAGAGATACGAAAGCCCTCACAATAGCAGACTTTCTTGCACAGCATAGTTGCAACGCAGAATGGCCAGACAGCTTCGGCCGGAATGACATGCAGCAGGTTGTCGCAGGAAAATACGCGGAAGTCGCGCAGGTGCTTCGATGGTTTGACGACATCGCGCCAGCGCGGATGACGGGATCAGGCGCAAGCGTTTTTGCAGCGTTCCGTAGCAAGGATGAAGCAGTTGCGGCGCAAGCCAAACTGCCCGTCGAATGGAACAGTGCAGTTGCGGCAAGTCTGGATACGCATCCACTCTTCGCTTTCGCGGCATAAGTTTCGCGGCGCTGAATGGCCTACACATTCAGCGAAGCTCAAAGTTAGTGTAGGGGAGTCGCCAAGTTGGTTAAGGCACCGGATTTTGATTCCGGCATTCGAGGGTTCGAGTCCTTCCTCCCCTGCCAAAAATTCTCGCAGTTCCTCGCCTCCCACAGCCTGAAGCAGGTGCATGATGAGCAGCCATGACGGCCTGATGGTTTTTACTGGCAACGCAAATCCAGCGCTTGCACAGGAAGTCGTCAAGATCCTCGGTATTCCCCTCGGTAAAGCAATGGTCTCCCGTTTCTCGGACGGTGAGATCCAGGTCGAGATTCAGGAAAACGTTCGTGGCAAGGACGTCTTCGTCCTCCAGTCCACGTGCGCGCCGACCAACGACAATCTGATGGAACTGATGATCATGGTCGATGCGCTCAAGCGTGCATCCGCCGGCCGGATCACAGCAGCCATCCCCTACTTCGGCTATGCCCGTCAGGATCGACGCCCGCGTTCGGCGCGCGTCGCAATCTCCGCGAAGGTCGTGGCGAACATGCTGGAAATCGCTGGCGTCGAGCGGATCATCACGATGGATCTGCACGCTGACCAGATTCAAGGCTTCTTCGACATCCCCGTCGACAACATCTACGCAACGCCCGTGCTGCTCGGCGATCTGCGCAAGCAGAATCACGAGAACCTGCTGGTCGTGTCGCCGGACGTCGGCGGCGTGGTCCGCGCCCGCGCGCTGGCAAAGCAGCTGAACTGCGATCTGGCCATCATCGACAAGCGTCGTCCGAAGGCGAACGTCGCTGAAGTGATGAACATCATCGGTGAAGTCGAAGGCCGCACGTGCGTGATCATGGACGACATGGTCGATACGGCGGGCACGCTCTGCAAGGCAGCGCAAGTGCTGAAGGAGCGCGGCGCGACGAAGGTGTTCGCGTATGCGACGCACCCGGTCCTGTCGGGCGGTGCCGGTGCGCGCATTGCGGCATCGGCGCTCGACGAAGTCGTCGTTACCGATACGATCCCGCTCGGCGAAGAAGCCCGCTCGTGCCCGAAGATCCGCTCGCTGACGAGCGCAGGTCTGCTGGCCGAAACGTTCTCGCGTATCCGTCGCGGCGACTCGGTGATGTCGCTGTTCGCGGAAAGCTAAAGTATTCGCGAAAGCGCCGCACGACAAATGCGGCGCTTTTGCATATCGGCGTGAACGGACGAAGGTTCACGCCGTCGTGTCTGGGGCCGCTAGTCCGGTTATGGGTATGCAGGCCCGTTTTACTGCCTGGTCGCGGGCAGATAATGGAGAATCAAATGAAAGTCATCGCTTTCGAGCGTAATCTGCAAGGTACGGGTGCGAGCCGCCGCCTGCGTAACTCGGGCAAGACCCCGGGTATCGTGTACGGCGCCGGCGAACCGCAACTGATCGAACTCGATCACAACGCGCTGTTTCACGCACTGAAGAAAGAAGCATTCCACTCGTCGATCCTCGATCTGGAAGTGGCAGGCAAGTCGCAACAGGTTCTGCTGCGCGACGTGCAATACCACCCGTTCCGTCAGCTCGTGCTGCACGTGGACTTCCAGCGCGTCGACGCAAACAAGAAGATTCACACGAAGGTGCCGTTGCACTTCCTGAACCAGGAAACCAACCCGGCTGTGAAGCTGGGTGGCGCGGTGATCTCGCACGTCATCAACGAAGTCGAAGTCGAATGCCTGCCGGCCGCTCTGCCGGAGTTCATCGAAGTCGATCTGGCGAAGATCGAAGCGGGTCAATCGCTGCACGCAACGGACATCGTTCTGCCGGCTGGCGTCGCACTCGTTGCGCACCTCGCAGCAGAAAACCCGGTGATCGTGTCGGCGCCGATTCCTGCTGGTACTGTGTCGGAAGAAGCATCGGCTGAAGGCGAAACGCCGGCTGCCGAATAAAGCCGCTATCCTCTCGATCCGTTTCAATGGAACGGTCGACGTAACCCGCCGCGGTTCGCCCCGGCGGGTTTTTTTTCGATTTTTTCCAGGCTGCGTGCGTGCCGCGCGGCTCACTCGAACATGATCAAGCTGATCGTCGGGCTCGGCAATCCGGGCGCCGAATACACTGCGACCCGCCACAACGCCGGTTTCTGGCTCGTCGACCAACTCGCGCGCGAAGCAGGCGCGACGCTGCGTGACGAACGGCGCTTTCACGGCTTCTATGCGAAAGCGCGTCTGTATGGTGAAGAAGTGCATCTGCTGGAGCCGCAGACTTATATGAACCGTTCGGGTCAATCGGTCGTCGCGCTCGCGCATTTCTTCAAGATCCTGCCGGATCAGATTCTCGTCGCGCACGACGAACTCGATTTGCCGCCCGGCACCGTCAAGCTGAAACTCGGCGGCGGCAGCGGCGGACATAATGGCCTCAAAGACATTTCCGCGCATCTGTCGACGCAGCAATACTGGCGGCTTCGTATCGGCATCGGGCACCCGCGCGATCTGATTCCCGAGAGCGCCCGCGCAGGCGCGAAGCCGGACGTCGCGAACTTCGTGCTGAAGCCGCCGCGCAAGGAAGAGCAGGACGTGATCGACGCGTCGATCGAGCGCGCGCTTGCCGTGATGCCGACCGTCGTCAAAGGCGAACTCGAACGCGCGATGATGCAACTGCATCGCAATCCTTGACACGCACGTCTAAGAAGGAGAGAAGCTTGAGCCGCTACTGGAGCGATATCGTTCATCGGCTGACGCCGTACGTGCCGGGCGAGCAGCCCGCACTTGCGCATCCCGTGAAGCTGAACACCAACGAGAATCCGTATCCGCCGTCGCCCGCCGTGGTGAGCGCGATCCGCAACGAACTGGGCGAGCACGCCGAGTCCTTGCGCCGCTATCCCGATCCGACTGCGCGCGTGCTGCGCGAGACGGTCGCCGCGCATCATCGTCTGAACGCCGATCAGGTGTTTGCGGGCAACGGCTCAGATGAAGTGCTCGCCACCGTATTTCAGGCGCTTCTGAAGCACGATAAGCCGATTCTCTTTCCCGACATCACGTACAGCTTCTATCCAACGTACGCCCGTCTCTATGATGTCGCGTATCGGACGATTCCACTCGACGACGCCTTCAAGATTCGCATCGACGACTACATGCAGCCAAACGGCGGCATCCTCTTTCCAAATCCGAATGCGCCGACTGGCCACGCGCTGCTGTTATCGGACATCGAGCGAGTGGTCGCATCGAATCTCGATTCGGTAGTCGTCGTCGATGAAGCGTATGTGGATTTTGGCGCGCAGTCGGCGATTTCGCTGATCGGCAAGTATCCCAATCTGCTCGTCGTGCATACGACGTCGAAGTCGCGTTCGCTTGCCGGCATGCGCGTCGGCTTTGCATTCGGCGATGCTGCGTTGATCGATGCGTTGAATCGCGTTAAGGACAGCTTCAATTCGTATCCGCTCGACCGTCTCGCGCAAGCCGCCGCGACGGCTGCATACGAGGACGATGCGTGGTTCCGCGATTGCACCGAGAAAGTGATCGCTAGCCGCGAACGGCTCACTGCGCAACTGACGGCGCTCGGCTTCGATGTCGTGCCGTCGTCCGCGAATTTCGTGTTCGCGCGTCACGCCGGATACGATGCCGTGACACTTTCAACGCGGCTCAGGGAAAAGGAAATCTTCGTGCGGCACTTCAAGGCGCCGCGCATCGATCAGCATCTGCGCATTTCGATCGGCACCGATGCCGAATGCGATACGCTCGTGAACGCGTTGAAGGAGATCGTCGGCTGATACGCCGGGAGCAAGACAAGCGGCGCGCCGTGCGCCGCTTTCATTGAGATCACGCGCTCTTTGCGGCCTGCAGCGCGTTGTACTTCGTCATCAACTCTTCCTGCGTCTCCTGATGCTCCAGATTGCGCGGAATACATTCGACGGGGCACACCTGCACGCATTGCGGCTCATCGAAATGGCCGACGCATTCGGTGCACTTCTTCGGGTCGATCACATAGATTTCCGGGCCCATCGAAATCGCGTCGTTCGGGCACTCGGGCTCGCAAACGTCGCAATTGATGCACTCGTCGGTAATCATCAGGGCCATGCTGTTCTCACTTCATGCCGGCGCGCGTCGCGCGCATGCCGGCTAACATTCCGTAATCCACAATTTTACGCCTGTCGGATAGACCACGTTTCGCGTCCGGTTATCGACTACGACGACGCAACGCTCCGTCAGGGGCCGGGATCACGGTTGCGCCGCCGCCCGCGCCTGCTCCATCGCCGCGACCTTATCTTGCAGCCGCTTTTCCACCGATGGGAACACGAACTTGCTCACGTCGCCGCCCAGTTGAGCGATCTCGCGCACGATCGTGCCCGAGATGAACTGGTACTGATCGGACGGCGTCATGAACATCGTCTCGACGTCCGGCAGCAGATAGCGGTTCATGCCCGCCATCTGAAACTCGTACTCGAAGTCCGATACGGCACGCAGACCGCGCACGATCACGCGCGCGTTGTTGACCCGGACGAAATCCTTCAATAGCCCCTTGAAGCTCATCACCTGCACGTTCGGATAGTGGCCGAGCACCTCGTTGGCGATGTCGAGCCGCTCTTCGAGTGAAAAGAACGGTCTCTTGTTGCGGCTATCCGCCACTCCCACCACCAGCGTGTCGAAAATGCTCGATGCGCGGCGCACGAGGTCCTCGTGACCACGCGTGAGCGGATCGAACGTACCCGGATACACGGCGACTACCATGGGATTTCTCCTCTCTACAGACTAGAAGCGTGCCGGAACGCCCCGCGGGACTCGTCCGGCAACGACAAACGCGCGTTTAGCGGCAGACCGCCCGGCGCTTGTTATGAACGCGCATTATTCCTCATTTTCGCGTTGCAGCAAATGATAGCGGACGGCGCCCGCCTTGCCCTCGCGGATCACCGACCAGCCTTCGAGCGCCGCGTTTTCAGCCGCGTCGAGCGATTCTCCGGACTCGACATATAGAAAGCCATCCGCGCTTACCAGCGGTGCGGCGACCTCGAGGGCGCGGCCGAGCAGATTCTCGCCGAATGGCGGATCGAGAAAGACGACGTCGAACGAACCGGGCGCGAGGCTTGCGGCGAGACGCAACGCATCGGCCTCGGCGATTTCGATCGCGCTGGCCGACAACTTGGCCTGATTGACGCGCAATTGCGCCGCCGCGCGCGCGTTGCGCTCCACCATCAGCACACGCGCGGCGCCCCGCGACGCGGCCTCGAAGCCGAGCGCGCCGCTACCGGCGAAAAGGTCCAGACAGCGCTGGCCGTCCAGCCGCTGGCCGAGCCAGTTGAACAGCGTTTCGCGGACGCGGTCGGGCGTCGGACGCAGCCCGTCGATGTCGATAACGGGCAGCGGCGTGCGTTTCCAGTCGCCGCCGATGATGCGAATGGTGTGCGCCTGGCCACGGCCGGACGGCGCGTTTCTTGCGCGTGCAGGGGAAGTACGGGACATGCGGTTCATTTGTCGAGCGTGCGCCTGCCTGTCGTGGATGGGGGGCGATGCGCGTCGGGATCTGTCGATCGCGCCGCTTTCGTCGACGGGCGGGCCGGAGCGCCCACGTTACCACACGCGCGCGGCGGCCTTCGCCGAAGTTCACCGGGACGGTGCGCAATGACGCCCGTCGCGGAGCCCAATGACGCACCATCACGACGGCGCCGGAAGCGCCTGATAAAATGTTCGGCTTCCAGCGCCTCGCATCCCGCACTGCCATGCCCCGCCGCCAGGACCGACGCGTCGACGTTCGTCACCACGCGTCATCCGGCAAATAGCGGGAATCCAGCGCATTCTCACGCAGCTCAGACCATGTTCAGCTTTTTCAAACGATTCAAGGGTTCGAAGACGCCCGACGGCACGCCTGAGGCGTCGCGGACCGATTCCGGCGGAGACGTCGATACGCAGGACGTGGCCGCGCCGGAAGCACCCGAAGCGCCAGCTCCCGGCACTCCCGGCACTTCGTCGAAGCCCGCGCGCGACGCGCAGCCGGTGCCCGACTCAGCCGACGCGCCCGAATTCGACCCCGATTACGTGCCGAGCGCCGCCGACTTCGAAGACGCGGACGAGGAAGTCGAAATCATCCCGCCGCCGCAACCCGAGGCGGCAGCGAAGCGCACGTGGCTCACGCGTCTGCGGAGCGGCTTGTCGAAGACCAGTTCGAGCATTACGGGCATTTTCGTCGGCACGAAGATCGACGAAGAACTGTACGAAGAACTGGAGACGGCGCTGCTGATGTCCGATGCGGGCGTCGACGCGACGGAGTATCTGCTCGAAGCCCTGCGCGAAAAAGTACGCGCCGAGCGCCTCACCGATCCGCAGCAAGTCAAGGGCGCGCTGCGCGCACTGCTCGTCGACCTGCTGAAGCCACTGGAGAAGTCGCTGACGCTCGGCCACTACCAGCCGACCGTGATGATGATCGCGGGCGTGAACGGCGCCGGCAAAACGACGAGCATCGGCAAGCTGGCAAAGCACATGCAGAACTTCAACCAGTCGGTGCTGCTCGCCGCAGGCGACACGTTCCGCGCCGCCGCGCGCGAACAGCTCGCGATCTGGGGCGAGCGCAACAACGTGACGGTCGTGCAGCAGGAAAGCGGCGATCCCGCTGCGGTGATTTTCGACGCGGTCGGCGCGGCGCGCGCTCGCAAGATCAACGTGGTGATGGCGGATACGGCCGGCCGTCTGCCGACGCAACTCCATCTGATGGAAGAACTGCGCAAGGTGAAGCGCGTGATCGGCAAGGCGATGGACGGCGCGCCGCACGAAGTGCTGCTCGTCATCGACGCGAACACGGGTCAGAACGCGCTCGCGCAAGTCAAGGCATTCGACGATGCGCTGAACCTCACCGGCCTGATCGTGACGAAGCTGGACGGCACCGCGAAGGGCGGCATTCTCGCGGCGATCGCGCGGCAGCGCCCGGTGCCCGTGTATTTCATCGGCGTCGGCGAAAAGGTCGAGGATCTGCAGCCGTTCAGCGCCGAAGAGTTCTCGGATGCGCTGCTGGGCTGACTTGACGGGCCGCTAAGGCTGGCCAGTCACCAGGTACAAAGGGCGTCATGTGCTTGCATGACGCCCTTTTTGTTGCCGTCACCGTTCCGGCTTGCGATCCGCGTCTGCTCGAAGAAGGCTGCAAACTCACTCGGCGTCGGGCTGCACGCCAGGCTCCGCGCGCGCGAACGCATCGAGCGTATTCGCGTAGTCGCAGATGCGCCGGATGGTCGGATACGGACTCATATCGACGTTGAAGCGGGTCGCGTTGAACACCTGCGGCACGAGACAGATATCCGCCAGAGTCGGCGTATCGCCGAAGCACAGCTTGCCCGCGCGCCCATCCGCGATCAGATATTCTTCGAGCGCCGCAAAGCCCGAACTGATCCAGTGGCGATACCACGCGTCCTTCACCTCGTCGTTCACGCCGACGGTGCGCTTCAGATACTTCAGCACGCGCAGATTGTTCAACGGGTGAATCTCGCACGCGAGTTGCAGCGCGATCGAGCGGACATACGCGCGATCGGTGGCTGTCGAAGGCAAGAGCGCCGGTTCGGGATGCTTCTCCTCCAGATACTCGACGATCGCAATCGACTGCGTCAGGACGGTGCCGTCATCCACCAGCGTGGGCACCACGGCATCGTGATTGAGCTTGCGATACTCGGGCTTGAACTGCTCGCCGCCATCGCGCAGCATGTGCACCGGCAAGTATTCGTACGGCAGGTTCTTCAGGTTCAGCGCAATGCGCACGCGATACGACGCGGAACTTCGAAAGTAGCTGTACAGCTTCATTGTGTTGTCCTCCCCAACCTCACTTCTACGTCATCAAACGACGCGCACGCTGAACTCGCCCAGCCCGTCCACGCCGCCCTTCATCAGATCGCCTTGCGCGATCGCGCCGACGCCTTCCGGCGTGCCCGTGAAAATCAGGTCGCCTGGCTGTAGTTCGAAGAACGTAGACAGATACGCAGTCGTCTCGGCCACCGACCAGATCAGTTGCGACACGTCCGAACGCTGCTTCTCCTCGCCGTTGACGGTGAGCCAGATCGCGCCCTCGCCGACATGACCGACTTTCGACACGGGATGAATCGGGCCGAGCGGCGCCGACTGGTCGAAGCCCTTTGCCGTGTCCCACGGACGGCCCAGCTTTTTCGCCTCGGCCTGCAGGTCGCGACGCGTCATGTCGAGGCCGAGCGCGTAACCATAGACGTGCTCGAGCGCGTTGTCGGCGGAGATGTTCTTGCCGGCCTTGCCGACTGCCGCGACGAGTTCCATCTCGTAGTGCACGTTCTTCGACTGCGCCGGATAGGCGAATTCGCCAGTCGCGCCAGGCGCTACGTACAGCACGGCGTCAGCGGGCTTCGCGAAGAAGAACGGCGGCTCGCGATCGGGATCGTGGCCCATTTCCCGTGCGTGCGCCTCGTAGTTACGGCCGACACAGTAAATGCGGCGCACCGCGAATTGATCGTCCGATCCGACGACTGGCACTGCCGTCACCGGCGCTGGCGCAAACACGTAACCCATTCCGTTCTCCGTCTTCGATTGATTGAGCCGCTCGACGCAGCGAAGCACCGAGTGTAACGCGACGCCGTCACGCGCGCGGCCTGGCCGAATGGCCAGGTGGCGAGCCTCGCAGCCATGCTTTACCGTTCGATGCAGGCCGGCAATTTTCTCGAATTCTGCAGGCACGCGCAGCATGCGATACTGAACAGAACCCGGACCAAACGGCCGACGATCCCACGTGGTCCGCGTCCGGCGCACTCGCGGAGCCAATGCGAGACCACGTTATCCGCTGTTCCCACGAACCGATTTGCCCGATGACCGATTTCACCGATACTGCCGCTCCTTTCCCCTGCGCCCGCTTCATCAAGGAAATCGGGCGCGGCCCCAATGGCGCGCGCGCGCTCACGCCTGACGACACGCATGCGCTCTACGCCGCGATGCTCGACGGCCGCGTGTCCGACCTGGAACTGGGCGCGATCCTGCTCGCGTATCGCGTGAAAGGGGAATCCGCCGACGAACTGGCCGCGATGCTTGCGGCTGCGCATGCGTCATTCGCGCCCGTCAACGTGACGCACGACGCGTACCAGGCGGTGTCGATTCCGAGCTACAACGGCGCGCGCAAGCAGCCGAACCTGGTGCCGCTGCTCGCGCTGCTGCTCGCGCGCGAGGGCGTGCCCGTGCTCGTTCACGGTGTCACGGAAGACCCGGGGCGTGTGACGAGCGCGGAAATCTTCGCCCTTCTGAACGTCGCGCCGGCACAAACGCACGCCGATATCGAAGCGTGCCTTGCGAACCGGCGCATCGCGTTCGCGCCCATCGAAACGCTCGCGCCGAAGCTCGCGCGGCTGCTGTCGCTGCGTCGGCGGATGGGAGTGCGCAACTCGACGCATACGCTCGTCAAGATTCTTCAGCCGTTCGCGCCCGCAGGTCTGCGGCTCGTGAACTATACGCACCCACCGTATCGAGAAAGCCTGACGCAACTGTTCGTCGCGCATCCCGACGCGGCCGTTGGCGGCGCATTGCTCGCGCGCGGTACGGAAGGCGAAGCGGTCGCCGATACGCGCCGCCAGGTGCAGATCGACTGGCTGCACGACGGCATCTGCGAGACGCGCGTTGCTGCCGAGCGCTCGTCGCCGGATGCGCCTGAAGTCGAACTGCCCGAAGGCCGCGACGCCCGCACGACGGCGGCCTGGATCGAATCCGTTCTGCGTGGCGAAGCGCCTGTTCCGGCCGCGATCACGCGCCAGATCGAACTGATCGTCGACATCGCCAGAAAGGCCGCCTGATGAAGGCAGAGAGCGGTCTCACACACCTTGTGAACCGCAGCGAATGGCCGCAGCGTGCGCCGTCAGAAGAGCACCGCGTGACCACGGCGTGTTGACAGCCTCGCACGGCCTCGCTTATCTTCTGCAAATGCGTTCTTACCTGAACACCCTCCGAATTACCCTCGGCCGCCTAGCGCGGCCCCTATCGCTACGTCTAGCGTAAGCCAGGCGTAGCGCCGCACGCAGTCGCCACAGTGGCTCGCGCGGTCCTCCCAAGCAGTTCCAGCAGTTCCTGTTTCACCCCAGTCCGTAGTTCCTTCAAAACCTGTAGTCGTCTGTATTCGTCCGTTTACCGTTCGGACGAATCGCGAGGGTCAAATGCACGTTGTATGGGCTTCAGTACCGATCGTTGCCTTCGTCGTCGTCCCGATGATGTTCTTCGTCCGCGCCCGTTCGTTGCTCCCGCTAGCGCCCGGCTTGCGGGACGTGCATCCGTGGCAGCCCGCCAGCCGCTCGACGCCACATCACCCAGCACACGACTAAACGAAACGAACGAGGCTCACCATGTTGCGCAACCCTCCCGAGAAATACCGTCCCTTCCCCACCGTCCGTCTGACCGGACGCAAATGGCCCAGCCGCACGATCGAGCGCGCGCCCATCTGGATGAGCACCGATCTGCGCGACGGCAACCAGTCGCTGATCGAGCCGATGAGCATCGAGCAGAAGACCGAGTTCTTCGAGATGCTCGTCCAGATCGGCTTCAAGGAGATCGAGGTGGGCTTTCCGTCGGCGTCGCAAACCGACTTCGACTTCGTCCGCAAGCTGATCGACGAGAAGCGCATTCCCGACGACGTGACGATCGAAGTGCTCGTGCAGTCGCGCGAAGAGCTGATCGCGCGTACGTTCGAGGCGCTCGAAGGCGTACCGCGCGCGATCGTCCATCTGTACAACGCGATCTGCCCGTCGTTCCGCAAGATCGTGTTCGACCAGTCGAAGGAAGAGGTCAAGGCGCTGGCCGTCGAAGGCACGCGAATCATTCGCGAGCACGCGGATGCGCGTCCGCAGACGCACTGGACCTATCAGTACTCGCCGGAGACGTTCAGCATGAGCGAGCTGCCGTTCGCGCGCGAAGTCTGCGACGCCGTCGCGCAGACGTGGCGCCCGACGCGCGATCACAAGATGATCGTGAATCTCCCCGCCACCGTCGAAGCCGCGACGCCGAACGTGTTCGCCGATCAGATCGAATGGATGGACCGCAATCTCGGCTACCGGGACAGCATCGTGTTGTCGGTGCACCCGCATAACGACCGCGGCACCGCCGTCGCGGCGGCCGAGCTCGCGCTGATGGCGGGCGCGGATCGCGTCGAAGGATGCCTGTTCGGCAACGGCGAGCGCACCGGCAATGTCGACATCGTGACGCTTGCGATGAATCTGTACACGCAAGGCGTCGATCCGGGGCTCGACTTCTCGGATATCGACGGGGTGCGGCGCGTCGTCGAGCGCTGCAACCAGATTCCCGTGCATCCGCGGCATCCGTATGCAGGCGATCTCGTCTACACGGCGTTTTCGGGCTCGCATCAGGACGCGATCCGCAAGGGCTTCGCGCAGCTGAAAGCGGGCGCCGCCTGGGAAGTGCCATATCTGCCCGTCGATCCCGCCGACGTCGGCCGCAGCTACGACGCCGTGATTCGCGTGAACAGTCAGTCCGGCAAGGGCGGCGCGACGTATCTGCTCGAGCGCGGCATGGGCTTCGCGCCGCCACGCCGCGTGCAGATCGAATTCAGCCACGCGGTGCAAACGGTCGCCGACCAGTCGGGCGAAGAAGTGACGGGCGACGCGATCTGCGCGCTCTTCGCGCGAGAATACTTCGAGACGGAAGGACCGGCGCAGCGCGTGAACGGATCGACGGTTAGATGGAACAAGCGCGAGATCGGCGTGCCCGCGACGACGGCCGCCCGCGTCGACGGTCACGAGGCGTATGCGAAGGCTGTCGCGCAGCAAATGTCGGCGGCCGCAAAGCAGCCCGTCGAAATCACGTCGTTCGAGGCCGTGCGCACGACGGACGGGCGCACGGCCGTGTTCGTCGGCTGCCGTGTCGGCGAGCAGCCGACGCGGCACGGCGTAGGCGTCGCGGAAGACGAAATGGTGGCAGTAGTCGATGCCGTAGTCAGCGGCATCAATCGCGCGGGCTGGCCGCCGGTGGATCGACGGGTTGCGGCGTAGCAACCGGACTGCCTTGGACGCATCGCCACGGACACACGGGCAGCAACCCACAAATGCCAGCGCCGACGGTTTGGATCACCGCGGCGCGCACGGCCCACCCACGAGGTGGCGCCGTCAGGAACAGAGTGATCGCGCGATCCGCGTCACTCGATTGCGCAACGCGTCGCTTGCCAGGCAATCAGCCGCCACTTTCCGTCCTCCTGCGCCTGAATCGCGGTGTAAGCGATCGGAAAGAGCAGCGCGCCGCTGTTGGCTTCCATCTCGATCAGCGCGCGTCCCGTGACCACGCACGTCTCGCGGCCGACGGGCAGCACGTCCTGCGACTGGATCTCGATCTGCCGATAGCGGCGGCGCCCGGCCGTGATGGCATCGATGAACTGCTGCTTCGACTCGCGCTTGCCGTTCGTGTGGACGTAAATGACGTTGTCGGAGAGCAGCGCGTCGAGCTGCTGCCCATTGCCTTCGACCATCGCGCGAAAGCGATCGCGCTCCAGCCCGCGAATCGCCTCGATCACTTTTGCCGCCATTGCATTCGCCCCCAGGACGACAGCGCCTGCAACGGCGGCCGTCGTCAGAAGTTGTACTGCACGTAAACCTGGTGGAAATTTATACCAGGATTCGGCTCTTTGATACCGCCGTTCGAGACATGCTGGAAACGGTAGCCGAGCTCATACTGCTGATGCGAGCCAAATTGAGCGCCCGCGCCCACCATGTCGGCGAACTGGAACGCAGAGCCCAAGCTGAAGGTCGAAGAGATTCGCGGACTGGTGAGCACGCGCACGCCCAGGCCCGCCTCGACGAACGGCCGGAACGCTCCCGTGCCCTTGATGAACCGCACGACAGGCGTGACGCCGAATTCGCCGATGTTGTTGTGGACATCGCCTTCGTCAGTGTGCCACCACGCGGCGTGCGCTTCGCCGATGAGCGCGAAGTGCCAGCCGCCGATTTCCCACCAGGTCAGATTCGGGTCCCAGACGAAGCCCAGATCGAGCTTGCGCACGTGATGATCGCCGAGGCCGCCCGTAATCTGCACGCCGAACTGGTCAGCCCAAGCCGAACCGCACACGCCCCAAAACGCCGCCGCCGCGGCGCACTTAAGTGCCAGACCACACCAAGCCTTGTTGTTTTCTTCCATCGTGTGTCCACTGAATTTTCAGGGTTGAGCGGCGAGAAATCGTGCAGCGACATTTTAGAGACAGAGGCAATTATCGGACCCTTTAAAAACAACTAAAAAGCCACAAATAATTGGTTCCGTTTCTGAAAAAATCTTACCGATGATTGCGAATTCTTGCTCAGGCGATGGATGCTACGCGTTCGGTAGAGAACTAGCAGACGAGGTACAATACTATTGAGATGTGAATTTCGATAGATATTTGGGAACTTGGATGCCCCTATGGCTTCTAAGTATTAGCACTCGACATACGAGAGTGCTAACATCCATCGTGGTCTGGCTTTGCCGGACTTTTGTCTGAATAAAGGAGTTTGCTACGTGAGCAACACATTGACCCTTCCGAGTACTCTGAGCCCGTCGTCGGCCAAGGCCGGTTCGGCAGGTGCACTGACGCTCTCGCATGCTTCCCTTCTGCCCGGTCACTTGGGCAATATCGACGCCTACATCCAGGCCGTGAACCGGATTCCGATGCTGACGCCGGCAGAAGAGCGCCAGTTCGCCACCGAATACCGCGAGGACAACAATCTCGACGCTGCACGCCGGCTCGTCCTGTCGCACTTGCGGCTGGTCGTGTCGATTGCGCGCAACTATCTCGGGTATGGTCTGCCGCACTCCGACCTGATCCAGGAAGGCAACATCGGCCTGATGAAGGCGGTGAAGCGCTTCGACCCGGAGCAGAACGTGCGCCTAGTGTCGTATGCGATGCACTGGATCAAGGCTGAGATTCACGAATACATCCTGCGCAACTGGCGCACGGTGAAAGTGGCGACGACCAAGGCGCAACGCAAGCTGTTCTTCAACCTGCGCAGCCACAAGCAAGGGTTGCAATCGTTCACGCCGGACGAGATCGACGGTCTCGCGAAAGAGCTGAACGTGAAGCGCGAGGAAGTGGCCGAGATGGAAACGCGCCTGTCGGGTGGCGATGTCGCACTCGAAGGACAGATCGAAGACGGCGAAGAAGCATTCGCCCCGATCGCCTACCTGGCCGATTCACATAGCGAGCCGACGGCCGTGCTGGCTGCGCGCCAGCGCGACCGGCTGCAAAGCGACGGTATCGCGAGCGCGCTGGAGTCGCTCGATCCGCGCAGCCGCCGCATCATCGAGGCGCGCTGGCTTCAGGTCGAAGACGACGGCTCGGGTGGCTCGACGCTGCACGAACTCGCCGATGAATTCGGCGTGTCGGCTGAGCGCATCCGTCAGATCGAAGCAAGCGCGATGAAGAAGATGCGCGCCGCACTGGCCGAGTACGCGTAACGTCAGAGAAACAGTCAGAGAAGCATCGGGCGGCTGAAAGCCGCATCGAACCTGCACTGAGCCCTGCCTTTCGAAAGAAGGTGGGGCTTTTTCTTTGCATCGTCGAAAGCTGCGTCGCCGCAGGTCACGTGCGAGCGCTCGCCTTGACCTGATGCGGAACGTGGCCTATTAGTGGTGAAGCACTGCCGGGCTCGCGACGCGATGACGCGCCCCCAGCCGACAGACTATTCCTACAATCGTTATGCGTGCGCCAGTGCGGCCGTGTGGGGCGCTGGGTCCTGCCGGAGCATCCGGCGCGATGTCGTTGCCAATCGATCATGGCCATAACGCTCAATCATAGGAATCCTTTACGCCGCGCGCTCAGCAGCCGCATCGTCGCGTGGGCCCGCGGCCCGACCTTCGCACGTGACATCGCGATCGTCCTCGCCGTCAAATTCGCGCTTCTGCTCGCGCTCAAGCTTGCGTTCTTCGATCATCCGCAGGCGCAGCACATGTCTCTGCCGCCCGCACAGGTCGCCCAGGCACTGCTCTCCGTGCCCGCCTCGCCTCCGTCCCAAGGTGACAACCATGCCCGCTAGCGATGTCGTCGACCTTTCGCGTCTGCAGTTCGCCGTTACGGCCCTGTATCACTTTCTCTTCGTACCGTTGACGCTCGGACTGTCGTGGCTGCTCGTCATCATGGAGAGCGTCTACGTGATGACGGACAAGCCGGTCTACAAGGACATGACGCAGTTCTGGGGCAAGCTGTTCGGCATCAACTTCGCGATGGGCGTCACGACGGGGCTCACGCTCGAGTTCCAGTTCGGCACCAACTGGTCGTACTACTCGCACTACGTCGGCGACATCTTCGGCGTGCCGCTCGCCGTCGAAGGGCTGATGGCGTTCTTTCTCGAATCGACCTTCGTCGGCCTGTTCTTCTTCGGCTGGAACCGGATGTCTCGCGTCCAGCATCTGATGGTCACGTTTCTCGTGGCGCTCGGCTCGAATCTGTCCGCGCTGTGGATTCTCATCGCGAACGGCTGGATGAACAATCCCGTCGGCGCCGAGTTCAACTACGAGACGATGCGCATGGAGCTGTCGAGCCTCTTCGCCGTGATCTTCAACCCGGTCGCGCAGGTGAAGTTCGTGCACACGGTATCGGCGGGCTATGTGACGGCGTCGATGTTCGTGCTCGGCTTGTCGTCGTGGTATCTGCTCAAGCGCCGCGACACCGAGTTCGCGCTGCGCTCGTTCGCGATCGCGGCGGGCTTCGGCCTCGCATCGACGCTGTGCGTGATCGTGCTCGGCGACGAATCGGGCTACACGACAGGCGAAGTCCAGCAGATGAAACTCGCCGCGATCGAATCGGAATGGGAAACCGCGCCGCCGCCCGCGCCGTTCACGATTTTCGGCATCCCGAATCAGCAGGAAGAGCGCACCGACTATGCGCTGCGTGTGCCCTACGCGCTTGGCATCATCGCGACGCGTTCGCTCGACGAACCCGTCGTCGGGCTCAAGGAGCTGATGGCGCGCAACGAGGCGCACATCAGGAACGGGATGATCGCGTACGGCGCGCTGCAAAAGATCAAGCAGGGCGACACGAGCGACGAAACGCGCGCCTCGTTCGACGCGAACAAGCAGGACCTCGGCTACGGCCTGATGCTCAGGCAGTTCACGCGGAACGTCACCGACGCGACCGCCGATCAGATCAGGCAGGCCGCGAAGAAAACAGTCCCGCCCGTTCTGCCCGTGTTCTGGTCGTTCAGGTTGATGGTCGGCCTCGGCCTGCTGTTCCTCGCGACATTCGTGCTCGCGTTCTTCTTCTGTGCGCAGCGCACGCTGTTGCGCGACAACCGACGCTGGTTCCTGCGCTGGGCTGTGTGGGCGATTCCTCTGCCGTGGCTGGCGGCGGAATTCGGCTGGGTCGTCGCCGAACTGGGACGCCAGCCGTGGACCATCGCGGGCATTCTGCCGACGTCGCTGTCCGCGTCGAGTCTGACCGCGAGCGATCTGTATCTGAGCCTCGCCGGTTTCGTCGTGTTCTATACCGCGCTCTTTATCATCGAGATCACGCTGATGTTCAAGTATGCGCGGCTCGGTCCGTCGTCGCTGCACACGGGCCGCTATCACCACGAGCGGACCGAAACGACAACGGTCGGCGCGAACACGGCTGCATGAGCGACATCGACACGCTTGCATCACGGGACACCACGCTATGGATTACGCAACCCTCAAACTGATCTGGTGGGCGCTCATCGGCACACTGCTGACCGGCTTCGCGCTCACCGACGGCTTCGACATGGGCGCCGGCATGCTGCTGCCGTTCATCGGCAAGACGGACGCGGAGCGGCGCATCGTCGTGAATACGGTCGGCGCGACGTGGGAAGGCAACCAGGTGTGGCTCATCACGGCAGGCGGCGCGATGTTCGCCGCGTGGCCGCTCGTCTATGCGGCGTCGTTCTCGGGCTTCTACTTCGCGATGCTGCTCGTGCTGTTCTCGCTGTTCTTCCGACCCGTGGGCTTCGACTACCGGGGCAAGCGTGACGATCCGCGCTGGCGCAGCGCGTGGGACTGGGCGCTGTTCACCGGCGGCTTCGTGCCCGCGCTGGTGTTCGGCGTCGCGTTCGGCAATCTGCTGCAAGGCGTGCCATTTGCCTTCGATCAGGACCTGCGCGTCACCTATCACGGCAGCTTCTTCGCGCTGCTCAACCCGTTCGCGCTGCTGAGCGGACTGTTGAGCGTGTCGATGCTCGCGGCACACGGCGCGGCGTTCGTGAAGATGAAAGCGGATGGCATCGTCGCGCGGCGCGCGTCCGCCGCGTTGCGCATCGCGTCGCTCGTCGCCGTCGCGCTGTTTCTGATCGCGGGCGTGCTGGTCGCGACGCTGATCGGCGGCTATCAGATCAGCGAGCCCGCTCCGCCCGATACCGTCGCGAATCCGCTGCTGAAGAATGTGCTCGGCGCGCCGGGCCTGTGGCTCACGAACTACTCGCTGTACCCGTGGATGATCGCGGCGCCTTTGGCCGGAATCGTCGGCGGCGTGCTCGCGCTGGTGCTCGCAAACTCGCGCTTCGAGCGCACGGCGTTTCTGTCCACGTCGCTGATGGTGATCGGCGTGATCCTGACGGCGGGCTTCTCGATGTTTCCGTTCATCATGCCGTCGTCGCTGGATGGCCGCAGCAGCCTTACTGTCTGGGATTCGACGTCGAGCCAGATGACGCTGCAGATCATGCTCATCGCCGTCATCGTGTTTCTGCCCGTCGTGCTCATCTACACGAGCTGGGTGTATCGCGTGATGCGCGGCAAAGTGACGGCCGAAGCGATCGAACAGAATCATCACTCGATGTACTGACGCACGACACACGAAGAGGACGGGACCATGTGGTACTTCAGCTGGATTCTCGGAATTGGCCTCGCGCTCGCGTTCGGCATCATCAACGTGATGTGGCTCGAAGCGAACCATGTCGTCGACGACGACGTGAACGAGCGTTGATTCGACAGGCGCGGTGTGCGGTAAACGCAAATCGGCGCCCCGAGGGGCGCCGATTTTTTATCGCAAGACGCTCAGGCAGCCAAGAGCTTCAAGCCGTCGCCGTCAAACGCATCGACAGTTGCTGCGCGTAACGCTGCGCCGATTCGCCGACGACGATATGGAACGTATCCGTCGACACCCACGCGACGTTCAGCGTATCGAGGCGCTGGCGATCGACAGCCGACGGATCGCGCACGACGATGCGCAGGCGCGTCGCCGCCACCGCTTCGAGCGAGACGATATTCGCCGCGCCGCCGAACACGGCGAGCCAGCGCAGCGGGTCCGGATCGAGCGGACCGTTGCCCGTTGCGGAGGGAGCATCGGCAGTCGTCGCAGCCGTAGCCGCATTGCCCATAGATGCCGACGACGAAGCAGCCAAAACGACAGCCGCCGTCGCATCGCCGCTCGCGATCGTCGCGCGGATTTCATCGGCGATGATGTCCGCTTCCGGCCCGATGATGACCTGCACCGCGCCCGCGCCGCGCTTCAGCACGCCGCGCGCGCCGATCGACTTCAGTTCGTTCTCCGACACCTTGTCCGAATCGACGACCGACAGACGCAGTCGCGTCGTGCACGCATCGACCACCGACAGATTCGCTACGCCGCCCAGCGCGGCGATATAGCGCTGCGCGCGCGTCGTCGACGTTGCCGCTGCGCCTTCGACGGGCGCCACGTAACCGGCCGACGCGTACGATTCGGTGGCGGCGTCAGCCGTATCCGGCTCGCGACCCGGCGTCGCCATGTTGAACTTGCGGATGAAGAAGCGGAACAGACCGTAATAGACGACGGCATAGGCAAGGCCGATGAAAATCGCTTCCCAGCCCTTCGTCGACAGGCCGTAGTTCAGCACGTAGTCGATCGCGCCCGCCGAGAACGTGAACCCGAGCTTGATGCCGAGCGCCGAGCAGATCGCGAGCGACAGGCCCGTCAGCACCGCGTGGATCGCATAGAGCACGGGAGCGAGGAACATGAAGCTGAACTCGATCGGCTCGGTCACGCCCGTCAGGAACGACGTGAGCGCCATCGAGAACAGCAGGCCGCCGACCACCGCGCGGCGCTCCTTCGGCGCTTCGTGGAACATCGCGAGACACGCGGCTGGCAGACCGAACATCATGATCGGGAAGAAGCCCGTCATGAAGGTGCCCGCCGTCGGGTCGCCCGCGAAGAAGCGATGCAGGTCGCCCGTCACGGCCGCGCCGCCCGGCGGCGTGAAGGTGCCGAACACGAACCATGCGAGCGAGTTCAGGATGTGATGCAGGCCGGTGACGAGCAGCAGCCGGTTCAGCAGACCGAACACGAATGCGCCGATCGCACCTGCCGTCGTCAGCCAGTGGCCGGCGGTGTCGATTGCGCCCTGCACGGGCGCCCACGCGTATCCGAACACGATGCCCAGCACCAGACACGCGACCCCGGTGACGATCGGCACGAAGCGCTTGCCGCCGAAGAATGCGAGGTAGTCCGGCAGCTTGATGTCCTTGTACCGGTTGTACAGCATCCCCGCGACGATGCCGGCGATGATCCCCGACAGCACGCCCATATTGAGCTTGTCGTTGATGTCCTTCATCACGGCGACTTCGATCAGATAGCCGATCGCGCCCGCCAGCGCCGCAACGCCGTTATTGTCCTTCGCGAAGCCGACAGCGACGCCGATCGCGAACAGGAGCGGCAGGTTGTCGAAGATCGCGCCGCCGGCATCGGCGATCATCTTGATGTTGAACACATCGGGCTGACCGAGGCGCAGCAGCAGGCCGGCCACGGGCAGTACCGCAATCGGCAGCATCAGTGCGCGGCCAAGGCGCTGAATCTTCAGAAACGGATTCCCATCCATTGATACCTCCACTCCTTTGTCTCGTATGTGAGTCGTTGCTTTACATGCAGGTTGAAATGTCGAGCCGACGGGTTCTGTCCCAGGACGGATTGCGCATGTGCGCGATCAGTCTTGCGGCCAGAGTTCGCGGCTCATGGCTCTTACCGCTTGTGCCGATTCGAGCGCCAGAGCGTCCTGGGCGCGCTGACGGCACAGCTGATAATCGAGTTTGCGCACACGTGCCTTGATGCCCGGCACGGACACGGGATCGACCGACAGCTCGGTCACGCCGAGGCCGACGAGCAGCGGCACCGCGAGCGGATCGCCGGCAAGCGCGCCGCACACGCCGACCCACTTGCCATGCTTCTCCGCGCCCTGCACGGCCGCCGAAACGAGCCGCAGCACGGCCGGATGCAACCCGTCCGCCTGCGCGGCGAGATCGGCCTGACAGCGGTCCATCGCGAGCGTGTATTGCGTGAGATCGTTCGTGCCGATCGACAGGAAATCCGCGTGCTTCGACAGCTGGTCGGCGAGCAATGCCGCCGACGGCACTTCGATCATCACGCCGACTTCGATCTTGTCGGTACGGCCGGTTTCGGCGGCGAGCTCGTCGATCCGCTTGCGCAGACGCACGAGCTCACCCACGTCCGTCACCATCGGAAACATGATCCGCACCTTGCCCGCCGGCTGAACAGCGAGCAGGCCGCGCAGCTGGTCTTCGAGCAGATCGGGGCGCACCTGCGCGAGACGGATGCCGCGCAGGCCGAGCGCCGGGTTCGGTTCGGGCGGCAGCGTCAGATAGTCGACTTCCTTGTCCGCGCCGACGTCGAGCGTGCGGATGATGGCCGTGCGGCCTTGCAGCGCGTCGACGATCGACTGGTAGCTCTGACGATGCTCGTCGACGGTCGGCGCCGCCTGGCGATGGATGAACAGCAGTTCCGTGCGCAGCAAGCCGACGGCGTCCGCGCCGTTTTCGACAGCGGCCGTCGCATCGTCGAGCGTCGCGATGTTGGCAGCCACTTCGATCGCGCGACCGTCGCTCGTCGCGGCTGCTTGCTGCGACGTGCGGCGATTCGCTTCGCGCACGCCGGCAAGGCGCTGGCGTTCATTGCGCGCGCGTTCGATATCGAGCGCGCTCGGCGCGTACTCGAGACGGCCCGCCGTCGCGTCGACCACGACCTGCGTGCCGTCGGCGATCGAATGCAGCGCGTCGCCCAGCGCGACGACGGCAGGAATGCCCGCCTGACGCGCGATGATCGCCGCGTGCGACGTCGCGCCGCCGCGCGCCATCACGAGCGCCGTAACGCGCGTGCGATCCAGCGACGACAGGTCCGACGGCGTGAATTCGTCCGCGCTCAACACGGCCTCATCGGGCAGCGAGCGCGCGGCCGCGTTCGAGTAGCCGAGCGCGCGCAGCACGCGCTTTTCGATGTCGCGCAAGTCGGCTGCACGCTCGGCGAGCAGCGCATCGTCGACCTTCGACAGCACGTCGATCTGTGCGCGGATCGTTTCGCGCCACGCGAAGCCCGCGCTCTTGCCGAGACTGATCAGATCGCGCGCCGCGTCGATCAGCGTCGGGTCTTCGAGCAGCACGCGATGCACGGCGAAAATGCCCGCTTCGCCATGCGCGCCGCGTTGCGAAGCATCGCGCACGGTCGTGTTCAGTTCGGCATCGACGGCGGCGAGCGCCTTGTCGAGCTGACGGCTCTCGGAAGCGGGCGTGTTGCCCGTCGTCTCCGGCGGATCGATGTCGGCGTCGTTCCAGCGCACCAGCTTGCCCACGGCGATGCCGGGCGCCGCGCACACGCCCGCGAGCGTGTTCGGCACGAGCGGCGCGCCGCCCGCAACAGGCGCGGGCGCGGCCGCGACGGGCACGGGCGATATCTCGCGCGCCGGCTTTTCTTCCGCTTCGCCGTGCGCCTCGCGCGTCAGTTCGCGCGCGACTGCTTCGACAGCGGCCGCAGCCTGCGCTCCAATGCCGACGATTTCGACCGTCGCGCCCTGCCCCGCGCCCAGCCCCAGCAAACCGACGACGCTTTCGATCGCCGCCTTCTTGCCTTCGAAGCGTACTTCGACGCGCGCATCGAGACCGCGCGCCGCTTCGCGCGCACGCGCCGCCGGACGCGCATGCAGACCGCCCGCATGCGTCAGCACGATCGATTGCCGCGCTTCCTCGGTGACGCTCGACGCCTCGCGCGACGCCGCGACCGCATGGCCGTCTCGCGCACGCAGCGTCAGCAGCGGCGATTCGCCTGCCTTCAGCGTGCCGCCTTCGGCGCGCTCGACTATTTCGAACGCATCCGAATTGGCAATCGCAATCACCGACACGAGGCTCGGCGCGTTACGCGCGACCGTATCCTGGTCGAACTCGATCAGCACGTCGCCCTTGCGCACCTTCGCGCCCTGTTCGACCATCGGCGCGAAACCCTTGCCGTTCAGCTCGACGGTGTCGATGCCGATATGCAGCAGCACTTCGGCGCCTTCCTCCGTCGTGATCGTGACGGCATGGCCCGTACGCGCCAGATGCATCACGACACCGTCGCACGGCGCGACGAGCTTGCCTTCCAGTGGATCAATGCCGATTCCATCGCCGAACATGCCGCCTGAAAACACAGGATCGGGCACGCTCGCGAGCGGAACGACGGGCCCCGTCATCGGCGCGAGCAGAACAATTTGGCCTTCGGAATGGCTCTTCAAAACGGACTCCTCGACACGTCGCATCTGCATCTCTCGATCAGTGAGTTTCGGTGACTTTCATCAGATGGCGCGGCGCATCGGGATTGCGTCCGCGAGCGGCGGCAAGGCCGGCAGCCATCACGTAGAAAGAAAGGATTGCGGCAATCGGATCGAGCGCGGCGTGCTCCGTCGATACGAGTGGCAACGCGGCTTCGGGCACCTCGCCGGGTGCGGCGAGCAGCACGCGCGCGCCGCGC
Source organism: Paraburkholderia piptadeniae (assembly GCF_900007165.1). Classification (GTDB taxonomy): domain Bacteria; phylum Pseudomonadota; class Gammaproteobacteria; order Burkholderiales; family Burkholderiaceae; genus Paraburkholderia; species Paraburkholderia piptadeniae. The sequence continues at coordinate 200,857 of NZ_CYGY02000023.1, forward strand.
GCCTGCATGTCGCGTGCGAGCTGCAGCAGGCCCGCCTGTTCCGGTCCGCGCGGTGCGAACACGAGCAACGGATAGTCGCGGTCGATCAGTTCCATCGGACCGTGACGCACTTCGGCGCTCGAAAACGCCTCGGCCTGAATGCCCGATGTTTCCTTCAGCTTCAGCGCCGCTTCCTGCGCAATCGCGAGACCGAGGCCCCGGCCGATCACGATCATGCGTTCGACATCGCGCAGTTCGTCGACAGCCTTCGACCAGTCGAGCGCGCCCGCGCGCGCGAGCGCATCGGGCAGCGACTTCAGCGCGCCGAGCAGCGCTTCGTCCTTTTGCCAGTGCGCGACGAGTTGCGCAGAGATGGACAGCATCGCGATATAGCTCTTCGTGGCCGCGACGCTCAGTTCGGGACCGGCGACGAGGGGCAGATAGAACTCGCATGCTACTTCGAGCGGCGAGCCGGGCACGTTGACGGCAGCGACGGTCAGCGCGCCCGATTCGCGCAGCGCCTGCATCGTGCCGACGAGATCCGGACTCTTGCCCGATTGCGAAAAGCCGAGCGCAAGCTGGCCGCGCACTTTCAGCGGCGCCTGCTGGAGCGTCGCAACCGACATCGGCAGCGACGCGACGGGCAGACCGATGCGGCTCATCGTCAGCGATGCGAAGTAACTCGCTGCGTGATCCGAGCTGCCGCGCGCGACCGTCAGCGCGACATGGCGCGGCTCTTCCGCGAGCCGCGCAGCCAGCGCTTCGACGCGCGACGTATCGTTGAGTTGCGCGGCGACCACGTCGGCGGACGCCAGCGCTTCCTTAAGCATATTCGACAATCGATTCTCCTTCGACGTAGGTCGCCGTCAGCGCCAGTTCACGGTCGAACACGACGACATCGGCCCACGCGCCACGCGTGAGACGGCCGCGGTCTTCGAGGCCGAGGTAGTCGGCGGCGTAACGCGACATACGGTTTGAAACGTCGGCCATCGGCAGGCCGAGCGATACGAGGTTGCGCAGCGCCTGATCCATCGTCAGCGTGCTGCCTGCGAGCGTGCCGTCGGCAAGACGCACGCCGCCGAGGCACTTCGTGACGTGCTGGCTGCCGAGGCGGTATTCGCCGTCTGGCATGCCCGTCGCCGACGTGCTGTCCGTCACGACGTAGAGACGCGGAATCGCGCGCATGGCGGCGCGGATCGCGCCCGGATGGACGTGCAGCAGATCGGGGATGATTTCCGCGTACTCCGCATGCGCCAGCGCCGCGCCGACCATGCCCGGATTGCGGTGATGCAGCGGCGACATCGCGTTGAACAGGTGCGTGAAGCTGCGCGCGCCGTGCTTCATCGCGGCGACGGCGTCGTCGTAGGTGCCGAGCGAGTGGCCGAGCTGCACGCGCACGCCGCGCGCGGCGATCTCCGAGATGATGTCCATGTGGCCGGAGATTTCCGGCGCGATCGTGACGACGCGAATCGGCGCGATCGACAGATATTTCAGCACTTCGTCGAGCACCGCCGACACGGCCGCGTCAGGCTGCGCGCCGAGCTTGCCGGGATTGATGTACGGGCCTTCGAGATGCACGCCGAGCACGCGCGAGCCGCCCGGCACGCGATTGCGCGCGACATCGCTGAGGCCGGCCACGACGCTCATCAGTTCGTCGCGCGGCGCGGTCATCGTCGTCGCAAGCAGGCTCGTCGTGCCGCAGCGCGCGTGCGTGCGGGTGATCGCCTCGATCGCGTTGCCCGCTTCCATCACGTCGGCGCCGCCGCCGCCATGCACGTGCAGATCGATGAAGCCGGGCAGGATGTACGGCGCGTCGTTCGTCGACGGATCGACGGCGTCGCCCTTGATCGCGGTGATGCGGCCGTTTTCGAATTCGATCGTGCCGTGGATCCAGCCTTCGGGAGTGAGTATGTTTCCGGTCAGCATGAGTCTCTCTGATGTTGCGTTATCCAGTGCGTGACTGATTCGTACCGCGTGGGTTTCGTGCGTCTTGCGTCTTTTGCGTGTCGTGCATCGGGCCCGCTTTCATTCGCGCTACCGTCGCCGTGCATGCGCAGGTCACAGCCGCAGTTCGGCGACGAAGTCGTAGTAGTCGTCCAGGCAATAGGTGTCCGTGAGTTCGATTGCGCGCTGGTCGGCGCTGTAGCCGACGCGCGTGATCAGTAGAAGCGCGCAGCCCGGATCGATATCCATCAGCGACGCGATTTCGCTCGACGCGTTGACGGCGCGAAAGTGCTGCAGCGCGCGCACGACGGGCGCGCCGTGTTGTTCGAGATAGCTGTAGAGCGAACCGCCGATCGCCTGAGGGTCGGGCACGATCGAAACGGGCAGCGACGAATGCTCGACGGCCATCACGATGCCGTCGGCGCGCCGCAGACGCCGCAGGCTCGCGACGGAGGCGCCCGGCGACAGGCCCAGATGCACGATCTCCTCGCGAGTCGCCGTGCGGATGTCGCGTTCGAGCCAAACGGAGTCCGGCCGGAAGCCGCGCTGCTCCATCTTCTTCGTGAAACCCGTGAGGCGCGACAGCGGATCTTCGACGCGCGGCGTGATGAAGCTGCCCGCGCCGCGCGCCCGCCGGATCAGCCCCTGCTCTACCAGCAGCGCGATCGCCTTGCGCGCAGTGATGCGCGATACGCCGATCGCGTCGGACAACGTACGCTCCGACGGCAACGCTTCTCCCGCCGACCATACGCCGCAATGGATCGCCGTCGCCAGGTTGCGGGCGAGTTGCAGGTACATCGGGGTGACGTTGTGGACGTCGGGAGTCAGGGCGGACCAACGGGTTTCCATAGGGCTCGGTCGGGATCGTAAGGAAGGTGGCCTACGAAATTGGAGCCCATTATATAACCACAATAATACCAGTCAACGAGCTGGTATCTAGCTGGTCTATCTCGATCAAACCCTTGTCGCGAAAGGCAATGCGTCAATTAAGCGGATTTCCACTGACACCGATCTGGCAGTAGGGCATACCCGTATTTGAGACCAGTTGCTAGATTGGTCTCAATCAATCGTCTGTCAACTTGCGTGCGTTAAGCCGCAAATGTCATACCTCTTAATTAACAATCTGGTGCAAACTTCGGAATTCGGGCGTTATCACCCGATCGACAGACACACAGCTTGGTGAACGAATGACAGGCCAATACGGGGAACGGACACGGTGAACGATCCCGCTACAGTCCGGGCGGAAGCCGTCCGCCATTTCAATCGCTTTTACACGCAGCACATCGGCGTGCTGCATGAGCATTTGCAGAAGAGCCCGTTTTCGCTGACGGAAGTGCGCGTGATGCACGAGCTTTCACGCGGCCGGCATCAGACGGCCGCCGCGCTCGCGCGCAACCTCGGCATCGATAGCGGCTATCTGAGCCGTCTGCTCGCGGGCTTCGAGCGGCGCAACCTGATTTCGCGCCGCCCATCGGAGGTCGACGCGCGCCAGTCGCTCGTCTCGCTCACCGACGAAGGCCTCGCCGCCTGGCGGCCGCTCGATGCCGCGGCCGTCGATGAAGTCTCCGCGGTGCTGGCCCGGATCGCGCCGCAATCGCAAGATCAGCTGGTCGGCGCGATGAAGCTGATCGAGCGGCTGCTCGACGAGCGGCCGCGACACAGCATCGTCAGGCTGCGCGCGCCGCGAGCGGGCGATTACGGCTTGCTGATCTCGCGACAGGCGCAGCTGTTCGCGGCCAGCCACGGCTGGGATCACACGTTCGAGGCGCTGATCGCGCAGCAGATCGGGCAATTCGCGCAGCGCCACGACGCACGGCGCGAAAACTGCTGGGTCGCCGAACAGGACGGCCTGATCGTCGGATCGGCGCTGGTCGCGGCTGCGTCGGACGCGCAGGCGCAGGTGGGCATGCTGTATGTCGAGCCGGACGTGCGGCGGCTCGGCATCGGCACGCAACTGATCGACGAGTCTTCGCGCTTTGCGAAGCGCGCCGGTTATCGCGCGCTATGCATCGAAAGCGAAAGCACGCTCGACGATGCGCGCCGCCTCTTCATTCAGACGGGCTTCTCGCTCGCATCGTCGACCCCCGAGCGGCGCTTCGGGCGCGATCTCGTGATCGAGCGATGGGAGCGCGCGCTGTAAGCTCACGCGTGCCGGCCGTTTCCCTGAGCACAAAAAAAGCGCCACGGTTTCCCGTGGCGCTTTGCACATCGACAGATCGACTGACGCCGCTCAGAACGACGGCACGACCGATCCCTTGAACTCGGTCTTGATGAACTGGCGCACGTCTTCCGACTGGTAAGCGGCGACCAGCTTCTTCACCCAAGGCTGATCCTTGTCCTTCGTGCGCACGGCGATCAGGTTCGCGTACGGGCTATGCGCGTCTTCGAGCGCGATCGCGTCCTTCGTCGGCTGCAGGCCCGCTGCCAGCGCGAAGTTCGTGTTGATGGCGGCGGCGTCGACGTCGGCGAGCGAGCGCGGCAGTTGCGCGGCATCCAGTTCGACGAGCTTCACCTTCTTCGGATTGTCGGCGACATCGAGCGGCGTCGCGTTGCTGCCGTTCGTGCCCGCGCCCGCCTTCAGCTTGATCACGCCTTGCGACTGCAACAGCAGCAGCGCGCGGTTTTCATTCGACGGATCGTTCGGCACCGCGACCTTCGCGCCCTGCGGCAGATCCTTCACCGACTTCAGCTTCTTCGAATAGATGCCGAGCGGCGAGATGTACGTCAGGCCGACGTTGACGATCTTGTAACCGCGCTGCTTGATCTGGCTGTCGAGATACGGCTGATGCTGGAAGCTGTTCGCGTCGAGATCGCCGGCGTCGAGCGCGGCGTTCGGCTGCACGTAATCGTTGAACTCGACAACCTTGACGTTCAGGCCTTCGCGCTTCGCGACCTTCTGCACAACCGACCAGATTTGCGCATCGGGACCGCTAATCGTGCCGACCTTGACGACCTTGTCGTCGGCGCGCGCGCCGAAGCTGGTGACGAGTGCCGCCGAAGCGAGCGCTGCGGAAAAAACCTTGATGAGTGTTCTGCGCTGCATGTGATTCTCTCTTGACTGCCTTGTTTCAGATTCGTGCCCGACGGCGGGCAAACGGTTGTTGCCCACGATCCGTCGAGCGTGAGATCGTCTCACAGGCGTGCAGCGATGTGAAATACAGGGATCGCATATGGGTATGCGCATGCAGCGCCCGGCCGCGCGCGGAAAGTCCGCTGCGCGACAAGGCCACGCAAAGGCGTGTTCGCAAAGAACCACAGCAGCGCGATCGTCGATCGCAACCGCCGCCGCCTGCATTTAGTCGACGATGCGGTTGCGATCGACGGATGCGCAACTGGTCAGAACGTCGTCCAGTCGTCGTCGGAAGACTGGACCTTCGCCGGGCGCGGCCGCTCGGCGGACTTTGCAGCGGGCTTCGCAACTGGCTTCGTTGCAACGCTCGGCGCTGCGTCCGGCGCGGCTTTCGTCACGGGAGCAGCCGGCGCGGGCGGCGCTTTCGCGATGGCATCCGCAGCCTTCTTCGCCGCCGATGCAACCGTCTTCGATGCAACGGCCGCTTCGCCGCCGTTCACCCGGAACATGCCGATCGCCTGTCGCAGACGCGCCGCCTGATCCTGCAACGACGACGCTGCGGCGGCAGCCTGCTCGACGAGCGCGGCGTTCTGCTGTGTCACTTCGTCCATCTGCGTGACCGCGCGGCCGACTTGCGAAATACCGCTGCTCTGCTCTTCCGATGCCGCCGCGATTTCGCCCATGATGTCCGTCACGCGGCGCACGGCCTGCATGATGTCGCCCATCGTCGTGCCTGCCTGCTCGACGAGCGTATAGCCGTTGTTGACGCGCTCGACGGATGCGCCGATCAGTTGCTTGATCTCCTTCGCGGCCGTCGCCGAACGTTGCGCGAGGCTGCGCACCTCGCCCGCGACGACTGCGAAGCCGCGCCCCTGTTCGCCCGCGCGAGCCGCTTCGACGGCTGCGTTCAGCGCGAGAATGTTCGTCTGGAACGCGATGCCCTCGATCACGCCGATGATTTCCGAAATCTGACGTGAGCTGTCGTTGATCTCCGTCATCGTCCTGATCACGCGATTCACGACCTCGTTGCCCTTCGTCGCGATCTCCGATGCGTTGTTCGCGAGTCCGCTCGCCTGGCGCGCGTTGTCGGCGTTTTGCTTGACGGTCGCCGTCAGCTCTTCCATGCTCGCTGCCGTTTCCTGCAGCGAGGCCGCCTGCTGCTCGGTGCGCTGCGACAGATCGCCGTTGCCCGCCGCGATCTGCTGCGTCGCCGTTGCAATCGATTCCGCCGACTGCCGGATCTCGCCGATCGCGCGCTGCAAGCGGCTTTGCATTTCGTTCATCGCGGCCATCATGCTCGACGAATCGCCGGCGCGCACGGACACGATATGCGTGAGGTCGCCCGTCGCGATACGCGACGCGAGCCGCGCCGCATCCTGCGGTTCGCCACCGAGGCTGGCGCGCACGTTGCGGATGATGAGCAGCATTGCCAGCGAAATCACCGCGCCGATCACGAGCACGACAATGAAGCGCTCGACGAGGTTCGCGTAGTAGGCGGTGTCGATGTCGCGCACGAACACGCCGCTCGTGATGTTCCAGTCCCACGGCGCGAAATGCACGACATAGCTGATCTTCGGCACGGCCTCTTCGCTGTGCGGCAAGCGTCCGCGATAGGCGGCGAAGCCGTTGCCGGTTGCCTTCGCCGCATCGACGATCGTCACGTACAGCAGCTTGCCATCCGGGTCCTTGAAGTCGCCGACCTGCTTGCCGACCATCTGCGGCAATGTCGGATGCATCAGCACGACGGGCTTCGAATCCATCACGAAGAGGTAGCCAGATTCGCCGTAGCGCATCGTCGAGAGCCGCGCAAGCGCGTCGCGCTGCGCATCGGCCTCGCTCATCTTGCCGGCCTGCGCGAGCGCGTAATAGCCGCTGACGACGCCTTGCGCCGCTTCGACGAGATTCACCATGCCAGCCTTGCGCTCGGCGAGCATCGTCGAGCGCGTTTCGATCGCGCTCCACAATCCGACGCCCAGCAAACCCAGCCATACGAGCGCAAGCGACAGCCATAGCTTGCGGTTCAGACTCATCCTGCTCATTGTGTTGGTCTCTTTGGTGTGGTCACTTCTTCGGCAGATCGCCGGCTTTGGACGTGCCGTCATAGCAAACGATTGCCTTCCTGGATAACGGCAGCCTGGCGCACCGACTTGAGATGGCTTGTGAGGGACACAACGGGCAGCGTCACCAGACGAGTGCGCGGAATGAAAAAAGGCCGCACGTCACCGTGCAGCCTTTCATTGTCGAAACGCGGAGTGCGGTTGTCGCTCTGCCGCTCAGCCCAGCAACAGCTTGAGATCGTGAACCCACGGCGAGGCACCCTGGCCGTCCCGCGCAAAGAGGCGCAGCTTGCCGTCGGTATCGAATACGTAGCTGGCGGCCGTGTGGTCCATCGTGTAGCTGTCGGGCGTCTTGCCCGGCACTTTCGCGTAATACACGCGGAAGTCCTTCGTCACCTTCTCCAGTTGCTGCTGATTGGCGGGACGCAGGCCGACGAACGTCGGATTGAAAGCGGGCACGTATTGCGCCATCAGTTCAGGCGTGTCGCGCTCGGGATCGACGGTGACGAACAGCACCTGCACGCGCTTTGCGTCCTCGGGACCCAACTGCTGAAGCGCCTGCGAGAGTTCGGCCATCGTCGTCGGGCAGACGTCCGGACAGTGCGTGTAGCCGAAGAACAGCACGACGACCTTGCCCTTGTAGTCGGCAAGCGAGCGCACCTTGCCGCTTGCATCGGGCAGCGCAAAATCGGCGCCGAACTGCTTGTTGCCCGTGATGTCGACGTTCGTGAACGCGGGCTGTTCCTTCCCGCATCCCGAGATCAGCGCCGCGCCGCCGAGCGCGCATGCGACGAGTGCAACGCGCGCCGCGCGCGCGAACCGTTTGGTGAGCATGGTATTACGCGCCGATCAAGGCACGCGCATAGTGGTCGATCAACAACGCCGCGAAGAGCAGCGACAGATAAACGATCGAATAACGGAAGGTTTTACGCGCGAGAGCGTCGGAATATTCCCGATAAATCTTCCACGCATACGCGAGGAATACGGCGCCCAACAGAACCGCCGATGCGAGATACACGACTCCGCTCATGCCCGAGATAAAGGGCATCAGCGTGACGGCGAACAGAATGACCGTGTACAGGAAAATATGCAGACGCGTGTACTTTTCACCGTGGGTATTCGGCAGCATCGGCAGACCGGCGTTCTCGTAGTCCTTGCGGCGATACAACGCGAGCGACCAGAAATGCGGCGGCGTCCACACGAAGATGATCAGCACCAGAATCCATGCGTCGCCGGGCACATGGCCCGTCACGGCGGCCCAGCCGAGCGCCGGCGGCATCGCGCCCGACGCGCCGCCGATCACGATATTCTGCGGCGTAGCGGGCTTCAGCAGCAGCGTGTAGATGATCGCGTAGCCGACGAAGGTGGCGATGGTCAGCCACATCGTGAGCGCATTGGTGAACGTGTAGAGCGTCCACATGCCGAGGCCGCCGAGAATCGCGGAGAACAGCAGAATTTGCACAGTGGTGATTTCGCCGCGCGCCGACGGACGCCACGCGGTACGGCGCATCTTGGCGTCGACTTTCTGTTCGACGAGACAGTTGATCGCGAATGCGGCGCCCGCCAGCAACCAGATGCCGACGGCCCCGCCGATCAGCACCGTCCACGGCACCATGCCGGGCGTTGACAGGAACATGCCGATCACCGCGCAGAAGACGGCGAGCTGCGTCACACGCGGCTTCGTCAGCGCAATGTATTGGGAAATCCTGCTACCGGGCGAACGGGGGAGAGTTGTGCTGTCCATGAAGATCACGCTGGCGCGGCATCGCGCGCGGGAAAGACGGCGCGGCCGGGACGGCTATAAGCGATTCGAAAGTTTAGCATAACGAGCAGGAGCAGCAGGATTGCGGCCCCGCCGTTATGGGCGACGGCAACGGGCAACGGCCATTGCAAAACGATGTTCGACAGGCCCGTGATGAACTGGATCACGATCACGAGCAGCACGACGTTCGCGGGCCGCCGCAGCGACTCGAAACGGCGCATTTTCAGCGCGAACCAAATCAGATACGCGACGACGACGAGCGCGAACGTGCGGTGCGTCCAGTGGATCGCGACGAGCGCGTCCTGTGTAATTACGTCGCCGTCGCCCGTCATGCCGAGCGCGCGCCACAGATGGAAGCCGTGTCCGAAATCCATCGGCGGAATCCACTGGCCGTTGCAAGTCGGGAAGTCGGCGCAGGCGAGCACCGCGTAATTCGTGCTGACCCAGCCGCCGAGCGCGATCTGCACGATCAGCAGCGCGAGGCCGAACAGCGCCGCGGTGCGCCAGCGCGCAGTGTCCGGCTCGTACGCAGGCAATGGCGTCTGACGCGCGGCGAACCAGCCGAGCGTGCCGAGCAGTGCGAGCCCGAGCAGCAGGTGCGTGGTCACGATCACGGGTTGCAGCTTCAACGTCACGGTCCATGCGCCGAACGCGCCCTGCACGCAGATCAGCAGCAGCAGCGACGTCGGCCACCACGGCGACACATGCAGCGGACGGCGTCTGATACGGGCAACCCACGCGATGATCGTCTGCGCGACGATCAGCACGCCGATCGCCATTGCGAAGTAGCGGTGGATCATCTCGATCCACGCTTTGGTCATGCTGACGGGACCCGTCGGCATGGCCTGAAACGCGGCGCTGATGGCCGCGTGCGCGATGAACGGCGACGAGGTGCCATAGCAGCCCGGCCAGTCGGGACACCCAAGGCCGGAATCGGTCAGGCGCGTGAAGCCGCCGAACATCACGAGATCGAGCGTCAGGAACGTCGTGACCCAGACCAGCTTGCGGAACTTGTTGTCGTCGGCTTTCACCCACACGTACGACATCGGCAGCAGCGCAATGCATAGCCCGATCAGTCCCAGTTGCAATACGAACATCTATCTTTCCTTCTTCCGCCACACAGCGCGATTCAACGTGCCCGGGGCACTTTAGCCGATACCCGAATACTTCAGCAGTTTCGTGACGTCACCCTTGATCTTGCTCGGATCCGGGTCTTTGGGGAAACGCATCATCAAGTTGCCGTTCGGATCGACCATGTAGATGTGGTCGGTGATCCGCGTGCCGTCGTCGTCGACGGGCAGCCACGCAGCCACGTCCTTCGGATCGGCGATCAGCATCTCGGTGTCCTTGTAAGCGCTATCGACGATGTCGGACACCTTTCCGGCATCGGTGCGCAGAAACACGTTGACGATGCGCTCGCGTTCGGCCCCTTGCGTCGCGCGCACCTGGCGCATGAAGTACAGCTTTGTCACGCAGGGCGTGTCGCACGCACTGCTGTCGACGGAAACCATCAGCCAGTGGCCGCGCAGCGACGCGAGTTTCATCGGCTTGCCGTCTTCGCCCGTCACCACCAGCGATTCGGGGATGGGACGCTGCGGCTCGACCAGCTTCCCATAGCTCGTCGTGCCGCCCGTCGGCTTGATGACGTAATACGCGATGTAAGCGCCGATCGCCGGCGCCGCGCAGACGAACGCGATCAGCAGCATCATCCAGCGACCGCGCTGCCATGAGCCCTTGCCGGCCGGCTGGCGACGCATCGTGCCCTGCGCTGGCTTCTGTCCTGCTTGCTGGGAGCGGGGGTTCTGCGTCGACACTACTTGATCCTCTTTCAATGATGGTGCTGTTGGCGGCGCTTCCGGATGTCGTCCGAAGCGCCCGTCAAACGTCATGCATGCGGCGCCTTTTCGTTGCTGGCGCTGCCCTCGGGGCTCGCGTTCTGCGCGAGCTTTTCGTGCTTCGCGGCGCGTCGAGCCGCGTACAGGCCGAACGCGACGGCGGCTGCGGCCATGGTCCACCACTGGAACATATAGCCGTAATTGCGGTCGACGCCCGACGTCGGCGCTGGCCAGTCGCGCACGAGCCCGTCGCCATCGTCGCTGATCTGCTGGATCACGAAAGGCTGCAGCGGCAGGCCCGTTTCGGTTGCATACGACGCGACGTCGAGGTTCTGTCGAATCGTCTGATGCGCGGCCGAGCCGCCCTCGCCGAGTTCGAATGCGCGGGTCGCGTCGGCGCGCGCGATCCCTTCGATTTCGACTTCGCCCTTCGGCGTTCCATACGGCGCGATGGTCGTGCGCTCGTTCATGTTGCGCGGCAGCCAGCCGCGATTGACGAGCACATAGCCGCCGTCGCGCAGTTTAAGCGGCATCACGACGTAAAAGCCCGGCTGGTCGTTATACGGGCGATTATCGAGGTACACCACTTGCTGCGGCATGAACTGTCCGACGGCCCGCACGCGATGGAACTCGATCGCCTTCAGTTCAACCGGCGCGGCGCCGACAGTCTGCGCGGGCGCGTTCTCGAACTGTGTGATTTGCGCCTGCAGCGCTTCCTTCTGATGCGCGCGATCACGCTGCCAGAAGCCGAGCCGCACGGTCACGGCGACGACGATCAGAATCAGCAGCGTAGGGATCAGACGAATCTTCATCGTGCAATTTCATCGGACGGACGAACCATCGCTCGCGATGCGATAATGACTTCGTTGCCTTCGCTTTCCTGAATTTCAGTCGCTTCCATGCACATTCTCGTTCCCATCGCTTTCGCTCTGATCATCGCCAGCATGGTGTCTGCGCTGTACTTCATGATGCACGACCGCGGCAGGACGAAGCGCATGGTGTGGTCGCTGGCGACGCGTGTCGGTCTGTCGATTTCGCTGTTCCTGTTCATCCTGTTCGCGCACTGGATGGGCTGGATTCAATCGACTGGCATTCCGTACGGCCGCTGACGCACCTCGCCGCCAGTCCACGCCACTGCTTCCTGAGACGCCGCGGCGCGTCCACGACCTGCGCTTCACGACGCTTGCGCTGCGGCTTGCCGACGCGTGCCGTCTCAATTTGACGGCGAAGTATGCCACTTATTTTCGCGACGAACCGGCAATACACCCTTTCGCGATCGGCGAAATTCCCACTCTAGCAAACAAAACGCCGCCCGACGGAGTCCAGGGCGGCGCTGCTGAGACCTTTGCGTGACTGCTTTCAGTGCCGCGCACTCGACATTCGAGCCGCGTTAGCTACGGGATGCTTGCGGCGCATTCTTGCGTCGATATGACGCACGGCGCGCAGGCCCCCGAAGCTCAGAAAACAACGCTCACAGCCAGTACACGACGACGTACAGACCCAGCCATACGACGTCGACGAAGTGCCAATACCACGCCGCGCCTTCGAACGCGAAGTGATGGTCCGCCGTGAAGTGACCGCGAATCAACCGGATCATCACCACGGTCAGCATCGTACCGCCGAGGAACACGTGGAAACCGTGGAAGCCCGTCAGCAGGAAGAACGTCGAGCCGTACACACCCGACGCGAGCGTCAGGTTCAGTTCGTTGTACGCGTGGAAGTACTCGAAGCCCTGCATGAACAGGAACGTGATGCCCAGCACGACCGTCGCGGCGAGCCATGCGATGGCCTTCGTGCGATGGTTCTCGCGCAGCGCGTGGTGCGAGACCGTCAGCGTCGCGCCCGACGACAGCAGCAGCGCTGTGTTGATGGTCGGCACCGGCCACGGCGTCATCGACTTGAAGTGCGACACCAGATCAGCCGGGCCGATGTTCGGCCACACCGCCGAGAAGTCCGGCCAGATCAACTTGTAGTCGAGGCTGCCGAGCTGATGCATCGCGATCGCGCGCGCATAGAACAGCGCACCGAAGAACGCGCCGAAGAACATGACTTCGGAGAAGATGAACCAGCTCATGCTCCAGCGGAACGACGTGTCGACGCGTTTGCCGTACATGCCGCCTTCCGATTCGGAGATGGCGTCGCCGAACCAGTGATACAGCACGAAGAGCAGCCACAGCAGACCGATCAGCGCCGTGATGGGCGCCCACGGTTCGCCGTTCACCCACGACGCAAACGATCCGAGCAGGATCAGCAGCCCAGCCGCCGCGCTGATCGGATGCCGCGACGGATGCGGTATGAAATAGTACGGGCTATCGTTTTGACCGCTCATTCTTGATTCTCCACTTCAGTCCAGTTGTTCCGCTTGGTCCGGTTGGCTCCGCAGCCGCCCGCGCCGCTCTCCGGCTCTCTCTGCAACGTCCAGCGGCGCGCTGCGCTGCGCCGCTCCTCTCCAGTCCGTCCGGGCGTCTAAACAATCGCCCTTGCGCCACTGCATCGTCTAGCCGACCACCACGCGCACGATCAGGATCAACACCCCGATAAAGACCGCCGCGCCAATCAGCGCCGCGATGATCACGTGCAGCGGGTTGAGCTGCGTTGCGTCCGCTTCCAGGTCGCGCCGTTTGCGCACGCCGAAAAACGACCACATCACGGCTTTCATCGACTGGCCGAAACTGCTCTTCCTGCCGCCGCCACCGCTATCGCTCATATCCTCGCCTTCTTTGGGCAAGCGTTTCTGTTACGTGTCACGCGGGATTCGACGCCTTCGCGTTGTCAGCCGCCTGACCTTCCGTGCCGCGCGGCGCCGCCGCTGGCGTGTTCAATTCGAAGAACGTGTATGACAGCGTGATCGTCTTCACGTCCTTCGGCAATTTCGGATCGACGAGGAACACCACTGGCATCCGCTTCGATTCGTTCGCATTCAAGGTCTGCTGCGTAAAGCAAAAGCACTCGATCTTCCTGAAGTACTCGGTGGCCTGCTTCGGCGCGTAGCTCGGGATGGCCTGAGCCTGAATCGTGCGCCCCTGCTGGTTCGTCACGTCGTACATCACCGTCGTCACTTCGCCCGGATGTACGTCGATGCTGTTCTGCTCCGGCTTGAAACCGAGCGGGCCGCGCGCGTTCGCATCGAACTCGATCGAAATCGTGCGGCTCATGTCGACCTGCGTGTTCTTCGCCTCGCGCGCCGTTGCGTCGCGCTGCACGAGATTGTTGATGCCCGTGACCTCGCAGATCGCGCGATACATCGGTATCAGCGCAAACCCGAAGCCGAACATCAGAAACGCGACGACGACGAGCTTGAACAGCATCGAACGGTTAAAAGAACGATCGGCCCCAGTGGGCGGTTGCGTCGACATCGAACTTCCTCAACAGATCGCGTGCACGGGTGATCGACTCGTCACGACAGGTCAGGAAATCCAGACCTGCTTGACGATGGCACCCAGAAAAAAGACGGCGACGATAACAAGCAGAATCAGACCGAGTCGCAGATTGCCAGCGCGAATTTCTTCGGGCGTACGTCTTTTTTGTGGATTCCGGGTCATGCTGAACTTCTCGAACCTTCGTTGCTGCGCAGTGTTTCGGTTCAGTGTTCCGCTCCGGCGCTGCGTTTGCCGGAGCGGGGCTTCGAAGACTGCCTGATCGCTTATTCGACCGTCGGCGGGTTTTCGAACGTATGGAACGGTGCCGGGCTCGGCACGGTCCATTCGAGGCCCGTTGCGCCGTCCCATGGCTTGTCCGACGCCTTTTCGAGTTCGCCGCCGCCACGGTAAGCGGGCAGCGCGACCGCGAACAGGAAGTACACCTGCGCGAGACCGAAGCCGAACGCGCCGATCGTGATGACCTGGTTCCAGTCGGCGAACTGCGCCGGATAGTCGGCGTAGCGACGCGGCATACCGGCAAGACCAACGAAGTGCATCGGCAGGAACGCGAGGTTGAAGAAGATCAGCGATGCCCAGAAGTGGATCTTGCCGCGCGTCTCGTTGTACATCCAGCCCGTCCACTTCGGCGACCAGTAGTACCACCCGGCAAAGAGCCCGAACAGCGACCCCGCCACCAGCACGTAGTGGAAGTGCGCGACCACGAAGTACGTGCCGTGGTACTGGATGTCGAGCGGCGCCATCGCGAGCATCAGCCCCGTCAGGCCGCCGAACGTGAACACGAACAGAAAGCCCACTGCGAACAGCATCGGCGTTTCGAACGTCAGCGACCCCCGCCACATCGTCGCGACCCAGTTGAACACCTTCACGCCCGTCGGCACTGCGATCAGCATCGTCGCGTACATGAAGAACAGCTGGCCCGTGACAGGCATGCCCGTCGCGAACATGTGGTGCGCCCACACCATGAACGACAGGATCGCGATCGACGCCGTCGCGTACACCATCGAGCTATAGCCGAACAGCGGCTTGCGCGCGAACGCCGGGATCACCTGCGACACGATCCCGAACGCCGGCAAGATCATGATGTACACCTCGGGGTGCCCGAAGAACCAGAAGATGTGCTGGTACATCACCGGGTCGCCGCCGCCCGCCGCGTTGAAGAACGACGTGCCGAAGTGGCGGTCGAACAGCACCATCGTGATCGCGCCCGCGAGCACCGGCATCACGGCGATCAGCAGGTACGCGGTGATCAGCCACGTCCACACGAACATCGGCATCTTCATCAGCGTGAGGCCGGGTGCGCGCATGTTCAGGATCGTGACGACGATGTTGATGCCGCCCATGATCGACGACGCGCCCATGATGTGGACCGCGAAGATCGCGAAGTCCATGCCCGGGCCCATCTGCGTGGACAGCGGCGCGTACAGCGTCCAGCCCGCGGCCGTCGCGCCACCCGGCGTGAAGAACGAACCGACCAGCAGCACGGCAGCGACGGGCAGCAGCCAGAAGCTGAAGTTGTTCATCCGCGCGAAGGCCATGTCCGATGCGCCGATCTGCAGCGGAACCATCCAGTTTGCGAAGCCGACGAAGGCCGGCATGATCGCGCCGAACACCATGATGAGGCCGTGCATGGTGGTCAGCTGGTTGAAGAACTCGGGACGCATGATCTGCAGACCCGGCTCGAACAGTTCGGCCCGGATCGCCAGCGCCATCACGCCCCCTGACAGGAACATGATGAACGAGAAAATCAGATACAGCGTACCGATGTCCTTGTGGTTGGTCGCGAACAACCAGCGACGCCAGCCGTGCGGCGTCGCGTGCGCGTGGTCGCCGTGGACGTGCTCGTGCCCCGCGGTTACATCGTGTCCGATGCTAGACATGACAATCTCCTAAATCGAATGCTGCTTTTCTCTGACTGTGACACGTCAGGCCGCTGGGCTGATCTCGACCCGGCGCGCTTCCTTCGCGTCCGCACCGCCCGTGATCGTCTCCGGCTTCATCAAAATAATATGGTCTTCGGCGATGCCGGCTGCCTTGAGCGCATCGCGCACGGCTTCTGCACGCGCCTTCGCGAGCTTCGCGTTCTTGTCGGCCGAACCCGTTGAGTCCGTGTAGCCCGACAACGTGAACTTCGCATCGGGATGCGCCTTCGCGTACGCGGCGGCCGCATCCACAGCGGCTTTCGCGTCGGCGGGCAGCGTGCTCTTGTTCGTTTCGAAGTAGATCGTGGCCGGCAGCGACGCTTGCGGCGCAGATGCCGCTGCATTGTCCGAAGCGCCCGATGCCGCCGCGGGAGCCGATGCGCCCGCTTCGCCGCTCGCCGCTGCCGCGCCGCTCGCGCCTTCCGCGCCGCTCGCAGCCGTTGCCTCCGACGCTGCCGCCGCCGCTGCGCCTGCCAGGTGATCGCCACCCGACGGCAGACGGCCGTTGCGCGCATCCGCGACCTGCTTCGGCTGCAGGATGTCGCCCGTGTGGTTGCCCCACGAATTGCGCTCGAACGTGATGACAGATGCGATCTCGACATCGTTCAGCGTCGGCGCCCACGACGGCATCGCATTCTTGCCCTTCAGCACGATGCTCACGTGATCGGCGAGCGGGCCGTTCGTGACCTTGCTGCCATCGAGCGCCGGGAACGCGCCACCGCCCTTGCCTGTCGGCTGGTGGCAGACCGCGCAGTTCGACGCGTACACCTTGCCGCCGCGCTCCACCAGTTCGGCCATCGTGTAGGTCTTGTTCGGATCGTCCTGGCCGGCGGCCATTTTCTTCTTCTCGTCGTCGACCCATTTCGCGTAGTCGTCATCGGACAGCACATTCACGACGACGGGCATGTACGCGTGCTCCTTGCCGCAGAGTTCCGTACAGAAGCCGCGATACGTGCCGACCTTCTCCGCCTTGAACCACGTGTCGCGCACGAAGCCGGGAATCGCGTCCTGCTTCACACCGAACGCAGGCACGTACCACGAGTGAACGACGTCGTTCGCGGTGGTGATGATGCGGATCTTCTTGTTGACAGGCACGACCAGCGGGTTGTCGACTTCCTGCAGATAGGTATCCGTGATCGGCTGCTGGCCGTTGACTTCGCTACGCGGCGTGGTCAGCGTCGACAGGAAGCTGATGCCTTCGCCCGGACCCTTTACGTAGTCGTAGCCCCACTTCCACTGATAGCCAGTGACCTTGACGGTCAGGTCGGCGTTGGAGGTGTCCTTCATCGCGACGACGGTCCGCGTGGCAGGCAGCGCCATCAGGACGACGATGATGAACGGGACGATCGTCCAGATGATTTCGACGGTGGTGCTTTCGTGGAAATTGGCGGCCTTGTGACCCTTCGACTTGCGGTGCGCGAAGATCGAATAGAACATCACGCCGAACACGCCGACGAAGATGATCGTACAGAGGATCAGCATCAGCGTATGGAGGCTGTAGAGCTCCTCAGCGATTCTGGTCACTGGCGGCTGGAGATTGATCTCGTTGACGCGGGGGCCGCCTGGACTGTCGCCGACTGCAAGGGCGGCGCCGGCGAAGAGCAGCCCGCTACACGCCAGCACGCCCGTGAGGGCTCGCTTGATTGTTTTCATAGCTTCCTTACCCAAAATTTCCATTCAAACCCTCGACCCCGCTGGAAGGCTGCCCCTCGTCCTCTGGAATGGCGCGTGATTCAATGCGCAACTTTTGACGCCTAACACTGCCTGAGCCACAGACGCAGTTCGTCGGCGAATTGCGCGCGCCGATATTGCGCAAGATGCTGCCCGACCGTAACCGTCTCGCCCCGCGACACCAGCTTGATGTAATCGCGCGGCGTCGCTGCCGGTTCGACCCGCACCCAGCGCGGATTGAATTCGAACTGCGTGAGATGCTCGGCGCTGACCTGTTCGATCACGAGCCGGTTTGGAAACAGCCGGATGCGTTCGTAATCGACGGCATGGCGCGCATAGACCGCAAATGCGACGCCGACAGCGAGCAACTCGATACCCGTGAACGGCAACACCAGCCACGCGCCGCACAGGACCAGCAGGAATGCTATCAACAGCGAGAATGCCGCGAGCGAGACATAGAAGAACACGAATTGCCGCGGCGACACCGAACAATTGCGCTTCATCGTCCAGTCCTTGAGGACGGGTTCCGACTCAGCAAGCAGATCGGTTGCATTCATCGCCGCCTCCCGCGAACCGCCAGTCATCGCATACCGCCAATGCCATTCACGCCCAGCAACTACGGCTGCCCGAACCGCAAACGCCCCGGGCCTGTCGCTCCAATTGTGGGAGCATTGAGCGACAAACTGACGCATTATAGGGCCGATCTATGGCATCCACAAGCAACGCTCTATCGGCCGCCGAGCCAAGCGGCACAAGCCTCTGCGCCGTTTTGACGCAGTTTTGGACGTGGTAATTTCAGACATAACAGATGTCCGCTTTACCGCCTCAACGATTCTTCTGCCGCCCCCGCCCTATGTCTTCGATTCGCACGATTCCGTGCCCTTCGGGGGTCATCCGAGGCACGGCCTTCCATGCGTGTCCGTAGATCACCTCGAACGTCAGAGGGATCGTGCCATCGGCGCGCCGGCGCGCTTCGAGCGCGGCGAGCAGCGCCTTGTGCATGCGCCTCGACGCGACGCCCGGCAACCCTTCGCGCTGCAACGGATAAGCGCCCCAGCGGCGCACATCGGCGAGCAGCGACTCAGGTGACTTGTAGGTGATGGTCAGCGTCTCCTGGTCCATCACGGGAATTTCGAAGCCACTTTCGACAAGCATATCGCCCAGATCGTGCATGTCTACGAAGTCGATTACATGTTTGTGCGTATTGACGCCGTGCGCCGCTTCGATCTCGGCATACGCGCCGCGCAGTTCTTTCAGCGTGTCGGGTCCGAGCGTACTGAACATCAACAGGCCGTTGACCTTCAGCACGCGCTGCCATTCAGGGAAAACGAGATCGGGCCGCGAATGCCAATGGAGCGCGAGGTTGGACCAGATGAATTCGAATGCGCCCGACGCAAAAGGCAGCGCGGAGAAATCGGCTTGAGCGAAGCGCGGACCGCGTGAGCCGAGCGCCTTGCCGAGCGATGCGGGCAGAAAGCGCCGCCAGCGGGTATCGGTGGCGTCGTGCCTGACGGCGCGCGCGAGCATCGCTTGCGACAGATCGGTGCCGAACACGGGCGCTTCGGGAAAGCGCTCGCGCAGCGAAGGGAGATCGTCGCCGGCGCCGCAGCCCGCATCGAGCACCTGCGCCGGATTCACCTTGATGTAGTCGAGCCGTTCGCGCATGCGCTGCGCGATCTCACGCGGCAGGAACGCAACGTCGTCGAACGTGGCGGCCCGGCGGTCGAAAATCTTCCGAATGCGGCGCGAATCATAGGCCGGACGGCTAGTTTCGGTGACAGACACGGTCATTGGAGTCGTACGGACGAAGAGTGCGAAGTATACTCGCTCGATTCCGTCCCTTCAGTGTCAGCGGCCTTCGGAGGCGTGTCGATATGCCGAATTGGGCTTTTCGGTGGTCCCGCTCGGGCGGTTCGCGCCACACGTTTCGCGAACGGCTCGTCCGCGTCGCGCAACATTCGATCTCGGCACTGCCGACACTCACGCGACTCGCGTTGCCGAATCTCTGCGCGTTGTGCGGCAATATGTCGCATCGAACGCTGTGCAGATTTTGCGACGAATCATGGTGGAACGAAGCGCGCCTGCGCTGCACCGTGTGCGCGGTTCCGCTGAGCGGCTTTCGGCGCGCGAGCGTCACGCGATATCGTTGCGGCAACTGCATCGCGACACCGCCCGCATTCGACGCGACGCTCGCGGTCGCCGACTATCGCGCGCCGCTGGACGCGCTCGCAGTCGGGTTGAAGTTTCGCGCGCGGCTTGCGCTCGCGCACGAGTTCGCACGGCGCCTTGCGTGGTCCGCTGCGGATGCGCTCGACGAACGCGACCGCCCCGACGTCGTCGCGCCCGTTCCGCTTTCGGCGCGGCGGCTCATCGAGCGCGGCTACAACCAGGCGTGGGAAATCGCGCGGCCCTGTGCGAAAGCGATGGTTGTTCGCAGCGATGCTGCGCTCGTGCGGCGCGTGATCGACACGGCGCCGCAATCGAAGCTCGATCGCGAGGCGCGCAGGCAGAATGTCGGCCGGGCGTTCGAGGTCGTCAAGCCGGTGCGTGGCCTGCATGTCGCCATCGTCGACGATGTGATGACGACGGGTGCCACGCTCGACGCGTTGGCCCACACACTGAAGGCAGCAGGCGCGCGTCGCGTGACGAACCTCGTCGCGCTTCGGACGCCGAAAAACTAGTTTCCAATTCACCCGCTTATGTTCAACGTCGTTCTCGTCGAGCCTGAAATTCCGCCGAACACCGGCAACGTGATCCGCCTGTGCGCGAACACGGGCGCGCGCCTGCATCTGATCGAGCCGCTAGGCTTTCCGCTCGACGACGCCAAGATGCGCCGCGCCGGTCTCGACTACCACGAGTACGCGCAGATGCACGTGCATCGCGATTGGGATGCGCTGATCGAAAGCGAGTCGCCTGACCTTGCGCGCATGTTCGCGTTCACGACTCGCGGCTCGAGTCCATTTCATTCGCACGCGTTCAAGCCGGGAGACTGGTTCGTGTTCGGCGCGGAAACGCGCGGCCTCCCGGACGCCGTACTGAACCGCTTTCCGAACGAACAGCGCGTGCGACTGCCGATGCGTCCCGGCAATCGCAGCCTGAATCTGTCGAATACCGTGGCCGTCGTCGTGTTCGAGGCGTGGCGTCAGGCGGGATTCGAGGGCGGCGCCTGAAGGCGTCGCTCGAATTCGGTCCGATAGCGCGAGAACATCGTTTCGTCGAAACACGCGAAGATCACGCGTTCGACGAAAGGCGCATGGGGCAACATGTCGATCGTGGCCTGAACGGCGATGCGCACCGCGTCGTCGGCGGGGAAGCGATAGACGCCGCAGCTGATCGCGGGAAACGCGATGCTCTTCGCGCGCGCGTCCTGCGCGAGTTCTAGCGAGCGCCAGTAGCACGAAGCCAGCAGTTCCGCCTCGCCGCGCTCGCCGCCGTGCCACACAGGGCCGACCGCGTGAATCACATGACGCGCCTTCAACCGGTAGCCGCCCGTTATCTTCGCGTCGCCTGTCACGCAGCCGCCTAGCCGCTCGCATTCGCGCAGCAGATCAGGGCCCGCCGCGCGGTGGATCGCGCCATCCACGCCGCCGCCGCCCAGCAATGACGTGTTCGCCGCGTTGACGATCGCGTCGACGTCGAGCGTCGTGATATCGACGACGCGCGTCTCGAGCGTGCAACTGCCAATGGTGAGCATGGGAAAACCTCCAGGTTCGATACAGCTCGTTAGGAGGTGGACAGCAGAAGCAGCGAGCCGTTCGGCGCGAAGCTTTACCGGCTGCGCAAAACACTTTCAGGCAATTTGCAGCGATGAAGCTTCTACACGCCGATCGGCAACAGACGCGCTGCGTTTCTACTCGGCCTTGGCGTCGCGGCGCAGCAGCGCGCTGACGGCATCGAGCGGCGCCACGCCTTCAAACAGCACATCGCAGACGGCCGCCGTGATCGGCATGTCGATACCGTTGGCCTGCGCGATCGCGAGCACGCCGCGGGCGCAGCGCACGCCCTCGGCGACATGCCCGAGCGCGTTGAGAATATCGTCGAGCGAGCGTCCGCTTGCGAGCTGCATGCCGACCGTGCGGTTGCGCGACAGGTCGCCCGTCGCCGTCAGGATCAGGTCGCCGAGGCCGGTTAGGCCCGTGAACGTCTCGGCGCGGCCACCGAGCGCCGTGCCCAGACGCGACATTTCCGCCAGACCGCGCGTGATCAGCGCCGCGCGCGCATTCAGACCGAGCCCGAGGCCATCGCCGATGCCCGTCGCGATCGCGAGCACGTTCTTCACCGCGCCGCCGACTTCGACGCCGATCACGTCATCGCCGCTATAGATGCGCATCGCGCCGTGATGGAACGCCGCGACGGTCCGCTCGCGGCACGCCGCCGACGCGCTCGCCACCGTCAATGCGACGGGCAGCCCCTTCCCGACCTCGCGTGCGAAGCTCGGCCCGGACAGCGTGCCATTGCTTGTGTGCCCGCTCAACTCCTGCGCGACGACCTGATGCGGCAGCAGTTGCGTATCCGCTTCGAAGCCCTTGCAGAGCCACACGATATGCGCCGGCACCTTGCCCGAGTCGCGCATCGTGCGCAGCATCGCGCGCAAGCCCGCGACGGGCGTCGCGATCACGCACAGCGCGTCATCGGCGAGCGCGTGATTCAGTGCGAGATCGAGATTCGCTTCGAAGCGAAGCGCGGGCGGCAGCTTGACGCCCGCCAGATAGCGGGCGTTTTCGTGCGATGTGGAGAGTTCGGCGATGAGCGCGGCATCGCGCGCCCAGAGCACCGTATCGTGCCGCGCGGCCAGATGGCCGGCGAGTGCGGTGCCCCATGCACCGGCGCCGAGAACGGCGACCTTCATACCCGGCACCGCCTGCATGCGTCAGTGCTTGGCGGTGCTCTGCGCGCCGCCTTCCTGCGCAGCGATCTGCGCGATGCGCTGCTCGTACAGCGCCTGGAAGTTGATTTCGGCGAGATGGATGGGCGGGAAGCCTGCGCGCGTGATCGCGTCGGCGATGTTCGAGCGCAGATACGGGAACAGGATGGTCGGGCACGCGATGCCGACGAGCGGATCGATCTGTTCAGCCGGGATGTTGCGGATGTCGAAAATGCCAGCCTGCTTCGCTTCGATCAGGAACGCGACCTTGTCGTTGACCTTCGCCGTCACCGTGCCCGTGACGAGAATTTCGAACACCGTGTCCGCGAGGCGCTCAGCCTTCACATCGACTTCGACTTCAACCGAAGGCATTTCCTGCTCGAGGAAAATAGCCGGCGAATTCGGCTGCTCGAGCGACATGTCCTTCAGGTAGATGCGCTGGATATTGAAGAACGGCTGATTGTTGTCGTCGGACATGGTTCTCTACTCCCTAAATTTCGTTGCGGCGGACGGTTGCCGCCAGATCTCGTTGTGCTGCGGGCCGCCCCGAGGGACGGCCTCAAACCGGCCGGTTCAGACGTTGCAGCCGTGTTGCCCGGCCTTCTTTTGTTCGCTACCGCGTGCCGCGATGGACGCGGCGCGCAAGACGTGCGATAGGCGCGTCGAAGCCGCGTTGTTATGCGACAGCTTCGAGCAGCGGCGTCAGACCGCCCGCGCGATCGAGCGCGGACAGATCGTCATAACCGCCGACGTGCGTCTCGCCGATGTACACCTGCGGCACCGTGCGACGGCCCGTGCGCGTCATCATTTCCTGACGGCGCGCCGGGTCCTTGTCGATCAGCACCTTTTCGATGTGCTCGACGCCGCGCGACTTTAGTAGACGTTCGGCCATCTGGCAATACGGGCACACCTGCGTGCTGTACATGATCACTTTGTTCACTTCGCAACTCCTTGTTTGACGACGGGCATGCCCGCTTGCTGCCAGGCGTCGACGCCGCCTTCCAGCACGTGCACCTCCGCGTAGCCCGCGTCGCGCACGATGCGTGCCGCCTTGTTCGACTGCTGTCCGTTCTGGCAGACCAGCAGCACCGGGTTGCTCTTATTCTTCACGAGTTGGCCGACTTTCGCTTGCAGCTCGCCAAACTCGACGTGGCGCGCCGACGGAAGGTGTCCCTTCGCGTAGTCTGCAGCGGAACGAAGATCGACGACGACGGCGTTACGCCGGTTGATCAGCTGCGTGGCAGCCGCGGCCGAGAGGCCGCCGCGTCCACGGCGTGCGATCGTCGGCCACAGGAGCAACGCCCCGGAGATGAGGGCGACCGCGATCAGTACAAGGTTCGTGTAATCGGTGAAAAACTTCACGGAAGATCCGCCGGAAAAAAGGAAGAAATCGGGTTAAATCGGAAAGGGCAATCCGACCATTATAAAATAACCGTCTGACGCGATGGCGACCGCCAGCCGCTGGCTGCGGTATCGCCCCGCTTACCGCTTCCTTACTACCGACCGGCACGACATGTACAAACTCGTTCTCATCCGCCACGGCGAATCGACGTGGAACAAGGAAAACCGCTTCACCGGCTGGGTCGATGTCGACCTGACCGAACAGGGCAACCTCGAAGCGCAGCAGGCAGGCACGCTGCTCAAAGACTCGGGCTACACGTTCGACATTGCGTACACCTCGGTGCTCAAGCGCGCGATCCGCACGCTGTGGCACGTGCAGGACAAGATGGACCTGATGTACCTGCCCGTCGTGCACTCGTGGCGCCTCAACGAGCGTCACTACGGCGCGCTGTCGGGCCTGAACAAGGCCGAAACGGCGGCGAAGTTCGGCGACGACCAGGTGCTGGTCTGGCGCCGTAGCTACGACACGCCGCCGCCCGCGCTCGAGCCGACCGACGAGCGCACGTCGTACGACGATCCGCGCTACGCGAAGGTGCCGCGCGAGGAGCTGCCGCTCACCGAATGCCTGAAGGACACGGTGGCGCGCGTGATGCCGATCTGGAACGAATCGATCGCGCCCGCGATCAAGTCGGGCCGCAAGGTGCTGATCGCCGCGCACGGCAACTCGATCCGCGCGCTGGTCAAGTATCTGGACAAGATTTCCGATTCGGACATCGTCGGCCTGAACATTCCGAACGGCGTGCCCCTCGTCTATGAACTGGACGAAGACCTGAAGCCGATCAAGCACTATTACCTCGGCGATCCGGAAGCGATCGCGAAGGCGCAAGCCGCTGTCGCCAAACAGGGCAAGGCGGGCTGATGCAGCCATCGCCACGGCTTGCCGCGACTCGCGGCGAGCCGTGGTTGTTCAATGATTTCCGGCGCTTGCGCGTGAATTCCGCTCTTTCCCGCGCTCGCGCGCTCGATGATTCGCGGCGGCTCGTTCCTGACGGCATTGCCACGCATGGGCCATGTTCGCGCCATCTCGATGCCGCATGATGAAGCCGTCGCATACAGCGCACCGGCAATCGATACCGGTGCGCATGCAACGGTATCGGCAAAATGTGGCGCGCGTCAGGCCATTTTTGGCGCTGCGGACGTCGGCCAACGCACATTGCTTCGCGCCCGTGCCAGCGATCCTTAGAACCTGGCTGCGCAATCGCTGTCGAATCCCGATCAACCCTCACGTACAGGCCGCGCAAGCGTCACGTTATACTTGTCCGTCCTTTTCCTTTGACGCTGCCACCCGCATCCGACCGCAACATACTCTATGCGAAAGAACCTGAAAAACATCGGCCTTATCGCCGCGGGCCTCGCTACCGGCGTTTTTGCAACCCTGCAACTGAGCGCCTCGGCCCAGCAACCCGCGTCCGCGCCGTTGCCGCTCGACCAGTTGAGGCTCTTCGCCGAAGTCTTCGGGCAGATCAAGCATGAGTACGTGGAGCCGGTCGACGACAAGAAGCTGCTGACAGCCGCGATCAAGGGCATGGTGTCGAGCCTCGATCCTCACTCGTCGTATCTCGACAAGACCGACTACGAAGAGCTGCAGGAGCAGACCAAGGGTCGCTTCGCGGGCCTCGGCATCGAGATCTCGCAGGAAGACGGCCTGATCAAGGTCATTTCGCCGATCGAGGACACGCCCGCGTTCCGCGCCGGCATCCGTCCGGGCGACCTGATCACCCGCATCAACGACAAGCCCGTGCGCGGCATGACGCTGGATAAAGCCGTCAAGCAGATGCGCGGCGAGCCGGGCACCAAGGTCACGCTCACCATTTTCCGCAAGACCGACGACCGCACGTTCCCGCTCACGGTCACGCGCGCGGTGATCAGGGTCCAGAGCGTGAAGTCGAAGATCCTCGCGCCGGGCTACGCGTACGTGCGCATCACGAGCTTCCAGGAGCGCACGACGCCTGACCTCGCCGCGAAGCTGCAGGACATCGCGCGCCAGCAGCCGAACCTGAAGGGCCTGATCCTCGATCTGCGCAACAACGGCGGCGGCCTGCTGCAAAGTGCCGTCGGCGTCGCGGGCGCGTTCCTGCCGCCGGATTCCGTCGTCGTGTCGACGAACGGCCAGATTCCGGATTCGAAGCAGATCTACCGCGACACCTTCGACAACTATCGCCTTCCGTCCTTCGACGGCGATCCGCTGAAGAATCTGCTGCCCGTCTTCAAGACCGTGCCGATGATCGTGCTGACCAACGCCTACTCGGCGTCGGCGTCGGAAATCGTCGCGGGCGCGCTGCAGGACCAGCATCGCGCGATGATCGTCGGCAAGACGACGTTCGGCAAGGGCTCGGTGCAGACCGTGCGTCCGATGACAGCCGACACCGCATTGCGTCTGACCACGGCGTACTACTACACGCCGAGCGGCCGCTCGATCCAGAACAAGGGCATCCGGCCTGACATCGCCGTCGACCAGTACGCGGACGGCGATCCCGACGACGCACTTGTCACGCGCGAAGTCGACTACTCGAATCACCTTGCGAACACGCAGGACCCGAACGAGAAGAAGGAACAGGAACAGCGCGAGCAGGAGCGCATGGACCAGTTGCGTCAACTCGAAGAGCAGAACGACAAGAAGACGCCGGAACAGCGCGCGAAGGATCGCGATCGCAAGCCGATCGAATTCGGTTCCTCCGACGACTTCATGCTGCAGCAAGGCCTGAACAAGCTCGAAGGCAAGCAGGTGGTCGAATCGAAGTCGCTGATGGAGCGGCGTCTCGCGCAGAACAAGCCGGCGCAATCGGCTTCGGCGCCCGTCGCCGTAAAGCCCGCGCTGCCCGCCACGCCGACGGCGACGACCCCGGCGGCGCCCGCTTCGGCGACAGGCCCCGCTTCGCAACCTGCTACGCCGAGCAAGTAAGCGCTACGGTGCATCCCCGGTGTCTTCGCGGCCCGTGCCGCGAAGACACCTTCCTCCGCGCGATTAAAATAACGAGAACCGCGCCGCCTCCCGTCTCCAGCGAGCGCGACACATACGACCCACGCCGCGCCCCGCCATGAACGACGATCAACTTCTGCGCTACTCCCGTCACATCCTCGTCGACGAACTCGGCATCGAGGCTCAGCAGAGCTTTCTCGACGCGCATGCAATCGTGGTCGGCGCAGGCGGCCTCGGCTCGCCAGCGGCGATGTATCTGGCGGCGTCGGGCGTCGGCAAGCTGACGCTCGTCGATGCCGATACCGTGGATCTCACCAATCTGCAGCGGCAGATCCTGCACGTCACGAAGTCGGTGGGGCGGCTGAAAGTCGAATCGGGACGCGACGCGATCGCGCAACTGAATCCGGATATCGACGTAAACGCCGTGGCCGAACGCGTCGACGACGCGTGGCTCGATCGCACCGTCCCGCAAGCGACTGTCGTGCTCGACTGCACGGACAACTTCGCGACGCGCCACGCGATAAACCGCGCGTGCGTCGCGCACGGCGTGCCGCTCGTATCGGGCGCGGCGCTGCGTTTCGACGGCCAGATCAGCACATTCGATTTCCGCAACGACGAATCGCCGTGCTACGCGTGCGTGTTTCCGGAGGATCAGCCGTTCGAGGAAGTCGCGTGCTCGACGATGGGCGTGTTTGCGCCTACCGTGGGCATCATCGGCGCGATGCAGGCGGCGGAAGCGCTGCGCGTGATTGCGGGCGTCGGCGAGCCTCTGGTGGGCCGCCTGATGATGCTCGATTCGCTGCGGATGGAGTGGAGCACGATGCGCATCGCGCGTCAGCAGGATTGCCCCGTGTGCGGTGAGCGCCATCGTTCATAAGAAAGAACCGCTTCAACCACACGTTTCTTTTCGGGCGCTCCACGAAGCCGAAGCGCCCGAACGAACCACACGTCAGGCCCGCACGACCCGTTCCAGCGCCGACTGCACCTCTTCCGGCTCGAAGGCCGCGAGCACGTCGGCGACGGGCTTTTCCAGCGTCTTCAGATGCGAGCGCAGAATCTCCTGCTTCACGAGCAGCAACTGGCTCGGATGCATCGAGAACTCGGTCAGCCCCATGCCGAGCAACAGACGCGTCAGCGACGGATCGCCCGCCATCTCCCCGCAGATCGACACCGGCACGCCCGCGCGCTTCGCCTCGCGCAGCGTGAACGCGATCAGATGCAGCACGGCGGGATGCAACGGGTCGTACAGATGCGCGACGGCGTTGTCGGCGCGATCTATCGCGAGCGTGTACTGGATCAGGTCGTTCGTGCCGATCGACAGGAAATCGAGCCGCTTCAGGAACAGCGGCAACGCGATCGCCGCAGCGGGAATCTCGATCATCGCGCCGACGCGCACGTTCGGGTCGTAGGCGAGGCCCGCATCGTCGAGCTGGCGTTTGGCTTCCTGGATCAGATCGAGCGTCTGGTCGATCTCTCGAGCATGCGCGAGCATCGGAATCAGAATCTTCACCGAGCCATACGCGGACGCGCGCAAGATCGCGCGCAACTGCGTCAGGAACATATGCGGCTCGGACAGGCTCCAGCGGATCGCACGAAGGCCGAGCGCCGGATTGGGCGCCGTTTCGTATTCGTCGCCGATCGAATCGAGCGGCTTGTCCGCGCCGACGTCGATCGTGCGGATCGTCACGGGCATGCCGTTCATCAGCTCGACCGCGCGCCTGTAGGCGGTGAACTGCTCCTCCTCTTCCGGCATCCCGTGCTTCTGGTTCATGAAGAGGAACTCGGTGCGGAACAGGCCGATGCCCGTCGCGCCCGCGTCGATCGCCGACTGCGCGTCCTCTGGCAGCTCGATGTTCGCGCACAGCTCGATGCGTGTGCCGCACACCGTCTGCGTCGGCGAAAACTTCAGACGCTGCAGCTTGCGCGCCTCGAGAACCTTCTCGCTCTGCCGGTACGAATATTCTTCGAGCACGATCGGCGCCGGATCGACGATCACGATGCCATGGTCGCCATCGACGATGATCAGATCGTCCTGGCGGATCAGCGCGCTCGCGTGCTGCACGCCGACCGTCGCGGGAATGCCGAGGCTGCGCGCGACGATCGCCGTATGCGACGTGCGGCCGCCCAGGTCCGTGACGAAGCCCTGGAAGGTCTGCGTCTTAAACTGCATCATGTCGGCGGGCGCGATGTCGTGCGCGACCACGATCATTTCGTCGCAGCGGCCGTGGATGCTGACGAGCGAGCCCGTCGCGCCGGCGAGCGCTTTCAGCACGCGCTCGACCACCTGTTCGATATCGGCTTTGCGCTCGCGCAGATACTCGTCTTCCACTTCGTCGAAGTGGCGCGTGAGGCGTTCGAGCTGTTCCGTCAACGCCCATTCGACGTTGTAGCGGCGGGTGCGGATGAGGTCGATCGTTTCCTGAACGAGCATCGCATCGTTCAGGATCATTGAATGTACGTCGAGGAACGCGCCCATTTCGGTGGGCGCATCGGCAGCCAGATCGGCGCGCAGTTCGTCGAGCTCCTGATGCACGACCTGCTGGGCCGCGCGAAAGCGCTCCACCTCGTCCTCGATCTGGGTGGGCTCGATCAGATAGTGGTCGACGTCCAGCGCGGCCGGGGCGATCAGATATGCCCGCCCGATGGCGATACCGCGTGACACGGGAATTCCATGCAGCGTGAATGACACGCGCACCTCCTCTAGTTGTGTAATGCCGCGGCAAACCGCTGCAGTGCTCTCAGACCCCGCCGATCATTATAAATTCCGTAGCGCGCCAAGGTGCTGTGCAGCGCAGCATCACGAGGCATGGCCTTCGCGCTCTATGCTGTCGCCCTGCTTGCCATGTGCTTGCGTTGGGAATACGTCGGCGGAACATCGGTCTTCGAAAATGCGCGGCGGCACGATGGAGCAGCAAGCCGGCAGCAAGCCGCCTTCGACGGACAAACGCGACCGTCAAAAAGAAAACGCCGCGACATCGCGCGGCGTCTCATTCAAAACGAAAGCAGGAGCGGATTTTTAACGGCAGATTTCTTATTGGCCTTCGCCGAATTTATCGGCGATCAGTTTAAGCAGCGCATCCATCGCTTCTTTCTCGTCCTCGCCTTCCGTCTCGATCAACACCGTACTGCCGATGCCCGCTGCAAGCATCATCACGCCCATGATGCTCTTCGCGTTAATGCGCCGGCCGTTGCGGCTCATCCAGATTTCCGCCTGGAAGTTGGCGGCAAGTTGCGTCAGCTTGGCCGATGCGCGAGCGTGCAGCCCCAGCTTGTTCACGATGGTCGTTTCTTGTTGCAGCATGTGTTGTTCCGATGCGCTGGTGTTGAAGTTATCGAGGTGCACGCAAAAACCCGCCACACGCGGCGCGCTTGCCGTGTCGCAGATGATGCAACGCTCACGCGTCGTTTGAATTGCAGCCGGACCCGCTGCCGGCCTTGCAGGATTCGGCTAGCGCCTCGTCCGGCGGCAATGCGGGAATGCAATCAGCGGTGCTCGCGACGGGAACGGCAGGCGGCGGCGTCGCCGGTCCGACGGCTTGAATGCCTTTGGTCGCGCCCGCCAGTGCCTTGTCGACGAGCACGTCGAGCGGCGTCGCGCGATAACAGACGGCGCGCACCAGCATCGGCAGATTCACGCCCGCCAGCACGCGCACATCGGGGAGGGACGCGAGCCGGCCGGCAATGTTCGCCGGCGTCGCGCCGAACATGTCGGTCAACACAAGCGTGCCGTTTTCTTCCTTGAGCCTGTCGATCTCCGCATACGCGAACGAAACGACCTGTACGGGATCGCAATCGGGCGACACGTCGATGACGCCGATGCGGGCGGGCAAGCCGCCGTAAATGTGCGCGACACACTCGCGTAGCGCTGTGGCGAAGGGAGCGTGCGCAATGATCAGAATGCCTGCCATGTCAGCCTTGCTGCAGAAAACCGCCCGGAAATCGCTGCCCTGCTTCCCGTGCGCCGCGCGTCAGATGGAAAGCCGGGCGCGGCAAGCGGGAAACGAGGCCCATCGAACTCGCCTGAGATCGGGCCGCCAAGGGGCCGGATCATGCGGCCCCTCGCGGGCCGCTATCGGACGAGCGGGCATTGTAACAGCCTCATTTTCGCGCTTTCGGCCTTTTCACGCCTGGCTAGCCGACAGCCGCGAACCTTCATTGCCTTCATTGCAGAACATGGCGGCGCACGCGCGCCGCTTCAACCGACGGCCTTCTCTAGTGCATCGATGAACATTGCCGCGACGTCGAACCCCGTCTGATCCATGATCTCGCGGAAGCACGTCGGACTCGTGACATTCACTTCCGTCAGCCAGTCGCCGATCGCGTCGAGCCCGACGAGCAGCAGCCCGCGCGCGTTCAGCACCGGCCCGAGCGCTTCGGCGATCTCCCGATCGCGCGCCGTGAGCGGCTGTGCGACGCCCAGACCGCCCGCCGCGAGATTGCCGCGCACCTCGCTGCCCTGCGGAATGCGCGCAAGCGAATACGGCACCGGCTCGCCGCCGATCAGCAGAATGCGCTTGTCGCCCGCCTTGATCTCGGGGATGAACTTCTGCGCCATCACCGAACGCGCGCCGTCGTGGCTCAACATCTCGACGATCGAGCCTAAGTTCATGCCGTCCGCCTTCACGCGGAACACGCCCATGCCGCCCATGCCGTCGAGCGGCTTCAGGATCACGTCGCCGTGCTCCGCATGGAAGGCGCGAAGACGGGCCGGATCGCGCGTGACGAGCGTCGGCGCGACGAACTGCGGAAACTCGCCGATCGCCATCTTTTCCGAATGGTCGCGAATCGCCTGCGGCTTGTTGAAGATGCGCCCGCCCGCGCGTTCCGCGAGTTCGAGCAGCCACGTCGACGTCACGTATTCCATGTCGAACGGCGGGTCCTTGCGCATCAGCACCGCGCCGAAACCCGCCAGCGCGCGCGCTTCGACCGGCCGCGCTTCGTACCAGATGTCGCGATGGCCGTCCGACTGATCGCCGACGATCTCAAAGCGGTACACGTTCGCCTCGACGCCGGAGCCCATCCACGCCAGATGCTGCGGCTCGCACGCGTAGAGCGTGTGGCCGCGCTTCGCGGCCTCCGCCATCATCGCGTAGGTCGAATCCTTGTAGATCTTGAAGCGGGAAAGCGGGTCGGCGATGAAGAGAATATCCATGGAGTTCCTGATGCGCCCTCGCGGGCCGCGCGTTGTTCGTTATAGCGTACGGCAAACGCGCCGAAGCCGTGCGTCTGCGTGCCCGTCCGGCGGCATTCGATCCCGCCGGGGCAACAGCCTACCGTGAGTACGCCCAACGTGCTTGCCGCATGCCCGCTCGCATTCACGCTCCGGCGACGGGCTTGCGCGCCTTGCCGGCAGCAACAGGCGCGCCCGCCGTCAGACCTGGATCGCCTCGGGATCGGTCTTTTCCAGCTCGACCGACGCCGCCAGCAGCCCCAGCCGCCCGACCACGCCATACATGTAGAAGCGGTTCGGCGGCGCGGCACCCGGCTTCGCATGGGCATCGGGGAGCGCCGTATGCTCGAAGCCGAGCGGCACGAAGTGCATGCCCGGCGCGTTCAGGTTCTGGTCGCGGTCGCGGCTGCCGTGCACGCGATAGAAACCTCCGACCACATACCGGTCGATCATGTACACGACGGGCTCGGCCACTTCCTCGCCGATGCGCTCGAACGTATAGACGCCTTCCTGCACGATCATGTCGTGCACTTCGAGCCCTTCCTTCGTGGTCGCCATCTTGGTGCGCTCGCGCTTCGTGAGCGCGGCCACTTCCGACGCGTCGTGCACTGTCATCACGCCCATGCCGTACGTGCCCGCATCCGACTTGATGACGACATACGGCTTTTCGGAAATACCGTACTCGCGGTACTTCTTCGCGATCTTCTTCAGCACGCCGTCGATCGCGTCGGTGAGCGCTTCCTCACCCGTGCGCGCCTCGAAATCGACGCCTTCGACGTGCGCGAAGTACGGATTGATCATCCACGGATCGATCTCGACCATCTTCGCGAACTTCTTCGCGACGTCGTCGTAGCACGAGAAGTGCGTCGACTTGCGGCGCACGGCCCAGCCGGCGTGCAGCGGCGGCAGCACGTACTGCTCGTGCAGGTTTTCGAGAATCGGCGGAATGCCGCCCGACAGGTCGTTGTTCAGCAGGATCGAGCACGGATCGAAGTTCTTCAGACCGATCCGGCGCGCCGAGCGCTCCAGCGGCTCCAGCACGATCTTCTGCCCGTCCGACAGCGAAATGGTGACGGGACCGACGATGTTTTCATCGAGCGTGCCGAAGCGGACGTTCAAGCCAGCCTGACGCATGATCGTCGCGAGCCGCGCGACGTTTTCCAGATAAAACGCGTTGCGCGTGTGACGCTCGGGGATGACGAGCAGATTCTTCGCGTCCGGGCAGATCTTTTCGATCGACGCCATCGCCGCCTGCACGGCGAGCGGCAGCGTTTCCTGCGGCAGGTTGTTGAACGCGCCGGGAAAGAGGTTCGTGTCGACGGGCGCGAGCTTAAAGCCAGCGTTACGCAGATCGACCGAGCAATAGAACGGCGGCGTGTGCTCCTGCCATTCGAGGCGGAACCAGCGTTCGATGGCGGGCGTCGCGTCGAGGATCTTCCGCTCGAGGTCGAGCAGCGGACCGTTTAACGCCGTAACTAAATGCGGAACCATTGATCACTCGCATACTGGAGAAAAAAGATTGTAGAGCAATTGCTCTGCCCATTTGGGGACGCTTTCTCCATTCGCAAGTTATGGCTGGATGCATTCTCCCTATATCAACGATAGCCGGAAAATCTGCTGTTTGTGAGACAAGATTGCGGCGCGGTCTGCGGGGCTGTTGCGGCTTTGCCGCCCAAACGCCGTGAGGCTGGGACGAACTGCTGCAGCATGAAAAAGCCCGCCATGAAGGCGGGCCAAAGTCGCAGTACGTGAATCTTTCGTACATCTTGTTGCCGGGAAGCGCTTGCCTTACTCGATGCCGGGAAGCGCTTGCCTTACTCGACGTGCTCGCCGTGCAGGATCACGTCCAGACCTTCGCGCTCTTCTTCCTCTGTCACGCGCAGGCCGATCGTCGCGTCGATGATCTTCAGCAGAATGAAGCTGATCACGCCGCTGTAGACGAGCGTCGTCAGGACGCCCTTCAGCTGAAGAATGACGCTGCCGTCGAAGCCGCCGATGTCCTTGACGGCGAACACGCCCGTCAGGATCGCTCCGACGATACCGCCGATGCAGTGCACGCCGAATGCGTCGAGCGAGTCGTCGTAGCCCATCTTGTGCTTGAGCCACGTGGCCGACCAGAAGCAGACCACGCCCGCGATCAGGCCGATGGCGAGCGCGCCGCCCACGCCGACGAAACCCGACGCCGGCGTGATCGCCACCAGGCCCGCCACTGCGCCCGACACGATGCCGAGCACCGACGGCTTACCCTTCGCGATCCACTCGGCGAACATCCAGCCGAGCGCGGCCATGGCCGTTGCAACCTGCGTGGTCAGCATCGCGAAACCGGCACGGCCGTCCGCCGCCACTGCCGAACCCGCATTGAAGCCGAACCAGCCCACCCACAACATCGAGCCACCGATCATCGTCAGCACGAGGTTGTGCGGCGCCATCGAGTCCTTGCCGTAGCCCGTGCGCTTGCCGAGCACGAGACAGCAGATCAGGCCCGCGACACCCGCGTTGATGTGCACCACCGTGCCGCCCGCGAAGTCGAGGATGCCCGCGCTAGCCAGCCAGCCCGTCGGTTCCCAGACCATGTGAGCGATCGGCGAGTAGACGATGATCGACCACAGCGTCATGAAGATCAGCATCGCGGAGAACTTCATGCGGTCCGCGAATGCGCCCGTGATCAGCGCCGGCGTGATGATCGCGAACGTCATCTGGTAGACGAAATAGACGGATTCCGGAATGGTCGGCGCGAGGTGGCTGACGGTGAGCGTCGTCGCCTTGTCGCCCTTGATGTAGGCCATGCCGTGCAGCATCACGCGCGAGAAGCCGCCGAGGAACGAGCCGCCCGGCGTAAACGCGAGGCTGTAGCCGATCACCGTCCAGATCACCGTCACGAGACAGGTGATCGCGAAGCTCTGCATGACGGTGGCGAGCACGTTCTTCTTGCGGACCATGCCGGCGTAGAAGAGCGCGAGACCGGGGATCGTCATGAACAGCACGAGCGCCGTCGAGGTCAGCATCCAGGCGGTGTCGCCGGAGTTGAGCTTCGACGAATCGACCGAGAACGGTGCCGTCGGCGCAGCGGGCGCCGCTTCCGAAGCCGCCGCCGCTGCCGATGCGTCAGCCGGTGCGCTGGCGGCGGGCGCCGCCGAAGCGTCCGCGGCGGGCGCGCTCGCAGCAGGTGCGGCAGCGTCCGACGAAGCCGGCGCGCTCGCCGTCGTGTCCGGGGCGGAAGCCGCGGCAGGCGCCGACGCGTCGTCCGCGAGGGCGGCGCCGATGCCGACCGACAGCAGCGAGCCGGCCATCAGCAGGGACATCAATAATTTACGCATCTTCAGTTTCCTCTTGTCGCTGTTTTTTTACAGTGCGTCCGCGCCGGTCTCGCCGGTACGAATACGAATCACCTGTTCGACCGGCGTGACGAAAATCTTCCCGTCACCGATCTTGCCCGTCCGCGCCGCGCGCTCGATGGCTTCGATCGCCTGCTCGACGATGTCGTCCGAGACCGCCGCTTCGATCTTCACCTTCGGCAGAAAGTCGACGACGTATTCCGCTCCCCGATACAACTCCGTGTGGCCCTTCTGACGTCCGAACCCTTTTACTTCCGTCACCGTAATGCCCGAGACGCCGATGGCCGACAGGGCTTCGCGCGCCTCATCGAGCTTGAACGGCTTGATGATTGCGGTAATGAGTTTCATGAAATCCTCGCTGTAGTGACTCAACCCGTTGCGTGACTTGCATTTGCCTTGCGCCCTGCTTTCGGTCACGGCCCCCGGAACCGCAGCAACGGCGCATCTCCAGACGGCGTCCCGCCGGTGCGCGCGGCAGTAACAGCAACGTCCATGCCATGTTTGTGGCAAACTCCCGCCGGCCCTTACGGCACAAGGGTTTGCGCGTTTACTTGTCCGGATGGCCAGTTCCGTTCGCGAGCGGTAGCGCGCCCTCGGGATCGTTGCTAGAGTGTTTGCAGGCTTGGGCCACGGGCGTGCGCACCAAAGCCGTCCACGCCGGAACGTGGCGGCTGCATGTCTGCACCAGAAACGATCATTCAGTGTTACGAGGCACGCACGTAACGACATATGCACATTTTTTGTGCAACAAGGGGAATGAAATGAAACAACCGAACGACGTCTTCAACGACTTTCAGGCGCGCGTGAGCGAGCTGTTCAAGAACTCGCCGGCCAAAGATGTCGAGCGCAATGTGCGCGCGATGCTGTCGCAGGGCTTCTCGAAGCTCGATCTGGTGACGCGCGAAGAATTCGATACGCAGACTCAGGTGCTCGTGCGCACCCGTGCGCGTCTCGAGGAGCTCGAGCGGCGCGTGGCCGAACTCGAACAGAAGCTGCCCGTGACGCAATCTTCCTGAGCACGCCCATCTGATCTGCACATCACAGGCAAGCGGCCCGTGACGTCATCAGCGCTTTAAGGTGAACGCGCCCGCGAGGCGCGTCTGGACGGGAGAAAACATGTCGCTTGCCGTGGTGCGCAGTCGCGCGCCGGCCGCTGGCCGCGCGCCCGAAGTTACCGTCGAGGTTCATCTCGCCAACGGGCTTCCTTCTTTTTCCATAGTCGGGCTGCCCGATCTCGAAGTGCGCGAAAGCCGCGAACGCGTGCGCGCGGCGCTGCTCAATTGCGGGCTGGATTTTCCCGTCCGGCGCATCACCGTCAATCTCGCGCCCGCCGATCTTCCCAAGGAATCCGGACGTTTCGATCTGCCGATTGCGCTCGGCATCCTGGCGGCAAGCGGGCAGATTCCCGCCGAATCGCTCGCGCATCGTGAGTTTGCGGGCGAGTTGTCGCTGACGGGCGCATTGCGGCCGACGCGCGGCGCGTTCGCGATGGCATGCGGCACGGCGCGCGGTCGTCTGCCGTCTGCCGATGCTTCCGCCGACGCGCAATCCGATCGGGACGAAGATCGCACACCCGAGCTGTATCTGCCGCTTGCCAGCGCAAAAGAGGCGGCGCTCGTGCCCGGCGTGGCTGTTTATGGCGCGGCGGATTTGCCGTCGCTCTGCGCGCACCTTGCTGGTGAAGCCGATGCGCGCCTGTCGCCCGTCGCGGCGCCCACGCTGCCCCGCGACGCAGCCGCAACGCCACCCGACATGGCCGACGTCATCGGCCAGCGCGGCGCCCGGCGCGCGCTCGAAGTGGCGGCGGCGGGCGGGCATCACATGCTGATGATCGGTCCGCCCGGCGCGGGCAAGTCGATGCTCGCCGCGCGCCTGCCGAGCCTCTTGCCGCCGATGACCGACGACGAAGCGCTCACGTCCGCCGCCCTGCTGTCAGCCAGCGCCGCTGGCTTCACGCCCGCGCAGTGGCGTCAGCGGCCGTTTCGCGCGCCACACCATTCGTCGAGCGCGGCAGCGCTGGTCGGGGGACGCAATCCACCGCAACCGGGCGAGATAACGCTTGCCCATCTGGGCGTGCTATTCCTCGATGAGCTGCCCGAATTCGACAGGCATGTGCTCGAAACCCTGCGCGAGCCGCTGGAAAACGGCCGCATCACGATTTCCCGGGCGGCGCTGCAGGCCGACTTTCCCGCCGCGTGTCAGCTGATCGCGGCGATGAATCCCTGTCCATGTGGCTGGCGCGGCGACCCGGGCGGCCGCTGCCGATGCACCCACGAGGTCGCCGCGCGCTATTTGCGCAAACTGTCGGGGCCGCTGCTCGACCGCATTGATATCCAGATCGAGATTCCAGCGCTCTCGCCCGCCGAACTATCCGCGCGCTCGACGACGCAAGGCGAGGTGAGCGCGTCGATTGCGCAACGGGTGGAGGCGGCGCGCGAACGCCAGCTCCGGCGGCAAGGCAAGATGAACCGCGAGCTGACCGGCCGCGAAGTGGATGAAGTCTGCCGGCCCGACAGCGACGGCGAGCGGCTCTTGCGCGAAGCGGGCGAGCGCTTCGGCTGGTCAGCGCGCGCTTACTATCGCGTGCTCAAGGTCGCGAGAACGATCGCGGATCTCGCGGCCAACGACGTCCCGAACGCCGCGCAAATCTCCGAAGCGGTGCAATATCGCCGGGCGTTCGGTACTCAGTAAAAGCTTCGGAAGACAAAAAAGCGCATGTCAAGACTTGACTTATGCACACTTTCCGCTCCCTGATAAATTTCGATACATCTGAAAGGCCATTGTGAGGCGCGTCGAAGATGCCTTTGATTTTATTGGATTTTTCAAAATGCCAAGATTCAGGGCAAAGTGACAACCTGCCCGTCCGATGGGCATTTGCGGCCTACCGCACAGACTTACCAACAAAGTTATCCACAGATCCTGTGAGTAACCGAAAAAGTCCCATGTAAACGCGAGATTAGCGGTCTTTTCTGCGAAGGAACTTTCACTTGCACACGCGCTCGCGAGCCATCATCAGGCCCCAGATCAGTAAAGTTTGAACGATTCGAAGAATTGCTCGACCTGTTCTGGCGGCGGTTCCTTGCTTGCGATCACGGCTGCCTGATACACATGCAGTCCCTTGGCGACGAGGCGAGCGTGCATCGTCCGTGTTTCCTGTTTCGGGCCCGCCTTGCCGCTGAACGTCATCTCGAGTCCTTGCACCTGGCCGCCCGCTGCAAGCGGAATCGCGGTCACGTGCGCGTTGGGAGCGGTGCCGAGATTGCGCGCGAGTCCCGAGCGCAGATAGTCGAGCGCCATGCGTTGCACCTGAGGGTCGTCGCTGGGCAGCATCACGGTGCCCACGGCGAACACGGCGTCGCCAGCCTCGGCGATTTGCATCGCCATTTTCATCGGCGTGCCGTCGATGTCGATTTGCCGCTCATCCGACGTCGGTTTCGCGGGCAAATCGACCGTGTAGCCGTTGTCGTTGTTCATGATCGTGCGCCAGTCGTAGGTCGGCGAGCACGCGGCAAGCAGCCAGCCGGCCGACAGCACGGCGACGACCGCCGCCAGCAGCGAACCCAAAGCGCATGAGGAAGCGGACGGACGAATGGAACGAACGAAGTGGCGGGCAAATGCGCGGAGAACGGAACTGAGCATGAGGCGGCGAGCGGAGATTACACGACGGAAAGCATCATTATCCGCTGTCGACGAGGGTTAGCGCTTCGGCGCCTTACTCGAGTCCCATGCAAGGCGGCCGACGAGAGTTGGCGCTTTACTCCGGTCCCATGCAAGGCGGTCGACCAGAGTTGGCGCTGTAGCGCCTTACTCCGGTCCCACGCAAGGCTCGTCGGCCAGAGCTAGCGCTTCGACGCCTTACTCGAGTCCCATACAAACCCGTTATCCACCGCTTAACTGCGCCGCCAGCCACGTCGCAGGATTGCCGCTACAATATGAGACAAAATCCCGGCTGCCCGCGTCCGCTGCTGCTCCTGCCGCGTGCCGGCTCCGCAAGGTGTTGTTCCGGCGTGCCTTCCGCGCGCTTCCCGAGGTCCCGTTCATGAGCCAAACCATCCCAAACAACGTCTCCCGGCGCTCGAGCCCGATTCGCTATATCGCCGCGGCTGTCGTTGCAGGCGCGATCGCAGTCGCGGGCTACTTTGCGTTCGGCAGCCAGCAGCATGTGCCCGACGCGACGTTCACGCTGCTGTCCGGCCAGAAAGTGTCGACCGCCGATCTGAAAGGCAAGGTCTACCTCGTCAACTTCTGGGCGACGAGCTGCGACACCTGCATGAAGGAAATGCCGCAGATGATCCAGACGTACAACCGCTTCAAGGACAAGGGTCTCGAATTCGTCGCCGTCGCGATGAGCTACGACGCGCCGATGTACGTGACCAACTACACGGAAACGCGCCGCCTGCCGTTCAAGGTTGCGATGGACGACGGCTCGGCCGCGAAGCAGTTCGGCAATGTGCAGCTGACGCCGACCACGTTCGTTATCGACCGCAATGGCAAGGTGCTGAAGCGCTATGTCGGCGAGCCGCAGTTCGCGGAACTCGATCAGTTGCTGCAAAAGGCGCTGGGCACAACCTGATCGCCCGAAACTATCTCCCTCGACGGCGGGCCTCGCGCTGAATCGTCGCAGCGCACCCGCCGTCAGCAGCACCTCCCGCTTCACCGCTCCCCTTCCCCACGCGCAGCCAGGCCATAACGCTTGATCTTCTCGTAGAGCGTCGCCTTGCCGACCTGCAATCTGTCCGCCGCCACCGCGACGGCGCCGCCCGTCTGCTCCAGCGCCTCGGCGATGACGGCGCGCTCGAATTGCTCGACTCGCTCCTTCAACGGCTGCGTAACGGACGTGAGGGCATCGTCGGCAGTCGTCGCCGTATCGTCGCCGACGCCCAGCACAAAGCGATCCGCCGCGTTGCGCAGCTCGCGCACGTTGCCGGGCCATTCGCGCTGCATCAGATTCGTGCGCTGCCGGTCAGTGAGAATCGGCGCGGGCCGTTGATAACGCACGGCCGCGTCGAGCAGAAAATGCTCGAAGAGCGGGACGATGTCCTCGCGCCGCTCCGACAGCGGCGGCAGCGCAATCGTCACGACGTTGAGCCGATACAGCAGATCCTGCCGGAACGTGCCCGCCGCGACGTGCCCAGTCATATCGCCCTTCGCCGCCGCGACGATGCGGCAATCGACGCGTATCGGCTGGTTCGACCCGAGCCGTTCCAGCACGCCGTCTTGCAGCACGCGCAGCAGCTTGACCTGCAACGCGAGGGGCATGCTTTCGATTTCGTCGAGAAAGAGCGTGCCACCCGACGCGTGCTCGAGCTTGCCGATGCGCCGCTTCGCTGCGCCCGTGAACGCGCCCGGCTCGTAGCCGAACATCTCCGATTCGAACATCGGCTCTGGCAGCGCGCCGCAGTTGACGGCAAGAAACGGCTTGTCGCGGCGCGGCGACAGCTCGTGCAGGCTGCGCGCGATCAACTCCTTGCCCGCGCCCGTGTCGCCGTTGATCAGCACGGAGGCGTCCGTTGGCGCGACGTTCGCGATCAGCTTGCGCACCTGCTCGATGGCAGGACTGCGTCCGATGATGCGCGGCGCAAGCGTACCCTGCTCCGCGAGTTCGCGGCGCAGCGCGAGGTTTTCGAGCACCAGCGTGCGACGCTCCAGTGCGCGGCGCACGGTCTCGATCAGCCGTTCCGACGCGAACGGCTTTTCGATGAAGTCATACGCGCCGTCGCGCATCGCCTGGACGGCCATCGAAATATCGCCGTGCCCTGTGACGAGAATCACAGGCACATCGGGCGCGCGCTCGCGGCATTGCGCGAGCAGGTCGAGACCGCTCGCACCAGGCAAGCGGATGTCGCTCACGATCACGCCCGAAAAGTCCGCGTTGATCAGCCGCGCCGCCGATTCCACCGACGCATGCCCCACCACTTCGAACCCCGCGAGCTGCAGGCTTTGCACGCTCGCACGCCGCACGAGTTCGTCGTCTTCGATATAGAGGACCTGCAAGCCCTTGTTCACGATGTTCCCTGCCAATCTATCCATGCGTTGAATCTGCGCCCAGTCACGAGCCCGTCGTGACGGAGTCCGCGATATCCGTTGCCTGCGCGCCCGCGCGGCGCAGCGTCAGTACGAACGCGGCGCCGCCCTGTGCGTTGTTGCGCGCGACGAGCGAGCCGCCGCAATCGCGCGCAATCGACGAGCAGATCGCAAGCCCCAGTCCCAGTCCCTGGCCCATTTCCTTCGTCGTGAAGAACGGCTCGAAGAGCTGCGGAAGCACGTCGTCGGGAATGCCGGGACCATTGTCGCTCACGGTGATCTTGAGCAGCGCCTGAGCCGTCTCCACGTCGATCGCAATGCGCGGCGCAGGCGTGCCCGCCACGGCGTCGAGCGCATTGCCGAGCAGATTGATCAGCACCTGTTCGAGCCGCAAATCGTCGCAATGCGCGACCAGTTTCGGATCGTCGCTCTCGACGTCGAGCCGCACGGGCGCCGCGCCCTCGTCGATCAACGATATATCGACCGTCACGCCTTGCAAGCGTTTCTGCAACAGCGTCAGCACGTTGCGCAGCGCCCGCGCGACGCCCGCGCGCGCATTGCGCGGCCGCGCGCGGCCGACGAAGAGCTTCAACTGATTCGTGATCTTGCCCATGCGCTCGGTCAGCGCGGCAATCGCTTCGAGGTTGTCTTTCGCCGAGGCATGATCGCCGCGTTCGAGAAACACGCGCGTGTTGTCGGAGAAGCCGCGCAACGCGGCGAGCGGCTGATTCAGCTCATGCGTGATGCCCGCCGCCATCTGACCGAGCGCCGCGAGCTTGCTCGCCTGAATCAGTTCGTCGTGCGCGGCGCGCAACTCCTGTTCCGCACGCGTGCGCTCGCTCACTTCCTTCTTCAATTGCTCGTTTGCTTGCGACAGATCGGCGGTGCGTTCGGCAACGCGCTGGTTCAGCTCGGCGTAGGCCTTCTGCAACAGCGCGCGGCTGCGCATCACTTCGCGCACGCGCGCGCGTCGCATGCGCCAGTAGAACAGCAACAGGCACAGCGACACATAGCCGAAGCCTGTCACGATCGTCGCGTAACGCGCGTCCGCATTGACGGGATCGATGGGCGCCATCGTGATGAGCCGCCAGTCCGGCTCGCCGAGCGCGCGCGTCGACGCGAGAAAACGCGGCGCATAGCGTCCGCCGCCGATGCGCACGATCTGCGCGCTCCCTTCGAGCGTGCCCACGACCGTCATCGGCAGCGGCGCGATCGGCTGGCGCGCGTACTGGCGCGTGTCGTAGATCGACGCGATCACGTCGCTCGATAGCGGCTTGACGGTGTGATATTTCCACGCGGGCACCGACGACAGAAAGATCACGCCGTGATCGTCAGTGACGATCAACGGCTCGGATGCGTCGGCGCCCTGAAACCATTCGAGATTCAGCTTGATGACGGCTACGCCGACAATCTTGTTATCGCGTCGCACCGGCTGCGAAATGTAGTAGCCCGGATCGAGCGACGTCGTGCCGATGCCGAAGAAGCGACCGACCTTGCCCTTCTCGGCCTCGACGAAATACGGCCTGAACCGATACTCCTGGCCGATGAAGCTGTCGCGCTGATTCCAGTTGCTCGCCGCCACGCAGCGGCCCGCCGCCGTGATGATGTACGCGACGTTCGCGCGGGCGCGGCGATTGAGGTCTTCGAGGTATTGATTGGCACGCGCGACGTTGTCCGCGTCGGGCGCCACGAGTACGTCCTGAACGAGGGGATGCTCGCCGAGCAGATAAGGAAGCGACTCGTAGCGCTCGAGCGTGCTTCTGAGCGCGTTCGTCGTGCGATCGGCGCGCACGGCGGCGTTGCGCCGCAGCGTATCGATGCCGTGCTGCCACGTGATGCTCCACGTGAGCCCGCAGGCTGCCACGAGCCCGGCGACGAGCGCGAACAGGATCAGCAGGCGGCGCGTCACGATGGCAGAAGTCGTTCGATGGGGATCGCCTATTGTGGCATATCGCGCCGCATCGTCGGGTACGCCGCGTTCGTCGAGCCCATCGCACGCGTCGAAGCCGTCGGGCGCCTCGGCGCCCGCGTGACCATCGGATGCATCAGGCGGCGATCCGTCGGACCCCGCCGCATTCGTTGCGAGCGGCGCCGCGCCATGTTGCCGCGGCGCCGCCTTCATGGCTCAGACCTCGGCCGTTTCGTTGACCGACACATCGCGGCGCAATGCGGCGCGCAGCTTCGAGCGGTCCAGTTCCTTTTCCCATGCCGACACCACAACCGTCGCCACGCCGTTGCCGACGATGTTCGTCAGCGCGCGGCATTCGCTCATGAAGCGGTCGATGCCGAGAATCAGCACCATGCCCGACAGCGGAATCGTCGGCACGACGGCGAGCGTCGCGGCAAGCGTGATGAAGCCTGCGCCCGTCACGCCGCTTGCGCCCTTCGACGTCAGCATCGTCACCGCGAGCAGCGTCAGTTGCTGGCCCCACGTGAGGTCGATGTTGGTCGCCTGGGCGATGAAGAGCACGGCCATCGTCATGTAGATGTTGGTGCC
This sequence comes from Paraburkholderia piptadeniae, assembly GCF_900007165.1. Taxonomy (GTDB): domain Bacteria; phylum Pseudomonadota; class Gammaproteobacteria; order Burkholderiales; family Burkholderiaceae; genus Paraburkholderia; species Paraburkholderia piptadeniae. The sequence continues at coordinate 244,685 of NZ_CYGY02000023.1, forward strand.
GTCGAGGTTGAACGAATAGCCCGTCGGCACGACGAGACCCACCACCGAGCGCGAGCAGCCGAGCTTTTCGAGCTTCAGCATCAGTTGCGGCAGTGCCGCTTCCGACGAGCTCGTGCCCAGCACGATCAGCATTTCTTCCTTGATGTACGCGACGAAGCGCAGGATGTTGAAGCCCACCATCCGCGCGATGATGCCGAGCACGACGACGACGAACACGATCGACGTCAGATAGAACGTGCCGATCAGCTTCAACATCGGCAGCAGCGAGCCGATGCCGTACTTGCCGATGGTGAACGCCATCGCGCCGAACGCACCAATCGGCGCGAGCTTCGTGATGATGCCGACCATGCCGAACAGGATGCTCGACAGGCTTTCGATGAAGCTCGTCACCGGTTTGCCGCGTTCGCCGATATGCGCGAGCACTGCGCCGAACAGCAGCGCGACCAGCAGGATCTGCAGGATTTCACCTTGCGAGAACGCCGACGCGAGCGTGTCCGGAATGATGTGCATCAGGAAGTCGACCGTCGTCTGGCCATGCGCCTTCGCGGCATACGACGCGACTTCCTTGCCGTTGAGCGAGGCGGGATCGACGTTGAAGCCGACGCCCGGCCGCAGCAGGTGCGTCGCGGCCAAGCCGAGAATCAGCGCGAACGTCGAGACGATTTCGAAGTACAGCAGCGCCTTGCCGCCCACGCGCCCGACCTTCTTCATGTCTTCCATGCCGGCGATACCCGTCACGACGGTACAGAAGATGATCGGCCCGATCACCATTTTGATCAGCTTGATGAAGCCGTCGCCGAGCGGCTTCATGTCGGTGGCGAGCGACGGATAGAAGTGCCCCAGCGCAATGCCGATGATGATCGCGACGATCACCTGGACGTAGAGGACTTTATAAAAAGGTTTCTTCACGATGGTGTTCCTGCAATGGAGTAAAACCAGGGTGGACCGAAGGCCGGCCACGTCGCGCATGAGGTACGGTCAGACGTGCGTCATGCGCGGTGAGCAAGCCCGCGACAAGACGACGAAATCAGAGGGACCAGAACAGGAACTCGGGCATCGTTGTCTCCTATCGACCAGAGCTGGCGCTGTAGCGCGTTACTCTGCTTTGTAGTGGGTGGGCCATTGCGGCCGCATGTCTTCTTCGCAAGGTCGATGCCAGCGCGCATAACAGACGTAGCGCGTTGATTTACAAGGCCAATTCGGCTGGATGACGAAACGATGCTTCCGGGTTTCCGGAAATCCGGAATCAGGGCGTCCGGAATCCCGAACGCCCCTTGTCGGCAGAACCCAGGGCTAACCCTGAACTCCTTCTTCGAGCACGAGCAGATTCTCGTGCGAGAAACCGAGCGCAACAGGCTGGCCGCGTTCGGGCAATCGGCGGTTCGGATCGTTGAAGATGTCGAGCGAGATCACTTCGTCTTTCACGCGAGTCCGGATGCGCACAATTGCGCCGAGAAAGCTCACTTCTTCGACGGTCGCTGTCAGCGTATTGCGGCCCGCGGCAGGCGCTTCGAGCACGATCGCCTCGGGACGCAGCGCGAGCATGCGCTTCTTGCCCGCATCGCCGACAGGCAGCGTTTGCGCCGTGCGCAGTTCCTGGCCGTCGACGGCCATGCGGCCCGTCGACGGATCGATCACATGCCCGGACAGAATGTTCAGAGTGCCGACGAACGACGCGACGAAACGTGTGCGCGGATAGTTGTAGATCTCGAGCGGCGTGCCGATCTGCTCGACGCGCCCTTCGTTCATCACCACGATGCGGTCGGAAATCGACAGCGCCTCTTCCTGATCGTGCGTGACGAAGATCGATGTGATGCCGAGCTCGCGTTGCAGCGCGCGAATGTCCTGGCGCAGCGAAATGCGGATCTTCGCGTCGAGCGCCGATAGCGGCTCGTCGAGCAACAGCACTTGCGGCTTGCCCGCGAGCGCGCGTGCCAGCGCGACGCGCTGCTGCTGCCCGCCCGACAGTTGCCACGGATACCGCTCGCCGAGATGCGGCAGCTTGATCAATTGCAGCATCTCGTCGACGCGCTGTTTGATTTCGCTCTGCGGACGATGCGCGACCTTGAGCCCGAAGCCGATGTTCTCGGCGACCGTCATGTTCGGAAAGAGCGCATACGCCTGGAACACCATGCCGACCTTACGCTGCCGTGTGCGCAGATGCGTGACGTCGCGGCCGTCGAGGCGGATCGTGCCGCGCGTCGGCGCCTCGAAGCCGGCGATCATGCGCAGCACCGTCGTCTTGCCGCATCCCGACGGCCCGAGAAACGTGATGAATTCGCCGCGCTCGATCTTCATGTCGAAGTGATGCAGCGCCGTGTTCGCGCCGAATGTCTTGTGCAGGCTGTCGATTTCAAGAAACGCCATGACGTTGCCTCGATTTAGGGCTTGTGCGCAGCGAGCGTGCGCACGGAGCCGAACACCTGGATCAGCCCCATCGACGCCCATGTGACGGCAAACGCGATGATCGCGAGCGCGGACGGCTCGTAGGCGCGGTTTGCGCCGATCAGTTGCAGATACGGACCGAACGCCGGGCGGTCGAGTAGGCTAGCAATCGTGAATTCGCCGATCACGACCGCGAAGGTGAGAAACGCGCCGGACAGAATGCCCGAGCGGATATTCGGGAAGATCACCTTGAAGAGAATGGTCGGCCAGTTCGCGCCGAGACATTCGGCTGCTTCCGTCAGCGAGCGGATATCGACGGCGCGCAGACCGGCATCGACGGCGCGATACATGTACGGCAGCGACAGCGTCACGTAGCCGAACACGAGCAGCAGATCGGTCGCGCGTTCGTTCGACGTCAGCGGCAGAATCGAGCTGCTGTTGTAGATGCGCAGATAGCCGAACACGATCACGATCGCGGGCACGACGAGCGGCAGCAGCGTGATGAACTCGACGATGCCGCGCAGCTTCGGCAAACGCAATTGCACCCAGTAAGCCGTCGGCACAACGAGCAGCACGCCGACGACGATCGTCAGCAACGCCATCAGAATCGAATAGCCGAACGACGCCTGAAAATGCGAGTCGGAGAGCACGACCTGGTACGCATCGAAGCTGTACATGCCGCGGCGCATGCGCAGACTGAATTCGAAAGTCGCGATCAGCGGAATCAGAAAGTACAGGGAACCGACGATCATCGCGGTCCATGCGCCCACGCGCGATTGCGTGTTCGGTTGCGCGTGCGACTGCGTGTTCGTCTGGCTGTTCGATTGCGTGCTCATCTGCGCCCCCTTTCGACGCGCGAGCGCAGCCAGATATAGCCGCCGTTCGACAGCCCCGTCACGAGAATCATGCCGAGCGCGAGCGCATAGCCGAGGTTCTGGTTGTGCAGCACGTCGCCGCGAATCTGCGCGTAGAGCAGGATCGTCACGATGTTCAACGAGCTGCCCGTCAACGCATACGCCGTCGCGACCGCGCCAAACGAGTTCGCGAACAGCAGCAGCGTCGCACCCAACACGCTCGGCCACAGCACAGGCAACGCCACATGGCGCCAGTACTGATACGCGGTGCCGCCGAGGCAATCGCACGCTTCGCGCCACTCGCGCTTGAGGCCGTCGAGCGCGGGCGTGATGATCAGCACCATCAACGGAATCTGGAAATACAGGTAGGTGATCGTCAGGCCCCAGAAGCTCAAGATGCTGAAGCCCGTCGAGTAGAGATTGATGCCCGTGTACTTCTTGAGCAGCACCGTCACGAGGCCGACGCGCCCCAGCGTGCAGATGAATGCGAACGCGAGCGGCACGCCCGCGAAATTCGATGCGACGCCCGAGAACGTGAGCAGCGTCGGCCTAATCCAGCCCGGCAGCTTGCCATGCACGGCCGCCCATGCGAGCAGCGAGCCGAGCACCGCGCCGCCGAACGCCGATGCCGCGCTCACCTTGAAGCTGATCCAGTACGCGTCGAGCGTGCCCTCCTGGAACAGGTCGCGCATGTTGGCGAGCGTGAAGTGGCCTTGCGCGTCCTGAAACGCGCCGACCATCAGGAAGCCTGTTGGCAGGATCAGGAACAGCAACGCAAAGACAAAGAACGGCATCACGCCGATCCACGTCCACAGCGGCGACGACCGGCCCGGACCGTCGACCTTCGGCGCGGGCGCCGGCACGGACGGAACCATCAGGTCCGCCTGACCGCCCGGCCCGGCTTCCGATGAAGCGCTCATCAACTCACCCTCGCTCACCCTCGAACAGACACGCCTGCCCTGCCTCGCGTGGCATCATCGCCGTCCGGCAGGCGATGCGGGCGACGCAGCGCGGCCCGCATCGCAACGCCATACTGCGCTTACTTGACGTTCGCGCCAACGACCTGGTCCCACTGCTTCGTCACGACATCCTTCGTCGCGTCCTGTTGCTGCAAGGTCGGGAACACAGCGCTCTTGTATGCGGACGCGGGCGGCAGCTTGTCGAGCAGCGCCTGCGGCACCTTCTTCTGCGAGACCAGCTCGTTGTAGCGGATCGGATGACAATAGCCCGTCAACCAGCCGATCTGGCCTTCGTCCGAATACAGGTATTCCATCCACAGCTTCGCTGCGTTCGGATGCGGCGCGTACGCGCTGATCGCCTGCACGTAGACGCCCGCGACGACACCCGTCTTCGGCACGACCACGTGTACCTTCGGGTTGCCCTTCAGCGTGTCGCGGTCGGCGAGCGCGTTGTAGTCCCAGCGCACGATGATGGGCGTCGTGCCTTGCGCGAGCGAGGCCGCCTTGCCGATCACGGGCACGAAGTTGCCGCTCTTGTTGAGATCGGCGAAGTACTTGAGGCCGGCCTGGCTGGCCTTGTTCGCGTCGCCCTTCGCGATGGAGAGGCCCGCTGCGTACACGCCCTGGATCGCCTGGTTCGCCGAGCGCGGATCGCCCGCGAGCGACACGGCGTTCTTGTAGTCGGCCTTTTGCAGATCGCTCCAGTCGGCCGGGACCTTGTCGATCATGTCCGCGTTCACTTCGAACGCGAGCACGCCGTAGTAGTCGCCGTACCAGTAGCCTTCAGCGTCTTTCGAATCGTCCGGAATCGCTTTCCACGTCGACACCTTGTACGGCTGCAACAGACCTTGCGCCTTTGCAGCGGGACCGAACGAAAGACCGACGTCGATCACGTCGGGCGCTTGCGGACCCTTGTTGCCCTTGTTCGCCTTGATCGCTTCGATCTCGTCGCCGGACCCCGCATCCGGATTCAGCTCGTTGATCTTGATGCCGTACTTCTTCTGGAAGGCTGCGATCATCGGGCCGTAGCCGCACCAGTCGTGCGGCAGCGCGATCACAGTGAGTTGCCCTTCCTGCTTCGCGGCGGCAACGAGCGCATCGGAAGGCGCCGCTACCGCATTGCTCGCGGCGGTCACGCCGGCCAGCGCCGACATCGAAAGCAAACAACGTAACGTGGTCGGTTTCATGGTCTTCTCATCCTCTGCCGAAAATTGCTACGTTAGGAAAACTGGTTATCGCCGTCTGTGTCTCTGCACACTTAGCTGACGACGTCCTCGCCGATCATATCGAGGCGATCGGTACAAATCATGTCGACGCCCCACTTCGCGAGTTCGCGTGCGCGCGCCGGATCGTTCACCGTGTACGCAAGCACGCGCAGCCCGGCGTCGCGCATCGCGCGGACGTTCTGTTGAGTCAGATGCCGGTGGTTCGCATGCAGCGATGCGCACGCGAGTTCGCGCACGATGCGCAGCCAGTCGCGTGGCAGTGCATCGAACAGCATGCCGCACGGCAGCGATGGCACGGCATCGCGCGCGGCTTTCAGCGCGTCGAACGAGAATGAAGAAAGCAGTGGCTTTCGCGCGCGCCACAAGTCCTTCGCGGCGAGGGCGACGAGACGCCCGGTGATCTCGTCGCGGCCTGGACAAGGTTTGATTTCGATGTTGGCAGCGATCGCTTCGCGTTCGCAGCGCGCCGCCACTTGCGCTAGGGTGGGCAGACGTTCGTCCTTGAAGCGCACATCGAACCACGCGCCCGCATCCAGCGATGCGAGTTGTTGCCACGTGTGTTGCGCGGCGGGGCCGCGGCCATTGGTCGTGCGGTTGAGATTGTCGTCGTGCAGCAGAAAGACTTGATTGTCGGAGGAGAGCTTCGCGTCGAACTCGATCATCCTGTAGCCGAAACGGATGCACGCGTCGAAGCCTGCAAGCGTATTCTCCGGCGCGAGCCTGCCGCCGATTCGATGTGCGACGAGCCGTGGATAAGGCCAGTCTGCGGATAGTGCCTGATCGATCCCGTTGCCCATCGTGCATGCCTTCACAATGATCTGATGGAACTGCGGCCTGCGTCGTGCGCCCGTCGATTGCGACGGTGTATCTTATCCTGAGGATCGCGAATGTTTGGTTTGTTTCAAATCGGGTGGAACTGCCTCAGAATGCGAAGGCTAAATTCAAATACCCAAACTTGCAAGCTCCCAAAAAAATACAACCCAAAAGTACACACGTATGGCGTCGTTATGCGCTTTGACATCGCTCCGACACAATGCATTGATAGTCATCCCGTGCATGGAAGCGCGACGGTCGCACAACGTTAAAGAACAGGCGAGGAAGATCACGCATGTGGCAGGAAGATCGTCATCAGAGAATACGCGCGCTGTTATCGACACTCCATCGCGTATCGACGGAGCGCATCATGGCGGACCTGGGTGTATCGCGCGAGACGGTGCGGCGCGACCTGCTCGATCTCGAGGCGCTCGGTGAACTGCGGCGCGTGCATGGCGGCGCGATCAAGCACGCCGACGAAGCGCCCATCGCAGAGCGCGCACAGACGCATGTGAAATCCAAGAAGGCCATCGCAAAGGCCGCGACGAGTGTCGTTGCGAGCGGACAGACGCTCTTCATCGACGCGGGCACGACGACCGCGGCACTCGCCGATGAACTCGCGAAACTCGCGAACCTCACCATCGTCACCAATTCGATCGACGTAGCGCTGAAGATGCGCGGCGCGCCCGAACAGCGCGAATCGTGGGCGAACGAGGTCATTCTGCTGGGCGGTTCAATCAGCGACCGCGCGTTATCGACGGCGGGCGATACGACCATTCTCGACATCCAGCGTTATCGAGCGGACATCGCGCTGCTGTCACCCGTCGGCGTCGACCCAAAGCATGGTGCGACCAACTATGACCGCGCGGAAACGGAGGTCGCGCGCGCGATGGTCGGCAACGCGGACACTGTCGTGATACTAGCGGACTACAGCAAGATCGGTCAGCGCAGCCGCATCGCGTACTGCGCGCCCGAAAAAATCGATCTGCTGATTACCAACCGGAAAGCAGCGGACGTCGCGGCATTTGCGCAATTGAAGCGCAAAGTCGGCAAGGTGATTCTCGCCTGAACTTATACGTGCTCCCGTATGGCCTTGTGTTGCTTGTCTTTGCGCAGTTGTATTTTGTGCGCTTCGAAGATCGCGCATTTGCATGGGTTCACGCACGCAGCGCAATGAACCGTGCCGCAACAAAAAAGCCCGCTGGGAGATGGGAGCGGCGAAAGTGCCTAGTCCGCGTCGAGGGCCTTTGCGCTTTGCGGACGGTTCGATTTTATCGTGAGCAGGCGGTGCCTGCCAGCATGCGCCTACCGTGAGACGTTCTCTTTGACGTCGATGAGAGCGGTTACGGTTCCGGCATTCCCGCCTATGGCGTTCCGGAGAATGTATTCCTTCTTCATTCGCGCGAACGATAGCCCGACCTTTTCAATGCAAGCCTGTCCGCCTGCGAGCGGTTGGACGCGTGAGATCACAACGTCATAGAGGGTAATTCGCATGAACTCGTGGGGGACGCCACCGGCCTTGCGCATCGTCAGCTTCGCTTCCGGAATGTGCTTTCCGGTGAAACAGTGGCGCGCGAGGTTCGGGCTTGCCCGGTCCATCATGTGCGTGAATTCCAGATAGCTGACGCTCGCCTTTGACGCACCGCCACCTGATCCCGACATCATGTTTGATTGCTGCTCAACCTTCCACGTCCAGTCAACCACGTCAATTGCATTCAGGTGCATCGCGTCTTGCGATTCCCCGTCGATACCTTGAATCTTGATGAAATGTCGTTCGACATTGAATTCCCTAATTCGTTAGTAATGCTGCGGTGAACGCACGAAGCGTCGCCATGCGAATATGCTTGCTGGAACAACGATTACCGCAGCCAGCATCAGGTCTATGATGATAAGCACTAGATCGCAAGCATCCTCTATATCCATAGATTCGCGATGGTAGGTTTCTGAAGCGAAGGAGCGGTAGGCTATCCACCTAATCGACGCCTTGAACCATTCCGGCGTGTCGAAGTAGTGGGCAAAGGTGAAGCGGCCAATGGGTATCACCATGAGGATGCACACGCAAAACGTGGCAACACACCAACCGAAGAACGCAAGGCGTTTCATCGCACATCTACCCGGCCATAGGCTTTCATATCGGTGCCCGGTATGGGCATTGTCGCGCCCCTGGCGAGTAGGTAACTACGAAGCCTTTCAAAATCGGCGGGGTTCTTGATGGTGATGCAACCATCGCTCCTGTGATGGGGTCCATCAGGGTGCAGGCGGAAAAGGCCGCGCTTTACCCCGTGTACCATCGTCGCATCGCCCGTATATGTATTCCAGAGCATGAACCACTTACGCCGGTCGGTGGTGCCAATGACGGCTCCGAAATCGTCAAGTACCCACCCGAACCAGCGGCCTGAACTTCTATCCACGATGTAGTAAGTGCCAGGCGGTATCGCGCCCACGCCCACATCGGCTACAAAGTCGGGATTGTTCGTGTCTTTTCCATGGCCCGAATAGGCGTCTACCGAACCGAAGCCCGAGCAGACAAGCGGCGAAGTCTCTTTCCTGTTGAGTGTGTATGTGCAAAACACAGGCATGGTTGTGCGTTCCCTTCATGGGTCAAAACGACAGTTCGTTCCAGTCGTATTTAAAGATCAGATTGCCGTCGATGTAGGGCCATGTAATCGAGGAGTAGCGAAGATCCACGAGCTCAGTATGGTTTTGCGTTTGCTTGGCTTGGTCCTTGAAGGTCAGCATGCGCGGAGAGATTGAAGAGATGCATACGCCCGTCATTGTCATCCTGAAGTATCAACCTCGTTGCCTGCTTCATCGACCCGATACCAGCGCAATATCGCCTCGCCCAATAGCTCGCTTCGTGCGATGGCGCGGTAGAGGATCGGTGATGCCGATCGATTTCCTTTTCGATGCAGAGTGGCCGATGCACCCGCGCTCCCATCAGTCGCCCGGTATGTCCATCGACGTGTGTGCTCATGCCGTGCGCGACGCTCAGGACTTCGATACTGCCATCACCGCCTGAAACTTTGCTATATCGGCTCCGTTTGAATCTTTCAGCCACAGGTGAAGCGGAATTGCCATATCAGAACCTCATAACCCAGTGTGCGAAATTCGCTTCTACGCCGTTATCGCAGGCTTGCAAATAGAACAAATTCATTTGCAACAATCTTTGACATCAATGATGCGGCGCGCATAGCGGGCCACGAAAAGCCGCGCGCGGGTCCATTTGCGGAATGACCCCACCCAGGCGGCGGGGAGCATGTGGGGCTGTGTCGCTATTCAAATCGCAGACGAAAAAAAGCCCGCTTTATTAAGCGGGCTTTTCTGCTTCAACCTGGTGCTACTGCTGCACGCGCTCAGACCACGCCAGCATCATGCGCCTGCACATCGGCGTGATAGCTCGAACGCACCATCGCGCCGACGGCCGCGTGCGTGAAGCCCATCTTGTACGCTTCTTCCTCGTACATCTTGAACGTGTCGGGATGCACATAGGCGCGCACGGGCAGGTGATGCTCCGACGGCTGCAGATACTGGCCGATCGTCAGCATGTCGACATTGTGCTCGCGCAGATCGCGCATCACCTGGAGGATTTCTTCTTCCGTCTCGCCGAGACCGACCATCAGGCCCGACTTGGTTGCGACGTCCGGATGCAGCGCCTTGAAGTCCTTCAGCAGCTTCAGCGAATGCGCGTAGTCCGAACCCGGACGCGCTTCCTTGTACAGGCGCGGCACCGTTTCGAGGTTGTGGTTCATCACATCGGGCGGCGCGGCGTTCAGGATGCCGATCGCGCGATCGAGACGGCCGCGGAAGTCCGGCGTCAGGATTTCGATGCGCGTTTCCGGCGACAGCTCGCGCGTCTTCTGGATGCATTCGACGAAGTGCTCCGCGCCGCCGTCACGCAGATCGTCGCGATCCACGCTCGTGATCACCACGTACTTCAGCTTCAGCGCGGCGATCGTGCGCGCGAGGTTGCCCGGCTCTTCGGGATCGAGCGGATCGGGACGGCCGTGGCCGACGTCGCAGAACGGGCAGCGACGCGTGCACTTGTCGCCCATGATCATGAACGTCGCAGTGCCCTTGCCGAAGCATTCGCCGATGTTCGGACAACTCGCTTCCTCGCACACCGTGTGCAGATTGTGCTCGCGCAGAATCTGCTTGATCTCGTAGAAACGCGAATTGCCCGTCGCCGCCTTCACGCGGATCCAGTCGGGCTTCTTGAGTTTTTCGATCGGAACGATCTTGATCGGAATGCGCGCAGTCTTGGCTTGCGCCTTCTGCTTCGCGGTAGCGTCGTAAGGCGCCGGAGCGGCGTTCGAAGCTGCGGGATTCGCGGTAACGTCAGTCATTCGTTCGTTCCAGTCAGGCGGCGATGGCGCCCGCCTGCGGTTGGCCGACGGCTGCGGGACGGCCGTCGATGTTGGCGATGAGGCTTGCTGCCAGGGTCCGGGCTACGTCGTCCCAGCCGGCGGCGACGCCGAGCGTCGCCATGTCGACTGTTTCCAGCCCCGCGTAACCGCACGGATTGATGGCGAGAAACGGCTGCAGGTCCATCTTCACGTTGAGACTCACACCGTGATAGCTGCAACCGTTGCGGATCTTCAGGCCCAGCGCGGCGATCTTCGCGCCGACGTGCAGCCCTGCATCCGGCTGCTCTGGCGCGACGTAGATACCCGGCGCGCCTGCCTTGCGTTCTCCGGCGAGATTATACGCCGCGAGGGTGTCGATCACGGCCTGCTCGATCCGCGTCACCAGTTCGCGCACCATCAGCTTGCGGCGACGCAAGTCCAGCAGCAGATACGCGACCACCTGGCCGGGACCGTGATACGTGATCTGCCCGCCGCGATCGACCTTGACGAGCGGAATGCCGCTGTCGGCAGCGAGCAGATGCGCGGGATCGCCGGCCTGGCCGAGCGTGAAAACGGGAGAATGTTCGACGAGCCAGATTTCGTCTGACGTTTCGGGCGTGCGAGCGTCGGTGAATGCGCGCATCGCGTCGAAGCTGGCCTGATAGTCCTCGGAACCGCGCCAGCGCACCGTCACCGACTGCGCGGGCCAGGCTCGCGCAGCGGCGTCAGGCTGACTGGAACTCGAAGATACGGGGGACGATGAAACCGGCGTGGCACACATGATTCCGGGAGTTTACCGAAAACCTGCGCGCCTCGCCGGCCCGGAGGACAATAAGCAGGATCGAAGAGCCGTGCGATCAGACGGTGCGCCATCCCGAGCGAAGCCACGCGCCGAAACGTTCGCTGACGCGGGCAAACCAGTTGAGCGCCTTCTCGTCGGCACGCGTCGGCACGAGGAAGGCCACGCGCGCCTGCGTGCCCCGCTCGACCGACAGCCACAGCCGCTCGCCGCGCCGCAGACGCAGCGTCTTGCCCGGTTCGAGCCAGTAATCTTCGACATCGTCGCTGCGCGTCACCCACACCGCGCCGCCCGAGACGGCCAGCCGCGTGCTGCGCGTGACCTTCATCGGAACAGTTTCGCCGGCTACGATTTCAAACGTGATGCTAGAGGAAATTTCTCGCATGATGGCCTCGCCAAAAATCGCTTCATGGCTACAATCGTAGGCGTGGCAAGGGTTTACGCCAAACGATCATTTTTCACGGCTTTGTGAGAAAAATTGCGATGGATCTTCGTCAACTGCCGGCGCTGAACGCGATCAAGGCCTTCGAGGCCGCCGCCCGTCACGAGAGCTTTTCGCGCGCGGCGGACGAACTGTTCGTCACGCACGGCGCCGTGAGCCATCAGATCCGCGCGCTCGAAGAAGAGCTGGGCGTGAAGCTCTTCGTTCGTGACGGCAAGCGCGTGCGGCTCACCGATGTCGGCCGCCGTTATGCCGCGCAGGTGCGCACGGCGCTGATATCGCTTGCGGAAGCCACGCGCGAGATTCGCGCCGGCGACCGCGACCGCCGGCTCGTCGTGTCGATGCTGTCGTCGTTCGCGGCGCGCTGGGTGACGCCGCGCATCGGCAGCTTCATCGAGGCGAATCCGCAGTGGGATCTCGAACTGCTGTCGACCAACGCGCTGACGGATTTCGCCCGCGACGACGTCGATGCCGCGATCCGCTTCGGCTACGGCAACTATCCGGGGCTGCACACTGAGCTGCTGCTCGAGGAAGTGTTTTTCCCCGCCTGCTCGCCGACCTTCAACGGCGGCAATCTGCCGAAAACGCCCGCCGATCTCGCCAACGTGACGCTGCTGCGCTCCGACGACGAACTCTGGCGTCCGTGGTTCGACGCGGCCGGGCTCACCGACTGGTCCGAGCCGAAGCGCGGCGTGCTGTATCAGGATTCGTCGAATCTGCTGCAGGCGGCCATCGACGGCCAGGGCGTCGCGCTGACGCGCCGCTCGCTGGCGATGCACGAAGTCGCGGCGGGGCGGCTCGTGCGGCTTTTCGATATCGACGGCCCGAGCCCGTGGCAATACTTCTTCATCTGCACGCCGCAGTTGCTGCAAACGGCGCGCGTCAAGGCGTTCCGCGACTGGGTGTTCGACGAAGTGGCGCGCTTCAGGAAGCTTTTCGAAAAGGCATGCACCGAAAACGCGATGCGCTCGGCGACGCAGGGGATGCAGGGGATGCAGGGGAATAAAGTGACGCAGAGCGCACCGGACGCATTGCACGTCCAGCTTCCAGCAGCGGCACAGACGGAGCGCTAGCGCGCCACCGCCCGTGCATCAAGACGCTTTACAGCACGACCTTTACCATCGGGTGCCCGGTCAGCGCCCGGTAGATGTCGTCAAGATGCTCGCGGTTCAGCGCGCGCACCGTCACCGTCAGGCCGGTGTAGTTGCCGCCGCTCGACGGCCGCACTTCGATACGCGTCGCGTCGAAACCGCCGTCGAACTGGCGGATCACCTCGACGATCGTCGTCTGGAAATCCGGGTGCGACTTGCCCATTACCTTGATGGGGAAATCGCAGGGAAAATCTATCAATGATTCGTTCACGGGACTCATCCTCGACTCCTTCACTCACCGCACGCAATCACCACATATGATTGCGCGCGGAGAAAAAGCAAGCCGCAGATCTTGTTCTTGTTGCCGGCTTACTTCTTCTTGTTGAACATCAGCATCATCGAATCCCACACGCGGCCGACAATGCCCGCCTGCGGCACAGCCTGCAGCGCGACCAGCGGAACCTGCGCGAGCGTCTTGCCGTCGGCGACGAATTTCACGCTGCCCACCTGCTGGCCTTCCGTGATCGGCGCGATCAGCGGATCGGCATGCTCGACCTGCGGCTTGACCTTGTCGCCCAAGCCCTTCGGCAGCGTGATGTACTGATCGGACTTCACGCCGAGCTTCACCGTATCCTGCGAGCCCTTGTAGACGCGCGGCGTCTCGATGACCTGGCTGGCCTTGTACAGACGCACCGCGTCGTACGCGGAGTAGCCATAGTTCAGCATCTTCAGGCTGTCCTGCACGCGGTCGTGCTCCTTCTGCTCGCCCATCATCACCGTGACGAGACGGCGCGACGCATCGGGCACGCCCGCCAGCGGACGCTTCGCGGTCGCGATCAGGCAGTAGCCAGCCGCCTGCGTGTGGCCCGTCTTCAGGCCGTCGACGGTCGGGTCGATCCACAGCAGACGGTTGCGGTTCGGCTGCTTGATCTTGTTATACGTGAATTCCTTGACCGAGAAGATGTTGTAGTAATCCGGGTAGTCGCGGATCAGTCGCGCGGACAGGATCGCGAGGTCGCCCGCCGTCGTGTAGTGCTGCGCATCGGGCATGCCGTTCACGTCCGAGAAGTGCGTGTGCGTCATGCCGAGCTTTTGCGCTTCCGCGTTCATCAAGTTGACGAACTGCGATTCGCTGCCGCCGACCAGTTCCGCTAGCGCGATCGCCGCGTCGTTACCCGACTGCACGATCATCCCGTAGACGAGGTCGTGCACGGTGACGGGCTTGTTCGCCTCGATGAACATGCGCGATTCATCCGTCTTCACGCGGCGCACCGCTTCGCTCGGATTGATCGTCTGGTCCATCGTGATCTTCTTCGTGGCCAGCGCCTCGAACACCAGATACGCCGTCATCAGCTTGGTCAGCGATGCCGGCTCGACGCGCTCATCCGGATTGCCCGACGCGAGCACCTGGTTGCTGGTTGCATCGACGAGCACCCACGAGCGCGCGTTCACGCCCGGCGGCGGCACCTGCGCGAACGCGCTGCTCGCGACGAGCGCAGCGGGCAGAACGAGCCCCAAGGCCAGCTTGCTGGCGACGGTTTGCGGAATGAAAGAAGCGGAGCTGGAATGGCCGGGGTTCGAAAAGCGCATAGGATCGGTTCGGACAGAAGTATGTTCTGGGTGCGCAAGGGAAGCGCAGTTCGGATGTTCGCGTGATGCCGGATTCGCAGGCGCCGCCGCGCGCAAGCGGTGCGGCGTCGATTTGACTGCTCGTCAGACTATCGGTTCGCGCAGCGCGCCTCGCATCTCGCGCCGAATCCGCCGTCGAAACCTTACGGACAGGCGATTCGATCCACCAGACGGGCAACGCTGCGCCCAAAAAAAGAGCGCTCATTATACAAGCGGCTGCCTGACAATTTGCCTGGAGTTTGTGGTGCCTCAGCGAGTTTTTTCCCGCAATTGCGCGGGTTTTATGACGACAAAGGGCGGCACGCGGCCGCCCTTGTTTCCGATGCGTGAGCGCGCGCGAATCAGCGCCACGCGTCGACGATGATGCGCTTGAGGATATGCAGCTTGCGATGCAGGAAATGCTCGGCGCCCGGAATCACGATGACGGGCAGTTCTTGCGGACGCGCCCAGTCGAAAACGGACTGGATGGGCACGGTATCGTCGGTTTCGCCGTGGATGACGATCGTGTTTTCCGGCACGGGCGCGACGTCCCAGCGGCTCGCCGCCGTGCCGACGAACACCATCCGCTCGATTTCCTTGCCCTCTTCGCGCAGCCGCGCGGCGACGTGCGACAGCACGAACGTGCCGAACGAAAATCCCGCGAGCACCAGCGGTAGATCGGCGAGGCCAGGCTGCGCGCGCATATGGTCGAGCACGGCGAGCAGATCGTCGCGTTCGCCGATGCCGGCGTCGTGCGTGCCTTGCGTTTCACCTACGCCGCGAAAATTCGTGCGGTACGTGACGTAGTTCAGTTGGACCAGCGTGCGCGCGAGCGTCTGCGCAACCTTGTTGTCCATCGAGCCGCCGAACAGCGGATGCGGATGCGCGACGAGCGCAATGCCGCGCGGCGCGGCGTTCGCATCGCGAGTTGCGTCGGGTGCATCGAGCGCGACTTCGATCTTGCCCACCGGGCCGTCGATCAGATACTTCTTCGTTTGTGCATTCATCTTGTGGTGTCGCGGTTGTCGCTATCGGTTCGCGATGTGCATCAACGGTCGATCAGCAGACGCTCGACGATCTTGCCGTTCACGAGGTGCGAATCGACGATCTCGTCGATATCGGATTGATCGACGTACGTGTACCAGACGCCTTCTGGATACACGACGATGGTCGGCCCTTCCTCGCAGCGATCGAGACAGCCGGACTTGTTGATCCGCACCTGGCCGGGACCGGCGAGGCCGAGTTGCTTCACGCGTTTCTTCGCGTACTCCTGCATTTCCTGCGCATTGCAGTTCGCGCAGCACGGACGCGACGCGCCCGGCTCGCGCTGGTTCAGACAGAAAAAGACGTGATACTTGAAGAAAGAATCCATGATGACAGGTGAGTGAAATCCGTTGACGGCGCGCCGCACGCGGATCGGACAGCGCGCCGGGCAGCAGGAGACGAGGTGCTGTCGATTATAGCGACGGGGCTCGAACGCCGCAGATCGCACGGCGATGTCCATACGCGTGACACGGCGATCCGCGATGCGCGAGTCATGCGCGCGAACCTCGCCTTCTCGACAGAAGTGCGTGTTCCGCCGACAGCCCGACCCACACGAGCACCGCATACGGCCACATCCACGCGAGCCAGCGCGCGAGTCCGTTGAAGTGCAGATAGCGCCCTTGCCGCCAGTCGGCGAGCACGACATCGAAATACGGATTGATGGGCAGCAGATTGACGAACACCAGCGAAACGGCGAGCGCCATCACCGCGAGCGCGGCACGCGAGCCGCGCGGCAGCTTCAGCGCCAGCAGCATCGCGACGAAACCGCTTGCGAGGCCGATCAGCGCGCCTGGCGTCGCCCAGTTGAACGCGAGACCCGATTGCGATTGCAGGAACGTCGCGCCCGCCTTGACGACGAGCGTAGCCACGACGAACGCGATCAGGAGCCGCGCGCGCGGTGCCCGCTCGCGCATCGGCAGCGACGCGAGCGCGCCCGCCGCCAGCAGATTGAGCGCGGTGATGATGGCTTCCCACCCATCGTCGGGCAGCCACGATGCGACGAACGCGGGCCACGCCTGCACGTGCCAGGCTGCAGGCGTCCATGCGAGCAGCGCGTCCTGCATCGTCGAATCGAAGCGCAGCCAAAGATCGCGCGGCCACGCGCCGAGGCCGAACAGCAGCGGCGACGGATACATCGTCGCGAACGGCCACAGGCCCGCGAGTCCAATCACGGCCGTGCGATCGCGCTCGAACCACAGAAAACGGATTCGGCGCAGCATCCCGCGATCGAGCAGCGCGCCCGTCAGCGGCGACATCAGCGTCGCGCCGAGCAGCGCGCCGAGCGCATTCGCGGCGAGATCGAGGTTCGACGCGACGCGTGTCGGCAGCCAGGTCTGCACCGCCTCCATCACGCCCGACAGCAGCGTGCCGAGCCCGAACGCGATCGCCACGGCCAGCGCGCCGCGCCAGCGCGGATAGACAGCGAGCACGACAAGCGCACCGAACGGCATGTAGCCGAGCACGTTCGTCACGACATCGAAGGCCGTCAGATACTGCGGAAAGGGATCGAACAGATAGTCGAACGGACCGATGCCGAGCGAGCGCCAGCCCATGAACGGATACCACGATCCATAGACGATGAGTGCCGCATAAAGCGCGAGCGCCTGCCTCGCAAACGCCGACGGCCGGTGCTGCCACGGCTTGTCAGCCATCCGGCGCTCCCATGACCGCGCGCCTGTCCGTCATTGCTGCGCGACGAGCGCCTGCACGCCGAGCCACGCGGAAATCTGCGCGACGAGATCGTCGCTGGCGGCTGCGAGCGCGCGCGCGCCGCCCGCCGCGTCGGCCGAGCTCGCCGGCGCGCGCGCAAGGAACGTGCGCTGCCCGACCACCTTGCCGTCGACGAACAGCGTCGTGCGCGCGGTGACGGAGCCGTGGCTTTCCGACTGGCCGTCGAAGTCCTGTTCGAACTCGTCGAGATCCACCTTCAGCACGGGAGCGTGCCCGCCGTCACCGCCCGTGAGCACCGTGCCGCGCGACGACAGCGCATTGCGCAGCCGCTGCGTCAGCAGTTGCGCGGGCGGCATCGTCCAGTGGCTGGTCGCGTAGGAGGCCGTCTGCTGCGAGTCCGCATACGAGAGGCGATAGACGAGCTTGTCGGTGTCGAGCGTGGCGGGCGCCGTGACATCGAGCACCTTGATCGCCGGCATCGTGCCCGTGCTCCCCGGCAGCGGCGCCGGGCCGAGGTCGTAGCGGATATCGGCGAGCGCAGCCGGATTGCCCGCGCAGCCGGCCAGCACGCCGAGTGCGAGCAGCACTGCGGCGAGCGCGCCGCGCGTGATGAAGAGTCGGTGATTCGAACGTGACATTGCTTATTCCTTTGAAATTCATTTTGCCGCGCGCGCCGCCGGCCACACGAAGCCCGCCTCACCCGGGCCGGGCGCGGCAGGCGGCGCGCCGAACAGCACGCTGTTCGGCGTGCTGCTGAAGGTATCGGCGGCGCGGTCGACGGAGCGCACGGCCGTGCGCACGTCTTCCGCCAGCGAGTTGACGCGCGGCAGCGTGTCGTAACCGACGCGCGCCGACACGTCCTGCAACGTCGCGTTCATCGCCGTGAGCGCATCGCCCGCCTGCTGCGCGGCCGTGCCGACCTTGTTCAGCGTGACGTTGAGCGGACCGTCCGCACGATTGAGGCTCGTGATCATCCGGTTCGTCGATACGAGCGTCTGGTCCAGCTGGTTCAACGTGCCCGGCAGCTTGCCCGCTGCCGGCCCCATTTGCGCCGTGAGCGTCGCGACGCCATCGGCTGCATGCTGCAGGCTCGCCGCCGTCGCCATCAGTTGGGCACGCATTTCCGGCGAGAGCAGTTCGTCGACGTCGCGCACGGTCTTTTCGAGCTCACGCAGCAGCACGTCGCCGCGCGACTGCAACTGGTCGAGCAGGCCAGGACGCATCGGCATCTGCGCGACGTTCTTCGGCGACGACGCGAGCGGCGTCGTGTCGCCTCCCGTGTCGTCGAGCTGGATGAACGCAAGGCCCGTGACGCCCTGCAGGCCGAGACTGCCGAACGTCGAATGCGTGATCGGCGCGTTCTTGTCGACGAGGATGCGGATCAGGATCTGCCCCGGATGTGCGCGATCGAATTTGATCGACTGCACCTTGCCGACGTCGAGGCCGCGATATCGTACCGCAGCATCTGGGTACAAACCTGTGACATTGGTCCGCGCAATCAGATCGAAAGGTATGCGCACCGATCTGTCGACGTTGAAGAAAAACGCCGCCACGCCGATCGTAATCGCCATCACAACTGTGAAGAGCCCGGCCCAGAAGGCGTGTGATTTGTTTTCCATTGTCAGGTTCCCTGGTTCGCAGCGTGTTGGCGGCCGGCTACGCGGGCGCTCTCACGGTCGCATGTGGTTGCCGGACTCACAGCGCGGTGCGCAGCGGAAGCGCTTCCGCCGCGGGCTCCAGCGCCTCGTGCGGCAGCTTCGCGCGCCGCTCCGGCGACAATCCCTGCAACGCGAGCCGCCCGCGCAGCCCGAGAAAATATTCGCGGATGAACGGATGATCGACGCCCGCGACTTCCTCGACGGGCGCCGCCACAACGACCTTGCGGTCCGCGATCACGGCGACGCGCGTCGACAGCGCGACCATCGTATCGAGATCGTGCGTCACCATCACCACAGTCAGGCCGAGCGCGCGATGCAACGCGCTGATCAGCTCGACGAACTCGTCGGATGCCTGCGGATCGAGACCCGCCGTCGGCTCGTCGAGGAACAGCAGCTCCGGTTCGAGCGCGATGGCGCGCGCGATGCCCACGCGCTTCACCATCCCGCCCGACAGCGCCGCCGGCATCTTCGACGCATGCTTGCACGGCAGCCCGACCATTTCGAGCTTGAGCATCACGATGTCGCGCAACAGGTCTTCGGGCACCTTGCCGAGCTCGCGCAGCGGCTGCGCGATGTTGTCGAACACCGACAGCGACGAGAACAGCGCGCCATGCTGGAACAGCATGCCGGAGCGCACGCGCATCAGCGCCGCTTCTTCGTCGTCGAGCTGGACGATGTCCTCGCCGAACACTTTGATCGTGCCCGAGGTCGGCCTTTCGAGGCCGAGAATCTGGCGCATCAGCGTCGTCTTGCCCGAGCCCGAGCCGCCGACGATCGACACGATCTCGCCGCGCCGCACGTCGAAGTCCAGATGCTGATGGACGATGTTTCGGCCGTAGCGCTTGGTGAGATTGCGCACCTCGATCACGGTTTCCGCGATCTGCGGCAGCGGCTGGTCCCGTACGGCGGAGGTGAGCGGCGCGATCATGACAGCCCCACGTTCTGAAAGAGAATCGCGAACACGGCGTCGGCGAGGATGACGACCGTGATCGACGTGACAACGGATGTCGTCGTGCCCTCGCCGAGACTCTGCGAATTGGCCTTGATGCGAAAGCCGAAGTGACAGCCAACGATCGCAATCAGCATGCCGAACACCACGCCCTTGCCGAGCCCGATCCACAGGTTCGCGACGGGCACGACGCCCGGCAGCGCGCGCGCGAAGTACGACATGTCGATCTGCAGCACGAGCTTCGCGGCCAGCGCGCCGCCCGTCAGCGAAACGATGTTGGTCCACATCACGAGCAGCGGCATCGCGAGCGACAGCGCGAGCACGCGCGGCAGGATCAGACGCAGGCCGTGCGGAATGCCCATCACGCGCATCGCGTCGAGTTCTTCCGTCACGCGCATCACGCCGATCTGCGCGGTGATCGCCGAGCCGGAGCGGCCCGCCACCAGGATCGCCGACAGCACGGGGCCGAGTTCGCGCAGCACCGACATCCCCAGAATGTTCACGATGTACTGGTTCGCGCCGAAGAGCCGCAGCTGCTGCGCGGACAGGTAGCTGAGCACGATACCGATCAGGAACGCGACGAGCGCGGTAATCGGCAGCGCCTGCGTGCCCGCGCTATAGACGTTCGCCGAAAACTCCTTCCATGGCGCAAGCTTCGGATTGCGCGCGATCGACAGCAGATCGATTATCACGCGCCCGAACATCGCGACGCCGCCGTACAGATGCTCGAAGAACGCGAAGATGCCGAGGCCGAGCTGCGTGAACGGATCGAAGCGACGCACGGGCTCGGGGTTCTCGCGCGCGGTGTCGAGCAGCGCGATGCGCTCGAAGATGTCGCGCTGCGTATCGTTGAGCGCGACGAGATCGGCGGGCAACTTATAACCCCACACGCGCCACAGCGCCTGGCCACCGACATGATCCATCCGTTCGACCTGCGACAGATCCCATTGCGCGACATGCGCGCGGCTGGCGATCAATTCCCGCAGACGCGGCAGCGCCCGTTCGTGCACGCGGTCACGCGCCAGCGCGAGCGCGGTCCACTGGCCGGACAGGCGGACGATCTTGCCCTGGCTGCCTGCCGCGACTTCGAGTCCGGGAGGAGTGTCGTAGTTCAAGGATCGCTGGAATATCGTTATCGGATTAACGGGCATTGTAGCGAAGCCATCGATATTGGGCCCTGGTGGTATGCCTCGTTCCGGCGCGAGTTCCGGCGGGGCAGCCCGTGGAAAGCCGAATGGGTCACGACCCGATCACGATGACAGACTGAGTGGCTAAAATACGGCTCATGAATACCCCTAACTCATCCAGCGCCTCGGGCGACTGGCGAATCGACCGGCAGCGGGCCGTTGCATTGTTCGGACCGGCCGCGCACGACTGGCCCATCGAGATCGTCGAAGAGACGGGCTCGACCAACGCCGACCTGATGGCGCGCATGAAGGCGCTGCCACGCGAACCGGGCGCGCGCTCGCGGCCTGTCGTGCGGGTCGCCTATCTGCAGACGGCGGGACGCGGCCGGCGCGGCCGCACCTGGTATGCGGAACCCGGCAACGCGCTGCTGTTCTCGGTCGCGTGCGTGTTGCCGCGACCGCTCGAAGGACTGGCGGGGCTGAGCCTCGCCGTGGGCGTGGCGCTCGTCGACGGCTTGCGTTCGCTGCCCGTCGCGGGCCCTGGCCAGATCGCGCTGAAGTGGCCGAACGACGTGCTGCTCGAAGGCGACAAGCTCGCCGGCATCCTGATCGAAACAGCGTGGAGCACGCCGGACGCGAGCGCCGTCGTGATCGGTATCGGTACGAACGTGAGGGGCGCCGACGAACTGGCCGCGAAGGTCGGCGCGCTCAACGCGGACGTGCCCGCGCAGGCACGCGGCGCAGCGCCCACGGCCCTCTCTCGCGCGCTGCCGAACGCGAATCTCACCGATACCCTCGCCGCCGAGCTCAATGCGCTCGAGCCGGCTTTGCGGCGCTTCGGCGCGGAAGGCTTCGCGCCGTTCCGGCAACGCTGGAACGGCTGCCACGCCTATGCGGGACGCGATGTCGTGCTGTTCGAGCAGGGCGTCGAAACCGGACGCGGCGTCGCGGCAGGCGTCGACGATCTCGGGCAGTTGCTGCTCGATACGCCGTCCGGTCGGCAGGCGATCGCGACGGGCGACGTGTCGCTGCGTCTCGCGGACGAAGGCAGCGGCGCCGCATGAGTGGCGCACCGTATCTGCTGATCGACGCCGGCAATAGCCGGGTCAAGTGGGCGCTCGTTCAGGCCGATGGTACACAGACCCACTCGGGCGCGTTCGCGCACGGTGGCCAGCTGGTCAAGGGAACCGGCGATCCCTTGCAGTCGAGGCATGAGCCGGACTGGTCGACGCTGCCCGCGCCCGGTTCTGCATGGTTATCGAATGTCGCTGGCGACGCCGTCGCACGCCGCATCGACGCATTCATCGACCGATGCTGGCCCGCTCTGCCGCGCACGACGATCCGCTCGGCTGCGCAGCAGTGCGGCGTCACGAACCGCTACACGACACCGTCGCAGCTCGGCAGCGATCGCTGGGCGGGCATGATCGGCGCTCGCGCGGCATTTCCGGGCGAACCGCTGCTGATTGGGACGTTCGGCACGGCGACGACGCTGGAAGCATTGAACGCCGATGGCGTGTTCGTCGGCGGATTGATTGCGCCGGGCTGGTCGTTGATGATGCGCTCGCTCGGCGAGCATACGGCGCAGTTGCCGACACTCGACGCAATCGCCGCGCGCGGCTTGCTCGCCGACGATGGTGACGTCGCAAGCCTGAGTGAACATGCGAATCGCGCCGCGTGGTTCGCGGTCGATACGCCGCGCTCGCTGTCGTCGGGATGCGCATTGGCGCAGATCGGCTTCGTCGAGCGGATGTGGCGCGATCTGCAGGACGAATGGAAAGCACCCGTGCGGCTCGTCGTCAGCGGCGGCGCCGCCGGTGAGCTCGCGCAGGCGCTGAGCGTGCCGCATACGCGTCACGATTCGCTCGTCCTCGCGGGACTCGCGTTGATCGCGGCGGAGGCTTCGGCGCATTCGCCACCGGACGCCCGCCCGGCCTGAGCACCGAACACAGGACAGACAATGGTGGAGACCTCAACGATGCTGCGCTGGCTAATCGCCCTGCTCTTGCTCGCCAACATCCTCGCGTTCGTCACGATGCGCGGGCTGTTCGGCCCATCGCCCGCGGCAGGACCACGCGAACCGAATCATCTGGGCCGGCAGGTGCGTCCCGATCAGTTGCGCGTGTATCCGGTGTCGGCCGCCGACGCGACAGACCTCGCCGTCGTCGGCGGCCCCGCGCCCATTACGCCCGTCGCCGCTTCCGCGCTGAACCAGTAAGAGCGGCCTGGTCGAAAACGCGTGCCCGACCGTCGCCGCACCACACCGCGCTCAACCCGGCGTGCGCACCTTCTTCAGCAGCGCCGTCGTCGAACGGTCGTGTTCGAACGGAATCGCCAGCGCCTTGCCGCCCCAGCCGCGCACGAGCGCGGATTCCGGCAGCTTGTCCATGTCGTAGTCGCCACCTTTGACAAGCACGTCGGGACGCAGCGCTTCGATCAGCGCGACGGGCGTCTGCTCCTCAAAACGCACCACCCAGTCGACGCTTTCCAGCGCGGCCAGCAGCGCCATCCGGTCGGCTTCGTTGTTGATCGGGCGGTCGTCGCCTTTGCCGAGCATCCGCACCGACGCATCGCTGTTCACACCGACGATCAGCGTCGCGCCCAGCGCCTTCGCGTCCGCGAGATAGGTGACGTGCCCGCGATGCAGGATATCGAACACGCCGTTCGTGAAGACCACGGGGCCAGGCAGCGAAGGGCGAAGTTGCGCGAGGGCATCACGCGTCGTGAGCTTGCGTTCGAAAGTAGCGGCCATGTGAGAAGTCGTTGAGCGAATTTGCATCGAGTGTATTTGAACCGCGTTGGTATAGCCGCAGAAGAACTGCACGGCGGCAACGCATGGATTCAAAGCCAGAAAGAAAACGGCCCGGCGGGTTTTCACCTGCCGGGCCGTGGCGTTCGAGTGCCGCGCGCCGTGCGTTCAGCGACGCAGGCGCGCCGCCCCTGTCAGGCCGGTTGCTGATGCGCAGCCGCCGGCTGTTCAGCCTGCAGGCGCGTCACCACTTCCTTGCGATAGCGGTTCAGTTCCTGAGCCGTGCCGAACGAGCGCTCGAACAGGATCGACAGGTTGTGCAGAATGCGTTCGACCACCTTCTTTTCCCAGCCGTCGTCGAAACGGATCTGCTCGTCGAGCCAGCGCTCGAGCCACTCAGGATCGGGCAGACGCGACTGCACCGTGTCGCGGGGAAACAGCGCCTGGTTCACGTGCAGGTTCGTGGGGTGCAGCGGCTTTTCCGTGCGACGCGCGGAAGCCATCAGCACGCCGATCTTCGCGAACGCCGCGCGCGCGACGTCGCCAAAATTCGTCAGCGCCTTTTTCATGTAGCGCAGATACGCGCCGCCATGACGGGCTTCGTCGCGCGAAATGGTTTCGTAGATGTGCTTGATGACGGGCTCGGTATGCCATTCAGCCGCGCGGCGATACCAGTGGTTCAGGCGGATTTCGCCGCAGAAGTGCAGCATCAGCGTTTCGAGCGGCGGCGCCGGGTCGAACTCGAAGCGGACCGCGTGCAGTTCTTCTTCCGTCGGCACGAGCTCGGGCTTGAAGCGGCGCAGATATTCCATCAGCACCAGCGAGTGCTTCTGCTCTTCGAAGAACCACACGCTCATGAATGCGGAGAAGTCGCTATCGTGGTGATTGTCGCGCAGGAACATTTCCGTGGCGGGCAGCGCCGACCATTCGGTGATCGCGTTCATCTTGATGGTCGCCGCCTGCTCGTCGGTGAGCAGCGACGGGTCGAACTTGTCCCAGGGAATGTCCTTCTCCATGTCCCATCGAACAGACTCGAGCGATTTGTAAAGTTCCGGATAAAGCATGGTGTTCATGATCCCACCCCTGTTCTGCGCAAGGCGACGTCTGTTATCTGTTGCTACTTTTGCTGCGGATGAACGGAAAATTCTGAAGCGTCGGGAACTTTCGCCGCCATCAGCGCAGCATTCAATTTTACGCGGTAATCGGCTGCCAGGATGCAGGCTTTGGCAAAAGAACTACTGCGGCTCGTGATGCGCACGCGAATTTCATGCCTCGAATGCGCGGCCAACCGTGGGTGAGGGAAAACCTGTGCCTGAGGTCGTGCCAGCTTGCGGCCTGGACGGCAGTATGGGGTCCGCGATGGACGCTCCGGCACCGTATCGGCACCGGCATGGGCGGCGAATCTGTCATTGATGCGACGTTGCTCGCGCGCTTCCGCAGGCCAGAAAAAGCTTACACGATGATAGCACGCGGGGCTGCACGGCCTTGGTTTCGTGCCGTCAGGACACGCTTTGAATTGACGTAAAGCAACGCGAGCGCACGCCACCCACACGAATTGAACTGAATGTGCTAGCGCGTAGCGCCCGTTTTTTAAAGCGGTCGTGTCGCTTCGCCGCGACGCGACCGCCAGTACCTCATTCGGACGCGGACGAAGTTTTCTTCGCAGCCGATCCGCCCGTCGTGCGCTTCGCAGCAGGGCGTTTCGCGGCCGGACGCTGCGCGGCGTCGCCGGATTTCGCTTGCGCTGCGTCGTTCGCTTCTGACTCGGGCGCCTCGTCCGGGTCGAGATCGCTCGGTTCGAGTCCCGCGCCCGCTTCCGCTGCGCCCGTCGCCGTCGTCGCAGCGGGCTGCGCCATCGCGAACTGCGCGATCTGGTTGAACTGCGCCTGCAGCAGATTCCACCAGCCCGACGCGTCGAATGCGGGCGGCGGCGTCGACTCGCCTGCTTCCTGCGCGCTTGCGGCAGGCTGCGGCTCCGGTTGCCTCGGCGACGCTTCGGCCGCGGGCTGCGTCATCGCCTGCTGCGCAAACGCGCCGAACGCGCGCAGCGTCGTGAGCGTCGCGCGCTGCACTTCGAGCGCCTGAATCGCCGATTGCAGCATGTTCAGGTTGAGCTTGAGCCATTGCTCGACGGCGCGCATGTCGGTGATGCGCTTGTCGAGTTCCTCGACGTTCGTGAGCGGCGCCATCATGTCGGACATCATCGACAGCGACGGCACGATCCCCTGTGCCGCGCCCGGATGCGTGCCCGGAAACGCCGCGCCGAACGGTGTGAGACGCATCATGCCCCACATGCGGTCGAGCATTTCGGCGGGCGGAAAACCGGGGAAGCCGGGAAACGGTGGTGTCGAGCCGGGTGTGTCGGTCATTGCGGTTCTCCTTGATTTCCTGATTTCGGTTCCAGCGTGCTGCGTAGACGCGCTGTTCGATCATACCGCGCGCCGTTTGCGGCTGGCCTCGCGAATTGCTTGCCGATTGTGTCCTGGTTGGGTGCGCTTATCGTGCGCTTCTACCGGTGACGGTTTTGCGTTCACCGCAGCCGCATTCACCGATTCGCGGCCGCAAGGAACGCACCCGCACCAGCATCACCGGCGCCTCGACAACGCGCCGCCGCGCCGTTGTCAGAACGGCTCCTTGCCCGAAAAATCCGGCGTGCGCCGCTCGCGCAGCGATGCCACGCCCTCCTGCACGTCCGGTCCCGCGAAGCCCATGAATTCCAGTGCCAGCGACGTGTCGAACGCCGGCCCAGCGGAGCGCAGCCAGTTGTTCAACGCGTACTTGGTCCAGCGGATTGCCGTCTGCGAACCATGCGCGAGTTTGCGCGCGACTTCGAATGTTTTCGGCAGCAGATCGTTGTCGTCGACGGCGAGCGATACGAGTCCGATCCGCTCGGCCTCCTCGCCGCTCACCGGCTCGCACAGCATCAGGTAGTACTTCGCCTTCGCCATCCCGCACAGAAGCGGCCACACGATCGCCGCGTGATCGCCCGCCGCGACACCCAGACGCGTGTGCCCGTCGATGATGCGCGCGGATTTCGTCGCGATCGAAATATCGGCGAGCAGTCCCGCGACGAGCCCCGCGCCGACTGCCGGTCCGTGCATCGCCGACACGATCGGCTTGCTGCAGTTGATCACGTTGTAGACGAGGTCGCGCGCTTCGCGCCAGACGCGCGTGCGCACGTCGAAGTCATTCGCCATGTCCTCGACGAGGCTCAGATCCCCGCCCGCCGAAAAGCCCTTGCCCTCGCCGCGAATCACCGCGACGCGCGTCTCCGGATCGCGGTCGACGTCACGCCAGATGTCGGCGAGCTCGCGATGCATGTTCGCGTCAGCCGTCGCGAGATTGCTCTTGTTCGCGCCCTCGCCACTCATCACGATTTCGAGGATGCCGTGCGCATGACGCCGCACGCGCAGCGACCTGTAGTGCGCGTAAAAGGCGGGTTCGACCGATTGCGATTCCGATTCGTGAGACATGGCAAGCATCCGTAAGAGCGACGCGTCGGCGTCGGAACACACTTCACGCACGCGGCGCAGCCGACGCTGCGCCACGCAAACACACCGCGCTTTAGCGCGGCTGATACACCCACTTCGCGCTGCGAATCTCGACCATCACGCGCGCGCGCTGATCGAGACCGAGGTGATCCGTCGTGCTCATGTTGACGACGCCGTTCGTGTCGGCGAGACCGCGCGTCGCTTCGAGCGCATCGCGCAACGCGCGGCGAAACTCGACCGTGCCGGGCGCGGCCGCTTTCAGCGCGACGGGAATCGCATTGTTCAGCAGCATGCTCGCGTCCCACGCATACGAGCCGAACGCCGATACGCTGCCCGGCCCGCGCAGCTTCTCGAAGCGCGCGTTGTAATCGAGCGCGAGACGCTTCGAAGCATAGTCCGCGGGAAGCTGCGATGCGACCAGCACGGGACTCGCGGGCAGGAACGTGCCGTTGCAATCGGCGCCGCACACGCGCAGGAAGTCGTTATTGCCGACGCCGTGGTTGTGATAGATCTTGCCCTTGTAGCCGCGCGAGATCAGCGTCTTCGGCGGCAGCGCGGCCGGCGTGCCCGCCGCGCCCACGACGACGGCATCCGGGTTCGCCGCCATGATCTTGAGGATCTGGCCGGTGACGCTCGGATCGGTGCGGTTGAAGCGCTCGTTGGCGACCACGCTGATGTGATGGATCTGGGCGAACTTCGCGACTTCCGCATAGAACGTCTCGCCGAGCGCATCCGCCTGGCCGATGTACGCGAGCGTCTTCACGCCATGCTGGCTCGCGTGCTCGGTAATCGCGGACGCCATCATCGCGTCCGTTTGCGGTGTCTTGAACATCCAGTGCCGTTTCGCATCGACGGGCTCGATGATCTTCGCCGACGACGCCAATGAAATCGCGGGCGTTTCACCTTCGGCGATCACGTCGATCATCGCGAGCGAGTTCGGCGTGATCGACGAGCCGATGATGGCATCGACATGATTTTCGGAGATCAGCTTCTTCGTGTCCTGCACGGCTTGCGTGGTATCGGACGCATCGTCGAGCACGATGTACTCGACCTTCTGCCCGGCGACCTCTTTCGGAAAAAGCGTCGAGGTATCGCGCGCGGGAATGCCGAGCGATGCGGCCGGTCCCGTCAGCGACAGCACGAGGCCGATCTTCACTTGCGCGAGGGCGAGCCCCGGCAAAAGAGAAAGTGTGGCGGCGAGCATCGTGCGCC
Source organism: Paraburkholderia piptadeniae (assembly GCF_900007165.1). GTDB lineage: Bacteria > Pseudomonadota > Gammaproteobacteria > Burkholderiales > Burkholderiaceae > Paraburkholderia > Paraburkholderia piptadeniae. The sequence continues at coordinate 273,103 of NZ_CYGY02000023.1, forward strand.
GGCCTGCGGCGCGGGGGTTAGAAACGCGCTCCTGCAAAGTTGAAGATGCAAACGTCCCGTATCGCGGCATGCCGTGTCTCCATTTTTTGTGCGTTCTGCGATGCTGCGTGGCTTGTGCTGTCCCGCTATCGGAAGATCAGCGACCGCGAGACTCGATGGCCTCGCGCGAGCGTCAGTGTAGCGGCGCGCGCGGCGCCATCGGCATCGGGCGAAACCCTTTCGGTTCGCTCGACGCGATGCGCCGCCAGCATTGCGCATGCATGACGCGTTGATGAAACGTCATGCACGATGCCCCTCTCACTACGCGCCTTCGAGCGGCGCAACGGCCTGATCGATCGAACCGAAAATCGACTTGCCCGCTTCGTCGAACATCTCGATCTTGACCGTGTCGCCGAACTTCATGAACTCGGTCTGCGCCGCGCCGTGCTCGATCGTTTCGAGGCAGCGCTTCTCGGCGATGCAGCAGTAGCCGCGCTTCGAGTCCTTGTTCGAGACCGTGCCCGAGCCGACGATCGCGCCCGCGCGCAAGTTACGCGTCTTCGCCGCATGCGCGATCAGCTGCCCGAAATTGAAGACCATGTCGGTGCCCGCATCCGGCTGGCCGACCTTCCTGCCGTTCCAGTGAACGATCATCGGACGATGCACGCGGCCTTCGCGCCAGGCTTCGCCGAGTTCGTCGAGCGTCACGGCGACGGGCGCGAACGATGTCGCCGGCTTGCTCTGGAAGAAGCCGAAGCCCTTCGCCAGTTCGGCGGGAATCAGGTTGCGCAGCGACACGTCGTTGACGAGCGTCACGAGCCGGATGCTCTTCAACGCCTGCTCGGGCTTCGTGCCCATCGGCACATCGCCCGTGATGACGGCCACTTCCGCCTCGAAGTCGATGCCGGACGATTCCGACGCGCACACGATGTCGTCCTTCGCGCCGATGAAGTCGTCGCTGCCGCCCTGGTACATCAACGGATCGGTCCAGAACTCGGGCGGCATCTCGGCGCCGCGCGCGCGGCGCACAAGCTCGACGTGGTTCACATACGCGGAGCCGTCGGCCCACTGGAACGCGCGCGGCAACGGGGCCATGCATTCCTTCGCGTCGAATGAAAACGTGTTGCGCGCGCGGCCCTGGTTCAGCTCGTCGTACAGGTCGCGCAGTTGCGGCGCGTAGAAGGTCCAGTCGTCGAGGACGCGCTGCATCGTTGGCGCGATGGTGTCGGCGATGGCGGCCGTATGCAGGTCGCGGGAAACGACGATCAGTTGACCGTCGCGCGTGCCGTCCTTCAGCGTGGCAAGTTTCATGGCGAGAAAGCGTGTGGATGACGATAGGAGGAATGTATTCTACGATGGTGAATCGGCGCGGCCCAAGCGGACGCCTCATGCTGGCGATTGCACATCACGGCGCGCCCGGTTTGCGTCGTTTGTTCGCTGCCGTTTTCACGTTCACTGTCCGACCCGTTGCCTATGTCACCGACCGCCCGCTCCAGTTCGATCCGCCAGGATTCCGAATCCGCCGAACCGCTCGAATCCGCCGAACCGCTCGAATCCGCCGACGACGATGCCGTCGATCAGCACGAAGCCGGCGAGGAAAAGCTGCGCTCGGGCATCCAGTCGATCGAAGTGGGCTTTCGTCTGCTCGAGGTGCTCACGCACGAGCCGCGCGCGATGATGCTGCGCGATCTCGCGCAGCGCGCGGCGATGAGCCCGGCGAAAGCGCACCGCTATCTGGTGAGTTTCCAGCGCCTGGGCGTCGTCGCGCAGGACCCGCTGACGGGCCGTTACGAACTCGGCGGCTTCGCGTTGCAACTGGGGCTCGCGCGGCTCGCGCGCGTCGACGGCGTAAAGCTCGCGCGCGTCGCCCTCGCCGAACTGCGCGACCGGCTCGACATGACGGTGGGCATCGCCGTGTGGGGCAACCAGGGGCCGACTGTCGTGCACTGGATGGAATCGAGTTATCCCGCGAAGGCATCGCTGAAACTCGGCGATGTGATGCCGATGCTCAGTTCCGCAACGGGGCTGCTGTTCGCCGCGTACCTGCCGCGCGGCAAGACGGCCGCGATGATCGAACGCGAGCTCGCACAGACGCAGCGTTGGGCCTCGGCCAACACACCGTCCACGCCGGAGGACGTCGAGCGCGTGCTCGAAGACGTGCGCGCGCATGGCGCGGCGCGCGTCGAAGGCATGTTGCTGCCGACCATACACGCGTTCTGCACGCCCGTGTTCGATTCGAACGGCGATCTCGCGCTCGGACTGATCGCGCTGGGTCACGAAGGCGCGTTCGACATCGCGTGGGGCGGCGCAGTCGATACCGCTTTGCGCGAGTGCGCGCAGAAGCTGTCCTACGAACTCGGGTATAGCCCGACGCCCCGATAGGCCTTCGGCAATACGATAACCCGCACGACGAACAGCACGATTAACCACACGATGAACGCGTGCCGGCGGCGCCCGGTCGAAACGTCTTTAACCGCGTTCCGCGTTCAACCTACTACTTCCGATGTCGTCTCCGTTCGCTGTCCGCACCGTTTCGCATGTGCAACTCTCCGCAGCGCAGCGCCGCTCGTCGCGGCTGCGGTGGGCCGGCGTGCTGGCGGCTGTCGCCGGCGCGCACCTGATCGCCGCGCTATGGTTCGAACGACATCACGAGACTTTCAAGCCGGTTGCGCCGGAGCACGTTCCCGTGCAGGTCGCGCTGCTCAAGCCGGAGCGCATCGAAACACAGGCGGCCGGCTCTCCGCCGCCCGCCGTCGCGAAGCCCGCAGCGCCCAAACATGGTGCGCAGAAGCCGCGTGAGCACGCGCTGACGGCGACGCGTCCGCGACCGTCGGAAGCGCCGGCGACGAATGAAGCCGCTAGCGCGCCTGTCGACACTTCGGCCGCTTCGGATTCAGCGGTTGCGTCCTCTGCGGCAGCCCGGCCCGCCGCAAACTCAGGACCCGGCATCGGCCAGGGCAACGCGCCACAAGCGACGCCAGGCGTGAAGTTTTCCGTGCCGCCATCGGGCGATCTGCAATACGACACGTTCTACAACGGCGTTCGCAATCAGCCCGGCACGATTCACTGGACGAGCGATGGCCACTCGTACGATATGGTCGTTTCGGTGCCTCTGCCGTTTGTCGGCACGTTCAGCTATTCGAGCCACGGGCACGTCGACGCGTTCGGTCTCGCCCCTGATCAGTACGTCGAAAAGCGCGGCCGTCGCGGCGAAGACGTGACGACGTTCAATCACGACACGAAGCAGATCGGCTTCACGCGCACGCCTGATACATTGGCGCTGCCCGACGGCGCGCAGGACCGCTTCAGCATGGTGATGCAGCTCGCCAGTCTGGTGCGCGGCGATCCGGACGCCTATCAGCCGGGCGTCACGCGGCAGTTCTACGTGACGGACAACGATAGCGGCGAGATCTGGCCTATCGAGACGATAGGCGACGAAACCGTGCGCACCGGGCAAGGATCGATCGATGCGCGGCATTTCATGCGGCTGCCGCGCCGCGAAAACGACCGCCGTCGCATCGACGTGTGGCTTGCGCCGTCGCTCGGCTGGCTACCGGCGCGCCTCGTGCAGACGGAACCGAACGGCACGCAGATCGAACTCGTGTGGCGCGGCAAGCTCGCGCCGCCGGATGTCAACGACACCTCGTCGTCTTCTTCCGACGACACCTCGCCGGACAGCGCCCAACCCTCCGTCACCGATCCCGGCGCGGGGCCCGAAAAGCCCTGATGCAAGAAGGCCCTTGGCGCTGCGGGATACTTAACAATCGAGGCCGTACTCGTCCTCAGAAACTTCTGTCGCGTGCGTGAATCGCACGACGAGCAGCGCTCATCGCGCGAACGGTTCATGCGCATCCCATGATGCGAATCGAAAGACCCGGATCGCATGAACGATTGATTCACTCGTTCTTTCATTGCGACATCACTTATGGAGTCCGCATGCAAATCAATGTGAATGGCATCGATACGCGCTACATCCTGAGCAATGAAGGCGGAGGCCCCTGGCTCACGTTCATCCATCAGCTAGGCGGCGATCTGTCGATATGGGATCAGCTCGCCGGTTTTTTCCGTGACGAGTACACGGTCTTGCGCTACGACGTGCGCGGTCACGGTCAAACGGCCGTATCAGACAGGCAGGGCGGCGTTGCGGATCTGTCGCAGGATTTGCGCGCGCTGCTGGATGCGCTTGGCGTAAAGAAGACGCATCTTGTCGGAATGTCGATGGGCGGCATGATCGCGCAGCAGTTCGCACTCGATAACCCGCATCGCGTGGAGACACTGACGCTCACCGACACGCACGCCGCCACGCCATCCGACAGCCGCGCTCTTTGGGAACAGCGCGCGGCGATGGTGCGCAACGAAGGTGTCGGCGCGCTCGCGCAAGCGACGATGGAACGCTGGCTGACGCCCGGCTTCCGCGATGCGCATCCCGAAGTCGTCGAACAGATTTGCGAGGTGTTCGAGAACACTTCGTCTGAGGGTTATGCGCATGCGTGCCTTGCACTGCGCGATTTCGACGTGAGCAGTAGACTGAAGGAGATTGCCCTTCCCACTCTCACAGTGGCTGGACGCCACGATGCAGGCACGCCACCTGCTGCTACACAGGCAATAGCGGATGCCATCCGGGGAGCGAGATTCGAACTGCTAGACGCGGCTCACCTCGCACCCGTCGAGCAATCGCAACGTTTTACGGCTTTGCTTGAATCGTTTCTGCAGAAACTGGTCTAATAAACAGGTCCGGGATCTTCAACGCGTCAGGCCGGACCCACCCCTTGAATTCCAAACCATGGGCTCCATCTACGGTGCAACACTGGCCCGGAGCCATCGGAAATAAGGAGTGTCGCCATGCAAATGATCTACAACAGCCCCAACTATTGTGTCGTCGAGTTCCCGCCGCAGGACGGGCATATCGCGATGAGGTCCGGTGGGTATGAGATCGTCGACAAGAACACGCAGCGCGAGATTTATATCGACGGCGTGATGGCAGCCAGTTTTCGCGAGCATGTGCAAAAGCTCATCGAAGACGAACCGACGCTAGACGAAGTGGACGAGTTTCTCGGTCAATTCGACAGCCTGATGAATCAGCCGGTCATTCTTCACTGACCCATCGGCGCCGCTGACGCCAACTCCAGGCGACACGTCCCTAATCGACCCCGCCCGGCTTGCCCGGCGGGGTTTTTCGTTTTCATGGATTTGCCGTTTTTATCGGCGGGTCCGCCCGTTTCGCGGCGCGCCGCGCCACGCAAGGCGTACACCTCGCGCAAACGGCGAAAGATATACTGCCCGCGCTCCATTACCAGCAACCGGCGGGCCCTGCGCGCAGGCACGGACCGCAAAGCCGCGTCGCGCGGCGAGTTCGCGGCCATCCGGCTACAATATTGAGTTTCCTGAAAAAGTCGGCAGAGCCAGCCGGCACGAGCGCGATCAGACCATGAACCAGCCCGCCAAGTCAGCCCCATCAGTCGCCAACGCCGGCGCCGCCTACACGCGCGGCGCGGCCCTGCCCGCGTTGCTCGAATCGCGCATCCTGATTCTGGACGGCGCGATGGGCACGATGATCCAGCGCTACAAGCTCGACGAAGCCGCCTATCGCGGCGAGCGCTTCAAGGACTATGCGCGGGACATCAAAGGCAACAACGAGTTGCTGTCGATCACGCAGCCGCAGATCATCAGCGAGATTCACGAGCAATATCTCGCGGCGGGCGCCGACATCATCGAGACGAACACGTTCGGCGCAACGACCGTCGCGCAGGCCGATTACGGAATGGAAGAACTCGCCGTCGAGATGAACCGCGAATCGGCGAAGCTCGCGCGCGCCGCGTGCGACAAGTATTCGACACCCGACAAGCCGCGCTTCGTCGCCGGCGCGATCGGGCCGACGCCGAAGACGGCGAGCATCTCGCCCGACGTCAACGATCCGGGCGCGCGCAACGTCAGTTTCGACGAACTGCGCGCCGCGTACTACGAGCAGGCGAAAGCGCTAATGGAAGGCGGCGCGGACCTGTTCCTCGTCGAAACGATCTTCGATACGCTGAACGCAAAGGCCGCGCTTTTCGCGCTCGACGAGCTGTTCGACGACACCGGCGAGCGCCTGCCCATCATGATCTCGGGCACGGTGACGGACGCATCGGGCCGCATTCTGTCGGGGCAAACGGTCGAAGCGTTCTGGAATTCGCTGCGTCACGCGAAGCCGCTCACGTTCGGCCTGAACTGCGCGCTGGGCGCCGCGCTGATGCGTCCGTACATCGCGGAGCTGGCGAAGCTTTGCGACACCTACGTATCGTGCTATCCGAATGCCGGCCTGCCGAATCCGATGAGCGACACGGGCTTCGACGAACTGCCCGCCGATACGTCGGGCCTCCTGAAGGAATTCGCGCAGGCGGGTCTCGTGAACATCGCGGGCGGCTGCTGCGGCACGACGCCGGAACATATCGCCGCGATCGCGAAGGCGCTGAACGAAGTGAAGCCGCGCAAGTGGCCGAGCCAGTATCGCGACGTCGCCTGAAGCACATTAACGCTGCACGGACGGCCGCCCGCAGAACCCATTGAAGCAACGACGAAACACGCACAGACCATGACCGATCACACGATGCGTCTCTCCGGCCTCGAGCCGTTCAACGTCACTTCGGGGACGCTCTTCATCAACGTCGGCGAACGCACCAACGTGACGGGCTCGAAGGCATTCGCGCGGATGATCCTGAACGGCCAGTTCGACGAAGCGCTGGCCGTCGCGCGCCAGCAGGTCGAAAACGGCGCGCAGGTCATCGACGTCAACATGGACGAAGCGATGCTCGATTCGAAAGCGGCGATGGTGCGCTTCATGAATCTGATCGCGTCGGAGCCGGACATCGCGCGCGTGCCGATCATGATCGACTCGTCGAAGTGGGAGGTGATCGAAGCGGGCCTGAAGTGCGTGCAGGGCAAGGCGATCGTCAACTCGATCTCGATGAAGGAAGGCGAAGACAGCTTCCGCCGCCAGGCGAAGCTGATTCGCCGCTACGGCGCGGCTGCCGTCGTGATGGCGTTCGACGAACAGGGCCAGGCCGACACGTTCAAGCGCAAGACTGAAATCTGCAAGCGCTCGTACGACATTCTCGTCAACGAAGTGGGCTTCCCGCCGGAAGACATCATCTTCGATCCGAACATCTTCGCCATCGCGACGGGCATCGAAGAGCACAACAACTACGCCGTCGACTTCATCGAAGCGACGCGCTGGATCAAGCAGAACCTGCCGTATGCGAAGGTGAGCGGCGGCGTGTCGAACGTGTCGTTCTCGTTCCGCGGCAACGATCCGGTGCGCGAGGCGATCCACACCGTGTTCCTCTACCACGCGATTCAGGCGGGCATGGACATGGGCATCGTCAACGCGGGTCAGCTGGGCGTGTACGCGGACCTCGACGCCGAATTGCGCGAGCGTGTCGAAGACGTGGTGCTGAACCGCCGCGAAGACGCGACCGACCGCATGCTCGAAATCGCCGACAAGTTCAAGACGGGCGCAGCGAAGAAAGAAGAGAACCTCGAGTGGCGCAACCAGGGCGTCGAGCAGCGTCTCGCGCATGCGCTCGTGCACGGCATCACGAACTTCATCGTCGAAGACACGGAAGAGGCGCGCGTCAAGATCATGCAAGGCGGCGGCCGCCCGATCAACGTGATCGAAGGCCCGCTGATGGACGGCATGAACATCGTCGGCGACCTGTTCGGCCAGGGCAAGATGTTCCTGCCGCAAGTCGTGAAGTCGGCGCGCGTGATGAAGCAGGCGGTCGCGCACCTGATTCCGTTCATCGAGGAAGAAAAGCGCCAGCTCGCCGAAGCGGGCGGCGACGTGCGCGCGAAAGGCAAGATCGTCGTCGCGACCGTGAAGGGCGACGTGCACGATATCGGCAAGAACATCGTCTCCGTCGTGCTTCAGTGCAACAACTTCGAAGTGGTCAACATGGGCGTGATGGTCCCGTGCAACGAGATTCTCGCGAAGGCGAAAGTCGAAGGCGCGGACATCATCGGGCTGTCGGGCCTGATCACGCCGTCGCTCGAAGAGATGGCCTACGTCGCATCGGAAATGCAGCGCGACGACTACTTCCGCGTGAAGAAGATTCCGCTGCTGATCGGCGGCGCGACGACTTCGCGCGTGCATACCGCCGTGAAGATCGCACCTAATTACGAAGGCCCTGTCGTGTACGTGCCGGATGCGTCGCGTTCGGTGTCGGTGGCGTCGAACCTGCTGTCCGACGAAGGCGCCACGAAATATCTCGACGAGCTGAAGGCCGACTACGACCGCATTCGCAAGCAGCACGCAAACAAAAAGGCCCAGCCGCTCGTCACGCTCGCAGAAGCCCGCGCGAACAGGGCGAAGATCGACTGGAACGCATATCAGCCTGTGAAGCCGAGGTTCATCGGCCGGCGCGTGTTCAAGAACTTCGACCTGAACGAGCTCGCGAACTACATCGACTGGGGCCCGTTCTTCCAGACGTGGGATCTCGCCGGTCCGTACCCAGCGATCCTGAACGACGAGATCGTCGGCGAATCGGCGCGGCGCGTTTTCTCGGATGCGAAGTCGATGCTCGCGCGCCTGATTCAGGGCCGCTGGCTCACGGCGAACGGCGTGATCGCGCTGCTGCCGGCGAACACGGTCAACGACGACGACATCGAAATCTACACGGACGAATCGCGCAGCGAAGTCGCGCTGACGTGGCGCAACCTGCGCCAGCAAAGCGTGCGCCCCGTGGTGGACGGCGTGATGCGGCCGAACCGCTCGCTCGCCGACTTCATCGCGCCGAAGGATTCGGGCGTCGCCGACTATATCGGCATGTTCGCGGTCACGGCGGGCCTGGGCGTCGACGTGAAGGAAAAGCAGTTCGAGCAGGATCACGACGACTACAGCGCGATCATGCTGAAGGCGCTCGCCGACCGCTTCGCGGAAGCGTTCGCCGAAGCGATGCATGCGCGCGTGCGCCGCGACCTGTGGGGCTATGCGCAAGATGAGAGTCTGTCGAACGACGACCTGATCGGCGAGAAGTATCGCGGCATCCGTCCCGCGCCCGGCTATCCGGCATGCCCGGATCACCTCGTCAAGCGCGACATGTTCGCCGCGCTGCAAGCCGGCGAAATCGGCATGAGCGTCACCGAATCGCTTGCGATGCTGCCTGCCGCGAGCGTCTCTGGCTTCTATCTCGCGCATCCCGACAGCACCTATTTCTCGGTCGGCAAGATCGGCCAGGATCAACTCGAGGACTACGCGCGACGCATGTCGCTGTCGAAGGCAGACGCGGAGCGCGCGCTCGCGCCATTGTTGTAAAAGGGGTACGCGCGGGCGGCAGGACTATATCGCTGGCCAGAGGCTGAATATTTCCAGTTGAAAGGCCCAGCGAATATTTTCGGCTTTGTAGACTGAAAACGCTTCATCCTGCCTGCCCGCCAGACGCGACCGCAAAAACGCGTCGGCTCAACGACTTGCAACAGTCAACGGAGAGAAATCGTATGAAGAAGCTGACGCTGATGTTGACCGCGTTATCGCTCGCCGCCGTCGCGCCGCTCGCCGGCGCCCAGCCTCAGGCCCCGGGCGGATCGAGCTCGGTGAGTTCCTATTCGCCGCCTACCGTCACTCACGTGAAGAAGCCGAAAAAGAACAAGATGAAGAAGGGCGCGTCCGCTCCCGCGACCGCGCCGGAAGGCGCAAGCCAGTAACGCGCGAGCGCGGCGTCGTGACAAAAAAGCCCATCGCGAGATGGGCTTTTTCATGGCCGGATGCAGCAGATGCACGCTCGGCCGGAATCGATTCCATGTATGCGCCGCCACGTTCACGACAGCGCGCACTACAGCGAGCAGGACCACTCGACGCCGCCTCCGCACGGCCTCACGGGCACAACCGAAAGCCGCTCAGAGCCCCCAGACGATGTCCGTATTGTCCTTCTGCGCAGCGCGCAGCATGTCGAGGAACGGGAACGCGCGTTGTGCGAGTCCGATCGGAATCTCGTGCGTGTCGTGGCCTTCCTCCCCTTCGTGGAAGTGGCCTTCATGCTCGGCGAGTTCCTGCTTGTCGGTCACGATCGCCGCTTCGAGCTTCGAGATCGCGACGCCGAGTTCGTCGTGGTTGATTACACCGCGTGGGCCGAGCCGCTTGCCGATGATTCCCAGCAGATATTGGGCGAGATTCTCCAACATCACCACATCGGGGGCGGAGCGGCACTTGAAAGTAATCAGCATGACTGTTCCCTTTTCGTTATGTTGGCTTCTCCCACGGCCGGCCGCATGATGCTCGTAGCGGTCGGCCCCACGGGTTCCGTTGGCGCGCCGGCTGCTTGCTCGGGTGTTGCCGGTGGCCACGGCCCCTGCTGGGCATCTCATTGGACATATTAGCACCTGCTAAAATCCGGCTTGACGGAAAAAGCTCGCCGCGGTGCGTCCGGGCACGCTGCATATGCTGTGCCGCTTCGCCGCCGCGCATGTCCGGCTATCTGCACGGCGCGCGCCGCGCAGCGATCACCGCCTTTTCGCGCCGCCGCGGCGTCACGCTCGCGACGCGCATCCGGCGCTCAAGCGCTTCCCACGCCGTCGACGGCCTGGTTCCGCGCCGTATACGGCGCTGCCCGCTTCATCGGACTGCCTCACTGGACTCGCAACAAGCATGCTGCCTGCACACAAACAAACTCTCGAAACCCTGCTGACCGACGTCGTCAAGCAGGTCGCCCAGGCCACTCAAGGTGAATCCGAAGCCGCGTTCGTCGCGCCGGCCATCACGCTTGAACGACCGAAAGTCGCCGCGCACGGCGATGTCGCGTGCAACGTCGCGATGCAGATCGCCAAGCCGCTGCGCAGCAACCCGCGCCAGCTCGCGCAACTGATCGTCGATGCGCTGCTCGCGCATCCGCAGGCCAAGGGCCTCGTCGACAGCGCCGAAGTGGCCGGTCCTGGCTTCATCAACTTGCGTCTGTCGGCCGCTTCGAAGCAGGCCGTGATCGCCGCGATCTTCGAGCAGCGCGAAACGTTCGGCCGCTCGACGCGCGACGCGGGCAAGCGCGTGCTGGTCGAGTTCGTGTCGGCCAACCCGACGGGCCCGCTGCACGTCGGACACGGCCGCCAGGCCGCGCTCGGCGACGCAATGTCGAACGTGCTCGCGTCGCAGGGCTATGCCGTGCATCGCGAGTTCTACTACAACGACGCGGGCGTGCAGATCGGCAACCTGGCGATCTCGACGCAGGCGCGCGCCCGAGGCCTGAAGCCCGGCGACGCGGGCTGGCCCGAAAGCGCGTACAACGGCGAATACATCGCCGACATCGCGCGCGACTACCTGAACGGCGAAACCGTATCGGCGAGCGACGGCGAGCCCGTCAAGGGCGCGGGCGACGTCGAGGACCTCGAAGCGATCCGCCGTTTCGCCGTTGCCTATCTGCGTCACGAGCAGGACATGGACCTGCAGGCGTTCGGCGTAAAGTTCGACCAGTACTACCTCGAATCGTCGCTGTACAAGGAAGGCCGCGTCGAGAACACGGTGAAGGAGCTGATCGACGCCGGCAAGACCTACGAGCAGGACGGCGCGCTGTGGCTGCGCACCACCGACGACGGCGACGACAAGGACCGCGTGATGCGCAAGTCCGACGGCACGTACACGTACTTCGTGCCCGACGTCGCGTATCACGAGACGAAATGGCAGCGCGGCTTCACGAAGGTCATCAACATCCAGGGCTCGGATCACCACGGCACGATCGCGCGTGTGCGCGCCGGTCTGCAAGGGCTCGGCATCGGCATCCCGAAGGGCTATCCCGACTACGTGCTGCACAAGATGGTCACGGTGATGCGCGACGGCCAGGAAGTGAAGATCTCGAAGCGCGCGGGCAGCTACGTGACGGTGCGCGATCTGATCGAATGGTCGGGCGGCGCGCTGCCGGGCCAGGAAGCGGCGCCCGATCTGCTCGACGAAGAGACCATCCGCCGCGGCCGCGATGCCGTGCGCTTCTTCCTGATCTCGCGCAAGGCCGACACGGAGTTCGTGTTCGACGTCGACCTCGCGCTCAAGCAGAACGACGAGAACCCGGTGTACTACGTGCAGTACGCGCACGCGCGCATCTGCTCGGTGATCAGCGAATCGAAGTCGCGCTACGCCGCGGATGAAGCCCTGCTGCCGTCCGTCGATCTGTCGCCGCTCGACAGCGAGCGCGCGATGGCGCTGCTGCAGAAGCTTGCCGAATTCCCCGACATGCTGGCGCACGCCGCCGACGAGCTCGCGCCCCACGCAGTGGCGTTCTATCTGCGCGATCTCGCAGGCGAATTTCACTCGTTCTACAATGCCGAACGCGTTCTCGTCGACGAAGAAGCGCCGCGCAATGCGCGCATCGCGCTGCTCGCGGCGACGCGCCAGGTGCTGGCGAACGGCCTCGCCGTGATCGGTGTATCGGCACCCGCCAAAATGTAATCTCCACGCGCTTTAATTAAGACGTCAGGCGGATGACCGTCGCTATAATCGACGGTCATTCCAGATTTCCTTTTGCAGGTGAAACAGACGATGGCAAAACCGCGCCGCACAACGAAGCAATCGAAACAGACCGGGGGCACTTTTCTCGGTATCGTGCTGGGCCTGATCGTCGGCCTGGCCATCGCGGTGGTGGTGGCGCTCTACATCACGCGCGCGCCCACGCCGTTCGTCGCGAAGGTCGCGCCGCCCGCCGCGTCCGATAGCGGCGCAAGCCAGCCTCAGTACGACCCGAATCGTCCGCTACAAGGCAAGAGCCCCGGCCAGCCGGTGCCGCAAGCCGCGCAGCCCGCGCCGCCCAACACGGCGCCCGGCCAGACCACGAACCAGTCGCAGACTTCGGGCATGCTCGAAGAGCCGCAGATCGTCGAAGTGCCGCCGTCGAACAACGGCGTCGCCGTCCCGCCCAAGCCCGCTGAGGACAACGGCGCGAACGCGAACAACGGCACCAGCAACAGCAACACGATGGCGATGAACCAGCCGCGCAAGCCGCCGCAAGCGAACAGCGCGCCGAGCATCGCGAACAACGCACCGAATCAGCCGAAGGCCGGCGCGACGCCGAATGCGAACGGCACGCCGCCCTCCGCCGCCGACGCTAACACGGGCTATCTGCTGCAGGTCGGCGCGTACAAGACGTCCGCCGACGCCGAACAGCAGCGCGCGCGGCTCGCGTTCCAGGGCTTCGAATCGAAGGTCACGCAGCGCGATGCGGGCGGTGTGACGTACTATCGCGTTCGAATCGGCCCGTTCTCGAAGTTCGAGGACATGAACACCACGCGTCAGCGCCTGTCCGATGCGGGCGTCGACACTGCCGTCATCCGCTTCACCAAGCAGTGATTCACACGCAGTAACGGGTTGTCTCGCGCCGCCGCTGAACCTTCAGCGCGCAGCGCGAGTCTCATGTGCGGCAGACGCCTGCCGTCGAACCGTTGCGGTCGCGGCGCGCCAATGCCCGCCACCGTTACTTCCCCTGATTGGGTTCACAAGACATGAAAAAACTGCTGAGCATTCTTTTCCTCTCTCTCGGCCTCGTCGTGAGCGCGGCGCAAGCGGCGACCGCCGCGCCCGTCGCCGGCAAGGACTACACGGTGCTGTCCACGCCGCAGCCCGTCGAGGAGCCCGCCGGCAAGATCGAAGTCATCGAGTTCATGTGGTACGGCTGCCCGCACTGCAACGAGTTCGATCCGTATCTGGAATCGTGGGTCAAGAAGCAGGGCCCGGACGTCGTGTTCAAGCGCGTGCCCGTCGCGTTCCGCGACGATTTCATTCCGCACTCGAAGCTCTATCATGCCGTCGACGCGCTCGGCCTCGCGAACCAGCTGACGCCGACCATCTTCCACGAGATCCACGTCAACAAGAACTATCTGCTGACGCCGGAAGATCAGGCAAAATTTCTCGCGAAGAACGGCGTCGATTCGAAGAAGTTCATGGACGCGTACAACTCGTTCTCGACGCAGAGCGCGATCCAGCGTGACAAGAAGCTGATCGAAGACTTCCGGATCGACGGCGTGCCGACGCTGGCCGTGCAGGGCAAGTACGAAACGGGCCCCGCGCAGACAAACAGCCTGCCCGGCACGCTCCAGGTGCTCGACTACCTGGTCGGACAGGTTCGCGCGAAGAAGATGTAATTCCATTCACGCACGACGGCCGGTATGAGTTCACCGCTGAAGGTTTTCATCACCGGCGCGTCGAGTGGCATAGGCGAAGCGCTCGCCGCCGAATATGCGCGGCGCGGCGCAATTCTCGGCCTCGTTGCCCGTCGCGGCGACGCTCTCGCCCACTTCCAGCAGTCCCATCCCGAGAACGCAATTTCCGTGTATTCCGTCGACGTACGGGACGCGGATGCGCTCGCTCATGCTGCGCGGCAGTTCATCGCGGAACACGGCTGCCCCGATATCGTGATCGCGAACGCGGGCATCAGTCACGGCGCCGTGACGGGCCACGGCGATTTGCAGGCGTTCCGCGATGTGATGGACGTGAACTACTTCGGCATGGTCGCGACGTTCGAGCCGTTCGCGTCGGCGATGGTCGCCGCGCGCAAGGGCACGCTCGTCGGCATTGCCAGTGTCGCGGGCGTGCGCGGGCTGCCGGGCTCGGGCGCGTACAGCGCGTCGAAGTCGGCGGCGACGAAGTATCTGGAAGCGCTGCGCGTCGAGATGCGGCCGCTCGGCGTGTCGGTGGTCACGATCGCGCCCGGCTATATCCGCACGCCGATGACCGAGCGCAATCCGTACCCGATGCCCTTCCTGATGGACGCGGACCGCTTCGCCGAAAAGGTCGCCGATGCGATCGCGCGCAAAACGCGCTTCGCGATCTTCCCGTGGCAGATGCGCTTTGCGGCGATGCTGCTGTATGTGCTGCCGCGCTGGCTCTACGACGCCGTCTTCGAAAAGGCCCCGCGCAAGCCGCGCGCCGCCCGTTGAATCATGATCGCGCGTGCCGTCGATGCTGCCGGTATCGAACACGCGAAAGCGGATAGCGGCGCGCGCATCGTGTCGCTGGTGCCGAGCATCACAGAACTTCTCTTTGCATTGAAGCTCGACGCGCAGATCATCGGGCGAACGGGTTTTTGCGTGCATCCGCGCGACAAGGTGCGCAAGGTGCCGAAAGTCGGCGGTACGAAGGCGGTGAAAATCGATGCCGTTCGCGCGCTGCGACCCACTCACGCGATCGTCAACATCGACGAGAACGAGCGCGAGACCGTCGAGACATTGCGCGAGTTCGTGCCGCATATCGTCGTCACGCATCCGCTTGCGCCGACCGACAATGTCGCGCTTTACGCGCTGCTCGGCGCGATTTTCGACCGTGAGAACGAGGCGCAACAATTGGCCGTCGCGCTTCGGACGCAACTCGATGCAGCCGCTGCGCGCGCGTGGCCGCGGCAAAACGTTCTCTACACGATCTGGCGCGAGCCGTGGATGACAGTCGCGCGCGACACCTATATCTCGGCGATGCTGCGCCTCGTGAACTGGCAAACGTCGCCGGCCGTGCAAGGCGGCGAGAAAGGTGCAGCCCGTTATCCGTCGTTCGATTTCGACGCCGCGTGGCTCGATGACGTCGATCGCGTGCTGCTGTCGAGCGAGCCGTATCGCTTCACGCAGCAGCATTGCGACGCGCTCAGACAGGATGTCCGCCTCAAGGGCAAACGGATCGAGCTGATCGATGGCGAGATGGTGTCGTGGTACGGCTCGCGCACAATCGACGGCATCGCGTATCTTTTGCGCTACGCCAGCCGCTAGCGCGAACGCGTAACCATACCGTTATGCGGATTCAATTGTTGTCGCTGCCGTAAGCGTTCGATAAGCTTGCGCCAGCGCCGGCGGAACGTGACGCAATGCGCCGGCACCGAATCCGTATCAGAATGAAAATACGTGAAGCACCTGCCCGGAGCGCGCGCAGTGCACGACAGAATGCACGACGCCGCCCCGCCACGAAGAATTCGAAATTCCGGGAGATCTTATGCGTTTCAAGCTGCTCGCCGCCACGACGCTGACGGCCCTCGCCATTGCACCCGCGCTGACCATCGCAAAACCGCTTACCGTTTGCACAGAATCGAGCCCCGATGGCTTCGACGTCGTTCAATACAACTCGCTCGTCACGACCAACGCATCGGCGGATGTGATTTTCAACTCGCTCGTGTCGTATGACGAGGCGGCGAAAAAAGTCGCGCCGTCCCTCGCCGATAAGTGGGACGTGAGCGCCGACGGCCTCACATACACGTTCCATCTTCATCCGAACGTGCAGTTCCAGACCACCGACTACTTCAAGCCGACGCGTCCGCTGAATGCCGACGACGTCGTGTTCACGTTCGACCGCATGCTCGACGACAACAACCCGTGGCACAAGGTGGCGGGCGCGAGTGGCTTTCCGCATGCGCAGTCGATGGGGCTCGTGAAGCTGATCAAGTCGGTATCGAAGGTCGACGACAACACGGTGAAGTTCGAACTGAACGAGCCGAACGCGACCTTCGTGTCGATCCTGACGATGGGTTTCGCGTCGATCTATTCGGCCGAATACGCGGACCAGTTGCTGAAGGCCGGCAAGCAGACCGATCTGAACGCAAAGCCGATCGGCACGGGTCCGTTCGTGCTGAAGAGCTACACGAAGGACTCGATCATCCGCTATGACGTGAATCCGTCGTACTGGGGCCCGAAACCGAAGATCGACCGGCTGATCTACGCGATCACGCCCGATGCCGCCGTGCGCGCGCAAAAGGTGAAGGCGGGCGAATGCCAGATCGCGCTGTCGCCGAAGCCGCAAGACGTCGCGGACGCGAAGAAGGACAAGTCGCTCGCCATCGTGGAGACGCCCGCGTTCATGACCGCGTTCGTCGCGCTCAACACGCAGAAGAAGCCGCTCGACAACCAGAAGGTGCGCGCCGCGCTCAACATGGCGTTCGATCGCACGTCCTATCTGAAGGCCGTGTTCGACAACACGGCGACGCCCGCGAACAATCCTTATCCGCCGAACACGTGGAGCTATGACAAGGCCGTGAAGCCGTGGCCGTACGACACCGACAAGGCGAAGAAACTGCTCGCGGAGGCAGGCTATCCGGACGGCTTCTCGACGACGATCTGGGTGCGTCCGACCGGCAGCGTGCTGAATCCGAATCCGAAGGCGGGCGCGGAAATGCTACAGGCCGATTTCGCGAAGATCGGCGTGAAGGCGGAAGTGAAGGTGATCGAATGGGGCGAGCTGATCAAGCAGGCGAAGCAGGGACAGCACGACACGCTGTTCATGGGCTGGGCCGGCGACAACGGCGACCCGGACAACTATCTGTCGCCGCTCTTCAGCTGCAATGCGGTGAAGTCGGGGATCAACTTCGCGCGCTACTGCGATCCGGAACTCGACAAGCTGATCGAGCAGGGCAAGCAAACCGCGGATCAGAGCAAGCGCACGAAAGCGTATCAGGCCGCGCAGCAGATCATCCACGATGAGGCGCTGTGGATTCCGCTCGGGTATCCGACGGCGACCGCCATCACGCGGACGAACGTACACGGGTATCACGTCAGTCCGTTTGGCCGGCAGAATTTTGGGGCGGTGGTGGTGCAGTAGTCCCCGTCGTTCACGAAACGGTCGGCATTCGGCGGCCCGAGCGCAATCGCGTTCGGGCCGTTTTTCATTCGACAGTGGCTCGACGTGCGTTTCACGCAAGCGTGCGAGCTTGTCAGAGCACAGGTGACAAGCCCGCGCCCTTACTGCATTTCGAAGCGAATCACCCCATCCCCGCCCTGCACGCGCTTCATTTCCCCCTCGAGCCACAACAGGTGCAGGTGCGCGAGCGCTTCGCCCATTGCAAACGTCATCTGATGGATGTCGAGTTCGCGTTTGAACATAATGGGCACGATGTCCGCCGCGCTGCACGGCTTCTGCGCGCAAGCGGTGCGCACTTCAGCAAGGCGTGCCGCGTGATGGTCGCGCAACTGAAGAATGCGCGTTTGCAGCCCGCGAAACGGCTTGCCATGCGACGGCAGCACGAGCGTATCGGCGGCCATCGTTTCATAGCGGCTGAGCGAACCGAGATACAGCGCGAGCGGATTGCCTTCAGGCTCGATATCGAACACCGACACGTTCGTCGAAATGCGCGGCAACACCATATCGCCGGAAATCAGCACGCCGTCCGCTTCGGCGTGCAATGCGCAATGCTCCGGCGAATGACCGAAGCCCGTCACGACGCGCCATGTGCGTCCGCCGATCGTCAGCGCATCGCCCTCGCGCATGCGCCGGTATTGGCGCGGCACCGACGGCACCAGGTTCGAGTAGTAGCTCTTGCGATTGCGCAGCTTGTCCAGCGACGTCTCATCCGTCAGCCCATGCCGCGCGAAATGCCGCGCCGCGCCCTCGCCGCCCGCGTTCGAGCCGTCGCCCGCCGCCATCACGCGGCCGAGCATGTATTCGCCGAGCGTGATCCACAGACGCACGTTCCAGCGCTTCTTCTCGCCGCCTTCGCACAGCCAGTCCGCGAGACCGAGATGATCCGGATGACAGTGCGTGACGATCACGCGCAACACGGGAAGACCTTCGAGCATCGTATCGAACAGCGTCTCCCAGTTCGCGCGGATCTCGTCCGAAGCGATGCCGCAATCGACGATCGTCCAGCCCTTCTGCCCGTCGATCTCGTCGCGCAGCAGCCAGAGATTGATGTGATCGAGCGCGAACGGCAGCGGCATGCGCAGCCAGTAGACGCCGGGCGCGACCTCCTGCGTCGTGCCCGCGGCGGGCATCTTGTCGGCGAACGGGTATTCGAGTTGGTGTTCGAGAGCATTCATCGTGGGGGTGTCCTCCGTCGGCCGCGTGCCGCATCGGTGAGTCGCAAACCGTGTGCGTCGTGCGGCGCGGGTTGCGCTTTGTTCAGGTTGACGATAACGTAAACGTCGATTCTAACGTTCAATCCGTTTTTGTGCCCGGCCGTGCGAAAAGCCGAAAAGGTCGGACACGCCAGACGATTCGATGAACACGCGATGATGAACACGCAATACACGATCACCGAACTGGCCCGCGAATTCGATGTGACGCCGCGCGCGATCCGTTTCTACGAGGACCAGGGTTTACTCTCACCGAGCCGCGAAGGATCGAGCGGATTGCGCCGCGTGTACTCCGGGCGCGACCGCACGCGGCTCAGGCTCACGCTGCGCGGCAAGCGGCTGGGCTTCACGCTGTCGGAAATCCGCGCGCTGCTGGATCTGTACGATTCGCCGACTGACACCGTTCCCCAGTTACAGGCGTTTCTCGCGACGGTGATCAGGCATCGCGAAGTGCTCGAACGTCAGCGCGAAGACCTGAACGCGACGCTCGAAGACCTCGCGCAATACGAAGCGCAAGCGCGCGTGCTGCTCGAAAGCGGCATGCGCGGCAACGGCTATGACGAAGCGGAAAAACTCGCGCACGCAGACGCATCGAAAGAAAAAACCTGAGCAGGAGATCGGGAGACATACACGATAGTTGGCGCGGCTTTGCGTGAAGATGTGCCGAACGCCCTGCAACACGCTTCAAAAGACAATGCGTCGGCGCTGCGCCCGATGGCCTGAAGCGGCCTGAAGGCGCCTCGCAGGCTCACCCGGGCGATACAATCGCGGGTGTCTTCACGACATTGAACGAATGCACGGTCGACATGAATCACTTTCCCAAACTGCTGTCGTCACAGATCGGCTTCGACGTCGCGGAGACGCTGCTCGCGGGCTTCGACCGGCATTACAACGTCTTCCGTGAAGCCGCGATCTGCGCGAAAGACCTGTTCGAAGCCGGCGACTGGCATGGCCTGCAAAAGCTCGCGCGCGATCGCATCGCGTCGTATGACGATCGCGTGCGCGAATGCATCGAAAAGCTCGAAGACGAATATGACGCAGAGAACATCGACGACGACGTGTGGCAGCAGATCAAGCTGCACTACATCGGTCTCTTGACGACGCACCGCCAGCCCGAGTGTGCGGAGACGTTCTTCAACTCGGTGTGCTGCCACATCCTGCACCGCTCGTACTTCAACAACGATTTCATCTTCGTGCGGCCCGCGATCTCGACGGAGTACATCGAGAACGACGAGCCCGCCGCGAAGCCGACGTATCGCGCGTATTACCCCGGCAAGGACGGGCTCGCCGTCACGCTGGAGCGCATCGTCACGAACTTCCAGCTGAACCTGCCGTTCGAGAATCTCACGCGCGATGTCGAGTGCGTGATCCAGGCGTTCCGCGACAACTTCGGCACCTTCAACGAAGCGCCAAATTTCCAGATTCATGTGCTGTCGTCGCTGTTCTTCCGGAACAAGGCGGCATACATCATCGGCCGCGTGATCAACGCCGATGCGATGGTGCCGTTCGCATTGCCGATCCATCACGTGAAGCCGGGCCTTCTCGCAGTCGATGCGCTGCTCTGCCGGCGCGATCAGTTGCTGATCATCTTCAGCTTTTCGCACTCGTACTTCCTCGTCGATATGGAAGTGCCGTCCGCGTATATCGAGTTTCTCAGCAGCATTCTGCAAGGCAAGCCGAGGGCGGAAATCTATACGTCGGTGGGCTTGCAGAAGCAGGGCAAGAATCTCTTCTATCGCGATCTGCTGCGGCATCTGAAGCATTCGAGCGATCTGTTCATCGTCGCGCCCGGCATCAAGGGCATGGTGATGCTGGTGTTCACGCTGCCGTCGTTCCCATATGTGTTCAAGTTGATCAAGGATTCTTTTCCGCCGCCCAAGGACACGACGCGCGAAAAGGTGCAGAACAAGTATCAGTTGGTGAAGCGTCACGACCGCCTGGGACGCATGGCCGATACGCTCGAATATTCGAGCGTCGCGTTGCCGCTGTCGCGCCTCGATGACGCGCTCATTCGCGAACTGGAAAAGGAAGCGCCGTCGATGCTCGAATACGAAGGCGACAATCTCGTCATCAAGCATCTGTACATT
The DNA here is from genome assembly GCF_900007165.1 of Paraburkholderia piptadeniae. Lineage (GTDB taxonomy): Bacteria > Pseudomonadota > Gammaproteobacteria > Burkholderiales > Burkholderiaceae > Paraburkholderia > Paraburkholderia piptadeniae. The sequence continues at coordinate 293,934 of NZ_CYGY02000023.1, forward strand.
GAGCGCCGCATGGTGCCGCTCAATATCTTCCTGCAACACGGCACCGACGCCGACATCGATCACGGCATCAAGGAATACGGCGACGCGGTAAAGGAACTGATGCAGGCGAACATCTTCCCCGGCGACATGCTGTACAAGAACTTCGGCGTGACGCGTCATGGGCGCGTCGTGTTCTACGACTACGACGAGATCGAATATCTCACCGACTGCAACGTGCGCGCCGTGCCGCCGCCGCGCAACGAGGAGGACGAGATGTCGGGCGAGCCGTGGTACACGGTCGGACAGCACGACATTTTCCCGGAGACGTACGGCACGTTTCTGCTCGGCGATCCGCGCGTGCGCGAATCGTTCATGAAGCATCACGCGGATTTCTTCGAGCCGTCGCTGTGGCAAAAGAACAAGGACTCGATTCTCAAGGGCGAATTGCCCGACTTCTATCCCTATGACCGCAGCCTGCGCTTTTCCGTCCGCTATCCGGAACGGTTCGCTGCGGATCGCGCCGCCGATGCGGATCTGGCGCCCGCCGCGCGCGTCGCATGAACGCGTGCCGCGTCCGCCATTGGATAAACAGACACAAGCTATTTACGTCGAAACGATCATGAACACGACCCCCCCTCCCGCCCCTCATCCTCTCGCGCATCTGTTCAAGAACAACGATGCGTGGGTCGCGCACAAGCTCGAAGAAGACCCTGAATTCTTCTCGCGGCTCGCGCATCAGCAGGCGCCCGAATATCTGTGGATCGGCTGCGCGGATTCGCGGGTGCCCGCCAACGAAATCATCGGCTTGCCGCCGGGCGAAGTGTTCGTCCACCGCAACATCGCGAACGTCGTCGTGCATACGGACCTGAACTGTCTGTCGGTGATCCAGTTCGCCGTCGACCTGCTGAAGGTCAAGCACATCATGGTCGTCGGCCACTACGGCTGCTCGGGCGTCGGCGCGGCGCTGCTCGGACGGCGCGTCGGTCTCGCCGACAACTGGCTGCATCACGTGCAGGACGTGCGCACGAAGCACGCGGCGCTGCTCGAGGAATGGCCGATGGGCGAAGCACGGCATCGGCGTCTCGTCGAACTGAACACGATCGAGCAGGTGCTCAACGTGTGCCGCACGACGATCATCAACGACGCGTGGGCGCGCGGCCAGGACCTCACCGTTCACGGCTGGGTGTACGGCGTGCATGACGGCCGCGTGCGCGATCTGGGCATGACGGTGAAAGAGCCGGCAGCACTCGAAGGAATCTATACGAATTGCGTCGCGGCCGTATCGGCGGGTCGCGCGCACACGGCAGACAACGACATGGTCGCCGCCGATGCCGCAAAGCTCGGCGGTGTGGCCGCTGTCGTCCATGGAGTCATCAAGGAGCTGAAACATGAGTGAGACAAAACACGATCCGATCGTCATCGTTTCCGTCGCGCGCACGCCGATGGCGGCGTTCCAGGGCGAGTTCGCATCGCTGACGGCGCCGCAGCTCGGCGCCGTCGCGATCAAGGCGGCCGTCGAGCGCGCGGGCCTCAAGCCCGAGCAGATCGACGAAGCCGTGATGGGCTGCGTGCTGCCCGCCGGCCAGGGTCAGGCGCCCGCGCGTCAGGCTGCGCTCGGCGCGGGCCTGCCGCTGTCGACGGGATCGACGACCGTCAACAAGATGTGCGGCTCCGGCATGCGCGCGGCGATGTTCGCGCACGACATGCTGACGGCCGGTTCCGTCGACGTGATCGTCGCGGGCGGCATGGAGAGCATGACGAATGCGCCGTACCTGCTGCCGAAGGCGCGCGGCGGGATGCGCATGGGCCACGGCCAGGTGCTCGATCACATGTTCCTCGACGGCCTCGAAGACGCCTATGACAAAGGCCGTCTGATGGGCACGTTCGCCGAGGAATGCGCAGCGTCGTTCGACTTCACGCGCGAGGCGCAGGACAAATTCGCCATCGAATCGCTGACGCGCGCGAAACGCGCGAACGAAGACGGTTCGTTCGCGTGGGAAATCGCGCCCGTCGCCGTCGAAGGCAAGAAAGGCAGCGTCACTGTCGAGCGCGACGAACAGCCCTTCAAGGCGAACCTCGACAAAATCTCGACGCTCAAGCCCGCATTCAGCAAGACGGGCACGGTGACGGCCGCGAACTCGTCGTCGATCAGCGACGGCGCGGCGGCGCTCGTGATGATGCGCGAATCGACGGCGAAGAAGCTCGGCGTCACGCCGCTTGCGCGCGTCGTCGGCCACTCGACGTTCGCGCAGGAGCCGGCGAAGTTCACAACGGCGCCCGTCGGCGCGATCCGCAAGCTGTTCGAGAAGAACGGCTGGAAGGCGGCAGACGTCGATCTGTACGAGATCAACGAGGCGTTCGCAGTCGTCACGATGGCCGCGATGAAAGAACACGGGCTGCCGCACGACAAGGTGAACGTGAACGGCGGCGCCTGTGCGCTCGGCCACCCGATCGGCGCATCGGGCGCGCGCATTCTCGTCACGCTGATCGGCGCGCTGAAGAAGCGCGGGCTGAAGCGTGGCGTCGCGAGCCTGTGCATCGGCGGCGGCGAAGCGACGGCGATGGGCATCGAGCTCGTCTAACCCCTGTTCCAACGACAGCGCGCGGCAATCCGCGCGCACGAGGACACTTCATGAAGACCGTGTTGATCGTAGGCGCGTCGCGCGGCATCGGCCGCGAGTTCGTGAAGCAATACAGGCACGACGGCTGGCGCGTGCTCGCCACCGCGCGCGACGACGAATCGCTCGGCGAACTCGTCGCGCTCGGCGCCGAAGCGTTTTCGCTCGACGTGACCGATCCCGAGGAAATCGCCGCGCTCGGCTGGAAGCTGGACGGCGAGCGGCTCGATGCCGCCGTGATCGTGTCGGGCGTGTACGGCCCGCATACGGAGGGCGTCGAGACGGTCAGCGCGGAAGACTTCGACTTCGTCATGGCGACCAACGTGCGCGGGCCGATGCAGCTGATCCCCGTTCTGCTCCCGCTCGTCGAGGATGCGCGCGGCGTGCTCGCGGTGCTGTCGAGCCGCATGGGCAGCATCAGCGAGACGACGGGCACGACAGGCTGGCTGTATCGCGCGAGCAAGGCGGCGCTGAACGACGTGCTGAAGGTGACATCCGTGCAGACGCGCACCGCCACCTGCGTCGCACTGCATCCGGGCTGGGTGCGCACGGACATGGGCGGCGCCAGTGCCGCCGTCGATCCGGCGCACAGCGTGAAGGGCATGCGCGAGGTGCTGGCGCAGGCGGCGAGCACGCCGCATCTCTTTCATGGCCGCTTCTTCCAGTACGACGGCACCGCGCTCGAATGGTGAGCTTCACACTAACCGGGGAGACATCCGCATGCTGCTCGATCAGGACCATCTGATGATCCGCGACGCGGTTCGCACCTTCGTGCGCGAAACCGTGACGCCAAACGCCGCGCAATGGGACCGCGACCGCACGTTTCCCGCCGACGTGCATCGCCAGCTTGCAGAGCTCGGCGCGTATGGCGTGCTCGTGCCCGAGGAGTACGGCGGCGCCGGGCTCGACGCGCTCGCGCTTGCAGTGATACTCGAAGAAATCGCGGCGGGCGACGGCGGCACGTCGACGGCGATCTCCGTCAACAACTGCCCCGTGTGCAGCATTCTGCTGACGTATGGCAACGAAGCGCAAAAGCGCGACTGGCTTACGCCGCTCGCGCGCGGCGAGATGCTCGGCGCGTTCTGCCTCACCGAGCCGCAGGCGGGCTCGGATGCGTCCGCGTTGCGCACCACGGCCACGCGCGACGGCGACTTCTACGTGCTCAACGGCGTCAAGCAGTTCATCACGAGCGGCAAGAACGGCAATGTCGCGATCGTAATGGCCGTCACCGACAAGAGCGCCGGCAAGCGCGGCATCAGCGCGTTCATCGCGCCGACGGATATGCCGGGCTATGTCGTCGCGCGCCTCGAAGACAAGCTCGGCCAGCATTCGTCGGACACCGCGCAGATCGTCTTCGACAACTGCCGCGTGCCGGCCGCGAATCTGATCGGCGCGGAGGGCGAAGGGTATCGGATCGCGCTGTCGGGTCTGGAGGGCGGGCGTATCGGCATCGCGGCGCAGAGCGTCGGGATGGCGCGCGCGGCGCTCGAAGCGGCCCTCGCGTACGCGAAGGAGCGCGAGAGCTTCGGCCAGCCCCTGTTTGCGCATCAAGCCGTGCAGTTCCGTCTCGCCGACATGGCGACGCAACTCGAAGCGGCACGCCAGTTGATCTGGCACGCGGCATCGCTGAAGGATGCGGGCCAGCCCTGCTTGACGGAAGCGGCAATGGCGAAGCTGTTTGCGTCGGAAGCGGCAGAGCGGATCTGTTCGGCTGCGTTGCAGATTCACGGCGGCTACGGCTATCTGAGCGATTTCCCCGTCGAGCGCATTTACCGCGACGTGCGCGTGTGCCAGATCTACGAAGGCACGAGCGACATTCAAAAAATCCTGATCGCGCGCGGACTCAGCTAAACCTTTCACGACCGTTCATGACCGCATCAGCGAAGCAACGCCCTGTCGATTGTCCTTGCGGCGGCGCCGCGCCCGATCGGCGCGACACCGGCAAGCCGCCGCGTTTCGCCGACTGCTGTGGCCGCTACATCGACGGCGGTGCCGCTGCGCCGACCGCGCTCGAACTGATGCGCTCGCGCTATAGCGCCTACGTGCTCGGCGAGTCCCAATATTTGCGCGACACGTGGGCGGCGCAAACCTGCCCCGCCGATCTCGACGTAGACGCCGATGCGCCCGATGCGCCGCGCTGGCTAGGTCTGCAGATCAAGCGCTACACACCGCTCGACGATACGCACGCCGAAGTAGAGTTCGTCGCGCGCTACAAGGTGGGTGGACGGGCGCATCGGCTGCATGAATCGAGCCGTTTTGTCAGAGGTGAAGACGGGCGCTGGCGTTATGTCGACGGCGATGTGAGCGATCGCTGACGCCAACGCTTCGAACGCCGCGCAGTCGCATCCCAAGCGACTGTTCACATCACTCAAAAAGGGCGGATTCCACAACAAAATCAAGGTGTTGGATCGACACCACGCCCCTCAAAATCGCTCCCTCTCCGGATTGCCTGGCGGCCCGCGCAGAGCCGTTGCGCCCGCATCGACACACCTAGAATTGGTTCCGCAAGGGGTTTGTACTGAATTGCACAAATATAAATTGTCGTGCCAGTATGAGTCCCACAGATGTTGCAGCGCTTTGTAGCGAGGTGGCGGACCACCGCTCCCGCAGGATGTCCAGATGCACCGCCGGCTGACCCTTCGGTACGGCAAGCAATCAGGGACATCGCGAGGCGCTCACTCGACGCGTGGGGTCGCGTCTACCGGCTTCGGTTCATCCAAATGCTGTCCTGGTCAGTCCGCCTGCGCGAGGAGCGCAGCGTACACGGCGTTTTTGGCCTTGATTTTGCATGTAACCGTAGCGCAATCAGCCCGTAAGGGAAGCTTCAGGCGTTTTTGAATGTAGGTGTTGCGGATGGCGTTCAGCAAAGTTCTGACAGTTTGTGCGATGTCGGCGGCCTTCATGGCCTGCGCTGTTTCGTTCGCGCACGCCGATCCGCTCGCGGAAGCCGATGGCCCGCTGAGCCGCGCAAACGTGCAGCGCCTTGCGCTCGACGACGGCTATCTTCCCGTCGTCAAGCTGAGCGAACAGATCATCCGCATTCCCGTCGGCGCCGACGGCAACGTCACCCTCGAAACGACGGTCTACAAACCGGACGGCCCCGGCCCGTTCCCGATGGTCGTCTTCAATCACGGCAAGATTCACGGCGATCCGCGCATGCAGACGCGCAGCGATCCGATGTCGCTCGCGCGCGAGTTCGTGCGCCGCGGCTATGTCGTCGTCGCGCCTAATCGCCAGGGTTTCGCCGATTCGGGCGGCACGTATGTACAAGACGGTTGCGACGTGACGCGCAACGGCCTGAGCCAGGCCGCCGATGTCGCCGCGACCGTCGACTACATGTCGAAGCAAAGCTACGTGGACACGCAGCACATCGTCGTGGCAGGCACGTCGCACGGCGGTCTCGCGACGATTGCCTACGGCATGGACGCCGCGCCCGGCGTGCGCGCGCTGATCAATTTCTCCGGCGGCCTGCGACAGGACGCCTGCTCCGACTGGCAAGGCAATCTGGCGCGCGCATTCGGCACGTACGGCGAGAAGACGCATGTGCCGTCGCTGTGGCTGTACGGCGACAACGATTCGATCTGGCCGTCGTCGCTGGTTTCGCGCATGTACACCGCTTACACGCAACATACGCAGGCGTCGGGCGTCAGCGCGAAGATGGTCGATTTCGGCTCGTACAAGAACGACGCGCATCGTCTCGTCGGCGATCGCGACGGCGTGCACATCTGGTGGCCGTCCGTCGAGGCGTTCCTCGCGCGCGTCGGCATGCCGACGGGCGTCCAGTATCGCGTCGCCGAGCCGACGCAGCCAAAGGCCACGCATTTCGCGTCGATCGATTCCGTCGACGCAGTGCCTTACGTCGACGAGGCCGGCCGCGCCGGATATCGCAACTTCCTGCACCAGTATCCGAGCCGCGCGTTTGCAGTGTCGAATACGGGCGCGTGGTCGTGGGCGGAAGGCGGCGACGATCCGATGTCGGTCGCGGTCGCGAACTGCCAGAAGCAGAGTTCGGACCCGTGCCATCTCTACGCGGTGAACGACAACGTCGTCTGGAAAGACCCGTCGACTCAAACGGCCGACGCGGACAACGATTCCACGCCTAACGACAACGGCAAGCCGGCTCTCGCCAGCCGTTGATTTCGCTCCGCTGCGCGCGCTAGTGCCTCTCTCTGCGCATCGCGCGCCGGCGTAAATCATCTGACCTGTTCCGTTTTCCCGATGCGCGCCGTCATTGCGTCCAACGCGCGCGTCTCCCTTTGCATAGGCATACGCTCGTGCATGAATTGTTCGAAGAGGTTCAGCATCGTGTCGCGCGCCGCGGTGGGAAAGAGCGCGTCATCGAGCCTGTTGGTGATCGAATTCAGGTGCGGATTAACTTCACACGAAATTCATCGACACGCGAAAGAACGCCTTGGCGACTCGATCCATAAAACCGCCGGCGGACAAAAGAAGCCGACGATCAGGATTCCAGATTCTGTTCGGCATCCATTGCAATCGTCGCTGCGCGCCCGGCGTAGAAGCCGCACATAAACCCGTTTGCTGAGCTTTATCTCACGCCGACCACAGAGCCGTTAACGTGCACGCCTTCGCCCGTATTCCGTGATACCGGCAAAAAATGCGCGGACGCAGCCCGGATTTTTTCGCACCGGCCCCAAGACTTTGCCGTCGTCATCTACGGTCTTCTGCGAGCTTCCCGATGGAACGGTCGCAAGCTGTCGCCAACCACGGAAAATCGCGCGCAGACCCTTGAAAACACGGTGTTTTCCGATAGTGCATCGCAGCGGATATCGCGCTAATCTCACTCCCGCTGTCGCAAGGAAGCGCACTACCGAGGCACCGCGAACAGGTTGCAACGCGTCGCGGCAACAGCACATTCGGCGTAGCAAGGAAGCCCGCGATCGTCGAGCGCCGACGATGCCGCGGCACTTTCCCCTCGCCGGATTCAAGGCGGACGTTCACCGTCCCGATTCGCCAGCAGCATTTGCATGACCGACACGCGAGACGCGCCGCGCCCGCCGCCCGCGCCTTGCCCGGTTCATGGTCGGAGTTGTTTTGAATACACAAGTAACGGAAGACTGGGTCGCCCGCAGCCTGCGCGCCGTGTGGCATCCCTGCACGCAGATGAAACATCACGAGCGCTATCCGCTCGTGCCCGTTTCGCGTGGCGCCGGCGCGTGGCTCTACGATCGCAACGGACATCGCTATCTCGACGCGATCAGTTCGTGGTGGGTCAATCTGTTCGGCCACGCGAACCCGCGCATCAACGCCGCGCTGAAGGATCAGCTCGACACGCTCGAGCACGCGATGCTCGCCGGCTGCACGCACGAGCCCGCCATCGAGCTCGCAGAGCGTCTCGGCGCACTCACGCAGCACGCGCTCGGTCACGCGTTCTTCGCGTCGGATGGCGCGTCGGCCGTCGAAATCGCGCTTAAGATGAGCTTCCACTCGTGGCGCAATCGCGGCTACGACTACAAGCGCGAGTTCGTCTGCGTCGCGAACAGCTATCACGGCGAGACGATCGGCGCGCTCGGCGTCACCGATGTCGCGCTCTTCAAGGATGCGTACGATCCGCTGATCCGCAACGCGCATGTCGTCGCGTCGCCGGATGCGCGTTTCGCACGCGACGACGAAACAGCCGCGGGCGTCGCACAGCGAGCGCTCGACGACGTGCGCTCGCTGTTCGAAGCGCGCGCGAACAACATCGCCGCTTTGATCGTCGAACCGCTCGTGCAGTGCGCAGCGGGCATGGCGATGCACGACGCGTCGTACATCGCGTGCTTGCGCGCGCTGTGCGACCGCTATGGCGTGCATCTGATCGCCGATGAAATCGCCGTCGGCTGCGGACGCACGGGCACCTTCTTCGCCTGCGAACAGGCGGACGTGTGGCCGGATTTCCTGTGCCTGTCGAAGGGAATCAGCGGCGGCTATCTGCCATTGTCGATCGTGCTGTCGCGCGACGAAATCTTCGCGGCCTTCTACGACGACGACACGACGCGCGGCTTCCTGCATTCGCATTCGTACACGGGCAATCCGCTCGCGTGCCGCGCGGCGCTTGCAACGCTCGATCTGTTCGCGGCCGATAACGTGCTTGCCGCGAACGAGACGAAATCGGCCGCGCTGCGTGCCGCGCTCGAACCGCTCGCGCAGCATGCGCATGTGCGCAATCTGCGTCAGCGCGGCACGATCATCGCGTTCGATGCCGAAATCGACGACGCCCACGCCGCGAAGACCTTCTCGCGCCGCTTCTTCGAGAACGCGCTGAAGCGCGAACTGCTGCTGCGCCCGATCGGCACGACGGTGTATCTGATGCCGCCGTACATCCTCGACGACGAAGAGATCGCGCTGCTCGCCGAACGCACGCGCGCGGCCTTCGAAGCGACCTTGGCGGAGACGCGCTGATGCATCTGCTCGAAACGCTCGAACAGGGGCTGAAGGATATCGACGCGCTTGGCCTGCGCCGTCGCCGCCGTACCATCGACTCGCCGTGCTCCGCGCACATGACCGTCGACGGCCGCGACATGATCGGCTTCGCGAGCAACGACTATCTCGGGCTCGCCGCGCATCCGCTGCTCGTTGCCGCGATGACGGAAGGCGCCCGCCGCTATGGCGCGGGCAGCGGCGGATCGCATCTACTGGGCGGCCACTCGCGCGCGCATGCGCAACTCGAAGACGATCTCGCGGCGTTCGCGGGCGGCTTCGTCGACAATCCGCGCGCGCTGTACTTCAGCACCGGCTATATGGCGAATCTCGCTACGCTCACCGCGCTCGCGGGACGCGGCACGGCGCTGTTCTCCGATGCGCTCAATCACGCGTCGCTGATCGACGGCGCACGGCTCTCGCGCGCCGAAATCCAGATCTATCCGCACGCGGACACCGAAGCATTGAGCGCGATGCTCGACGCTTCGGACGCCGCCACAAAGCTGATCGTCACCGACACCGTGTTTAGCATGGACGGCGACGTTGCACCGCTCGCCCGTCTGCTCGAACTCGCGGAAAAGCACGGCGCGTGGCTCGTCGTCGACGATGCGCACGGCTTCGGCGTGCTGGGGCCGCAAGGACGCGGCGCCGTCGCCGAGGCCGCGTTGCGCTCGCCGCAGCTGATCTCGATCGGCACGCTCGGCAAGGCGGCGGGCGTGTCGGGCGCGTTCGTCGTCGCGCACGAAACGGTGATCGAATGGCTCGTGCAGCGCGCGCGGCCGTATATCTTCACGACGGCGTCGGTGCCCGCTGCCGCGCATGCCGTGTCCGCGAGCCTGCGCATCATCGAAGGCATCGAGGGCGACCAGCGCCGCGCGCATCTGCGCTCGCTGATCGAACGCACGCGCGAGATGCTCAAGCGCACTCCGTGGCTTCCCGTCGATTCGCAGACGGCCGTGCAGCCGCTCGTCATCGGCGCGAACGAGGCGACGCTCGACGTGGCCGCCGCGCTCGATCGCGCGAATCTCTGGGTGCCCGCGATCCGTCCGCCGACAGTGCCCGAAGGCACGTCGCGTCTGCGCATTTCGCTGTCGGCGGCGCACTCGCATAGCGATCTCGATCAGCTCGAACACGCGTTGATGAAGACAGCGGAGACGCTCGCATGAGCCGCGCGCTGTCTCTCTTCGTGACGGGCACCGATACGGAAATCGGCAAGACGCTGGTATCCGCGGCGCTGCTGCGCGGCTTCGCGCGCGACGGCTTGCGCGCAGCCGCGATGAAGCCGGTTGCGGCGGGCGCGTCGATGGTGGACGGCGTGCCGCACAACGAAGACGCCGATCAGCTCGACGCCGCCGCCAACGTGCTGTTGCCGCCCGCCATCCGCACGCCGTTCATGCTGAAGGAACCGGCCGCGCCGCACATCGCCGCTGCGCACGAGAACGTCACGCTCGACATGGCGCGCATCGTCGACGCGCACCAGGCGGCGGCACAACTGGCCGATGTCGTGGTCGTGGAAGGCGTCGGCGGCTTTCGCGTACCGCTCACCGATGCGCACGATACCGCCGATCTCGCCGTCGCTTTGAATCTGCCCGTGGTGCTCGTCGTCGGCATGCGGCTTGGTTGCATCAGCCATGCGCTGCTGACGGCGGAAGCGATCGCCGCGCGCGGACTCCCCATCGCCGGCTGGGTCGCGAACCGCGTCGATCCCGCAATGCGATTCGCCGACGAGAACATCGCCGCGATCCGCGAGCGGCTCGACCGTCAATACCGCGCGCCGCTGCTCGGCAGCGTGCCGCATCTGTGCCCCGCGTCGCCGGACATCGCAGCGACGCATCTCGACACCACCCGACTGTTGCAGACGTTGCGTGCCGCGCAGCGCTGAAGGTCTTCGAAAAAACGAATCATCAAGGATGGACCCCATGAGCCATATCAACACTGCCCCTCTGCCCATCACGCCGTCCCAGGCGGCCGCGGCCGATGCAGCCGCCGCGCGCTGGCGCGTTGCGGATATCGTCGCGCTGTACGAACTGCCGTTCAACGATCTGCTGTTCCGCGCGCAACAGGTGCATCGCGAGCATTTCGATGCGAACACCGTGCAGCTGTCCACGCTGCTGTCGATCAAGACGGGCGGCTGCGAGGAAGACTGCGCGTACTGCCCGCAATCCGTGCATCACGACACGGGGCTGAAGGCCGAAAAGCTGATGGACGTCGAAGACGTACTGGCGGCCGCGCGCATCGCGAAAGAAAACGGTGCGACGCGCTTCTGCATGGGCGCCGCGTGGCGCAATCCAAAGGACCACCACCTCGAACCGATCAAGGACATGATTCGCGGCGTGAAGTCGATGGGCCTCGAAACCTGTGTGACGCTCGGCATGCTCGAAACGCATCAGGCGCAAGGTCTGCGCGAGGCGGGGCTCGACTACTACAACCATAATCTCGATACGTCGCCGGAGTTCTACGGGCAGATCATCTCGACGCGTACGTATCAGGATCGCCTCGAGACGCTCGAGCGCGTGCGCGACGCGGGCATCAACGTGTGCTGCGGCGGGATCGTCGGCATGGGCGAATCGCGCCGCGAACGCGCGGGCCTGATCGCGCAACTCGCGAACATGGAGCCGTATCCGGAATCGGTGCCGATCAACAATCTCGTGCAGGTCGAAGGCACGCCGCTCACGGGCACGGAAGCACTCGATCCGTTCGAGTTCGTGCGCACGATCGCCGTCGCGCGAATCACGATGCCGCGCGCGATGGTGCGCCTGTCCGCGGGCCGCGAGCAGATGGACGAGGCGCTGCAGGCGATGTGCTTTCTCGCCGGCGCAAACTCGATTTTCTACGGCGATCAGTTGCTGACGACCAGCAACCCGCAGGCGGAAGCCGACCGCAAGCTGCTGGAGCGACTCGGCATCCGCGCGGAAGCCGCACAGCAGATGCCGCTCGAACGCAGCGGATGCGAGCATGGTTGCGACGGGCATTGAGCGTCGCGTCGTACCCGTTAGTCGGCGCGATTGAATTGCATCGCTCAGGAAAGGCCGCTTCGAATATTCGAAGCGGCTTTTTTTCGTTGTTCTGGCGTTCGAGAAAAGCCGCGGCCCGGCGCGCGACGCCAGGACATACCGAGAGCGATTCCTTCGCCTTCCGGCCAGGTTTTCCGGCATGTCGATTGCACGTACGATCGATTCACAGAGTGGCTCGTGAATCGAGGATCGCCACGCTGCGGCGTAATTCATACTCGTCGGTCTGTCGAGTATCTGATCAAACAGAACCCTGCTTAGGAAAGAATTTGCTTAGGATGATGCGAATGGAAACGATGGAAAAACCTCTCGCGAAGCGTCGCATCCACGCGCTTCGCCTGGTTCACGGCGGTATCAACATGGAGGCACGAATGACTCGGGCTGAAACGACAATTGAACACATTCCCCAGGACCTCGAAGACCTCAAGCGTGAAGTGCGCGAGTTGAAGGTCTATGTGGATGAACGCTTCCGCCTCTTCGAAGCGAAGATGGATGCGCGTTTCAACGCGCTGGAATCCTCCATGCGAACGGAGTTCCGCCTGTTGTGGGCCGCGAACTTCGCGCTCGCCGGAATCCTCGCGAAGGGCTTTCACTGGATCTGAGCGCAGCGGCGCCGCATCGCCGCGCTCATGCGTGTTCCTGTGCGCTCAGTTCAATGCCTGCAAGTCCGGCTCCGGCGCTTCGTTGCGAAACCGCAGCGGCGCGGCGCAATGAGCGAGCGTATCCACGAAGTACTTTGCGCGCGGCCACGGTCCAAAGCCCGCCGCTGTGTTGATGTGGCCCGCGTCGCCGAGATTGACGAATGCACTGCCCAGATGCCGCGCCAGTTCGCGTGCATCGGCAAGAGGCATCCATGTGTCCGTCTCGCTGCCGATCAGAATCGACGGCACGCCAAGGCGTCGCGCGTCGAACGCCCCCGCGAACTCGAACTTCTTCGGGCTGGCCGGCGCGACGAGCAGCACACCTGCGATATCGGCCACATGCACGCCTTGCAGCAACGCGTGCGCGGTCGCAAGACACCCGAAGCTATGCGCGGCGAGCACGAACGGTCCGCGCTCGCTCGCGAGCAGATCGCGCACTGCCTTGGCCCATTGGGCGAAGTTCGGCGCATCCCAATCCGCCTGCTCGACGCGCAGTGAGCGCGAAAACTGGCGCTCCAGCCAGCTCTGCCAATGCGCGCCTTCACTGCCGTGCAGGCCCGGCACGGTCACGAGCCGTGGCGGCCAGATCGATCGGGTGCACGAAAACATGATTCTTTCCTCGTCGCCGGAATCCTGGAAATCATTGTCGCGTCTGCAACGGACAGCTCGAACCAATTTTTCGTGCTTTACATATCCCCACGCCGCTGCACCGGTCCGTGCCCGGACGCTGGCGGCGCTTCACGGCAGCCGGAACGCACGCGAACGGCGGCGAAAAAGTAGAATGAAGCCTATCCATAAGAGGAGTGGCCCCATGTCGCAGACTTCGTCCGCAACGCCACGTGCGCTGCAGCCCTTTCATCTGGCATTTCCCGTCACCAGCCTCGAGAACGCGCGCGCGTTCTATGGCAATCTGCTCGGCTGCCCGGAAGGCCGCAGTTCGCCGGAATGGGTCGACTTCGATTTCTTCGGCCATCAACTGGTCGCGCATCTTTCGCCGGAAGAAGCGGGCCACAAGAGCGTGAATCAAGTGGACGGCGACAATGTTCCCGTGCGTCACTTCGGCGTCGTGCTGACCATGGACGACTGGCACGCGCTTGCGGAAAAGCTTCGCGCGGCGGGCACGAAGTTCATCATCGAGCCGCACATCCGCTTCAAGGGCGAAGTCGGCGAGCAGGCGACGATGTTCTTTCTCGACCCGTGCGGCAATGCGCTCGAGTTCAAGGCTTTCGCCGACATCAGCCGGCTGTTCGCCAAGTGACGGCAACGCGCACACCCGCTCACGCATGAAAGTCCTGTTCTATACGCCGCAATCCGACACCGCCGCCTGGCTGCGCGACCTGTCGCACGCGCTGCCCGATGTCGACTTGCGCGAGTGGCAACCGGGCGACGACGCCCCTGCCGATGTGGCCGTCGTCTGGCGGCCGCCGCGTGAAATGCTCGCGGGCCGCAACGATCTGCGCGCGATCTTCAACCTGGGCGCAGGCGTCGATGCAATCCTGGCGCTCGAACGAGAGCATCCCGGCACGTTGCCGCGCGGCGCGCAACTCGTGCGTCTCGAAGACACGGGCATGGCGCAGCAGATGGCGGAATACGTGACGCACGCGGTGCTGCGCTACATGCGCCGTTTCGACGAGTACGATCTGCTTCAGAAGCAGCAGCGCTGGCATGTGCTCGATCCGCATCCACGCGAGACGTTTACGGTCGGCGTGCTCGGTCTGGGCGTGCTGGGCTCGCATGTCGCGCAAACGCTGGTGTCGCTCGGATTTCCGGTGCGCGGCTTCAGTCGCGGCGCGCGGCAGGTCGAAGGCGTGGAGACGTTCGCGGGCGACGCGGAGTTCGATGCGTTCCTCGACGGTGTCAAGGTGCTCGTCAATCTGCTGCCGCACACGCCGGAAACGCACGGCGTGTTGAACAAGGCAAGCCTGTCGAAGCTCGCGCGTGGAGCCTACCTCGTCAATATCGCGCGCGGCGCGCATCTCATCGAACAGGATCTGCTCGATGCGCTCGACGAAGGCCAGATTGCGGCCGCGACGCTCGATGTGTTCGTCCACGAGCCGCTGCCGTCGCAGCATCCGTTCTGGAAGCATCCGCGCATCGCGATCACGCCGCATATCTCGGCACTGACGCTGCGCGAAGAAAGCGTCGTGCAGATCGCGCAGAAAATCGGCGCGTTGAAGCGGGGCGAGGCGATCGGTGGAATCGTCGACATCGCGCGCGGGTATTGAATTCGCCAACATAAGAAAGCAGAACAGCCGCTTCATGCGGGAGCAGTCATCTTGCATGGAGCGGAGTAAGCATGAGACGGAAGGCGCTGAGGTGCCAACTCCCGTCGACCGCTTTGCACGGGACCGGAACAGGTGCTCTGCGTGAGGCTCGAGTAAGTGCTAAAGCACTAACTCCAGCCGACAGCCAAAGCGCCAACTCCGGTCGACCGCTTTGCATGGGACCGGAGTAAGGCGCTAAAGCGCCAACTCCGGTCGACAAAGGAGACAGACATGGCCATGCCACAAGCAGTAAAGATCGTCGAAGTCGGTCCGCGCGATGGACTTCAGAACGAAAAGGAATTCGTGCCGACCACCGTAAAGATCGAATTGGTCAACCGGCTGGCGGCGGCCGGGTTCAGGAATGTCGAAGCGGCTTCCTTCGTATCGCCGAAATGGGTGCCGCAAATGGCCGATGGCGCCGTGGTGATGGCGGGCATCGAGCGCCGCCCAGGCACGATCTACTCGGTGCTGACGCCGAACATGCGCGGCCTCGAAGGCGCCGTCGCCGCGCACGCCGACGAGATCGTGATCTTCGGCGCAGCCAGTGAAGCGTTCTCGCAGAAGAACATCAATTGCAGCATCGCGGAAAGCATCGAACGCTTCGTGCCCGTCGCGCAAGCCGCGAAAGAAAAAGGCTTGCGCGTGCGTGGCAGCGTGTCGTGCTCGCTCGGCTGTCCGTACCAGGGCGAAGTGCCCGTGGCGTCCGTAGTCGACGTGGTCGAGCGCTTCGCCGCGCTGGGCTGCGATGAGATCGATATCGCCGATACGATCGGCGTCGGCACGCCGAAGCGCACGCGAGAAGTGTTCGCGGCCGTCACGCAGGTGTTTCCGCGTGAACGTCTGTCGGGCCACTTCCACGATACATACGGCCAGGCGCTCGCGAACATCTACGCCGCGCTGCAGGAAGGCATCGAGATCTTTCACGCATCGGTGGCGGGACTCGGCGGCTGTCCGTATGCGAAGGGCGCGACGGGCAACGTCGCAACGGAAGACGTGCTGTATCTGATGAACGGACTCGGCATCGAAACGGGCATCGATCTCGCGCAAGTCGTCGAGATCGGCGATTTCATTTCGACTTCGATCGGCAAGCCGAACGTATCGCGCGCGGGCAAGGCGCTGCTTGCGAAAGCGCGCAGCGAAAAGTCCACCTGCGTGTGACGCATCAAAGGAACAAAAAACATGACGGACAACGCCACAGTTCAAACGCCTCAAGCGACTGCTTTCGATTCGTTACCTGATTCGGCGCGCCGCGTCTCGCTGCTCTTGCGCGAGCGCGGACATGCCGGGCAAATCGTGATGCTGCCGGAAACGGGCAAGACGTCAGCGGAAGCGGCGGCGGGACTCGGCTGCTCGATCGCGCAGATCGCCAAGTCGATCCTGTTTCGTCGCCGCGAAGACGACGCGCCCGTGCTGATCGTCGCGAGCGGCGCGAATCGCGTCGATGAGAAGAAGGTCGCTGCGCAGGTCGGCGACATCGCGCGCGCCGACGCGAAGTTCGTTCGCGAGAAGACGGGCTATGCGATCGGCGGCGTGTGCCCCATCGGTCATGCGACACCGCCCCTAACCCTGATCGACGCCGATCTGTTCACGCTCGACAGCCTGTGGGCCGCCGCCGGTCATCCGCATGCGGTGTTCAATCTCACGCCGCATGAACTCGCTGCACTGACGGGCGCGCCCGTCGTCGATGTGGCGCTGCGCGAGACGGCATGACGGCCGATACGGTTCACGCCCGCAACACGGCGCAAGGCATCGCGCCTGTTCCTTCGCCTTGCATCAACGTGTGCCGTATGGACCCGGCGAATGGCCTGTGCGAAGGCTGCCTGCGCACGATCGACGAAATCGCGAACTGGTCGTCGTTTGACGATGCCGCCAAACGCGCCGTATGGGACGAGATCGAACGGCGTCACGCCGATCTGATGGCAAAGCAACGACAGCGGCGCGAGGCAAGCGAATGAACGTACCGCCGCGCGTCGTCACGATCGGCGAGACGTTCAGCGCGACGCTGAGCGTATCGGCTGATTCGATCAAGTCCTTCGCGACGATCGTCAATGATCTGAACCCGCTGCATCACGATGATGTGTATGCCGCGCAGAGCCGCTTCGGCGGTCTGATTGCGTCGGGCACGCAGCCTACCGCGCACTTCATGGCGCTGCTCGCCACGCATTTCTCGACATATGCGCAGCCGCTCGGCCTCGAATTCGACATGAAGCTGAAGAAGGCCGTCCATAGCGACGACACGCTGACGATGACATGGCGCATCCTCGGCGCGTTCTGGAAGGCGAGTCTCAACGGCGACTTGACGCAACTCGAAGGCAACGTCGTCAATCAGCGCGGCGAAACGGTTCTGATCGGCAAGTCGACCATACTCGTGATGCCGAAGCCGCAAGCGCCATCCAGCGTCGAACGGAAAGGCGGGACATGATCGCGCTGCCACGCTCGATACGCGTGTTCGAACGCGGCTGGCTGTCGTCGAACAACGTGCTGTTGATCGACGACGCGTGCGCGGCGCTCGTCGATACCGGCTACGCGTCGCATGCCGATCAGACGGTGGCGCTCGTTCGGCATGCGCTCGGCGCGAGGCCGCTCGATCTGATCGTCAACACGCATCTGCATTCGGATCACTGCGGCGGCAACGCGCGGCTGCAAGCAACGTGGCCATGCCGCACGCTGATTCCATCCACGGAAGCCGACGCCGTGCTCGCATGGGACGAGACGCGCCTGACATTTCGCGCGACTGGCCAGTTCTGTGAACGTTTCGCGTTTTCCGGCACGCTGACGGCGGGCATGCGACTCACGTTGGGCGCGCTCGATTGGGAAGTACTAGGCGCGCCAGGACATGATCCGCATTCGCTGATGCTCTACTGCGCCGAGCAGCGGTTGCTGATCAGCGCGGACGCTCTGTGGGAAAACGGCTTCGGCGTGATCTTTCCCGAGCTCGAAGGCGAAAGCGGCTTTGCGGAACAGCAAGCCGTGCTCGAACTGATCGGCACACTCGACGTGAAGACGGTGATTCCGGGCCACGGCGCGCCGTTTTCCGATGTGCGGGCTGCGCTCGACCACGCGTTGTCACGGGTCGCGTGGCTGCGCGCCGATCCCGCGCGCAACGCGAAGAACGCACTGAAGGTCCTGATCGTGTTCAAGCTGCTCGACGCGCGCACGCTGTCATTCGACGCCTTGTTGCGCATGCTCGACGTCGCGAGCGCGATGCGCGCCGCCGCGTCGATGCTGAAACCGCGCAGCGCATGGCCGGCGCTGCTGCGCGAACTGATCGAGGGTATGGCGAATGAGAACGGGCCGCTGCGCCTAGACGGCGCGCAAATCAGTGCGCGCGCAGCATGATCGGCTGAAGCAGGAACGCGCTGTCGCAAGATAGTAGCGACCGCCGCGAACGAGCGTACAAAAAGAAAGCCGCTCGGCCTTCAGTTCGAGCGGCGTAATTATTGTTGACGTGATCAGCGTCGACGAGATGATACCTGCGCGAAGCTTTCGGACGCATCGGTGATTTCCCTACAGAATCTTGACGTCCGACGAATCAGATCGCGTCCTTATTCGGAATCCGTACTATCGGTGTGAGCTGGCGTTATATGGAGTAGCGGCGCGTCGGTACGATGCGCCAGCCAAGATTCACGCCCGCTGCCGCGAGAAGAATCAGCACTGCGCCAAGCACCTGAATCCACGCGAGCTTTTGCCCAAACGCCACGCGATCGACGATGATCGCCACGACGGGATAGATGAACGACAGCGCGCCTGTCATTGCCGTCGGCAGCTTTTGAATCGCGCCGTATAGAAGCACGTACATGATCCCCGTGTTGACGACGCCGAGCGTAACGAGTTGCAGCCAATGCGTGCCTGTCGAAGGCAGCGCGTCGTACTGCACGAACGGCGCAAGCACAATGACGCCCGTCGTCACGGTGATCAGCGCAATAAGGTGTGGCGGCGTGTTCTTCAAGTGCTTTGTGATGATCGACGAGACCGCGTACAGGAACGCCGCGCCCACGGCATAAGCGACGCCTTGCAGATATTGCCCCGGCATCGCGAGCACGGCCGGCTCGACCTTCACGACGAACACGAGTCCGACGAACGCGATCAGCAGCCACATGATCGTCGATGGCGTCAGGCGCTCGCGGAACACCAGCGCACCGAGCGCGACGAGCATGAATGGCTGCGTGCTGTAGACAGTCGTCGCCATCGAGATCGACGCGCGCGAGTAGGCGGCGAACAGCAGCACCCAATTCACGACGATGGCTGCGCTGCTGAGCGTCGCCAGCAGGATCATCCTCCACGAAAAGAGCGTGCGCTTGAGCAGACCGAGCACGGCGCAGATCAGAAGCAGCGTCGCGCCGCCAAACAGACACCGGAAGAACGCGACGTTCAACGCCGATTGCTGCGACGAAACGACCAGCCAGCCGATCGTTCCCGACATCAGCATCGCAAGCGTCATCTCGAGCGCGCCGCGCCGTACTTCGTGGGTGGAAGCCATCCGAAACTCTCCAGGACAATCACATCTTGCAAGCAGTGTAATTAATCCGAAGCGCCGGATACATCTCTAAAATGAGGCGATCAAGAGAATCAGCTTAAAAAGCGAAGGCCAAAATGACGAAGCGCCTTACTCCTGTTTCGAAGCAAATGCCAGCGCCCGCAACGCTCGACGATACCGATCGCCTGCTGCTCGCCGCGCTCGCCGATGACGCGCGTCAGCCCGTCAGCGAGCTCGCGCGCAACGTCGGCCTGTCGGCGCCGGCGACGGCGGATCGCTTGCGCCGTCTCGACGCGCAAGGCGTGATCGAGCGCTTTACGGTGCAGGTCGATCCGCGCGCGCTGGGCTACACGCTGCAGGCGATCGTGCGCGTGAAGCCGTTGCCCGGCCAGCTGCATCTGGTGGAAGACGTGATTCGACGCATTCCCGAGTTCGTCGAATGCGACAAAGTGACGGGCGACGATTGCTTTATCTGTCGGCTGTATCTGCGCACGATCGATCAGCTCGACGAGATTCTGTCGAAAGTGACCGAGCGTGCCGAAACGAGCACGGCCATCGTCAAGTCGACGCCCGTGCCGCGGCGCTTGCCGCCGCTCGCCTGAATCAGGGAGCGGCGCGTGCCTCGTTAGAGAATCAAAGCTCGACGGCTTCGAAAAAGGCCAGCATTTCCGCGACGAGTTCGGCGGGCGCCTCTTCGGGAATGTAATGCCCGCACGGCAGCGCACGGCCGCTGACGTCGCGCGCGACCTTGCGCCATTCGGCAATCGGCTCGAAGCATTTCTCGATCACGCCCTTTTCGCCCCACAGCACGCGCAACGGACAACCAATCTTGTGACCGCGCTCGATATCGGCGCGGTCGTAATCGAGATCGATGGTCGCCGATGCGCGGTAGTCCTCGCACATCGCGTGCACGGCGCCCGGCTGACGCAGCGCGTTGCGATATTCGGCGAGCACTTCCGGCGCGAACGGCGCGAGGCCCGCGTGACGGCTGCCCATCACACGGTCGACGTAGACGTCCGGATTTCCTTCGATCAGCGTTTCGGGCAGCGGCTCCGGCTGGATCAGAAAGAACCAGTGGAAATAGAGCGTCGCGAAGGTGCGGTCGGTGGCTTCGTACATCGCGAGCGTCGGCGCGATGTCGAGCAGCATCAGACGTTCGACGGCACCGGGAAAGTCGAGCGCCATCCGGTGCGCGACGCGCGCGCCGCGATCATGCGCGCACACGAGAAACCGCTCGTAGCCGAAGTGACGCATCACGGCGACCTGGTCAGCGGCCATCGCGCGTTTCGAATACGGCGCGTGCGTCGCATCGCTCGGCGGTTTCGCCGATGCGCCGTAGCCGCGCAAGTCGGTGGCGATCACGGTGAAATGCGCGGCAAGCTCGGACGCGCAGCGATGCCAGATCAGATGGCTCTGCGGATGACCGTGCAGCAGCAGCAAAGGCGGCCCCGCTCCGCCCTTGACTCCATGAATATCGACGTCACCGGCCTTGACGCGAAAGGGTGTGAAGTCCTCGAAGGGCATGTCGGTTCTCGTTGTCGTTGTGGGTCTGGGCATTGTAGAAGGCTGGTGCGAGCGTGCGAGTGGGATAGCCCACGCTTTCGTAGAACCTGAACACTCCTTCGAACGTCACCGTGCGAGCAGCACGCGCGAGACTCACCTATAATCGAACGATCGTTCTCAAAACTAGATCAGCGGTTGTCGTGAACGGGCGCGGCACTCCAGACGTCCCGCGCAAACCGCAGGCCGCAGCCGCTACACTCATATCGCCGGACGCCGATGGCGCCGGCACGTCGATCAGGAGACTCGCACCATGGCATTGCCCGCCGTCCTGCAACAACTCGCGCTGCCCGTCGTCGCTTCGCCGATGTTCATCGTCAGCTATCCGGAGCTCGTGCTCGCGCAGTGCAAGGCGGGGATCGTCGGATCGTTTCCAGCGCTCAATGCGCGCCCGGCCGAACTGCTCGACGAATGGCTGACGCAGATCCAGGCCTCGCTCGCCGAGCACAAGGCGGCCAATCCAGATGCCATCATCGGGCCGATTGCCGTCAATCAGATCGTCCATCAGTCGAACGCGCGGCTCGAGCACGACATTCGCGTGTGCGTCGAGCACAAGGTGCCGATTTTCATCACGAGCCTGCGCGCGCCCGCGAAGGAGATCGTCGATGCCGTGCACAGCTACGGCGGCATCGTGTTGCACGATGTGATCAATCTGCGCCACGCGCAAAAGGCGCTCGATGCGGGCGTCGACGGGCTGATTCTCGTCGCCGCGGGCGCGGGCGGCCATGCGGGGATGACGTCGCCGTTTGCGCTGGTCGGAGAAGTGCGGCGCATTTTCGACGGGCCGATCGTGCTGTCGGGCTCGATCGCCAACGGCGGCTCGATTCTCGCCGCGCAGGCGATGGGCGCCGATCTCGCGTACATGGGCACGCGCTTCATCGCGACGAAAGAAGCGCATGCCGTCGAAGGCTACAAGCAGGCGATCATCAACGCGAATTCCGCCGACATCGTCTACACCAATCTTTTTACCGGCGTCCATGGCAACTACATTCGCGAGAGCATCGTGAATGCGGGTCTCGATCCCGATGCATTGCCCGAGTCGGACAAGTCGAAGATGAATTTCGGCAGCGACAAGGCAAAGGCATGGAAGGACATTTGGGGCGCGGGCCAGGGCGTGGGTTTGATGCACGACGTGCCGAGCGTCGCTGAACTTGTCGCGCGGTTGAAGCAGGAGTACGACACGGCCAGGTCGCGCCTCGCTATCGGGCGCTAAGGCTGTCGATGCCGCTCGCCGGGCGGCCGTGCGTTCCGGCGCGCGGCCGCCGCATCGACGCATTACATATTCCGCCGATACTGTCCGCCCACTTCGAATAGCGCGTGCGTGATCTGCCCGAGCGAACAGACGCGCACTGCATCCATCAGCACGGCAAACACGTTTTCATCGTCGATGACGGCCTGCTTCAGGCGCTCGAGCATCGCAGGCGCTTCCCCTTGATGCCGTGACTGGAACGCGCGCAGCCGCTTCAGCTGTCCCTGCTTTTCTTCTTCCGTCGAGCGCGCGAGCGCAATCGGCGGCGGCGCATCGTGCGCATGCGCGCCGAGGAACGTATTCACGCCGACAATCGGATACGAACCATCATGCTTGCGATGCTCGTACAGCATCGACTCGTCCTGAATGCGTCCGCGCTGATACCCCGTTTCCATTGCGCCGAGCACGCCGCCGCGCTCCGTCAACCGGTCGAACTCCGCGAGCACGGCGGCTTCCACGAGATCCGTCAGTTCGTCAATGACGAAGCTGCCCTGGTTCGGATTCTGGTTCTTCGCGAGTCCCCACTCGCGATTGATGATCAACTGGATCGCCACCGCGCGGCGCACGGAGTCTTCCGTCGGCGTCGTGATCGCTTCGTCGAAAGCGTTCGTGTGCAGCGAGTTGCAGTTGTCGTAGATCGCGATCAGCGCCTGCAACGTCGTGCGGATATCGTTGAAGTCGATTTCCTGCGCGTGCAGGCTGCGGCCCGACGTCTGCACGTGGTACTTCAACTTCTGGCTGCGCTCGTTCGCGCCATATCGGTCGCGCATCGCAACCGCCCAGATGCGCCGCGCGACGCGGCCGAGCACCGTGTATTCCGGGTCCATCCCGTTCGAGAAGAAGAACGACAGGTTCGGCGCAAAGTCGTCGATGGCCATGCCGCGCGCGAGATACGCCTCGACGTACGTGAAGCCGTTCGCGAGCGTATACGCGAGCTGCGAGATCGGGTTCGCGCCCGCCTCGGCGATGTGATAACCGGAGATCGACACCGAATAGAAATTGCGTACGCCGTGCTCGACGAAGTAAGCCTGAATATCGCCCATCACCTTCAGGCTGAATTCCGTCGAGAAGATGCAGGTGTTCTGGCCTTGATCCTCCTTCAGGATGTCGGCCTGGACCGTGCCGCGCACGTTCTCCAACGCGAAGCGGCGCGCGTCGTCGAGTTCCTGTTGCGACGGCTCGCGCCCTTCTCGTTGTGCCTTCGCACGCGCGAGCGCGATCTGCTGATCGATCGCGACGTTGAAGAACATCGCGAGTATCGTCGGCGCGGGACCGTTGATCGTCATCGATACCGACGTTTCGGGCGCGCACAGATCGAAGCCGTCATAGAGGGCTTGCATGTCGTCGAGCGTCGCGACGGACACGCCCGAATTGCCGACCTTGCCGTAGATGTCGGGCCGTTCGTCTGGCTCTTCGCCGTACAGCGTGACGGAATCGAAGGCCGTCGACAGACGTTTCGCGGGCATGCCTTCCGATAGCAGCTTGAAGCGTCGATTGGTGCGGAACGGATCGCCTTCCCCAGCGAACATGCGTGTCGGGTCTTCGTTTTCGCGGCGGAAAGGAAACACGCCTGCCGTGAACGGGAAATAGCCGGGCAGATTGTCGAGCATCAGCCAGCGCAGGATTTCGCCGGGGTCCTTGAACGCCGGCAGCGCGACCTTGCGGATCTTCGAGCCCGACAACGTTTCGACGGTGAGCGCGGTGCGGATTTCCTTGTCGCGAATCTTTACGACGTGCTGGTCGCCGGAATAGGCGGCGACCGTTCGCGGCCACGACTCGATCAGCGCTTTTTCGCGCTCGCCCATCTGCGATGCGCGCGCCGCGATCAGTGCATCGAACGCGCCGGCGTTTTGCGCGCCGCCGTCCGCTTCATCGAGCATGCGCCGTGCTTCTTCGAGATGCCAACGCTCGCGAGCAAGCTGCGACTGCGTTTCGACCTGCTCGCGATAACCGCGCACCGTCAGCGCGACATCCGACAGATACCGCACGCGCGCCGGTGGCACGATCGCATTGCGTCCCGTCGAGTGGCGCACGCCTTCCATCATGGGCAGTCGCCCGTCGCTCTCGCGCAGCCCGTGTTCGCGTAGCGCCTTTGCGGTACGTTGGTACACAGCCGTCACACCGTCGTCGTTGAAGCGCGACGCTATCGTACCGAACACAGGCATCTCATCTACTTTCGACGCGAACTTCTGGTGGTTACGCTGCACCTGCTTTGCGACGTCGCGTAGCGCATCGGCGGCGCCCTTGCGGTCGAACTTGTTGATCGCGACGAAGTCCGCGAAATCCAGCATGTCGATCTTTTCGAGCTGGCTCGCCGCGCCGAACTCGGGCGTCATCACGT
Organism: Paraburkholderia piptadeniae; assembly: GCF_900007165.1. Classification (GTDB taxonomy): domain Bacteria; phylum Pseudomonadota; class Gammaproteobacteria; order Burkholderiales; family Burkholderiaceae; genus Paraburkholderia; species Paraburkholderia piptadeniae. The sequence goes on from NZ_CYGY02000023.1 coordinate 318,491, forward strand.
ACAGCGACTTGTCGGCGTGCGGCACGATCGCGGCATCGCCCTGACCGATACCGGATGTCTCGACCACGATCAGGTCGAAGCCCGCCAGCTTGCACGCGGCAATCGCGTCGGGCAGCGCATCGGAAATCTCGCTCGATGCCTCGCGCGTCGCAAGCGACCGCATGAAGACGCGCGCCCCGTTGCCCCAGTCGCCCGTCGCATTCATGCGAATCCGGTCGCCCAGCAGCGCACCGCCTGACTTGCGGCGCGACGGATCGATCGCGATCACGGCGATGGTCAGCGAGTCGGCGTAGTCGAGGCGAAAACGCCGGATCAGCTCGTCCGTCAGCGACGACTTGCCGGCGCCGCCCGTCCCCGTAATGCCGAGCACGGGGACGTTCGCCTGTTCGGCTTGCTGGTTGAGTTGCGCACGGGTCGAGTCGTCGATATCGCCCGTTTCGAGCGTAGTGATCAGTTGCGCGAGCTTGCGGAACGCGGCGACATGACTGGCGTCGCGATGAAGCGCGCCCGCGAGGTCGCGGGTTAGTTGTGCAGGGGATGCATCGGATCGCGCGGCGCCGCGGCAACGCGCGATCATGTCGTCGATCATGCCTTGCAGCCCGAGCCGCTGCCCGTCGTGCGGCGAGTAGATGCGCTCGACGCCATAACGTTCGAGTTCCGCGATCTCATCGGGGACGATCACGCCGCCGCCGCCGCCGAACACCTTGATCCGATCGCCGCCCCGCTCGCGCAGCAGATCGACAAGGTAGCGGAAGTATTCGACATGGCCGCCCTGGTAGCTCGATACCGCGACGCCATCCGCGTCTTCCTGCAAAGCGGCCGTCGCGACTTCCTCGACCGAGCGGTTGTGACCGAGATGGATCACTTCGACGCCGCTCGCCTGGAGGATGCGCCGCATGATGTTGATCGACGCGTCGTGGCCGTCGAACAGCGCGGCGGCCGTGACGAAGCGCAGGCGTCTTGACGACTGCGCGTCCGATGGGTGTGGCGCGGAAGGTTGTGAAGCCTGCTCCGAAGACGCGTCGTCGCCGATGCGCTGCGGCGTGGAAAGATCGGTCATGTCTCCCCCGGATCGAATCGTCAGGTTCGTTCGTCCCTACTTCGCGGGTACTGCCTGCAACCAGTATAACGATACGACCCGATCGCCCGGACGGCGTTCAGCAGCGCCTGATGCGTCGCCGCTCCGCCCGTGCTCGAAAACTCACCGCACCGCCAGCGCGCGAATCTGATCGAGCGTCGGCCAAAGCGTCTCGCTGGCGAAGCGCTCGGCGATGAAATCAACGAACGAACGCACCTTCGCCGACAGATGCCGGCGGCTCGCGTACACGACGTGAATCGGCAGCTCGCGCGGCGGCAGTTCGTCGACGAGTAGCGGCACGAGACGGCCCTCGGCCAGATCGTCGCCGATCACCTCTGTTCCGAGCAGCGCGAGCGCCGCGCCCTGCAACACCACGACGCGCTGCGCCTCCAGGTGATTAACGATCAGATTGCCCGACACCTTCACGCGCGCATTGCCCGCGTTCGCGCCCGCCACCAGTTCCAGCGCGGACACGCCCGCGTACTCGATGAAGTTGTGCGAGGCCAGATCGGCGACACGCTTCGGAGCGCCGTGCCGCTCGATATATTCCGGCGATGCGCACAGCACGAGGTGCGCGGTCGCCACCTGCCGCGCGATCAGCGACGACGACTTGAGCCCCGTCGGCGATGCGCGGATCGCGACGTCGAAGCCTTCGTCGATCAGTTCCACCACGCGATCCGACAACGTGATATCGACGGTGACTTGCGGATGCTGCGTCGCATAGTCGGCGACGGCGCTCATCACGTGACGCAGGCCGAACGCCGACAGCGACGACACACGCAGCCGCCCTTGCGGCACGACGCTCGCCGCGCCCACCGCCTGCTCGGCTTCGTCCAGTTCGGTCAGCACCTGACTCAGCCGCTCGTAGTACTCCCGCCCTGCTTCCGTCGGCGCGACGCGGCGCGTGGTCCGGTTCAGGAGCCGCGCGCCGAGCTGCTGTTCGAGATGCATCACATGCTTGCTCGCCATCGCCGCGGACATGTCCATCTTCTCCGCCGCGCCGACAAAGCTGCCGACCTCGACGACGTGGCGAAACACTTTCATGCTGACGAGGGTATCCATGGCGGTCGCTCGGGACAGGAATGAATGGGGCTGATTCCTTGGACTTTATCAAGGAGCCGTCGACAATGCGCGGCCGCGCGGTCTCGCTCAGAAAAAAGCCCCGCCTTCCGTGAAGAAGACAGGGCCTTGCGGACAGACGCCTCGAAGACGTCGCCGTCGATTTCGACGAGTAATGGGCCGATGTGCGCCGATCAGAACTTCGCGCGGATGCCGACGCCAGCCGTATAGCCCGACGACTGGCTCGTGTACTTGTCGTAGAGGTAGGCCGCGTACACGTCGGTGCGCTTGGACAGCGGGTAGTCGTAGCCGATGGCCGCCGACTGGTGCATCTGGTCGAGGCCGCCCGCATCGCGCGAGTATGCGTACGACGCCATCACGGTACCCGTGCCCAACGGCACCGACACGCCGCCTTGCGCGGTGTTCACGTGCCAGCTGCCGACTTCCTGGTCGTTCTTCGTGTACATGTACTGGCCGTAAAACTTCACGAACTTCAGGTCGTACGACAGGCCGAGCTGCGCAACCGACTGGCTCTTCAGGCCCGCGACCAGCGAGCCGAGGTCGGCCGGCGTGTTGTTGAAGTTGACGTACTGATAGACGCCTGTCGCCGCGAACGGACCGTGGAAGTACAGGAACTGCGCGCTGTACTTCTTCGAACTGTTCTGGCCGGCCGTATTGCCGAACGCGTACATCGCGCTGCCCGACAGGCCGTTGAAGTCCGGCGTCGAGTACTGGACCGCGTTGTTCCAGCCGGAATCGCCGACCACGCCCATGTCCGTCGTGTAGGTCGGGAACGTGCCCAGACCGAGGAACACGTGGTAGACCATCGGCGAGAAGACGTACGAGTCGATGAACGGGTTGAACAGAATCGTCGACACGAACAGGTGCGTGGTCAGACGGCCCGCCGTCACCGTGCCAAACGGCGATTCGACGCCGACGTACGCGTTACGGCCGAAGAAGGTGTCGCCGTCGAAGCGGCCGAACTTGCCGTTCTGCGCGCGGAAGAAGTCTTCCAGCGTAAAGATCGCCTTGTAGCCGTTGCCCAGGTCTTCCGAACCCTTGATGCCCCAGTACGACGTCGACATCCCGCCGCCCGACACGTTCCACGCCGTCTTGCTGCCCGGAAACTTCGTTGCGCCGACCCATTCGTCGACCTGGCCATAAAGCTGCACGCTCGACTGCGCGAACGACGAAGCCGACGCGACGGCCAGCAACGCGCCGACGGCGCCCGCCTTCAAGATTGTTCTCAGCGCACGGCTGACGGATGTTTTCATGGGTTCTCCTGTCTTTGTCAAAAGGGTGTGGCTGTGCGGCGGGGCGCTCGCCGGTCCGTGTCTGTTTTCCGTCTGAATCGTCGAGCCAATCTGGGCTGGACAAATCTTTGCGGACCATTTTTGCGGACAAAAATAGCTGTGCTTATTGCCGGTATATCGGACTGGATAGTTTGGTCGACTTTCGGCCTGATACTCGTTGCCGATGCATCCTGTTTCCGCGATGCAGCAAACCTGCGCGCCCACCTTGAGGCGCGCGGATTCTACAGCACTGGGTACGATGCGAAGCACATCCACTGCAGGATGACGCACTGCCGCAACGACGACGAGATTTGATGACGAAACGGTGAACGCTGACGAGCGATTTCAAAAATGTGTGGCGTGCTTACGTCACATCAGCGGTGAATGATTCGCTTGGGACGAGGAGAGGCCTGAGACGGCTGCGAGCGAGACGGGAGGATTCGATCCAACCTTATGAGCAAGGCCGAAATGCGCGCCAGGACTGGCGGGGGAAGAAAAGCTCAGTTGCGATATGGCGACGGCGCCGGAATGCGCGAGTCCGCGGGAGGACGGGGAATCTGACGAGAGACGCCGCGTTCTTCGTTGTATCGCGCAACGTCGTCGCGGATGGAGCCGACGTGCGCCGATTGCGCATTGGCGGGTGGTCGCGGCGCGGGACGCGAATCGGTGCTGATGGGCGTGATCGCGCCGGCGTATTGCGTACCGACGTATTGCGCCGACGGACGGTTGCGGTAGACGTCGTACGGAAGCGTCATTCGTTGCATGGTGTCACGGCTCGCGCTGCCGCCGATGTGGCCGGCATACGCGTCGCTCGTGCCCGCTCGGCTCGTCGCGTTGACGCGCATGCGCTGCGCGTCGTTTCTTGCATACCGGCCGCCGTGAGCCCCCTCACGCGAAACGTTTGCGCGCAGCACCTGGTTTCCGCGGACAGGGCCGCCAAACGATGAGACGCGATAAGCCGCGCCGCCGCCGAAGAAGCCATGCCCTTCGTGCGACGGGAACGGTGGCTTTGCGTAAGCGAGCGAAGTCAGCGCAACGACCAGCGCGCTCGTCCCCCACCATTTGATCCTCGACAGTCCTGCATGCACCATGTTTCACCTGCCCGACGATCTACCTGAAAGCCCCCCCTCGAGCTGCGGATGGGCTTGTTCCGGGACTGGCGCGGCGGCGCGGCAAAACCTGCCACGCGCGATGTCCCAACGGCCTTCGAACAGTAATTTATTGGCCCCCCAAAGGGGTGTCGAGCCAAAAAATGTTAGGTCTGCGGCACTCTTGTAACGCATTGTTACTGCGACGTTTTTTCACCACAAATAGCTTGCGGAACCCTCCGAAAAGGCGCTGAAAAGAAGTTGTTCGAACACCTGAATTCGTCTGAACAGTAACGCGCCAAATGCACCCCGATACGGGTCGTGCGGACAATCTTGCCGATACCCAAATCGGCTTTCCCCGGCATCCCGATGCGCGCGCAATCATTCCCGTGAAGCCCAAGTTTCATGCGTTTCTGTAATTAATCAATTCGGCAAATGAATTTGCTTTTTTAATCGCTTTCCGTTGACAATAGCCCTTTGGCGTTCGCCTGCCGGCAACAGCAAGGCAACTGCCTGCTCAGCACCGAGATTTGAAAGATGGCCCGTCCGAAACTCCTTCCCGACAACTTCACGCTCTGCCTGATCGGCACCGTGATTTTCGCCAGCCTGTTACCCGTTCACGGCCAGGCGGCGAAGGCGTTCAACTGGGTCACGGACATCGCGGTCGGGTTGCTGTTCTTCCTGCACGGCGCGAAGCTGTCGCGCGAGGCGATCATTGCCGGCGCGACGCACTGGCGGCTGCACATCGTCGTGCTGCTAAGCACGTTCGCGCTGTTTCCGATACTCGGGCTCGTACTCAAACCGCTTCTTTCGCCGCTCGTCACGCCCGCGCTCTACGCCGGCATCCTCTTCCTCTGTACGCTGCCGTCGACGGTTCAGTCTTCGATCGCGTTCACGTCGATTGCGAAAGGCAACGTGCCCGCGGCCGTATGCAGCGCGTCGGCCTCCAGCCTGCTCGGCATCTTCATCACACCCGCCCTCGTCAGCCTGATCGTGACGAGCCAGGCGGCGAGCGGCGGTTCGCCTTGGCATACGGTGTGGAATATCGTGCTGCAACTGCTGGTGCCGTTCGTCGCCGGGCAGTTGCTGCGTCCGATGATCGGCGGATGGATCGAGCGCAACCGCGCCGTGCTGAAATTGGTCGACCAGGGCTCGATTCTGCTGGTCGTGTATGCGGCGTTCAGCGAGGCCGTCAACGAAGGACTGTGGCATCAGATTCCGCTCGCCGCGCTGGGTGGGCTGCTGGTCGTGTGCGCAGTGCTGCTGGCGCTCGCGCTTCTCGTGACGATGATCGTCAGCAAGCGCCTGGGATTCAGCCGCGCCGACCAGATCACGATCATCTTCTGTGGCTCGAAGAAAAGTCTCGCGTCCGGCGTGCCGATGGCCAAGGTCATTTTCGCGACGCACGCGGTTGGCGCCGTCGTGCTGCCGCTGATGCTGTTCCATCAGATCCAGCTGATGGTCTGCGCCGCGCTCGCGCAACGCTGGGGCGCGCGCGACACCAGCGCCGAGAAGCGCGCCGCGAAGAAAGGCGCGACAGCCGCCGTTGCGCGCCGCTAGGCCCGCGTGCGATTCATACAAGATGTGATTCATTAGCGCTCTCCCTGAGTGCATGTCGTGAAGGCCGCCTCCAGGCGGCTTTTTCGTTGTCGTTATTTCAACGCGCCGCTTGCATGCTGTCGCCTCGGCCGGATGTCATAGGACAAACGCACGAATTCGCGCTCCTCTTGCGCCCCTTTATGAGTGGTGAAAGCGTTGTCGTCGCGCACCACACGCGGTGTCGCCTGTCACTAAAAATTCACTTAATTTTCAGATGAATAATGCCGATATGCCGACGGTCGAATGCTCCGGTCGTTTGTCATGTCCCAACGCTCGTCTTCCCCTACCGTAGCGCCGCGCATCGAAGACCTGATCGCGCAGCGCGACCTGTCTGCCGTCTTCCAGCCCATCGTCCATTTCGACGACGGCGCCATTCTCGGCTATGAGGGCTTGATTCGCGGACCGGTCGGCACGCCGCTGGAAACGCCGTACGCGCTGTTCGCTCAAGCTGAAGCCGAAGGCAGCGTGATCGCGCTGGAGCGCGCGGCCGCGCGCACCTGCATCGAGGCGTTCGCGCAACTCGGGTACGAGGGCAAGCTGTTCCTGAACTTCAGCGCGGGCGCGATCCGCCAGTTGGCCGACGACCGCGACAGCACGTTCGTGATGTTGCGAAACATGGGCGTCGAGGCCGAACGGATCGTGATCGAGCTGACCGAGCAGAGCGCGATCCCCGACGTCGCGAGCTTTCTGCCCGCGATCTCCGTCTTGCGCATGGCGGGCGCGCAATTCGCGCTGGACGACTACGGCACGGCGAACGCGAGCATGAACCTGTGGGTGCGTTTGCAGCCGGACGTCGTGAAGATCGACCGCTTTTTCATCCACGACATCGCCAGCGATCCGCTCAAGTTCGAGGCCGTCAAGGCGATGCAGCATTTCGCCGCGGCGAGCGGCGCGCGTCTCGTGGCCGAAGGCATCGAAAGGGAAGCGGATCTGATCGTCGTGCGCGATATGGGCATCGGCTGCGGGCAGGGCTATTTCTTCGGCAAGCCGCATGCGCACCCGCCGCGCGCCGTCGCCGACGACGCCCGCGAAGCGCTGCGCGCCGGCCACATCGCCGTGTTCCCCGAAGCGACGCGCGCGGTCAGCGCATCGCCTTCGGGCGGCATGGCGTCCGCGAAAATGATCGTGCACGCGCCCGCGCTGCCGCGCCACGCGACGAACAACGACGTCCTCGAGCTCTTCAACCGGATGCCGAACCTGCACGCCGTCGCCGTAGTCGAGCAAAACGAGCCGGTCGCGCTGATCAACCGTCGCGCGTTCATGGACCGCTACGCGCTGCCCTATCACCGCGAGCTCTTCGGCAAGCGGCCGTGCATGCTGTTCGCGAATGCGTCACCCGTCGTGATCGAAAAGTCGATGACGGTCGAGGACATGGCGAAGCTGCTCGCCAGCGACGACCAGCGCTACCTCGCGGACGGCTTCGTGATCAGCGATCAGGGCCGCTACGTCGGGCTCGGCACGGGCGAGAGCCTCGTGCGCGCAGTGACGGAAGTGCGCATCGAGGCGGCTCGCTACGCGAATCCGCTCACCTTCTTGCCGGGCAACATTCCCATCAGCTCGCACATCGGGCGGCTGCTCGGCAACGACTCGGGCTTCTACGCGTGCTACGTGGACCTGAATCACTTCAAGCCTTTCAACGACCAGTACGGTTACTGGCAAGGCGACGAAGTGCTGAAGTTCGCCGCGCACGTGCTCGCGGATGTCTGCGATCCGACGCGCGACTTTCTCGGGCATGTCGGCGGCGACGACTTCCTGATCCTGTTCCAGAGCGACGACTGGCGCGAGCGCGCGCAACGCGCGATCCACGTCTTCAACGAAGGCGCGCAGCGCTTCTACGCACCCGCCGACCGGCTTGCAGGTGGCATCCACGGCGAAGACCGGCGCGGCAATCCGACGTTCTTCGGCTTCGTGACGATGGCGATCGGCTGCGTGCACGTCGAGCCGCAGACAGGCCAACAGTTGCATAGCAGCGAGGACATCGCCTCGGTCGCCGCGCTCGCCAAACGCCGCGCGAAGAGCGAGGCGTCCGGCCTGGTGCTGATCGGATTCGAAGAAAGCCAGGCGCTGCTGCGAGGACGGACGGCGGCCGCCGTCGACTGAGCTTCGAAGCAAACCGACTTTTCGCGTCAAAGCATCGCGGCCGCAGCCCGACGCGACGGCCTTATCGGATCGACATCCGGGTCGACATCCCATTCGGCCGACATTCTTCTGTCATGACGAGCAGTCACCTTCGAGCAAGGTGCCGATTGCCCGCGCCCCATTCCCTGATTCATCTCGCATCGAGCCATTGGCAAGTTCGGTCAACCGCGCGCGGAAGCCGTCGGCATATCCGGCAAGCCGCGCCAATTGACGATTCGAAGAACCGTTTAGCAAATTTTACTAAACAGGAATTTAGCCTCCAGTAAGCCTATATACGGGTATCTACGCGTATCGGAAGCCTGCTGAATGGGGTTTTCTGGCAGCGTTTTACTATACAATCACCCGAACCTGAACTTCGCTGCGGCGCGTCTGCGCACGGCCGCCTCTTTCGATGGCAACAACGATCCGCGACGTCGCCCGTGCAGCCAGCGTGTCGATCGGCACGGTCTCGCGAGCGCTCAAGAATCAGCCGGGCCTGTCGGAATCGACGCGCGAGCGCATCGTCGAAACGGCGCGCCGGCTCGGTTACGACTCTGCGCAATTGCGCCCGCGCATTCGCCGGCTCACGTTCCTGCTGCATCGGCATCACAACAACTTCGCGGTCAGCCCGTTCTTCTCGCATGTGCTGCACGGCGTCGAAGACGCGTGCCGCGAGCGCGGCATCGTCCCGTCCGTGCTGACGGCGGGTCCAACCGAGGACGTCGTCCAGCAGATGCGCCTGCATGCGCCCGATGCGATCGCCGTCGCGGGTTTCGTCGAGCCTGAAACGCTCGCGACGCTCGCCGCAATGCAGCGTCCGCTCGTGCTGATCGATCTGTGGGCGCCGAACCTACGCTCGGTGAATCTCGACAATCAGGCGGGCGCGGCGCTTGCGATGCAGCATCTGTTCGCGCAAAAGCGCACGCGTGTCGCGTTCATCGGCGGCTCGCTCGCGCACTACAGCATTGCGCAGCGCGCGCTCGGCTACCGGCGCGCGTTCTTCGAAGCGGGACTGTTGTTCGATCCGTCGCTCGAACTGACGATCGACGCGGGCCTCGACCCCGACGCCGGCGCCGCGCTTGCGATGGAGCAGTTGCTCGACCGCCCCGGCCCGCGCCCCGACGCCGTCTTCGCGTACAACGACCTCGCCGCGCTCGCCGCGCTGCGCGTGTGTCTCGCGCGCGGCCTGCGCGTGCCAGAAGACATCGCGATCGTCGGGTTCGACGACATTCCCGCCGCCGCGCACGCGCGTCCGCCCCTCACGACGATCGCCGTCGACAAGGAAGCGCTCGGCCGCCGCGGCGTCGAACTCCTACTCGAAGATGCGCCGTCCGCACTCGATATTCGAGTACCCGTCCAACTCGTTGTCCGTGCCAGCACTTCGGTGAATACGCCATGAAACAACCCGACACGCCTCTTTCGAACGACAACGCCGACCACAAGGCACCGCCCGTCGCAAGCTTCCGCGACAGCGCTTTCCTGCTGTCGCACATCGAGGACACGCTGCGCTTCTATGCGCCGAACGTGCTTGACCCGAGCGGCGGCTTCTTCCACTTCTTCCGCGACGACGGCACGATCTACAACCGCGCGACGCGCCATCTCGTCAGCAGTTGCCGCTTCGTCTTCAACTATGCGATGGCGTACCGGCAGTTCGGCGATCCGCAACATCTGGAATACGCGCAGCATGGCCTGAAGTTTCTGCGCGACGGCCACTGGGACCCGCATCATCAGGGCTACGACTGGGAGGTCGACTGGCGCGACGGCCACAAGCGCACGCTCGACGCGACGCGCCACTGCTACGGCCTCGCGTTCGTGCTGCTCGCGTATGCACACGCGGCGATGGCGGGCATCGAAGAAGCGAAGCCGATGATCGCCGCGACGTTCGAGCTGATGGAGCGCCGCTTCTGGGACGCGGCGACCGGCCTTTACGCCGACGAAGCCACGGCCGACTGGCGCGTGAGTACCTATCGCGGCCAGAACGCGAACATGCACACGACAGAAGCGCTGCTCGCCGCCTACGAAGCGACCGGCCATCTCGTGTACCTCGACCGCGCCGAGCGCGTCGCGACGAATATCGCGCTGCGTCAGGCGAAGCTCTCGCAAGGGCTCGTGTGGGAGCACTTTCACGCGGACTGGTCGGTGGACTGGCACTACAACGAGGAAGACAGCTCGAACATCTTCCGTCCGTGGGGTTTCCAGCCCGGCCACCAGACCGAATGGGCGAAGCTGCTGCTGATTCTCGAACGTCATCGTCCGCTGCCGTGGCTGCTGCCGCGCGCGATCGAACTGTTCGACGCGGCGATGACCCACGCGTGGGACCACGATCACGGCGGCCTCTACTACGGCTTCGGCCCGGACCGCACTGTGTGCGATCACGACAAGTACTTCTGGGTACAGGCCGAAACGTTCGCGACGGCCGCGCTGCTCGGCAAGCGCACGGGCAACGAGCGCTTCTGGGACTGGTACGACGAGATCTGGCGTTATAGCTGGACGCACTTCGTCGATCATCGCTATGGCGCGTGGTATCGCATCCTCACGTGTGACAACCGCAAGTACAGCGACGAAAAGAGTCCGGCCGGCAAGACCGACTATCACACGATGGGCGCATGCTACGAAGTGCTGCATCACGCGTTGCAGACTTCCAGCAAGTCCGAATAACCCTGTACGGTGAGCATCATGAGCGCAAGCCCCGAGTTTCCCGACTTCGTATCCGCCGGCGACATCCTCACCGATCTCGTGCGCACGGGTCCTTCAACGTGGCTGTCGGTGCCGGGCGGCGCGGGCTGGAACGTCGCGCGCGCCGTCGCGCGGCTTGGCCTGCCGACGGCGTGCGCCGGCTCGCTCGGCGTCGACAACTTCTCAGACGATCTGTGGAACGCCAGCGTCGCCGCCGGTCTCGACATGCGCTTCATGCAGCGCGTCGAGCGCGCGCCGCTGCTAGCAATCGTCCATCAGACGCATCCGCCCGCGTACTTCTTCATGGGCGACAACAGCGCGGACCTCGCGTTCGATCCGTCGAAGCTGCCGGAAGGCTGGATGTCGCATGTGAAGTGGGCGCACTTCGGCTGCATCAGCCTCGTGCGCCAGCCGATCGGCGCGACGCTCGCTAAGCTCGCGGCCGAACTGCGCGCGCGCGGCGTGAAGATCAGCTTCGATCCGAACTACCGCAACCTGATGGAGCACGGCTACGAGCCGACGCTGCGCCACATGGCGTCGCTCGCCGATCTGATCAAGGTATCTGACGAAGACCTGCGCCTGCTGTTCAAGACCGACGACGAAGCGTCCGCCCTCGCGCAACTGCGCGCGATGAACCCGAAGGCGATCGTGCTCGTCACGCGCGGCTCGGAGAAGGCGACGCTGATCGACGGCGAGCGCATCGTCGAAGCGCAGCCGCCGCGCGTGGCCGTCGCCGATACCGTCGGCGCGGGCGACGCGTCGATCGGCGGCCTGCTGTTCAGCCTGATGACGGCGCCGAAACGCAAGTGGGAAGAGCATCTGGCGTTCTCGCTCGCGGCGGGCGCGGCGGCCTGCCGCCATTCGGGCGCGCACTCGCCGACGCTCGATGAAGTGGTATCGCTGTTGCAGGATTGAATCCGGAAGAAGCTGCCTCAGGAAGCCGTCGAAGCAAGCGCCGAACCTGCTGCTTCACCTGTCTGTGCAAGAGCGGTCGATGGCGCGCGAGAGCCGCAAGCGCGCCCCGTAGCGCCGACATGTGGGCGTCGAAATCGCGTGCTACGATGGAATCTCCCCCTTGCAGGAGATGCATCATGGAGGACGTCACCTACACCAAAGGTCTCTACACGGCGACGGCGACGACCCGCCCCTTGGATGGCGGGAAGTATCAGGGCGTGGTTTCGCTCTCGCGCGACGAAGGCGACGAGACAGAGGACACGGTCTACGAAGTCGAAGCCACCTCGGCAACGGCCGACGAAGCGCTCGAAGAAGCGAAGGCACTGGCCCACAGAATCCTCGGCGAGATCGAACTATAAGCATTGGGTTCATGTGCCGGGTTGTATCCATCGAGGCAGACGTGGCGCGTCCGCCGCGCGCCGCGCCGATGGCCTTTTCGACTTGAACGGGCGGAGGCGATCATGGCAGAACCGCTTTTCCTTTACGGCGTGTATGCGATACACGTACGTCCTCTCGAGCTTCAAGGCGCGCGCTGGGACGCGGAGTACGAAATCCGGCATCGTGATCATCCCGTGCAGCGCTGGACCACGGTAGGTGGCGACGGGGGTTTTGCAACCGAGGCGGAAGCGATCGAGACGGCGCATCAGCAAGCCGTCGCCGATATCGAGCACGGCGCGGGCGTGCCGAAGCCGCGGGCATTTCCCTGACACGACGCGCGTGCATCGCGGTCCGCACAGACCGCGCCTCACGGCAATCGAGCCGGCGGATATCTGGATGCGCGCGCCCCGGCGCGTGCAGGTTTTCTTTGACGCGCCTATGCACCGAGTCCGGTGGCACTGCCGGATGCGCCGCGCGGCTGCGCTCGCGTGACGGCAGCGTTGCATGTATCGAACGGATTCACGCGCTACACTACGCGCGGCAGCGGGTGGCACACGCGTGCGCCGTGACGCTGCAAGACACCCACGTCAGCAGAACAAGAATGAGCGCGACCCCGCCCGATTCCAAAGATCACCCGCAACACAAAGGCCGAATCCTCGACCGGAAGATTCGCATGCGCTCGCACGTCGTCGTCGCGCACGGTCTGCCGCTGCGCGTGTGGCAGGACCTCTACCACCGCGCGCTGACGATCAGCTGGCCCGTCTTCTTCGTGTCGCTCGCCGTCCTGTTCCTGCTGCTGAACTCGTTCTTCGGATCGCTGTACGAACTCGGCAGCGCGTCGATTGCGAATCAGAACCCCAAAGGCTTCGCGGGCGCGTTCTTCTTCAGCGTCGAAACGCTCGCGACGGTCGGCTATGGCGACATGCATCCGCAGACGCTATACGCGCACCTCATTGCGACGCTCGAAATCTTCGTCGGCATGTCGGGCATCGCGCTCGCCACCGGTCTGATCTTTGCGCGCTTCTCGCGCCCGCGCGCGAAGATCATGTTCTCGCGCTACGCGATCGTGCGCCCCATCGACGGGCGCACCACGCTGATGGTGCGCACGGCAAACGCGAGGCAGAACGTGATCGTCGAAGCTCGCGCGCGGCTGCGGCTGATGCGCGTCGAGCGCTCGTCGGAAGGCTACGTGCTGCGCCGGATCTACGACCTCGGCCTCGTGCGCGACCAGCAGCCGATGTTCTACCTCGGCTGGAACCTGATGCACGTGATCGACGAAGCGAGCCCGCTGCATGGCGAAACGCCGGAGAGCCTCGCCGAACAGGACGCGTCGCTGCTGATCACGATAGAAGGCTCCGACGAAAACACCTCGCAGACCATGCAAGCGCGCTTCTCGTGGCCCAGCGACGATATCCGCTGGCAGCACCGTTTCGTCGATCTGATCCGCGAAGAGAACGGCGTGAGCCATATCGACTACACGCATTTCGACGACGTCGTACCGCTCTCGGCACACGAGGTCCAGCAGCAGCCGACGGGCTGACGGTTCGGCACGAACCCGGCACGAACCGCGCGGCCCGGTCAGCACACGGATTTCAATGCTGTAGTTTCAGCGCATCGATTTCCCGCTGCTCGACGGCCATCGCCCTTGCGTGCGCGTCGCGCGCCATCGCCCGCCCGACGTAATCGCCGATGCGCCCCGACGCTTCGAGCAGCTTCGCGACGAACGCGATCTGCAACGTGCTGGCCAGCAGCAGATCGGCAGCCGTAAAGCGCTCGCCGAGCAGCCATTCGCCTTCGTCGAGCGCCGTGTCGATCGCCAGTTTCACGCGCTCCAGATTGCCCCAGCCGAAGCTGAACGAATTGCCCGACGCGCCCGTCAGCTTTTCGGCCATCGCCGGTTCGAGGCAGCCCGGCGTGAAGAAAAGCCATTGCAAAAGACGCCCGCGCAACGGATCGCCGATGGGTGCGCCGAGCTTCGACTCCGGAAAGCGATCGGCGAGATACAGCAGCACCGCGCCCGATTCCGCGACCTGCACGCCGTCGTCGTCGAGCGCGGGGAGCTTGCACATCGGGTTGACGTGATGGAAATCGGTCGTGTCCTGCTCGCCCGCGCGAAGGTTCACGCGCGCCAGTTCATACGGCGCGCCGATCTCTTCGAGCATCCACAGCGCGCGGAAAGCGCGCGTCTTCGGCCAGTAATACAGTTTCATCACCCCTCCCTATGTCTTCGGTGCGCATCGGTCGGCATAGCGTAACCCAACGGCGACCCGAGTGAACCATCGTCCGGATGGCCAGGCGTCGCGTCGAAACCGGCCGCGCCAGCCCGGCGCGAGTCATCGAAAAAAGCCGCTTTTTTCCGAAGCGGTGGATCTATCTCAAAACAACGCGGAATGCCAGGAATCCTCTCGCCCGTGATTGACCACCCGCAAAAAGTAGCAAGAATTCTCTCTAATTGACGCGAAAGAATGGAGTCTCTTTCGCCGCGACGGCAACGAGCGCGCGACAAGCACGCAACGAGCACGCAACAAGCTCGATTTGTCGGCGGCGAAACGCATAACAGCAACGGAGACTCCACGATGACCGCTCGTCTGCCCATCGACGGCACCCCGGCACTCGCCGACTACCGCCTCTCGGACAACCTCACCGCCACGCGTGGCCGCATCTTCCTGACAGGCACGCAGGCGCTCGTGCGCCTCGCGCTGATGCAGCGCCAGCTCGACCGCGCGCGCGGCCTGAACACGGCCGGCTTCATCAGCGGCTATCGCGGGTCGCCGCTCGGCATGGTCGACCAGCAATTGTGGAAGGCGAAGAAACTGCTCGACGCGAACGACGTGCGCTTTCTGCCCGCGATCAACGAGGAACTCGGCGGCACGGCCGTGCTCGGCACGCAGCGCGTCGAAGCAGACCCGGAGCGCACCGTCGATGGCGTGTATGCGATGTGGTATGGCAAGGGCCCGGGCGTCGACCGCGCTGGCGATGCCCTCAAGCACGGCAACGCATACGGCTCGTCGCAGCATGGCGGCGTGCTGGTCGTCGCGGGCGACGATCACGGCTGCGTGTCGTCGTCGATGCCGCATCAGAGCGATTTCGCGATGATGGCGTGGCATATGCCCGTCGTGAATCCGTCGAACGTCGCGGACATGCTCGAATTCGGCCTGTACGGCTGGGCGCTGTCGCGCTACTCGGGCGCGTGGGTCGGCTTCAAGGCGATTTCGGAGACGGTCGAATCGGGCTCGACGGTCGATCTCGACGCGCTGCAAACGCAATGGACCACGCCCGAAGGCTTTCAGGCGCCCGCAGGCGGCCTGCACAACCGCTGGCCCGATCTGCCGAGCCTCACGATCGAACAGCGTCTGCACGCGAAGCTCGACGCCGTGCGCCACTTCGCGCGAGCCAACAGCATCGACAAATGGATTGCGCCGAGTCCGCACGCGAACATCGGCATCGTGACGTGCGGCAAGGCGCATCTCGATCTGATGGAAGTGCTGCGACGGCTCGATCTCACCGTCGCCGATCTGGAGAAGGCGGGCGTGCGCATCTACAAGGTGGGCCTGTCGTTCCCGCTCGAAATGACGCGCATCGACGCGTTCGTTTCCGGTCTTTCCGAAGTGCTCGTGATCGAGGAAAAGGGCCCCGTCATCGAGCAGCAGATCAAGGACTATCTGTACAACCGCAAGCAAGGCGCGCGGCCTGTGATCGTCGGCAAGCATGCGGAAGACGGCGCGATGCTGCTGTCGTCGCTCGGCGAACTGCGTCCGTCGCGCATTCTGCCCGTGTTCGCGACCTGGCTCGCGAAGCACAAGCCCGCGCTCGATCGCCGCGAGCGCGTGGTCGATCTCGTCGCGCCGCAAATCCTGTCGAATGCCGCCGATGCCGTGAAGCGCACGCCGTATTTCTGCTCGGGCTGCCCGCACAACACGTCGACGAAAGTGCCCGAAGGGTCGATTGCGCAGGCAGGCATTGGCTGTCACTTCATGGCTTCGTGGATGGAGCGCGACACGACGGGCCTGATCCAGATGGGCGGCGAAGGCGTCGACTGGGCCGCGCATTCGATGTTCACGAAGACGCGCCACGTGTTCCAGAATCTCGGCGACGGCACGTACTTCCACTCGGGCATTCTCGCGATCCGCCAGGCTGTCGCGGCGAAGGCGACGATCACCTACAAGATCCTCTATAACGACGCGGTTGCGATGACGGGCGGCCAGCCCGTCGACGGCAGCATCTCCGTGCCGCAGATCGCGCGCCAGGTAGAAGCGGAAGGCGTGTCGCATTTCGTCGTGGTCAGCGATGAGCCGGAGAAATACGACGGCCATCATGGCATTTTCCCGAAGGGCACGACGTTCCATCATCGCAGCGAACTCGACAAGGTGCAGCGCGAACTGCGCGACATCGATGGCGTGACGGTGCTGATCTACGACCAGACGTGCGCCGCTGAAAAGCGCCGCCGCCGCAAAAAAGGCGAGTTTCCCGATCCGGACAAGCGCCTCTTCATCAACGAAGAAGTGTGCGAAGGCTGCGGCGATTGCGGCGTGCAGTCGAACTGCCTGTCGGTCGAACCCGTCGAAACGCCGCTTGGCCGCAAGCGCCGCATCGATCAGTCGTCGTGCAACAAAGACTATTCGTGCGTGAACGGCTTTTGCCCGAGCTTCGTGACGATCGAAGGCGGCAAGCTGAAAAAGGCGGCGGGTGTCGCGTTCGATGCGGCTGCGCTGGCCACGCGCGTCGACGCATTGCCGTTGCCCGCGACGCAACTCGACGCCGCGCCGTACGACATTCTCGTGACGGGCGTCGGCGGCACGGGTGTCGTGACGGTCGGCGCGTTGATCAGCATGGCCGCGCATCTGGAAGGCAAGAGCGCGTCGGTGCTCGATTTCATGGGCTTCGCGCAGAAAGGCGGCTCGGTGCTGTCGTTCGTGCGCTTCGCCGCGCGCGACGAGTGGCTGAACCAGGTGCGCATCGATACGCAACAGGCCGACGTGCTGCTCGCCTGCGACATGGTCGTCGGCGCGAGCGCCGATGCGTTGCAGACCGTGCGCCATGGCCGCACGCGCATCGTCGTGAATACGCATGCGATTCCGAACGCGTCGTTCGTGCAGAACCCGGACGCGAATCTGCATGCCGATGCACTGATCGACAAGATGCGTCACGCAGCGGGCGAAGAGCGCATGTCGTCGTGCGATGCGCAAGCGCTCGCGACGCGCTTCCTCGGCGACACGATCGGCGCAAATATCCTGATGCTCGGCTTCGCGTGGCAACTCGGTCTCGTGCCCGTTTCGTTCGCCGCGATGATGCGCGCGATCGAACTGAACAACGTCGCCGTGCAGATGAATCAGCTCGCGTTCTCGATTGGCCGCATGGCCGCCGCCGATCCCGCCGGACTCGAAGCGCTGTGGTCGCAGCGTCATGCGGCACAGCAGCCAGCCGTATCGCTGGAAAAGCTCGAAACGCTCGATGCACTGGTCGCGGACCGCGAAGCGCGGCTGCTCGCCTATGGCGGCGCTGCTTACGTGAAGCGTTATCGCGCGCTGGTCGGCGCGGCGCGTCAGGCGGAACGCAGGCTCGAGGGCACGCAGGCGGAACGTTTGAGCCGCGCCGTCGCGACGACGTTCTATCGGCTGCTCGCCGTGAAGGACGAATACGAGGTCGCTCGCCTGCATAGCGACCCCGCTTTCCGCACAGCATTGGAAGCGCAGTTCGAAGGCGTTGCGGGCAAGGACTTCGGCGTGAAGTTCAATCTCGCGCCGCCGACGATCTCACGCGCGAAACACGGCGCGACGCCGCAAAAGAAGACGTTCGGCCAATGGATGTGGCCCGTGTTCGGCGCGATGGCGAAGTGGCGCGGCCTGCGCGGCACGATGCTTGACCCGTTTGGCCGTACCGTCGAACGTCAAATGGAACGCCAGCTTTCCACCGACTACGAAACGACGATGCAGCGCACGTTCGCGCTGCTCAACAACGTCACAGCCGACGATATCGTCAAACTCGCGGATCTGCATGCCCGCGTGCGCGGCTATGGTCACGTGAAGCTGGCGAATCTCGCAGCGGTGAAGCGCAGTGAGCGCGAACTGGCCGCGCGCCTGCATATCGAGGCGGCCACGGGCGCGGCCGTCAACGCAGCGCTCGAAGAAGCGAAGGGCGCGGGAACGTTGCGTGGCATTCCCGTAGTCGTCGCCAAGTGATGTGACGGGCTCACGCGTGTGCCGTTTTTGAGCACGGCACACGCTGAGAGCGCGAATCACAGAATGTCGAGCAAGGCCCTCACGCGCCGCACCTTTTCTTCGTCGACGTGCGCAAGGCCCTTGCCGCCGACACGCACACCCGCCCCGAAGTGAACCGCTTTCACCTGCGTATCGCGCACGAAGTCCGCGACGCGATCGACCGTCAATCCCGCACCTGCTAATACAGTGCAGTGCGTCCGCTCGGCGCGCCGCGCGAGCGAGCTAATTGCAGCGGGCGCATCCAGCACGGAAGACTTGCCGCCCGACGTCAGCACGTTCGTGACGGCATCGAAGCCGAGCAGCACATCGAGCGCTTCGTGCAGATCGCGCGCTTCGTCGAATGCGCGATGAAACGTGATGGGCATGCCGTCGGTGGCTTCCACGACGCGCGCCAAGCCTTCGCGGTCCACTTCGCGCGACGGCGTCAGCATCCCGATCACGACGGCATTCGCGCCCGCCGACTTTGCCGCGCGCATGTCGCGCAGCATCACGGCGAAATCGCCGGCATCGTAGACGAACGAACGGCTATGCGGCCGCACGATCACGTTCACGGGAATCGGCACGGCCGCCACCACGGCCTCGATCAAACCGATGCTCGGCGTCAGCCCGCCCTCGCCCATCGCGGTGACGAGTTCGAGCCGATCCGCGCCGCCGCGTGCAGCGGCTTTCGCATCGGCGAGCGTCGTCGCGATCACTTCGAGCAGCACCCGTTTGCCTGTCATGTCAGAGCGTCATGTCGTGATGAAAGCGACATGATCTCAGAAGCGCGGCTCCTCGAACCAGTCGATGTCGCCGCACAGCACGCAGGTACGGTTGCCGATCCGCGTCGCCACCGACAGCGTCACGCATGGCACCGCCTCATTGATCGACAGATAAGGCCGCGTCACGTGCACGCGTTCGGGCGCCTCGATCGCCGTGCGGAAATACGGACGGCGCAGCCAGTTCGCGCCCTGCGCATCGGATAGCGGCAGAAAGCGCGTTTCGTGCGTCGCGCGGTCCGCGCGCAGCACCACGTTGCGCCCGGCCTGCCGGCCTTTGTCGTCGAGCAGATAGCAGCGCGCGGCATGATCGAGCGCGAGAAAATTCCAGCACACTTCGTCGAGCGGTTCGCCGGCGGCGAGCCGTTCCGCCGCGCGCTCGAATGCGCGAATGTACGGTGCGAGCCGCGACGCGTTGCGCCGCTCGCGCTCCTCCGCTTGCGACTGGCAACGCTCGGTCAGCTCGCCGATGCACGCCGCAGCATGCACCGCGTCGGCGAGCCCCGGATGCGGACGCGCGAAGTAAAAGCCCTGCACGAAATCGACGTTGCAAGCGAGCGCCATATGCGCTTCGTGCTCCGTCTCGACGCCTTCGATCAGCACCAGCTTGCCTGCCTCGTGCAGCAGCGCGACGAGCCCCGGCAGGATCGACGCCATGTCCGCGCGATGCGCGGCATGCGACAGCATGATGCGGTCGAGCTTCACGATATCAGGATTCAGCTGCCAGATGCGTTCGATGTTCGAATGGCCCGCGCCGAAGTCGTCGAGCGCGATCAGGAAGCCGCGCTCGCGAAACTGGCGCACGGCATCGGCGAGCCGCTCGATGTCCTGCGCGCTCTGCTCTAGCACTTCGAGCACGATGCGTCGCGGCGACAGGTTCAGCCGCCGCAGATTCGCGAGCAGCGCCGCCGAGTGATACGAGTCGATCAGCACGCCCGGATGGACGTTGAGAAAGAGCCACTCGCGCTCGGCGCCGAGCACGTTGAAGTTCTCGAGATGCAGCGACTGTGCGAGCCGGTCGACATGCAGCACATCGCCGACGCGCGCCGCCTCGCCGAATACGTCGACGGGCGACACCGCGCGATCGAATGGGTCGTGCGCGCGAAGCAGCCCTTCGTAACCCACGGCACGCATGTGCGAGAGGCTGAATATCGGCTGAAAGACGCTCGTGAGCGTCAGGTCGCCGTGTTGCACCGAATAGCGCTGCAGGCCCGAGGTCACGCTGAGCTCGAATCCGTGCGGCACCGCTGTTCTTTCCTGTTGCGCAATGGTCATGCAGTCCTCTCACGCAAGGGTCCGGCGCGCGCGTCGCGAATGCGAAAGCGCGGCGTCCGTCCTCAAAATGTGCGTCGTCGGCTCATGATAAGCAAGCTCCATGCGCGCGATGGCGCACGCATCATCGAACGCCGCATCCGGCGCTGCACCGCGCGCGATGCGCATGCGTCGCGTCAGGGCGTGCGATGCACCGTCGCGGTGCGCAAGGCTTTCGGTCGTCTTGCGATGTTCGCGGCGGGAATTCATACGATCGGGCTAAACTTCGGGCTGACCGAAACGCCGGACGGCACTTGCCGAACCTTGTGTTTCATGTCGCGCGAAGTGCCGCTGCTGAGTGTCGCTGCGAAGTCCCGTTCCAAACCGTCGCCTCGAAGCCTCGCCCCTGCATCGCGCTTCCGCCTGTTGTCCACATCCCGCTTCCGATGGATATAGTCTTTACCGTTCTGATCCTGCTGCTCGCCGTTGCCGCTTCCGGAGTCGTCGTGCGGCTGGTGCCGTTCAGGCTGCCGCTGCCGCTCGTGCAGATCGCGTTCGGCGCGCTGCTCGCATGGCCGCGCCTCGGCTTGCATGTGACGTTCGATCCCGAGCTCTTCATGATGCTGTTCATTCCGCCGCTGCTGTTCGCAGACGGCTGGCGCATACCCAAGCGCGAGTTCTTCATGCAGCGCCGCGCGATCCTGATGCTCGCGCTCGGCCTCGTGTTCATGACGGTCGTCGCCGTCGGCTATTTCATTCACGCGATGGTGCCGTCGATGCCGCTGCCCGTCGCGTTCGCGCTCGCCGCCGTGCTCTCGCCGACTGACGCCGTCGCGCTGTCCGGCATCGCGGGCCGCAACCGGCTGCCCGAGCATCTGATGCACATCCTCGAAGGCGAAGCGCTGATGAACGACGCGTCGGGCCTCGTCGCGTTGAAGTTCGCGGTGGCCGCCGCGCTGACGGGTGTGTTCTCGCTGCGCGATGCGTCGGTGAGCTTCGTGATCATCGCGCTCGGCGGACTGGCGACAGGCGCGGCCGTCAGTTGGCTCTTCAGCTACGCGTCGACGCGCATTCTCAATCTCACGGAAGAAGGCGACCCCGCGCCCGGCGTCGTGATGACGCTGCTGATTCCGTTCGCCGCGTATCTGTTCGCCGAGCACTTTGGCTTCTCGGGCATTCTCGCCGCCGTCGCAGCGGGCATGACGATGAACTACTCGACGTTCGCCGCCGCGAGCCCGGCGTCGGCGCGCGTGCGGGCGAGCGTCACGTGGACGATGATCGAGTTCATCTTCAACGGCATGGTCTTCATTCTGCTCGGGCTGCAGCTTCCGCATATCATCGGCCGCGCGCTGCTCGATGCGCATGAGGAACAGAGCGGCTCAGAGTTGCGGCTGATCCTCTATGTCGCCGCCGTTTCCGTTGCGCTCTATGCGCTGCGTTTCGTGTGGGTGTGGCTGCTGCGCTGGTTCGCGAGCCGCGGCGCGGCGAAGCACGGCGTCGCGAACGCGGTGCCAGGGCTGCGCACCGTATCGATGACGACGATCGCGGGCGTGCGCGGCGCGGTGACACTCGCGGGCGTGCTGTCATTGCCCGTCGCGTTGTCGAACGGACAGCCGCTGCCGGGACGCGATCTCGCGATCTTCATCGCGTCGGGCGTGATTCTCGTGTCCCTCGTGGTGGCCGTGGCCGGCTTGCCGTTGCTGATGAACGGCGCGCGACGCCGCGCCGATCCGCACGCGGCCGAGGAACGCGCGGCGCGCATTCAGGCCGCGCAGGCGGCGATTCGCGCGATCGACGAGTTGCACGAAACATTGACGGCCGATCTCGACGAAGCGGCATCGGCGCATGCCGCCGATGTGACGGCGCGCGTGATGGGCATCTACCGCAGGCGTCTCGCGACGCTGGACGACGACATCGGTCCCGCTGACAAAGCGCGGCGCGGCGAAGCACTGGAATTTCAGATGAAGCTCGCGGCGATGCGCGCCGAGCGCGCGACGCTGCTCGACATGCGCAGCAGGCTGCGGATCAACGACGACACGATGAACAAGCTGATGCGCGAAGTCGATCTGTCGGAGACGGCACTGCTCACGCGCGGGAAAGAGAAGGACTGAGACGGTGCGGATCGAAACGGCGCCTCATGAGCCAAGCGACTCCGGGCGCCGGTTCTTTCATCAACGAGAAAGCGTCAGACGGCCGGTTCTTGCGGGCCTTTACGACGCAGCAGCGCATACAGGATGATCGCGCCAAACGTCGCCGTGCCGATGCCGCCCAGCGCGAAGCCGCCGAACTTCAGCGAGAAGTCGCCCGCGCCCAGCACCAGCGTCACGGCCGCGACGATCAGGTTGCGGTTGTCGGAGAAGTTGACCTTGTTGACGACCCAGATGCGCGCGCCCGTCACCGCGATCAGCCCGAACACGACGATCGACACGCCGCCCAGCACCGGGCCCGGAATCGTCTGGATCACCGCGCCGAACTTCGGCGAGAAGCCGAGCACCAGCGCGATCACGGCGGCGATCACGAACACGAGCGTCGAGTAGATCTTCGTGACGGCCATCACGCCGATGTTTTCCGCGTACGTCGTCACGCCCGTGCCGCCCGCGAAGCCCGACACCACAGTCGCGAGACCGTCGCCGATGAACGCGCGGCCGATGTAGCGGTCCAGGTTCTGCCCCGTCATCGCGCTCACGGCCTTGATGTGCCCGAGGTTCTCCGCGACGAGAATCACCGCGACGGGCGCGAGCAGCGTCATCGCCTGGCCGTTGAAGGCGGGCGCCATGAAATGCGGCATGCCGAACCACGGCGCGTTGGCGACGATCGCAAAGTCGATCGGCTTGCCCATGCCCATGCCGTTCGTGACGACGGCGTAGATCGCGTAGGCGATCAGCAGGCCGACGAGAATCAGCAGACGCTGCAGCATGCCGTGCGCGAACACGGCCACGGCGCCGACGCACAGCACCGTCACCAGCGCCATGTACGAATCGAATGGGCTGCCGCTCACGCCCTTGACGGCGATCGGCGCGAGATTCAGGCCGATCACCGCGACGATCGAGCCCGTCACGACGGGCGGCATCAGTGTTTCGATCCACGCCGTGCCGATGGCCGACACGATCAGCCCGATGATGATGTACGCCACGCCACACGCGATGATCCCGCCCAGCGCAACGGGGATGTTCGGGTTCGGCCCTTGCCCCGTATAGCCCGTAATCGCGATCACGAGACCGATGAACGCGAAGCTCGAACCAAGATAGCTCGGCACGCGGCCCCCGACCAGCACGAAGAACAGCAACGTGCCGATACCCGACATGAAGATGCACAGATTGGGATCGAAGCCCATCAGCAGCGGCGCGAGCACCGTCGAGCCGAACATCGCGACGACGTGCTGGACGCCCATCGCGAGCATCGACGGGCCGGGCAATCGCTCGTCGGTGTTGACGACGCGCCCTTCGACGCTCTTCGGCTGGACGCGCCAGCGCGGAAAATAGGAATCGGCCATCGCGGGGGCTCTCCTCTATTGGCGTAGATCTTGTGTGGGGTGCGCGCCGCGTGTGCGGCGCGGTCCAGGATGGGATTCTTGAACTACGCGCGAGTGTACGGAGAGCGCCTGGCGCTGACAAGCCGCGCAAAATGCGCGGGCGCGACGGCATCGCCCGGTGTTGTTTCGAAGCGAAAACACGGCGATGGCGGTTTTCCGACTGCGCCTGGTGGGCCGTCGCGGCCACCTATTTTTTGAGCAAGCCGGAATCACGGCTCACACGGAACGCCGCTGGCTCCGCATGCGTGCATGCTTCTCGGAAGAGAGCTTTGGGAATTATCTGATATGAGAACGGATGCCGCCCTCTCTACACTGCAACGGCTGCGTGACCCCGATTGATTGAGTAGCGCTAGCGATGTTGTAACTCTCCGACTTTCCGCTCATGCTCCCCGGCATGAGCGGTTTTTTTTCGCCGTCAGCTTTTGCGTGTCCTTATGCAGACCGCATTGCTTGCGTCGAAGCATGGACCTGAGCCAATCATTCGGTGGTCCCGCGCAACGCGTCGATCAGTTCGAGCGGATCGAACGGCTTGCGCAATTGCGCCGCTTCTTGCAATTGCGACTGCTGTTCGGCTGACAGCGGCGCATCCGAGCCCGTAACGAAGATCACGCGCATGTCCGGTTGCCGCGCCCTCGCATCGAGCGCAAGCTCGACACCCGACGCGCCCACAAGCCCCACATCCGTCAACAGCACGTCGAACGTCTCGTCGTTCAACATCTGTAGTGCCTGTTCCGCGTCCTGCGCTTCGGCGACTTCGAGCCCGAACGTGCGCAGCAGCTCCGCCGTGCTGACGCGAACCAGTTCGTCATCCTCGACGAACAGCACACGCAGATTGCGAATCGCATCGAACGTCTCGTTGTTGCCGCGATCGACCAGCCGCACGGTCTGCGAGTCTTCCGCCTGCATCGTGACCGCGTCGTGCGGGCGTGCGTACTGCGCGCGCAACGTGTGAAGCAGCTTGCGCGCGAGCGCGTCCTTCGAATACGGCTTGCTGAGCAGTTCGACGCCTTGGTCGAGACGCCCCGCATGCACGATCGCGTTATCCGTGTAGCCCGACGTAAACAGCACCGCGATGCCGGGCTGCCGCTCGCGCACCTTGCGCGCCAGTTCGGTGCTGCGCATCGACCCGGGCATCACGACATCGGTGAAGAGCAGATCGATCGGCACGCCGCTCTCGACGATCGCGAGCGCGCTCTGCGCATCCTTCGCCTTCAGAACGCGATAGCCCAGCGACGCCAGCATCTCGACGACCGTGGTACGCACGTCCTCATCGTCCTCGACGATGAGGATCGTTTCGGCGCCGCCTGTCGCCGGACCGGCGTCGACATCCGTTTCGAGGTCTTCTTCGTCGCGCACTCGCGGCAGATAGAGGCGGATCGTCGTGCCGTGTCCGGGCTCGCTATAGATCTTCACGTGACCGCCCGACTGCTTGACGAACCCATACACCATGCTCAGGCCCAGGCCCGTGCCCTGGCCTTCGGGCTTCGTCGTGAAGAACGGTTCGAATACGTGCTCCTGCACATCGGCCGACATGCCCGAGCCCGTATCGGTGACGGCGAGCATCACGTACTGCCCCGGCGTCACTTCGGCGTGGCGCCTCGCGTACGCATCGTCGAGCGACGCGTTGCCCGCTTCGATGGTGAGCTTGCCGTGGTCGTCCATCGCATCGCGCGCGTTGATCGCGAGATTGAGCAGCGCGTTCTCGACCTGAAACGGATCGACGAGCGTATTCCACAGGCCGCCCGAGACGATCGTCTCGATCTCGATGCCGTCGCCGAGCGCGCGGCGCAGCATGTCGTCGAGGCCGCGCACGAAGCGCCCGAGGTTCACCACTTTCGGCGCGAGCGGCTGACGCCTGCCGAACGCGAGCAGTTGCGACGCGAGCTTCGCGCCGCGCGCGACGCCTGCGAGCGCATTGCGCACGCGTTGCGCGGGCCGCTCGGAACCGGCGACATCGTCGGCGAGCAGTTGCAGATTGCCGCCGATCACCTGAAGCAGATTGTTGAAGTCGTGCGCGACGCCGCCCGTCAGATTGCCGATCGCTTCCATCTTCTGCGCAACGCGCAACGCTTCTTCGGCGTGCCGCAGCGCCTCCTGCGTTTCGCGGTCGCTCGTCACGTCGCGGCCGACGCCGTGAATCCGCTTCGTATCCGGATCGAGCGAGAACGTCCATGCGATCCAGCGCCACGAGCCGTCGATATGCTTCAGGCGGTTTTCGAAGCGCACGGGCGCGCCCGTGCGCCGCAAGTCGTCGAGACGCACGTTCA
This sequence comes from Paraburkholderia piptadeniae, assembly GCF_900007165.1. GTDB lineage: Bacteria > Pseudomonadota > Gammaproteobacteria > Burkholderiales > Burkholderiaceae > Paraburkholderia > Paraburkholderia piptadeniae. The sequence continues at coordinate 344,759 of NZ_CYGY02000023.1, forward strand.
CCATCGCGAGATCGTCGTGATGAATCAGCGTGAAGTACGACTGTTGCGCGAGCCAGTGCGTGTCGTGGCCGAGCAGGCGCGTCCACGATGGGCTCACGCGCTGCAACTCGCCATTGAAGCCCACGACCACCAGCAGTTCCTCGACGAAGTCCCACAGACGGTCGCGATCCGCGACGGCTTCGGCAACGCGCGCCTCCAGCGTTTCGTTCAGCTCGCGAAGCGCTTCTTCGACCCTCGTGCGCTCGACGATTTCGCGTTGCGCGGCCTGGTCCGGGCGCGCATTGTCGATGGCCGTCGCGGCCTGCGCAGCGATGCCTTCGACAATGCGCCCGTCGCGCGCAGTGAACACGCCCGGCTTCGGATGGCCGAAGAAGAGTCCGCCGAGCACCTCGCCCGTTCGCGACAAGACGGGCGCGGCGGCATGATCGGCGGAAATGCCGCTCGCGCCGACCAGCGACGCCACAGTGCTGCCCGGCTCGGCCCGATAGAAGAGCGCGAGTGCGACCTCGTACGGATCGCTCTTCAGCACGAGCACGCTGTCTTCGCGGACGTCGCGCCACGACGGCGTGTCGCGTGTCGCGGCGCCGATCTCGCGCAACAGCCGCAACTGCCGTTCGCCGAGCACGCGCACGGTGTCGTCGCTGTTCGCGCAGATGATGCCGCCCATGCCGCCGCTGTCGTCGGAAATCGGGCTGTACGAGAACGTGTAGTACGTCTCTTCCGGATAGCCGTTGCGCTCCAAGATCAGGAGCTTCTGTTCGTCGAACGTGCCTTCCGTGCCTGTGAGCGCGGTTTGCAGCAGCGGACGGATATCGCTCCAGAGCTCGCGCCATGCGACCGACGCCGGCTGCCCGAGCGCGGCGGGATGCTTGCCGCCGATGATCGACTTGTACGGATCGTTGTAGAAGGCGATGAGATCCCGTCCCCAGCCGATCCACATCGGCTGGCGCGACGTCAGCATGATACGGATCGCCGTCTTCAGGCTTTGCGGCCATGCTTCGGGCTCGCCGAGCGGCGTCGCGCGCCAGTCGAAGCCGCGTATCAGGCTGCCCATCTCGCCGCCGCCCGCGAGAAAGCCCGGCGCCGTGCTGCCCGCGAGCGCCGCGTCCACCTCAGCTTGCGCGCCCGCCATCGTGTTGTCCGGTTTCATCGACGCAGCCTCACCTGTCCCGCCGTATTGCCCGCGCGCATGCATGCTGCCATTGCCGGATGCGCCGTTCGCCCGTGCCTGCCGTTGTTGCCTGCTGCCTGCTGCCTGCTTGCTGCTTGCTGCCTGCTAACTGTTCGTCAACTACGCTGCTGTTTTCGCTAGTCCCCTTTGCCCGTTGTTTTTGTCCGCGGCCTCTTTCTCTCCTTGTTTTGAACTCGTCTTGTTCGAACTCACTCCGTCACGTCCGAACGCACGGGCGTGCCCGGATTGCGCGGCGAGCCAAGCGCGCCGTCCGCTGCGATCACGCGCTCGATATCGTCGAGCGAAGCCGGCTTCACGAGGTGATGATCGAAGCCTGCATCGTGCGTGCGCTGCCGGTCGCTGTCCTGTCCGTAGCCCGTCAGCGCGATCAGCAATGCGTTCGCCGACGCGGGCTCGGCCCGCAACGCGCGCGCGACGTGATAGCCGTCGATGCCCGGCAAGCCGATATCGAGCAGCACTACTTCCGGCCTGAACCCGGGCGCGGCCGCGATCGCCGCCGCGCCGTCGTACAACACGCGAACTTCGTGCCCGAGCATTTCGAGCAGGATCGACATCGACTCCGCGCCATCGACGCTGTCGTCGACCACCATCACGCGTCGCTTCGCACCGGGTGCGCGCGCGGAAGACTCCGCGCCGTCGTCGGGCGTGTCGCCGCATGCGGGCGCGCCCTCGTCCGTCTGCTGCGCGACGGGCAGCGTGACGACGAACTCCGAGCCCATGCCCGCGCCCGCCGAAAACGCTTCGATCGTGCCGCCGTGCAGTTCGCTGAGCGTCTTCGCGAGCGACAGTCCGATGCCCAGCCCGCCTTCGGAACGCGCGAGCGAATCTTCGGACTGCATGAACAGATTGAACACGTCGGCCAGTTCGTTCGGCGGAATGCCGATGCCATTGTCGCGCACGCGAATCGCGACGCTGCCGTCCGTCTCGCTCACAACGAGATGGATCTCGCCGCCCTCCGGCGTGTACTTCGCCGCATTCGACAGAAGATTGCCGATGACCTGCGCGACACGAATCGCGTCGCCGCGAATCATGCACGGCTCGTCGGGCATGCTGACGCGCAGCGCGTGATGCTTTCTGTCGATGAACGGCTGGTTCGTCTCCACCGCTGTCGCGACAGCCGCCGCGATGTCGACACATTCCAGTCGCAGCGAAATCTTGCCGTGCGTGATGCGCGACACGTCGAGCAGATCGTCGACGAGCCGGCTCAGATGCTCGACCTGCCGGCGCGCGATCATGCGCGCATCGCGCAACGCGTCGTCGTTTGCGTTATGACGCGGGTCCATCAGCTCGACGGCATTGCGGATCGGCGCGAGCGGGTTGCGCAATTCGTGCGCGAGCGTGGCGAGAAACTGGTCCTTGCGGCGATCCGCGTCGCGCAGCGCTTCTTCCGCGCGATGCAGCCGCAACAGCGCGCGCACGTTGGCGACGAGTTCCGCGGGCTCGATCGGCTCGGTCAGATAGCTGTCCGCGCCACCGTCGAGCGCGCGGACCTTGTCGAACGACTGCACGGCGGCGGCCGACGTTTGCAGGATGAGCGTCGAGCGCGTCTGCGGATCGCGCTTGAGGATCGAGCACACTTCGATGCCGCTGATGTCCGGCAGCTTCACGTCGAGAAGCACGAGCGCGGGCTTGTGCGTGCGCACCTGATCGAGCGCGCCCTGGCCCGACGCCGCCTCGATCACCTCGAAACCGGCGTGCACGAGCACGCGCGTTTTCGCATAGCGCGCGCCGTCGTTGTCGTCGACGTTGAGAACGAGGGGAGCGGCAAGCGTCATGACGCGCCTCCATGCGCGATGGCCGCACCGCCCGTTGCGCCACCTGTCGCGCCGTCCGCTCCCGATGCGGCGATGGCTTCAGCCTTCACCGGCAACGTCGCGTAGAAGGTCGAGCCGACGCCCGGCGCGCTGTCGACACCCGTATAGCCGCCGAGCAGCGCAGCGAGCTTGCGGCACAGCGGCAAGCCGAGGCCCGTGCCCTTTACGCGCTGTTGCAGATGGTTCTGCACCTGGCCGAACTCTTCGAAGATCACTTGCTGGTGCTCCTCAGCGATACCAATGCCCGTATCGGACACGAAAAACGTCACCTGTTCGCCGCCCGCCTCCAGTCGCGCGCCCACGCGAATCTCCCCGCACTCGGTAAATTTGAGTGCGTTGGAGACGAAATTACGCAGTATCTGCGTGAGCTTGGCTTCGTCGCTGAAGATGGGTGGCAACCCGTATGTGTCCTCGAAGATCAGCTTCACGGCAGGGTTGGTCAACAGCGGCGTGAGCATTGCGCGCAGCGCCGCGAAGAGCCCCGAAACCGTGAACCAGACCGGCGTTACATCGGTGCGGCCCGCTTCGATCTTGGCCAGATCGAGCAGATCATTGACGAGTTCGGACAGATCCTCGGCCGATTTGCGGATGAGTAGCACTTGGCGTTCCTGCTCCGCCGACAGGTCGCCATCCAGCCGGTTCAGCAGCAGATTCGACAGCGCGCGGATCGAGCTGAGCGGCGTGCGCAACTCGTGACTCATGTTGGACAGGAAGCGCGATTTCATCGTGTCGGCGCGGCGCAGTTCGTCCGCGCGTTCGTCGAGCTCCGCGTACAGCGCGACCACGCCCCGGTTCGTCGCTTCGAGTTCCTGTGTCAGATGCACGAGCTCGTCCTGGCGGTCGCGCAGTTCCGTCAGCGTCGACAGCAGTTCGCGGTTCTGCTCGTGCACTTCGTCGATCGAACGGCGCGCGCCGGCCTTGCTGTCTTGCAGCGCATTCTGCTGGACGAGGGCGCGCATGATCGCGTCGATGTCGGCCACGGCCACTTCCTGCCCGTCGTTCGGCAGGTAGCGCGCCATCGAAACCGTCGTGCCGCTTTGCGCCGACGATTCGATCGCGCAGTGGTCCATCAGCCGACGGCTGCCTGCGATGCCGAGGCCCATGCCCGTCGACGACCGGTACGTGCCGTCGAGCACCGATTCGAGGTCGCGGATACCCGGTCCCTTGTCGCGCACGTCGATCTGAAACGCCTGGGGTTTCGCCGCGTCGTCGAAGGCAAACGACACTTCGCCGCCGTGCGCGTATTCGAATGCATTGCGCGCGATCTCCGATACCGCGCTTGCGATGCGTGTCTGGTCGAGCAGCGAGAAGCCGAGGCCAGCAGCAATCGAGCGCGCCTTGCGGCGCGCTGCGACGACGTCTTCCTCGGTATCTAGCCTGATCCGCAGTATGGGGGTCGTCATGCTTGAAATTTACTCCTGTCGACCGGAGTTGGCGCTTTAGCGCCCTACTCTGGTCCCATGCAAAGCTGTCGACCGGAGTTGGTGCTTCAGCACTTACTCCCGTCCCATGCAGAGCACTTACTCCGGTCCTATGCAAGTTGATTGCTGATCCGCCTTGACGACGACCACCGTGGCGTCGTCGCGGCGGCGCGAAAAATCGCGGTACAGCACGGCGGCGATCATCACGGCCTGCTGCAGATGCAAGCCCGGATAAGCAGCCAGATCCCAGCGAGTGCCGATGCCGTCCGAATGCAGGATCAGCAATGCGTTGCGCGTCCAGGGCACTTCGAATTCCTGCGAATCGCGCATCGTATGACCGACGATGCCGTTGCGCGACGTGAGCTGCCAGCTGTTGCGCGCACCACTCGTCGAAGTGTAGGTGCCGTGCCCCAACGCGTTCATGCCAAGCCCCGCTCCGCCGCTGACGGACGCAGGCCGGCCGACATTGAAGATCGTTGCGGCGACGTTGCCCGTGCCCGCGAACGCGAGCTGCGCGCGGGCAAGATCGAGCCGCGCGATGGCGACGGCCGCGCCACGCGTCGGACGCAGCGCGCTGTGCGCCAGTTGCATCAGCGTAGCGGGCGAGCGGCCCGCGCGCCGGTGCACGACTTCGATCGCGCTCGCCGCCGCCACGTGCGCGTCCGGTCCGTGACCGAGACCGTCGGCGACCGTGATCGTGAGGCCGTGCTGATCGGCATCGACGCCCCACGCGTCGCCGCACACTGATTCGCCCGGGTAAGGCACGCAGATGCCACCGATGTCCGTGCCCGATGCCGGGCGGCCCGCGCCCGTGGCCGCGCGAGCGCTCGCGCCGCAGCTGCGCACGACTGCGCGCAGCACGGTCCCGAGACGCGGCTGCGAGTACACGCACAATTCGTCCGACAGACGATTGATCGCGCCGAGTCCCGTGCCGGGCGAACCGGCCGTCGAGCGTCCGTCGTGAAAGGCGTGGCGCACGTCCTGCATGCCTGGGCCCTTGTCGACGGCGATGATCTCGACGCCGTCGGCGAGCGCGCCCGTCGCATCCGCAGGCAGCGCGCGCACGAGCAGTTCGCCGTGCTGCGCATGCTTGAGCATGTTGGTCGCCGCTTCCGTCACGATCAACGCGACGCGGCCCGCATCGGTGTCGTTGAGCGCACCCTTCTGCGCCGCGTCATTGGCGCCGCGGCGCGCGAACGCGACGCCGCTCGCGTCGGCGATTTCGAACGACGTGTGCATCCCGCGCAGACCGCTTAGCGAAGTTTCCATTTGGTGATCGACACCGTCGTGCCTTTGCCTGGTTCCGACCGAATCTCGAACTCGTCGCACAGACGGCGCGCGCCGCCGAGCCCGAGACCGAGGCCCGCTCCGCTCGAGAAGCCGTCCTGCATCGCGCGATCGACATCCGCGATGCCCGCGCCCTTGTCGACGAATGTGAGCCTGAGCCCTTTGCGCGTGCCGTTGGCGAGCACGTTCAACGTTGCGTCGCCGCCTCCGCCATGCATTAGCGTGTTGCGTGCCAGCTCGCTCGCGGCCGTGACGAATTTCGTCTGATCGACGAGCGAGAAGCCTTGCGCGATTGCCTCGTCGCGTACGAGCTGGCGGAGCTTGACGATCTCATGATCCGAGCGCAGACCGACTACGAGAGTCGACGCCACCACTACGCCGAATGAGTTCATGTGCGAGCGCCCCGATTGATCAGCGCTGCCGCTGCTGAAGCAGCGCCATGCCTCGTTCGACGTCGAGCGCAGTGCGCACGCCGCTTAGCGTGAGCCCGAGTTCGACCAGCGTGATCGCCACGGAAGGCTGCATGCCGACGACGACCGTCTGCGCATCGAGCACCGTCGCCATCGCAGCCGTGTTGCTGATCATGCGGCCGATGAACGAATCGACGATGTCGAGCGCCGAGATGTCGATCAGCACGCCCTTCGCCTTGTCCTTCACAATGCGCGCCGTCAGGTCGTCCTGAAGCGCGATCGCGAGACGGTCGTGCATGTCGACCTGAATCGAGACGATAAGGCAATCGCCCATCCGCAGGATTGGAATGCGGTCCATGTCGCCACCTTAGCTGGCGGTGCGTGTCGAGATGCTCGACCCGCTCTTTTGCAGCGCAACGACGAACGCATCTGCAAGCGTCGACTTCGTGATCACGTTCGTCAGATCGACGCCGAGATGCACGATGGTCTGCGCGATCTGCGGACGAATGCCGCTGATGATGCAGTCCGCGCCCATCAGACGCGCGGCCGCCACCGTCTTCAGCAGATGTTGCGCGACGAGCGTATCGACGGTGGGCACGCCCGTGATGTCGATGATTGCAATCGCCGCGCCCGTTTCGACGATCTTCTGCAACAGGCTCTCCATCACGACCTGGGTGCGCGCCGAGTCGAGCGTGCCGATGAGCGGCAGCGCGAGAATGCCTTCCCAGAGTTGCACGACGGGCGTCGACAGTTCGAGCAGCTCTTCCTGCTGACGTGAGATGATCGCTTCGCGGCTGCGCTGGAACACTTCCGTCGTATAAAGGCCGAGTGCATCGAGCAACATGCTCAGGGTCCAGCTCACGTCGGCGAGTTCTTCCGGCCGCGCATCGAACTCGATGCGCAGGCGCGAATAGAGCGGCTGCTTCAGCGAGAACACGAACGTTGCCGTTTCGGCGGGCGTGAAGCCCTGGCGCGCGCGATGCGAGGACATGTCGGCGAGAAACGCGCGCACGGGTTCCCACTCGGGACGGCTCGCGTCGAGCGTCTCGGCATTCGCGAGCGTATCGGAGAAGACGTTCAGGAAGTTGCGGAACTGATCGTTCATCTCCGCCTCCGTCGTCAGGCCACGACGCAGCGCAATCGATAGATGCTGATTCAACCAGTCGGCGAGCAGCGTATCGCGATGACGCGTCAGCACCTCGACGAGCACTGCCGTTTTCGATGCGTTCATAAGGTCTCCGGGGAACGGTGCTGTAAATATTGCTGACTTGTTTGCGTACAAACTGTTCGCGCGCATCCGATTTCCGCAAACATTACCGGATGACGCGTCGATGATGACAGTTAGCCGCGCCTTGCCGCATGATCGACCCATACTACAGGCGCGGCATGCAACTGACGATACAAATGAGGGCGGAAATATGCGATGCGTGACCGGCGATTCAGCCTTGCTTCACGCTCGCCTGGATGTGATGCGTAGCAATCGGGGAGATCAGGGCTCGCTGCACACGAAGTTGTTCGCGTTGTTCAGATTGCCCTTGCCCAGATAGCGCGGAAACATCGGATAGCGGCACAGCGGGCGCGAGCGTCCGTTGGTGGCTGCGGCGATATCGGTGGCGAGCAGCGTCTCCGGCGCGATGCCGCGCGTGACCCAGTTGTCGAGCGCGCCGAGCAGATCGACGGAAGGAATGAACACGCCGCTGCCGTGCTGGAAGCCCGGCACCATGTACAGACGCATAAATGCGTTCACGGTTTCGTCGCCGTACTGATCGACGAGCCGGTCGTAGTACGCGATGGTCTGGCTCGGGCTGATGACTTCGTCGGCGAGGCCCTGCATCGTGATCAGCTTGCCGCCCTTTGCGATGAAGCGGCTCAGGTCCGGATTCATCGCGCCGATCGTCTGCGACAGCGCGACGACCTGCTTCTGATACTTGCCCGGATGAAGCACGTCGAATTTCATCGAATCGAACGTCGCGTCCTGCGCGACGAAATAGCGGATATAGCCGTCGCCTTGCGCGAACAGATAGCCGTTGCCGCCGAACGTCGGCGACGTCTGGCGCACGGGGTCGTGGCCGAGTCCGAGCACGCCCGTGAAGCGCGTGCCCTGGAAGACGTTGTAGCCGCGATAGCCGCTCACGTCGTAGGCGAGCTTGTACGGCAGGCTCAGTCCGTCGCGCAGCACGAGCAGCGTCGAGAGTTGCGCGTCGCTGAGACAGCCGCCTTCTTGCGCGTATGAGGTGCCGCGGTGGCAGCGCAGCGCATCGATGATTTCCGCTTCATGTCTGCGGCATTCGACGACATCGCTGACGATGCCATCCGAGGCGCCGTCGAGCTTGTCGCAGACTTCAAGCGTCTTCTGGTACACGCGCTCGAGCAGCGCGGGCGGAACGAAACCGCCGGGCTTCGCGTATTCGGCCTGGCCGACGCGCACGCCGATCAGCCGCACGCCCGAGAAGTTCAGCGCGGGCGAATCGGCGATCACGCCATCGTAGTCGTCCGGGAAGCGCTGCATCACCGTGTAGCCTTCGCGCCCGCCCGTCGAACCGCCCGCGAAGTACATGCGCCCCGGCGGATGGCCGTACATGCGCATGATCACGGCGAGCGCCGCGTCGTGCGTCTTCTTCAGATGCGCGTAGCCGAAGTTCACGACGGCTTCGTCGACGAGACCGAATACTGCGAGCGCCGAATTGCCGACGTGTCCCGAGTCGTCGCCGAAAGTCACGTAGCCTTGCGCGAGCGGCGCGCGTACCGGCGAGAACGGCATCACGCCGATACCCGTCACGACAAAGCCGTTGTAGCCGCCGCCGCCCACCTGCAATGCGCGGCCGTTCCAGTTCTTCGGCAGATTCACGTCGAAGCGGATGTCGGGCGTCGTGCCTTTGATCGCACGAATGACGCCCGTGATCCGGCAAAAGTCGCCTGCGCCGTTGCCGGGCGTTTGCGCGGAGATCATCGTCGCCGATTCGATGTGCGCGCCGTGCGTGGGCAACGCGATCGAGTCAGCGTCGATCCAGATGCCGCCGAGGTCCGTGCAGCGAGTGGCGAATGGCGGTTCGTTCTGTTTCTGCGCCGGGGGCTGTCCGGCCGGCGAGGCGTTGTTCGTTGCGATGGCGGCCGCCAATGCCGATTGCGCGCTGTAGACGATCGCGTAAAGAAGCGCCGCGCGTGCGAGCCCGAGCGCCGCACGCGGCCATGCGATACCGCGCTTCATCGGCAATCGGCTCCTGGGACAGCCGCGCGCGACTGCGTCGGCCCCTTCCATTCGTTCCAGATGCGCGCGAGCAGCAGCACGGCGATGATCGCGACGAGATCGCCCGCGAACGCGGCGAGTCCGTGACTCAGGCCGTGGATGTCGCGCGGCGTCGCCGTATCGACGATCAGCGAAATCAGCGTGCCGCCGACGAAACAGACGAGGCCCGTCTGGCCGACCTTGATGACGGCGGGCATCCGGTGCGCGAGTTTCGCGATGTGGCCCGTGCGGACGAGCACGGCGGCGATCCAGGCAATGGCAAGGAAGTTGATCACGCGTTCAATCGACAGGTTCTGTTTCAGATGGCCGGGCAGCGGCTGCGTCAGAACGAAAAGCCTGACGATGGCGAAGGCTAGCACGGCGGCGATGGCTATACCGGTGAGCCAGCGGCCCGTTTTCGACAACTGGAAGCGGTCGGACACCGGCTGCACACGGCACAGGATACCGATGACGAACATCAGTTGCCAGGCAAAGGGATTGAAGGACCAGTTGCTGACATCGTCGATCGCGAAGAACTTCGCCAGTGGAATGGCGAGCGCCCACATCGTGAGGCTCAGGGTCAGGGCCGATACCGCCGATTTTCGCGCGAGCGGCACGATGTAGGGGACCGTGATCGCGAAGAGCACATACATCGGCAGGACGCTGGACAGATAGGGCTGGCGCTTGAGGGTGGCGATGTTGAAGGCCTCCCTGATTGGCGCCGATGAGAAAGATGACCAGTCTGTCAGGTCGACCATCGGGCGATTCAGATGCAGGAACTGAAGGATCGCGCCCGAGAGCAGCGTGAGTAGCGCTGTCAGCAGATAGGCACGGTAGATTTCCCAGCATCGCTTATAGAAGCGGTTTTGGGCGGATTTTTGGCCCTTTTTGGCCAGCACGGCATTGTAGGCTGCTGCGGATGCATAGCCTCCGAGGCAGACGAAAACTTCGGCTGAATCGCATAAGGCGTACGCATGCAGCATCAGGTGCTGCAGGACGCCGCCCGGAATGTGGTCCAGCACGATCACGATCAGCACGATCCCTCGGAAGAAATCCACTTCGATCGAGCGTGAGGTGCGGGTTTGCATTCGAGGGCTCGGTTGGGGCTTGCTCGTGCTCTACTAAGTTGGAGGCGCGACGGGGACTTTGCTCACGACGGCTTTTACAACGCCGCGCGCCGCGCGCGTCGGGGTTTACGTGCAGTAGGAACTGTTTTGATTCAGAACGTTCCCGGGTTTACCCGTTGTTGTGAGAATGAATTGCAGAAGGAAGGGAGTTGAAACTTTTGAGGTTGCGAACGCGTGTTTCCGGGCGGGTTTGGTGGTGATGTTTCTGGATGCGTGAGTTCGTGCGTCGGGAATGCGCAGGCGTTCTTCTATCAACGTCGTTCGTTTGGCAAACTCCCTAGTTCCTCAGCGATGCCCGACAAGCTCGGCTGCGGTTTGCTGGTGTTCATCAGCTATTGCTCATCTCTTTCGGGTTTTTTTATTCGTGCAATTCTCCGTGCATGGGCTGACATCGGGTTCATACGGCGGAGGAGGATCGAACAACTGGCTGGAGCCCGTACAAACTCTATATCCGCGTATTTTGATCGAGCATGTTGCCCCCATAGTTGCCCCCAAGGCTCCTTTCCGGTCATCGGCACAACTGCATAGCGCTGCTCCGTCGGCCCCGGGTTCGGGCCGTGCCCGCAGCGAAGCGCGCAGGCGAGTTACTGCGCGGTCGAGCGCTTGCGCGCGGAATTGCCGGGCCGTATGCACGAACGGATCATCGAGGAAACCAGAGCTTCACAATCCAAAAGAACTGGCCTATCCCAACCAAACCATTGAATGGTGTTGACGAGCTCAATGTCCGGAAATACAATCCGCAAGCAGTCTAAACAAGGCAACACCAGAGGAATTGTATGAGGGTGACCATCGAGCTTCCGGAGACCATAGTGGGCGACGTTCTGCAACTGTTGGACGACGAATATGAGGTGTTCGACGAGCGCAACCCGTTTGACGACGCCGTTAAGCAACTGCTTGTGGGCGCGCTCGAAGCGCGCAGGAAGGTCGCGTTCACGGAAGAAGAAGTTGATGCGCTCGTTGCAGTGATGTTGCAATCCGCCCTCAAGGGCCAGAACGGTACGACGTTCCAAACGAACCAAATTTACGCGTCGGCCACGGGCAACCAGTGGACCAAGATTGAACCCTCGGTTCGCAAGTCGATCGGTAAGCGCTTCCGTGCCGCAGTCGAGGCGCACGCGAAGACCGCCGACGAGGGCGACGCCGTCATCACCCTTTTGGCCCGGAACATCAACAACGCTGCGGTGTATGAGCGTTCGACGATCCCGCGCCACGAATTGCCTTGAATCGCAACAAACATTAACCAAAGCGGAGGAGAAACATGAGTACACAAATGGCCGACCCGCACCAAGGCATGCTTTCGTTCGAGGCTGGCCTGCGCTCGGGAATACTCGAGATCGGTCCCGTTCCCGGTTGCGCAAATTTATACAGCCACTTTGACCGACCGGCACCTGGCGTTAATCGGTTGACCTATGCTCGACTGCAACGTGATCTGCGGACCGTCGAAGCTTTCGTCTCCTGCATCATGAATGGCGAGGTCGACGGTTTCCCATGTGTTGCTCTCGGTTACGCGGTACCGGAGGCATTCCGCCGTCTGGGATACGCGAAGCAGATCCTGCGGGAAGTTATTAGGGACCAGGTCCGCCAAGCTGGCGAAAACCGCATTAGCCAGATCTACGTCGAAGCGGTGATCGATGTTACGAATCTGTCTTCGCAGCGAGTAGCCGAAGCCGTCCTGAATGCTCCGCGAGAAAGCATTACGGACGCTCACTCGGGGCGTGATGCATATCGTTACACGGCCCGTTTCGAGACCGCTACGGGTCGGCAATTGTGAACACTGGCTGACGGTCATTCGCCGTGCGGCGCGCCCGTGCCTTTCTGAAACTCCCTGTCATTCAATGCCGGGGCCGCCCGGTTCGCGCAGACTGCGTGAAAACTGTCATCGTTGCCACAATAAATGTGTCAAGTGACGACACCAGCAACTCAAAGGCGCCCAATTTCGCGATGTCCTGGTGCCGCATGTAGCACCGTCGTCCTTCCGGCTGCCAAGAAGCTCGCCTTTGGTCGATTACAGGTCAGGGAGCTTCCGCTGCCCGGCAGCAATGGACCTGGGATGGACGGCCAGCGTCGTCGATCCCGCTCGAACAGGACACACGAAGAAGAATGTCGCCGTTGCCTGAATGATTCGATCGCAGAGAGAGAGCCAGTTCAAAGCAAATCTAAACAGCTCATCACGCGCATTACGGGAGAATACGGATGCCTGTCCGGCCGCATACAACGAAGTCACGAAGCCACTGGTGGGTTAGCGACCCAGCTGAGCGTTTTTGGTTGGAAGCAACTGATAGGGCTGACATTGGAGCCGATCTGAGGGCGCCCCTCACCGACTCCAGCGGCCGCGATAACTGGCGCTATTCCCTGCTTAAGGAGGCACAGATTGGGGATAGCGTTCTGCACTACAACAAGAGCCCTGGAGTTGGCGGCATAGTCGGCTGGTCACGAATCGCTGCTCCTCCACACGATGCGCCCATAGTGTGGGCAGCGCGGGGGACGTTTGCGCGAGCAAGAGGGGACGATCCAATAGCTCGGCCCGGCTATTTGATTCCACTATCAGATTTTCATCAACTCCCGCGGACATTGACGCTCGAGGTATTGAGAAAGAGCGCACCAGCTTTAAGGCAGCTCGTAGATGGCGTGTACGCCCGCCACGGCAAGAAGACGTCGCTATATTTTCCATTCGATGTGTCAGGCGTGCGCGATTTGCGACTGCTGCAGGGCTACGGCTTCAAGTTGCCGAAGCACTTTCTGGACATGTTCCCTGAGCTGTCCAGCGTGCCGCGCGATGGGCCTCTCCCACTCGCAGCCAACGACGCTGACACGAATGCATTCGATCCTGGAGGGGTCGAAGACGCCCGCGAACGGGTCACACGCGGAATTAAGATTAGGCGTGGTCAAAAGAACTTTAGAGACGCGTTGCTGGCCGCATATGGTGGTCGCTGCGCAATCACGGGATGCAACGTTCAGGACGTGCTAGAGGCGGCGCATATCACACCCTACCTCGGTCCAGAGACTAACCACGTAACCAACGGGCTCTTACTGCGCGCAGACCTTCACACGCTGCTTGACTGCGGCTTGGTTGGAATCGACCCAGCTACCAGACAAGTGCTCCTAGCGCCGTCACTTCGCACCTCTGTGAATTATGGACATCTACATGGACAATCCTTGAGGTGCGCGAGCCCGGTATCAGCTTCTCCTAGCATTAAGGCGCTTGAAGCCGCCGTGCTCTCCTTAGCTTGGATGACCGAAACGGTCGACAAGCGGCAAACGACTATGCGTAGCCGGATTTCTCTTGGATTTCGAGAGCGGTCGTAGCAGCTGCAGCGACCCAGATGGCGGCTCCGGGTCCGATGTATGCCACCCGGACCGCTTTGACGCGCAACGCACGGCTTTCTTGAAGGTCAGCTAACACGTTAGAGTACGACAGGCTTTATGTTCACAACGGATTTTCTTTCCTTGAGATCTATGTCAAAAGCAAAAAAGAACAAGCAGAGAGGCGGCAAGCAATCTCATCCTCTCCCATCACTTCTGCAAGATCTGTTGCAGCGTAGCAATGCCGGAGCCAACGGAGGCCAGCCAGCACGGAAACTTGAACTAGCGCTTGAAGACTTTGCAATGTCCGGGGGCCTCCTAGGTACCTCGGTGCCGGATTATCAGGGGTTTTCTATTTGGCTTAACCAATTGGCAAGCAGCGACCCGGCCATGCAGCTCGTGTTTAATAGAACCGCCAATGGTGGCGACTTCAGTTCGATTACCGTAAGTGTTTTGGAGGAAATGCGCAAGCTCGGAAGAAAATATCGGGATGCGCTTGAGAGCCATAGAGGTGACGCAGGAATAAAACAGCTACGGATATTCAACAAGTTAAAGCTCATCACTCATATTCTTAATTCATCGCCGCGTGGTACTGACTTCGCCGCAGCGATGGAGAGGGAGGTGCCTGCTGTGTTGGATGAGCATCTATCCATGAGCACTCAGGCTGATCTCAGATTGCGTCTTTTCGCGGCGACACAACGCAAAGAATGGAGGACAGCTTTCAAAATTATTGGCGCTCTGAAAGAAGAAGCCCACCATCCTGGTGAGCTCGAATTCCTAGAAGCAATGGCTCTGTTTCACTCGGACGACCTCAATAAGTGCATCTCGTACGCGTCGAAAGTTGGTCCAAATCACATCGATTATAGAGCTGCAAAGGCATTGCAGCTCGAATGTCTCGCTTACTGCGGAAGAGTGGCGCAGTTGGTCGAGCTGGTTGAGGAAGTCGGGGCATCAACTATTTCACCAATGTTCTTTCGGTATCTGGGTCAACTTTTGGCATTGAACGCCCCAGACCCAGAGAACGCATTGAAGGATATGAACGATAGGGCGATTGCCATGAAGTGGCAGTTGAGTACCATCTCGAACGAAAGTGATCCGTTCTTTATCGGATTCAATCGTCACTCATGTGCCGTTGCATTGCGGTTCGCGGAGTGGCTGGAGGCCCACGACGTCGCCATGAATTTGTCGCGTGACAACGAACAGGACGACAATCTCGCACCGGACTCTATGGCCTCGCGTCTGCAGCTTGCACTCTGCGCGTTCGATCCTGACTTTGCAGTGACGCTAGTGTCAGCTCCTCGAGGGCAAAGGTATATACCGATCGTAAAGCGATTGATGAACGTAGGCTATGAGAGCCAACTTGCCGACTATGCACAGGCGTTGGAAACTCAGTGGAGGTTGGGCGGTATAGTGCCATTTGTTGACAACATTGCGAGAATGCTGCCTATGCTGCGCGGCGAGCCCGTTCCAGCGGCTCTTGTGGGCCTAACACAGACGGCATATGTAGAGGCGGCATCGCGCAAGCTGCCAGCGGAAACCGCAATCATGTCTGCGTTGTCCTCTTCAGGAATTGACTGCAGCACCACTTTGACCAAAGACGTTCAGCATAACCGTATGATTAGCGTCCTAAGCCCGATGAGCAAGCTATCTTATACATGGGCCGAGTCAGCGTTGGAAGCTGCTGAGCAGAGCGATTCGTTTGAAGGCGACGCGGGAATGATTGCCCTAGGGTTCTTCCGTATTCTTGAGCATGAACTGAACGATCTTTTAATCGCACCGTTCAGATCCTCACCCTCGGTGCAGATGGAAATCGAGGTACTGTGGGCTCGTGTAGGCGAAGCTCTAAGCAATGAAGACACCTCATTGTCCAAGAAGGTTGCCGACAAGCGAAAAAAGGCGCATGTATTTTGGACTCAGCTTATCGAGCGTCTGGTCCCGGTCTTAGAGGGGAAGCTATCTGGCCTTGAACTTGGCTCGTTGAGAATTTTTCTGGGGAAAGCGAGCTCTATTTCTGGAGATGATCTTGAGGTCAAGCAATACTTTGCATCCAAGCTCTGTTCAAACCTTAATTCCGCCGGAAGAGCGGCACTTATGAATGGCGATATTGCCAAATTTATAGAGCAGTCAGCCGTGGAGAAATTCCGTAATCCCCCGGCCCATTCTCGTTTTGTCTCACTCGCAACAGCGCGGAAGTGCAAAGACCACGTAGATAGGTGCTTAGCTGGTCTTGCACAGTGGAGGATCTCACCGCAATCACACTGAATCGGCGCCGAACGTCCGGTTTCGGAGATGGCGAACGGCCGAAACAGGGTCGTTAGCAGTCTATCAGTCGCGGAGGAGCCATCTCGCTGACCGACAAAGCACCCGAGGTGCGCGGCGGATCAAAATAGCGCATGCCATCAGAGAAGTTCAAGGGTTACGTGAATCGGGCACTCAAGCTTGGTGAGCACGCCACGCGGAATCCTTCTCGCGTTAGGGGCCTTTCCGATTATGTGCTTCGCACTGTGGGACGCCACTCATCGTAGCAAGCTATGAGAACCAGCGCATTCTACATCGCGCGTGTACCTTGGCTTCCCCCTCGGTCTTGGACTATGCTCAATCCATCCGACGCAACGGAGTGCGAGAGAGCGTAGGTTCTCACGGATGCTGTCCGCACCAGGCAGCGCACACTCCGGCGTCCGAGGTCTCCAATCGGCTCCTCCGCCGAGCTTTTTAACCCGCGGGGCATGATGCGGGCCTCGCTCTTCGATCGGGAGAATGAGGATGAGCGTCACGATCAACCGTGTGTACTTCACCTCGCAGTCAGGAAAGCTGCGGATAGTTGGACGGCACCAGCTACACGTTCCCGTCGCGCCGTCACCAATGATTAGCGGAAAGTGCGCTTCGCTTGCGAACGCAGGTAACTGTGTCACTCATCCTCTTTCCGAGTCTGTGCAAATGCTCACGCCGACCGGATGGGTATCCGTCGCGGACATTAAGATAGGCGACGTTGTCGCAACACCGGGCAGTGCGAACTGTACCGGGATGTGGTCTGCCGCAACAAATACGACTCCTCGATTTCTGAGCATCTTTGTGCCCCTAAGCGCCTGACACCGTGGCAACACGATCAGGGCGTTGCCAAAGAGCTAACACCGAGGGTGAGTTAGCCGCGTCAACGCTGGGACGCCAGAGAGCGGCTGATTGTGTTCATGCGAGGATGAAGATGAAATATCTTTGGAACCGCTACGTCGACCACCCGGTAGCGAAGAAGATTGCGGAATTGATCCGACAGCAGCCGACTCAATGGCGGATTGATGCGCCGCGCAGGTACACGCTGGATCACGCATCCGGGCTGAAGGTGTGGATCGCAAACGGCTGGCCGTTCTGTGCCGTCTACGAGCCCGAAAAGCTTAAGCTCGGAGTCATCGGACAGACCCGGGTTTGGCTCGCAGCATGGGCTTGGTTGCGAAAATACGCTCCCGCCGAGCCCAAGCGCGATGCGTTTTGGCGGCGCTCCCGCGCTATTTCCGACCTCATTGACAAAGATGGTGCGGATCACTGACCCAACAATGACCTATGGGTTTGCCATGCATCATTGAATCCTGCCCCTTCAATTCCGTCGTCCACAGACGACGACAGAAATGGCGCGGAGCCTGGTGCGGCAGCGAACGCTGCTTCTTTTTCTGTCGTAGTCTGTGTCGTAATCTCTGTATACGATTGCTTGCCAGCATGCAATGGGTTGTCTGGAATCACGCAATCGGTGCCTGCTATCAAGCAACGACCCGCCGTTTTTCCGTCCTCCGCCCCTGATTGCTTGCTATCAAGCACCAGCTGTTGCACATTAGGGCGCATTGGCATCGCAAAACGCGGGTAGTTGTCAACCTAAGTGGACGGACCCTCCGGCGCTCCGTATATCTCATCAGGACGCCGCGAATGATCTGCGTGAGCCCAAGGCCTCGTGCAATCAATTGCACCAGCGAAGGAGTGAGGAGCCACCTAACGGCCCTGCAGGCGTATCTTTTTGAATGGCAGTACCTACCGACCCGACGGGGGGCGAGCTAGACCTCAGCGATCGACAGGCAGCGCGACGATTTTGACGAAACCCTCACCGAGTCGCCGCTTGATGCTTCGAAATTCAACGTTGTATCTGGGAAAAGCACTTGCATTGCCGGTGTAACCACATCTCAGATTGCTGTCTGTGGTCGAGGCAAGACGTTCTTAAGCAAGACTGGCTCCCGCAATCACAGAACACCGTAAGCATGGCGTCGACATTCGACGGCATTGCAATCAAATTGCAGACACCCTAGCACGAGTACTATGGCCCAATAGATCAGGGTAGTGCATCCGCATGAGGAACTGCGATCGATAGCGTGCCCACAGGAGTTGACAGGCCGGCAACTGTCACGGCGTGACGGCTCCTGATCGGTATCGCTCGCTTTTCGACATTCACATCGCAACCAAACCGCAAAGAACGACCGCCTCGAAAGCATCCTGGAAGGTTGCAACGCATCCGGGCGCAAGATACGATTTTCCTGTCTCATCCGATCCCGTTGGGGGCGCTAGCGCGCTACACGTTTAAGGGATCGCCCGTGATGGGCAATGAGGCATCCGGGCGCTCGTGCTCTCCCTGATGAGATTTCGGTCGCCGGGTTTTTATCAACCGAGCTGGGCCCAATTGTTGCGCCGCATGCTCTCAGGGAGGCCGAAGAAATGTCATTAACTATAAATCGCAGTGTTGATGAAACTGAACCCGCTAAGAAGAGGAAATCCGGACATACTACACCGAAGGCTCCGCACATTTCGCTGCACGAACCGGGGTTCATCCGGGTAGCGCATTTCCAAGCACTGCTCGGCGATCTTTCGCATTCAGCTTTCTATGCAAGGCTGAAACTCAAGCGGATTCCGCCTCCCGATGGCCGTGATCCGCGGCCTTACTGGAGAACGTCAACGGTCAGAGACTTCTTGCAGCAACAGTGAAAGTAATGTGCCGCGCAGTTGCTTGGCGCGGCACACTAAGTACGCAACGCATATCGTCGCTCAATAGCACATGCCAGTGTGCACCTCAAGCCGTCAACGCCAGCGTCCGTGCATTCAATTGCAGGATATGTCCGGATGCCTTCGTTCCCGCCCTTGCATAAGACGTGCTCCAATAATATGAGCGCGACGGCGAATCGCCATTTTTGGTGCCGAAAGCCTGATCATAAAGCTACGCTCAAGAAAGCGTGAGGGCGCTTTTCTACACCGTTCATCTCCGGCAACTGACTGCAATCATGCTGACGCGACGCGGCCATCCTCATGTCCATCGAGGCTACTCTCAGTCCAACATTGGCGCGCCTTCCCGTTAGCCGCGAATCAACGTCGCAGCACAAGTCTCTTGCCTCGTCTTTTTGCATTAAAGAGTCGACCTCTTTTTTTTGACAAAATCACAAAATCCACCTCCTTTCACTAATCTTAACAATATATCTGCATTCCTCATTTTCTATTACATACCCGATACAAGGATTCAAAGAGTGAGGTATCATTGTTCCGTTCGGCTTGGCACCCGAATCTAGAGAGAATTGGTTTTGCTGTAACTGAACCCCGTCGAGGATTTCGATTGGGGCTTGTGTACGGCAACTTGTCTATGATCTTCTCAATTCTCTCTGGACCGGTTGCCGTGGCTCGCCAAGCCCAAGCCCCAATCAAAGTGCTTTACGGGGTTTTTGCGCGCGCGTCGAACCGGATCGGCTATAGCGGGGATAACCAGCCAGGTAGTCGGGTTTCGAGATTGGGGCCAACTAGGCGCAAGGGCCATTGGTGGGGGTGATAGCGGCATCGCGTGAGTTAGGGCAGCAACGAAGATGATCACGGCACCAGCGCGCATCTGAACGCGTGGGGTATGGCGAAAGCTCCGGGGTCAGAATTTACGTGGTGTGTCGCACCGGCAGAACCATAGCGGGGCGCGGAACGAAGCGCGTTCAAGTCTGCTGACTCGTGACGACTTCTCTCGAGAGCACGAGACGGAACTCAGGTTGAAACCTGTACCGTAATCACCCGAGCTTTCCTCGTTTAGCGAGGATCGCTTGGGATGGTTATGTCGAAATCTAGGTTGAATGTAAGGTTTTGGGTTTTAAAAAGAAGAAAAAAAGGTGTTGCCGCCGAGGCGCAAGCCGAGGGAACTCGGAGCGAAGCGGAGAGCGGCTGGGGTTGCGCGAAGCGCTGGGGTTGCGCGAAGCGCTGGGGTTGCGCGAAGCGCTGGGGTTGCGCGAAGCGCTGGGGTTTGACGTTTAGGTTCGGGCAAAGGCATCCTCCAACCATCGTCAGGTGACCACGGCTCAGCTTATCCCTTGTATGCATTTAGTTATCCTGCAATCAATTGCAACGGTTCCGCGAAACCTTTCCACCGCTCCCTTTGAATCAGGCGATCCTGCGTTAGTCGGCTGCCAGCCAAACCGCTATCAGCCATTCGCGGAATTTCAGGCGATACCCGATGTGTGGCGAGCGGGTGATCGGGGTAGATGTTCTTGTTCGTGAATCATCGCCGCAAAAGTTTTTCCAGGGGCCCAGGCACGGATTACGGCGGACCAAGAACCGGCTCAACAACAGCGCGTACCGGCGCTTTGCGGACAGCAGCCACGCGGGCTCCGCCACTGCCGCTAGCAACGTGGAGTCCGAGCCGCTGCAATTGATTGCAATCGCGGCGAGCGTTCCGGAGCTCCGCGTTACTCACATGATGTTGATCCCCGCCGGACACGGCCCTGTTGCGCCGGACAACTGGCAGCCGGCACGTGACGTTCAACCGAACTGCGTCGACCCGCTGTCGAGGGACCCAGAGCACACAATTCTGACCTTGAAGCTGTCGCTCTCGGGGCCGCTATTGCCCACCCCGCCACATCGGTTGGCCGGCGCACAGAAGCAAGCGTCCGCCGCGACGAGAATTGTGTCGTGACAGAAAACGTGCGGAAGAGGTATGGCTGTTCGCAAGATCTGCTCGCTACGCGACGAATCAATCCTCGCAACTCACAAGTGGCCATGTCTGGTCACCCTTTGGTTCATTGATCGTTGCGGCTGTCACGCGACACTGTTGGCTCCATGGTTGGCGGCAACTAGGCAATCAATGTTGCAATTAATTGCACTGGAACGCGTCCTATCCGCGTTGGCCTACGTTCTGGCGTCTATCATTTCACTGATATGGAGATCTTTCGCATGAAGATCTATCGCGGACCCAGCTGCAGCGATTTCACAGAACACGAACTCGTTGACGAGAAAACCCCTGGGCGAAGACGTGCGTTCGTCCTCAGGAACCTTTCACATTCGCATGAATGCAAGCAAGGCGGGAGCTGAGGAGCGGAGATCGGGTAGTGACGCTCGTGGTAGACCACCATGATATAGACGTCCTTCACGCCCGTCTCAATCTTGAACGTGAAAAGGAGCGTAAATGCCTTCGCGAGCAGACACGCATACTTCACAGCACAATGAATCAGATCTTCGAAAAAGCGGCTCTCTTTTTGAGGGATGCGGAAGGTAGGAGCGACATCGGAATTGTTGAAGAGATAAAGCGAGTGTCGAATGCTGCCCTGAAAGAGTACTATCGTGTAGCTGTGACTGAGATCTCTTGACTCACGTGTGCCGAGAGTATTGGTTACTCATAACGCATAACAGCTCACTGAACATGCGAATTGCATCGCTGCTTCGCACCGGGAACGCGGCCATAGCACCGCTTGAGAAGACCAGATATCGTAGAGTCGCGCGTCGGCCCAAATCATGGTTTCAGCCAGGCTGTTATCCATAACCATGCTGCAATCAATTGCAGCGCCCCTCCCATATCCTGGCCACGCTCGAGCTGTGGCACGGTTTTCAACCGGCTCCGCAAAATGTCGTCCCCTGCCGGGGCCTTGGAGACAGAAGTATGGCAACCAGACTATCGCGGTCCCGCGAACTCGCGGTCAAGGTCATTTTTGCTGCCTTCCAGATCCTCCAGGAGCGTGGGGGCGAGCTGGCCGGGCGGGAAGTCATTGCGGAAATAGAAACTCGTGTGTCGCTCGATGATTGGGCAACCGAGACCTACGAGAAGTCTGGTTACGTGCGTTGGCAATCGATCCTGCATTTCTACAGCATCCCCTGTATCAAGGCGGGCTTTCTTCTCAAGAAGAAGGGCGTCTGGTACCTGACAAAGGAGGGGGAGCAGGCGCTCAAGCTCGGTGACGTGGGCCTCCTGAACGCGGCAGTGGAGGCCTATCGCATCTGGCGTGAGAAGAATCAGCCGTCTGTTGAGCCCACGAACGAAACCGAGGTAACCGACGTCGGCGAACAGGCCCAGGAAGCGACGATCCACGAAATGGAGCAGCTTGCCGCCGAGGGTCTGAAGAAGCAGATTTCGCTGAAAAACCCTTACGAGTTTCAGGACCTTGTTGCAGCACTGCTGCGCGGAATGGGCTACTTCACACCGTTTGTCGCACCCGCGGGCAAAGACGGCGGCGTAGACATCATTGCTTACCGTGATCCCCTCGGAACGGTCTCGCCTCGGATCAAGGTGCAGGTCAAGCAGCGCCCGGACACGGCGGCGAAGGTCCAGGAAGTGCGTGAGCTGATGGGGCTGCTTCAGAAGGATGGCGATGTCGGCATCTTCGTGTCTTCGGGTAGCTTCACGCCCGACGCGAAAGCTGCGGCGCGCAATTCACACGCCCATGTTGAGTTGATCGACCTCGACAGACTCATCGCATTGTGGCAACAGTTCTATCCGCAGATTGCCGAAGATGACAAGGCGATGTTGCCACTGACGCCGATCTACTTCTACGCCCCATCGGTCTAAAAAGAAAGTTAAAGCCAATGAAAAGAACTGATTGCTGATGCAGGTATTGGACGTGCGAGCATCCGGATCATTGATGGTGCCGAGTTCAATGCGGGCAAGCGGTCCCAACCGTAGAAAGTCCTACATCGGAATGCGTCGGCCGCCGGGGCTTAGTCACCTGCGCCAATACGTCGAAAATTTGGGCCAAACTTGGCCGTTTCAATGCCTCGCGCGCCTGCTTGCGGGTTCGAACGACCCATGAAGAATTCGCGCCGTGACGCGTTCTACATGTAGACACGTAGAGCTTCGCTGTTCAAGGTGGCAATCAACGAGCGCGCTCCCGGATTGCAATCAATTGCAACCGGAGACACCCCGTGGAGAACGGCGTCGCTCATTCCGGTCTCGTGCTTCTTCTTGCCGGCGTCGATCGCTTCGAGCTCAGCCATAACGGCCTCCTGCCTTTCTTTTGGTCGGTCTGTCTACAACGACCGGCGTTTGCAGGGAGTGCACTGGCTTCAGCTTCACCATCAGCGCCTTCTGCGGTACGAGTCTCCCGCGCTTTTGCAATCAATTGCAACGCGACGTCGTAGTGCATCAGCACGAAGCCAATTACCGACCGCTCTGGTGCTAGCGACAGCCCTTTCTTTACCTTGACCTCCCAAGCAAATTTTGATCAGTTGTCTGCACGGCCGATGCCTGGTCGCCCGCCCCTTGAGCAGTGCTTCAGCTGCCCCGACTCCTTGTGCGTCAGTTCCTTGCACGCTGGATATAGCTTCGAGAGCCGCTTCTTCCGTTGCAGGCACAGCGCCCGCACTCGTTGCGCCCGCAACGGCGATACAATCTTGCTGGTGGCGAGTCATGCGTCGAAGTCTCCGGGTTGGCGGAAGCGCTCGTATAGGTCAGTTACGCTTGAGTGCACCCAAACGAGCCTAAGGCGGGCGTCTAGACGAATCAGGCCCGTGTCGAGCGCACGATGCAGGTCGGCTCTTAACAGTATCCCGTCATTTGCCGAGTTGTGCCCAAGCGCCCAATTCCTGCCAGGAAGATGTGCTGCATCCAGCAACTCAGCAACCGCGCATCCTGTTAGCGCGCAGCGACCGTCAAACCGCTCGAACAATGCACGCCGGAATGCGACCTGTTCCGGACGAACTGGCGCAGTTGTAAATCGTCCACCGCGCTCAGTACCCTCCTCCTTGCCGTCCGACGCAACATCATGATCGACGCCATGCTGCCCAAGCGGCTCGACCGGGGCGATAGTTGCGAAAACTTCGACGCCGACTTGCTGGATTTCCTTCAAGGTGTAAAGCCTAAGCTCACGGCTTCGCTGGACGTTCGCGTTATCCAGCCCCTTGTAGCCGAAGACAATGTACGCACTGCGATACTCACCCGCCTTGATACGCTGTATTTGCGAACGCCAATGATAAAAGTTTGGTCGAATATCTCCCTCGTCGGCAAGAATTCTCGCGGTACCGCGCTCGAAGTCGGCCTCCCTCACCCACGACAGGAAGACGATTTCTTCGTCTCGCAGCGCGTACCAGGCCGTCGGTTGGGGCTTTCTGAATCCGATTGCCTCGAGCAGATCTTTGGTCGAAAAGGTGTCACATTCAAGTGGTAGTTCATTGTTTGTTGCCGATCGCTCGACGGATGAGTCTTCGAGTAACTTCAGTCTGCGCCGAGCGTTATCACGAGCCTTCATCGAGAAGACTTGCGGGTTGTCGAGTACGACCCGCTCGAACACCAGATCGTCAAATCCAGCTACGCTCAAGCGCCGGTAGCCACTCGACTCCAGCCCGCTCGACACGACATCCTCAGCGAACCTGATCAGATCTCCATTCCGGTTTCGAAGTGCCTGAATCGAACGATTGGGAGGGAACCGCTTTTCGTGGGTCATCCAGAGAGCTGCCAGCCCCCGGATGATTCTTAACTCGAGCGGCGTCAGCAAATCGAGACTTCGCTGCAATCTGTCGGCTGTCTTTTCCTGAAACAGCTCGAACTCGCGATCTCGGAAGGCCCGATCGATTTCTTCGGTCAGCCCATTTCTATCAGCGGTGTTTTTCTTCATCGAAGTCAGGGCTTCCAATGAAGTGAGGCCTCTCACAAATTTGACCAGGCGAACCTCATCCATAAGCGCTTGACCTTTATCCTTGCTTTTTCATCGAAACTATTTTCGGACGACTCCGGTTCGACGAGCCCCATCATCTTCTGCATTTACGGCAGTTTGCGCTAAAGACCCCCATAATAGCGACAAGGTAAACATCGCCACAGCCGAGGTCACGGTGTGCGGGCAAGCCGCTTTTCGAGCTTTGCAGGACCTTATCAAGCCTGCCCCGTCAAATTCCTACGATTGTGTCGGTGCTGTCGTGCAATGCGCGCCGCATGGCGCCCCAAGCGGTACCGGCGCCGCATCCCACCCGACAAGCGCTCCGCCGCGCGCAACGCCGGGCAGATGCTCCGACGTCGCCAGAACGTCAGCACCCGGGAAAGGCGTTCCCGGTGTACTGAGAGACCACACACCATGATCCCATCCGGCCGCATCGTGAGCTGTAACGCCCTGGGACGTGGGATGACGCACATTGGTCTTCCCATGTGCATTCCCGGCCCCGAACGAGTAAACAAGACGGCAATAGCTACCGACTGGGTGAGGCGGCGGAACGACAGTTGTGGAGAGCAGCTTTGCGCCATGGTGGGGTGCCACCATGGCCACCGGCGGCACGCTGGTAAGTTGAGGCATGGAATACTGATAGTCGCAATCGCCCGTCAGGATCCAACTGCGAGGCGATGGGTGCGCGGTGTGCTCAACGGCCAGCACAATGCCGCTACCGTTGCGGTCCATACCGGTTCCAAGCGAAAAAGCCAGTTGTTTCCCATCTGCAAGGTACGCGGTAGCCGGGCTTCCCGGAGGTGCACAATAAGTGAAGAACGCCCCTCCGGCGCAGATAACGTCATAAGCAAATGCAATATGCACGGGCCCAACGATCTGATAGGGCGCGACCCACACTCTGGAGAGAGCAGGATATACGCCGGCAACCTGCGTCGCGTAGGTTCCAGCCCAGTGATCAGCATCCCAATGCGACAGAATGATTGATGGTGATTCGGTGAAGCAAAACACCAACTGGGTTGGCGTGGTGTGCTTATTTCTGTAAACTCCGGCTCCAAGGTCGTAGTACAACGTCGGCAATGGGTGCAGTGTCTGGCGTACGGCCAATAGTGCATTGGCATTTCCTTGCCCGACATCGTACGCGGCAAGATACGTCGCCGCCGCAGCCGAAAGCAGTTGTTTGAGCGTGCCTGTAGAGATGGCGGGCAAACTGGCCAACGAGAAGATGCCGGACAATGCTCTCCCTTCCTCGGCTGTGGGCATTTTGCCTCGGACAAAGACGGGAACGGGATTGGAGAACAGCGCGGGGTAAAGGTTCGCTGCATATCCCCCTTGCACATCGGTGGCAACGGTGAATTCGAACCAGACGGCCTCGAGATCCCGCACCGCCGCACTGAACGCGACTGTATTGCGGGGGTCCGGCAAAGGAGGAAAACCAAACCAGTGTCCGCGAACGGGAAGCTCGACCTCAAGCCGGTACAACGGAGCGTCCTCGAACGGATTGGAGATTGGAAGGGGGAGATTGCTTGCACTCAACCACCATTTCTGCCATGCCAGCTCCGACGCAGACCGATCATCTATGTTAAAGCGCGCATCGTTCAGCCCTGTATTGACGAGCCAATCTGCGTCAATCAGGTCGAACGCGAGCAACGCAACAGTGCCACCATCCGAGGGCCATTCGATATGGTCAAGGCGACCATACGCCCGGGCGGGGACCCTTCGTGGCAAATCCCCGTCGCGACGAAAATGCGGGTTCAAACTTGACTCCTAGCTAACAATAATCATAGATTCAATGGGCCGGCTCAAGATCCGAGCTTTCTGATAGCCTCAGAACTCAGCCCAGTCATCTACTTCGAATTCAAACTGCCACGCGAGGTGCCATGGGCAACCTGCTGCGTCCATCAACGTGAACCGCGATATCCGGTTAACGGCATACGGCCGGCGTTATTTACAGTAAGGGCGCGTGCGGATATGAAAGCTACCGCCCTCTGCTCACCTTATTCTTCGTTTACTGTAGATTTACGGAAACTAGGAAGAACATCGCATCTTCGGGGGTACGGTGAACGAAAACAAAATCAAGCACGCATTGCTTCATGCATCATGGGAATACGGCACGGACAGTCAGGCGCGGCTACGGGCCGAGGCCGAGCTTGTCCTGCCATATGACTACACCGCTGAGATGGAGGACAGGGTATTCTGCCCTGAATGCTGCACTCCTATATCCCGTTCTCCAAAGGACAAAGTGAAATTCTCGAATGGACGAGCATGCTGCTTTGTCCATCGGCCTGCTTACCGTAATGTGCAATGCACACTACGAACGCCGCTCGCAGACGGGAAGCGATATTTGAATGAGGAGGATGCCAAGCAAGCCATCGAAAGCGACCAGCTGGCAATCATCAGCTCCTTCCTGCGCGACCGCCCCGAAAAGGCGGCCGGCCCTCTGGACCCGTACGACCAAAGCGCAGTGGAAGAAATGGAAGGACCGATTTCCCTCGTGCCAATCGGGCGGCACCGCGGCGAGAAGTTCATGCTGCCAAGCCGGATCACAACAGTGGCCGGCTTGCGCCGCGGGTTTGACAAGAATCTGTATAAGTTCTTCGTTTTTCCGAATTCAGCCATCGCCCAGCGACTATGCGACGCCCTGATAGACATTGCGACGGTCACGGAGGAATGCGACGTCCCGCGCCTCTACTATGGAACGATCATCCGTTCCTATAACGCTGGCATCACCCCAAAACCTACTAATATTCGGATGACAGAGCTGCGATGCCATCCGAAAATCAAGGACTTCTACTTGAAAGTTCACGCCGCCGATCAGGAGGAGAAAGGGATCAACGACGAATCCGGCGGCCGTATCGTACTGTTTTGGGGGAAGGTGATCGAAAGCGGGATTGGACTCGCAGTTAGGGACCTGGCGTGGGGCGAGTTCGCGTTATTGCCCGAGAAATACGAAAAGCTACTTGATGGCCTGTAATCTGTATAGTTGAAGGATGAGGGACTTGAGGCAGCTTAGCGGCCGTGATGGATCGTCAACCCTCAATTGGAAGTTTCCTTGTTCGCCCGCAGCGTGAGCAGCGCTGCGCGTGCCGTCACTCTCCCTTGGACACCCGTACGCTCAAACCTATCCAAGCAATTGGCGCCGGACGCCGCATGACCTGAAACAGAGAGAAGCTAAATGCAAACAGGTCTTTTGCGTGCGCGAGCAGCGCAGTCGGCTGTCGATGAACCACTTCGGGGCGAGAACGGCGTTTCCTTCTGATACTCAAAAGATCCTTCAATCGACCCGTGCCATTTCGAATTGCAATTAATTGCACTTGGTCCAGATGTCTTCCCTGGGATCAAGCGCTACGTCGCAAATAAAGATATTAAATCTCCAGAGAGATCTTACTGGCGATTTCCTCATCTTCTCGACGCGTTTATCGCGCTAGTAACGAATGCCTAGAATAACTATGTTTTCATCCAGCCTACTGGTGACAGCTACAATGGCATCCGTGATAGCTGATGAATACGATATACCCCACACCAAAGCTCAGCAGCGCGGCTAGTGCGCCAGCAAAAATACTAAGGGTAAGCACTGTAAACAACCTCGAAAGAAGCGGCATGTCCTACTCCCTCGATCGACGAATGCACCGCAAATGATCGCCGGTTAAATAACGAGTTCATAAATCAACCACGACTAGCTCGATGTTATAATTATTATAGGATATCTAATTACATTATTTAACTTAATTTGCGAAGCAACAAACATGGTTCCGAAAATGACCGCGGTTGGTCGTCGCAGGATCTTAAGGTCAACAATGTCTATACATGAAATCTTATCGCGGTAACTCTGCAATCAATCGCAGTAGTTAAATGAAACCGCCAGTCCATCGGCCCAAAGGTTAAACCTCTGCACGCTCTCGAGCTGGCGCCGCGGAGCGGAAATTGCGCGAACATAAAGCGCGTACGGACTACGCGATCAATCAAGCCACTTCACCAAGATCATCGGACAGCGCCTTTTTTGCAGCCTTGTTCAACGCCGGTAGGTAGAACGCCCTCCGGTTCTCGGAATACGTTTCGAACCATTCGAAGAGAAGTGTGTGCCCCTATCGGCAGCGATGTGCGCACGCGTGCCCTGCCGCTTTTCGATTGACAATCGGACCGTCACAGGACCGTCGACGACTTCGCAGTGAGTCACGGCAAACGTGCGGCAGGGCGCAAATCCAGGACAGGAAGCCTTGAATTGCCGCGCGATTTATCTCAGGCTTGAGACTTGGTCAGATCGATGAGGTCGCACTATGGAAAACTACACCGGGTTCGTCAGCGACGCCATTCTGCTTTCAATTGGCCGCGCAATCCTGAGAAAGCAGCAGCGAGATGGTCGCAGCATAGGGGATGCTGAGGCACGGGGTCATGCCCAGGTCCTTCAAGGAAGGTATGGCTTCGTTCAAGAGAAAGAGACGGACACGTTTTGCAATGAAGTTCTACGTGCATTCCGCTACTTGGAGCAACGTGAACTGCAAGCAATCTCAAAGCTTGCATACGCGAATTTCCGGGTTGACGAACTGATTGGTAACTCCGTTCTTGATGCTGAGCTGGTCCAAGATCTCCAATCCGCAGGTTATCCACGCTAGATCTTTAGATGCTGGTGGCCTTGCTCACCTCCGACGGGTCTGCGGGGGTTGTTTCCGCTGACGCTGCCGCTTCAATCCCGTAAAAGCCTCGCCTGCGCCTCTCGTACCGTCGAACGAGCAAGGCTGTCGCTCGGAAGCTGCCCACGACGCCCCTTTTACCATCGAGGTGCTGGCCAGCCAAACGCTTCTGAGGAATCTCGTGTAGACAGTTCTACATTGAGGCGCCCCGTTGCCGAACGAGTGGCAGCGACCGCCAAATGACGAAAAAGATGCCGCTGCCTGCCCTATGTGTCATTCGCTAGCGTCGGATCTCCCGCTGCTACGGCACGTTGAAGATTGTCGCTTCGGGTGGTCTACATGTAGAAGCCGGTGAATTGACGATTGACGCCCGCCCGGACAGTCTCCATTGCAATCAATTGCACTGAGCGTCTCCAACTTTATTCGCTTGCGTGATCGTCAAGCAAACGGCGCACCGCCCGGTTTCTTCACGGATCGCCTGCCACCCTCGAAGACATCGCGTCGACGCTGCTCCATGGTCAATGCCGCGCTGACGACGACGTGAAGCTGCTCCAGCTCGAACGTATTTGTGATGGCACGATTTGCCATCCGAGGCGGCTGTGCGCTTCCCTACCTTCGTATCCGAAGTTGTCTTGCAATCAATTGCAAACGATCGTGGGCTAATCATCAATGTGCTTTGACTTCGGCAGAAGAGTGTGCGTGCACAAATATCACCAATAGCCTCGGCACGAGAGACCAGTTTGAAGTATCCCGATATTCTGAATGAATTTAGGAACTTGATGGCGCAATCCGCAACGCACGTCGAAGCGTTGTCAGCTCCGATTGCAATCGATTGCAATCGGGAGGAGGCACCCAGAGGGTTCAGGACAACGGCACTGCGGTCACTGTGCGCTGTCGACGATTGCCACAGACGTTGCACTTGCCGCCCGCTTCTTGTTGGAGTTCGCTCTAGACCATCCGCCGTCGAGTACGGCGAATTCCTGTTGTCGGACCCATCTCGGTCTCGGCACATCCCGACCTGTAATTGACGCCTTGTGAGTGCAAGCGGTCGTCAGGTCAATCGTGCCTGCAGACCGATTGTCGGCGATGCAGCCATAAGCATTCTATTGTTGTCAGCTCGGTTTAGCGGCCGCCTTCTGGAAATGCAACAGGCTGACTAGATCAAAGAAGACGTTCGAAAGAGGGCGAGTTCGTGTACATTATCGAGCCAAATACAACGCTACTAATATTGCGCGCACAATATGCCTATTCAACAATTTCATGTCAGGGGTTTGCACGGACTTATCGACGCCCGGGTCGATTTTAACGACGATCTGACCGTCATTGTGGGGATGAATGGATCGGGAAAGACCAGCATCCTTACGATGATGTCTGACATGCTTCGTTTCGATGTCGCGCGATTGCTCGATACACAGTTCGAATCCGCCTCGCTTCTTTTCTTACTGTCCGACGGCAAGCGCTCTCGGTTGACGCTGGACCGCGACAATGACGGAGGTATTCTGGTTGCGCTTGGCCGAGACGGCGAGCCGATGTACGAGACTCGAATTTTCGGAACGCCGTCGACGGCAGACATCCTGTCTTCGATGTCAGTACAACATTCGTTCTTGCGCTCCCCTTCTGAAATCGCGTTAGGTGCTCATCAGCTTGGGCCTTTTATGAGGCCAATGGGTTTCGAACAAAGTGGACTTGTAAAAGACGCCATGGCTGCGCTGCCCCTGACGTTTCTGCGTGTCGATAGAACTTTGTCCGCGTCTGACTCCTCCGGGGGAGTGTCAATTGAAGATAGTGGCGTGAAAGCGAGTGTAACGCGGCGCGGGCAGCGAGTGGAGGACCCTATAGATGTGGTGCTTCGCATAACCACCCGCCTGTACACCGAATACAAAGACCGGCTGGAGAAAATACGGACCACGTCGTATGAGAAGATCATGTCACTCTCGTTTTCGGACGACCTCTTCTTGTCCAATGCAAAAAATGTCTCTGTGGCCGATCTTGAAAAGAATCTCAGCCGCCTGCAAGTTCGAGTAAAGACGTCTCCAATACGGCCGAAGGATCCTGAGTTCGAGGGAACTGTCGATAAATATTTTGCCGACACGAAGGTATTGCTTGATATTTTTAGGTCAGTAAGTATTGGCGCGAAAGAGGTTAACAATGAGAAGATTAATCTGCTCGAGGCTTTGCTCATCAGTCGGCAAACGCGCGTCAGCGAACTGTTAAACATATTCAATACAGAGCGTCGTCGCACTGAAGAGGCGTACGCCAAGATAAAGATATACCTCAAGACGCTGAATTTGTTTATGGCGGACAGTGGCAAGCGACTCGCCTTCGATAATCGCACCAATACCTTAGGCTTCGCGCTAGTGAAGCAGGACACCGGGTCCAATCAGGACCACTCGGAAGAAAAACTACGTTCGATAAAAACACTGTCGTCGGGGGAGCGGCAGATTTTAATCGCGCTCACCTACCTTTGCTTTCTCACAAAGTCGCCAGGTATTTTTGTCATTGACGAGCCCGAGCTTTCACTTCACCTAGCGTGGCAGCAGCAGCTGGCCGATGGGCTTAACGCAGTGAAACCCGCCGGATGCCAGATTGTTCTGGCGACCCACACGCCTGAAATCGTTGGACGTGCCCCGGACAAGGTGGTTGTCCTGGAGCCCCAATATCAGGACGGCCCGGAGGCTGATCTGTGAGCAAAAAGGGCGTGCGAGCCGTGCCGCAATACAGTGAGGCGGCCCTTTATGGGCGTGACATCCTACTCAAAGCGACCACAGATTGCTTTTTTTATTTTGAGGACGCTGGCCAGGAACCACTCTACGACCGATTTGTACGCATGCTGTTCCCGTCCATCAAGCGGGTGCAAGTTCTTTGCCTTGGCGGTTGTAGTCAAGTTATCAAGAAGATCAGGTCGGAAAATGTGCTCGGCGTCCCGCGCATCGGCATTATTGACCTAGACTATGGCGACTTGCTCGGTGACATTGTCGATATTAATGACTTGATCTACTTTGAGAAACATTGTTTCGAGAACTATATGATCAACTTGAGTGCCTTACTGAACACGGCCATTGAGCATCTTGATCCACCAATCACTTACGGTGAAGCTGAAGAGAAGGTTCGTGACTATGGCCAATTTCATACTCGGCTAATCGATAGGTATACAAGCGTAACGCGGTATTTTTTGGTGGCGAGGCGGGAAAGACTCAGCATTTCAACCACAAAAATTTCTGCAGCCGAAATGGTGGACAGCGATATTTCTGGCGTTGCGGATGAGTGGTTCGACGCGTACAAGGAAAAATTTCTCGCTGCATGCGAAGATAATCACCCGCATCTTCAGGACACTGATATCTTGCAGGAACAACTCGATGCGGCGTTTGAAATTCCAGTTGGCGGGCGCCGGATAGCCTTCACGTCGCCTGACGACCACCTTAGCGGCAAGCATTTACTGTACTTTATGACGCATTTTATCGACAAGAGACTAGGTAGTAACCTCCTCGACTTGGGGGTTCTAAACCGATACCTCAAACTGCTGAAGCATGTACCTGTCGACAGCTTTGAGCGAATCGTGGGCAGGTGTTGGGAATCGCTAGGTCCGCAGATCAACCGTTTCGGGGCACACTTTCAAGTTCCTGAAGAGTATAGAAGTCGGCCGGAGGACGCTGCGGCAGCCGCCGCGTGATCTTCTTGGGGGTAAGACGCAGATCGGAGCTGGAGCCCGGGTCTGCGCGCCGACTACTCGACTAAGATAAGGGGCCGCTGTTTGGCGGTAGGCGACGATTGAATCTCCATCCGAACGCACCGGTGTACGTCTGAAGCTTGCCGTGGCCGATTGCTGCCCCATGCCGCATAGCTCGCGTCTGAGGAGCGATTGCAATTGATTGCACGGCGCTGTGCCCCACGGTAGGACGCCAATACGTTTTCGTGTTGCACCGCCCATTCGACGCTTGCAGCGAACCGCCGTCTGGGTGCAGAATCGGCCGCCCATCGAACATCCGCGTGGATGTGCGCTCACATGAATTGATAGCGATTCTGAGACTGCGTCGACCGCCGTCAACCGGCCGCGCGTTCACGCTACGACGGCTGGTTTGCCGCGGAGGGCTTGCAGTTCACCTATCCGCCGGACAGGTGGCACACCTCGCGCGAATTGACATCGAACACACTGGAAAGCACCGCACGGCAACCTATCGCGATAACGATTGCGTGCAGGAAGTAATATTGCATCGCTCTCCCCCTTCGATGTGCTCCGCACACAGCTGATGCTGTGCCTCGTCCATACCTGTTGACGCGCCGTTCCTCCTCCACGTCGCCATCGATTTTGAAACGGCGAACTCCATCCAACCTTTTGCATGAGCGACGCAGAAGGACTCAGGCCGGAGATAGGCGACTCATAGAATGCTTAACCGCCTTGGTTGAGTGCGCTTGTGCGGGCAACTTGATGCTCATATAGATCGAGCCAAGTCTTCTGGCCTGAGTGGACCTCCACCAATTTCCGCTTAGGGCTCAATTCAGCAATGCCTGGCATCAACTTTGTCAGACGACGAATTGCGGAAGCGGCGTGGCCTGGTAAGATGCCTTCACGGAAAATTAGAAGGTAGAAAACCGCTGGCCCGAAAATGTTCAGCCGGAGAACGTAGTCCTGTTCTCCGGGAACTGCGCCGTAGCAAATCCGAACGATGAAAGGGTTTAGCCGAGACGCCCCCTGAGACAGACGAGCAAAGGAATCTGCGCCGATCTGTGAGAACCCAACAACCTCTGGACGCGCCAGATATACGAGGGGCGCCACTTGGAAGCGCGAAGGTGGGGACGCCAATCCTCGAATGAATGGAATATAACGTTCGAAGAGATGGCTATGAGCTCCGTCTGTTCGCGATGAGTTGAACGAAATCTTGAGGAGCCAGCGAAGCAACAGTGAGT
Organism: Paraburkholderia piptadeniae; assembly: GCF_900007165.1. Lineage (GTDB taxonomy): Bacteria > Pseudomonadota > Gammaproteobacteria > Burkholderiales > Burkholderiaceae > Paraburkholderia > Paraburkholderia piptadeniae. The sequence goes on from NZ_CYGY02000023.1 coordinate 378,922, forward strand.
AATCGTACTGCAATGTTAGGTCTTGCCTCGTGTAGTTTTGAACAAAAAGACCCGAATCGGTCAGCAAACGCTTGCCATATGAGTCGAGTTCACTCAAAACCCGATTGTTACAGTCTTCGCAAACGTCTTTGATTTTTCCCTCGCCACCGACCATGCGTTGTGCTACCTCGTTCCAACCGGTGACGGAACCTTCCAGTTGCTTCTGGAAGTCGTATATAAATGCCGGAATTATGTGTTCCCGTGTAAGCGGGCGCTCTTCTTGGCAATAGGCGCAGCTTGTCATAGAGGTGGCTAACAGTTACTAAATCCAAGCACGTCAGGTTATTGCAGGGATAATGCACGAAATTATTCTCCCCAAGAAGGCGACATGGCAAGATAATTGTTCACCTGTGACGACTATCAAGATGCGGTCATACGCACGAGTAATGCTCGACGACCGGCCGCTCAAGGGTCGACGGCTGCCCCATGTCGCATCACTCGCGTCTGAGGAGCGATTTCAATTGATTGCACGCGGTGCTGTGGCGGCCCATGGTCGGGCGCCGATACGTTTTTGTGGTGCACCGTCCATTCGACGCTCGCAACGAATCGCCATTCGGATGCGCCATCAACGTCGTCGATCAGGGAACAACGCGACCGGAGTGACTCACTCCCGCGGGTCTGGCTGATGATCGGCTTTGGCGTCAGGCCAAGTAACCGTTCGAACCACGGAGGCGTCTATGAAAACGGTAGTTCTCGTTTCCTGTGTCAAACAAAAGCGGGACGCGCCGTGCCCGGCCAAATCGCTTTACACCTCGGACTGGTTCCGGAAAGCCAGAGCCTACGCCGAGTCGTTCGGACCATCGTGGTACATTCTTTCAGCCCAGTACGGGTTGCTCGAACCCGGGAAGGTGATCGCCCCTTACGAGAAGGCGCTCAACAGGATGAATGTTGGAGACCGTCGAGCCTGGTCCAGCAAGGTCATCAGCCAGATGCAGGCGGCTGTCCCGGCTGCGGATCGTATCGTCATCCTGGCTGAGTCCGCTACCGTGAATTCCTGACGGACTATCTGCTAAGCCGGGCGCGCACGGTCGAGGTACCGATGGAAGGATTGAGCAGAGGCCAACAACTGCATTGGCTGAAGGACGCAAATGGAGAGGCTTGACGATTTGCGGCGATTCTACGCGATCCTCGCTCAGGTCGAGACCCGTCTCGGCGGTAAGCTGCGGCTTCACGAATCCCGTGAACAGGCCGGGCTGGCCCACTCACGGCGTTTACTTTTTCTTCGAAAAGGGAGAACAGCGCACCGACTCCGGCGAAGGCTTGCGAGTCGTCCGGGTGGGCACGCACGCGCTCAGGCAATCGAGCGCGACGCTCCGGAAGCGTTTGGCCCAGCATCGCGGCATTGTTCGCGACGGCTCGGGCAACCACCGCAGTTCCATATTCCGCTTGCTAATCGGATCGGCGCTCAAGAAACGCGAGGGTCTTGCCGAGCCGGCCTCGTGGGGAGTCAAGGATCACCGCGAGGCCGCAGCGCTGATGGGGATAACGGGTAGCGCTGTAAAAGCGATGGAGAAGCCGCTCGAATGCGCTGTTACCGTATATATCAAATCGATGCCCTTTCTATTCGTCCCTGTGCCGGATCCGCCTGGCCCCGAGAGTCTCCGTGGCGTTATAGAGCGCAACAGCATAGCTCTTCTCAGCAACTACCGGCGAGACGCACTAGACGCGTCCTCGGCCCAGTGGCTGGGACGCCACGCTGATCGGGAACGGGTTCGCGAGTCGGGATTGTGGAACAACAATCATGTCGATGAGGCATACGACCGACGGTTCTTGGATACCCTGGAATGCTCGGCACAGGAAACGCCTTTGCCCACGTCGAAGCGTGAACGTTCGTAGGAATGTGCCTCTGACGCCCGCCGTTGGAATACACGAACCGCCAGATTGAACGATTCGTTCTCGCCCACAACGTTCTCATATTCGCGTATCCCTAGACGTCCTGCAATCAATTGCAGCACATGCCCCAGTCAGTGTAGCAAGCAATGATGAGCGTGACACCAGCAATCCCAACAGCCAGCTTTGTTACCTCATCAGTCGCTTTGCCGCGAATACCATTTCCGCCTGCCCGTTGAGAACATCGATCATGTGCTGCCAGCTTTGGAAATAAGCGCCATGGTGATTGGACTACCGGAACAATATGGAAGTCGAGTTACGCACGTTGGAAGTTCTCGGCGCATTTGACACTTCAGTATTTTGGTTGGCCGGCGCACAGAGGTGACTGTTTTGTCGCGACGAAAATCCTCTAAGGCTGGCGTAGGCGGCGACGAATTCCTATTGACGGTCCGTTACGCAGGGCTCGCGAAACGGGTTCCGTGTTTCCAACGGCTGCCAAGTCATGAATGAAATCCCTCAAACCGAGGAGGTATGGCATGAAGGTCGATCTTAGCGAGTTTGATGTCATGCGGTTTCCCGATCGGGGAAGCATTGTGTACGTGCTCCTCTACGTCCCGGGAAGTGAAAATGAGGCAGTTCCGTTCTACGTGGGCGAGAGTTCAAAGCATGTGGGCCGAATTGGTGACTATGTTACCGCCAATTTTTCCGCGTCGACCGACTTCAAGGTCGGTGAGGCCGTGCGCTACTTGCAAAGCAAGGGACTGCCCGTGCTTATGAAGTACAAGGAATCGGGTGACAGGAAGGCTGAAGAACGCATTGTTCTGGACCGCTTGCGTAGTACCTATCGGCTATTGAACGACCTCAAAGGGTACGACTACCGACAAGCCGAAAAAGAGCAGGAACGGCTTAAGATTCACGCTTTCATCGATGAGCTGATCTATGCCGAGACCGTGCGATCTGCTGTGAGTTCCGAACCACTGTCGGCGAGATGATTGACGTTGCAGCGGGGAAGGAGGCTCGCGACGGTAGGTGCGTGACGGTCTAACTGGAGCGCTGAGTGCTGCGCCGTGGTGCTGACACACCCAGGCCGTTCAGGGTATCTAAAAGGCGTACGCGATACCACTAGCCTCCAGGAGGAATGCGATGGTTATCTACCGACCGAAATCTGAACTGACAGGCAAATGGCTCCTTGCCCACACGATTGCCTCATTCATGTTTTCGCAGGGACTCGACAGTCCTGAAGAGCTTCGGAAGGATTCGCCGATGCGCGCCGACGTTCTTCGATTTCTGTTGCGAAAGCGCGCTGTCGCCTATTGGACCGCCAATGACTGGCTCAGAAAGAGCGCAATGGAAGGGGGATTTACGCTAACCGAAAAAGGTTTGCCGAAAGTCCACGACCGACTTGAAGGGAAGCCCAAGGGGCAACCCGTAAAAGCCGCTGAAATCAAGTCGGCCGAACAAGTCATCAGGGGTGCCTCGAAGAACGAGGCACTCGGCGAAATTGAGATTGACATACCATAACGCCTTGGTTTAGAAGACTCACTGCATCGTTATTCTGACGAAATAAAGGACGCCAAGGACTGTATCGAGGGTGCGGTAATTAACTCGACTGTGAACCGATTCGAGCGAAACACGCGGGCACGTGAAGCCTGTATCCGACACTATGGACCCGTTTGTTCCGTATGCGGGTTCGATTTGCATTACGGTATGGCCCTTTAGGCGAAGGTTTCATTCATGTGCATCATATTGTGCCACTGACAGAAATTCGCAAAGAGTACAACGTCGACCCCATTGCCGACCTTCGACCAGTCTGCCCGAATTGCCACGCAATGCTCCATTCCAACAAAGATGTCATGTCCATCGCTGATCTGAAAGCGCATTTGCGAAAAGATTGACATTATCGTGCGGTACGTAGCTAACCATGCATCGACGGACGCTGCAAACCTTGGGAGCCCATCAATGGACAGGATAAGACATCTTATCGCCGTTCTACGCGCCAGGTTCGGCCGTCCACAGATAAGTGACGAGGATCTTGCATCGCTTCGTGATCTAATGTCCGCAGTGGATTACGTATCCGCCATACCGCCCAAGGAGGCGGGTGTCCTCCATAAGTTACTGACGAAGAAACAGCAAATCAAGATCAAGATGTATCAGGAGCCAGGGCATTCGCGGCCACATTTTCACGTGGACTTCGGACCGCATAGTCACGCGGCGGTTTATGCGGTGGATACCGGCGAAAGGCTGGAGGGAACCCTCGATCAAAAGTATGACAAGGCAGTGTCCGCCTGGGCCATCGCCAACAAGCCCGGCCTGTTGGCGATATGGCGCGCCCTGCAATCGGGCAACCCAGAATCCCCGTTCGCCAAGTCTCTATCGGCGCTTTAGCCCGCCGCCCCGCACAGCGCGAGACGCGGGACTCGCGGTCGTCGCCTTTCACCATGCCACCGGCTGAAGACCGTTCCTGATTGCCTCACTCATGTCTGGGAACTCAGATGATTTGCCGATCGAAGCGATGCCTTCGCAATTGCAATTGATTGCAACTAGACCGATGATGCAGGCCAATGGCACGGCGGCGCAGCGGTCGCTGTCATTACAGTAGGCGTGAACATCCCAAAAATTTCGGCGAGACGAGAGATCTACACTGGTAATGCCGGTAAGCCGAATAGCCGAATGATGCTCGTTCATTCATCTCTATTCACCCAAAACACGCCCACCGAATAGTCCGAAGCGTATCAGCTCGTTTTGTCTCGAGAAGCATCCGTAGTAATCCTGCAATCAATTGCAGCGGCTATGCTTTCGCGTGGACCGTGCCGTCCCCTCCTGACTAAGTCGCCGTCACCACGCCGCGCTGGAGGCATTCTCGGCGCCTGCGCTGTCAGCGTAAGCGTCGCACCCCTCTGCGTCCGCAGGCCCGCCAAAAGCGCATTCTCTGCGAGTAGCATGCAGTCTCGGTGCGCAAGCGCATCATTCTCGCCTCCTTTGCGTCCTGAGCGCCTGTGCTGAGCGGAAAACTCCATCTCGTGCAGCCTTGGATTGGCCCGACATCACCAGGAACGTTCGGCTTTCAACAACGATAAGCAAGAGAAAAGCGCTCGGGCGCGCTGCACCCCTCGACTAGGCGGCTTGTTCGACCGGCTCGGCCATGCTGAGTTCGGCACCCGGCTTCCACTCCGGCGCCAAGGCAAGCAGGGCCTCGCAGGCGCCTTTGCATCGGTACACCGGATAGTCTTTCCGCAGCCGTATCAGGTTGAAGTAGGCGTAGAGCTTGAACGCGCCCTCGCCTGAACGCGTGTAAACACCGTAGCGAAGTCCATCAGACACAATCAAGCGATGGCAGCCAGCTCTTGTCTCCCCATACCGAAGCGCTTGGGACATAGCTGTGAGGCAGGAATCATCCATCTTCTTTGCCTCGACAACAGCACAAAGATTCCCGTCGTTACGAGGCAAGCGATCGAAAAGTGCAAGGTCAACACGATTCCACTCGACCGCCATACGCTGCGGCGTCCAGCCAAGTGCTCTCAGTAGCGGCACAACAAGATAAGCCACAGTCTCATGTTCTGAAGGCTTCTGGGCGCGCTTGTACCATCTTCCAATCCGCGTTAGCTCGCCAATTTCATTCAGTAAGCTCGTGATCGATGAGCTTGCAACGCCATGGTCGAACAGGAACGAGGAAATGGCATGAAGCGAGATCTCCGTTTCTTCGTGTGGAGGCAGAACCGCGACTGTCAGTGTGGTCTCACATCCAGGCGAAAGCTCAAGCGTTCGGAGCCAATCGATCACGGGTCCATTCGAAAGACGCTGGGTCGTGTCGCCCAGGTTCATCGCATAAGCATCGAATCGCTTAGGTCCGCGTTCTGGTCTCCAGAGCCATTTCACCCGGCGAACATGTTGGAGATCCCAACCATCAATATCTCCAAACTTATCGTGCCATTCGTACGGGCCCGTGATCTCGCCTACACCGTGTACCTCGTTCGTTCCAAGACGAAGGACCACGATATCGCCCGGGGCCATGACGCTCGAGAATCGCTTCAGGTCTGTAATCTTCCTTGGCGTCCAACCATCAGCTCTTAATTTTTCGACGGCGTGTGGCATCGCTCCAGCATATCCCGGCCCGTTGAGAATGACGTCCCACTCAAGGCAAATGTTGACGTAGTTTCTATTAGTATCACCCGCGGCCTGCTGCCAGACCGTCCTTCCCTCGAGATTCATAAATTGACAGTAAAATTGTGAATGAGAAACGCGATTATCAACCATGAGGCAATAGTGGTGACCTGAAAACTCCACGCGTTGGAGGTGGTCTTGCGGAAGTATTTTTTTATCCGTGGTGAGCCGTTGCAGGAAGAAACGTGTTCGGACGATTTCGACTGTTCCGACGCTCCCGTTATCTAGGGTTCTGCCGTCGCCTCTGTCGCCCCGGCGATCTCATCGGCGATATCAAGTTCTGTCGGCCGCAAGCTCCTGCCGATTAACCAACATCCTATCTATGGACAAAGAAGCAATGGGCACATTCCGGGGAAGATCATCCCAACCTCCATCGCCGTATTTAGCAGATCCGAACAGGCTAGGTGACGTTATCGCAGCAATCCAGGCAATGGCTACGTACAAATTTTACAAGTTGGATTTCGCCGATTGGGCTGATCGAATCTCCGCTGATCAGAGTCAAGCCGATAAATGGAAAAAGGTGTTCCTGGAGCATCCGGAATTTTTCAGGCTCGATTCCGCACGTGTTCGAGCCTCTTTAGTATGGCGGCGTCAATTTCCAAAGCGATTCGACGTCGATGAACACCGAGTGCTGTCGAACGAGGAATACGATGAAAAGATTCACGCGAATCCGCAATCGTACGCACGGATTTCCCGCGTGCCCCTGTCCGCGACAGACATAAAAATGCTCGTTGACACGGCGGTGAATCTTCATTCACGGGCGCTTGAACACCAGAAGGACAGGCGCTGGTGGCTGGCACTTGCGAGCGCGGTGGGGGGCCTTACTGGTTCTATCATTGGAGCTGTCGCAACGCATATCAAATAGATGCTTGCGTTTGGTGGCCGGGTAAATGTTTGACTCTATTCAGTCTCCTGTTGCACCCTGCGACGCACTGGATTGTAGGTTTTCGGACATGGTTTGATCGGCATGCGAAATCAGGAGATGCGGCCGAATCACACGTAAATTTACCGTCGGGATCGGAATTCGACAGCGGTGGTTATCCTATTTCCCACGCAGGCCACGCTGCAGCCACAACGATTGCCGATGCCCTCGCGACCGTGCACAATTGCCGACGTCAGGTCGATCGTAAGCGCCCGGCCATGGCACCCCGGGGAGTGCACGCCGGCGATCAGGCGGTGATCGGCGCCCAGCG